>NZ_CBDDHE010000011.1:0-57621 GCF_965228185.1 Pacificispira sp. | reverse complement strand
GGGAATCACGCGATGCGCCAGGACCCCGATCGCCGAGGCCAGCGTCACGTAGCAGAAGAAGATCAGCATATGCCAAACGCGGCTCATTCGGCTGTCCCGGAAGGCGGCGCTGGCGCAGGGCGCCGCCGAAAAGATGAAACCTTTATTGCAGTTCGGGAGGGTAGCAAAATTCCCAGGTCAAAACACGTCCTTCGGTCCGGTTCCGCAACGACTTCGAGGCGTCCGGCATAAGTCTTTAATAAATCTGGGAAATCACCGGCAATCGGCACCCACGGCATCGGCGACGCGGGCGAAACCGTCGCGGGCCAGAAGCGCCGGCAGATCACGGGTGATTCGCGCGACCAATCCCGGCCCTTCATAGATCAGCGCGGAATAAAGCTGTACCAGCGTCGCGCCCGACCGAATCTTGCGGTAGGCATCCGCCGCCGACGAGACGCCCCCGACGCCGATCAACGGGACCTTACCGCCTGTCAGCCGATAGATCCGGCGCAGCATGTCGGTCGAAGGCTCGAACAGCGGCCGTCCGCTCAACCCTCCGGTTTCCGAGGCCTGGGGCGATTTCAGCGTCTCAGGCCGGGCGATGGTGGTGTTCGAAACGATCAAGCCGCCGACATCGGGTTCGGCCGCGACCTCGGCAATGCTTTCCAAATCCGCCTCTTCCAGATCGGGCGCGATTTTCACCAGAATCGGCGGCAGGCTGTCCGAAGGGTCCGCGGACCGGCGCACCGCCGCCACCAGTTCCCGCAACTGGTCCGGCGACTGCAGGGCCCGCAGTCCCGGCGTGTTCGGGGAGGATACGTTGATCGTGATGTAATCGGCGTATTTCGACAGGGCGGCACTGCAGGCGGCGTAATCGGCGGCGGCATCCTCGCTGGTCTTGTTCTTGCCGAAGTTCACGCCCAACGGACCCGGCAAAGGCTTGCGACGCAGTTCATGAAGCCGCGCGGCGGCGGCGGCCGCACCCTTGTTGTTGAACCCCATGCGGTTGATCACCGCGCCATCCTGCGCCAGGCGGAAAAGCCGGGGTTTCGGATTGCCCTGCTGCGCCAGCGGTGTGATGGAGCCGACTTCGACGAAGCCGAACCCCATGGCGAAGGCGCCACGCACGACCTCAGCATCCTTGTCGAAACCGGCCGCCAGCCCGATGGGACTGGGGAAGGTCAGGCCGAAGGCCTGGACCGTGAGGCGATCGTCGGTCGACCGGCCCATTCGCGGACCCAATCCCCGGCGCATCGCGGCAATCGTCAATCGGTGCGCCTGCTCCGGATCGAGGCAGCGCACCAAAGGCATCATCAGGTCATGAAGGCTCATGATCGCCCGGCAACTCCGGAAATACATGGGCGCCGTCGGCCCCTAACGGCAGGGGCGCCGCCAGTCTGATGGCGTCCAAGGGGACATCGCCATAGACATGAGGAAACAGCGCGCCGCCGCGCGACTTTTCCCAAACCAGCGTTTGCCCCAGCGAAGCCTCTTCGACGCCCAGCAGCACCAGATCCGCTTCACCCGCGCGATGTTTGCGGGCGCTTTCCGCGATCTGTTCAGCGGTGGAAAAATGCAGAAAGCCGTCGGCACGGTCCGCTTCCGACCCGGTATAGCGTCCGGTTTGCTGCGCCGCCTGCCACGCCTGCTGTTTTGCGAGGTGATAGATCATTCCGGCACAGTATGGCGACGGCCCTTCGCCCGCAAGCCGGTGCAGGACGACGGAACGGTGATTTGGGATGTTCTGTTCTCGATTTAGTTCTTGACTTGTTCTCATTAATTTCTAAACTGAAGACCAAGAACAGGGCACACGTGTGTCCGCGTCCCGGAACCCGGCCCTGCCGGACAATTCTTCGGCGGACCGGCCCTGATCACCCCCGGCCGATAACCGTCCCGTCCCGCAATCGCGCGCTCCGGCGCCGCGTGCGGCGACCTCCCCCATCTGCCTGCGCACGTTCGGCACTGCCGCGTCCGCCGGGCGGGACGGCCGGTCTTCCCGGCCGCCATGCCCCAAAGTCCAAGGTCCAGGCTCCCCGGCCAACCTGTCTCGGCAGCGACAACCGGACCCGTAAGGAACCGCATTTCCGGAAAACTCTGAAAGGAAACCAGACATGTCCACGACTGTGGAACAGTCCTTTTCCCGGCAGTTCGAGGCCGAGGTCCATCTCGCCTATCAGCGCATGGGATCGAAGCTTCGCAACACCGTGCGCACCAAGGACGGAATCAAGGGCAGTTCGACCACCTTCCAAAAGGTCGGCAAGGGCACGGCCTCCACCAAGGCACGGCACGGCAAGGTGCCGGTGATGAATATCGATCATGTGCCGGTCGAAATCGCGCTTCAGGATTATTACGCGGGCGATTGGGTCGACGCGCTGGACGAGATCAAGCTGCGCCACGACGAACGGTCCGTTGTCGCCAATGCCGGCGCCTATGCGCTGGGCCGCAAGACCGACGAGCTGCTGATCGCGGCGATGGAAACCACGCCTTCGTCGCAAGACTCCGAAGACGGCACGACCGGCCTGACCAAGTCGAAAGTGTTGGAAGCCTTTGAAATGCTGGGCGCGCTGGACGTGCCGGACGACGGTCAGCGTTACGCCGTCATCGGTTGGAAGCAATGGAGCGACCTGCTGGATATCGAGGAGTTCGCCAATGCCGACTATGTCGGCAGTGACGACCTGCCCTGGCGCGGGACGCAGGCCAAACGATGGCTCGGCACGCTGTGGATGCCGCATTCCGGCCTCGCCCTCTCCGGCGGGGTGCGCAACGGCTACTGGTATCACAAGACGGCGGTTGGTCATGCCATCGGCCAGGACGTGAAGGCCGACATCACCTGGCACGGCGACCGCGCCGCCCATTTCGTCAATCACATGATGAGCCAAGGCGCCGGCGTTATCGACCCGACCGGGATCGTCCGCCTGCCCTGCCTTGAATCGTAATCGAAAGGACGCCGCATCATGGCTTTCAAATCCCAGGACCTGAGCGTGATCGCCTATGCGAACGGTTTCACGCTTTGGCATTACACCACCCCGGATCTGGCCGCCGAGGTCGATACGTCGGGTTACTTCAACGACGCGGCGACCATGCTTCGGGTCGGCGACATGATCCTGGCCAATACCGATACCGACAGCGGCCTGTCCTCCGGCATTCTGCATATCTCGGCAAATGATGGCGGCACCGTCGATGTCGACAACATGACCGCCGTCGGCGGTGCCGATACGGACTGATCGGCTTCTTTCATTCCCTCCAACTGGGCCGCCGGTTTCCGGCGGCCCGTTCTTTTTCGGGAGGCCGCGATGGCTTTGAACAGTATTCAGTTGGCCAGCCAGGCGTTGATCAAGATCGGCGCGATGCCGATTTCCAGTTTCGATGATGGTTCGGCGGAAAGTACCGTCGCGGCGGCGCTCTATGCCACGACGCGCGATGCGCTGTTATCCGCGCATCCCTGGAACTTCGCGACGGCGCAACGTGACCTGCCGCGCCTCGAAATCGGGCCGGTCGCGGATTACGGCTGCGCCTTTCAGCTTCCCGTCGATTTCCTGCGCGCGCTGTCGGCCGGCGGGGGCGGGCGGGGGCGCGGCATCGAATACCGGATCGCGGAGAACCGACTGCATGCCGACGTACCCGCAATCACGCTGACCTATATCTACCGGCCGGTGGAAAACGCCTTCCCGGCCTTCTTCGATGAGGCCCTGATCGCGCGACTGGCAGCGGAGTATTGCCTGCCGCTGACGGAGAGTACCTCGCGGGCCGAGGCGCTGCACCGGTTGGCGGAGGAACGGGTCCGCACCGCGCGTTTGATCGACGCACAACAGGACACGCCCGCCCGGTTCGACGACTTCACGTTGGTGGAGGTCCGGGGCTGATGGCGCGCGTCAAGACGATCAAGACCAACTTCACCGCCGGAGAAATTTCGCCCCATCTTCTGGGGCGCGGCGACCTGACCGCCTATCAGAACGGGGCTGCGAAACTGCGCAATGTACGCATTTTCCCGACCGGCGGGGTCACGCGGCGGTCCGGCCTGCGTTTCGTATCCGCCGCGCCGGGGCCCGGTCGGCTCGTATCCTTCGAATTCAATACGGAACAGGTCTATCTGCTGGTCTTTACCGATTTCCAGGTATCGGTGTTTTCCGGTGACGCGAAGATCGCGGATCTGGCGACGCCCTGGTCCGAGGGCCAGTTGGCGCATCTGACCTGGACGCAAAGCGCGGACACGTTGCTGCTGGTTCATCCGGATGTGCCGCCGAAGCGTCTGACCCGCAAAGCCGCGCTGGACTGGACGCTGAGCGATTGGAAGTTCCACGAAAAGGACGGACGGATCTTTCAACCCTTCTATCGGTTCGCCGACGAGGAGATCACGATCCAGCCCAGCGCCACGACGGGCCAGGTCACGCTGACCGCGTCGCAGGACATCTTCGAGATCGGTCATGTCGGAACGCGGTTCCGCTTGTCCGACAAGGAAGTCGAGATCAATTCGGTCGGCGGCCCGCGGACGGCGGTAGCGACCGTCCAGGAAACGTTGATCGGGACCGGGGCGCAGAAGGATTGGGAGGAGGCCGCTTTCTCTCCGGTTCGGGGATATCCGGTCTGCTGCTGCTTCCATCAGGACCGCCTGGTGATCGGCGGCAGCCGCGATCTGACCAACCGGCTCTGGCTGTCGAAATCCGCCGATCTGTTCAATTTCGACCTGGGGGAGGCGGAAGACGACGAGGCGATCGAATTCGCCATCCTGTCGGATCAGGTCAACGCGATCCGCGCCGTCTTTTCCGGCCGCCATCTGCAAGTCTTCACCTCCGGCGCGGAATGGATGGTCACCGGCGATCCGCTGACACCGTCCGCGATCCAGCTGAAGCGTCAGACCCGTGTCGGGTCGCCGGTGGATCGATCGATCCTGCCGCGCGACGTGGACGGTGCGACCTTGTTCGTATCCCGCAGCGGGAAGGAGTTGCGCGAGTTTCTGTTCACCGACGTGGAGCAGGCCTATCAATCGAATGACCTGGCCGTCTTGTCCGGAGAGATGCTGCGCGATCCCGTCGACCAGGATTTCCACAAAAGCGAACGCATCATGTATCTGGTCAACGGTGACGGCAGTCTGGCGCTTGTCACCGTCTTCCGGCCGGAAAAAGTGACGGCCTGGTCCCTGACGACCACGGACGGCGCCTTCCTGTCGATCGCCGTGGTCGGAGAAGACGTCTATACCCTGATCGACCGGCACGGCCGCCATTCCATAGAGCGGTTCGACGCGGAACTGCTGACCGACTGCGCCTATAGCGGGACGGTCGCGGAAGGCGATGACGGGCGACGGATCTGGAACGCCCTGCCATGGCTTGAGAATTGGGAGGTCGACATCATCGCCGACGGGGTCGTTCGCGGCCGTCAGGCGGTTTCGAACGGTGCCGTCACCCTATCCGATCCGGCTTTCCGGATCGAATCAGGCCTGCCCTACAGCCACCATATCGAGCCCCTGCCGCCATTCCTGCAAGGCGCATCGGGCATCAGCCAGGGCACCGCCTTCCGGTTGGTGCGGGCAACGTTCCGCATGCTCGATACCGCCGCCTTGTCGGTCGATACCGGCAGCGGATTGCGCTCACTGTCCTTCGAATACTTTGGCGAATCCCGTTTCGATCAGCCGATCCGCCGTGTGACCGGGGACCGCACCGTTCGGGCTTTGGGCTGGCGGCACGGTGACCCCAAGCCGCTTTGGCGGATCGAACAGGCGGATCCGTTGCCCTGCACCCTGCTTTCGGTCCTGACCGAAATTTCGACAAACGGCTGAGCTTGGAAGGAGCCCATCATGGCCGCAGCCCCCGCCTTGGCGATCGCATCCCTTGTGATGTCCGCCGCGCAGACCGTCGTCAGCGCGAAACAGGCCAGCGCCAGCCGAAAGGCGCAGGCCGCCCGCATCGAACAGCAGCAACAGCAGGCCGCCCTGCAGCAACGCATCGACGAGCGGAATCTCGAACGAAAACGAAAGCAGGAGATCGGTGCCGCCCGCGCCAGATTGTCTGCCTCAGGCGTCGGCACAACGGGCGGGTCCGGTGAGGCCGTTCTGCGCGGCCTTAACGGCGCCTTCGACCGACAACTTTCCGAAGGCCGGGCGCTCTACGATTCCGGGCAAGCCGGCGCCGGCAGCTTGTTGGACGATAAGTATGGCGGCATCCAGTCGATGCTGTCGTCGGGCCAGCAATTGGTCGGCATCGGCCAGCAGATCGTCTCAATGAGCGGCGACTGAGACAACTACGGCCTGGCCGCCATCCCCCTATTGTGAATGGACCAAGACCATGAATGACCCCCTCTCCGGCGGAACGCCGTCCCGTATTCAATACATTCAGGCCGAGCCGGGCGGCATGCGGATTTTCGACTATCCGTTTCAGATTCTCGCGGACTCCGACCTTACGGTCGCGGTCAACGATGCGATCCTCGACCCGGAAACCTATTTTGTCAGTGGCATCGGCAATCCCGGCGGCGGTGAGGTTTCGCTGACCGAGCCCCCTGAAGTGGGGTCCCGAATTACCCTTTGGCGGGCCATGCCCTTCACCATGGACGAAGCGTTTGCGACCGGCACCGAGATTCGCGCCGCAGCTTTGAATGGTGCTTTCGGGCGGCTGACGATGATGGTCCAGCAGGTTGCAGATGAAACCGCCAATGCGGTACGCGCCTCGATCACCGATCTGGAACGCGACCTGACCCTTCCAACGGTCGCCGAACGCGCCGGTCGCTATCTGAGTTTCGATGCCGATGGTCGGCCGGAAGCCGTGACCGCCCGCTTTATCGGCGACATGCGGAACTTGGGTCTGGTCTATCTGGGCGCGTATTCCACGATTGCCGCGCCGACCAACCGGCTCAACGGGACGTCCCTGCAGGTGGGCGACCTCTATTTCGATATCGACGCCGACGAGATGAATATCTGGCGGGCCGGGGGATGGACGACGGCCGCTGCACCTGACGCGACCCTATTCCGGCATGACGGAAGCCTGGCCATGAGCGGCGATCTCGATATGGGCGGGCACGATATCGTCAATCCCGGATTGATTGACGGACGGGATGTCGCCGCGGACGGGGCGGTGCTCGATGCGCTGAAAGAGATTATCACGGATTGGGAGTTCACGACCCGCTATATCGCCATGCGCAATGCCTGGGAGATCGCCCAATTGCGCGGCCTTACGGTACATGCGCTGGCGAACACCTATCTGGACACGTTCCAGGATTTGAGCGGCGTCGAAACCGGCATGATGGCCATCGGCTCGAACGAGGGCACCGTCATCAGCGGCACCGACGGATCTATAAATGCCGTGAACGGTCTCTGGGGGCCGGATTACGCGTTCGACGGGCGCGCCCATGATACGGGCGCCCAGGCCACCGGAGGCCCCACCTTCTTCTATATCGGCAAGGATTGGGGTGCCGGCAACGCACGGACGATCACAAAAATCCGGGCATGGGGCGAACCCGGCGCGCTGGGCTTCGCGGCGCAAGCCACCACCTGTGCCCTTTCTTTCCAGGCCTCCAATACCGGTGCCTGGGCGGGGGAGGAAACAACCCTGTGGTCCGATCCCAGTTTCGCAGATCCAGGCGGCGCGTTCGTTGAGGTTGAGATTGCCGACACGACAAGTGCTTGCCGGTTTCATCGCTTTTTGATCGAAGAAACGGAGGAGGCCCAGGAGCTACAGGTCATGAACCTCACCTTGTTTGAGGGGCTGGACCTTCCGCTTTCGTCATCCGGGATTCGTCTCGATCAAGTGAATGGCGGCCTTGCCAATGGCGATGGCCCGCATTCCGTCTTGTCTTCTACGGAGCATTGGTCGACTCGAACCGGGTTCGCCCATTCCGGAGATGTCATCAGCGTCTCACCGAATGCCGGTGCAATTCGAACGAAACTACCCCTGATCGGGAATTTCGATGTGGAACTCACCTTGGGAACGGTGTCCTCCAATCGTCTCTGGCGGTTCGGCCTGTTCGCGCAGGGCGAGATCGCCAGTTTCGACCCCTCCCTGGTCCTGGGTGGACTTCCGATCGATCCCGCTTCCACCGCGGGTATCGGAATCGACAATGGCATCGGCTTGTCGCTCGAACAGGATTTTCTTCAGATTCTGAAAGTCCAGAACAATGTCGCTGGCCCGGACGGTTCGGCAAGTGTCGGACTCTTGTCTGGAGATCGCCTGACCGTTCGTCGGCGAGCAGGCGTTTTGAGCATTTTGCTCAATGACACCGGTGTCATCGAAACCACCCTTGATCCGGCAACCGCCTACTACGCTGTGCTGGGATCCGGTGCCGAAGCCTACGATTTCGAGAGCCTGTCCTGGACGGAATGGCGGGACGAACCCATGGCGTTGATTTCCGCACCGATCCTGACGGACGGTATCGTCAATGACCTCCATATTCTGGTTGAAACGGAAGGTCTGTATCGCGGCGAGAACGCTCTGCCTCTGTCAAACGACTTTCTGGCGGCCCCTTGGATCCAGGCCGGCGCGACCCTGGAGGTTCTCTCTGATCAATCCGGTCCCCACCAGGGCTTTCGACTGACGGAAACCGAAACGCCCGGTGTCCACGCCCTGATCCGGATCGTGCCGATCCGGCCGGGACAGACCTATACCGCATCGCTCTTTGCCAAAGCAGCCGAACGAACAAGGCTTCGCTTGCTTTGGGGCAATCAATCCACCAGTCGTTATGGATATGCCATTTACGACTTGGAGTCTGGAACAGTCGGCAATCCGGTTTCGATCGGTACAGCCTCGCCTTTCACGGCAACGATCATCCCGGCCGGTAGCGGCTGGTATCGATGCGTTCTGACGGGCTTGCTGGACACCAACTCCAACCAAGGACAGTTCAGCGTTTACTGTTTGAATGATTTCAATCAGACACACTATCCTGGAGTACTTACCTCGGGCCTCACTGTTTCCGGAGCTCAATTGGAGGCTGCCGAGACTGTCGGCCCTTACTTTGAAACGTCGAATATGGTGCCGGGACCTCGCCCGGTCCTAGGGCGGGATGTTGAAATCTCGATTAGTTCGGATGGCGGCAATTCGTGGGAAGATGCGAAACTGGTCCGTCCTCCACTTCAATCATCCGACCATCTGATTGCACATTATTTCGCTGAATTGACCGGCGTTCCTCAAGGCGACGATCTGAGGATCAGATTCAATCTGGATCGCGTGGAAAGCGTCCGGCTTAAGCGTTGGGCGCTACAGGCAGACTGTCCCCTTTTGTTGAACGACTGAAACTCCCACTAGTACGGAAGGACGCCAATTATGGAACCCGAAAGCCGGGACGCGAGTTGGTACCGAACCCAATTCATTCAGCCAAGCGGTTCAACCAACCGGGAGTTTCGGGCTGATCTTCCGCTAGGACCGAACTGCCGGCCGCATGTCTCTGTCAATGATCGTATTTTGTCAGGTCGGCAGTACGTCCTGATGGATATGCCTGACGGTGGCATCACCGTAACCCTTTCCGAAATTCCGAAGTCGGGCGACGTCATTACGATCTGGGTCTCGCCCGAAGACACGTCTGCAGCAAGCTTTTTGCCCGGGCAATCGGTCCAGAATGCGGCGATCAATGCCCAGATTCTGCGTCTAATCGAGTCTGTAACCGCCATCCGAAACCGGGCCGGTACAGCACTTCGATTCACCAAGACGGATGTCTCGATGGCGCAAAGCCCACTGCCACATGTCATGTCCCGGGCCGGTAAAGTATTGGGTTTTGATCTGGATGGACACCTGGTGGCGGAGGGCGCACCGCCCCCAGCCATGCCGGCTCTCGAAAGGCCTTGGCTGCTGGATAGCTCCCCCGAAAGCGGCCTGCCGCTCACAAGGCCCGGCGACTTGGCATTGCGCGTGGGTGATCTTGTAAGGGATGTCGGAACAGGGACCCTCTTTGCTTGGGCGGGTGATTCCTGGCGACCGTCCTATTCCGCCCTTTCGGACTATCTGCCGCTTAATGGAGAATCCTCAGCGACTGGCCCATTGCAGCTTGCGAATTTCGCGGTAATCGGCGCGGAACGGATCGCCGGTCGGTCAATCGGGACCGACGGAGATGACGTGGAGAACCTCAACCGGCATGCCAACGCATCGCTAGTCCACCTTGCGAATCTGGCGGAAAGAAACGCTTGGGATCTTTCGACGGTTCAACTTTCCGCGCCCGGAGCCGTCGCCAATCTCTACTTGGACGATTTCGCGACGCCCCAGGGTATTGCCTCTGGAGAGAACGGAAACATCGCGATTTGGGACGATCAGGATTGTGGGACGGTCTTTGTCCGCAAGGCTGGCAGACTGGCCGTGCAATCCGGTTCGACCAGCAGTTTTCAGTACATTGCGGCCCGGAGCTCTCGATCCAATGGGCGCATCTACGTCGAGTTCATTCACACCAAAACCAAACCGGTCGCCTCCGCCCATACCTGGCACGGCCTCCGTCTGGTCGGGACAACGGCTGTGAGCGGCAATCCACCGCCGTTGGGCTATATTCTATGTGCCAATGACGGGGACGTCTTCGACGGGTATTCCGGGTTACCACGCGGCCAAAGTTTCACGGAAGCCTGGCCCGCCAACCATGTCGGCGATGGCGCGGTCGGCACCCTTGCGGTGGACATCGACCGGGGAGAGGTCTGGATCGGATTCGTGGCCCCCGACCTGTCGACCTGGTGGCACGGCGATGGCGACCCGGATACCGGGGAACGACCAACCGTCCGGTTTCCGCCAGGCGCCGCCGTGGCATTGGCCTGCGGGCTTTGGGGCGCGGAGCCGTTCGAGGTTCTGCTCAATGCCGGGCAGCAAAGCTTTGCCGGGTCGGTGCCAACGGGATTCCGGGCAGGTTGGCATGATGGCGATGCAGACAATGTCGTGTCGGACCATGTCGACCTGGATGCGGAATCGCGCACATGCCGACCTGTTCGGACAACCCTGGCGACATTGAATCCCAATGTCGAATGGACTCAAACCCCGCATTGGTATGGCTATCGCAACCCCGTCGTCAGCCAGCGGGCACATATCGGCCGGTCGTCCTGGCTCCTGGAAACCGGCGGCGCCGGGTCCCCGACGATGCTTCACCTCGATTGGAGCAAGGAACAGAACCAGAAGCTCATAAATGCCACGCAAATCGAAGTCTGCGTATCGGTCGCCAGTTCGCACATGACGTTTGGTGGGGCGGGATACGGCACCAATATCCAAACCGGCTGGGTCGACGACCATGACGCACCAGCCCACCATATGCGCCTGGGAGCCTACTTGCTGGCGGGCAGCGTTCAATCACTCGTCCATCCCGGCGGTAGTCTGGTCAACCCGTGTCCGCATATCGCCTTGGCAGATGACACCTGGTACGATTTGACCTGGCGCCTGACCAAGCCCGCCGGATTTGCCGCCTCTACCCAAAATCTGGAATTCCTGATCGACGGCGACATCGCCTGGACCGGCAGTTTCACGGCAAACCCGGCCCTCGCAGTGGAAAACGGCATCTGGGCAGGATCGAATGACGGCCTGCAGTACTTCCATCAGCATGATGGCTACCCCTATTGGACAAGCGCGCTCAGCGACTGGTCGGTCCGCACGAGTTTCGACACGCCGCAACCGATGTCGCTGATCTCCCGGCCCGTTCTATGCGAAGCGGTGCCCGGGAAAGTGCGGCTGCTGGCGGAAATTGGAAACCTGAGCGGTCTGACGGAGAATCAGGATTTTGCCTTCTCCATCCGGCGAGACGACAGCGGCGACTGGCTACCGGTTCCGGTCAGCAAAAGGTATCAGACCGGCATCGATCGCTGGATTTGCGAAGGCGAGTTAGACTTGACCGAAGCTGCGGGAGGCACCCGCCTGCGCGTGCGCCTGCAAACCTTCAATCAATCCGACCCTGTCCTTCACCGTTGGCTCTTCGCTGCGGACACGCCATTTTATCAATAGAACAAAAAGGGATCAATTATGCCACAGATCATTGAATCTAGCGGGCCGATGAGCGCGGTTCGGCGCATCCGAATGGAAGCGGAACGGCGCATCGCCCGAGGTATCCTGGTAAACGGCGTGGCCTTTCGCGCCGACGACGCCTCGACACAGCGGGTCGGAGAGTTGCTGCAATCCTTCCGGGACGGTCTGATCGGACCGGACGGCGCCCGTTTCCGCACCGCAAGCGGCATCGACCTAATCCTGCATTCCGTCGACGCGGCCCGCCGCATTCATGAGGCCCAGCGCCGATACCGCGCCGCCTGCCTCGCCAGTTCGGCGGCGTTGCAGGAAACCCGCCCGGACGATGTCGCCAGCGATCGGCACTGGCCCTCACCGGAACAGGTCGATCTTTAGATCCCAAACCCCACCCCATCTTTGGAAGCGCCCCGCCGATGGCGGGGATTTTTGTTTCCGGTTGTCGCTTCAACGCAAGGATTACCGACAGTGAAGAAGTCCCATTCAAAGCGTGCCCGGCCCAGACGGGGGCGGGTTCGCACCATGCGGTCCCAGTTGTTGCAGAAACTGCCGACAATGTTGGATGCCGCAATCGAGGCCTATCAGCGCATTGCGGAAACACCGCCTTCCGACGACCCGAAACTGTTCGCCGCCTCCCAGACCGCCGCCAAGGCCGCCCTGGCGCATATCGAGCAGATAATGGATCTGGCGGAATCGGCCCTGAAGAAAGAGGACGCCCAAACCGGTCCGGGTTCCGGCGAGATCGAGTCGCTTCTGAAATCGGCCCGCCTTGCGGTGGCACAGGATCGCCGCGACCACCCCGAAGCCGGGGACGGCAGGACCGATGAGTGACTGCACCTTTCCGGAGTTCGTCTGGATCTGGAACCGGTTGCAGGGCCGGGATCTGCCGGTTCTGCACCGAACGATCTGCGATTGGCTGGACCGGCGTTGGCGGGACCGGGACCGGAGGCTGCTGCTTCAGGCCTTCCGGGCCGCCGGAAAATCAACCTTGGTCGGTCTGTTCTGCGCCTGGCTGCTGAGAGTTGACCCCAATATCCGCATTCTGGTCCTGGCGGCCGAACAGGATCTGGCGGGCCGAATGGTGCGCAATGTCAAACGCATCATCGAGCGGCACCCGCTGACGTCGGGTCTGAAGCCGGATCGCGCCGACCAATGGGCCTCCGACCGGTTCACCGTGCGGCGGTCGCTGGAGCAGCGGGACCCGTCGGTGCTGGCGCGCGGGATCGGCGCCAACCTGACCGGCAGCCGGGCGGACGTGATCATCTGCGACGATGTGGAAGTGCCGAATACCTGCGACAGCGCGGGAAAGCGGGCGGATTTGCGCGCGAAGCTGGGGGAGGTGGATTACGTTCTGACACCGGACGGAACGATCCTGTATGTCGGAACGCCGCACAGTTACTACACGATCTACGCGGAGGAAATTCGCCCCGAAATGGGAGAGGAAGCGGCTTTCCTGGAGGGTTACCGGCGGCTGACGATCCCGATCCTTTCCGGGGACGGCCGCTCCGCCTGGCCCGACCGGTTCGATCTGTCCAAGATCGACCAACTGCGCCGCCGTCATGGTGAGGCGAAGTTTCAGAGCCAGATGATGTTGCGCCCGGTGAACATCGCGGGCGCGCGGCTCGACCCGGACCGGATGCGCATCTATGACGGTCAGCCCGACCTGATCGAGCGGAACGGCGAGACAGTCTTGATGCTGGATGGCGAACGGATGCTGTCCGCCTCGGCCTGGTGGGACCCGGCCTATGGTGCAACGGCGCGTACGGATTCGTCGGTTGTCGCCTGCGTCTTCACCGGTCGGGATGGCCGCTACCGTCTGCACCGGGTTCAGTACCTGACCGTCGACCCGCAGTCGGAGCTGGACGAGGCGCGGCAGCAATGCCGCGCCGTCGTGCGCTTCATCCGCCGCAACCACCTGCCGTCCCTCACTGTCGAGACCAACGGGATCGGCAAGTTTCTGCCTGGGTTGCTGCGCCAAGCCCTGGGCGAGGCGCGTGTGCCTTGCGCGGTGCTGGAACACCATTCCCGCGACAACAAGGATACCCGAATTCTGTCGGCTTTCGATGCCGCCCTGGCAGCCGGACAGATCGCCTGCCATCGCAGCGTGATGGAAACACCTTTTCCGATGGAGATGCGGGAATGGCGCCCCGGCCTGTCAGGACGGGACGATGGGTTGGATGCCGTCGCGGGCTGTTTGAACGCGGAACCGGTGCGTCTGCCGCGCCATGCGGCTGCTTACTCCCGGCGCGATTGGCGCGGCTCGGGCGCGGTCCGGGCGGAATCGGATTTCGACGTCTAACCCCCTCACCAAAAAGGAAACTGCCATGAACGGCACGTCGATCGACGTGATCTGGTGGATCACGGTCGTGGAGTTACCGGCATTGACCGGGCTGTGGTGGCTGGTTTGGCGCACCCGCCGTGACCAGGACATCGCCATGGACCAGCACCGCCGCCGCCTGGACGCGTCCGTCGCCCAGGCCCGCGAGGCGCTGGCCGCCTACAAGCTGGAAGTCGCCAAGACCTACGCTTCCACCAGCCAGCTGAAGGATCTGGAGGAACGGCTGACCGACCACCTTCTGCGCATCGAATCCAAGCTTGATTCCCAAACCCTGACCGTAAGGAGACACCAATGACGGCTTTCGAAACGCCGCCGCACATTGCCGCCCAGGAAACGGCAATCGATACCCTCGCCCGCACGATCTGGGGAGAGGCCTATGCCGAACCGGTTCGGGGCAAGGAAGCCGTGGCCGCCGTTGTGATGAACCGGGTCAAACAGGCCCGCAGCCGTTTCGGCTTCGACTGGTGGGGCGGAACCGTCGTCGAAGCCTGTCTGGGACCGGAACAATTCGAATGTTGGCGGCATTCGCCCGGCGCCCGGCGCGATCTGATGAATGTCCGGCCGGACGATCCGGTCTTCGCGGTCTGTCGCCGCATCGCCTGCCGTGCCGTACGCGGCGCATTGGTGGATCCGACCCGCGGGGCCGTGCGCTATCACCGTGCACAGGAAACGCCCTGGTGGGCCCATGGTCTGGAACCGACGATCGCCATCGGACGGCGGCTGTTCTATCGCGATCCGCATGAGATCCCGGACGACGACGGCGCGGACACAATGTCTCTGTTCGACGAGGTACCGGCATGATTCCGATGCTGCTGGCCCAGATCGGCCTGCCGCTGCTGGTTAAAGCCGTCGGCGGGGCCCTGTCCGAATCCGGCAATCCGGTCGCCAAGGCGGCCGGTGCCGCCCTGACCGAGGTCGAGGCCGAGATCGGCGCGGGCCGCCTGTCCGGTACCGACCTTCAGGAGGCCAATCGCCATGTGGAACGGATCGCGGAAATGGCGGCACAGACCGACCGGACCTGGCTGGAACAGGTCAACCGCACCATTCGGGCCGAAGCGCAAAGCGATGACGCCTATGTCCGCCGCATGCGCCCGACCTTCGGCTATATCATGGCCCTGACCTGGGCCGCGCAGATGGGGGCCGTCGCCTATGTCGTCGCTTTCGAGCCGGACAAGGCCGGCCCCGTCATCGCGGCCATCGCCTCCCTGGGCACGATCTGGACCGTCGGTCTCTCCGTCCTGGGCATCTATGTCTACAAACGGTCGTCCGAGAAACTTGCCGCCCAGGAGGATCGGCCTGGATTTCTTTCGACGCTCATCGGCCGGTTGTCCGGCCCTTCCTGACCCGGCGCTTCCTGACGTCGGCTCCGAGGCCGTCAGCGGGCTCTTTTCCTTCCGACCCCCATCGGGCACAGTTTCGGCAATCAAAAACGAAGCCCCGCACCGCGCCAAGGAAGGATTCAGATGACGAACCCGTTCGAAACCGGACTGGACCGGAACGAGGCCAATTATACGGCCCTGTCACCGCTGAGCTTTCTGAAGCGTGCCGCCCGGGTCTTTCCCGACGGCGAAGCGGTGGTTCACGGTCCGGCCGTTTTCACCTGGTCGCAGACCGAGGCCCGGTGCCGGCGGCTGGCCGCGGCCCTGGCACAGCGCGGCGTCGGGCCGGGCGATACGGTCGCGGTCATGGCGCCCAACGTGCCCGCGCTCTATGAGGCGCATTTCGGCGTCCTGATGCTGGGCGCCGTCCTGAACGCGCTGAACACGCGGCTGGACGCGTCGACCATCGCCTTCATCTTGAATCACGGCGAGGCCAAGGTCCTGATCACCGACCGGGAATACGCCGACACGATCAAGCCCGCCCTGGCGGAGGCCGGCCGCGATATCCTGGTGATCGACATCGACGACCCGCTGGCCGCCAGCCGGGGCGAGGCGCTGGGCGAGATGGAGTACGAGGCCTTCCTTGAAACCGGCGACCCGGATTTCGACTACAGTCCTCCCGCCGACGAATGGCAGGCCGTGGCACTGAACTATACCAGCGGCACGACCGGCAATCCGAAGGGTGTCGTCTATCACAGCCGGGGTGCCTATCTGCTGGCGCTGGGCAATGTGGTGACCTGGGGCATCAACGGCGCGGCGCGCTATCTCTGGACCTTGCCGATGTTCCATTGCAATGGCTGGTGCTTCCCCTGGACCCTGGCCGCGATTGCCGGAACCAGCGTCTGCCTGCGCCAGGTCAGCGGGGCCAACATCTTCAACGCCATCGCCGATCAGGGCGTCACCCATTTCTGCGGCGCGCCGATCGTCCTGGGCATGGTGATCAACGCCAAGCCGGAGGAACGGCGCGAACTGCCGCATAAGGTCGAGGTCATGACCGCCGCCGCCCCGCCCCCCGCCGCCGTGCTGCAGCGCATGGAGGAACAGGGCTTCCACATCACCCATGTCTATGGTCTGACCGAGGTCTATGGCCCCGCCGTCGTCTGTGACTGGCATGCGGACTGGAACGCCCTGCCGCCCGAGGAGCGGGCGCGGTTGAAATCCCGTCAGGGGGTGAATTATCACGTGCTGGAGGATCTGATCGTCGCCAATCCGGAGACGCTGGAACCGGTACCGATGGACGGTCAGACGATGGGCGAGGTCTTTTTCCGCGGCAATGTCGTCATGCGCGGCTATCTGAAGAACCCGAAGGCGACCGAGGAGGCGTTCCGGGGCGGCTGGTTCCATTCCGGCGATCTGGGTGTCTGGCATCCGGACGGCTATATCGAGCTGAAGGACCGGTCCAAGGACATCATCATTTCCGGTGGCGAGAACATTTCCACCATTGAGGTCGAGAACGCGCTTTACGGTCATCCGAAAGTGCTGGAAGCCGCCGTCGTCGCGCGGCCGGACGAGAAATGGGGCGAGACGCCCTGCGCCTTCGTCACCCTGCGCGACGGCGAGATCGCGACGGCGGAGGAAATCATCGACTTCGCGAAGGAAAAGCTGGCGCGCTATAAATGTCCGCGCCACGTGGTCTTCGGACCCCTGCCCAAAACATCGACCGGCAAGGTTCAGAAATTCGTCCTGCGCGACCGCGCGGCGGAAATCTAAAGGGGGGAAACATGGAAAGCGTGCGCAACGAACGCAGCGTCTATCTGAACGGCGCGTTCGTGCCGGAAAGCCGGGCCCTTCTGTCCTTTCGGGATTCCGGTTTCGTCTATGGCGACGCGGTCTTCGATACGGCGCGGACCTTCGACGGACGCCTGTTCCGTCTGAAGGAACATGTCGACCGCCTGTTCGACAGCCTGGCCTATTGCCGGATCGCCATCGATCTGGACCGCCAGGATATCATCGACGCGACGGAAGAACTGGTCCGGCGCAACCGGCCGCTGCTGGCGCCGGGTGAGGATTACTGGGTGTCGCAGCGGATTTCCCGCGGTGTGATGCAGTTGGACGGCGAACCGCCGATTCAGGACGGCCCGACCGTCCTGATCGAATGCACGCCTTTGCCGCTGCGGGCCCGGGCGGCGATGTTCCGCGACGGGATCGAGGCCGTGATCGCGCCCCTGAAACGCATCCCGCCGGAAGCGCTGAGCCCGAATGCGAAGATCAACAATTACATGAATGCCATGCTGGCCCAGCGCGAAGTGACCGCCGTGCGGCCCGGCGCCTGGGCACTGCAGCTGGATATGAACGGGAACCTGGCGGAAGGCATCGGCTGCAACGTCTTTTTCGTCCGCAACGGCAAGGTCCAGACCCCGCGCACCGACTATATCCTGCCGGGTGTCACGCGCGGCGCGGTGATCGACCTGTGCCGGAACAACGGCATCCCGGTTGAAGAACGCGACATCCCGTTGCATCTGGCGACGACGGCGTCGGAATCCTTCTTCACCTCGACCAGCCTGTGCGTCTGCCCCGTGCGCAGCCTGAACGGACGGCCCTATTTGGGATCGGCCGGGCCGGTCACGAAGCGGATCATGGGGCTGTTCGCGGACCTGGTCGGCATGGATTACGCCGCCCAGTATCTCAGTTTCCTGCGCGACGGCCAAACGCGCACCGGCTTCTGATAAAGAGTCCCGGCGACGCCTTTTGGTTGCGTATTAACAAATTCGAATATTTAAGGTATAATTTCGGCAACTCGCTACCGAATATGCTCGGCAGTGTCTGGATTCCGGCCGAATCGACGATCCGCTGAACGTTCCGGGGACCGGGCGCGCTTGGAAGGGGATCGGCAAGCGGGACGATGTCGAGACACTGCGAGTATGAGGAGGCAGGAGCATGTCGATATCTCGTTGCGGTGAGATTTTCCGGGCATCCACAATCCTGTCGGAGCAATCGGGCCGACCCTGTCGCCGCGCGACGCAAGGCCAGTCGGCAGCCCGGCGCCGATGGCGAATTTGCGGCGCCGGGATTCTGACGGCTTTGGTCATGGTGTGGCTCGTCCTGGCGGCGACGCCGTCCCGGGCCATGGCCCAGTTCTATCAGGGGCCGGTTCTTGACGCGGTTCATGTCGACACACCATTCCATGCGCAGGACACGCTGGTCTGGTGCTGGGTGGCCACCGCCAAAATGGTCGTGGAATCGCTCGGCGAATACGCGCCGAACCAGTGCGAGATGCTGGAACAGGTTTATGGCGCGCCCTGCTGTTCCAATCCGGGATTGTGCAGCCGCCCCGGCCATATTTCCGAGATACAGAATCTGATCGCGACCTTCGGCTATTCCATGAGCCGCCTGAGTTCTCATGGCGACGGTCAGCAAATCTTCGACATACTGCAATACACGGGCGCACCGATCGTCGCCTGGGTCGACGGCAGCCATTTCGTGGTCATCACAGGCATGACGGTCGCGCCGTCCGCAGTTGGTCCGTGGGGGATTGTTCGGATCTACGATCCGATCCGGGGGCGTTTCGATCAGGATTGGCCCGTCTTTTCGAGACGCCTGGGGGCGATTCTCTATGTCGATTGACGACATGCACGCGGCGAGCGGGTCGGCGACGCCGGACATGACCCTGTCCGAACGCGTCCATGTGCTAGAGGAACGCACTCGCCCAAAATCGAAAGGATTGGTCGATCACGTCAAGGATTGGGGCGGCGTCGCCTCGCTGGTGATCGCGCTGCTCTACAGTTTCCCGCTCGGGCTCTGGGACCGCTTCATCGTGTCGGAGAAAGTCCGGACGGCCCGCGAGATTTCCGAGCTACGCGCCGTGGTCGAGGAATCCACGATCATCTTGTCGGATGGCGCAAGGGCCCTGTCCGCGATTGTCGATCCGTCCTTGCGGGACATGGTCCAGCGCGCCTTAAACACCCGGCTCTATATCGTCATGTCGCGGCACAAGGAGGCGCTCGGCAGGCATATCGACGCCTTCACGCCCCCGGAAGCCCTGGTGATCGGCTATAACTTCCAGATCACGAACCAGCACGAGGCCGCGATTGACTTCTTCCGCTTCGCAAAAGAGCGCGCCGAGGCGGACGAGGTGACCCGGCTTGAAGCCGTCAGGATGGAGGCCAAACTCTTCTTCCTGCCGGGAAACATGCAGGACAGGGCGAAGGCCCGGCAATTGTACGACGCAGCGGCAGCGCAGATGCATGCGTCGCTCACCCCGCTTAATGCCGGCACCTATCTCACGCTGCTGTCGGAATGGGGAATGTTCGAACTGATCGACGGCGACTGGATGTGCGGTCAGGAGAAAATCCGGGCAGTCCATATGACCTATCCGCAATTCGCCCCCTTTCTGAACGATCAGGGCAACTTTCTGCGGATGATCGCGCAGCGAACGCAGCCGCTTGCCCGAAGGCCGGATCAACCGGCCGAAGGATGCTGACGGCAAGAGCCGACACGATTAAGGCAGTGCGGCCGGTTCCGGGTGAAGCGGGGTCGCGGCAGGCACTGTCCTTCGGGATCCCGGATCTGTCAGCCGCGCGCCAGCGCCCGCATCATTTCGGCGACCTTGGACTGCAGCCGGTCGTCGCCGATCCGCTGCCAGTCGCGGGCGACCTTCGACGCCTTGACGTTCAGCGGCCCTTCTTCGGGCAGGACAGCGACGTCCTGAAGCCGCCCCAGACCTTCGAAGAAGGACGAGACGGGAATGTCGAGCACGTCCGCGATCTGCACCAGCCGCGACGACCCCATGCGGTTGGTCCCGCGTTCGTATTTTTGAATCTGCTGAAAGCTGACGCCCACCCGTTCGCCAAGCGCCTGTTGCGACAGGCCCTTGCGGATCCGGAACTCGCGGACCCGATTCCCAACGGTGACGTCTACTGGATGCGGCATAATCATGTACCCTTTGTCTTGTTGTGGCCGCGGCAACGCCCCTATGCGCCGTCCGCGGAGAACGCCCTTCCATCGACCTAACGCTCATCTCCCGGAATTCCTCCCATTCATTCAAGGATTCCGGAAATTTTCAAATTGAATTACTTTGCGCAGCACGCCTTACAGGTTTGTTTATTAACCTCAACCCATAAGATAAAAATAATACTGATTTTTAGACAAATACGCAGAAACAACTTATACTAAACTTAACCTTCCATCTTCCAAGTAACACAACGAAACCGACAGCCCGCGACCATCGGCACGTGCAGAATCCGACATCCCTACTTGCCAGTAGTTGTTCGCGTCGGAATGACCATTAAAATTGTGAGATCGGCAGAAATCGCAAGACGCCGATTGGGGTAATTTTCGGTCAAAAATATGACCGGCCGTCGATTCGGCCCGGCCAGGGCGCCGAACACCCCTGAATTGGCCCATACGACAAGGCGCACGAGCGGGGCTGTCATCCCAGCGTGTCGCCGCTGGATGTACGGTCCGACCCCGCCCGAAACCGCGCCGAGATGGCCGTCATTCGTCCGGGCAGGTCGGAAGCCACCCAAACCACCGCACAGAACCGTCCCCGAAAGTCCTGAAATCGGTCCTGCGATATTGGCGGTTGGGCAGTGGAAAGAAGGGCGCTACGCGCCGAGCGCGTGCAATTCGTCCTTGATTTGGAGCTTTTTCTTCTTGAGCGACAATAGCTTCGCTTCGTCCGGCATCGGCCTGGCGTTTTCCGCCATAAGGTGCTGATCGATCTGGGCGTGTTTGGATTTCAGACTTTCGATGCGGTGGACGGTGCTCATTGCAACAAGTCTCCCTCAGTTTCCAACATGGCCTAACCGGTTCGGCCGTCGGACTGACGGCTGGACGGAGGCCCGATTGGGGAGACCAAGGCGCGCACGCTTGGTTTGCGTCGAAGGCGACGGTAAGTGTCTCCGGCGACAGAAATCACGTGCGGATGGGTATGAAACCTCCCTTTTTCGCCTTGTTGCGTCTCTCGCGTCGCCCCGCATGCCTGCGGAGCCTCGGAACCTGCGCCCGGCGGGGTCGTCTTGGCGACACTGCGTCCGAAAGACGGACCGAACGGTTCCGGATACCGATCGTATAGCCGCCAGAGATGGCTGGCGGATTGCGATGGTATCTCTATCTTCTAAGATACTATACCCAGGATCGATGTGAAGGGTGAATCGATGGTGCAGCGCAAACTCGTTGTCGGAATCAGCGGCGCCTCCGGCGTGATCTACGGCATCCGCATGCTGGAAGCCCTGCGTGCCGCCGGGGTCGAGACCCATTTGATCCTGTCCAAGGCGGCGGAAATGACCCTGGCCTATGAGACCGATCTGAAGCCCCGCGACCTGCGCGACATGGCGGACGCATCCTATGCCATCGGCGATGTCGGCGCGCCCTGCGCCAGCGGATCCTTCCCGTCGGACGGCATGGTGATCGCGCCCTGTTCGATGAAGACGCTGGCGGAAATCGCCACCGGCGTGACCGGCACCCTGTTGAGCCGCGCCGCCGACGTGATCCTGAAGGAACGCCGCCGGCTGGTCCTGATGACCCGCGAAACGCCGCTGACCCTGGTTCACCTGCGCAACATGACGACCGTGACGGAAATGGGCGGCATCATCGCCCCGCCCGTGCCGGCCTTCTATGCCAAACCCGACAGTCTGGACGCCATGGTCGATCATTCGGTCGGCCGGGTCCTGGACCTGTTCGGCATCGAAAGCGACCTGGTGCGCCGCTGGAAGACCGAAGAAACCACCCGCGACGCCGCCGGCGCCTGAATTGCGCCGGTTCAGGGGCCGGTGAAGCCCTCACCCACCCTGCCGACCGCCCTGGATTCCCGCCTGCGCGGGAATGACGGCCGGGATGCACCATAAGACTTAAACGCGGTGGGCAACGGCCCCTTATCGGCCTCAGCGTTCCGTCATTTGCGTCACGCCAGTTTGCGCCGGACGGCAAACATGAACGAAACCCGTGTTCCTGCGAAAGCAGGAACCTTCGATGATCCGGCACCAAGCAACGTCAAAGAAGGCTCCTGCTTCCGCAGGAGCACGACAGGTGCGGGCAGGAGATACCGCCGGGACGCACCACAAGATTGAAACGCGGAGACCACAGAGTTTCCGCAGAGGGCGCAGAGACCGGCTGTGGCCTCTCAGCGGCCTCAGCGCCGCCTCCGCGTCCTCCGCGTTCCGTCTTCAACCTGCTACCCGCCGCGTAAGGAAAGCGACCGTCAACCCTGGCCGAAGCCGGCGGGTTGTTTGCCGCCGATCGCGGCGGTGATCGACGCGGCGATGCGGCCGATCAGGGCGCCCAGTTCCGGCAGTCTTTCGTCCGGGATCCGTGCCTGCGGGCCGGAAATCGAGATCGCGGCGACCGGTTCTTCATATTCGTTGAAGACCGGCGATGCGACACAGCGCAGGCCGACAGCATGTTCCTCGTCATCGACGGCGAAGGCGCGCGACCGGGCGCGGGCGATATCTTCCAGCAACGCGACGCCGTTGCGCACCGTCTTGTCGGTGTATTTGGCAAAGCCGAGCGACTTGATCTTCTCGCCCGCCGCATCCGGGGACAGTCCGGCCAGCATGGCCTTGCCGACACCCGAGGCATGCAGCGGCGCCCGGCCGCCCGGCGGGGCCAGGGCGCGCATCATCTGGCGGCTTTCGACCTGGGAGAGATAGATCGTCTCCGTCCCGTCGAGGATCGCCAGATTGACGGATTCGCCGCTTTCCTCCATGGCGCGGTACATGAAGGGCCGGGCGATGCCGACCATGTCGCGGTTGCGCAGGAAGCCGGTCCCGACGATGAAGGCCTGAACCCCGGCGAACCACAGGCCGCGTTCGGCATCCTGGGTCACATAGCGGCGCGATTCCAGGGTCTTCAGCAGCCGGTGCGCGGTGGACGGGGCCAGATCGGCGCGCTGCGCCAGATCGCCCAGGGTCACGCCCTCGGCATGGGCAGCCACATCCTCCAGAAGGGCCAGGGCGCGGCTCAACGACCGGACGCCGTCGCCGCCGCCGCTGCCGCCGCCATCCCCCGCCGGCCGGCCGCGCCGCCGGGACGGTTCGGCTTCCGTTTTCCGCAAGTCTTCACTGAAATCCGTCATACCCGGCCGCTCTTTCGGTTTTGGCTGAATTTTTATTTTTCCGCAGAATGGAAATGCTTTCCCTGATGTGCCGCGCCGGGTGGGATTTTTCAAGCAATCATCGTTACGCTTGATTATCGTGCGCTGCGGTATGACTCTGGCCCCGGGTCGACTGTCTCATTGCCAAGGAGTCCGCGCCGATATGCGCCGTCAACACCGTACCAAAATCGTCGCCACTCTGGGTCCCGGCACCGGCGATGCGAAATCCATCGCGACCCTGTTCCACGCCGGCGCCGATGTATTCCGGCTGAATTTCAGCCATGGCGCCCATTCGGAGCATAAGGCCCGCCTGGACGCGATCCGCGAGCTGGAGCGCAGCAGCGCCCGCCCGATCGCCGTGATGATGGACCTGCAGGGCCCCAAACTGCGCATCGGCACGTTCAAGGGCGGTCCGATCGAGCTGCGGGAAGGCGCCGCCTTCCGGCTGGACCTGGACGAGGCCGAAGGGAATACCGACCGCGTCACCCTGCCCCATCCGGAGATTTTCCAGGCCCTGGAACCGGGCGCGGATCTGCTGCTGGACGATGGCCGTATCCGCCTGACGGTGGAACGCTGCGACGCCAAATCGGCCGATTGCCGCGTCGCGGTCGGCGGGCCGCTGTCCGAACGCAAGGGCGTCAACGTGCCGGGCGTGGTGCTGCCGCTGTCGCCGCTGACCGAGAAGGACCGGGCCGATCTGGCGTACGGGCTGACCCTGGGCGTCGACTGGGTCGCGCTGAGCTTCGTGCAGCGGCCGGAGGACATCGAGGAGGCGCGCGCCCTGATCCAGGGCAAGGCCGGGATTCTGGCCAAGCTGGAAAAGCCCGCCGCGATCGACAAGCTGGACGAGATCGTCGCCGCCGCCGACGCGCTGATGGTGGCGCGCGGCGATCTGGGCGTGGAAATGCCGCCGGAAGACGTGCCGGTGCAGCAGCGCCGCATCATCGAGGCCTGCCGCCTGGCCGGGAAGCCGGTCGTCGTGGCGACCCAGATGCTGGATTCCATGGTCGAGCGCCCGGTGCCGACCCGCGCCGAGGCCTCCGACGTCGCGACCGCCGTCTATTCCGGTGCCGATGCGGTCATGCTGTCGGCCGAAACCGCCGTCGGGGACTATGCCGAAGAGGCCGTGGCGATGATGAACCGCATCATCGAGCGGGTGGAAAAGGACCCGGTCTATCGCAAGGGCCTGGAGGCGCAGCGCCAGAAGCCTGAGCCGACCACCGCCGACGCCGTCGCCACCGCCGCCGCGCAGATGGCGACGACCCTGGCGGTGAACGCCATCGCGACCTATACGACATCGGGTTCGACCACCCTGCGCGTCGCCCGCGAACGGCCGCCCGCGCCGATCCTGGGCCTGACCCCGCGCGACGACACCGCCCGCCGCCTGGCCCTGGTCTGGGGCGTCCATCCGGCCCGCGTGCCCGATGCCCAGGACCTGGATGACATGTCCGCCACCGCGACCCACCAGGCCAAGATCGACGGGTTCGGCAATGAGGGCGACCGTATCGTCATCACCGCCGGCGTCCCCTTCAGCACCCCCGGCAAGACCAACCTGCTGCGCATCGCCCGCATCGGCGGCGCGTCGGAGACAAGTTGAGGCTTCGCCTCTAACCCCGCCCGTTAATCCCGGTTAAAGAACGCGCGATCCCCGGTCGCGCGGCGAAGCCGTTTGGGCCGTTTCAGCTACTCCAGATTTTTTCCGGAAAGCGATACTCGTTTTTCGAGTATACTCATTGTTTCCACCGTGGAGAGGAGGATTTCATGCCAGCCCCATCCCATTACTTTGAGCGCCTGTGCGGCGTGCCCGTGCATTACGACCGTCCGCCCGTGGCGGACTATGGCAGCCTGGGCGTGCCGCGGCGGTTCTATGCGACGCCGGCGACCGAGGCGGCGCTGGACGCGCTGTTTCAGGAGGTTTTCGCCCTGGCCCCGCCGCGTTTCGGCGCGCCCGTCGCGATCCTGAGCGCCGGGGCCTATGTCGACAAGCCTGGCCAGCACGGCGCGGGCAAGGCCTTCGATCTGGACGGCATCCTGTGGCAGCACCGCCGCTTCCTGACCAGCGAGCAGCGCCAGGACAAGGTGCTCTATCTCGGCATCCAGGCCTGCTGCCTGCGCCATTTCGGCACCGTGCTGGGCTACAATTACAACACCGCCCACCAGGACCACCTGCATATCGATCTCGGCCGGCCCGTCGCCTTCCGCGAGTCCAAATCGGTCACGTATTTCTATCAGGAAGTCCTGAACGCCTTCTTCGACAAGAACCTGATCATAGACGGCGAATACGGGTCTGGCACCAACGACGCCCTGCGCGCGGCGCGCACGAGCATGGGCCTAGGGTCGATCAGCAAGGTCGACAATTACCGCGCCTTCCTGGCCGGAATCGCCGCGATCGTGAAGGACACGCTGGCGGTCCAACCGGAAACCGCCCTAGTGTAAGTCAGGGGCCAGGACAGAGGTATACCGCAGAGCCATGAGACGCAGACGCGCCAAACGCGGTTTCCGACGCACGGCCTTCGTCTTCGGTTCGATAGGGCTTCTTCTCGCTATTTGCCTGCTTTTACTCGCAGAGGCCCTTCATTCCGAAGTTTCCTTCGGCCCGCAGTTGCTTCTGGTTTCTCTTTTTCTGGGCCTTGTCAGTGGCCTCGCCCTGCTTTGTGCCACGGTCGTCCAGGTTGCTCTGCTCATCCGTGCGGGCGACGACGGCAGCGAATCGGGTGGATGGAGTTGGGGCGATGGCGGCGCTGACGGAGGCGGCGGCGAGTAACGCCTATTCCGCCGCTTCCACCTGTTGCTCGATCCGGGTGACCTTGGCCGCGCAGAACTTGAATTCGGGGATTTTCCCGAACGGGTCGAGTTGCGGGTTGGTCAGCATGTTGGCCGGGCCCTCGGCGAAGCAGAAGGGGATGAAGACCATATCCTCGGTCACGTCCCGGTCGGCCCGTGCCTTGACCTTCACGGCGCCGCGGCGGGTGTAGACCTCGACATAATCGCCGGGTTTCACGCCGTTGCGCGCCAGCCAGCGCGGATGCAGATGGGCGACCGCCTCCGGCTCCAGCGTATCCAGGACCGTCGCGCGCCGGGTCATGGCGCCGGTATGCCAATGTTCCAGCAGCCGCCCGGTGGTCAGGACCATCGGATAGTCGTCATCCGGCAATTCCGCCGGCGGGACCAGATCGGTCGGCACGACCTTCACCCGGCCCGATGCGGTCGGGAAGCGTTCGGCGAAGATGATCTCGTGGCCCGGATGGGTCTCGTCGTCGCAAGGGTAGGTGACGGCGTTCTGGGTCTCCAAACGCTCCCAGGTAATGCCGTTCAGCGATTGCATGATTTCGCCCATTTCGGCGAAGACGTCCTTCGGGTGCTGGTAATTCCAGTCGAGGCCCAGGCCGCGCGCGATCTGCTGGATCAATTCCCAATCCTGGCGCGCCTCGCCGGGCGGGGTCAGGGCCGGGCGGGCAAGCTGCACCTGGCGGTTCGTATTGGTGAACGTGCCCCATTTCTCGGCCTTGGCGGAGGCCGGGAAAACCACATCGGCGTGATAGCAGGTCTCGGTCAGGAAGATATCCTGGACGACCAGATGCTCCAGCTTGGCCAGCGCCTCGCGGGCATGTTTCGCATCCGGGTCCGACATGGCCGGGTTTTCGCCCATGATATACATGCCGGTGATCTCGTCCTCCAGAATGGCATGGACGATCTCGACCACCGTCAGGCCCCGGTTCGGGTCCAGCTTGGTGCCCCAGAAATTCTCGTACATCGTGCGGATTTCCTCCGCTTCGACGGACTTGTAATCCGGGAAGACCATCGGGATCAGGCCGGCATCGGACGCGCCCTGGACATTGTTCTGGCCGCGCAGCGGATGCAGGCCGGTACCGGGGCGGCCGACCTGGCCGGTGATCGCCGCCAGCGTGATCAGACAGCGCGAATTGTCGGTGCCGTGCACGTGCTGCGACACGCCCATGCCCCAGAAGATGATCGACTTTTCGGACCGGGCATAGGTGCGGGCGACCTCGCGGATCGTTTCGGCGTCGATGCCGCAGACCGGGGCCATTTCCTCCGGCGAAAAGCGTTTCGCGTTTTCCTTCACCGCCTCGTAATTGTCGACGCGGGCCTGGACGAATTGCTCGTCGACCAGGCCTTCCTCGATGATCGTGTGGATCATCGCGTTCAACAGCGGGACGTCCCGGCCCGGCGTGAACTGCAGATGCTTCCAGGCATAGCGCGCCAGGTTCTGGCCGCGCGGATCCATGATGATCAGTTTCGCGCCGCGCTTCGCCGCCTGTTTCAGGAATGTCGCCGCCACCGGGTGATTCTGGGCCGGGCGCGCGCCGATGACGATCATGCAGTCGGCGTCCTTGGCCGCCGTGAAGGGCGCGGTGACGGCCCCGGAATTCACGCCTTCCATCAGCGCCGCGACCGACGAGGCATGGCACAGGCGGGTACAGTGATCGACATTGTTGGTGCCGAAACCGGTGCGGACCAGCTTCTGGAACAGATAGGCTTCCTCGTTCGAACCCTTGGCGGAACCGAACCCGGCCAGGGCCTTGCCGCCCTTCTCGTCCCGGATCTTCTTCAGGCCGTTGATCGCGACCTCCAGCGCCTCCTCCCAGCTCGCCTCGCGGAAATGGGTCAACGGGTTGGCCGGGTCGATTTCCATGTCCCAGGCCTTGCCGACGCCCTCCTTGCGGATCAGCGGCTTGGTCAGGCGGGCCGGATGGTTCGCGTAATCCATGCCGAACCGGCCCTTCACACAGAGCCGCTGTTCGTTGGCCGGGCCGTTCTTGCCCCGGACCTCGACAATCTTGTTGTCCTTCACATGGATTTCGGTCTGACAGCCGACGCCGCAGAACGGACAGACGCTGTCGACGACCTTGTCGGCCTTGCCCAGATAGACCTGATTGTCGTCGACCTTGGTTGCCGGCATCAGCGCGCCGGTCGGGCAGGCCTGGACGCATTCGCCGCAGGCGACGCAGGTGCTCTCGCCCATCGGGTCGTCGAAATCGAAGACGATCTTGGCGCCATGACCGCGATAGGCCATGCCGATGACATCGTTGACCTGCACTTCGCGGCAGGCGCGGACACACAGATTGCAGTGGATGCAGGCGTCCAGATTGACCCGCATCGCCGGGTGGCTGGCATCCGTCGCGGGGGTGGCACGGCGCGGGAAGCGCGACGTTTCGACATCCATCCGGTCGATCCAGGTCCAGAACTTGCTGTCGGTCTCATGGGCCTCTTCGCGTTCCGGCTGGTCCGCCAGCAGCAGTTCGAAGACCATGTCCCGCGACGCCTTGGCCCGCGCCGAGGCGGATTTGACCACCATGCCTTCGCTGGGCTTGCGGATGCAGGACGCCGCCAGGGTGCGCTCGCCCTCGATCTCCACCATGCAGGCACGGCAATTGCCGTCGGCGCGATAGCCCGGTTCCGGCTGCCAGCACAGATGCGGGATCTCGACGCCCGCACGCTGGGCAACCTGCCAGATGCTTTCGTCGCCATAGGCGGTCACGTCGCGGCCGTCGAGCTGGAAAGTGACGGTTTTCAACGCGGTATCGGGCATGGTCGGTCCTCTGTCTACGCGGATGTCGGGGCGCGGGTGCACAGTGTCACCGGACAGGCGCCGCCTGTCCAGCCGTGCCGCAGAGTGCCGCAGGGACCGTGGGAATTATAGCCAATATGCGGCGTCGAGGGAGATAGGAGCGTCAAGCGCCCCGGCGGCCGGTCAGGGGCCGCCGGTATTGAACGCTCAGCTCTGCGGCTCCAGGGCGTAGCCGGCGGAGCGGACGGTGCGGATCACGTCGGCCTCGCCGCCTTCGTTCAGGGCCTTGCGCAGGCGGCGGATATGCACGTCGACGGTGCGCAGCTCGACATAAACGTCGCGGCCCCAGACGGCGTCCAACAATTGTTCCCGGCTGAAGACCCGGCCCGGATGCTCCATGAAATGGCGCAGCAGGCGGTATTCCGTCGGGCCCAGCTTGATCTCGCGGCCGGCGCGGTGGACGCGGTGGGCGGCCAGATCCATCTGCAGATCGGCAACGCTCAGCGCCTCGTCCGACAGGGCCGGACGCGACCGGCGCAGCAGCGCGTGGACGCGGGCGGTCAGTTCGGCGGGCGAGAACGGCTTCGTGACGTAATCGTCGGCGCCGGAATCGAGGCCGCGAACCGTATCCGCCTCTTCGCCGCGCGCGGTCAGCAGGATGATCGGCAATTGCTTCGTTGCCGGGCGGCGGCGCAACTGGCGGCAGACCTCGATCCCCGACAATTGCGGCAGCATCCAGTCCAGCAGGACCAGATCCGGCGGGTTTTCCTCGATCGCGACCAGGGCTTCCTCGCCGTCGGACACGGCGTCGACCTCGAAACCCTGATGTTCGAGATTGTAGCGCAGCAACGTAACGACCGCAGTTTCGTCTTCGACGATCAGGATCTTGGGTTTCATGCCGCTCATCGGTTTGACCCCTCCGTGATCCCGGATGGCATCAGGCATCGCTCTCGTCCTTGTCTTCTCTAAGGTCGTCATCATCGTCGTCACCGTCTTCGTCTTCCGGCTGAAGCGTCGCATAGTTCGACGCATCGGCCTTCGGGCGCCGTTCGCCCAGGGCCACGCCTTCGACCTGGAAATGGATGGTTTCCGCGATATTGGTCGCGTGATCGCCGATCCGTTCCAGGTTCTTGGCGATGAAAAGAAGATGCGTGCAGGGCGTGATATGCCGCGGATCTTCCATCATGTAGGTCAGCAATTCGCGGAACAGGCTGGTATAAAGCGCGTCGACATCCTCGTCGGCTTCCCAGACCTCGATCGCCTTGCCGGTGTCGCCCTGCAGATGGGCGTCCATGACGTCCTTCAGCATGGCCTGAACCGGGCGGCCGATCCGCACCACGCCGCGCAGCAGCGGTTCGGCGGGCAATTGGTTCAACGCCAGGGCGCGCTTGGCGATATTCTTGGCGTAATCCCCGATCCGTTCGATATCCGACGAGGTGCGCAGCGTGGCCACGATATAGCGCAGATCGTTGGCGACCGGCTGGCGCAGGGCCAGCATGCGAACGACGAGGCTCTCGATCTCGCGCTCCAGCGCGTCGATTTCCTTGTCGCCGTCCTTGACGGTTTTCGCCAGCGCGTTGTCGCGTTTTTCGATCGCGGTCAGGGCATTGGTAAGCTGACTTTCCGCCAAACCGCCCATTCGGGAGATCAGCTTGGTCAGCTTTTTGAATTCCGCGTCATAGGCGGCAACGATGTGGCCGTGGGATACGTCTGCCATGATTTTCGTACTTTCTGTGAGAATCCTGTCGGGCCGCCGTCATCGGCAGGCCCGCCCAGTATACAGGATTCGTGCGATATCAGCCGAAACGGCCGGTGATATAGCCCTGGGTGCGTTCGTCCTTCGGATTGGTGAAGATCTGCTCGGTCTCGCCGTACTCCACCAGATTGCCCAGGTGGAAGAAGGCCGTCTTCTGCGAGACACGCGCCGCCTGCTGCATCGAGTGGGTCACGATTGCGATCGTGTAATTTTCGCGCAACTCGTGGATCAGGTCCTCGATCTTCGCCGTGGCGATCGGATCTAGGGCAGAACACGGCTCGTCCATCAGGATCACTTCCGGCGCGACCGCGATGGCGCGCGCGATACACAGGCGCTGCTGTTGGCCGCCGGACAGGCCGGTACCGGGCGAATCGAGCCGGTCCTTGACCTCTTTCCACAGGCCGGCCTTCTGCAGCGAGGTCTCGACGATCTCGTCCAGTTCCGCCTTGTTGCGGGTCAGGCCGTGGATACGCGGACCATAGGCGATGTTCTCATAGATCGACTTCGGGAAGGGGTTCGGTTTCTGGAAAACCATCCCGACCCGCGCGCGCAGATAGACCACATCGACGGAACGGTCGTAGATGTTTTCGCCGTCCATCGTGATGTCGCCGGTAACGCGGCAGATATCGACCACGTCGTTCATTCGGTTCAAGCAGCGCAGAAAAGTCGACTTGCCGCAGCCTGACGGGCCGATCAGCGCGGTGACCTCACGCTCCATGATGTCGATGTTGACGTCGAACAGGGCCTGCTTCTCGCCATAGAAGACGCAGACGTCCCGGCCCTTCACCTTGACCTCGCCAGTACCGGCCTTAACCGGGGCTCCGACAAACTTCGAGTCGTCCTCGGTGGGTTCGGATGCAGTGTCAGACATGTTCGTGGACATCTTTTCCTACCATTTTCTTTGAAAGCGTTGACGGAGCACGACTGCCACCAGGTTCATCACGACCAGGAATCCGATCAGTACCAGGATCGCCGCAGAGGTTCGGGCAACGAAGCCCCGTTCCGGGCTGTCCGCCCAGATGAAGATTTGTGTCGGCAACGCGGTCGCCGGATCCATGATCCCGCCGGGATCGGACGTGATGAAGGCGTTCATGCCGATGAGCAGGAGCGGCGCCGATTCTCCCAGCGCCTGAGCCAGGCCGATGATCGTCCCGGTCAGGATGCCGGGCATCGCCAGCGGCAAGACATGGTGCTGAACCACCTGCTGATGCGACGCGCCGATGCCGAACCCACCTTCGCGGATCGACGGCGGCACGGCCTTCAACGCGGCACGGGTCGAGATGATGATGGTCGGCAGCGTCATCAGGGACAGAACCATGCCGCCGACCAGCGGCGCGGATCGAGGCAGCCCGAAGAATTGGATGAAGACCGCCAGACCCAGCAGACCGAAGACGACCGACGGGACCGCCGCCAGATTGTTGATGTTCACTTCGATCAACGCCGTGATCCGGTTCTTCGGCGCGAATTCCTCCAGATAGATCGCCGCGGCGATGCCGACCGGGAAGCTGATCAGGAAACAGACCAGAAGCGCGTAGAACGACCCGACGATGGCGCCGGACATGCCGGCCAGTTCCGGGAACCGGCTGTCGGCCGAGAAGAACAGGGTCCAGTTGAACGGTGTGCTGATCCGGTCTGCGGCGACAAGCTTGTCCCAGACGCCGACCTGGAAATCGTTCACCTTGCGCTGGTCTTCCGGCACGTCGCGCGGAATGACCCCCTTGTGGAACTGGTCGAACGCATCGGAAACCGGCACGGTGACCGAAATCGTTTTCCCGATCAGGTCCGGATCGTCCAGCACCAGATCGCGCACCTGATATTGTGCGCCGTTGGACGGGATCTGGGACAGGGCCCTAAGGTCGGTGCGGGACTGAACTTCCGGGAACATTTCTTCCAGCGACCGCCGGACGACGACGCGGAAATTCCCCTGCTGGATTTCGTCCGCCTTCACCAGTTCCGGGTCGATCGTCACTTCCAGATCGATATGCGTCTGGATGAAGGACGATGCCCCGGTATAGAGCAGCGAGGTGAACAGCACGCCCAACATCAGGATCGCCAGGCCGATCGCCCCGATTCCATAGGCCTGCAGCCGGATATTCGCACCGCGTCTACGCTGATTGTGCTTCTTACGCGCGCCCGTGGCGACGTCGTCTGAAACTTGAGTTGCCATTTTCGATTTGCCCCCGGATCAATCGTATTTTTCGCGGTATTTCTGCACGATGCGCAGCGCGAAGACGTTAAGGCAGAGCGTGACGACGAAGAGCACGAGACCCAGCGCGAACGCCGCAAGCGTCTTCGGGCTGTCGAATTCGGTATCGCCGATCAGCAATGTGACGATCTGCACCGTCACCGTGGTCACGGATTCGAAGGGGTTGGCGGTGATCTTGGCGATCAGGCCGGCGGCCATGACGACGATCATGGTCTCGCCGATCGCTCGGCTGGCGGCCAGCAGGATGCCGCCGACGATGCCGGGCAGCGCCGCCGGCAGCAGCACCGAGACGATGGTTTCCGCCTTGGTCGCCCCCAGGCCGTAGGATCCTTCGCGCATGGAATGCGGCACGGCGCTGATCGCGTCGTCCGACAGCGACGAGACGAAGGGGATGATCATGATCCCCATCACCGCGCCGGCGGCCAGGGCGCTGTTCGGTGCCACATCGAGGCCGATCGCGGCCCCCATGGAACGCATCGCCGGCGCCACCGTCAGAACCGCAAAGAACCCGTAAACGACGGTCGGGATACCGGCCAGGATCTCCAGGATCGGCTTGACCACCGCCCGGACACGGCTCGACGCATATTCCGCCATGTAGATCGCGCTCAGGAGTCCGATCGGCACCGCAACGCACATCGCGATGATCGAAATCAGGATCGTACCGACAAAGACCGGCACCGCCCCGAATGCGCCCTCGCCCGCGACCTGATCGTCGCGCATGGCGATCTGCGGCTCCCAGCTGAGCCCGAAGAAGAATTCGTACCAGGGAACCAGCTGGAAGAAGCGGAAGGCTTCGAACAGCAGGGACATGATGATGCCGACCGTGGTCAGGATCGCGAAGACCGAGCACAGGATCATCATCCAATTGACGATCCGCTCCACGCCGGTGCGGGCCCGGAAATCGCTATGCAGCCGGCTGCGCGTCAGGCTGAGCCCGAGGATCGCCACGAAGGCGCAGGCCGCGACCATCGCCCATTCGGCGATCGACTGCCATCCGTTCAGCGCTGCGGCTGCGGCCCGGACATCGGGGCTGGGCTCGCCGAAAATTTGGCCTGCCGCCACGGATCGCACTTCGCTGATCAGCAGATTGCGTTGCGCCTCGCTGCGGCCTTCGATGGCCGATTCGGGGAACGACCCGAGGATCATGGTGTCGAGGACCTGGCCCTGCAGCGCGGCCCAGATCAGAAGCAAAAGAATGGCGGGAAGGGCCGCCCAAAGACCGACATAGGCGCCGTGATAGCCGGGCAAGGAGTTCAGCCGTTCCGCGCTGCCCGCGGGGGCCATTCGCCGCGCGGCACTGGCCGCGATCATATAGCCAAGCACGGCGAGCGCGACGATCACGATCAAGGAGATACCGAACATTTTGTCCCCCCAGAGGCCGGCGCCCGCAACAGATCGGGCGGTCGGAAAAAAGCTACTCGGAACTTACCGACGGTTGCCGCACGCGCCCGGGTTGAGCGCGTGCGGCTTCCGAAGGTATTCGCTGATTACGAGCCGTAGCGCGTCATCATCGAGCCGCTCATCACGGCGTTCTTCAGTTCTTCACGCTTGGCGTCGTCCAGAGCGACCAGACCGCGCTCTTTCAGGTAACCGGCCGAACCCATGGCGTTGTCGCTGACATATTCCGACAGGAACTCTTCCAGGCCCGGGATCACACCGCGGTGGGCGTTCTTGACGTAGAAGAACAGCGGACGCGACAGCGGGTAGGAACCGTCGGCGATGGTTTCGAAGCCCGGCGAGGTGCCGTTGATCTGGACGCCCTGCAGCTTGTCCTGGTTTTCGTACAGGAAGGAGTAGCCGAAGATGCCGTAGGCGTTCGGGTCGGCTTCCAGGCGCTGAACGATCAGGTTGTCGTTCTCACCGGCTTCGATGAACGGGCCGTCCTGACGCATGCGGTGGCATTTCGTCTTGGCTTCGTCCTTGCTCAGCGCGGCGTGTTCCGGCAGCTCTTCACAGCCGACTTCCATCGCCAGTTCGACGAAGGCGTCGCGCGTGCCGGAGGTCGGGGGCGGGCCGAAAACCTGGATGGCGACATTCGGCAGGTCCGGATTGACGTCCGACCAGTTCTTGTGCGGGTTCGCAACCCACTGACCGTCGACCGGAACTTCCGCGGCCAGCGCCAGGAAGATGTCTTTCTGGGTGACGGAAATCTGCTGGCCTTCACGGGACACCGCGATGGACAGACCGTCATAGCCGATCAGGGCTTCGGTGATGCTGTCGACGCCGTTTTCCATGCAGGTCTTGAATTCGGACTCTTTCATCGCGCGCGACGCGCCGGTGATGTCCGGATGATCCGCGCCGACACCGCCGCAGAAGATCTTCATGCCGCCACCGGTACCGGTGGATTCCACGACCGGCGCAGCATTGCCGGTTTTCGCGGCATATTCTTCGGCGACAGCCTGGGTGTACGGGAACACCGTCGAGGAACCGACGATACGGATCTGGTCACGGGCCTGGGCGGCACCGGCAAACGCAACGGCACCAAGCGCGGCAACCGCGAGCGTCGTCTTGAAACCTTTCATGTCTTCACTCCATTCTGACTAGGGTCAGGCTTTGTTCGGAAGTTTCCGTCGATGGGAATTGACGTCGTGAACTCCTACGTGCCCCGGATGATTTCGCGGCACATACCACTCCTCGCTTCGCCTTTGGATTTGGCTCGCCGCACGCGAGCCCGTGCGTCTCCGCCCCCCATGACGTTGACGCCTCATTTAACGGGGAGTGCTGACGGTTTTGTGATGCGCAGGAGACGTTTTCGTTACACAAGCGAAAATTGGTCTATACGATAATGTGTCAGGCAGACAGTCGATCTGGCCGGGTTCGGCCTGAATCATCCTTGGATTCCAGAGATTTATCATCCTGGGTTTCGCGTGTGACCGCAAATGGCAGCGTTACGGAAAAGGTGCTGCCCTTGCCGATTTCGCTCGTCACATTCAGCCGGCCGCGATGCCGGTTCAGAATATGTTTCACAATGGCGAGGCCAAGTCCGGTTCCGCCCAGCTCGCGGGACCGCGCGGCATCGACGCGATAAAAGCGCTCGGTCAGCCGGGGCAGGTGTTCGGGCGGAATGCCGGCGCCCCGGTCGATCACGTCCACGGTCAGCCGCCGCTTGTCGCGCTTCCGGACCCGGACCGTGACCCGCTTGCCCTTCGCGCCGTATTTCAGCGCGTTGTCCAGAAGGTTCTGGAAGACCTGGAACAGCTGATCCGAATCGCCCCGCACCGGCGGAATAGTCTCATCCCAATCGGTTTCGATCTCGACGCCCAGCTTTTCCGCCTTCTGTGACAGCATCTCGATCAGCCGGCGCAGCAGATCGGGAATCGCGACCTCGCCGCGCGGTCGGCTGTGCTCGTCCAGTTCGATCCGCGACAGGCTGAGCAGATCGGAAATCAAGCGGAACATCCGCTCCGACTGCTCCTGCATGATGGCCAGGAAGCGCTCATGCGCCTCCGGATCGTCCTTCGCGGGACCGCGCAGGGTTTCGATGAAGCCGGTCAGGCTAGTCAGCGGCGTGCGCAGCTCGTGGCTGACATTTGCGACGAAATCGACGCGCATCTGTTCCGACCGGCGCAGCGCGGTCACGTCCTGGAAATCGATCAGCACGATCGGCGCGTCCCGTCCCGCCGGCATGCCGGGCGGCGGATCGACCGGTTCGACGCGCACGATATATTCGGTTTCGACCGGCACCGGCAGTTTCAAATCGACCGATTGCGGCCCGTCGCCTTCGATCGTCCGGTCGATCGCGCTCAAGAAGGCGGGATCGCGCAGACCGTCGGCGATGTCCCGTCCGGTCAGATCGGTATCGACCAGGGCATGCGCCACCGCATTTGCCCGCACGACGCGCCGGTCCCGGTCCAGGAAGAAGATCGGATGCGGCAGGGACGAGACGATCCGATCCGCGACCGCCGCCTTGTAGCTGAGCGCGTCGAGCTGCGCCTGGGCTTCGGCGGTCAGCCGATTCAGGCGGCGCATCACGATCTTTTCCGCCGTCAGCCGGCGGCGCACGGCGATCCCGGCGCCCAGCAGGATCGCCAGCCCCAGAATGGCCGCGACATGGATCGCAATGACCCCTTCGGACAGCATCAATGCCAGGACGATGGCCGCCGGGGCGACGGCCAACAGTATCGATCTGATCCAGGATCCCGACATGGCGTACCAGCGTCCTAGTCGATGGCGTCGTGGGCGGCCAGGGCCGCCAGCGAGACGAGGTCGCTGACGCTGCTGCCCATCTGGGCGACCTGCACCGGATGGGCGAGGCCCAGCATCAGCGGCCCGATCATCGTGCCGCCGCCCAGGCTTTGCAGCATCCGCGTCGCGATATGGGCCGAATTGATGCCCGGCATGACCAGCACATTGGCGGGACCCTTCAGACGGCAGAAGGGATAGAGCCGCTGCATCAGATCGTAGTCCAGCGCCGCGCTGGGCGAGATTTCGCCGTCATACTCGAAATCGACCTGTTCCGAATCCAGGATATGGACCGCGTCCCGCACCCGCTTGCCGCCCGGCCGGTCCGGATTGCCGAAATTCGAGGCATAGAGCATGCCGACACGCGGCTCGTGACCCAGGCGCCTGGCATAGGCCGCGGCTTCCTTTGCGACTTCCGCCAGGATGCGTCCGTCCGGCAATTCGTTGACCGAGGTATCGGCGATGAAGATCGTCCGGCCGCGCGCCACCATGATGGTCAGGCCCATCGCGGTATGACCCTCGGCGACGTCGATCACCATGCGCACGCCTTCATAAGCGACGTTGAAGGCGCGCGTCGCCCCGGTGACCACGGCGTCGACCTTGCCCTTGGCCAGCATGCAGGCGGCGAAGACGTTGCGGTCCTGATTCACCAGCCGCTGGCAGTCGCGATGCAGAAAGCCCGACCGCTGAACCTTGGCATAGAGGTAATCGGTATACTCTTCATTGTCGGAGCTGAGCCGCGCATTGTGGATTTCGAACTGGATCGATGCGTCCAGGCCCAGTTCCCGCGTGGTCTCGCGGATGCGGTCCTCGCGCCCGACCAGAACCGGCGTGCCGTAGCCCGACGTCTGGAACAGCGCCGCCGCGCGGATCACGCGGGGATCCTCGCCTTCCGCGAAACAGACCCGCTGCGGGTTCTGGCGCACGCGTTCGAAGATGAAATGCAGCATGTTGGCGGTCGGGTCCAGACGCGCCTTCAGCTCCTGGCGATAGCCTTCCATATCCATGATCGGGCGGCGCGCGACGCCGGACTTCATCGCCGCTTCCGCCACCGCCGCCGGGACGGCGACGATCAGCCGGGGGTCGAAGGGCACCGGGATGATGTAATCCGGCCCGTATTGCAGCGCCTGACCGCCATAGGCATTCGCGACCTCGTCCGGCACGTCCTCGCGCGCCAGCCGGGCGATTGCCTCGGCCGCCGCGATCTTCATGTCGTCGTTGATCGTCGTCGCCCGCACGTCCAGCGCGCCCCGGAAGATATAGGGGAAACCCAGCACATTGTTGACCTGGTTCGGATAATCCGACCGGCCGGTCGCCACGATCGCGTCCGGGCGCACCGATTTGGCGTCGTCCGGGGTGATTTCCGGATCGGGATTGGCCATCGCGAACAGGATCGGCTTATCCGCCATGGACTTCACCATTTCCGGCGTCACCGCGCCCTTGACCGACAGGCCGAAGAACACGTCCGCGCCGTCCAGCGCCTCGGCCAGGCTGCGCGCGTCGGTGACGGCGGCATGGGCCGATTTCCACTGGTTCATGCCTTCCTTGCGGCCCTGATAGATCACGCCCTTGGAATCGCACAGGATGACATTGTTGGCAGGCACCCCCATCGCCTTGACCAGTTCGGTGCAGGCGATCGCCGCCGCACCGGCACCGTTCACCACCAGCTTCGTGTCCCTGATGTCGCGGCCGGTCAGATGCAGCGCGTTGATCAGGCCGGCAGCGGCGATGATCGCGGTGCCGTGCTGGTCGTCGTGAAAGACCGGGATGTCCATCTCTTCGCGCAGGCGCTGTTCGATGATGAAGCATTCCGGCGCCTTGATATCCTCCAGATTGATGCCGCCGAAGGTCGGACCCAGAAAGCGCACGCAGTTCACGAATTCGTCGACATCCTCGGTCCCGACTTCCAGATCGATGGAATCGACGTCGGCGAAACGCTTGAACAGCACCGCCTTGCCTTCCATCACCGGCTTGGACGCGAGCGCCCCGATATTGCCGAGGCCCAGCACCGCCGTGCCGTTGGAAATCACCGCCACCATGTTGCCGCGCGCGGTATAGTCATAGGCTGTGGAGGGATCTTCGGCGATCCGAAGGCAAGGCGCCGCCACCCCCGGCGAATAGGCCAGGGACAGGTCGCGCTGCGTCGTCAGAGGCTTGGTCGGCGCCAGTTCGATCTTGCCCGGCCGTCCCTGGGCGTGGAACTGCAGCGCATCCTCTTCCGTGATCTTCTTATCGGCCATTATCTCCTCCGGGGTCTTTCGGGGCCGTTATTCCCGCAGACCTTGTTCTGTTAACGCATGTTATAGGTCTAGCATGCGAAAGGGATTATGACAGTGTTTCCAATCGGGTTACCTGAACCGTCTTTTCTTGGACGTTGAAGCACCCTATCCTTGGCAACACGGTTAACCGCGAAGTCAAACGCGGGCGCGCGGCCGACAAGACAAACCGGCGGGAAGAGGCGACGGTACGACATGGCGCAACAATCCGGCATGGCCAGCCAGGAATATCTGCTGCTGGACTACGCACAGCGTCTGGAACGCCACCGGGACGGCCGGCGTGGCGTGCATGTGCATTTGTCCCGTCTGAAGCCCCAGAACCGGCGCGAACACCATATCCGCATTGCCCTGAACACGCTGGACGACTTCGTATCGACCTTCGAAGGTCAGTCCTTCCTTTTGGGCAATAACGACCTGATTTTCGTGGTCAAGGGCGCGACCCTGCAGCAGATGGACGACGCGGTCATGCGCCTGCGCTATCTGTTCAGCGACGATCCGCTGACCCAGGCGGAGCCGGATTCCGACGAGGGTCATGGCAGGTTCGCCACGCTTTACAATATCGAAGGTCAGTACGCGAAGTTCATGGACTTGTGCGAGCGCGTCTTCGAAGAGGAGCGTGCCCGCCAGAAGCGCCTGCAGCAGATGGCGGAACAGACCGGCGAAACCTTCGAGGATGCGCGCCGGCCGCTGAAACCGGAACAGCTGGGCCGGCTGGAAGAATTCCTGGAACGCGCCGACCTGTCCAGCGTCTTCCGGCGTCAGGCGGTCAGCGTCGTCCACAAGGAATCCCCGCCCAAGCCGATCTTCAATGAGCTGTTCATCTCGATCTACGATCTGGCCAAGACCGTGCTGCCGGATGTCAATCTGGCGGCCAACCGCTGGCTGTTCCAGCACCTGACCCAGACGCTGGACCGCCGCGTTCTGAAGATGCTGGCCCGGGCCGACGACCGGACCTTGCATTCGTCATTTTCGATCAACGTCAATGTCGGCACCTTGCTGGCCCCGGAATTCCTGGATTTCGACGCCAGCCTGCGCATGGGCAGCCGCGGCACGCTGGTCGTCGAACTGCAGCTTCTGGATATTCTGTCCGACTATTCCTCCTTCCTGTTCGCCCGGGATTTCGTGCGCGAAAAGGGCTACCGAATCTGTCTGGACGGGATCACGCCGGAACTGACCCGCTTCGTCGACCGCCAGTTCATGGAAATCGACCTGGTCAAACTGTCGGCCGGGTCCGTCTTCGATTCCGGCGGCAGCCAGGATCTGCGGGCCGATATCGCGAAACAGGTGGACCGGATCGGCAAGGGCCGGGTCATCCTGTCGCGGTGCGACAACGAGGCGATGGTGCGGACCGGCCAGTCCATGGGTATCACCATGTTCCAGGGCCGCTATCTCGACGCCGTCCTGCAGCAGATGTCGCGCACCAAAAGTCCGCCCGCACCGCGCGTCGCGCGCCGCTGACCTGACTGCATGGAACAGGTTGCCGCCTTCCTGGACGCCGCGTCCGGGCTGATGCCCCAGACCCTGCCGATCGCCCTGATTCTGGCCCTGGCGATGCTGTTCGACGCGCTGGTCGGCGATCCGCGCTGGTTCTATCGCATCGTGCCGCATCCCGTCGTCCTGATCGGCAAGCCGATCGGCTTCCTGGACCGCCGCCTGAACCGCGAGGGGCGGCCGGAAACGGACCGGATGATCCGCGGCGCGGTGACCGTCTTCTTCGTCGTCGGGTCGGCGGCCGGCATCGGCTGGGCGCTGGCCGCGCTGTTCGAAGGCCATGCCTGGGGCTGGGCGGCGGAAGCGCTGGTCGTCGGCATTTTCCTGGCGGCGCGCAGCCTGCACGATCATGTCCGCCGCGTCGGCAAGGCCCTGCGCAGTGACGGGCTGGAAGGCGGCAGGCGCGAAATCGCCCATATCGTCAGCCGCGACCCGCGCAGTCTGGACCGTCACGGCGTCGTCCGGTCCGGCATCGAATCCCTATCCGAGAATTTCAGCGACGGCGTCATCGCGCCGATCTGCTTCTATCTGGTCTTCGGCCTGCCCGGCCTCTTGGCCTATAAGGCGATCAACACGCTGGACAGCATGATCGGCTACAAGACCGACCGCCACCGCGCCTTCGGCTTCGCCGCCGCGCGGCTGGACGATATCGCCAATTGGGTTCCGGCGCGGATCAGCGGGCTGCTGGTCTGCCTCGCCGCCTGTTTCACGCCGACCGCCTATCCGGTCCAGGCCGTGCGCACCATGCTGCGCGAGGCCAAGAAGCACAAATCGCCGAATGCCGGCTGGCCGGAAGCCGCCTTCGCGGGCGCCATGGGTGTCGCGCTGGGCGGGCCGCGCACCTATCCCGGCGGCCAGGTCGTCGGCGTCTGGATCGGCGAGGATTTCCCGGCACGCCTGGAACCGCGCGACATCGACCGCGCCCGCGCCCTCTACATCGTCGCCAACCTGCTGGTCTGGTTCGCGGCCCTGATGGGCGGATTGGCCGTGCTGCTATGACGGCAGGACGATCGTAAAGGTCGACCCCGCGCCCGGTTCGCTTTCGACCTCGATCCGGCCGGCATGGCGTTCGACCAGCTCGTGCGACAAGCGCAATCCGAGGCCCGTCCCCGTCTCGCCCTCCGTCCCGGCCACAGACAGTTTCTGGTCCAGCGAGAACAACACCCTCCTGGTTTTCGCGTCCATGCCGATGCCGGTATCGGTCACCGCGATCCGCGTTTCCGTATCGGATTGCGCCACCGTGATCCGCACCCTATCGCCGGACCGCGAGAATTTCAGCGCGTTGCTGACCAGATTGCGCAGGGCGGTTTCGATCATTTTGCGATCCGCGCGCAGGCTCAGCTCCGGCGACATCTCGGCCGTCAGATCGATCCCCTTCTGCCGCGCGACAGGCGCGAACAATTCGGTCACATCCGCGACGGAGGAATTTAGCGGATAGGGTTGCGGGTCGTAAGACATCGCCCCCTGCTGCAAACGGGCCCAGGACAGAAGATTTTCCAACAGCTTGTGCAGGTTTTGCGCGGCCGTGCTGATGTCGCCGCCATACTCCGCGATCGTCTCGCGCGGCAGGGTCGAGATCCGGCGCTTCAGCAGGTCCGACATGCCGATCAGGACGCTGAACGGCCCCATCAGGTCATGCGCGATGATGGAGAAGAACCGGTCCTTCTGACGGTTCAGATCGGACAGGGTGTCGTTCGTATCCTGCAATTCCCGGGTCCGGGCGGCGACCTGGGATTTCAGCTCCGCCTCGGAACGTTCCAGTGCCAGGCGGGCCTGCTGTTCGGCGGCGACCTTCTGACGCTGCAGCAGGCGGATCCGGTCGGCCAGCGCCAGCGCGAACAGGACCGCCTCGCCCAGCAGACCCATCCAGGCGATGCGCAGGGTCAGGTCGTTGGTCGGGGCGAGCCCGACGAACCGCCCGATCAACAGCGCCACGGAAACGAACCAGACCGCCCAGGCCAGGGTAAAGATGCGCGCCGAAGTTTCGCCGCGCCACCACAGGATCGCGCCATAGACCGGCAGCATGGTCAGGGCCAGACCGCCGGTCATGACCGTCTGCGCCGCCAGCGCGCCCTCGCCCGCCAGGAACAGGATCGGCGGCAGGGCGAAATAGGCCATGACGACCCGCAGCACCCTATCGAAACGCGGGGTCAGGCGCCGCGTCTCCAGGAAGGTGCGGCTGAACTGCACCACCAGCATGAAGGCCAGGGCGGAAAACAGCGGCGCGGCGAATTCCCCGACGCCCGGCCGGTCGGGCCACAGGAATCGGTTGCCGAAACCGGACGCGGCGGCGAAGGCAAGCTGGGTCGCGGCGAAATAGGCGAGATACCAGAAATAGACCCGTTCCCGGACCACCGCGAAAATCACGACATTGTACAGGAACAGAAGCATCGCCCCGCCGGCGAAGAGGCCCAGCACCATCCAGATCGCATGCTGCTTGGTGGCATAGGCTTTCGGGGAGGAGACCTGGAAATAGACGTCGATGCCGTCGCCGTATTCGTGGTGCAGCCGGACATAGATGGTGCTGGTTTCGCCCGGCCCGGTCATCAGCGGCGCGGCAAAGCCTTCCCCCGGCAAGGGCCGGCTGTCATAGGGCAGGCGGTCGCCCATCGCGACATGATCGACCGATCCGTCGCCGCGCCGGTGGTACAGATCCACATAATCGGTCAGCGGAAAGGGAAAGTTGATCACCCATTCGACCGGTTCCGGACCGGGATTGACCGCTTCGAAGCGGACCCACCAGGCGGACCGGGTGATCCCGACCGACGTGGACTTTCCGTCCAGCGGTTGGAATTCGCCATCCAGCATTCCCTTGAGAACCGTCGCCGGTTCGATGTCTCCGGCCGGGTCTTCCAACAGGGTGGCATGGTCCATCGGCGCCTGAACCGGCATGCCGGGAGAGAGGGGAAGCGGTTCCGCCCGGGCCATCCCGGTGAAAACCAGTGCGATCAGCAGCGCGATCGTCACCCCCATCGCGCCGCGTGCCGCGGCCTTCGAACCCGCCATGCCCCCACCCCGGTTTCTTATCGGGTCACAGCCCGACCGCCGCTTCCTTTTCCGCCCGCAGCGCGTCGAGCCGCAGCCGCTCTCGCTTGCCGATCCGTTCGCTTTCCGACTTGAGCTGCCCGCAGGCCGCCAGAATGTCTTGCCCGCGCGTCTTGCGGATCGTCGCCACCGTGCCGGCGCGGTGCAGGATCGCCAGGAAGGATTCGATCCGCGCCGGGTCGGAACATTCGAATTCGCTGCCCGGCCAGGGGTTGAACGGGATCAGGTTCACCTTCGACGGGATGCCCTCCATCAGGCGCAGCAGGGTGCGCGCATCCGCGTCGCTGTCGTTCACGCCTTTCAGCATGACATATTCCCAGGTCACCCGGCGCGAGGTCGTCAGACCGGGATAGCCGCGCACCGCATCCATCAGCTCGGCAATCGGATATTTCCGGTTGATCGGAACCAGCCGGTTGCGCAGCTCGTCATTCACCGCATGCAGCGAGATCGCCAGCGACAGGCCCAGCTCCGCCCCAACACGGCGGATATCCGGCACGACGCCGGAGGTCGACAGCGTGATCTTGCGCCGTCCGATGGCGATCCCATCACCGTCGGAGACCAGGCGCATCGCGTCCATGACGCTGTCGGTGTTGTACAGCGGCTCACCCATGCCCATCAGCACGATATTGCTGATCCGGCGGCCGGCCTCCTCCGTCTGGGCCCAGTCGCCCAGCGCGTCGCGCGCCAGCATCACCTGGCCGACGATATCGCCCGGCGTCAGGTTGCGGACCAGTTTCTGCGTCCCGGTATGACAGAAGGCACAGGTCAGCGAACAACCGACCTGGGAGGAGATGCACAAGGTGCCGCGGTCGGTTTCCGGGATGAAGACCATCTCGGCCTCGTTCCCGTCCTCGTAGCGCAGCAGCCACTTTTCGGTGCCGTCCTTCGATTTTTGATGCATCGAGACCTTCGGCCGGTCGATCCGGCAGGTCTCCTCCAACTTCGCGCGGAACGCCTTGGACAGGTTCGTCATATCCTCGAACCGCGCGGCGCCGCGATTGTAGATCCAGTGATAGAGCTGCTTGGCGCGGAAGGCGGGCTCTCCCATATCCTTCACCAGCGCCGCCAGGCCGTCGCGGTCCAACCCGATCAGGTTCGGGCGCGCGTCGGGCTCCGGCGCCAATTGGCCGCCGGGCATGAAATCCTGCAAGGACGCTGCATCGCTCATCATCGAAATCCTGCAAATTTGCGGCAGGTCATACTCCCCCTGCCCCGGTCGTGTAAACTAACAGGCGCAAGAACCGAGGAGAAAACCCATGGCCTTCGAAGACTATAAAGCAGAAATCGCGCTTCTGATGTCCCAGATCGACGGCGACCCGGGGGATGTGCACGAAATCCACATGCGCCTGCACACGCTGCTCAATACCCTGCGCGCGGAAGGCCTGCCGGTTCCGGACGACCTGCGCGACCTGGAAGAATACCTGGACCGGCAGTTTTCGACCGGCGGCGGTGGCGATCGCGGCGACGCCTGATCAGTTCACGTTGCAGGCGGCGTTGATCGCCTTGTTGGCGGCCGTGAAGCCCGACAGCGAATAGGTGTCGGTTGTCTTCGTGCCGCGCGCCGACGTGCCAACCACGACCATCGACGACCCGGCCCGCATCGCGTTGATCAGTTTCGGCTCGTCATCTCGCCAGGCATAGGCGCCCTCGCCGCTGGCATAGAGCCGGAAGGTGCTGCCGCCGATAGTCACTTCGACCGTGCTGCCGTCCTTGATCGGATATCCCATGTGAAAGCCGACCTCGCCGGTTGCGCCTTCCTTCGGGCGGTGCATCACGAAGGCCCAGATTTCGCCGCGCTTGGAATAATCGCCCTCGTCCTTCGACGGCTGCGACGCCATGGTGCAGCGCGTCCCGCCACCTTGGGAATAGCTATAGGCCTGCCAGGCGTTGAACGTGCCCAGATCCTTGTGATCCTGCGCCGCCGCACCGGTCGCCGCCGCAAGGCCGACCGCAATCGGAAGGACCATTGCCGCCAATTTGCCGGCCATCGCGACGCGCTTGGTATTCGCCATTGTCACCCTCGCACTCTGATAACAGTATAATAGGGATGGTGTCGGACCGTGCCCCAGAAATAGGACCTTTTTTTGACGTTGCCAATGATCCGGCTATGAAAATTCCCCGTATCCCCTTGCATGGAACAAGCCGTGCTGAATCCCCGCAGTCCCGCAGCCCCGCCAATGGCGGTGCGGCCGGCGCTGAATTTTGCGGAGGTTCCGGCACAGCGTTCCGGGCGTTCGAAGATGACACAGACCGCTAATCCGGACGCGCAAAGTCTTGCCGAATGGATGCGGCGCCTGGCGGAAGACCAGGATCGCGACGCCTTTGCGGCGCTGTTCGAATATTTTGCGCCCCGCATCAAGGCCTACATGATGCGCAGCGGATCGGACGACGTCTCGGCCGAGGAGTTCGCGCAGGAGGCGATGTTGATGGTGTGGCGCCGGGCGGCCAGTTTCGACCCGGCACAGGCATCGGTGGCGACCTGGGTCTTCACCATCGCCCGGAACAAACGGATCGACGCCTTCCGCCGCAACAACCGGCCGGAGCTCGATCCTGACGACCCGCTTCTACTGCCGGCCGCCGAGCCGATGCAGGACGACAAGCTGGAGGAAGACCAGACGGCGGATGCGATTCGCACCGCGATGGCGGATTTGCCCGCGGAGCAGGTTCGGATGCTGAAAATGGCCTTCTATGAGGATAAGGCCCATAGCGAGATCGCCGAGGAGACCGGTCTGCCGCTTGGGACGGTGAAATCGCGGCTTCGCCTGGCAATGGGCAAGCTGAGGACCATACTAGGAGACTCTGAATTATGACGGCTGCTTTGACTTCGGGGGGAGCCATGCGGGCGGTGGAACCGTCGCATCACCTTTCGGATGATATGCTGTTGGACTACGCGGCAGGGTCGCTGGACGAAGCGACGAGCCTGATCGTGGCGACGCATCTGACCTATTGCCCTTCCTGCCGGAAACGGGCGGCGGAACTGGACGCCCTGGGTGGGACGCTGTTGCGCGACGTCGCGCCGGTTTCGTTGTCCAAAGGCTCTTTGGAGTCGGTTCTAGCGCGGCTGGACCAACCGGCGGAACCGGCGCCGGTGCGCGCCGCCCTTCCGGCCAACGACAACCCGCTGGTACCTGCCGTCCTGCGCCGTTATCTGGGCGGCGACCTGGACGCGGTGACCTGGAAGAATCTGGGAATGGGGGTCCAAACCTCCGAAATCGCAATGAACGTGGAGGGCAAACGCGCCTTCCTGCTGCGCGTCCCGGCCGGCAAGGCAGTGCCGCATCATACCCATGACGGCAACGAATTCGTCCTGATCCTGCGCGGGGCCTATAATGACGAGATCGGCCGCTTCGCCCGCGGCGATCTGGCAATCAGCGACGGGTCGATCAAGCACAAGCCGGTCGCCGAACCCGGCGAGGATTGCATCTGCCTGGTCGTGGTCGATGCCCCGATCCGGCTGACCGGGCCGATCGGCGCCATTCTGAATCTGTTCGTGAAGGTCTGACCGGAGCTCTGGCCGGGATCTTCCGCAGGGGCTCGCGCCCCGGCCCGTTGCATCGTAAAGTCGCGCCATGCTGCGCGCCCTGACCCTTCTTCTGATCTGCCAGTTGCTGGGCGAGGCCATCGCGGTCCTCGCCAACTGGCCCATTCCCGGCCCCGTGCTCGGCCTCGCCTTCCTGCTGGCGGGGCTGCTGATTCTGCGGCGGTCGCCCGACTGGCTGCAGGACACCTCGGCCGGGCTGTTGAAACATCTGTCCCTGCTGTTCGTCCCGGCCAGCGTCGGCCTGGTCCAGCACGCAGACCGCCTGAAGGTCGAGTGGTTGCCGCTCGCGGCCGGGGTGATCGTCAGCACCGTCGCGGCGATCGCCGTCGGCGCGGTGGTCTTCGTCGCCGTATCCCGTCTGATCGGCGCCCCGGCGGAAGGGGAGGACCGCAAGGCATGATCGGCGCGACACAGGATATCTGGGTCTATCTGGCCGAAACGCCGCTGCTGTGGCTGACCGCGACCCTGATTGCCTATGGGATCGGCCATGCTGCCTTCACCCGGTCGGGCAGCAACCCGGCGGTCAATCCGGTGGCCATTGCGGCGGCGCTGCTGATCGCATTGCTGGTCGCGACGGACACCGATTACGACACCTATTTCGAAGGCGCCCAGTTCGTTCATTTCCTGCTGGGTCCCGCGACCGTCGCCCTGGCGGTGCCGCTTTATACCCACCTGCCCCGGGTCCGGCGCGCGGCCCTGCCGATGCTGGCGGCCCTGGTCGCCGGCGTGGTCACCGCCGTCGGCACGGCCTTGGCCGTCGCCTCGCTGCTGGGCGCGGACAGCGAAAGCCTGTTGTCGCTGGCGCCCAAATCCGTGACCTCCCCCATCGCGATGGGGATCGCGGAGCGGATCGGCGGCCTGCCGTCCCTGGCGGCGGGATTGGTCATCGCGACGGGGATCGTGGGGGCCATCGTGGTCACGCCGCTTTTGAACCTGATGCGCGTCCGCGATTGGCGTGCCCGGGGTTTCGCCGTCGGCATCGCGGCGCACGGAATCGGCACGGCCCGCGCCTTTCAGGTCAACCCGATCGCCGGGGTTTTCGCGGCCGTCGCCATGGGTTTGAACGGCCTGACGACGGCGCTTTTGGTGCCGCTGATCGCGCATTTGTTACTATGACCGCGACGATTTGGCGTCTTGAGATAAGGGCCCCCGCTTCGTACGTCTTGGGGTAGTGATCCGTTCCCTCCGCGGAGGCCTTGAATACCATGCAGCGCAAAACAATTCCGCTGATCGGCGCCATGCTGGCCGCACTGGCCGCGATCGGTCTGGCCGCCCTTGTCGTCTGGAATCAGCTCTCCGGCAGCTCGGACGGCGTTGTGCGTGGCGACGGCGAGGCCTTGGTTGCGCCGGGATTGGAGGTCGGCGGTGCGTTTGAACTGACCAATCATAAGGGCGAAACCGTCACCCAGGACACGTTCCAGGGTCAGTTCCTGCTGGTCTATTTCGGCTACAGCTCCTGCCCTGACGTCTGTCCGACGGAATTGTCCAGCATGGCGGCCGCCATCGATATCCTGGCGGAGCGGGACGCCGCGGCGGCCGAAAAGATCACCCCGGTCCTGATCACCATCGATCCGGCCCGCGACACGGTGGACGTCCTGAAGGACTATGCGCCGGCCTTTCACCCGCGTCTGGTCGGCCTGACCGGCAGCGACGAGGCGATCGAGGCCGTGGCACGGAAGTTCCGCGTCTATTACGGCCGGGGCCAGCAGATCGACGACGAATTCTATCTGATGAACCATTCCGGCTATGTCTATCTGATGGGGCCGGACGGCGGGTTCGTGACGATGTTCAACGGCGGCACCGCGCCGGAATCGATCGCCAACGCCCTGCAGCGCTACGTCGCTGCCGCAAAGACCAGCTGACGGTCCCCCTCGCCCGATTATTCGAACGTCGCCTTGACGCCAATCCCTGTCGGCGCCGCGCTTGACCTGTACGCCGCCGTGGCGCTACTGATAATTCTTGAAGACGCGTTCGGTTCTCCTTCATGGGTCACGAAGGCCTTGGAGCTAAGAGGGAACACGGGAAGGATTTACCCATCAGGGAATCCGCGCCCGGGCTGCCCCCGCAACCGTGAGCGGCGAGCGGTATCCACCTCGCCACTGGCACACCAGCCCGGATCGGGACATGTGCCGGGAAGGCAGGATGCCGCATCGACCCGCGAGCCGGGAGACCTGCCGAGCGTCGATGGCATCTCGAACGACCGTCGGGTGTGACGGGAGGAGACAAAATGAACGATCGCATTCAGGCCACCACCGCCGACCATCTCGAAACCGAATCCCGGACCCGCGTTCTGGCGGCATCGGTTGCGGCGGCGCTGTTCGGCGGCTTCCTGTTCCTGGGTATCGGCTTCGCGCATTCGGACACGATCCACAATGCGACGCATGACGCGCGGCACGCCTTCGCGCTGCCCTGCCACTAAGCCCCGACCGAATTCAACGATATGTTTCGGCGCCTTTTCGGCGCGGCATTCGCCGCGGGCATCGTCGCGGGTCTAGCGATCAGCGCGATTCAGGAATTCACCACCACCCCTATCATCCTCCATGCCGAGGAATACGAGAACGCGGGCACAGAGGCCGCCATCCCGGAATCCGCGATCCCCGAGACGGCGGTCTTTCGGGTCGCCGGCACCGGCGCGTTCCACGGATTTACCATCTACAAGGCCCATAGCGGCGAAGACCACGGCGACGAATCCTGGGGCCCGAAAGACGGGCTGGAACGCTCCCTCTTCACCGCCGGGACCAATATCACGATGGGGATCGCCTTCGCCCTCATGCTGACGGCGGCCTTTGCCGTCCATGGCGGCGCGATCAGCGGACGGATCGGGCTGCTTTGGGGGATCGGCGGCTTCGCCGTCTTCACCCTGGGCCCGAATCTGGGCCTGCCGCCGGAAGTACCCGGCAGCATGGCCGCCGAACTGGGGGTGCGGCAGCTCTGGTGGATCGGCTGCGCCGCAGCGACCGGCATCGGCCTCTGCCTCATGGTCTTCGGCCGCAAGCTGCCACTGACGGTCCTTGGCGTTCTGATCATTGCCGCCCCGCATATCGTCGGCGCGCCGCAACCGGCGGAAGTCGGCGGCGGCGTCCCGCCGGAAATCGCGGGCCATTTCGCCGCCGCCTCCATCGTCGTCGCGGCGATCTTCTGGGTCATGCTGGGCTGGCTCAGCGGCACCTTCTATCAGCGGTTCTCGGGCACCTACGCCTGACCGTGACCCGGTTTCGGGTTCAGGACGCCTTCGCCTTCCGGGCGAGGGCGTCCAGACCGAGCACCAGCAGCCCCAGCGCCAGGCCCCAGAAGGCCGACCCGATCCCGAACAGGGACAGGCCGGATGCCGTCGCCACCAGCGTCAGCACGGCGGCGAAGCGGGTTTCTTCCGGCGCCAGGGCGGCGCTGAGCGAGCCCATCAGCGGCCCGACCAATGCCAGCCCGGCCACGGTCACGATCACCGCCGACGGCAGTGCCGCGAAGGCGGCGACCAGGGTCACGCCGACCCCTGCCAGGATCAGATAGCCCGCGCCATAGAACAGCCCCGCCTTCCAGCGTTGCGCCGGATCGGGATGCGTGTCCGGCCCGGTGCAAAGCGACGCCGTGATGGCGGCCAAGGTGGTGGTATGGGCGCCGAACGGCGCGGTCAGCAAGGACGCCATGCCGGTAACCGCCAGGGCGGAACGGGCCGGCGGCGTGTAACCCGCCGCCGACAGGACGGCGAAGCCGGGCAGGTTCTGCGACGCCATGGACACCAGGAACAGCGGCACGCCGAGCCCGATCAGCACCGCCGGATCGAATTCCGGCCGGATCAGGACCAGCGTCGCAACCGTCAGATCGCCGTCCAGCGGCGCGACCCGGCCGAGGACCAGCGCCCAGGCCACCCCCGCCGCGATCACCGCCAGTACGGCCCAGGTGGCACTGAACAGGCGGACCACCAGAAAGACGCCCACCAGCGGCAGGACCAGCAACGGATCGCCCGCGGCCGCGTCGAAGACGCCGATCGAAAACCCGATCAGGACGCCCGCCAGCATGGCCGCGGCGACGGCGGTCGGGATCTTGGCGATGGCATCCGCCAGCGGCTTGACCGCGGCGCTCAATACGATCAGCGCGGCGGCCAGCAGAAAGGCCCCGACCGCCGCCTCGATGCCGATGGTCGGCGCCCCGGCCACCATGGTCGCGCCGATCAGCGCCGCCCCCGGCGTCGACCAGGCAGTGACGATCGGCATCCGGTGTAGGATAGACAGGACCGGGCTGGTGACCGCCATGGCAAGGCAGAGCGCGGTGATCCAGGACGCGGTTTCGGCGGGACTGGCCCCGACCGCGCGGATACCGGCCAGCACGATGGCCACGCTGCCGCCGAATCCCACCAGAACCGCGACCAAGGCGTTGCTGAACACGGAGAATCTCATTCCCCCTTACCCCTCTTTCTCGAATACCATCAGAAAATTGTTCGCCGGCATCGGCACATCGGCACGCAGGCGCAGTCCGGCCGCCGACGCGATCGGCAGGATATCGCCTTCCAGATCGCGCACCCCCCATTCCGGGTCGCGCGCCCTTAAAGACGCATCGAAATCGGCGTTGCTGGGCGCGGTATGGCGACCGTCGCGAGAGAACGGCCCATAGATCAACAGCGGCCCACCCGGCGGCAACAGCCGCCCCGCGCCGCCGATCAGGCCGCACGCCGCCGCCCAGGGGGCGATATGGATCATGTTGGCGCAGAAGATCGCGTCGACCGGCCGGTCCGGCGTCCAGTCCGGCCCTGCGACATCCAGCCGCTGTGCCGGCGCGATCCGCGCGCAGCCGGCCTCGCTGGCATAGCCGTCGATATCCGCAAGCGCGGCCGGGTCCAAATCGCTGGGGCACCAGACAAGCCCGTCCGGCAGGCGCGGCGCGAAATAGGCCGCATGTTCGCCGGTCCCGGAGGCGATCTCCAGAACCGTGCCGGTTTGCGGCAGATGACCGGTCAACCGGGATAGGATGGCATCCCTGTTGCGCAACGTCGCAGGCGCATGGCGCCGCGATCCGGTGGACGACATGTCACGGACCTGTTGAAAAAAGTTGCGCAGACGGACCTCAGTCTAATATCAGACGGGGGCGTGTAAAGAAATGGCTGTCCGCCACACGCTCAGCAGGTCGGGAATACGGAAGGGATCGACATGACTTACGTCGTCACGGAAGACTGCATCAAATGCAAACACATGGATTGTGTGGAAGTCTGTCCCGTGGATTGCTTCTATGAAGGCGAGAATATGCTGGTCATCCATCCGGACGAATGCATCGATTGCGGCGTCTGCGAACCGGAATGCCCGGCGGAGGCGATTCTGCCCGATACCGAGGCCAATGCCGAGAAGTGGCTGGAGCTGAACAAACAGTATTCCGAAGTGTGGCCGAACATCACCCAGATCGGCACGCCGCCCGCCGATGCCAAGGAATGGGAAGGCGTTCCGGACAAGTTCAAAAACTACTTCTCGCCCAATCCCGGCGACGGAAGCTGACACCGCGCGGCGCCGGCGATTTCATACGCCGGCGACCGGCATTTTTGCGTGCAGTGCACAAAAATCCCGCAAAAATCGCGATTCCGGACTCGGAAAACCGCAGATTTTGTGATATATTCTATCTAGATATGGAGAGTTTCCGGCTTCCTGCCGCGATTGCACTTGGCTGCGATAGGGCCGATGCCGTCGAATTCGCGACGGTACTTTCCAAAGGCTGACGATCCCGACGTTCGATCCCGCACCGGTTTCGACGCAGGGATTTTCGGTCGGAATTTCCCGGAGACGGCCGTCGGCCCGGGAAATACCACTGCCGGGTTCGGCATCCGCGATCGGAACCTCAAAGGCGGGCGATCGCCCGCGGCGGGACCGATGCGGCCACATGGATGGATGTGACGGTAGGGTATAAGGAAGTAGGAATGTCTCAGAAAAGTGCCTATTCGAAGGGTGATTTCGTCGTCTACCCGACCCATGGGGTCGGTAAGGTACTGGGCGTCGAAGACCAGGAGATCGCCGGTCAGAAAATCGAACTCATCATCATCGAGTTCGACAAGGACCGGATGACCCTGCGCGTTCCCGTCGCGAAAGCGGACAAATCGGGCCTGCGCAAACTGTCGTCCCCGGAGATGATGAAAAGCGCGCTGAAGACGCTGAAGGGCAAGAGCCGCGTGCGCCGCACCATGTGGTCGCGCCGGGCCCAGGAATACGAAGCCAAGATCAATTCCGGCGATCCGGTGGCGATCGCGGAGGTCGTGCGCGACCTGTTCCGCAACGCCAATCAGCCGGACCAGTCCTACAGCGAGCGTCAGCTCTACCAGGCGGCGCTGGACCGTCTGGCCCGCGAATTCGCCGCGGTCGAAGATCTGGGCGAAGAGGAAGCGGCGCTGAAACTGGAAGAAATGATGGAGAAGGCCGCGGCCTGATCCGAAGTTTCGCCGCGCCATCACGGCACGGCATCGCACGGGCCTCGGTCTCTTCCGGGGCCCGTTTCGATTCACGAGACGTCCGGACGGCGCCTGGATGCTTCCACCGTCGGAGAATCTCGACTAGGGTCCGCACAGGCGGGGTCGCCCGCCGGTATTCTTTAGGCAACCCGGTTTCCATCCTTCCATGAGCCAATCGTCGGATCGATTCACCGTATTGCGCGCCGTCGACCGGATCTGGGCGATCGGCGCGATCCATGGCGATATCGACGCGCTGACCCAAATCCACGATCGGATCGTCGCCGACACCCGTCAGGGCGACCGGATCGTCTATCTGGGCAATTATTTCGGCTATGGCGTTCAGGGGCCCGGGGTGCTGGAAGAGCTGTTGAGCTTCCGGCGCTGGTTCCTGTCCTTCTATCCCTATCGCCATGTCGACGATATCGTCTTTCTGCGCGGCGCGCAGGAAGAGATGTGGTGGAAGCTGATGCAGCTTCAATTCGCGCCCAATCCGCGCGCGATCCTGTCCTGGATGGGCGAACGCGGCATCGCGGCGCAGCTCGCCGGTCTGGGTTTCGACCTGGAAGATGGATTGAAGAAGGCCGAGGAAGGCACGCTGGCCCTGACCTATTGGACCAACAAGCTGCGCGAGACCGCGCGCGCCCTGCCCGGCCATGACGCGCTGATGAACGCGATCAAGCGCGCGGCTTATACCGAGGACGGATCCTTGCTGTTCGTTCATGCCGGGCTGGATATCGAAAAGCCCCTGGCGCGGCAGACCGACGCCTTCTGGTGGGCGTCCCGCAGCTTCGAGGAGATCGACCAGCCCTATCGCGGTTTCCGCCGGGTGGTGCGCGGCTTCGACCCGAAAGCCGGCGGCATCGTCGAGGGCAAGCATACCCTGTCGCTCGACGCCGGTGCCGGACGCGGCGGACAACTCGCGGCCGTGCTGTTGAGCGCGGAGGGCGACATCCTGGAACACCTGCTGGTCTGATCTAATTTGATCCTGGCCGGAACGGACGGGTCGGCACGCGACAGATTATTGCGCCGCAGCATCTATGCCGGATCGGAAAAGCACTTATCCGATCACGAATACGTCATAGCCCACTGTAATCCTCGTCATTTCATGATCCGTTGTCATGGACGATCCGTATCGTTCTGTGGGGGGTCAAGAGCGTCCTGCCATCCTGGCAGAGACGTCGACGCGGATCCGGCGCCATTTTGTCGTGGCGCACGGAAAGGAGCAGGACCATGGCACATCTCGACGATCCGGCAACGCAACGCGCCAATATCCGTTTTATCCGGCAATCCATGAAACAGCCCCTGCTGTCGCGGGAGCTGGAAATGGAGCTGGGTCGGCGCTGGCGCGACGACGGCGACGAAGCCGCACTGCACGAACTGGTCAGCTGCTATACGCGGCTGGTGATCAGCATGGCGGCGCGCTTCCGAAATTACGGATTGCCGATGGGCGATCTGGTTCAGGAGGGCAATGTCGGCCTGATGCAGGCCGCCGCCCGGTTCGAGCCGGAACGCGATGTGCGCTTTTCCACCTATGCCAGCTGGTGGATCCGGTCGGCCATGCAGGATTATGTGCTGCGCAACTGGTCGATCGTCCGGACCGGCACGACCGCCGCCCAGAAATCCCTGTTCTTCAACCTGCGCCGCCTGCGGGCGAAAATCGCCGACGCGTCGGCGACGCAACTGACCCCCGACCAGCGCCGTACCATTGCCGAGGAGCTGAACGTCAATATCGGCGATGTCGAACAGATGGAAAGCCGGTTGTCGGCCGGCGATCAGTCGTTGAACGCCCAGGTCGGCGAAGACGGCGACGAGGATTGGATGGGATTCCTGCCCGACGAAGGGCCGAGTCCGGAAGAGGTCGTGACCGGCCTGAAGGACGCCGAAAGCCGGTCGCGCTGGCTGCGCGAGGCGATCGGCGAATTGAGCGACCGCGAACAGACCATCATTCGCCGCCGCCGCCTGGTCGAGGACGGCGCGACGCTGGAAGAATTGGGCAAGGTTCTTGGGGTCAGCAAGGAGCGCGTCCGCCAGTTGGAGCATCGTGCCCTGCAGAAGCTGAAAGTATCCATCGAACGGCGCGTCGACCGGCCGATGGACCTGCTTATGGAAGCGTGATCCCGGTCGGGTCCCGGATTTCCATGAACGGTCCGTTCCAGGACCGCAACCAGCCGCGGACCATGACCGCCCTGCCCGGCAATGTGCCGACAGGCTCGCCGCGCGCCGCCAGCTCCCGGCGCAGCGAGCGGTCGAGACCGGCCGTGAAATCGACGCGCCAATCCGGGCCGAATTCCAGATGGTCGCGGTCTCCGACCGGCGTCACCTTTCGCACGATTCCCGAGACGATCTCAAACCGGTCGACCGCGAAGTCCGGCGGGTCGGCCGCCTGGACGGCGAAATATCCATCCGACCAGAACCCGTTGCCCGCCATCCGCGCCCGCGTTTCCGCCCCGATCAGGGCCGCGATCCGCTCCGGTTCCGCCCTCGGTTCCGGGAAGACGCGCACCATGCCCGCCGCACACAGGCTTTCCGCCAGATCCATACCGTCGACCGCGACGCGCGCCCGCAGCCGGCCATGCCGGTCCTGCGCCGGGTCCGACAGATCGACCCGCAGCGCCCGGCCCAGGGCCAGATCCGCCAAACCCCGTGCGGCGTCCCGGATCGGCCCGGTATCCGCCATCGCCTCGTGGCGGTCCGGACCGGGCGGCAGGATATGCGGCAAAACCACCCGCCGCCCATCGGCAAGCCGCAGCATGCGGCCGTCCTCCGCCGCGGCGGCCTCCGCCAGAAAACTCAATGCCCCCGCCGGGGCCGCGCCCCAGACCCGCCCGCCGCCGAATGCCAGCGCGCCGGCGGCGACAAGGCCGGTCAGGGCGGCGCGGCGCGAGAAACGGCTTTGCCCTGCCCGATCCCAATCGGCATACTGCACCGCGAAAGCGCCCTTCCTGAAACTCCTCATCGACAGGACCCTTCATGTCCCGAGATCGGCTTTATCCCGCCATCGAACCGAATCGACGCGGCCATCTGGAGGTCGAGGCGCCTCATAGTATTTATTGGGAGGAAAGCGGCAACCCTGACGGGATTCCCGTCTGCTTCCTGCACGGCGGCCCCGGCGCGGGCACGACGCCCGGACATCGCCGGTTCTTCGATCCCGACGCCTATCGCATCGTGCTGCACGACCAGCGCGGGGCCGGACGGTCGCGACCGGCGGCGGAAATCCGGAACAACGATACCGGCCGCCTGATCGAGGATATCGAGACGCTGCGGGAGATGCTGGACATCGACCGCTGGATCGTCTTCGGCGGGTCCTGGGGGTCCAGCCTGGCCCTGGCCTATGCCCAGGCCCATCCGCACCGCGTCCTGTCCATGGTCCTGCGCGGGATTTTCCTGTGCCGGAAGAAGGAGATCGACTGGTTCCTGCATGGCATGGGCACCTTCTTTCCGGAAGAGCACGCCCGCTTTCTGGGACATCTGGCACCGGAGGAACGGGCCGATCCGCTGGCCGCGTATAATGCGCGCCTGAACGATCCGGACGAGGCGGTCCACGGCCGCGCGGCGGA
>NZ_CBDDHE010000010.1:0-146961 GCF_965228185.1 Pacificispira sp. | reverse complement strand
CGGTGCGCCGCGCCTGATCGGCCAGCGCGCCGTCGGCCTTGTTCACCAGGATCATGTCGGCCAGCTCGACAATCCCCTTTTTCAATCCCTGCAGCTCGTCCCCGCCGGCAGGCAGCAGCAGCAGCAGGAACAGATCCGTCATTTCGGCAACGGCGGTCTCGCTCTGGCCGACCCCGACGGTTTCGACCAGGATCACGTCGAAACCGGCCGCCTCGCACAGAAGGATGCTTTCCCGACTGCGCCGCGCGACGCCGCCCAAGGTTTCCCCCGCCGGGGACGGCCGGATGAAGGCGTCCGGATTGCGTGACAGCAACTCCATGCGTGTCTTATCGCCCAGGATCGATCCCCCGCCGCGTTTCGAACTGGGGTCGACAGCCAGAACGGCAATCCGGTGGCCCAAGGCGGTAACATGGGTTCCGAAAGCTTCGATGAAGGTCGATTTGCCGACCCCCGGCACGCCGGAAATCCCGACGCGCATCGCGGTTCCGGTATCGGGCATGATCTCGACGATCAGCGCCTCGGCCATTTCGCGGTGATCGCCGCGCGCGGATTCGACCAGCGTCACCGCCTTCGCCAAGGCGCGCCGGTCACCGGCGCGCAGCCGCGCCGCAAGCGTCTGAACCGGATCCGTCATACCCGCCCCGCCGTCACGATCTCTTTTTCGGACCCTGCCCGACGCCCAGCGCGCTTTCCGCCATTTTCCGCAGCCTGTCGCGCGACTGGGTATCCAGCCCGTCGAATGAGGATTGCTTGAGACGGTGCACGGCCATGGCGGCCTGGATCAACTGTTTCTTACGGGCGGCCGCCTGGGCCGGGTCCTCGGCCGGATCGGCCAGGCCCGCATTCGCCCGGGCATGGGCCTGGCGGCGCAAGGTGGTCTCGCGCTCCGCCAGTTCCCGCTTCGCGCTTTCGATCGCCGCCATGACCGTCAGGGCGTCGACCTGATCGGCCTGCGCCGCGCGCAGCCGGTCCGGCGGGGTCGCGGTCTCGTTCGGCGCCATGACCGGCGGCATCGCGTTCTTGGCGCGCAGTTTCGCCTTGGCCTCCGCCTTCTTCTTTCCGCCGAACAGATTCCAGACCATGGATGCACTCCAACCCAGACCGATCAATCGCCGATCGTTATGCAATCGGCGGGCCCGATCCATTTCGACAGGGCGATCTCGTCGCCATACCGGACCGGTTCGGACGGCGAATCCGGGGCATATCGCACCGACCGGACGCGTCGTCCGTCCTCAGAATAACCGAGTCGCCGGTAGAAAGTCCCGCGCGCGGCGGTTATGGGCCAGAACGGTGAATTCCAGGCGCTCCACGCCATATTCGGCGGCGCGCCGCTCCAGATCCGCCATCATCCGGCGGCCCAGGCCGCGGCCCCAATGACGCCGCAGAATGCCGATCCCCAGCGTGCCGACATGGGCTGTCCGCGCCAACCCGCCGACGGACAGAACCCCTTCGGCCACCGCCTCCGTCCCGTCCCAGACATTGATCATCGTCCAGCCCGGCGTCACGGCGTAATAGTCGACGATCCGGCGCATGTCGGACAGATCGGCCGCCCGTTCTTCCGGCCGGCGGACGAAATGATCGGTTTCGGACAGCAGTTCCCGCCCCAGGCGCAGCAAGCCGATAGTGTCGTCGGGTCCTGCCTCCCGCAGAATCATGCCGGGCGGAATCGGCGGGGGGTCCTGGGCTGTTCTCTGGCTGGGGCACGGCTGGGAATCCCGCATTGGGCGCGGCGCCGAGGTCGCCGCCGGACAGGGGCGTTAAGATATTCTGCACCAATCGCGAATTATGGTAAACACGAGGCTTGCGCCACAGCGGCACGACGGTTTAGGTCGATTGCCGCAAGGTAGATATTACCCTGGGACCGCACCCAGGGACGGAGGAATGGGTCGATGGGCAGGCCGGCCAACGGCGAAACTGCGCCAAAAACAAAACGCCGGGGTGAAACACCCCTGCTGCCCGCGACTTTCTTGAAGCGCGGCACTTACCTGCCGTTCACGACGTCGGTCCTGAGCTATGCGCGGCTGCGACGGCCGACCGGCGGGTCGCTGGAAATCTTGATCCCCGGCCTGGCGGGCGGGGCGGAAACCTATGTCATTCCCTATAAGGTGCTGCCGGAGGTCATCAACCTGACCGTGCACGACCGGGCCCTGCACGAGGAACTGGCGCATCTGCGCGAGATTTCCCCGTCCCGAATTCGCCAGACGGCGAACCGTGTCGCGATGACCGGCCTGGGTGGCCCGGCCTTGGCCAAGCGCGCCAAGCAGGAGCGGCTGGCGGACGAGGAACAGCCGGCGATGATCCTGCTAAGCCTGCTGCGCATGGCGATCGGGCAGCTGGCGCCGAACCATCCGGGCGCGAAGGATCTGACCGAACGGACGATCGCAACACCGGAAGGCATGAAGCTGGCGCGCGACGCGTTGGGCGGTTACGCGCAGTCGATCGGCGAACGGGGTGACAAGATCTATGCCCGGCTGGAAAGCTGGGCGAACCGGATTGCGCCTGTCGGATCGCCGGACGGCAATGTCGCAGGCTACCTGATGACCCTGCTGGTTGCTCTGGAAGGGCTGGCGGCCGAATTGGGCAAATGGCTGATCCAGGAGCCGCCGGAAACCGCGGAAATGGCGCAGCGTACCGTGACCGCCGCCCGCGGCGCGGCGGAATTGGCGCGCGCGCATCTGAAGGCGCTGGACCAGATGGCCAACAACATGGCGGAGCCGCTGCGCGATTTCGAGAACACCGAAAAGAAGCTGAAGCATCACGTCGAACGCATGGCGCTGATGATCGACGGCTGGCAGCGGGTGATCGACATGTGGAACGCGGCGCGGGCCGGCGACCGGTTCCTGCAGCGCGATACACTGGAGATCTTCGCCCAGCATCTGCCGATCATGCCCGAAGAGGCGGTCGGCGGTCAGGTTGAAATGTGGGAGACCTTGCGCCAGAGCCAGACGCGCTGGGGCCGGACCAGCCAGCACCGGATCGATTCGGACCTCGATCAGGATACCAAGGACAAGCTTTCGCAGTTCCGTAAGGAGCCTTAATGAGCAACGCTGCGGAACAGTTGCAAGCTTTCCTGTATCAGCTTCCCGACAAGGAGCTGAAGACGCTGGCGGCCAAGATCGAGCTGGACCGGGGCGAGAACCGTTTCGGCATTCCCCATGACGCGATCATGGCGCTGCTGCGTCCGCGTCTGGCGGAAATCCGGGCACCGCGCATCTTCACGCCGCAGCGGGTCCTGTGCCTGCCCTTCGAAGACATGCTGGATTTCCGCGATCCCGATCCGAAGGTGACCGGCAAGATCGCCCGCGCGTCCATCGGGCCGATGTGGAAACTGCTGCTGGACCTGATCGGCAAGGAATGGGAACCGGTCGCCGATACGTTCGTGTCCGCCCAGAAAAAGGGCGACGAGGATTCGAAGCAGGCGGCCGCGTCGCAGCTTTGGACCATGGCCGCCAAGGCGCTGAAAGATTGGGACGCCGGCCTGGGCACCGATCCCGGTGAGATCCGCGCGGCGGCCAAGAAGATCGGCGGGACCCGGCGGCTGGAGGATATCCGCGAGATGGCGTCGGTGCTGGAGATCGCCGACATCGTCGAATCGCTGAAGGATCAATTGCCGCGCAAGCCGATCCTGAACTTCACGCCGGAACAGGTGACCATCGTCAAACGGCATTACGACCGGGTCGTGTCGGAGGCGCCGGATCATGAGGTCTATCTGCTGCTGGCGCTGATCGGACGGCTGCTGCAGCCCTTCCCGGTGCTGAAGGTCTTCCGTGCCCTGTCGCGCAAGCTGGACGATACGCTGACGGCCAATACAGACCTGGGCGTCGCGGGCAACATCGTCATCACCGCGCTGGAAAAGGACGCCGACGCGGTGGCCGAGGCCGCCGACGCCGCCAACGCCACCGAAACCGACGTGATCGCCAAGGCCAAACGCTTCGCCGCCGCCTTCAAGGGCATCACCAGCGATATCGGCATCCGGCGCGACGGCGAATGGGGACAGCGCATGTATGGCTGCCGGGGCAAGGTCAGCGCGGCGGTCGAAAACCTGGTTCTGGCCACAGCCCAGGACGTGATCCTGGACATGCTGCCGAACAAGGGCAATGGGTCCCCGAATTTTACCACCTTCCCGGACGAGAAGAAGTTCGAGGTCGCCGAGCGCCGCGCCCGTGCCCTGGGTGAGGCGTCGCGCATCGCCGAACAGATCGGCCTGCAATCGGCCTGTCAGAGCAAGGTCGGCCAGTTGCGCAAGGACCTTGAGAAATACGCCGCCAAGATCATCGAGAAACTGCCCAAGGTCGATCCCGACCACAAACCGGAAGCCGCCGCCCATCTGGCGACCACGGTGCGCCTGGTCGAACTGATCACCAATTCCGACACCGCCGACCTGTTACGTCGGCGCGGCAATGCGGCGCTGACGAACACGATGCTGAAATAGTCGGGCAGTCCTACCTCAATTGGAAGCCGTAAGGCGACGTGACGGGATCGACCTTCCTTGAGAAAAGGAGGGGACGCCGTCGCGTGTCGATAGGACCGCGTTCCGGCCGTCTCTGGGGCCGGAAATTTTCAAGACGTTTATCCATGATTGCATTCGCGTCCGGCGGTGATGATACCGCTGCACCGCCGGAACCACCATTTTAAGAGATTAATTATCCTATTTTTGCTATCATCAGTTTTAGTTCCGTCGTGGGGGCGATTTGGGACGCTTGGTAGGTCACGCGTATCCGCGGGCCGTTCCTGATCGTTGAGGGAGGTTCACTTCAGATAAATTGGGGGCAGAAAAATGAAACTATCGAAGATATTTGCGGCAACAAGCCTTGTTATGCTGGGCGCCTGCGCGTCCGAACTGAATGAAGGGCAGGTGCGGATCGGCGTCCCGCAGATGGCTACCGGGATCGACGGGGCCGGAACGGTAACGCCGGAAGTCTTCCGGAGCACCAGCGGTGCCGTGATCAGGGAAAAAGACGATTTCATGATCACGCTTATCTCAACCTATATCTGCGATTTTCGCGAGGCGCAGACGCTCGAGTTCCTGTCGCCGACCAATTCGGGGGCAATTGCCTGCGATGACCAGCAGTCGGCCGGCACCAATACCCGCGGCGAGATCGCGATCCTGGCGGGTTTCGGCTTTCGAGACGAAAACGGTACCGGCGGGGTCCCGGAAGAACGCTTGGTCTTTCTGAGCGACGATGTTCGGGAGACAGGGCAATTGCTGAACTTCGTCAACCTGCCGATCTATGGCCCTGTGCCGTACAAGTATGCCACGTCGCGGCTCAGGATGACCATCCTCGAACTCGATCAGGAGGAAGCGGAGGAGCAATCGACCTTCCTGCAAGCAGTGGCGGATGCCGGGGCGAGCTTCTCCACGCCGATCGAAGGCAAAGTCATCGAGGTCTTGGCATCGATCGGCGATGCGTTGATCAAATCCAACAAGGATGATCGCGAAATGCGGTTCGATGTCGGCTTCGATGTGCCTTATTCACCGACGGTTTCCTCAACCCAATCGACGGCCGCGCCGACCGGAACGGTGGAGCAGACCGATCTGCCCGACCCCGGTACCGACAGTAATGCCACGGAGGCGGTACCAACAGAAAACACCACGAACAACACCAGGCCGGAAACCCAAGCGACCGCGGGGAATTTGTCCCAGGACGAACTGCCGATCATGCGGTTCCCGTTACGGGAGGGATACCTGGTCCTGGTGCGTCGTGAAAAGCGGGATGACAAGGACCACTTCAAGGACATCAAGGTCTGCCCGAAGCTCGGGCTCATCGTACCGGCCGGCGATGCGTGCGACGGGAACAGCTATGTCTCCAATGCGACCTGGATGCTGCTGCGCATAACCAAGGAGAATACAAAGATCGCGAATGCGACCCTCAACCGGACCCTGCGCGATGCGATGGAAGCGCGCCAGGGCGGCGGGATCACGGCCAATGGTCTGACCGCGATCCAGAGCGCTGTGCAGAGCCTGACCAGCGGCAGCTGACCTTGACTTGAACCGGCGGCGGGCCGCGCGTCGGTAGGCGCCCGGCCCGCCGTTCAGGCGGAATAGACGATCCTGCCGTCGATCATCGTCAGACGGACGTCGGTCTGCAGCAGGGCGGCGGGGCCTTCGGCGAAGAAATCGCGGTCCAAGATGACGATATCGGCGGCCATCCCCGCTTTCAGCGTGCCGGTGATATGCTCCAGATGGGCGGCCCAGGCAGGTTCGCGGGTGCCGTGCCGGATCGCGTCCTCCATCGGCAGCGCCCAGTCCGGACGGTGGGGTTCGACCGACGCGTCACTCGGCGAGCGCCGGGTCGACGCGATATACATGTTCGGCAAGGCCTCGTAAGGGGCGGTCGGCGTGTCCGACCCGAAGGCCAGCGGCGCACCGGCCTTGATGTATAGCGGCCAGGCGAAGCCGTTGGCGCCCCGTTCGGGCCCCAGCTTCTCCAGCCAGTTCTTCAGAAAGGCCGGGTCGACATGCACCGGCTGCATCGACGCCGTGATCCCCAGCGCGCCGATCCGGTCGATCTGATCCTGCCGTGCATATTCCAGATGCTCGATTCGGTGACGCCGGCCGGCCGTTCCGTTGACCCGGGCCGCGTTCTCGATCGCATCGATCGCATTGTCGATGGTCGCGTCGCCGATGGCGTGGATGGCCACCTGCAGCCCGGCCTTGTCCGCCGCCGCGACCATGGGGGTCAGCGCCTCGGCCGGCCAGATCGGGTCGCAGTTGGTGCCGTCGGTATAAGGCTGGCTCAGCGCCGCGGTACAGCCGTCTATGGTCCCGTCGCCGATGAACTTGATACCGGTGACGCGCAGCATGTCGCCCTGATACTGCGCGGCCAGTTCCGCCGCACGGGCGACCTGCGCCAGTTCCTCCTCCAGATCGCCGGTCCGCCACATGATGATATGGCCGACGACGCGTGCCGACAGCCGGCCCGAGGCCTGCATCCGCGCGACGGATTCCAGCGCCTGCTCCTCCAACGCCATTTCGACGATGGCGGTGATCCCCGCCCGGGCAAAGGCAACCAGCGCCGCCGTCACCTGCAGGTCCAGCTCATCATCCGACACCGTGTTCAGCAGCGGCCAGACCAGATTCGTGGTCGCCGTTTCCTGCAGCCAGCCGGTCGCCACGCCGGTTTTCGGATCGCGGACGATTTCGCCGCCGACGGGATCGGGGGTGTCATCGGTGATTCCGAGTTCCTCAAGCGCCGCCGAGTTGACCCAGGTCGAATGGAAATCGAACGCATCCAGATAGACCGGGCGGTCCGGCACGATGTCGTCCAGCATGCTCTTGTCCGGCTGTCCGTTCGGGACATCGCCATGGACCCAGGCCGTGCCGAGCACGCGCGGCGCGTCGGGATGCTCATCGGCCCATTGCCGCACCCGGCGGCGGATCTCGTCGATACTGCCCGCGCCGCGCAATTGCGCCCGGCGCATCGCCGCACCCGTCATCGAAAGATGAACATGGCCATCGACAAATCCCGGCACGACCAGACCGCCCTTCGCATCGATCCGCTCCGCATCGTCGCCCGCCGCGCGAACAGCGCTTTCCCGGTCGCCGACATAGAGGATGCGGTCGCCCTGAAGAACGACCGCTTCTGCCCATAGGGCCGCCGGATCCGCCGTATAAATCCGGGCACCGGAGATTAGAACACGCTTTCCCGCCATGACCTCTGCCTTGCAACTGCAACCCCGTTAAGTGGCAGTCACCATACTTCGCCCAAAGATCATCCACGAGACGATATTTTCACATTGCACACAGCCCGTCAGGCGACGCGGACAATGGAGGGAGGCGGCGCATCGCCGGGGCCGACAGTGTCGAGCCGTTCCCGACCGGCGGCTGCCAAGAATTCGAACGCCGACCAACCAATGGCAAGGCGGAGTCGCAGAAGCCCGTCCCGGTGATTGGCCAAACCGTCCCGGTCCAGCAGGATCACGATGTTCCGCCCCGCGCGGACGGCGGTCGCGGCCGCGTCCAACCGCGCATTCCGGCGAAGGTCGCCATTCCGGATCTCACTCCAATGCGCATCGCGACGGGCATAGTCGAGGACCATGGGATCGGTTGCCGGGCCGTGCCAGATCTCATCCGCTTCCTGCAGTTTCCGCACGGCACGAACCGGGATCAGGTCGCCTTGCCCCGAGGGCGGGGCGGCGATCACGGTCACCCGACCGCCACGGGTCCCGATTGTTTCCGCCAGGGCTTCCCCGCCCGACCCTCCGTTCGCCGCCAGGGCAGACTCGATCATCCGGCGGGCGCCGGCCTCATCTCCCTGCGCCAGGGCATCCCCGGGCGCGCCATCGAAAACCCAGGCCCAGAAAGCGCGACGGTCCCGGCGCGCCACCTGCGCGGCGACCCGACCGCGCATTCGGCCCGCCAGCGCGGCAAGCCGCCCGATCCGGGTATCCAGCAGGGTTTCGATCCGCGATTTGATCCGGCGCCCCAGAAGCGGCGCAGTGCCTTCCGTCCCGATCGCGATTACCACCGGATCGCGGTCGACGATGGACGGCGTATAGGCCATGGACGCATCCGGATCATCGACCACATTGACCAGCGCCCCCATCTCCGCCGCCAGTCGCGCGAAGGTCCGGTTCGCCCCGGCGCACCGCGTCGCGACAAAGGCCATTCGGAATCCCGACAGATCGGCGGCGTCCGGCCATCGGGTCAGATGCGCGACCCGGTTTGCCGAAACCAGCCGCGCGAGATCAGGGTCGAGATCCGGTGCGAAAAAAACGATCGCCGCATCGGTCTTCAGAAGCAGCCGCAGTTTTGCCGCCGCCGCTTCGCTGTTGCCGACGATCGCCACGCGTTGCCCGGTTGTCTTGATGAACATCGGAAATGTCTTCATGCACATTTCCTTTCCGGATCGGCGCGGTTCCGCCAAAGCCGGACCGCTTCACGCTGCGCCAAGGCCATATCGCCGGCATGACCGGCGGCGAGGAGGGCCGCCGCCGCGGTGCCGGTTACCACCGCCTCCGCAAAAGGATCGTCCAAATCGCCGCGCCACAATGCGGGCAGATCGCGGGCGTCGGGTGCCGTATCCGCCAGCCGGCGCTTGTCCGCCGTCAGGGGCATCGCGGTTTCGGACACCGCGACACCGTCCAGCACGCCGTAGAGGTCGACCGATTTCGACGGGTGGCGTTCGAACTCTCCGCCGCCGCCTTTCAGGATCATCACCCGCGGCTGGCCGAGAAGCAGCGCCGCTTCCTGTTGCAGATCCCGGTAGGGCGGATGAAAGACCCCCTGGACGCCCGCCGGCGCCCGGCACGGGTTCAGAACGCGCAGCACCGTATTGACCGCCGACCGCAAGCCCAGACTGTCCCGCAGGCGCAGCAGGTCGAACAGATCCGGTGACAATCCTTCCAACGGCAGATAGGCGATCCGGCTGCCGTCCAGAGCGTCCGCCAGGACTGCCGGCGTGTCCGCGACGGGGATATCCAGCCCGGCCAGCGCCGCCCGCACATCGGCGCCGGTCCCTTGATGCGAATTCCAGCCATGCAGCACGGTTCGATAGCCGGCCCCGGCCACCAGTTTCGCCGACAGCAGGAACCAGGGCAGGCCGCGCGACCGCCCGGCGGCATAGCTGGGCCAGTCCAGATCGGCGGAAACCTGAGCCCAATCGCCAAGGCCCGCGCGGGCCGCGTCGACGAAACCGGCGATCTCCGCCGCCGTTTCGCCGCGATACCGCATCAACATCAGAAGCGCGCCCACCGCCTCGCGTTCCGCCTCGCCGGACAAGATCAGCGTCATGGCCTCCCGCGCCTCGTCCCGGGTCAGGCTGCGCGCCCGCGACGGACCGCGTCCCAGGATGCGGACGAAGTCGGCTAGCCGGCTCATTCCGCCGCCACCCGGCTGGGGCTGCAGCGCATCAGAAGCCCCGAGAGTTCGGGACGGCAGGACCCGCAATTCGTGCCCGCCCCCAATGCCGCGCCGATGGCGTCGATATCGACCAGCCCGCGATCGGCGATGGCGGCCAGGATGGTGTTTACCCCGACATCGAAGCAGCTGCAGACAATCGGGCCGGAATCCGGCCGTCCGGCACCGGGGCGCCCGGCCAGTATATCGGCGGGCCGGGCCGGGCCCTTCAAGGCATCCGCCACGAAACTGCGCGACACCGCGACCGGTTCCGGCGCCGCAAACAAGGCTGCCTGGACCTGCCCCTCGGTATGGAAGGCGACACGGGCCGTGCCGCGCGTCGCGTCCATGGCGCTCAGCACCGAAACATCCCTGTGCAGACCGAAAAGCGCCCGGGCATAACCGATCCAGTCATCCGGCGTTTCGGTGCCCGCCAGTTCCGCCTGCCAGCCGCCGCCGGACCGCGCCCGGGCCCAATAGGCGGCGGCCGGGTCGAAGCGGCTGTGGCAGACCGCGAAACCGTACCAGGCGACCGCCAGCTTTTCGATCCGGGCGACCGATGCTTTCAGGGCGGGTTGCCCCGAATGCGGATCCGTATCGCCGGGCACCAACGCGTCCGTCCGTCCCGCGCTGGCCCAATGGCCGTTCCAGTGCATCGGCAGGAAAATGCTGCCGCGCGGGGTGTTTTCCGTAATCAGTGCCCGCGCCACGACCCGGCCATACGGATTGTCGATCTGCACCAGATCGGCCGGCGCAATGGCCTTCTCCGCCGCGTCGTCGGGATGAATTTCGACATAGGGTTCGGCGGTGTGCCGGTTCAGCCGCGGCGATTTCGCGCTGCGCGTCATGGTATGCCACTGATCCCGGACGCGGCCGGTGTTGAGGCGCAGCGGAAACGCCGTACTTGTGGCGCGTGCGAAGGGGGTCGCGACACTGGGGATCATCCGCGCCCGCCGGTCGGGCGTGAAGAACCCGCCTTCGGCGAAGAACCGCCCCCCGCCGCCACCGTCGCCGCCCTCGCGCCGGGGCCATTGCACGGGCTCGATGGCGTCATAATCCGCCTCGACCAGCCCGGTCAGGTCGAGGTCGCGTCCGAACCGGGCGGACAGGCCGGTCAGGGCGGCATATTCGCGAAAGATATCCGCCGGCCGGTCATAGGCAAAGGCCTCCCCCCAGCCCATGGCGGCCGCGACATCGCATAAGATCCGCCAGTCCGGCCGCGCGGCACCGGGGACCGGCAGGAAAGCCCGTTGGCGGCTGATGCGGCGTTCCGAATTGGTGACGGTCCCGGACTTCTCCCCCCAGCCGGCGGCCGGGAACAGAACATCGGCAAGCGGCGCCGTATCGGTCTCGGCGGTAATGTCCGACACCGCGACGAAGGGACAGGCCCGGATCGCGTCGCGCACCGAATCCGCCTCCGGCAGGGTCACCGCCGGGTTGGTGGAGATGATCCAAAGCGCCTTGATTTTGCCCTCTCGGCAGGCCCGGAACAGGTCTACCGCCTTCAGCCCCGGCGTGGAGGCCATGGCAGGGGATTGCCAGAAATTCCGCAAGGCCGCGCGATGTTCCGGATTGGCGATATCCAGATGGGCGGCCAGCATGGTCGCAAGCCCTCCGACCTCTCGGCCACCCATCGCGTTTGGCTGACCGGTGACGGAAAACGGTCCCATGCCGGGCCGACCGATCCGCCCGGTCGCCAGATGGACGTTCAGGATGGCATTGACCTTGTCGGTGCCGTCGATGGCCTGATTGACGCCCTGGCTGAAGACGGTCACGACCTTTTGCGTCCCCGCCCACAAGTCGTAGAACGCCTGCAATTCCGGTGCGGTCAAACCGGTTTGGGACAGGTCGATTTCCGATGCCGCCGCCAAAGCCTCCGTCAGGCCGGAAACATGATCGCGGCAGTAATCGGCATCGATACGCCCGGTCCGGGCCAGATGGTCCAGCAGCCCGGCGAACAGGGCAAGATCCCCGCCGGGCGCGATGGACAGGCTGATATCCGCCAGATCGGATGTCGCGGTCCGGCGCGGGTCTATATTGACCACCCGCATGCCGGGCCGCGCCTGTTTGGCCGCCGCGATGCGCTGATACAGGACCGGATGACACCAGGCGAGATTGGATCCGACCAGCACGACAAGGTCAGCCAGTTCCAGATCCTCATAGACGCCGGGCACCGTATCGGACCCGAAGGCCCGGATATGCCCGGCGACGGTGGACGCCATGCACAGGCGCGAATTCGTGTCGATATTGGCGCTGCCGATGAAGCCCTTCATCAGCTTGTTGGCGACATAGTAATCCTCGGTCAGCATCTGGCCGGACGCATAGATCGCGACACTGTCGGGACCGTGCGCGTCGATGGCCTCGCGAAATGCCCGCGCGGTCTTTTCGATCGCCGACTCCCAGGTCGCGGATTTGCCGTCGACCATCGGGGTCAGCAGCCGGCCTTCCAGGTCCAGGGTTTCGCCCAGGGCGGCCCCTTTGGAACACAGCCGCCCAAAATTCGCCGGATGGTCCGGATCGCCCTTGACCGTGACCTGACCGTCGCGGGCCTCTGCCAGGATACCGCAGCCGACACCGCAATAGGGGCAAACGGTCTTCACCGCCATGGTCAGGCCGCCTCGCCGATCCGGGCCCGCAGGCGGGCGGCATCGATCAGGATACGCCCGTTCTCGACCCGGACCGGATAAACCGCCACCGCGCCTTCATCTGGCCCTGTGCAGCGACCGGTGTCGAAGTCGAAGACCCAGTTGTGCAGCGGGCAGGTTACCGATTTCCCGTGCACGATCCCGTCGCTCAACGGCCCGCCCTTATGCGGACAGCGATCGTCCAGCGCGAAGACCTCGTCCGCCTCGGTCCGGAAAACCGCGACGCAGCCTGCCGCCGTCTTCACCACCCGGGCGCCGCGGCGGGGGATTGCATCCATTTCCCCGATATCGATCCATTCGCTCATTCCGCCGCCTCCAGTGTCAGATCCGCCAGCGGGCGGTAGGTTGGGCGCATCCGCGGCGCGGCGTGTTCCGCCCAGGGGTCCTTTTGATAAACCGACTGCGACAGGTCGAAGCGCCGCACCAGGTCGGCCCGGTTCTCCGCATCCTCGACGACCCGTTCGCGCACCCAATCCATCCCGACCTTCGCGACCCATTTGTAGGGCCGGTCGAGGTATTTCGCGTTTTCACGGTAGAGCTGGACAAAGGCGACGATCAGTTCCATCGCCTCTTCTTCCGTCGCAACCTTCGCCAGGGGTTCGGTCGCCTTCACATCCATGCCCGCCGCGCCGGCCACGCCGATCTCAAAGCCGCTATCGACACAGATGACGCCAACATCCTTGCAGGTCGCTTCGGCGCAGTTCCGCGGGCAGCCGGACACGGCCATCTTGACCTTATGCGGTGTCCAGGAACCCCAGAGCCGGCGTTCGAGCTTGATGCCCAGCCCGGTCGAATCCTGCGTCCCGAACCGGCAATGGTCGGTCCCGACGCAGGTCTTCACCGTCCGCAACCCCTTGGCATAGGCGTGACCCGACACCAGTCCGGCGGCATTCAGATCCGCCCACATGCCGGGCAGGTCCTCCTTGCGCACGCCCAGCAGATCGATGCGCTGCCCGCCGGTCACTTTCACGGTCGGCACGCTGTATTTATCGGCCGCATCGGCGATGGCGCGCAGTTCGTCGGGGGTCGTGATACCGCCCCACATGCGCGGCACCACGCTGAAGGTGCCGTCCTTCTGAATGTTGGCGTGATGCCGTTCGTTGACGAAACGGCTTTGCGGATCGTCGCGGTATTCCAACGGCCAATCGGACAGCAGGTAATAATTCAGGGCCGGGCGGCAGATATGGCAGCCGCAGGACGTTTTCCAGCCACAGGCCTGCATCACGGCCGGCATGGTTTTCAGGTCCTGCGACTTGATCAGCCGCCGCACTTCCTCATGGGTCAGGTCGGTACAGCCACAGACCGGCCGGGCCGCCGGCGCCTGGAACGCATCCCCCAGGGTGAGGGCCAGTACCTGTTCGACCAGACCGGTACAGGTCCCACAGGACCCGGAGGCCTTGGTTACCGTCCGGACGGCATCCAGATCGGTCGCCCCGGCCCCGATGGCCTGGACGATGGTTCCCTTGCAAACGCCGTTACAGCCGCAGATTTCCGCATCATCCGGCAAGGCTGCAACGGCCGCCATAGGGTCCAGCGGCGATCCCCCCGCATAGGCCGGACCGAAGATCAGCGTGTCGCGCATGTCGGAAATGTCGGTGCCGTCCTTCAACAGGCCGAAGAACCAGCCGCCATCGGCCGTATCGCCGTAGAGCACGATCCCGACGATCCGGTTTTCGACCAGGACCAGGCGCTTATAGACACCCGCGCCGGGATCGCGATAGACGATCTCCTCCCGACCTTCGCCATCGGAAAAGTCCCCGCCGGAGAACAGGTCGATCCCGGTCACCTTCAGCTTGGTTGACGTGATGCTGCCGCGATAGGCCGCATCCTGGCCCAGAAGCGTCTGTGCCGCGACCCGCGCCATGTCATAGAGCGGCGCGACGAGGCCATAGCATGTGCCGCCATGTTCGACGCATTCGCCGACCGCCAGGATATCGGCGTCCGACGTAACCATCGCATCGTCGACATGCAGGCCCCGGCCGCACGCCAGCCCGGCCGATTTGGCCAGTTCGACATTGGGACGAATCCCGACCGCCATGACCACGATATCGGCGGGATAGACCGTGCCGTCGTCCAGCCGGACGCCGGTGACCCGGTCTTCGCCCTGAATCTCATGGGTGTTGGCCAGGACATGGACGCGAATGCCGCGCCGTTCCAACTCGGCTTTCAGCAGGTATCCGGCGGCTTCATCCAGTTGGCGTTCCATCAGATGGCCCATCAGGTGCAGGACGGTGACATCCATGCCGCGCGCCTTCAGCCCGGCGGCGGCTTCCAGACCCAGCAGCCCGCCGCCGATCACCACCGCCTTGCGGCCCGACCCGGCCGCCGCGATCATGGCGTTGGTGTCGTCCAGATCGCGATAGGTCACGACCCCGTCCAGCTTGCTGCCCGGCACCGGAATGACGAAGGGGCTGGACCCGGTCGCGATCAGCAGCTTGTCGTAAGGCGTTTCGCCGGACGCGCTGACGACCACCTTCCGGTCCCGGTCGATCCGGGTCACCGCTTCGCCGAAGCGGCAATCGACCCGGTTTGCCGAATACCAGTCGGCATCATGGGTGACGATCTCCTCGTAGGTCTTCTCCCCCGACAGGACGGGCGACAGCATGATCCGGTTATAGTTGCCGCGCGGCTCCTCGCCGAACAGGGTCACCGAATAGCGGTCCGGATCGCCCTCGAAGAGATGCTCCAGCATCCGGCCGGACGCCATCCCGGCGCCGATGACGACAAGTTTCTCGGCCATCACGCCGCCTCCTTCTTCTCGGCGCCGTGCTCATACTCCTCCAAAAAAGTCAGGAGCTCTTCGCGGTAGGCGTAGTAGTCGGGGTGTTCCAGCAGATGCTTGCGGCTGCGCGGGCGCGGCAGGGTCACATCCATGATCTTGCCGATCCGGGCGCGCGGCCCGTTGGTCATCATCACCACGCGGTCGGCCAGCAGGATCGCCTCGTCGACATCATGGGTGACACAGACCGCCGTCACCTGAGTGCGGGACCAGACCTCCATCAGGACTTCCTGCAACTCCCATCGGGTCAGGCTGTCCAGCATCCCGAAGGGTTCGTCCAGCAGCAGCAGTTTCGGCGACAGGGCGAAGGCCCGGGCGATCCCGACACGCTGTTTCATGCCGTTCGACAGTTCGGCCGCCGGCTTGTCCATCGCATCGGCCAGGCCGACCCGTTCCAGATAGTACTCGACGACGTCCTGGCGTTCCTCCTGCGACGCTTTCGGATAGACCCGGTCGACGCCGACCGCGCAATTCTCCCGGGCGGTCAGCCAGGGGAACAGGCTGGGCGACTGAAAGACGACGGCCCGTTCCGGATCGGCCTCGGTCACATGGGTTCCGTCCAGAATGATGGCGCCCTTGGAGATATCGTTCAGGCCGGCGGTCATGGTCAGGACCGTCGACTTGCCGCAGCCCGAATGCCCGATCAGGGATACGAATTCGCCCTTCTTCATGGTCAGTTCGAAATCCTCGACCACCGTCAGGGGGCCTTTCGGCGTCGGATAGACCTTATGAAGCTGCGAGAACTGCAGATAGCGCTCGTCGTTGAAGGAATGGGCCGCCTCGGCCACCGCCTTCGGCACGCCGTGGATCGGAACGACATCGGGCAGCAGACGCGTGCCGTCGATCTTCGAAGCGATGCCGACCGCCATCAGGTATTGGGTGACCTTTGCGCGCAGCGCCTTGAAGGCCGGATTGTGGTTCATCGCCGCCCGGTCGCGCGGTCGGGGCAGCGAGACCGTGAACTGATCGCCGATGGTGCCGTCGGGAGTCAGGGTGACAATCCGGTCGGCCAGCAGCAGCGCCTCGTCGACATCGTTGGTGATCAGGACCACCGTCTTGCGATCGGCCTCCCAGATCCGTTCGATCTCATCCTGCAGATTGGCACGCGTCAGGGCGTCCAGCGCCGACAAAGGCTCGTCCAGCAGCAGCACTTCCGGGTTCATCGCCAGGGCACGGGCCACGGCGACGCGCTGGCGCATGCCGCCGGACAATTCCGCCGGCCGCCGGTCTGCCGCGTGGTTCAGACCGACCATGGCGATGTATTTCGCCGCGATCTCCTGGCGGTCCGCCCTGGACAGTCCTTTGTGAACCGCATCCACGGCCAGCATGATATTGCCGCGGACCGTCAGCCAGGGCATCAGCGAATAGGACTGGAACACCAATCCCCGCTCCGGCCCCGGCCCGTCGATCCGATCCCCCTTGAACAGGGCCTCGCCGCTATCCGGCAGGACCAGACCGCTCATCAGGTTGATCAGCGTCGACTTCCCCGTACCGGAAAAGCCGAGGATCGCGACGAATTCTCCCTCACGCACCGACAGGTCGATATCCGTCAGCACGTCCTCGCGCGCGGCACCCTCGCCGAAGCTCTTGCTGCACTTTTTCAGTTCCAGAATAGCCATGACGATCACCGATTGTTGGTGTGGGTCAGAAGGGTCTGGATCGCGTACATCATCCGGTCCAACAGGAAGCCGATAACCCCGATGGTGAAGACCGCGACCATGATCTTGGCCAGGCTCTGGGACGAACCGTTCTGGAATTCGTCCCAGACGAACTTCCCGAGACCCGGGTTCTGCGCCAGCATTTCGGCGGCGATCAGCACCATCCAGCCCACGCCCAGGCTGAGGCGCAGCCCGGTGAAGATCAGCGGCTGGGCCGACGGCAGGACCAGACGCGTGATCTTGGACCAGGTCGACATCTTCAGAACCCGGGAGACGTTCACCAGATCCTTGTCGATGCTGGCAACGCCATGGGCCGTGTTGATCAGCGTCGGCCACAGGGAACACAACGTCACCGTGATGGCGGAGTTCAGGAAGGATTTCGAGAACAGCCCGTCATTGGTCACATAGACCGCCGAGACGACCATGGTGACGATCGGCAGCCAGGCCAGCGGCGAGACCGGTTTGAAGATCTGGATCAGCGGATTGAACGCCGCGCTGGCCGTCGGGGACAGGCCACAGATGATGCCGATCGGCACCGCGACCACGGTCGCCAGCAGGAAGCCGAAAAACACCGTCTGGATCGACGTCCAGATCTGATCGTAATAGCTCGGCGCCCCGGTGAACTCGCGCCATTTGACGCGGTCTTCCTTGCCCTCGGCGATCAGCTTCTCGTTGCGCTCTTCCTGGCGTTCGTAGAATGCGGATTCCTTATCGGCCTTGCGGGTCGCGTCCTCGTGGAGGGAGAGCATCTGCTCCCAGACCTGCGCCGGGCCGGGCACGGCGCCCAGCGATGTCTGAACCTGCGGGGCAAGATGCGCCCAGAGCATCAGGAAGGCCAGAATCGCGACCAGCGGCACACCCAGTTGGCGCAGCACTTCGCGACCCTGGGCTTTCGGATTGTCCCCGGCGGCGGCACGCAGGATCGGCGTGCCCCAGCCGAGACCGAGGACTTTCAGATAGGTATCGATCTTGTTGATGCGGGCGAACAGCTTTTCCCTGCGGGCCTGTTTCCCGGCTGCGTCGGCGAAATCTTCGTCGGCGATGGCGGACATGGGTTCTTCCTCAAGCACTGGAATGTGGAGCGTTGAAACGAAAGGCGGATGCCCGGCCGGCCCCGTATCCGGCCGGCCGGGCGGTCGGGCTTAGCCGCCGACGCTTCCTCCCTTGACGGTCTGGCCGCCTTTCAGGCCGATCGGGAAGCTATCCAGATAGGCATTGGGCTGGCGGCCGTCGAAGGCGATGCCGTCGATGAATTCGTCCTGCGGTTCGCGATAGCCGTCGCTGTCCCAGGGGAAGTCCGCCTCCTGGACCTGGCCTTCCTCGACCAGCAGGCGCGCGGCCTCCAGATAGATGTCCGGGCGATAGACCTTGCGGGCGACCTCGTCATACCAGCCATCCGGCTTGGCCTCGGCGATCTGGCCCCAGCGGCGCATCTGGGTCAGGTACCAGACGGCGTCGGAATAGTACGGATAGGTCGCATGATAGCGGAAGAAGACATTGAAGTCCGGGACCTCGCGCTTGTCTCCCTTTTCGTATTCGAAGGTGCCGGTCATGGAATTGGCGATCACTTCGTAATCGGCGCCGACATATTCCGGACGCGACAGGATCTCGACCGCCGCCGGCCGGTTGGCGTTGTCGTTCTCGTCCAGCCATTGGGCCGCACGGATCAGCGCCTTGGTCAGGGCCAGGGTCGTGTTCGGGTATTTCTCGGCGAACTCGGCGGTGATGCCGAAGACCTTCTCAGGATTGTTCTTCCAGATCTCGAAATCCGTGATGACCGGAACACCGATCCCCTTGAAGACCGCCTGCTGGTTCCAGGGCTCGCCGACGCAATAGCCATAGATGGTGCCGGCCTCCAATGTCGCCGGCATTTGCGGCGGCGGCGTGACGCTCAACAGCACATCCGCGTCGATCTGGCCGGTGACGTTTTCGGGGCTGTAATAGCCGGGCTTCAACCCACCGGCGGCCAGCCAGTAGCGCAGCTCGTAATTATGGGTCGAGACCGGGAAGACCATGCCCATGTTGAACGGCTTGCCTTCCGCCCGGTACTTCTCGACGACCGGCTTCAGCGCGGTGGCCGAAATCGGGTGGACCGGCTTTCCGTCCGCGTCATGCGGAATGTGTTCCTTCATCAGCGCCCAGATCTCATTCGACACGGTGATGCCGTTGCCGTTCAGATCCATGGAAAAGGGCGTGATGATATGGGCCTCGGTCCCGAAACCGATGGTCGCGGCCAATGGCTGACCGGCCAGCATGTGGGCGCCGTCCAGCTTGCCGTCGATGACGCCGTCCAGCAGGACCTTCCAGTTCGCCTGGGCTTCCAGCGTGACGAACAGGCCTTCATCCTCGAAATAGCCGTTCTCATAAGCTACCGCGAGGGGCGCCATATCTGTGAGTTTGATGAATCCGAATGTCAGTTCGTCCTTTTCGACATCGAGCATTTCCGCTTGGGCGGTGGTCGCTGCGATGGACAGAACGATACCGGTGATCAGGGGACGGAGCTTCATAACGCTCTCCTGGTTTCGGGCCCGCGCTTCCCTGCGCCGAGCCAATGAAAATGAAAAAGCCGCACGTCTTCCGCGACACCTGTCGCGGTGGACGAGCAGCTTTGCTCAATCATTCTCAGCGTAGAGATTGGACCCGGACACCTTTGCCCGAACCGTTCGATCACCGTATCATGTTGCAGTGCGAAATCAACTGGAAAATTCGAAACCGCCTCAGACCGAAATGACGATCGGGTCGAAAACGCGCCCGTCAAAGAACAGATCCGGCCCCAGATACATCTCGCCGGTCGACGACGCGACGGGGGAGCGCATGTCCAAAGCGCCTTCCAGTTTTTCCGACGCGCCGGGCATGTCGGCGCCCGCAGAATCTAGGCAGGTCCGGTACAGGTCCGGGCGGAAACACCCCCGCGCCACCGCCGCCGCCTCTTCCAGATCAAGCCCGTTCCGACGCGCCAGCCGAGTGGCGATCCAGACCGCCTGGCTACGCCAAGGGAAAGTTGCCGCACCGTCGAAGAATTCGATGAAGCGGCGTGTCACTCTTTCTTCCCCCGACGCGTTGACGAGCAGCCGCCCCTGCAGCGTGCGTTCGATCATTTCCGAGGAAAGGTTGAGATAATCGGCGCCGGACATGATCTCCGCCGCCGTCATGACATTGGCGGAATCGCCCAGCCAGCGCGCCGCGCGCCACACCGCCCGCATCAGACCGGACGTCGCCTCGATCTCGCGCTCCGCCCAGCCCTTGCGTACCGCCAGCACCTTTTCCGGCGCGAAGTTCCAGATCGCGGCACCGGGCAGAATCAGTTCGGCGCAGCCCCGGGCGACCGCAACGGATCCCCAAGGCTCCCCGACGCAGAACGCCTCGATCGTGCCCGCTTCGATGGCCTCCGCCATCTGGGGCGGCGGCACGGTCCGGACGATCAGATCCTGCGGCGCTTTCAGACCCAGCGCGCCGAGCCAGTAATACAGCAGTTCCGCATGCATCGAGAACGGGAACGGCACCCCGACGGTCAGCGGCTTGTCGCAGACCCGGATCAGGGCGCGGCCGATTTCGGCCGCCGAGCGGAAATCCCCGGGCGCGCCCGCATCGGCCATGCGGCGCGCCAGTTTGCTGGATACGCCGACGACATTGCCGTTCATCGACAGGACGGACAGCGCATCGAGCGCCAGCGCCATGCCGCCCAACCCCATCGACATCGCGATCGGCACCGGGGCCAGCAGATGCGCCGCGTCCAGCCGGCCGAGCGCCAGCTTGTCGCGCACCGCCGACCAGGACGGCTGTGCCTGGAGTTGCAGGTCCAGCCCCTCTTCCCGCGCGAAGCCCAGTTCGCGCGCGATGACCAGCGGCGCGCTGTCGATCAACGGAATGAAGCCGCATTCCAGCCGACGCAAGCTCATCGCAACAACTCCGCCGCGGTGACGATGGCACTCGCCACATCGCCGATCTTGCGGCCTTGATCCATCGCCGTCCGGCGCAGCAGGGCATAGGCCTCCTCCTCCGACAGGCCGCGGGCACGCATCAGGATGCCCTTGGCGCGATCGATGGTCTTGCGTTCCGCCAGGGCCGCCTTGGTCGCGTCCAGCTCCTTGCGCATCCGGCTGATCATGCCGAATCGCGCGATCGCCGCGTCCAGCACGGGCTTGATGCGTTCCTTGCGCAATCCGTCGACGATATAGGCACTGACCCCGGCTTCGATCGCCGCGCGGGTCAGTTGCGTATCGCTGCGGTCGACGAATATCGCCACCGGCCGGTCCAGCGGTGTGGAGGCCAGCGCCAACCCTTCCAGCACGTCGCGGCTGGGATTCTCCAGGTCGATCAGGACGACATCCGGTTTCAGGTCTTCGATGCGCCGGGCGAAACCGGATTCCTCGCCGATGACCGAAACTTCGTATTCTCCGGCCTCGCGCAGCCCGTCCACGATCATCATGGCCCGGTCGCGATCTTTCTCGATCACGGCGATACGCAATCTGCTGGTTTCGGCGTTGGTCATGCCTAATGTTGCGATGCAACATAGCCGTTGGCAATTGATTCTTGAGCAGGGCCGATCCGACTCCCTCGGCGACGGTCGGATCGAACAGGGATGCCTATCCAATCTACGATATCAGAACCATTGCCCCGAAGGACCTGACATATCTGCTGGCCTATGGCGAATTCACAAGGCAGGGTTTAATCGATTCGCCAACCAGAGATAATTATCACCGGGATGACATTAGTGGGATCGGAGAGCCGGACTGTCAGGTCCATTTTCATTTCGGACGTTCATCTTGGGACCCAGCATTGTCAGGCCGAGTTGCTTGTCGATTTCCTGAAAGCCCACGATTGCGAACGGATCTATATGGTCGGCGATATCATCGACGCCTGGCGCCTTGAGAAGACCTGGTACTGGCCGGATAGTCACGAGACTGTCGTCGATACGGTCCTTCACAAGGGACGCATGGGCGCGGAACTGTTCTATATCCCCGGAAATCACGATGTATTCGTCCACGATTTCACCGATCCGCTGGCCGATCATATCCACGTCGCCGAGGAGGTCATTCACGAGACCGCGGATGGCCGCCGGTATCTCGTCATCCACGGCGATTCCTTCGACGTGGTCATGCAGAACGCAAAATGGATGGCCTATCTGGGGGATTGGTTCTACGAGCTTTGCCTGAAATCCAATACCTGGCTCAACATCCTGCGCAAGCGCATGGGTCTGAACTACTGGTCCCTCGGCGCCTTTGCGAAACGGCATGTGAAGACCTTCATCAACATCATCGGCCAGTATGAAACCGTCGTGGCGGCCGCGGTCCGGCAGCGCGGCGTTCAGGGGGTCATCTGCGGGCATATCCACCATGCCGAAAGCCGCGACATGAACGGCATCCATTACGTCAATTCCGGCGATTGGGTGGAAAGCTGTTCGGCGGTGGTGGAACATTGCGACGGCACGCTGGAAGTGATTTTCTGGACCGAGCTGACGCATCCGCGCAACCTGCGCAGCGACATTCCGGCATCCCAGGTCGTCGATGCATCCGCACCCTGAGCACACGTCCCTCCTGATCGTGACGGATGCGTGGCGGCCGCAGATAAACGGCGTTGTCCGGTCCTTGGAAGCCACCATCCATGAGCTGGAAAAGATGGGTGTCCGGGTCGAAATCCTGGCGCCGCATGAATTCACGACCATCCCCTGCCCGACCTATCCCGATATCCGCCTGTCCCTGACCCGCCGCAAGACGGTCCGCCGGCGCATCCTCGATCATCAATGCGAACATCTGCATATCGCGACCGAAGGGCCGCTTGGATTGCTTGCGGCATCGGCGGCGCGCAGCATCGGCATGCCCTTCACGACGGGCTATCATTCGCGGTTCCCCGAATATGCCGTGGCCCGATTTCCCCTTCCCATCCAGTGGTTCTATGCCTGGTTCCGCCGGTTCCACAATTCCGGCGACGGCTGCATGGTCGCGACCGAAACCCTGAAGCAGGATCTGGCCGCAAAAGGGTTCCGCAACCTCATGATCTGGTCGCGGGGCGTCGACACGGACCTTTTCCGTCCGATGGAAGGATCCGTCCTGCCGCCGGACCTGCCGCGCCCGATCTTCATGAATGTCGGGCGCCTTGCGGTCGAAAAGAATCTGGGCGCCTTCCTCGACCTGGATCTACCCGGCACGAAGGTGGTGGTCGGGGAAGGCCCGCTGCTGGCCGGCCTGAAACGGGATTATCCGGATGTCATCTTCACCGGTCCGAAAACCGGCGAAGATCTGGTACGGCATTTCTGCAGTGCCGACGCCTTTGTCTTCCCGTCCCTCACGGACACGTTCGGGCTGGTCGTTCTGGAAGCCCTGGCCTGCGGCGTGCCCGTCGCCGCCTTCCCGGTCATGGGCCCCCGCGACGTGATCGGCGACGGCGGGGCGGGCGCCCTCTCCGACGATCTGCGGCAGGCGGCGCTGGAGGCGCTCGACATCCCGGCGGAGCGGTGCCGCGCCTGGGCGATGCGATACAGTTGGGCCGCCTGCGCGCGGCAGTTCATCGACAATGCGAACGTGGCCCAGTCGACCTACCAGACCCGGTCAGCCGACCGAACCCGGCCGGCAAACGCACAAGGCTGACACCCAGTACGCCGAAAACCCACGGTCTCTATGCGGCGGCCAGCGCGCGTTCCCGGGCCTTCTGGATCGTGTCCGTCAGCGCCCCCTCGGCATCGGTCACCCGAAGCGGGGTAAAGCATTTTTCGAACTTCGCCGGCATCGGCATTTGCGGTGTGTAGAAGGACCGGGGACGATCGGTCATCGCGCAATAGGTCAGCGGCGCCTCCCGGAACGACTGGCGCATCTGGCGGATGCTGCCCAGATTGACATCGATGCTGCCGCCGAAACGATGCAATGGCCGGATGAGCGCCAGGGCGGTCTGATCCCAGTCGAACTGACGCCGCCAGTACCAGGCATGCCGGAAGGCATGCCGCGCCAGCGCCGCCTTCCGGCCGCGGAAGCGCAGCAGGTCCGCCACATAGGGCACGACTTTCTCCAGCGGCTCCTTCGGCCATTCGACGATTTTCTGCCCGTCCAGATCGCTCAGATTCACATTCGGCATCAATCGTCCGTCACGCGCGGCGGCATCGAAATAGGGCGTTCCCAGAATGGGAATCGTGAGGGTCAGCAGACTGGGCAGCGGAATGGTGTGGTCGCTCAACACCCCGGTCAGCTGTTCTTCCACCTGGGCGACCGTCTGCTGCGAGAAATCGGCGATCATGCCGTAATCGAAAAACATGCCATGGTCGGCGCATAGGCGCGTCAGCGCGCGCGGGTCCGACATCAGGCTCTGCTTCTTGTTGAAGGTCTTCAGGACGGCCGGATCCAACGTCTCCACACCGGAGAAGACGGCCTTGCAGCCATTCCGGGCCATCAGTTCCACATTCTCGGGCCGTTTGAAGAAATCGCCGGTTACCAGCGCGCCCCAGCCCCGGAATTGCCCACGCCGCCAGCGCTCCCCGATCAGCTCGACACGATGGCGGAAGCTGGACCGGCTGTTCCCATAGAAATTGTTGTCCAGAACCATCACGCCCAACACGTTCTGCATGGCGTCGAGCTGCCGTTCGATGGATTGATCGCTATGGGCGGTATAGGCCCGCCGCTCCCCGGTCAGGGAACAGAAGGAACAGGCGAAATTGCAGTTCTTCGTGGTCTCCAGATATCCCACGCCCATCGACGGGCGGGCCAGATCGAAACGCGGCGCCCCGGTTTCGCTGACGCAGTCCGCACCGAAAACATCCCGGACGATGTCGGCGACATCCTCCACATCCCCCTGGCTGACATAATCGAAGGTCTCGGCGCAGAGAGCGGGCAGCGCCCGGGCGATGGGCCCGCCGATCGCCGTCGCGACGGCCGGGTTGGCGTGCCGAAAATAGGCCGACAGCTGATGCGCCCGGTCGAAAGCGGAGGTCAGGCCGGTGAAAACGACCAGATCGGGCCATGCGTAAAGGCGGGGGTCCAGCAAGGCGCCGTCGAACACCTCGTCCCAGACCCGAACGTCGACCCGGTCCCGGTCGAAATGACCGGCAAGGTAGAACGGGGCCATGGCGCGCGGGATGAACCACCGAGTCGGGGTCGATTTGCGCCACGGATTGAAATAGGCATTGACGATAAGAACTCTATGACTGCTGCTCAATGCCGTGTCCGCTTCTCGAATGGGTGCCGCATCGCCCTGTATTTTATCGGCTCAACTTGTCGGCACGGAATTTCGCGGGCGCGGCGCGATATCCCCCAACACGATAACGATCAAACCGGGAATGGTCCAACACGCGGTTCCGATCGCCGATACGACCGGATAATTCGGCCTGAAAGACACGCTTTGAATTGCCATCGCCGCCGGATTTTGGTCAAAGAATCGCATGGAAAATGACAACCGGACCACAGACTCACGGCAGCCGACCGTTGAAAGGCTGAAAGCACATCCGATTGCGGCCCATCTGAGCCCGGATGCCGTGGAGACGATTGCCGCGGTGGCGGAAGCCAAGGATCTGCAGCCCGGCGACGTGATCATCCGGGAAGGCGAGGAAAGCGCCGATCTCTATCTGCTGGTTTCCGGAACCGCCATTGCCGCACGGGAAGCGTTCAATGGCGACCAACTCGACCTCAATGCCATCGAGCCCGGCGACTGTATCGGTGAACTGACTTTTCTGGCGGGCGGAAAACGCGCGACCACGGTCCGGGCCAATACCAGATGCGAGCTTGTCTTCGTGCCGGCCGAGGCGCTTCAGGCCGTTCCCGAGGCAAGCCCGGTCATCGGCGAACTGAAAAGCGCCCTGTCCCGCGTCGTCGTGAACCGGGCCCGGTCGATGAGCGACGCCATGTTGTCGTCGCTGCGGCGGGAACTGGAAATTCAGAAACTGCAGAACCAGTTCGGGCAGTTTCTGGTTTTCACGATCTCGATCTTCCTGATCTCCACGGTGCTGTTCTATCTCGTCGCCGAAGAATATGTGAAGGACGTCTACGATCCCGGATTCTCCTGGCAGACCGTGTTCTTCCTGGCGGTGCCGTGCCTGCTGATCATCAAATTCATGAAGATTCCCTTGGCCGATCTGGGGATCCGGCGCGAGGGATTATGGACGTCGTTCCGGGATTCCGTCCTGATCTGCATCGGCATCACCATTCCGGCCGCGATCTACCTGATCTACTTCAAGCAGGACAGCCCCGGCAACGACATGGGCGTGGTCGTGGACGGCTTCTTCCTGGTTCAATATTTCGCGCATACCGTCTTTCAGGAGGTCGGTTCGCGCGGTCTGCTGCAAGGTCTGTTTCAGAAGTTCCTGAACGACAGCAAGGGCCATCGCGCCATCCTTCTGACCAGCATCATCTTTGCCTCGCTGCATATCACATTCGGGATCGATGCGGTTCTGATCACCTTCGTGGCCAGCATTGTCTTCGGCTATGTCTATCTGAAACAGAAGAACCTGATCGGCGTCATCGTCCTGCACTACTGGCTCGGCGTCCTCGCCACGATCGTGGTCGCCTTCTAGCTTAGGTTACCACACAGTCGGCGAAGTATTCCGCGGTGCCGTCCGGTTGCTTCTCCTGAACGAGGCCGTGGATATCCACCTCGAATCCGGGGCATTCCCGCGAGAAGTCGCGATTGAACTGAAGATATTCCACGATCCTTCGATTGAAGACTTCGCCCGGAATCAGAAGTGGAATTCCGGGCGGGTACGGGGTGATGAGGTTCGTCGTGATGCGTCCTTCGAGATCGTCGATCGGCACGCGTTCCGTGGCCCCACGGGCGATCTGCGAGAACGCGGTGCCCGGGTTCATCGCGGGCGTCAGGTCGCTGAGATACATCTCGGTGGAGAGCACCGCGACGTCGTGCTTGGCATAAAGCTGATGGACATGATCGCACAGATCCCGCAGTCCCATGCGTTCGTAGCGCGGATGCTTCGCGCAAAATTCCGGCATGCAGCGCCACATCGGCTGGTTGCGCTTATGATCGTCCTTGAACTGTTGCAGCGCCGTCAGAAGCGTGTTCCAGCGCCCCTTGGTGATCCCGATGGTGAACATGATGAAGAAGCTGTAGAGCCCGGTCTTCTCGACCACGACGCCATGTTCCGCCAGGTATTTGCTGACCATCGAGGCCGGGATGCCCCAGTCCTCGAAATGGCCGTCCAGCTTCAGGCCGGGCGTGACGATCGTGGCCTTGATCGGGTCTAGCAGATTGAAATCCGGCGCGATGTCGCCGAAACCGTGCCAGGAGTCCTGTCCGGCGGTTACCCGCGCCCCGGCCGCATCCGTCCGGTTCAACACCCAGTCCTCGGTGAGGCCGATCCCTTCCTCTGCCAGTCCTTCGGGGCCCCAGACCTGGAACCACCAGTCATCCGCGCCGAATTCCTCATCGACCTTTCGCATCGCCCGCCGGAAATCCAGGGCTTCGTAAATGCTCTCTTCCACCAGGGCGGTGCCGCCGGGCGGTTCCATCATGGCGGCGGCCACATCGCAGCTGGCGATGATGCTGTATTGCGGGCTGGTGCTGATATGCATCAGATACGCCTCGTTGAACCGGTGCCGGTCCAGTTTGGCCTCCTGAGAATCCTGAACAAGCACATGGCTTGCCTGGCTGATGCCCGCCAGCAGCTTGTGAACCGATTGGGTGGCATAGGTCATCGACCGCTTCATGCGCGGCCGCTTGCGCCCCATGGAATGATACGTCTGGTAAAACGGGTGAAAGGCCGCGTGCGGCAGCCAGGCCTCGTCGAAATGCAGATTGTCGACATAGCCGTCGAGCAACCCCTTGATCGCCTCGGTATTATACATCACGCCGTCATAGGTCGATTGGGTCAGCGTGAGAATGCGCGGTTTGACCGTATCCGGATCGACATCCTCCAGAAGCGGGTTCGCCCTGATCTTCGCCTTGATCGAGTCCGGCTCGAATTCCGACTTCGGGATCGGGCCGATGATGCCGTGGTGATTGCGGGTCGGCTTCAGGAACACCGGCACCGCCCCGGTCATGATGATCGCGTGCAGGATCGACTTGTGGCAGTTCCGGTCGACGACCACCACATCGCCCGGCGCCACCGTATGGTGCCAAACCATCTTGTTGGACGTCGATGTGCCATTGGTGACGAAGAAGCAGTGATCCGCGTTGAAGATCCGCGCGGCATTCCTTTCTGAATCGCCGATGGCGCCGTTGTGATCCAGAAGCTGCCCCAGTTCCTCGACCGCGTTGCAGACATCGGCGCGCAGCATGTTTTCGCCATAGAACTGATGATACATCTGCCCGATCGGGCTTTTCAGGAAGGCGACCCCGCCGGAATGGCCGGGGCAATGCCAGGAATAGGATCCGTCTTCCGCATAGTCCAACAGCGCCTTGAAGAAGGGCGGCTGAATACCCTCGATATAGCTCTTCGCCTCGCGAACGATATGCCTTGCGACGAATTCCGGCGTATCTTCGAACATGTGAATGAAGCCGTGCAGTTCGCGCAGAATGTCATTCGGAATATGGCGGCTGGTCTTGGTTTCGCCATAGACGTAGATGGGGACCTCGGTGTTCTTCCACCGAACCTCCTCGATGAAGCTCCGCAGGTTCTCGATGGCGGGATCGATTTCGGGGCCCGGCGTAAATTCTTCGTCGTCAATCGACAGGACAAACGCGCTCGCCCTGGATTGCTGCTGCGCGAATTTCGACAGGTCGCCGTAGCTCGTGGCGCCCAGAACCTCGAAGCCCTCCTCCTCAATCGCCTGTGCGATCGCCCGAATGCCGATACCCGAAGAATTCTCGGACCGGAAATCCTCATCGATGATCACAATCGGAAAACGAAACTTCATGCTGCTTCCCCTGCTGACGGGGCCGACAGCCGGAAGGCCCGACCTGTTCGCCCGTCTCTACCGAAACGCATCGCAAACTCAACCATGTCCGGCCAGCTTCGCCCAATTCTGGGCGCAACACCAACGGTAAGCCCGCGATCACCAGTACAGAGGATAGTTCGCCCACACACCGATCTCAAAGCCAAGGCACGTCACCGCGACTCGAACCGCCTCCCCCGCGCCATTCGGAGGACCCATTCCCGGGTAATGCAACGTGAAGGGAGACCATATCCGTGGCGAAGGCGATTTCGGGTAATGACCCTTTGCGGAAATGGCGGATTTTCGATGGTTCACGACCATGCATCCGGGATGCCTGTTGAAGAGTAGGGGCAGTCCTGTCACGAATGAGAGGACATCGCACACGATTGGGCATTAAGCGTTCGGACAGAGGCACTTGTAGATTGCATCAACTCTGGAACGGGCAACATCGTTTGGTCTCAAAGAGGTTGATCACCGATAGTCTGAGAATAGACGCACACCGGACGTGCCGAATGATAGGACAACATAAGGCTCAATTTGATTGCCCATCTCCATGCCTGGAGAACCAATAGGCATGCCGGGCACTGCAATTCCCGCTATATCAGGGCTTTCTTCAAGCATCCGAACTACATCCTGAACCGGCACATGTCCTTCGACAACATAGCCGTTTATGATGCCGGTATGGCAAGACTGCAGGTCTGAATTGATACCATAGCGCGTCTTGATCATTGTAAGGTCGTCCAACTCGACCGTGTCCACCTTAATGCCCGCCGTTTGGACATGGTTGATCCAAGCCCCACAGCATCCGCACGTCGGCGACCTATAGACGGTCATACGATGAGAAACCGCTGCACTCGCATGCTTTGCGACCGTTGTGGTCCCAACCAATACCATGGCTCCAGTCCCGCGCAGAAAACATCGACGACCAATTTTATCCATAACAATTTGCCTCTCATTCAATGTTGCAGGTTTGAGATCGTGCTGCATGATGATTGTTCGACCAGCATCTCTTTCATTTCATTCGCTATTGACCTTCCAGTTAGTGGAAAGTTTTTGTCAAGAAGATAGAGCACGCAGTTATCTCAGCAATCTATTTCTTCGCGCTTGTCTCTGCAGCCCCGTAGCGACGACGATGTTGTACTCTGCGTTCGTCCGGTCTTCAACGAACTCTCTATTGTGACATAATCGCCCGTTCAATTTGCCGCCGAGTTACTCCCCGAGAACTCGTCGCCGCTCCTCAAATTCTTCTTTGTCGATTTCACCCCGTGCAAATCTCTCTTTGAGAATGTCCAGCGGGGTTTTGGTGGATGGGTGCGGATATTGTGAAGGAGCATGACCTACCCCTCCCAGCCAACGAACCAACGTCACCACGACAACCACTGCTATGGCGATGAAGGCGATCATCATAATCGGGCCGAAGAACCAACCGTGCCATCCCCCATCCCACATATGCGGCTCATAACCAGGCCCTACCGATTGCTGCGCGATTGCCGGTTGCGTAACGAGGCAAAGCACTCCGGTCCAAAGGAATAATCCGAGTTTCTGCTTCATCGATACCCTCCGCATATTATTGAGTTACACCGCTACACTGCTGCATTTCTGTGGCAGCTTGCCGAACGATCTGCACAGCGGACCAAAGGAATAGCCCCGCCATAAGTGCTGCGACGACCAAATCGGGCCAAGCCGTGCCTGTCAGAAAAACCCCTGCGGCGGCAACAACGACAGCCACGTTCCCAATCGCATCGTTCCGGCTGCACAGCCAAACGGAGCGCACGTTCGCGTCGCCGTCCTTGAACCGCATTAGAAGAAGCACACTTGCCAGGTTCGCGGCGAGGGCCAAGAAACCGACCGCACCCATCACCGTCGCCGATGGCACTCCCAACACCAAGACCTGATAGGCTGTGGAGCCGAGCACCCAAAGTCCCATGGCACCTAGGCTGAGCCCCTTCACGAGGGCGGCGGTCGCCCGGACGCGCAAGGACATACCGATGACATAGAGGCTGATTGCGTACGTCACCGTGTCGCCCAAAAAATCGAGCGCGTCGGCCTGCAGCGCTTTGGAACCCGCGAAGGCTCCCGCCGTCATTTCGACAACGAACATTATCCCATTGATGGCTATGACCATCCAAAGGGCTTTCTTGAATTCATCCGAAACGCCATCGAACTTGGCGTCATGCCCGCAACAACTTCCAGCCATCAGGATATTTCCTCGTTTGATGCCGGACGGTTTCGGCCAGAAACCCGCCGCTTTGCCTTTTCAATTCGTCTAATGGTACAATCTACAATGATTGTAGGAGCAAGGAGAAAATTCATGGCGGTGCGAGATTTCTCGATAGGCGAACTCGCTCAGAGGGCCGGGTGTACTGTCCAGATCATTCGGCACTACGAGAAAATCGGTTTGTTGCCGGAGACGCGGCGAACCAGCGGCAACCGTCGCATATATTCCGAGGATCAGGCGTCCCGCTTGGTCTTCATTCGACACAGCAGGGAATTGGGCTTCAGCCTGGATGACATCCGGCAGTTGCTGTCATTCTCCGACCAACCGGACCAATCGTGTGAACAGGTGGACACCATCGCCCGCGAGCACCTGGCCGATGTTCAGGAACGGCTGACCCGCTTACGATCCATGGAACGTGAACTGAAACGGATGGTCCACGAATGCGGCGGCGGAAAGGTCGCCGAATGTCGGATAATTGAAGTTCTTGCCGACCATTCGTAATGCCTGAGTGAAAGTCGCCCAACGACCAGAGGGCGGTCTTAATGTCTGCTTATGGCTAACCGCGTCCAAACCCGCCCGATTCTTGATAAGTCTGTGATGTCCCCGAAAGCGGGCAGGGCGCGTGCGGGTCGGGTTGACTTGGCTCCTACGGTCCGGGGTTGATTTGAACCAATTCTCCTCGGTTGATCCGAGATCTCGGTCTGCGCGTTGGGGTCGGCGCACCTATCGGGCAACGGGTTGCTCAAATCCACGCCGCGGATACAAGGCGCGGCTTCCACGCGCTGCGGGCACGCGATAAGGTTTCGTTCCGAAACGCTATCCGAGAGAGGCGCCGTGCCCGAAGGTCTGATTTGGCTCGAAACCGTCAGCGACCTCGTCGTTGAAACGCTCACACGACGGACGTTCTACTACCAGGTCGCCACGATCGCCGTGACGATCGCCGCCGCCTGGATTCTGTCCCGTGCCATCCGGCAGCGGCTTCCCGCCCCGGCCGTGACGGAGCCGGGCGACGCGCCCACCGCGCGCAGGATCGTCGACCGGGTCGGGGCGGTGGCCTATTACACGCGCGAACTGCTGTTCCCCGCCATGAGTGCGGCACTTCTGGGCGTCGCGGTCGTTCTCAGCGGCGAGTTCTTCGACCGGACCTGGCTGGTCCAGCTTGTCCAGGGCATGAACTTCCTGTCGCTGCTCTATGTCATCGCGACCAAGGTGACGCGCGAAGGCGCGGTGAAGTATTTCACGCTGATCGTTCTGGTGCCGATCACGATCTTTTATGCGATCGGCCTTCTCGACGATGCGATTGCCGTGGCCGAGGGCATCCATTTCGATCTCGGCAGCATTTCCGTCACGGCATACGGGATCATCCGGACCGTGATCTTCGGCGCGATCCTGTTTTGGCTCGGCCGACTGTCCAATGCCACGGGACAGAATTTCATCCGGCGCCGCGTCACCCATGACGACACGACCCGCGAACTCGCTCTCAAGAGCTTCCAGATCCTCCTGTTCATGGTCGTTGCGCTTCTGTTTCTGCAGATCGCCGGCATCGACCTCACCGCGCTTGTCGTCGTCGGGGGCGCCATCGGCGTCGGCTTGGGTTTCGGCTTGCAGCAGATCGCATCGAACTTCATTTCGGGGATCATCATCCTTCTGGACCGATCGATTGCGATCGGCGACTTCATCGAACTCGAGGACGGCCGGTCCGGCGTATTGCGCGAATTGAGCATGCGCTCCGCGACGCTTCAGACCTTCGACAACAAGGACATCATGGTCCCGAACGAACGGTTCATCACCACCGCCTTCGTCAACTGGACCCATTACAATAAGAAACAGCGCTATCCGCTCTACTTCTCCGTCGCCTACGGGACCGATCTGGAGAAGCTGTTTCAGATCGTACGAGAAGTCGTTGCCTCCCATCCACAGGTTCTGTCGGGCCCGCAATTGCCGATCGAGGAACGGCCGGATGCCGAAATCTCGAGCTTCGGCGACAACGGTATCGAAATCCTCGTCGAGTTCTGGATGGAAGGGGTCGACGACGGCAAGAACCGCGTCGGTGCCGACCTGCTTTTCATGATCTGGAAGGCCCTGCAGGAAAATCAGATCGAGATACCCTTCCCGCAGCGGGAGGTTCGGATCGTGCATTCCGACAAGAAGACCAGCCCCGGTTAAACAAGAGTGGGCTAAACAACAGCCGGCCAAACAACAGAATTGGTGCCGTCCGGGCAGCACGATTTCGGTGCCGCGCGTCATGCATTTTTCGCATTCCTCCTCTCCGTAAATGAGACATCTCACGGGGCGCGATCGGCTTTATATGCGATCTCGTGTTGACGCTCGACGCACGTGCCACTGGCCCCTGCGATCGGGAGAGGCCTCCAGAATAGTTCTGGGATATCCCGGCCCGCCCCGATCCTGTCCCCCGGTCCGAGTTGGATCGCCGGATGGGTGTATGTAACGACGGAGGCGTCCTTTTTGGACAGCTCGGGTTTCGCTCGCTCCCCTAGGGAACACCCTATGAGGACGACGGAACCCCATCCGGAAGGGAGTGCCGGGATATGGGTATTGTGACGGGCGGCCGTGCGGCCGCCGAGACCGCTATTGTTTCCGAAGATCTGGGTGCCCGCACCCGCCTGCGTGTCATCGAGGGCGGTCAGCCCGCGCCGACCGCTCTGACCGGCCGTCTGGCCGAATTCATGGCCGAGGCCCGTTTCGACCGGCCGACCCTGGTCATGGACCTGGACGCCGTCGCCGACCGCTACCGCGTGCTGGCCGACGCCCTGTCCCCGGCGCGCATCCACTATGCCGTGAAGGCCAACCCTGCGCCGCAGCTTCTCGCCCGCCTGGCCGCCGAAGGCAGCAATTTCGACGTCGCCAGCCGCGGTGAGATCGAACAATGCCTGGCGCTGGGCATCCCCGCGTCGCGCCTGTCCTTCGGCAATACGATCAAGCGCCGTTCCGACATCGCCTTCGCGCATTCCGCCGGCGTGCCGCTGTTCGCCTTCGACAGTGAAGCCGAACTGGAGAAACTGGCCGAAGCCGCGCCGGGGACCGGCGTCTATTGCCGCGTCCTGGTGGACGGCACCGGCGCCGAATGGCCGCTGGGCAAGAAGTTCGGCTGCGCCGACACGATGGCCGAAGAACTTCTGGTCCGCGCCGTGGAACTGGGCTTCCAGCGTCCGGGCATTTCCTTCCATGTCGGCTCGCAACAGGGCGATCTGGGTGCCTGGGACCGCTGCTTCGCCCGCGCCCGGGCGCTGATCGACCGGCTGGCGGCGCGCGGCGTCGAAATCGGCCTGGTCAATCTGGGCGGCGGCTTCCCCGCCACCATGACCCGCTCGGTCGCCCGCGATCCGCGCGACTATGCCGAAACCGTCCGCGCCTTCGCGCTGAGCCATTTCGGCGACCTGAATGTCGCCCTGATCGCCGAGCCGGGCCGTGGCCTGGTCGCCGATGCGGGCTGCATCGCCGCCGAGGTCGTGCTGGTCTCGGAAAAAGGCGACGGCGACGACCGCCGCTGGGTCTATCTCGATATCGGCAAATTCTCCGGCCTGGCCGAAACCATGGACGAATCCATTCGCTACCGCTTCGAAACCCCCGATTGCGGCGGCCCGGAAGGCCCGGTTGTCATCGCGGGCCCGAGCTGCGACAGCGCCGACGTCCTGTATGAGAAGACCGCCTACAGCCTGCCGATGAACCTGCAGGACGGCGACCGCGTCTGGATCCTGGGCACCGGTGCCTACACGACGACCTATTCGTCGGTCGGCTTCAACGGCTTCCCCCCGCTGGACGCCGTCTGCATCTAAAGTTCCGGCTTATCTGAAGTCAGTGGGCGGCCATGGCACCGGCTGCGCGCCTCAAACGGCGCGCGCCGGTGCCGTCGGCATTTTTGACGTCTTTGGTTTCCTGAACCCATTTCGACGGAATGTCGGTCCTGACCCGTCGTTACTCCCAGAACAAACGGCAACTGGGAGTCAGATCATGACCCGCACCCGTGTTTCGAAGCGTGTTACCGGTTTCGTCACCGCCGCCATTCTGGGCCTCGGCCTGTTTCCGGCGGCCGCCTTCGCCGACCCGCCTCACTGGGCCCCGGCCCAAGGCTGGCGCGCGAAATATTACCAACACGATCATTATCGCGACCGGGACCGCCACAATCACCGGCATGTGGAGCGCCGGTACGAACGGAATGTGACCAACAACTACTATTACGGCCAACCGCAGCAACACTATGGCGGCGGCAGCGCCCTGAGCGGCAGCGGCTTCGGCTGCAACAGCGATCTGATCGGCGCGCTGGTCGGCGGCGCGGCGGGCGCGGCCCTGGGCTCCCAATTCGGCAAGGGCGACGGCAAGACCGCCGCGATCATCGGCGGCGCCGTCATCGGCCTGATTGCCGGGAACAGCATCGGCAGCAGCATGGACGCCAGCGACCGCCGCTGCGTCAGCCAGACGCTGGAGCGTGTGCCCGACGGCCAGCCGGTCGTCTGGCAGGACCCGAACCGACACGGCACCGGCTATCCGACGCAGCAATCCATCACTCCGACCCGCACCTGGCAGACCGACAACGGCCGCTACTGCCGCGAATATGTCACCACGGGCACGATCGGACGCCAGGTCCAGGAAGTCTACGGCACCGCCTGCCGCAACCCGGACGGCAGCTGGCAGATCGTCAGCTAATGCAATCCCAGGCCTCCGTCATTCCCGCGCAGGCGGGAATCCAGGACCGTCGGCACGGCCATGCCCCATTCCCTGGACCCCGGCTTCCGCCGGGGTGACGGATTAGGGGTAACTCGGAGGACGCGAAGGCGACTTTGCGAACCTCCGCGGAGCCTCTGCGCCCTCCGCGTTCAAATTCTTTCTCAAGGCACCATTGACGTCATTCCGGCGAAAGCCGGAATCCAGGGCCGTCGGCACGGCCATGCCCCATTCCCTGGACCCCCGCCTGCGCGGGGGTGACGGATTAGGGGTAACTCGGAGGACGCGAAGGCGACTTTGCGAACCTCCGCGGAGCCTCTGCGCCCTCCGCGTTCAAATTCTTTCTCAAGGCACCATTGACGTCATTCCGGCGAAAGCCGGAATCCAGGGCCGTCGGCGCGGCCATGCCCCATTCCCTGGACCCCGGCTTCGGCCGGGGTGACGGATTAGGGGTAACTCGGAGGGCGCGAAGGCGACTTTGCGGACCTCCGCGGAGCCTCTGCGCCCTCCGCGTTCAAATTCTTTCTCAAGGCACCATTGACGTCATTCCGGCGAAAGCCGGAATCCAGGGCCGTCGGCAGGGACGTGCCCCATTCCCTGGACCCCGGCTTCCGCCGGGGTGACGGCCGAGGAGGGGCTGCGACCCACGTGCGTCTAGCCATTCCGCGCCGTGCCTGCTATTTGCACCGCATTCGATGGATCGAATGAAGGAAAACGGTGATGCGGCAGGCGTCGGTCGAGCGCAATACGAAGGAAACGCGGATCTCCGGGTCGGTGAACCTGGACGGGGCGGGCGTCTATGACGTCCAGACCGGGATCGGCTTCCTGGACCATATGCTGGAGCAGCTCTCCAAGCATAGCCTGATCGACCTGACCCTGCGGGCCGAGGGCGACCTGCATATCGATTTCCACCACACGACCGAGGACAGCGGCTATGTCGTCGGCGAGGCCGTTCTGAAGGCGCTGGGCGACCGCAAGGGGATCGAGCGCTATGGCCATGCCTATATCCCGATGGACGAGACCCTGACCCGGGTGTCGATCGACCTGTCGGGCCGACCCTATCTGGTGTGGAAAGTCAATTTCACCAAGCCGAAGCTGGGCGATTTCGACACGGAACTGTTCAAGGAATGGTTCGCAGCCTTCGCCCAGGCGGCCGGCGCGACCCTGCATGTCGAGAATCTCTACGGCGAGAACAATCACCATATCGCCGAGAGCTGCTACAAGGGCCTGGCCCGCGCGCTGAAGGCGGCGACCGCCATCGACCCGCGCAAGGCGGACCAGGTGCCGTCGACCAAGGGCACGCTGGGCGAGTCGCTGTAGGCGGCCATGCGGACAGTCATCGTCGATTACGGGTCGGGCAATCTGCATTCCGCCGCGAAGGCGTTCGAGCGGATGGCCGGGCCGTCGGACCGGATTTCCGTCACGGACGACATCGTCGAGATCGCGGCGGCGGACCGGATCGTGCTGCCCGGCGTCGGCGCCTATGCCGATTGCCGCGCGGGTCTGATGAAGGTCGAGGGCCTCTACGAAACCCTGCAGGACGCGGTGATCGACAAGGGCCGTCCCTTTCTGGGCATCTGCGTCGGCATGCAGTTGATGGCGACATTGGGCGAAGAGCACGGCGAGACGCCGGGCTTCGACTGGATCCAGGGAAGGGTCACGGCGATCCGCCCGAACGACCCGGCGCTGAAAGTGCCGCATATGGGCTGGAACGATCTGACCCGCGTCGCCGACCATCCGGTTTTCGACGGGATCGGTCCCGGCGCCTATTGCTACTATGTCCACAGCTATCATCTGAAGACGGACAGGCCGGATCAATGCCTGGCCCAGGTCGATTACGGCGAGGCACTGACCGCCGCCGTCGGCCGCGACAACATGGTCGGAACCCAGTTCCACCCGGAAAAGAGCCAGGCGGCCGGCTTGCGGCTGATTTCGAACTTCCTGTCCTGGAAACCGTAAAGAGAGGCGCCATGATCCTGTATCCCGCGATCGACCTGAAGGATGGCGCCTGTGTGCGCCTGCTGCGCGGCGACATGGACGCGGCGACGGTGTTCAACACCGATCCCGGCGCCCAGGCCCGCGCCTTTGTCGATGCTGGGGCGGAATGGATCCACGTGGTCGACCTGAACGGCGCGTTTTCCGGCAAGTCGGAAAACGCCGATGCCGTCTCGGCCATTCTGGATGCCGTCGGCAACAAGGCACAGGTCCAGTTGGGCGGCGGCATCCGGTCGGTGTCGCATGTCTCGTCCTGGCTGGAGCGCGGCGTGTCCCGGGTCATTCTGGGCACGGTCGCGGTGAAGGACCCCGACACGGTCAAGGCGGCCTGCGCGGCCTTTCCCGGGCAGGTCGCGGTCGGCATCGACGCGCGCGCCGGCAAGGTCGCGGTCGAGGGCTGGGCCGAAGCGACGGAACTGGAAGTCCTGGAACTGGCGCGGATGTTCGAGGACGAAGGCGTCGCCGCCATCATCTATACCGATATCGACCGCGACGGCGCGTTGCAGGGTGTGAATGTCGCGGCGACCAAATCGCTGTCCGACGCCATCGCCACGCCGGTCATCGCATCCGGCGGCGTCACGTCGTTGGACGATCTGCGGGCACTGAAGGCGGCGGGCGGCATCGCCGGCGCGATTTCCGGCCGGGCGCTGTATGACGGCCGCATCGATCTGGCCGAGGCCATCGCCGTTCTGAAGGGCAAGGGGTAACGCCGCCATGCTGACGACCCGCGTCATCCCCTGTCTGGACGTCAAGGACGGCCGCGTCGTCAAGGGCGTCAACTTCGTCGGCCTGCGCGATGCGGGCGACCCGGTGGAACAGGCCAAGATCTACGACGCCGCCGGGGCGGACGAACTGACCTTCCTGGACATCACTGCCAGCAGCGACAATCGCGACACGATCTATGACGTGGTCGCGCGGACGGCCGCCGTCGCCTTCATGCCGCTGACCGTCGGCGGCGGGGTACGGGTGGTCGAGGATATCCGCAAGCTGCTGCTGGCCGGGGCCGACAAGGCGTCGATCAACACGGCGGCGGTGAAACGGCCGGAATTCGTGAAAGAGGCTGCGGAACGCTTCGGCTCGCAATGTGTCGTCGTCGCCATCGATGCCAAATCGGTCGGGCCGGACCGCTGGGAAATCTTCACCCATGGCGGGCGGGAGCCGACCGGCATCGACGCCGTCGCCTTCGCACGGCAGGTAGTCGAACTGGGCGCGGGCGAAATCCTGCTGACCTCCATGGATCGCGACGGCACCAAATCCGGCTTCAACATCCCGCTGACCCGGGCCATCGCGGATGCCGTGCCGGTACCGGTGATCGCGTCGGGCGGCGTCGGGACGCTGGATCATCTGGTCGAGGGCGTGCGCGACGGCCATGCCTCCGCCGTGCTGGCCGCCTCCATCTTCCATTTCGGCGAATATTCCATCGCCGAGGCCAAGGCCCATATGGCCGCCGCGGGCCTGCCAGTCCGTCCGGTCGACGGCGGCAGCAACGCCCCGACGACAGGAGCAGGCGCATGAGCGAGATCGACGCGACGGTTCTGGACCGCCTCTATGCCACTGTGGCCGCGCGCAAGGGCGCCGATCCGGACACGTCCTACACCGCCAAGCTGTTCGGCAAGGGCCGCGGCAAGATCGCCCAGAAACTGGGTGAGGAATCGGTCGAAACGGTGATCGAGGCGATGAAGGACGACCGCGAGGGCATCGCGTCCGAAAGCGCCGACCTTCTGTATCACCTGTTGGTGCTTTGGGCCGACGCGGGCTTGAAGCCCGACGAGGTCTGGGCGAAGCTGGCCGCCCGCGAAGGCACGTCCGGACTGACGGAAAAGGCGTCGCGCAAGCAAGACTGATCGAAGGGGAGGTGTCATGTCCTGGGAACTCTGGCTGGTTTTCGTCGCGGTCTGGTTCCTGGCGGGCATCCCCCTGGGTCCGAATGCGCTGAACTGCATCGCGATCTCATCGAATTCCGGGTTCCGCCATGCACTGTGGGCGGTCGCCGGCATCCTGATCGCCGCCTTCCTGTTCATTGCCGCCGTGTCCGCCGGTTTTGCCACCCTGCTGGCGGCCAATGCCACCCTGTTCACGATCCTGAAAATCTGCGGCGGGGCCTATCTGATCTGGATGGGGATTTCGATGTGGCGCAAATCCGGACGCGCCGTCGCCGTGAAGGCGGAGGCCGCGAAGCCGGCCGGACGCATCCTGCGCGATTCCATCCTGATATCGCTCAGCAATCCGAAGGCGGTCCTGGCCTATGCCGCCGTCTTCTCGCAATTCGTCGACCCGGCACAGCCGCTGGCCCCGCAATTGGCGGTCCTGGTGCCGACCGCCCAGGCGATCACGGCGTCGATCTATATCGGCTATTGCGGTTTCGGCACCGCCATCGGCCGCTTCCTTAATTCCACCCGCCGACGCCTGGTCTTCAACCGTCTGATCGCGGCGTTCTATGCCTTGGCCGGGACCGGCCTGATCGGCGCGGAGATCCTGGGCAACAGCAGTGGCGAAAGAACCGCGACCAGCCACTGAACCCACCCCGTCACCCCGGCGGAAGCCGGGGTCCAGGGGAACAGGCACCGGATCCTGCATGAGGCCCTGGATTCCGGCTTTCGCCGGAATGACGAAAGCAAATACATCCGTGTTCCTGCTCTCGCAGGAGCGCGGCAATGCCCTGCGGCACCCCCTTTTGATCCCGGCGACATGGAGTTGCGTCGCCGAACGCGGTTGCAAAATGGGTGAAGTTTTTGTCCAGTCGCACGGGGCCAGCGCCCGACGCAAATTCCGCAAGACCTTGCCGGGGAGGCAGACCGAATGACCTATGACGACCAGAATGTGTTCGCGAAGATCCTGCGGGGCGAAATTCCCTGCAACAAGGTCTATGAGGACGATTACGCCCTGGCCTTTCACGACATCGCGCCGCAGGCCCCGGTCCATGTCCTGGTCATCCCGAAGGGCCCCTATGTGTCGACCGCCGATTTCACCGAAAAGGCCAGCGACGCGGAGGTCGCCGGCTATTTCAAGGCCATCGGTACGGTCGCCCGGCAATTGGGTCTGGACGAGCCGGGCTACCGCCTGATCGCCAATCACGGCGCGGATGCCCACCAGGAAGTCCCCCACCTGCATTTCCACATTTTCGGTGGCCGCAAGATGAAGGGCATGATCCCGAAGCCACAGAACTGACTCTCTAGCCCGGCAATCGGGCGATCCGATCCGATTCGATCTGCCGGCGGCATCCCACTCTGAGCGCGGGGGCTATTTTCCCCATAGAAGGGTCTGAACGAACACCACCGGCACCAGGACCAGGGCGATCCATAATACGGCCTCCACGCCGAACCACAGCGTGGCAGCGAAGCCGAGAATGACGAGGACCCCCGCGAGGGCCAGTAGAATTGGTTTCAGCGCTTCCATGATGTGACGATCCCGGACCTGACGTTTCAATGCGATAGGATCCTAGGCGGCATGGCCGCAAGGGTCATTGACCTGGGTCAAGCGCATTGGTTGGTTGAACCGACCGGCGGCTTGCGCTTTCGTATCGGCGCAGCAGGGGGAGCGCCCAGACGCATGGCACAACAGCCGGCCGGATCGGCCCTACAATCCATATTGAACGCGGCCGTTGCGGCCCATCAGGCCGGGGATGTCGCCACCGCCGTGTCCGGCTATCGCCGCGTTCTCGCGGCCATGCCGAAGCACGCCCCGACCCTGCATCTGATGGGCGTTGCCCTGACCCAGTCCGGCGATGCGGAAGGCGGCGTCCGGTCCATCAAGTCGGCGATCAAGCTTGCGCCGCGCGACCCGGTTTTTCATTTCAACCTGGCCAATGCGGAAAGGGCGGCGGGCCGGGATTCGCGGGCGCTCGCGGCGCTGGAGGCCGCTATCGCGCGCAAGCCCGATTATGCCGAGGCGCATCTGAACCGGGCCAATCTGCTGGAGCGGACCGGAAGGGTGGAAGAGGCCGAGCGGGCCTATCGCGCCGCCACCCAATACGCGCTCGACTGGCCGCTGCCGCGCATCAACCTGACCCTGCTGCTTGCCCGAACCGGCAAGGTCGCGGCGGCGCTGGAGCTGGCGGCAAGCCTGCCCAGGAACGGCGCGGGGTTGAATGCTTCCGGGGTGGCGTTGCGCGCCGCCGGGCGGCTGGAAGAGGCAGAGGCCGCGTTCCGCACCGCGCTGAGTCAGAATGCCGCCGACCGGGATGCGCGCGGCAATCTGGGCGCGGTGCTGCTGGAAGGCGGCGCGCTGGACGAAGCCGAGCCGCTGCTGGAATCCGCCGCCGCCGACGGTGGCTCGGTCGAAGCGCGTGCCAATCTCGCGCGGCTCTATTTCAAACGATCGCGCACGCGCGACGCGCTGGCGCTGTTGGACGCGGTCATCGCGGAACGGCCGACGGACCCGGCCCTGCTGGCGCAGCGTGCCGTCCTGCGCGAGATGATCAGTGACGAAGCGGGGGCGCAGGCGGATGTCGATGCCGGACTGGCGCTGAAACCGGGCCATCCGGAATTGACCTATGTCGCCGCGCTGCTGCGCCTGCGCCAGGGTGCGGCCGAGGCGGCCCTGGATCTGCTGGACAGCCTCGACCCCGACAGTCTGACCGAAGGCACGCTGGCGCTGCAGGCGGCGTTCGAGCGGGCGCGGGCCTTGGACAGGCTGAACCGGACGGAGGACGCGCTGGCGGCCTTCACCGAGGCCAACCGGCGGGCCCAGTCGGTCCATGGCGCGGCGGCGGATCCCGCCTCGAATACGGCGCTTCTGGACCGGCTGGCGGCGTTCGACCCCGCCCGGACGGCGCTGGCGCCCTTGCCGGAGGACGGGATCGAGGATCCGGTCTTTCTGATCGGCTTCCCACGCTCGGGCACCACGCTTCTGGACCGGATGCTGGACGGCCATGGCGGGCTGAAAGTGATGGAGGAAGAACCCATCCTGGACGGATTGGCCGCGCGGTTGGCGGAGCGGCCGGAGGGCTATCCCGAGGCACTGGCGGTGCTGAATGTCGAGGACCGTCTGGCCCTGCGCCGCCAATACGCCGACTGGGCGGAGGCGAAGGGGCCACAGGGTCCAGGCCGGTTGATCGACAAACTGCCGCTGAACGCGATCCATGTGCCCCTGATCCGCAGCCTGTTTCCGCGCGCCCGCTTCATCCTGGCCCTGCGTCATCCGATGGATTCGGTGCTGAGTTGCTTCATGCAGAACTTCCACATGAATGCCGCCATGGCGAATTATTTGACCCTGGACGGCGCGGCGCGGCATTACGACCGGGTCATGGGCCTCTGCCAGGCCGCCTGTACGGCGCTGGAAATCGCGCCGATCCGCGTACGCTATGAAGATCTGATCGACGATCCGGAAGATGTCGCCGGGAAAGTCATCGGCGCGCTGGGACTGGAATGGGACGAGGCGGTTCTGGACCATGCCGGACGCGCCAAAGGGCGCCGGATCAACACGCCAAGCTACGCCCAGGTGTCGGAGCCGGTCTACAAGCGCGCCGCCGGACGCTGGCAGCGTTACGAGGCCGCGCTGAAACCCCTGGAGCCTGTTCTGGCCCCCTGGATCGACCGCTGGGGCTATTCGGCCGGCTGAACCGCGCCGGGCCCGGGCCGCGTCAGCACCGTCTCGTTCCCCGCTTCCGGATCGCGCGGCACCAGCAGGGCCAGGATCAGCGAGATCACCGCCATGCCCGCGCCCAGCAGGAATACCAGCCCCTCGTCCTCTAGATACAGGTAGCCGAAAGCGGCCGGAATACCGACGGCGGCGATATGGTTGATGGTGAAGCTGACCCCCGCCGTCGACGCGATATCCTTCGGATCGGCGATCTTCTGGAAGTAGGTCTTGATCGCCATGGAGAAGGCGAAGAACAGGTGGTCGACGATATATAGGAAGGCCGCGAAGGACGCGTCCTCGACCACCGCATAGCTGCCGAAGACACAGATCAGACCGACATATTCCAGGATCAGCGCGCGGCGCTCGCCCATCTTCACGATGAAGCGGCCGATATAGGGGGCGATCCAGATATTCGCGATCAGATTGACCATGAACAGGAGCGTGATCGCCGTCGCGTCATAGCCGAATTTCTCGACCATCAGGAATCCGGCGAAGACCATGAATATCTGACGCCGCGCCCCGCCCATGAAGGTCAGCGCGTAGTACAGCCAATAGCGCCGCCGCAGGAACAGCGACTTGGTTTGCACTTCCGCCGCCTCATAGAACGGATAATAGATTTTGCAGAACACGGCGATCACCGCCGTAACCGCGCCGGCGAAGACATAAATCGGCACATAGCCCAGATTGAGGCCGGTCAGCGGCTCGGCGATTCCCAGATTCTCCTGAATCCGCACGAAGGCGGAATCGTTGAAGAAGGCGATGATCACGATGAAAATGAAGAAGGTCCCGATCGACGCCGCCTTCAACTGCGTCGCCAGATGGATCGGCGCACGCTTCTTTTCGATCATCTGAAGCGTCAGGGACTGGTTCATCGTCTCGTAATAGTGGAAGCCCGTCGACATCAGCAGGGTCGTCAGATAGAGGCCCAGCTCCGTCGGGAAATAGCCCGTCAGTGCGGTACCGATACCCAGCAGGAACAACGACAGGAAGGCCAGGTTCTGCTCGCGGATGAAGGGCAGCAGCAGGACCGCCGCGAAGGACAGGAAGCCCGGAATTTCCCGGATCGACTGCAGAAACCCGATCTCCTTGCCGGTGAAATTCGCCCGTTCCACCACGAAATTGTTCAACAGCGCGAACCAGCCCTGCAGGCTGATCGCCATGGCGAAGGCCATCAGGATCAGCATGCCTTCGGGCCCCTGAAGGAATCGGGGCAGGAAACGGGTGATAAAACGGCTCATCGCGGGCGCTTTCTGGGTCTGACCGGCCGGAGTTCGGCGGCGAGAAGGGCAGGCGTTCAATGGACCGTCTACCCTCTAGATTCGGATGATCTGAGATTTACGCCTCGCCAGACCGGCTGTCTCTCGTTATTCTGACAAACGATGTCTAGAATCAGCCAAGCCCCATCCCGGGACGCCGTGCCGTCACAGCTGCTGCGTCCGGTCGAGGTCCGTGCCTTCGACATGAGCGTCGGCGAGACCGTGACGCCGCATTCCCACGATTGGGGGCAGTTCACCTATTCGGCGGAGGGGGTTCTGACCGTGCTGACGCCGCAGGGGCGGTTCACGGCGCCGCCCGCCATGGCGGTCTGGATTCCGCCCGGCATCCTGCACGACATCCGGCCCGTCGGACGGGCCAAATTCCGCAGCCTCTATGTTGCCGCCGAAGCGATGACCGGCATGCCCGACCGCTGCGCCGTCCTGTCGGTCGATCCGCTGCTGCGTCAGTTGATCCTGGAAGCCGCCGCCTTCCCCCGCGACTGGCAGGTGGACGGGCCGCAGGGCCGCCTGATGGCCGTTCTGCTGGACCAGATGCGCGCCGCCCCGCCCGCCGAGCTGCATTTGCCACTGCCCGAGGATTCGCGACTGCGCGCCGTCACCGACGCCCTGCTGGAAGACCCCGCAGACCGGCGCGGGCTGGAGGAATTCGCGAAGGTCAGCGGCGCCGCCCCGCGCACCCTGGCGCGCCTGTTCCAGAAGGAAACCGGCATGAGCTTCGGCGTCTGGCGCCGCCAGCGCGTCCTGCTCTCCGCCCTGGAACGCCTGTCGGAAGGCGTGCCCGTCACCAGCGTCGCGCTCGATCTGGGCTATGACAGCCCCTCCGCCTTCATCGCCATGTTCCGCCGCACCCTGGGCGACACGCCGACGCGGTATTTGCGCGGCGACTGAGCCAAGGGCGCACGGCGCAGGTATCGCGAAGGCTCCTGCGGCCGCAGGAGCACGACGATGTAAACTCGTCATCCCTGTGCAGACGGCCCTGGATTCCCGCCTTCGCGGGAATGACGGTCCAGAACACCTCCGTGTTCCTGCGGAAGCAGGAACCTTCGTCGGGCTCTCTCGGCACCGGAAAGATCAAAAGTCCTGCTATCGCAGAAGCGCCACTTCCCTCTCCCCCTGGGAGAGGGTGGCCCGAAGGGTCGGGTGAGGGCCTACGGCCGTAGCCTAGGGCACCATCTCCCCCTCACCCCGGCCCTCTCCCTCAAGGGAGAGGGGGCATCCGGCACGGCTGGTCGGGAACACTGCTGGCCAAGGCCGGAGCCTTACCCCCGGTGCAGCCACCAGCGGTCTTCGTTGATCGAGAAGATCGGCTTGTAATGCTTGATGCGGCTGGCATCGATGACCTGGGGGATCTGGTTGTCGAGGACCAGGGCCTGATTGTCGATGTAGACGACCAGAATGGCGTGAGGCGTATTCAGGTTCAGGTCCTGCAGAACCACAACGCGCATCTGTTCCTTCGGCCAGCCGAGATGGATCAGCGAGACGTATTTCGAGATCGCGTAATCCTCGCAATCGCCGGTGCGGTACATGAATTCGCGCGGCGTCGCCCAGTAATCCTTTTTTCCGTAATTGATCGGGTCCAGGATATAGGCGTATTGATTCAGGTACTTATTGACGTATTGCAATTGGTCGACCGGCGGATGGCCCTTCAGCTTGTTCAGGAAGATCCGCCATTTCGCGATATGGCAGGGCTCGGTCGCGGTGATCTGGCAGGCGCTCAACTCCGTGCCCTTCTCACCGCCATAGCGATCCAGGACGCCGGTCCATTTCTCGAACTTGTCGAGCTTGGTCGAGCTGATTTCCTTGGTGCCGAACAGGTTCACGCCGGCCGCATGGGCATCCGGCGCCGATAGGACCGGGGCGACCAAAAGCGCCGCGACGGCCGCGGCCATCATCAGGAAAGGCTTCCTGCGCAGCATGTCTCTCCGCTCCAATCCTTTGGACCCAATCCATGGCCAGCCCCGACGGCACACGTTCCCCCGCCACTGGCGACGGTAACCATATTTGATTATCCCGGCGGCTGCCAAGCGTATGGATCGGAATTTGCGCGAATATGGCTAAAACGTCGGGGTGTACGTTCATGCGGAATTTGGGCATTATCCGCGTCGATACACGTATCCTTTTGGGATCAGGGGGGATTACCGGTGAGCAGCACGACGAGTGACGGCGGCGCGAAGGACAGCGACAAGGCCGCCAAACCCGCCATGAGCGCGCGGATGAAGATGATTCTGACCGGCGTCGGGGTGGCCATCTTCGTCGCCGTCGGCATCTTCCTGATGCTGCAATTCAAGGCGTCGGAACAGGCGCGTGAAATGCGCCAGTGGCAGAGCCGCATGTCGATCGTCATCGACAGCCGCTACACCGATATCGAACGCTGGCTGGGCGAACAGACCGCCGATCTGCGCGGCATTTCCGACAATGCGTCGGTCCAGCTCTACCTGACCGTCTTCCACGAAGCCGGCGGCGGCGGTGAGGAGGCCCAGGCGGAACTGGGCTATCTGGGTAATCTCCTGGAGGTCGTCGCGGATCGCGCCGGGTTCCGCAAGGACGATACCGGCCCGCAGGTCGGCGCCAACATCGCCAAGGAAGGCACCCACGGCCTGGCGCTGATCGACTTGAACTACGAATACATCGTCCGGACCGACAATTTCCCGCAGATCAAGGGGCCGATCCGGACATTCCTGGACAATACGGAAAAGGGCGTCTCCGCCGTTTCCGACATTTTCCTGAATGCCGACAACAAGCCGTCCATGGCCTTTCTGGTCCCGGTCTATGCCATCCAGGCGGATGAGAGCGCGGAATCGCAGCTCGGCTACGTACTGGGGATCAAGGAAGTCGGGGAGGAACTCTATCCCCTGCTGGAACAGCCGGGCGCGACGGAAGAAACCGCCGAGACCCTGATCGTCCGCCAAGCCAAGAACCAGATCGAATATCTGACGCCGCGCCGCGACGGCACGCCGCCGCTGAAGAAGCCGCTGGCCGTCGACACGCCGAACCTGGCCAGCGCCTGGGCGGTCCGCACGGTCGGCGGGTTCACCACCGCGACTGACTATGCCGGCAACGAGGTCCTGGCAATCTCCCGCGCCTTCCAGCAGGTTCCCTGGACCCTGGTCCACAAGGTCGACACGTCGGAAGCACTGAAGGAATCGCGCGAGCGCATCCAGCTGCTGATGATCGTTTTCGGCGCCATCATCGTCCTGGTGCTGATCGGGATGTTGGCGCTGTGGTACTACGGCACGTCGCAGCGCGCGACCGAGGCGGCGCATAAATTCGAGGAACTGGCCAACCGCTTCCAGGGGCAGCGCAATTTCATGCACCTGGTGACGGACAGCCAGCCCAACGCCATCGTCATCCTCGACGAGTCCGGCCATTATCGCTGGTTCAACAAGACCGCGTTGGACCTGTCCCGGATGGACCGCAAGGACATGTTCGACAAGCATGTCTCGGCCATTCTGGGTCCGGTCGAGGGCAAGCGCATCGCCGCCTGGGTCAAGGAGGCCCTGGCCAAGAACGAACGCCTGACCGTCACCCATACGATGGAACTGGGCGAGGACGGGCCGAAGGTCTATCGATCCGACTTCCAGCCGCTGCCGGCCCGCGAAGACTTCCCGCCGGGCGTGCTGATGGTCAGCCAGGACATCACCGAAAGCGTCAAGGAGCGCGAGAAGCGCGAGGCCGTGATGCGTCAGTTGGTCGGCACATTGGTTTCCGTCGTCGACCGGCGCGACCCGTTCTCGGCCAACCATTCGGTCCGGGTCGGCGAGGTCGCCCGTGCCGTGGCCAAGGAAATGGATATCGACCACACCCTGACCGAAACCGCCGCCATCGCGGGCAGCCTGATGAATCTGGGCAAGATCACGGTGCCGGAAGAGGTTCTGACCAAGCAGGGCGGCCTGACCGACGAAGAGATCAAAATGATCCAGCAATCGGTCCTGACCAGCGCCGAATTGGTGTCGAATATCGATTTCGACGGGCCGGTTTACGACACGCTGCGCCAGTTGCAGGAGAACTTCGACGGCAGCGGCACGCCGGACGGTCTGTCGGGCCAGAACATCGTCGTAACGGCCCGCATCTCCGCCGTCGCCAACGCCTTTGTCGGCATGGTCAGCGCCCGCGCCTGGCGTGCCGGCATGAGCTTCGACAAGTCGCTGGATATCCTGTTGTCGGACGGCAATAAAAAGTTCGACAGGTCTGTTGTGGTGGCGCTGGCTAACTATCTAGATAACCGGGGGGGACGTGACGAGTGGAAGAGTTACGGCGACCCGCCGGCCGAGGATGGTAAAGCCCCGGCCGAGTGACCCGCGCCGGAAGTGAGGCGATATCAGTACGGCAACAGCCGCAACGGCCCCGCCCTTGAAACGATCCCGCGCGCCTGACGGCGTGCGGCTGATCGCTGTCGGCGATGTTCACGGTCATCTGAACTATCTGGACGATCTTCTGGCCGCGTTGGTCCGGACGCCCGCCCCGGCGGCAAAGAATCTGCGCGACCGCTTCGTGTTCCTGGGCGATTACATCGACCGGGGTCCGGACTCTGCGGGTGTCATCGACCGGCTTATCGAATTGCGTGAGGCCGAGGCCGGGTCGGCCGATGGGGCGGTCTTCCTGCGCGGCAATCACGAGGAGATGATGCTGCGCTTTCTGAAAGACGGGGATATGCGGCTGGGCGGTGCCTGGATCGCCAATGGCGGCGACGAGACGCTGCGCAGCTATGGCGTCACCCCGCCGGCGGATGCCCTCGACACCGCCGACTTCAATCGCAGCCGCCGCGATCTGGACGCGGCCCTGCCGCCGGCTCATCTGCATTTCCTGGAGACCTTGTCGCTGATCCATCGCGACGGCGATTTCATTTTCGTCCATGCCGGTTTGCGCCCGGACGTCGCTGTCGCGGATCAGGACGCGAAGGACATGATGTGGATTCGCGACACTTTCCTGGACAGCCAGTATGATTTCGGCGGGCTGGTCGTCCATGGCCATTCACCCACCCCCGATCCCGAACTGCATCCCAACCGGATCTGCGTCGATACCGGCGCGGGCAAGGGCGGATATTTGACGGCGGGATTGTTCTGGGGTACCGAAAAGGCCTTCCTTCACGCGGGCCCGCGCGCACCCTACTAAGCCGCGCCGGCGCCCATGATCACAAGGACATTCCGGAGATGACCGAGACCGATCTGGCGGCGACCCTGGAGCGGCTGGGCGGGGCCAAGGTGCTCTGCGTCGGCGATCTGATGCTGGACCGGTTCGTCGAGGGCAAGGTGGAGCGGATTTCCCCCGAAGCCCCGATCCCCGTCCTGTCCGTGCAGCGCGAACGCCCGGCACTGGGCGGCGCGGCCAATGTTGCGCGCAATGTCTCGGCCCTGGGTGCGCGATGCACCCTGGTCGGGGCGGTGGGCGCGGATTCCGCCGCGGGGGAACTGGCCACGATGCTGGCCGACCTGCCGGGTGTGACCGACGGCTCCGTCACCGCGCCGGACCGGCCGACCGCCGTCAAGACGCGCTACATCGCCGGCCGTGCCCAATTGCTGCGCACCGACCGGGAAAGGACCGGCCCCTTCCCGCCGGAAACCGCCGCCGCCCTACGCGAGGCCGCCCTGACCGCGCTGCCCGGCGCCGGCGCGCTGATCCTGTCGGATTACGGCAAGGGCGTCCTGTCCGACGCGCTGGTCGCCGACCTGATCGCGGCCGCCAACCAGGCGGGCTGCCCGGTCATCGTCGATCCGAAGGGTCGGGACTTCTCGCGCTATCGCGGCGCCGATCTGGTCACCCCGAACCGGGCCGAACTGTCCCTGGCCAGCGGCATGCCCGCCGAGGGCGACGACGCCGTGCTGGCCGCCTGCCGCCACCTGGCCGAGAGCTGCGGTCTGGCCGGCATTCTGGCCACCCGGTCGGAGGAAGGCATGACCCTCTATCGCCGCGCCGCCGACGGAACCGACAGCGCCGTCCATCTGGGCGCCCGCGCGCGGGAGGTCTTCGATGTGGCGGGCGCCGGGGACACGGTCGTCGCCGCGCTGGCCGCCGGTCTTGCCGCAGGCCTCGACCCGCGCAGCGCTGCCGCCCTGGCCAACCGGGCGGCGGGGATCGTCGTCGCCAAGACCGGCACCGCCGTCGCCTATCCCGGCGAAATCCTGAACGACAGTCACGAGGAACGCCTGGAGGCTGGGGAATCCAAAGTCCTGACCCAGGCCGAGGCAGTCGACCGCGTCGCCGCCTGGCGCCGGTCCGGCAAGTCGGTCGGCTTCACCAATGGCTGTTTCGATCTGCTGCATCCGGGCCATGTTTCGCTGATCGCCCAGGCCCGCGCCGCTTGCGACCGGCTGGTCGTCGGCCTGAACAGCGATGCGTCGGTCGGCCGTCTGAAAGGCCCCGACCGTCCGGTCCAGCCGGAATCCGCCCGCGCCGCCGTTCTGGCTGCGCTGGGCCATGTCGATCTGGTGGTGATCTTCGGCGAGGATACGCCGCTTTCCCTGATCACCGCGCTGGAACCGGACGTGCTGATCAAGGGCGCGGATTACACCAAGGACAAGGTCGTCGGCGCCGATGTCGTGGAGCGGCTGGGCGGCAAGGTCGTCCTGGCCGATCTGGTCGACGGTCATTCGACGACACGGACGATCGCCAAGCTGAACCGGGGCTGAGTGAGGGACCCTCTTCCCCGGAAGGGAGAGGCAGGACCATCACGCGTTCCTTCGCCCGCAAGAGCAGGGAGTGACCGGCACGGGCGCGCTCCTGCGAAAGCGGGGGCCTTGCCGGGTCGCGTCTGGAGAGGGGCCGCGAAGGTTCCTGCTTCCGCAGGAACCCGGGTGGCGTTACCGCGTCATACGGCTTCCTCACCCTTCCATCAGGCGTGAACAGCGTTCCGCCGCCAGCCGGGCGAAGCGCAGGGTCAGGGCCTTGCGGCGGCTGGCATTCATGCTGCCCTCCGCCGCCGGGCGTTCGATCGAGGCGCCATAGGCGTCGGCCAGGATCAGTCCGACTTCGCCGGGCAGGATGTCGATGGGGAATTCGGTCGGGACGGCGAAGTAGAACCGGTCGCAGAAGGGCAGATACTCACCCCATTTGGAATCGGCCGCATAATCCTCCAGCGAGGATTTCACTTCCACGATCGTCGTCTGGCCCTTCTTGTCCAACGCCATCACATCGACGCGCCGTCCGGTTTTCAGCGGCACCTCGGTCAGACAGGCCAAGCCCATCTCGCGCAGCAGGCGCATCGTGCCGCGCGTGACCGCCTGGGTCGCGTCCGGGCGGGTGCCGAAGCCAGGCGGCGTGATCTCAGGCAGGGATTCCGGCATGGCGCGCTCCTCTCCGGGGCACCATAGACCAGACGATAAAGAAAACAAACACGGAACTAATGCGAATATCTATTCGTAGGATTTCTGGGCGATCCGGCGGTAACTCAGCCCCTGGCATTCATAGACGTCGCGGCTGGGATAGATCCATTTATAGGCGGTCGGTTCGGTCAGTCGGACGGCATCCATCGGGATCGACGGAAATTCCGCGCGCAACACGCGGATCAGCACAGGATCGCGGCCGGAGATGCGCGTCTTGTCGCTCAAACGGGAGGGATTTTCCGCCGCGAAGACCTGCAGCCGGTCATGCAAATAGGGCGACTTTTCGCACAGCGCATCGGCCATGGTTCGGTTCGGCAGGTCGATGACCGCCACAAGGCCGTCATTGATCCGGCCGGCGACATTCATCAGCGGCCCGGCGACCAGCCGGACCGGCTCGCCGTTATCGGGTTGGCGCTTGTCCTCGGTGTCGGAAATCTCCTGCACCGCGTCCAGCACCTCCTCGCCGAACAAGGGCATCAGGATGATCGGAAGCACGCCGAAAAAGGCGATGATCGTATAGAGGATGAGGCGGTCGATGCCCATGGGCTGCACTGCTTTCGGCGTCACGCGTTGTTTCCAGTCGTCGCTTTTCGGCAACCCCGCTACCCCGTTTACGCTCCGGGGCCGGAGGCTTTGCGTCCCGCCGTTACCGACGGTTTGCCTTGATCGAAAGGCGCGACACCCGCGTCTTCCTACCGATGAACTATAATTAGCTGATTCCGCAGCGCAACACAGTGACGAGGATCACAGGTAGAATTTTTTGTGACGCCCCGGATTTTGCGGCGACGGTACCGATATCCGCTGAATGGGGCCGGCGAAGCGCATATGCGACTTCACCCACGGAAGTGGGACGCAGGCCGTCGAAAGTCGGGAGAAAATGGCGCGCCCCAACGGACGAAGTCCGAACTTACTAAGTTCCGGGAAGCGATGTTCGAACGAAGTGAGAATGGCGCGCCCCGGAGGATTCGAACCCCCAACCTCCTGATCCGTAGTCAGGTGCTCTATCCAGTTGAGCTAGGGGCGCGCAGTGCGGCCGACCGGTGATCGGCGGCGCGGCGCGGTTGATAGGCCAAGCGGCGGGGAATGGCAAGGGGTGATTTGCAGGAAAATGACAAAGACGCTGATCCGTCCGGTTTCGTCCGGCCCGGCCCGGTGCTCTTGCGGCGCGTATCTGTCGGGTCGCGGGGGTGAGACCGAGACGCAACGGCCGGGAAAAATCGCGCTAGTCCAATGGGATTCGGCCTATCCCCCACCCAGAATGCGGGTTGTCCCCGAACGCGGGGTCAAGTAGTATCCGCGCTAAGTTTGCCGGGTCCGGCCCGGCGGCGCTGTTTATCGGTCGCCGCCGTATGGATCGCGGATAGAGTGGGACGGCGGTTTTGGGCGCGGCGCAGGACGTTGCGGACCGGATCGCGTGGGGGCAGAAACCGCGTTGGGCTGGACGGGCGTTCCAACCAGGAAACTTCCGGCAGGGAGTTCTCCGAAGGGGCGGTCCGGCGGCGCATGCGGCGGTCCGAGAAAGGGTCCGGGGATCACGGACCCGAAGGAAGACAGGGCGGTACAAGGCATGGTGCAGGGCATGACGACTTCTTTCCGGATGTTTGGGCTGATCGGCGCGACCTGTGTCATGCTGACCGGATGCGACTCGCTGTGGCCGTCCCTGGACGCCCAGGACCCGGCCGGCGGATCCACCGCGGCCTCGCAGCCGACCACCGCACCCGCCCCGGCTCCGGCGGCGCAGCAGGCGACGGCCCAGCCGACCGTCTCGGCGATCCCGGCCAGCACCCAGGCGGTCTATTCCGGCACCACGGCGGTCGGCGAGCGGATCGCCCAGATGGATCAGGACCTGCGGCAATTGACCGGCCAGGTCGGCGACTTGAAGGGCCGGTTGAGTGGCATCCGCGCCAACAGCTCCAGCAACGCCACGACCTATCATTCCAACAAGGCCGCGATCACCTCGCGCCTGCAGCTCGGCACCACGCCGGGCAACCCCATCCTGGTCGAACAGTGGAACCAGGCCCAGAATTCCCTGGCCCAGGTCGAACAGACCATCCCGTCCCTGTCCAAGCTGCACAGCGACGCGTCGGATCAGGCGGCCTTTGGGAAATTCCTGTTGAGCACGGTTCAGGCGACCTATGGCCTGTCCGGCGCGGTCGACGAAGACCATGCCCGCCTGCGCGTCTTGGAAGACGCCGTGCACCAGGGTCTGGTCGATCTGGACCGGATGCTGACCGACGTCACGCAGGAGATCAATCGCCACAATCTCTATGTCTCGGCCGAGCGCGGGAACATGACGACGCTGGCGGAAGGCATCAAGAACGGTCAGCTGTATGGCGCCAATATCGCCACCCGGTCATTCCAACTGACCGAGAACGCGGCGGCGCGTGTCGCGGCGTCCGGCCAGGGCATCGATCCGTCGGCAGAGCCGCTGGTCATCATCAAATTCGACCGCGAGAACGTCCCTTATCAGCAGGCGCTGTTCAACGCGGTGAACCAGGCCATGACCGCCAAGCCGAACGCAGTGTTCGATCTGGTCGCCGTCAGCCCCGACCGCGGCAATGCGGCGCAGGTCGCGCTGAACGGCGCCGCCGCCCAGCGCAATGCGGAAGCCGTGCTGCGCACCCTGACCAGCATGGGCATTCAGCCCGGCCGGGTGAACCTGCTGTCGGATTCGCAGGGCGTCGCGCAGAACGAGGTTCACCTCTACGTCCGCTGAGGCATCGTCCGAGACCGCAGGTCCCGGCCGCCCCTTCCGGATTTCCACCGTCTGTGATCCTACCGGCCTTCCGGCGCGTATCCCTTTGCAGGGGCCCAACCACGCCGGAGGCCGTATCATGCGGATCGTCTTCGTCTTTCTGTTCGTCGCCGGGTTGGCGGCGGTCGGCGCGATCACCGCGCGGGCACAGGACAATGCGGGCCAGCAGGCCGTCGCAACCATCATCCAGAACCAGCTGAACGCCATGGCGGCAGGCGACCGCGCGGAAGCCTATTCCTATGCCGCGACCTTCATTCAGCAGAAGTTCCAGAACCCGGACATCTTCATGGAGATGGTGACCCGCGGCTATGCCCCGCTGATCGCGCCCCAGGCCGTGGAGTTCCAGCGCTTCGAGGTGTCAGGAGGGCGCGCCACCCAGGCGGTCATGCTGGTCGCGCGGGACGGATCGGCCTGGATGGCCACCTATTTCATGCAGCAGATGGAAGACGGAAGCTGGCGCATCGCCGGATGCCAGCTTGAGAAACTGCCGGGCGGGGCCGTCTGACCGCCGCCCGCAGGATCACATCGATCTGTTACCAGGTCCGAACCGGACCGGTATCGACATGGACGAAGTCGTTCTTGCGATACAGGCCGACGCCGCCCGCCTTCAGACCGCGCGCCACCGGATAGACGTTTTCCGCCCGGATGCCCGGCACCCGCACATCCACCGCCATGCCGCGCATGTGATAGCTTTTCTTGGCGACGCCGCCGCTATTGGCGGCCAGGGCCGCATTGGTGGCCGGCGCGCGATAGGCAGAGATGATTTCGAACGGCCCTTTGGTGTCCAGCTTGTGGCGCAGGCGCACCAGCAGCTCCAACAGACCCAGATCCATATCCACGGCTTCGCCGGTCCGCCAATCCCGCAGGATATTGTTGACCTCGGCCAGGGCGCCCTGGTCATAGACCCCTTCCTTGCGGAAGGTCAGCGCCAGCTTTTCGCCGGTATGAAGGTGGACGAAGGAGAGGCGCGCCACCCCTGGAAGCCGGATCGGCGCCACAGCGGAGGCGGTGCCCATCGTGATTCCCGGGATCGTGCCCGAAACCGCGGCCGCACTGACGAGGCCCGCGGCGCCGCTGATGAAGCGGCGTCGATCAATGAGTGTCATGAAGCGCTTGCTCCGAAAGTCAGCGATCTCCCTCCATATCCCGGAATGTGATCACAGGGCAATATGTATTTTCCGCATACGTCCGCGCCGTGTCATGCGCCTAGCGCGGCCCGCAGGATGCCGTCCCGGTCGTAAACATCGGGCCGGAAGCGCACGGCATGAAGCGGATCCGACAAGTCCGCGCCGGGCGGCACCCAGGCGGTCAGATAGGTCAGATGCACCGGCACGGTTTCCTTCATCAGAACCCGGACAGGCTTGTCGCGCGCCATCGCGTCGGCAATCCGCTCCGCCGTCCAGTCCGGCTGATCGCGCAGCAGCGCCTGGGCCAGCACATCCGGCTTGGATACACGGATGCAGCCGGAGCTGAAGGCCCTTTCCGGGCGGGCATAGAGCTCCTTCGCCGGGCTGTCGTGCAGATAGACATTGTGGGTGTTCGGGAACATGAACTTGACCCGGCCCAGCGCATTGTCGTCGCCCGGACGCTGCTGGATCTGATAGGGGAAGCCGCGCGCCTCAACCGTCGCCCAATCGATCTGGGACGGGTCGATCTCCTGCGGATTGTCACCGCCGGTGAAGAAACGGTAGCCGAACTTCTCGATCACCGTCGGGTCTTTCTTGATTTTCGGGATCATGTCCTTGACCAGAATGCCGGGCGGCACCGTCCAGGTCGGGCTGAAATCGATGTAGCGGATGCGGTCGGAAAAGACCGGTGTGCGCCGGTAGGGCCGGCCGACGACGACCGCCATACTGAGTTTCGGCGCGCCGTCTTCCCAGTAATCCAGTTGGAAATCCGCGATATTCACATGGACATGGCGGCTGCCGAAATTGTCCGGCAGCCAGCGCAGCCGCTCCATGTTCAGGGCCGCGGTTGTCACCCATTCGGCCGCGTCCCGATTCAGGGTGGCCAGGGTCTGCTTGCCGACCACCCCGTCTGCGGCAAGGCCGTAACGGGTCTGGAAGGCCGCGACCGCCGCCTGTAGGCCCGGGCCATAGGCCGAGCCAACGGCGCCGTCGATGGGGATGCCGAGATAGATCAGCCGGTCCGCGATCGCCGGCAGGCGCGCATCTTCCATGCCGGGCTTCAGCGTCGGGCCGTCCGGTACGGTCGGCGGCGGATCCTCACTGGCCTTGACGCGCCAGGCGGTATAGGCGGCACGCAGATTGCGGTAACGGTCGGATTGCGGGGCCATGGCGGCCAGCGCGGCGCGCGGATCCTTCGCCAATCCGAGCTTCAGCAGGACCGAATCCGGCTGCGTGTCGCGCGGATAGACGAACAGGTCCGGTTCCGCCCGTTTTGGATCGGCGCGGCCGCTTTGAATGTCGATCCCGTAGCGCGCGGCCGAGAAACTGTAAGCGAGTTCCCGGTGTTCCGGGCTGGCGTCCCAGTTGGGCAGGCGCGACGGGTCGTAATCGCGCGGGTCCAGGGCATCGGTATCGGCATGGGCCAACCCGGCCAACAGGGCATCGGCATGGCCTGCCGGACTGTCGGCGCCGAACCAGAAGGCGGCATAGTTGCGCAGGGCATAATGCCGGGCGACCCCGTCGCGCAGATAGTCGCTGACCGCCGCCCGGATCAGGGGATCGCTCCCGTCGACCAGCAGGTCCGCCAGCCTGTCGGGATCGGCCGTTCCCGACGACGCATCGGCCCGGCGCTGAAACAGTCCCGATCCGAATGCCGCGCCCAACAGCGCCGCGCCGCCGCCCAGAACCTGTCTGCGATCCATGAATGCCTCCGTCGCACCTTCCACAAAAAAAACCCCGTATCGGATCGATACGGGGCTAGTCTCTCACGAGTTTGCGCCGGTCGTACAGGGAGATCCGGCGCAGGGCGGTGGAGCGTCGGCGTACCGACGCTCCGGGGGGGATGGGCCGTCGCGGCCACCCGGCGAGCTTCATGCCGGGCGAAGGGGGCGATACCGCGACGGTGTTCCGTTCGCGCGACCTGTCAGCAGGCCACGCAGTTCGGCGCGCGACCGGTCAGGGTCAGATACGGACGCGCCGTGAATAGGTTTCTGAACGCCTCCGCGACGGCGGTACCGGCGTCGTGGAAGGCCTTGCTGCGAAGCCGGCCGGCACGGGCCAGGCCTTCGCGGATTTCCGCGTCAGTCGGATGGCGGCGCAACAGAGCTTCGGTCTCGCTCATAACGAAGATCCTTTCCTTCGGTTTGCGCCCGCCCTTCGATCCTGGGGGATCGGATTGCGGGTGTCTGGGTATGGCGTTTGTTCCGCCGTGGTAAAAAACTTAACAAGTCGGGCGTTCTTTTTTAATCTGGTGGATGGTCCAAGCATCTATTCTTTGACGGAATAGGTTGGGCCGTATATAAACCGATCCGTAACGCAACGGACACAAATCAGGGAGTTGCCGGCCCGGCGAGGCGAAAACGCCAGCCTGGCGCTATCGGCCTTTCGGGGGAGCGTCGCAGGAAAATGGATAGAGCGGGTGAAATGGCCGTCTTCACCAAAGTGGTGGAAGAGGGAAGCTTCTCCAGTGCCGCGCGGGCGCTGAAACTGACGCCGTCGGCGGTCAGCAAGCAAATCGGGCGGTTGGAAGACCGGCTGGGCGTGCGATTGTTGAACCGCACGACACGGCAGCTTTCGGCGACAGAGGAAGGCGATGCCTTCTATCAACGCTGCGTGCGCATCCTGACGGATATGGAAGAGGCGGAACTGGCGGTCAGCCAGCGCCATTCCGCACCACGCGGCACCTTGCGCGTCAATTGCGGCGTCGCCTTCGGCAAGCACCAGATCAGTCCGCTGATCCCGGAATTCCTGGACCGGTATCCCGAGGTCAATGTCGAGATGACGCTGACCGACGCGCTGGCCGATCTGGTGGAGGAAGGCCAGGACGTGGCGATCCGCTTCGGCAAGCTGCAGGATTCCTCCATGGTCGCGCGGCAATTGGCGGTCAGCCGCCGGGCGATCTGCTGTTCCCCGGACTTTCTCGAACGGTTCGGCGAACCGAAACACCCGTCGGAACTGGTGAATTACAACCGCCTCGCCTTTGCCATGGCGATCCATCTGAACGAATGGATTTTCCGCCTGCCCGACGGCACGGAATACCCGGTGAAGGCGGAAGGCAATTTCACCGCCAACAATGGCGAGACGATCCACGAAATGGTTTTGGCCGGGCTGGGCATCGCGCGGCTGGCCGAATTCCTGGTCGCGCCGGAGGTCAAGGAAGGCAAGCTGGTCCGCATCCTGACGCCGTTCTATCGCGACGTCGAAGTGCCGATCAACGCGGTCTATCCGACCCGCCGGCACCTGTCGCCCAAGGTGCGGGCCTTCGTCGACTTCCTGGTGGAAAAATTCAACCCCGTGCCGCCTTGGGAGTCCTTGACCTGAGGCGCCCGAACCGCCCGGACGGCACGGGGCTGAAAGTTGGGATGGGATAGAAGTGTCTTCAGGGATAGGGCCCATTCCGACGCTTCACCGCTCCGCAGAGCGATAAGGCGAGACTAGGCCCCGCCCCACAGGCCCGCATTGACGTGAATCAAACGGTTCGAGAAAGCCGTCAGGCGGACTTGACCGCGTTCAGGAAGGCCGCGATTTTCGCCGGATCCTTCTTGCCCGGTGCGCTTTCCAGGCCCGACGAGGCGTCGACACCGGGACAGCCGGTCATGCGGATCGCCGATTTCACATTGTCCGGGGTCAGCCCGCCGGCCAGCAGCCACGGCACGGGCCAGCTGCGCCCTTCCAGCACCGTCCAGTCGAAGGTCTCTGCATTGCCGCCGGGTCGCGTCGCATCCGCCGGCGGTTTGGCGTCGAACAGCAACCGGTCGCAGACCTTGGCGTAGCGGTCGGCGGTGGCCAGATCCTCGGCATCGCGCACCTTGATCGCCTTGTGCACTTCGCGGCCCGTGCGGGCTTTCAGCCCGGCGCAGCGGTCCGCCGGCTCCTCGCCATGCAGCTGGATCGCGTCCAGCGGCACCCGGGCCAGAACCTGATCGATCAACTCGTCATCGGGGTCCACGAACAGGCCGACGCGGAGGACGCGTTCCGGCACGCGCCCGGCCAGCATCGCCGCCTCGTCGACGGAGACCGCGCGCGGGCTGGGCGGAAAGAACACAAGCCCGATCAACGCCGCGCCATGCCTGACGGCGGCTTCCATCGCCTGGGGATCGGTGATCCCGCAAATTTTCGCGTCGACTGCCATGGCCGGATAGATAGAGCGGGACGCCGCGCGCCGCAAGCAAGACAACCGCGAAGGGCGCGAAGGAGGCGCCAAGGACGCCAAGTCGGTTTAACGCGGAGGGCGCGGAGGGATCGCAGAGAACGCGGAGAGAGTTTCGATGCGGTGAGTTCCGAGTCAGGTCTTATAGAAGATTCTTCCTCCGCGTTAAAACTTTTGATCCGTTATACGGAACAGCTCGACCGTCAGCCAAAGAACGCCGACCAGCCATGCTTTTTCCACCAGAATTCGTGCCAGGTCCCAGCCTGGTCGGAACAGGTCGATTGGCTCGATGGCTCCCCGGAACAGGTCGTAATGCCAATGAGGATCAACCAGAAAGACCGGTATCCGGAGCATCGTGATCCAGGCAATCAGGACCGAGCCGCCTACCAGACAGACAAAAGGCATCGGGTTTCGTTCAAAAATCGTGACCCCGCTATAGGGCCATACGAACCGCCCTTCCGTCACCGACAGCCAGAGCGTTGCCAGCGCCAGAAGCTTCGTTGTCTCCAGCACAAGGAAGAACACCAAACTGATCCAAACAGGACCGTCCGCCGACAGTATGAGGACGATGGGGGTTCCGACACTCCAAAGAACGTAATGAACCCCGGCGTAACATGCGGTCATGGCCGCCGCGGTAACCAGTATCGGCAAGGGCGCAAGGCGCCGTTCGGGTCCCGCCGCGAGGCGCATCAACGTCAGAACGGCGGCGGCATACAGGCATTCCTGCAATATCGGCCAAATCCATTCCGGCACATCGTGAAACGCAAGCGCCTTCCACCCAGTGCTATGCAGCCACCCGCGGCCGTCCTGTGTCGCGAAGACCGCCTGCCCCCATTTGACGCATGTGAAGGCCAGGGCGAAAAGGGCGGCGGCAAACAGCGAAGAGCCTGCGCCGCCTATCCCAGCGTTACGCCCCACCCAACTCGTCCGCGATGGCCTTGGCGGCGCCGGCGGGGTTTTCGGCGCCGGTGATGGGGCGGCCGATGACGATGAAATCGGCGCCTTCGGCAATCGCTTCGGACGGGGTCATGACCCGTTTCTGATCGCCCAGCGCGGCGCCGGCGGGACGGATGCCCGGGACGATCAGTTTGAAGTCGGGGCCGCATTCGGCGCGGATGGCGGCGATTTCCTTCGACGAGCAGACGACGCCGTCCAGCCCGGCCTTCCGTGCCAGGCCAGCCAGACGCACGGCCTGATCCTTCGACGGGCCGGCCTGACCCACGGCGGAGAGATCGGCATCGTCCAGGCTGGTCAGCACGGTCACGGCGATCAGCATCGGGCGCACGGTGCCCAACTGTTCGGCCTCGAAATTGGCGGCGTCCAGGGCGGCCTTCATCATCGCCGGGCCGCCACCGGCATGGACGTTCAGGATCGACGGGCCCAGCGGCATGACGGAGCGCACCGCCCCCGCCACCGTGTTGGGGATGTCGTGAAATTTGAGATCGAGGAACAGGCGTTGCTGCGCCGGGGCCTCGCCGCGCGGCGTTTCTTCCGGCCCGGCGCGCACCACCTTGCGGACCCCGTCCGGCCCGGCGGCGTTGAAGAATTCCAGCCCCAGCTTGATGCCGCCGACATGGCCCGCGAGCTGCCGCGACAGGGCGACGGCCTTGTCCGTATCCGGCGTGTCGAGGGCGACGAGAACCCTGTCCTTCGGTTTGACTGGCGTGGTCATCCGGGTCATCGGCGGGTCTCCTCCTTGATTGTGGCGGGCGTCGTCATACACCGCTTTGCCCGCAACCGCCAGCCACGGCGGTCAGGCGGTTTCCGCCTCCTTCAGCAGCCAGTCGGAGAAGGCGCGGATCTTCGGACGGTCGGCGCGTTCCTGGGGGCAGACGATCCAATAGGCGAAATCGCTGGGCAGGGAGAAATCGAAGGGTTTGACCAGAAGCCCCTGTTCCAGCGCGTCATGGGCGATGGCGCTGCGGCCCAGTGCCACGCCCTCCCCCGCGATCGCGGCCTGCAGGACCAGGTTCGAGAAATTGTAGCGCGGCCCCTTGTCCGGATTGACGCCCGTCACCCCCGCCGCCTTCAGCCAAACCCGCCAGTCGGTCCGGATATCGTCATGCAGCAATGTGTGCTGGGCCAGGTCTTCCGGCTTCTCCAGTGGCTTTTCCGGATCTTCCAGCAGGCGCGGGCTGCAGACGGGGAAGACTTCCTCTGTCATCAGGCGGATTTCGTGCAGATCGTTATACCCGCCCGTGCCCCAGCGGATGGCGAGGTCGATATCCTCCGCGTCGAAATCCGTCAGCTCGTAATCGGCGGACAGACGAATGTCGATTTCCGGATGGTCGGCGCGGAACCGCGCCAGGCGCGGCACCAGCCAGGCCGACGCGAAGGACGGCAGGCAACTGACATTCAGCGGCCCGCTCTCGTCCTGGCGTTTGACCCGGTCCGCGCCGTCAGCGATCAGATGCAGCGCCTGACGCACCGTTCCGGCAAAGGCCTGCCCCTCCTCCGTCAGCAACAGCGCACGGTTCAGACGGCGAAACAGGCGCACACCCATCGCGTCCTCAAGCTGCTTGATCTGATGGCTGATCGCGGCCTGTGTCACATAAAGTTCTTCGGCCGCCTCCGTGAAGGACAACAGCCGGGCCGCGGCTTCAAAGGCGGGCAAGGGCTTCAAAGGGGGCAGACGGGCGCTCACGACGGTCTCCGTTCGGATAAATTTTCTTAATTCGATAAATGAAAATATATCCGTTGTCCGGAAAACGAAACCCCCCTATTTCTCCCCCTGTCGGGCAACGGTGCCCGGGATGAACAAGACTTTCGGATAAACTACACCTCTGTGACATCCGGTCGTGTCATCTGTGAACGGCAGTTTGCTATAGGAGAAAGACAATGGCGAACACGCAGCAAATGTACGGGGCCGGCAGCCCGTTTGCGCCGCTGGCTTATCTTCTGGTCGAAGCGACGGATGCGGCCCTGGAAGGCCTGCGCTCGATCGCGGTCAACCCGATCGCGACCCTGGCGCAACTTCAGGCGCGCGCCGAACAGCGCCGCCGCCTGGCCGAAATGGAAGATCACCTTCTGGCGGATATCGGCCTGAATCGCGCCGAAGCCGACCGTGAAGCGAAAAAGCCGGTCTGGGTCGCGTAAGTCCCCAACGCACCCCCCAAATACCCAGACCAGCGCCGAAGCCCCCGAGCCCTCCGCCCGGGGGCTTTTTGGCGTCTTGGGGCCAGGGCTTGGTCGCACATACCGTGCCGACCATCCGCGATTCCCGCCCCAGCGCGAATGACGGACAGCCCAAAAGCCGTGTTCCTGCGAAAGCAGGAACCTTCTACGTCTTGGCACGGTGCCGGACCCGCGAAGGCTCCTACTTTCGCAGGAGCGCGCCGGTACCGGAAGTGAAACGCAGAGTACGCTGAGATGGCGCAGAGCGCGCGGAGGGGATGATAGCAGGGCCCCATCTGCCGCTCGCACCTTAGCCGTCACCCCGGCGGAAGCCGGCGTCCAGGGGGTGCGCTCAGACCGTGCCAACGGGCCTGATTCCCCGACCCTTCAAGAATTACAGACAACCCGGAGACCGTGTTCCTGCGGAAGCAGGAACCTTCTACGTCTTGGCACGGTGCCGGACCCGCGAAGGCTCCTACTTTCGCAGGAGCGCGCCGGTACCGGAAGTGGAACGCAGAGTACGCGGAGATGGCGCAGAGCACGCGGAGGGGATGAAAACGGGGCCGCGTCGTCCGCTCACCCCCTTGTCCGTCACCCCGGCGGAAGCCGGGGTCCAGGGGGGTGCGCTCAGACCGTGCCAACGGGCCTGATTCCCGGACCCTTCAAGAATTACAGACAGCCCAGAGACCGTCTTCCTGCGGAAGCAGGAACCTTCCTCATCCAGGCACGGTGCCGGAAACTCGAAGGCTCCTGCTGTCGCAGGAACGCATTCGGGCCCTGATTCCCCATGGCGCGGAAATGACGGAAACCCCGCTAGCGCGTCAGGAACAGTTGGGAGAAACCGTTCAGTGCGGCGAAGAGCTGGGTGAAGCTTTTATGGAAGCGGTCCCAGTCCGGGGCGGCGGGCAGGTCCTGGCGGATCTGCTCCAGGCTGCTGGTCCCGTCGATGCGGTCCAGAATTGTCTTGGCGTCGCGCGGCAGCGGCAGGGCGAGGTCCAGCCCGTCTATGGAGACCGGCAGGGACGGCGCGCCCGGCGGCATGGCGCGGAACTCGGCCTCCGTCTCCGCATCGCGGAACACCGGAACGGCGTCCGGTGCGATCCGGGCCACCGTGTCTTCCGCCCGGTCGGCGCGGGTCAGATAGGCGATATGGACCGGCATGTTCCCGGCCATGGCCTCGGCCAATGCCGCCCGGTCGCCCGCTGCCAGAGCGGCGGCGCGGTTCCGCAGATCCTGCTCGCGGGTATAGGTTTCCGGCGCATAGCGGGCCGGGTCGATATAGGTCACGGTGCGCAGGCCCGCCGCCGCTATTTCCGCCTCCAGCTGCGGCACGGTATAGGCGCGGTCGGTCGAATGCAGCAGCAGATCGTAAAGGCCGGCATCGCCGCCGGTCTTGTGGTCGCGCACCAGCGGATTGCGGACCAGCCGGTTGCTGGCGGGCAGCGCATTCAGATAGCGCTTGGCCAGGGCGACCCGTTTCGCCGGCGGTTCGTCGTCACGCGCCAGCAGGCGCAGCGCCGCCTGGGTTTCATAAACCCCGGTCCGGCCGGTCTCGCCATAGACCATGACGCCCATGCCGCCCAGAGGGGCCAGGGCTGCGGCCAAGGCCCGGAACCCGTCCTGCGGCACCGGCAGGTGATGCAGCACGCCGCAGCAGTCGATATAGTCGAACGGGCCCCATTCCGCCGCGTCCAACAGCGACCCGGTCCGGAACGTAACCCGCCCCGTCAGGCCGCGCGCGGCGATCCGCGCCTCGGCGATCTTGCGGGTCGCCTCGGACAGATCGACATAGTGGATGTCGGCGTCGATCCCGGCATCGGCGGTCTGCTGCGCCAGCATGGTCAGCGCATCGCCGCTGCCGCCGCCGGCGACCAGCAGGCGAAACGGCCTATCCTGCGGCAGGCGACCGGCGAACAGCCAATGGGTCAACTCCCGCAAATGGCTCGGCGAGCCGGTAATCAGCCGTTTCGCCTCGTCCTTCGGGTCGCGGGCCGGATAGGGGTAGGTTTCGTACTGGGCCCGGACCGGATCCACCGCCATGTCAGAAAGCCAGCCAGCTATCCGCCGGCCGGATGTCGCCGACGATGGTTTCCTGGCGGTTCTTGAGCTGCGGATTGAGCCAGGGGGCCATCGCCTCCATGTGCTCGTCCTCGATGACGCCGATTTCGCGCAGCAGCGCCGCCATCATCGTCTCCGCACCCCGGGTCGCACCGTCATCGCATTTCAGCGCGACGCCCAGACCATATTCCGGCAGCGCGGCGCAGAACACGCCTTCCGCCCCGGTCTTGATGAAGGCGCGCGCGCCCAGGATCTTCATGACCTCGGTGCAGAACCGGCCGGTGCCGGCGACCATGAAGGGATGCGCCATGACCGACGAGGTGATGCGGTGCACGGCCTTGGCGCGCTCCTCCGGCAAATCCTTCGGGTCGGCGACGCGGGCAAAGCCATAGGCCAGATTTTCCAGCGGGATCGGCCAGTTCGGCGCGGAACATCCGTCGATGCCGGGCTGCACGCCGGACAGATCGATGCCGCACATCTGCTCCATCGCGCCCAGAATGCGCTGCTGTACCGGATGGGTCTGTTTCGTATAGCCCTTGGTCGGCACGCCGAGCTGTTTGGCCAGGGCCAGCATGCCCGCATGCTTGCCGGAACAGTTATTGTGCAACTGGTTGGGTTCAACCGCCGCCCGGGCCAGCGCGTGGGCATCCGCCTCGCGGTACGGCCAGTGCGACCCGCATTCCAGATCCGCCTCCGACAGGCCCAGCTTGGACAGCATGGACGCCGCGCCGTCGGTATGCCCCTTTTCGCCATTATGCGAGGCGCAGGCCAGCGACACTTCCGCATCCGTGAAACCGAATGCTTCCGGCGCGCCGGATTCGACCATCGGCAGCGCCTGGATCGCCTTGATGGCAGAGCGCGGATAGGTCGGGCGGGCGATTTCGCCCCAGGCGGCCTGCAGCTTGCCGGCCACGTCGACCACGGCGGCGCTGCCGCGATGGCGGCTTTCCACCACGCCGTTGCGGGTGACTTCGACGGTCAGAGGGTTGGCGTTGCTGCCGGATAGGGTGATGGCGTCGTCGAGCATCGCGCGTGGCTTTCCGGTTACTGTCCTTGGGGGCCGGAAACTTGCCTTGCCCGGACCCTTTGTGCAAGAAGGCGGCGATCCGGTTCTCACAAGTCACGGAACGGCGCCATGGCGCAGACGCGCGGATATTTCGGCCTGGGGGTCGAAGGCATCTCAAAACCGATGAATGCGGGCAGTCTGCTGCGCACCGCCCACGCCTTCGGCGCCAGTTTCGTCTTCGCTGTCTCGCCCTATGTCAACATGCGCGGGCTGAACAAGTCGGACACGTCCGGCACCGCCGATCAGGTGCCCTATTACCAATGGGAAACGGCCGACGAGATCGCCCTGCCCAAGGGCTGCCAACTGGTCGGGGTTGAGTTGACCGACGACGCGGTCGAACTGCCGTCCTTCCGCCACCCGGACCGGGCGGCCTATATTCTGGGGCCGGAGCGCGGGTCCCTGTCCGACGCGATGGTCGAACGCTGCGATTTCGTGGTGAAGATTCCGATGGCTTTCTGCATCAATGTCGGCATCGCGGGTGCGATCACGCTTTACGACCGGATGATCAGCCGGGGCCGGTTCGCGGAGCGGCCGGTGAAGGCGGGCGGGCCGCATGCCGCCCTGTCCCCGCATGTCCATGGCAAACAGGTCTTCCGGACCCCCCGGATTCCGGTGCCGAAAGGCGGCACAAAACCCGTGGAATAGCGGCGGCCCGGTGGATCGCACCGCCGAATTATGACAAATATTTTCCAATAACTGCCGCGACCTTGCCTTATTTCCGCCCTGTTGCAACGGTGTAAGGGACAGCGTCCGCTACCGGTTCGCCTGACGACGCCGGGAGACGGACCCTGGAAACAGGCCCCTGCTTATCGCGGTGAACGAGGAAATACAGATGCCCCAGCAGATCGCCCTGGTCGACGACGACCGGAACATTCTGACCTCCGTCTCGATCGCCCTGGAGGCGGAAGGATTCAAGGTCACCACCTATACCGACGGCGAAACCGCCTTGCGCGGCCTGACCACGCGGCCCGTCGACCTGGCGGTATTGGACATCAAGATGCCGCGCATGGACGGGATGGAACTGCTGCAGAAGCTGCGCCAATCGTCGGAATTGCCGGTCATCTTCCTGACCTCCAAGGATGACGAGGTGGATGAGCTGCTGGGCCTGCGCATGGGCGCGGACGATTACATCAAGAAACCGTTTTCCCAGCGCCTGCTGATCGAGCGCATCCGCGCCCTGCTGCGCCGGGCCGAACTGGAACAGCGCACGGCCGAAGGCGGCGGCAAATCCCAGGGCGCCTTCACAAGGGGCGAGCTGGTGATGGATGGCGACCGCCATCTGTGCACCTGGAAGGGCGAACCGGTGAAGCTGACGGTGACGGAATTCCTGCTGCTGAAGGCGCTGGCCCAGCGCCCGGGCCATGTGAAGAACCGGGATCAGCTGATGGACGCCGCCTATGGCGAGAACATCTATGTCGACGACCGCACGATCGACAGCCATATCAAGCGCCTGCGCAAGAAGCTGCGGGCGACCGATAATGAATTCGACAAGATTGAAACGCTCTACGGCGTCGGATACCGCTACAAGGACGAGGAATAGCGCGAAGGGCCATCGAATTGGGCAGCCTCACCGCCGAAAGGCCCGTCTCCCGGGAAGAGGAAACCCGCGCCGCCAAGAAGGCCGCGCGTGTGGAGAAGCGTGACGGTAAGAACCGGTCCCGGGCCGCGCGGCGTCTGCGGCGGCGTCAGCGTCTGTCGCCGCTGACCCGCAAGATTCTGGCGGTCAATCTTCTGGCCCTCCTCATCCCCGTCGTCGGGATGCTCTATCTCGGCCCCTATCGCGAAAGTCTGATCGCCCAGGAAATCGACGCCCTGCGCGAACAGGGGGAAATCTTCTCCGGCGCGCTGGGCGAGGGCGCGATCGGCCTTTTGGACAATGGGCAGGAAGTCCTGAACATCGTACCCGCGCGCGATCTGGTGCGCCGCCTGTCGGCCGCCAGCGAGGTCCGCGCCCGCTTCTTCCTGGCCGACGGGTCGCTGGCGGTGGACAGCCGTCAATTGGGGTCGACCGGCCAGCAGATTCTGGTGGAGGAGTTGGAAGATCCCATTGCCGAAGATCCGATCCAGCCGGTGGTGAACCCGGTCCTGTCCTGGCTGGACAGCCTGTCCCACTGGATCGAAAACCGGGACTATCCGCTTTACCGCGATCATTTGAATCCGACCGTCACCGATTATCCGGAATCCGTCCGCGCGTTGCAGGGCGAAAGCGCCTTCGCGGTGCGCCGGGACGACAACCGCAATCTGGTCCTGACCGTCGCCTTGCCGGTCCAACGCTATGTCCATGTCTTCGGCAGCCTGATGCTGTCGCGTGACGGCGGGCGGATCGACGAGGCGATGCGCGATGTCCGCCTGACCATTCTGGCGGTATTCGCCGGCGCGCTGGTCATCACGACCCTGGTGTCGCTCTACTTCGCCAGCACCATCGCCCGCCCGCTGCACCGATTGGCAGAGGCGGCGGAAAAGGTGCGCCATTCCGTCGGCCGCGACCCGGACACCATTCCCGATCTGACGGGCCGGCGGGATGAAATCGGCGATCTGTCGGCGGTGCTGCGCGAAATGACCTCCGCCCTGACGATGCGGATCACGGCGATCGAACGCTTCGCCGCCGATGTCAGTCATGAGATCAAGAATCCGCTGACCTCGCTGAAAAGCGCGATCGAGACGGTACAGCGCGTGAAGGACCCGAATCATCAGCGCGAATTGCTGCGCATCGTGAAAGAGGACGTGGAACGGCTGGACCGGCTGATCACGGATATCTCCGACGCGTCGCGTCTGGACGCCGAGCTGGGCCGGGTGCAGACCGAGGAGATCGACCTGGCCGACATGCTGGAGATGCTGGTCGGGATGCACCGCACCGCGCGCGGCGACGGTGTGCCGGATGCGGGCGGTCAGGGCCCGGTGGTCCGGTTTGTCCGGTCCGGGAACGGCCCCTTCCGGGTCGGCGGCATGGAAAGCCGGCTGGTCCAGATCTTCCAGAACCTGATCGGCAATGCGGAGAGTTTCAGCCCGCGGGACGGCACCATCACCGTCACGATCGCGCGCGAAGGCGCCTGGATCGTCGCGACCTGCGAGGATGACGGGCCGGGCATCCCGGCGGCCAAGCTGGAGGAAATCTTCAACCGCTTCTATACGGAACGCCCGCAACACGAAAAGTTCGGGGCGCATTCCGGCCTGGGCCTGTCGATCTGCAAACAGATCGCCGAAGCCCATGGCGGCGCGATCCATGCCGAAAACCGCCCCGGCCCCGACGGTAATCCGAAAGGCGCTCGCTTCGTGGTTCGCCTGCCAGCGGCGTAACATCGCGCACCCCGCCCCTCTCCCTGAGGGAGAGGGGTTACTGCAAGGGCCTCAATACATGTGCTGGCCGCCGTTGATCGACAGGGTCGACCCGGTGATGAATCCGGCATCGTCCGAAACCAGGAACAGGACGCCGCGGGCGATTTCGCCGGCCTGGCCAAGACGCCCGACCGGGATTTTCGCGACGATCTTTTCCAGGACCTCCGCCGGGACCGCGCGCACCATGTCGGTGTCGATATAGCCCGGCGCGATGGCGTTGACCGTGATGCCGGCCCGCGCGCCCTCTTGGGCCAGGGCCTTGGTGAAGCCGTGAATGCCGGATTTTGCGGCGGCATAGTTGACCTGGCCGTACTGACCGGCCTGGCCGTTGATCGAGCCGATATTGACGATGCGGCCGAACTTCCGCGACCGCATGCCGTCGATGACGGCGCGGCAGCAGTTGAAACAGGACCCCAGATTGGTATCGATCACCGCCTGCCACTGGTCCGGCGACATGCGATGCATGGTGCCGTCCCGGGTGATACCGGCATTGTTCACCACGACGTCGATCGGCCCCAGATCGGCTTCGATCTTCGCCACCGCGGCCGTCACGGCGTCGAAATCGGAAACGTCGAACTTAAAGGCCGCGATGCCGGTTTCCTCGGTGAAGGCCTTGGCGGCGGCGTCATTGCCGCCGTAATTCGCCGCGACGGTATAGCCCGCCGCCTTCAACGCCGTGGAAATCGCCGCGCCGATACCGCGCGTACCGCCCGTAACCAGTGCCACTCTGCTCATGAGATTCCTCCCTCTTGAGTCTTGTTGGGTCCTGAACTCGTCTTCTCTGCCCGGCCGCGCCCCGCCCTCTCCCCAGCGCGTAACGCATTGCCATTGCTACTGTCTCATATCCCGACCCCGGATGCGATGGGATCGGATACATGAATTCGACGGCGGTTGCGGCGGATCGTTCCGCCGCCGCCGTCCCGATCTACTTGCGCGCCTTGCCGCCCGGCCTGGCCGGCGGTTTGCCGGCCGGCGCCGATCCGGGTTTTCCCCCGGTATTGCCATGCTGGCGGTCGCCCAGCGCCTTGAGGGTCAGGACGATCTCGTCGCGCTCGAAACTCAAATCCTCGACATCGGCAGGATCGTCGGTCTGGGCCAGGCGCGCCTTGATCTGGCGCAAGACTTTGTCGAATTCCTGCCGCACCAGTTCCTTTTCGCGCGCGGTGACCTCTTCCAGCACGACCTCCTGATCCATCATCAGGTCGGCGAAGGCGTCCATGTCATGCTTCCCCAGATCGACCAGGCGCGCATCCAGATCGACCCACAGATCCTCCCATTTGTCATACAGCGATTTCAGGTCCGAGCCGCGCCCGCCGCTGCGGGTATTCAGCGACTCCTCCATGCACACCATCAGGCGGACGAACTGCCATACGTCCAGGGTGAGATCGGTCATCGGATCCTCATTTTTGCCAAGGGTTTCGCCGCAGCCTACGTCACCCGCCGGGTCGGTGAAAGGGTCGGTTTCGCCCAGAAGCCGTAGCGTAACGTTCAGCAAAGGGACGCCGATTCGTAACAGAACACTGTTAATCACGACCCTTACACCCCATGTGGGACCGTATCGAAGGATTGAGGACGATGATCGACGCCAACCGGCTGGACTATTCCGACTTCGAGGGAAGCGAATTCGCCGCGGCCATGGCCGATATCGAAGGCGAAGTGCAAGCCGCCGTGGATTGGGTGGAAGACGCGTTCGGCGAAATCGAAGCCGAAGCCTCCAGGCTCGCCCCCGTACGGGCGGTCAAGGCCGTTTTCCGCACCCTTTTCCGTCAGGGCTGAACCCGACAGAGAACGACCGAGGCTCCTGCTTTCGCAGGAGCACGCGGGAAGTAGCCGGAGTGGCTCTGTATCCTCCGCGTTCGTCCTTTCCCGTTTCGACCGACCCGCCTTTCCGTCCGGAGGAAACCGCACTAATCTCGCGCCATGCCGGTTCGGAACATTCTCTTCATCATGGCCGATCAGTTGCGCGCGGATTGCTGGGGCGCGGGGATCGGCGTGCCGGGGGCAAAGATCGAAACCCCGCATCTGGAGGCATTGGCCCGGCGCGGCACGCGGTTCGACCGGGCCTATTGCCCGGCGCCGATCTGCGGGCCGTCGCGGATGGGGTTCTATACCGGGCTTTACCCGTCGACCCATGGCGCGACCGTCAATCAGGCACCGCTGCCCCTAGGGACGGTGACGCTGGGCGACCGGATGCGGAAGCTGGGCCTGCGCACGGCGCTGGCGGGCAAGACCCATATGAAGGCCGACCGCGAAGGCATGGCCCGTATGGGCCTGTCGGACCTGTCCGATCAGGGTGTGCTGGCGGCGGAATGCGGCTTCGAACCTTTCGCCCGCGACGACGGGCTGCATCCATTGGATAAGCCGCCGAACAAGGGCTACAACGCCTATCTGCGGGGCAAGGGATATGACGGCGACAATCCCTGGCACGACCACGCCAACAGCGCGTTGGGGCCGCAGGGCGAGATCCTGTCGGGCTGGTATCTGCGCCACGCCGACAAGCCCGCCCGTGTCGCGCCGGAGGACAGCGAAACCGCCTGGACCACCGACCGGGCGATGGCCTTCATCGACGAACAGGGCGACGCGCCCTGGTGCCTGCATCTCAGCTATATCAAACCGCATTGGCCCTACATCGCGCCGAAACCCTATTGCGGCCTGTTCGGCCCGGATAGCGTCTGGCCCGCCGTCCCGACCGCCGCCGACCCGCATCCGGTCTACCGCGCCTTTCTGGACCATACCGAAAGTATCGGTTTCCGCCGCGACGGCGCGCGGGAACGGGTGATCCCCACCTATCTGGGCCTGATCCGGGAGCTGGACGACCATATCGGCCGCCTGACCGCCTTTCTTGAGGAACGCGGCCGCCTGGACGACACGATGATCGCCTTCGTCAGCGATCACGGCGATTACCTGGGCGATTACGGGCTGGGCGAGAAGCAATTGTTCCACGATGTCTCCGCCCACATCCCTTTCTTCGTCGTTCATCCCGACCTGCCGGGCGGGCACGTCAGCCAGGCGCCGGTCGAAGGCATCGATCTGGTGCCGACCTTCCTGGACGCGTTGGGCGGCGATCCGCACGATATCCAGATGCTGGACGGACGGCCGCTGACGCCCTTCCTGAGAGGCGAAGCCCCGCCCGCCTGGCGCATGGCGGCGTGCTGCGAGCTGGATTACGCGACCCGGCAGGCGCGCGTCGCGCTGGGCGTCGCGCCGAAACGGGCGCGCGGCTGGATGCTGCGCGGAGAACGCTGGAAATACGTCCATTGGCTGGACCTGCCGCCGCAGCTCTATGACATGATCGAGGATCCGCGGGAATTGCACGACCTGGGCCGCGACCCGGCCCATGCCGCGACGGTGCGGCGGATGCGCGACCTGCTGTTCGATCAATTCGCCGACCGCCTGACCCGGACCAGTTTCACCGCCGCCGAGGTCGAGGCCGAAACCGCCGATTACACCTTCGGCGGGCGCATCAAGATGGGGGTCTGGTAAGTTTGCTTCCGCGCCGTCGGAAATGCTGTGCCGAAGCGACGGTTTCGCCCGGCGCGCGAAAGGATTAAGTCGCGCCAATGGCCTTTCCCACAGATATGACCGGCACACCGCCGGGCTGTTCCGGCGCGAGCTTCCTCGCCGGGATCCGCGACGCGTCCGGCATGTTCTTCGGCGCGCTGCTGTTCGGCATCCTGTTCGGATCGGCAGCCAGCGTCGCCGGGCTGGACATGGGCCAGACCGTCGCCATGAGCGCCTTCATCTTCGCCGGCACGGCCCAGTTCGCGACCCTGGCCCTGTGGTCGGATCAGATGCCCTATTTCGCGATCCTGATTTCCGCCGCCATGGTGACCAGCCGCCTGACCCTGATGGGTCTTTCGCTGGGACCGACGATCCGCGGCCTGCCTAGTCCGCTGCGCCTGCCCGCGATCTTCGTGATCAACGACGCCGCCTGGGCCCTGACCCTGCAGGCCAAGTCGATCCCGAACAAATCCGCCTATTATCTGGGCGTTTCCGCGCCGATGTATGCAATCTGGGTCGCGGCGACGGCGGTCGGGGTCTTCTCCGCCGGGCTGTTCGATCCGGTGACGGCGAAAAGCCTGGCCTTCGCCGGGATCGTTTTCCTGTCCATTCTGGTCGGCGTCGTGGTACGCGGTGTCGACGCGCCGCGCGCGCCGCTGGCGGTTTCCGCCGGGGTCGGCATCGCGCTGGACGGCGTGATCGAGCCGGGCGCGGCCGTCCTGGTCGCCGTCGCGGCCGGCGCCGTCACCGCCCTGGCGTCGGAGGTCATGCGCGATGCCCGATAGCTATACCGCCTTTCTGACCATCGCTCTGGTCGCGCTGACCGTCTTCGGCATGCGCATCGGTGGCATGATCCTGGGCGCGGCCCTGTCCAGCGGCGGCGAGAAGACCCAGCGCATCGTCAACTGCCTGCCCGGCTGCGCCCTCGCCGCGATCGTCGCCCCCGCCGCCATGCGCGGCACCCCGACTGACATCGCCGCCGTGATCGTGACCTTCGGCCTCTATCTCTGGACCGGCCGCACAATCCTGAGCCTCATCGCCGGGGTCTCCCTGTGCCTTCTGGGCGCCCACTGGCAGGCGGGCACGTTCGGGTAGGAATCACCCCGCCGCCGGTCCCGCCACCTCGATCACCCCGATCAGGCTGTCGCGGGTGACCAGCGCCGCCAATTCTTCCTCGGTCATGCCGTCGGTGCCGTCGGGGCGCATGGGCAGGATCATGTAGCGCATGTCGGCGGTCGAATCGTGGACGCGGACCTCGCGGCCGGGCGCGATCTCGGTGCCGAATTCGGCCAGGACGGCGCGCGGTTCGCGGACCATCCGGCTGCGGTACTCCCGGCTCTTGTACCAGTCCGGCGACTTGCCCAGCAGAAAGACCGGATAGCAACTGCACAGGGTGCAGACGATGACGTTGTGGACGTCCGGCGTGTTTTCCATGACCAGCAGCGGCGCCGGGCCGGTATCGATGCCGATTTCGGCGGCGGCCTCTTTCGCATTGGTCGTCAGGCGCTTTTTGAAATCCGGATCGGTCCAGGCCCGGGCGGTCAGCTTCGCGCCCAGATCCGGATTGCGGCCCTGCATGTATTCGATGGTCTCGCGCAGCTCGCCGCCGGAAAACACGTTCTTTTCGATCAGCAGCTCCGCCACCGCGTCGGCCATGGCCTGGTAATAGGTCGGCGGCAGATCCTCCAGATCGGGCTGGTTCGGATGCCGGTGGGGGTGGTCGTGCCCGTGGCCGTGACCATGGTCATGGTCGTGCGGATGGCTATGGTCGTGGCTCATCGCGGTTGCTCCAGCCAATGTTCGTACAGTTCGATCTCGACGGTATCGGTTTCCGGGCCGCTGTAGTCCGGCCACAGATCGCGCTGCCGGAACCGCACACGGTAGAGGGTCAGCAGATCCTCGCCCGCGCGGCCATAGGCCAGTTCCTCCGGATTGTGAAACCGGCCGCAGACCCGCTCCACGACGCCGGCATGGCCGCGGCAGTAAAAGGGGGTGCGGACATGGCCCGGCGGGGTCGCATAGCGGACCTGGACGGTATCGCCGACGGCATAGGACATGCGATCAGCCCTCCGCCGGTTTCGCGGAACCGGACGCCGGGACGTGCCGCGCCTTGACCTCTTCGATCTTGCGGCCCAGCTCGTCCACATTGATCACGCCCTTTTCCAGCAGGATGTTGGCGATCGATGCGATCCAGCGCTCGTAATAGGTCAGTTCGTCATAGACGCCCGGGCCCATTTCCTCGATCCCGCGCCGCAGCTCGTCGATCCGCATCATCGGGCCGCGCTTCGGCTGCGACAAAAGGCGCACGATGGCGTCCGTCTTGTTCTCCCAAGGCTCGAACTTGTGTTCGCTGCGGTGGACCGGGCCCGCATCCAGCCCGCCCATATCGTGATGGCGCCGTTCCGTCGTCATGGTTTCACCCGCCGTTCATACCCAGTTTGGAGACGAATTCCCGCACGGTCGAAACGTGGTGCGGGATCTTGCAGCTCATCGAACAGCCGATACGCGTGCCTTCGATCCGCCGGACGACCAGATGGACGGGCATTTCATATTGTTCCTCGGAATCCTGCAGGACCAGAAACCCGTCGATCGGCAGACCGACCGTGAAGGAATCCGGCCGCTCGGCATGGAACCCCAAACCGTTGACGCTGAGGTCGTCCAGAGCCAGAGGGCGGTCGTCGATTTCGATGAAACCCGCCGAAAACGGGTATCTTGGCTCCGCCCGAGCCTCGGTGAATCGCATGGGTTCCGTCGCCTTTCGCCCGCAGTCCGGACGTTAACCATAACATCCGTTTACCAAGTTCCCGGCCTTGTGTGTCGACCGTTTGTATACATAGTATAAGAGCCGAAACGCGGAGTGGGAAACCCCCGATCCGCAGCGCGGTTGCAAGGGGCAGGTGTCGCCGAGGCGACTATTGGGAGAGGCGCTCGGCCGGATGAATCGCCGTGCTTTGAAAACGTTGTTGCGTTCGGGTCGCTTTCTCTGTTTCGACGCCCGCGCTGTTTATCTGGATCTGAAAGTCGGCCTGCCCGAGGACGAATTTCCGAAAACCAAGCTGTTCGACCTGTCGACGTTGAATCTGGGGATTTTCTTCAAGGAAGTCACCCTGGATGACGATGACGAAGTCATGGTCTCAACCCGCGTCTATTTCCCGTATAACGACGACGAGGTCGATCAGGGCGGCGAATCGACCCAGGCTGATCCGGACCGCATCGTGCGCGTCCTGGCCAAGCGCGGCGCGATCAAACGCGACGAAAGCCTGAGCGCGCATGATCAGAAGGTGCTGGACATCCTGACCAAGGTGCCGACCTTCGATCCGTTCCTGCTGCTGTCCCAGCGCCGGGAGTTGGAGGTCGAGCGGGCGATCTCGGCGAATTATTTCGAGATCACGGAGGCCGACTGGCTGCTGATCCGCCGGCCGGTGCTGGAAAAGATCAGCGTATTGGTGGCCAAGGCGAATTCCGGCAACAAGCTGGACGTCTACAAGGAATATGTCGGCGGCGAGCGCGATACCAAGGAAGACGAAGGCAAGCGCCTGATGACCAGCGCTGTCGTCGACGCGATCTGGCAGGGCGAGGAAACCGAAGGGTCGCGCAGCCTGATCCGCAGCTTCCGCCTGAACGAGGCCCAGACCAAGCAATTCCTGTTCGCCTGGAAGGGCATCAACTACTACGAATTCCAGTACGCCCGGCATAAGGACCTGTTCTATCAGTTCTTCGAATGGCTGGGCTCCGCGTCATCGCTGCCGCGCGACCGGGAAAGCATGACGGATTCCGCCATGGACCGCTTCAAGTTCCGCCGCGACCGGGCGCGCCAGTTGATTCGCGCGACGCATTCGACCGTGATGCGCATCATCAAGAACTATAACGAAGCCTTCGATCAATTGATCCAGCACGACGATCCGCGGCCGTTCCAAGCCTTCCTGCGCGATGCGCCGAAGAACTTCCTGACCGTCGGCCTGGCAATCGGCGTCCTGGCCCATACGGCCAATGCCTGGGCCAATGTGACCGGCAAGAAGAGCAAGCCGCTGAAGGCGATCGATCTGGAACCGTTCTACGATTTCATCATCGCGATCAACGGTCAGGACTTCCAGACGCCGCGCTGAGCTGACCGTCAGCCGCCCGGCTTGCGCGCGGCGACCATGGCGTAACCGATCTTCCCCGCCTCCGCCAGTTCCGCGCCCCAGCGCCACATATCTGCGTTCTGGTCCAGAAGCGCCGCGTCGACATGGTCGGACAGGGCCGCGCGATGGGATTCCAGCCGGTCATGCAGGGCGCGAAAATGCCGCGCCATATGCGGGGTCCAATCGTGCAGGGCCGCGATACCGAACCCGGCCGCCCGCAGCCCCGCCTCGAAATCCCCCTCGGACCACAGATCGTCGCTGCCGTGGCGGTCGGCGATACGCCGCGCCTCGGCCTCCGTCAGGCTGTCCCGCCGGGTCGTCTGATCGGTAAAGACCATCATTCCGCCCGGTTTCAGGACGCGGAACGCCTCCGCGAAGACCCGGGGCTTGTTCTGGGCATGGACCAGCGATTCCTGGGACCAATGCGCGTCGAACAGGGCGTCGGCGAAGGGTAGCGCATGATAATCCGCCATGGCCAGCCGGATCGTGCCCGTCGCGATCTGTCGGGCGCAGCGCCGGGCCGCGATTTCAGCCTGTCGCCTGGCGTAATTGGTCGCGATCACGCGGCAACCGACCTCGTCCGCCAGATGGCGCGCCGCCGCGCCCCAGCCGCTGGCGACCTCCAAGACCAAATGCCCCCGGTGCAGCCCCGCAGCCCGGACCATGGCCCGTTTCGCCGCCCGCACGGCGTCGTCGAACGGCGTGTCCGGCGCCGGATAAAAGCCGAAGTGAATGCTGTCGCCCCAAACCGTGGAATAGAGCCGGTCAAACTGGTCGACCTCGTACCGCTTCATATCCCCATACTTTTCTATAAAAAGACGCATTACAGGGGCACTCGCTACTCCCGGAAATAAACCACAAGGAGTAGTGAGATGACAGTGCATTTCGATCAATTGAAGGCCTCGTGCTATGTCGCACGACGGGTCGAAGAAGCGCAGACCCAGGGAATCACCCTAGAATTGTTAAGCGATTTCGACCGGCTTCGTCAGGTGGTCGCAGAGACCGACGGACGGGCGCCGTTGACGCCGATCTTCGACAACACGGTCAGCGACGTCACCGGCGATAACGGGTTTTGGATTCTGGGCCGATCGCCGCAAGGGCGTGTGGTTCATGTGCAGGCGGTCCGGATGGACGATCTGCGCGGCGAAACCCTGGCCGATCATCTGGAGCGGCTCGGAAACCTGTTCCTGTCGCCGCATATCCCGGCGACGCCCGACGGGTCGGACTATCGTGCCTGCCGCTATGTCCGCGAGATGGCCGGCACGATCTGTTATCACGGCGAGGTCTGGCTGAGTCCCGACGGCGAATTCCGCGGCCGCGGTCTGGCGATCATCTTACCCCGGATTGCGGTCGCCATCGCCCTGATGCGCTGGGCCCCGGACTATATCTACGGCTTGGTCCATCCCGACCTGGTGATGAAGGGGATTCCGGCGCGCTATGGTTACAATCACGCCCATCCGCTGGGCGTGCGCTGGCGCCGGACGGACGGGCGGGGCACGCTGGACGAATACATCACCTGGATGACCGGCGACGATATGCGTGACCTGGTTGAAGTCGCGTAGTTATGGGCGGCGGCCGGGTCCGGCGCGGTCCGGCCGCCGCCCATTCTGCTTGCCCCCACGCGCCGCGCCTGCTGGATTAGCCGGCGGTAAGGGACCGGCAGGATTTCGGGGGCGATGGCGAACAGCAAATATACCTGGGACACACGGCCAAACCACCCGGACCGCCTGCCCGAGGCGCGCCGTCCGGTCGGATTGAGCCTAACCTCTTTGATCATGCTGCGCTGGATTGCGGTCGCCGGGCAGATGGCGACCGTGCTGGTCATCCATTTCGCCTTCGGTTTCAACCTCGCGGTCTTTCCCTGTCTGATTGCGATCGGTGCACTGGCGGCGTCGAACTTGGCCCTGATGGCGTCCAAGCGGCGGCGATTGACGGAGCTGCGCGCCGCGTCGCTGCTGGCTTTCGACCTGTTGCAACTGGCCAGCCTGATTGGATTGACCGGCGGGTTGCAGAACCCGTTCGCGCTGCTGCTGCTGGCCCCGGTCACCGTGTCCGCGACCATATTGTCGCGGCGCGCGACCCTGGCGCTGACCAGCCTGGCCGTCATGGCCGCGACCTTCGTTACCTTCTTTCACCTGCCGCTGCCCTGGCGCGGCGACGAGGGGCTGCAACTGCCGCTGGTCTATATGCTGGGCATCTGGACGGCGCTGACCATGTCGATCGTGTTCATGGCGACCTATGTCTGGACGGCGTCGGAGGAATCCCGCCGATTGAGCGACGCCCTGTCGGAATCCGCCGCCGCCCTGGCGCGGGAACGGGAGTTGTCCGCCCTGGGCGCGCTTGCCGCCGCGGCGGCACATGAACTGGGCTCGCCACTGGCCACCATCGCCGTCGTCTCCAAGGAGCTGATGAGCGAGGTCGACAAGGACAGCCCGCTCTACGAAGACGTCGAATTGCTGAAAAGCCAGTCCGACCGCTGCCGCGAGATCCTGGTCGGATTGTCGCACCAGCCGGACGCGACCGGCGACCCGTTCGAAACCCTGCCCCTGTCCAATCTGGTCGAACTAGCGGTCGACGAACATGTGCCGGACCATGTCGAACTGGACATCCTGATCGACGAGTCCTGCGAAGGGCCGGAACCGATGGTTCGGCGCACGCCGGAATTCCTGCATGGTCTGGGGAACTTCGCGTCAAATGCCGGGCAATACGCCAAAAAACAGGTCTGGATCCGCATCTATTGGACGCCGCGCGACGTCTGGATTTCGGTCCATGACGACGGGCCGGGCTTCTCCCATTCCGTGCTGCAGATGCTGGGCGAGCCCTATATGTCGACCCGCGCCGGACAGGACGGGCATATGGGTCTGGGGGTCTTCATCGCGACCACGCTGCTGGAACGGATCGGCGGGCATTCCGCCTTCCGCAACCGGCGCGGGGCGGAAGCCCTGGTCCATTGGGACCGCGACGACTTGGAAGCCCCGGCGGAAACGCTATTATGACCCTTCAATGACCCGCTGAATTCGCAAGGAACCGCGCATGGCCGAAACCCTTCCCTCGCACCTTCGGGAAAAGACCCTGCTGATCGTCGACGACGACAGCCCGCTGCGCAATCGGCTGAGCCGGGCGATGGAACAGCGCGGTTTTGTGGTGACCGGCGCCGCCGGGGTTGCGGAAGGGTTGGAAGCCGCGGCCGAACGTCCGCCCGCCTATGCCATCGTCGACATGCGCCTGGAGGACGGCAACGGCCTGGACGTGGTCGAGGCGCTGCGCGACGCGCGCCCGGATATCCGCATCGTGATGCTGACCGGCTATGGCAACATCGCCAGCGCCGTCAGCGCGGTGAAGAAGGGCGCCGTCGACTATCTGGCCAAGCCCGCCGATGCCGATCAGATCGCCGCCGCGCTGCTGGAGGAGGACCGCCCCCTGCCGCCGCCGCCGGAAGACCCGATGTCCGCCGACCGGGTGCGCTGGGAACATATCCAGCGCGTCTTCGAACAGTGCAACCGCAACGTCTCCGAAACCGCGCGCCGCCTGAAAATGCACCGCCGCACGCTCCAGCGCATCCTGAACAAGCACGCCCCGCGGGGGTAAGGTGCGCAACTTGTGGCAAACGCGCCGCCCTTGCCGTCTGATATCGGCATTGGCGGCATGTGTGCTTCCGCTATTCGTTTCAAGCGCAGCCAAGGCGGAGTGCATCGACAATGATATAGATTGGTTCCTTTGGGACCATTCGTTGTCTCAGCATAGCCGGATGATTGCGATTAACCGGACATGTGGTGCCGACCACGCAGCCGACTTATGGACGGACCTCCTCGAAAACCGAATTCGCGCCTGCGACGCCGCTGGGGCGTATTCCGAAGCTGAACGCCAAGAAATGATGCTGCTAATTCGGCTGGCAAGGGACTTTGCGCCAAACAAAAAGCCGGCGGCGCATCATTGCGGCCCTCCCGGTTCCCCTGGGCTGTACACGCCCAAACAGGCGGAAGAAGCCTTTATGGAAGCAAAAAGATTCGAAATGAACCTGGTGGAGGCGGCATCCCAGGACAATCTTTGCCCACCGGTGCCACAAGCACGGCGTATCGAGCGAGATTGCGACGACCGGACACCCGAGAAACATTTGCCGCCCAGATGACGACGACGCCGTTGAGTGTGCGCCACACGTCGCCCGTCGCGATTTCAAAACTCTTCGGCGGTTTTGAGGCTGACGGGCGCGGGGCGCTCTGTTAGGTCATTCGCTTATGAGCACCCTACCGGTCGCGGGGGCAAATGCGGCGCCGGGTGAACCATAATGCGAACCCACAGGTCAGGACGGGGGCAAATATGTCCGTAGCAAGCGCGCCGGTGACGGCGTCCGCAAACGAGATTCCCACCCATATCGACGGCGAGAAGGTCGGCATCATGGTCTGCGGCCATGGCAGCCGCGACACCGGCGCCGTTTCCGAATTCCAGCAGATCGGCGAGACGCTGAAGGCGCGCTGGCCGCATCTGCCGGTCGAATACGGCTTTCTGGAATTCGCCACGCCGATCATCCGGACCGGGCTGGACAAGCTGCGCGACCAGGGCGTGACCAAGGTTCTGGCGGTGCCGGGCATGCTGTTCGCCGCCGGTCATGCCAAGAACGACATTCCGTCGGTCCTGAACACCTATCAGGCGCAGAATCCCGGTCTGACGATCACCTATGCCCGGGAACTGGCGGTAGATTTGAAGATGCTGCAGGCCGCCGGCGCGCGCATCGAGGAAGCGCTGGCCAAATGCGACGACAGCGTCGCGCGCCACGATACGCTGCTCTGCGTCATCGGGCGTGGCGCGTCGGACCCGGACGCCAATTCCAACGTCGCCAAGGTCGCCCGCATGTTGTGGGAAGGCCTGGGCTTCGGCTGGTGCGAGGTCGGCTATTCCGGCGTCACCTTCCCGCTGACCGAACCGGCCTTGGAGCATTGCGCGCGCATGGGCTACAAGCGGATCGTCGTGTTCCCGTATTTCCTGTTTACCGGCATTCTGGTGAACCGCATCTATGACTACACCGACAAGGTCGCGGAACGGCATCCGGAGATCGAATTCGTCAAGGCGGGCTATCTGAACGACCACCCGTCGGTGATGGATACCTTTGTCGAACGGGTCATGGAGATCCTGAACGGCGCGAACAACATGAACTGCCAGATGTGCAAGTTCCGCGCCCAGGTCCTGGGTTTCGAGGACGAGGTCGGCCTGCCCCAGGAAAGCCACCACCATCACGTGGAGGGCATCGGTACCGGCCCGGCCCAAACGGACCATCACCATGACCATGGGCACGACCACGGGCACGATCACCATCATGACCATGGGCATCACCATCACCACGATCATGATCACCACCATCACGGCCATTCGCATGATCACGATCACGGGCATGACCATTCCCATGGGCATTCCCACGGACATGGCCACGATCATGGGCATGGACACGACCACCATCATCACCCCTATCCGCAGGCGGACCATCCGCATGGGCCGCGCAGCATGAAAGAGGGCGTGAAACTGCCGCGTTCCGAATAGGCCGGACCCGGACGCCATGCCCGCCTTCGACAGCTATATCATGGTCGACTGGTCCGCCGCCGCCGTGCCGCGCCGGGGTAAGGATTCGATCTGGATCGCCTGCGTCGACCGCCTGTCCGACGGGCGGGTCCGGCGCAGCGTTCTGGAAAATCCAGCGACCCGCGCCGAGGCGACGGACCGTCTGGCGGCGCTGATCGCGAACCGGGCCGACCGGGGCAAACGGGTGCTGACGGGGTTCGACTTCCCCTTCGGCTATCCGCGTGGCACCGGGGCGGCGCTGGGCCATGACGGGCTGGTCTGGCGGCGCATCTGGGCCCAGATCGACGCGCTGCTGGACGATGCGGCGGACAATGCCAACAACCGCTTCGATGTCGGCGAGGCGCTGAACCGGGTGCTGACCGGCGAGGCTTTCCCCTTCTGGGGCCATGACGGCAACAAGGATCGGCCATACCTGCTGCGCCGGGACCGGCGGCCGCATGGGTCGGAGGATTTGTCCGAACGCCGCCTCTGCGAGGCGCGGGTGCGCACGACCCAGCCGGTCTGGAAACTGGCCTATACCGGCTCCGTCGGCAGTCAGGCGCTGACCGGCATTCCCCGGGTCTGGGCGCTGCGCACCGATGGGCGGCTGGCCTTTCGCACGCAAATCTGGCCGTTCGAGACCGGTCTGGCAGATTGCCCCGAGGCGCAGGTGATTCTGGCGGAAATCTATCCGTCCCTGGTACCCCCGGAAGCCCTTTCCGGCCTGCCGAAGGATGCGGGCCAGGTCTCTGCCATGGCGAAGGCCCTGGCGCGCTGGGATGCGGCCGGACGTCTGCCCGCCCTGTTCGCCGCCGACCCGGCCCTGACCGACGCGGAACGCCGGGCGGTCGAGACGGAGGAAGCCTGGATCCTCGGCGTGACCGACCGGCCGGAACCCCTGGAGGCCGCCGCATGAAGCCGCCCTACGACTACATCAAGGACCCGGCCGCGATCTATCGTGAAAGCGCGCGCCTGATCCGCGAGGCGACGGATCTGAGTGGCGTGCCGGAGGACCTGCACACGGTCGCGATCCGGCTGGTCCATACCGGCGGTCGGCCCGACATCCTGGCCAGCCTGACCGCCAGCGACGGTGCGGTCGCGGCGGGCCACGACGCGCTGAAGGCCGGGCGCCCGGTCCTCTGTGATGTGGAAATGGTCAGCAAGGGCATCATCCGCTCGCGGCTGCCCGCAAAGAACGATGTGCTGTGTACATTGGGTCTGGGCGCTGTCGCGCCGCTGGCCCAGCGCCTGGGCACGACCCGGTCGGCGGCGGCGGTCGACCTGTGGGAGCCCTGGCTGGAGGGTGCGGTTGTCGCCATCGGCAACGCGCCGACCGCGCTGTTCCACCTGCTGGAGCGCATCGATCAGGGCTTCCCAAAGCCCGCCTTGATCCTGGGCTTTCCCGTCGGCTTTGTCGGCGCGGCGGAATCGAAGGACGCGCTGGTCGCCAGCGGCCTGCCCCATATCGCCCTGACCGGCCGCGAGGGCGGCAGCGCCTATGCGGCGGCGGCGGTCAACGCCCTGTGCGGAGAACTTGAGACATGAGCGACGCCTGGCTGTCCATCGTCGGGATCGGGGAAGACGGTCTCGACGGCGTGCCCCCGGCGGGCCGCGCGCTGATCGACGGCGCGGAGGTCCTGCTGGGCGGCAAGCGCCATCTGGCAATGATCCCGGAAACGCATCCGGCCGAGCGCCTGACCTGGCGCGTACCACTGACGGATACAGTCGGCGACATCGCCGCGCGCAAGGGCAAGGCGGTCTGCGTCCTGGCGACCGGCGACCCGATGAGCTACGGCATCGGCGTCACTTTGGGTCGGGAATTCGGGCGCGACGCGCTGACCGTCCTGCCCGCGCCAGGCGCCTTCTCCCTGGCTGCCGCACGGCTGGGCTGGCCGCTGGAAGACGTGACGCGGATGACCCTGCACGGCCGGCCGCTGAGCCTGCTGGCGGCGCAGATCGAGCCGGGCGCGAAACTGTTCATCCTGTCCGAAAACGCCCGGACCCCGGCAGAGGTTGCCGGGATGCTGACCGCAGAGGGATATGGTGCCAGCCGCATCTGGGTGCTGGAACATCTGGGCGGCGCGAAGGAGCGCATATTCGACGGCACGGCGCGCGGCTGGGACGCGGCGCCCGGCGCCGATTTGAACACCATCGCCGTCGAATGCCGCGCCGAAACGGGCACGCGTATCCTGTATCGCGGCCCGGGCCTGCCGGACGACGCCTTCCATCATGACGGCCAGCTGACCAAGCGCGAGGTCCGCGCGGCGACCCTGGCGAAGCTGATGCCCCGGCGCGGCGCCACCCTTTGGGATGTCGGCGCGGGCTGCGGGTCCATCGCCATCGAATGGATGCGCGCGGGCGGCCATGCGGTCGCCTTCGAACGCGACAAGACGCGCTGCCGCCTGATTGCCCGCAACGCCGCGACCTTGGGCGTCCCGCATCTGGACCTGATCGAGGGCCCCGCACCGGACGCCTTGGACAAGGCCGAGGGCGCGCCGGATGCGATCTTCATCGGTGGCGGTCTGACCGGGCCGGACATGGCGGCGCGCTGCTGGGACCGTTTGGCCCCCGGCGGCGTGCTGGTCGCCAATGTCGTGACCCTGGAAGGCGAGGCGATCCTGACCCGGTTGCAGTCCGATTGGGGCGGAGAGCTGGCCCGCATCGCCGTGTCGCGGATGGAACCGGTCGGCCCCTATCGCGGCTGGAAACCCCTGATGACAGTGACCCAATTCAGCGTAAGGAAACCCGTTTGAGCACCAAAGGCACCCTGTATGGCCTGGGCGTCGGCCCCGGCGACCCGGAACTGATCACGCTGAAGGCCCTGCGCATTCTGCGCGAAACCGATGTTCTGGCCTGGCCCGCGCCGCTGGAGGGCGAGTCCATGGCGCGCGGGATCGCCGCGCCGCATCTGGACGGCCATCACCGGGAAATCCCGATCCGCATGCCGATGGATGTGAAGCGCTTCCCGGCACAGCAGGTCTATGACGAAGCGGCGGTCGAGATCGCCGCCGAACTGGATGCCGGAAACGACGTCGCGGTCCTGTGCGAAGGCGACCCGTTCTTTTACGGCTCCTTCATGTATCTGTTCGGGCGACTGTCGGAGACCTATTCCGTTGAGGTCGTGCCCGGCGTCTCCAGCCTGATGGCGACCGCCGCCGCGACCGGTGCCCCGCTGGCCGCGCGCAACGACGTCCTGACCGTCCTGCCGGCACCGCTGGACGAGGAGGAATTGACCCGCCGCCTGGCCCAGATCGACGCCGCGGCGGTAATCAAGGTCGGCCGCCATCTGCCGAAGCTGCGGCGCGCGCTGAAGGCGGCGGGCCTGATGGATGCCGCGCGCTATGTCGGGCACGCCACGATGGGCGACCGGCAGACCGTCTGCCCGCTGGCGGATTACCCCAATGAAACGGCGCCCTATTTCAGCATGGTTCTGGTCCATCGCCGCAAGGACGCCTGGATCGACGGCAAGGGGGAAGCGGCGGAATGATTGCGATCCTGGCCCTGACCGCGCGCGGCGGCGAGACCGCCCGGCGCGTCAAATCCCTGATCCCCGATGCCGTGATCTTCGGACGAACGGGCCGTGTCGAGAGCGCGGACCGGGACTTCGACGATACGGTGGACTGCATCCGGACGCTCTATGCCGAGGGCTGGAGCATTGTCGGTCTTTGCGCGGCGGGCATCCTGATCCGGGCCCTGGCGCCTGTCCTGAACGACAAATGGCAGGACGCGCCGGTGCTGGCCCTATCGGAAGACGGCGCGACCGCCATTCCGCTGCTGGGCGGTCATCGTGGCGCGAACGCGCTGGCCGAGACACTGGCGCAAGGCCTTGGTGGAGCGGCCGCGGTGACCACCGCCGGAGATCGGCGGCTGGGTTTTGCCCTGGACGATCCGCCCGACGGCTGGACCCTGAAAACGCCGGACGCGGTCAAGGGCGTCACCGCGCGCCTGCTGGCCGGGGAACCCGTCAGCCTGCGCCGCGAATGCGGGGCGGCCGATTGGCCGGACGATGCCTCCTTCTCGCCCGCCGGACCGGGGGATACGCCGGATGTGCTGATCACCGACCGGGCCGTCACCGCGACGGGCGGGCAGGTTGTCCTGACCCCGCCGACACTGGCGCTCGGGATCGGCTGCGAACGCCATGCCCCGGCGGACGGGCTGATCGACTTCCTGAACGACGTCTTCGCGGAGGAAGGGCTGGACCCGTCCGCCGTGGCCGCCATCGGCACCGTTGACCTGAAAGGCGACGAAGCGGCTTTGAAAGCGGCGTCCCGGCATCTGGATCGCCCGATCCGCCTGTTCACCGCCGCGGAATTGGAAGCCCTGACCCCACATCTGCCGAACCCGTCCGATGTGGTCTTTCAGGAAATCGGCTGTCACGGCGTGGCCGAAGCCTCCGCCCTGGCGCTGGCCGGGCGCGATGCCCGTTTCGCGGTCGAGAAGAAGCGGCGCGGCCCCTATACCTGCGCCATCGCCCGGGCGCGGGACAAGGTGGTCGATGCTGATGCCGGACGCGCGCCGGGCCGCCTGTTCGTGGTCGGAATCGGGCCGGGCGACGCGGATTACCGGACCGGCGCTGCGGCGCGGGCCATTTTGGCTTCCGACGCCGTGGTGGGCTACAAGCTCTATCTCGATCTCGCCGCCGATCTGATCGGCGACCGGCCGACCCATGACAGCGATCTGGGGGCGGAGGAAGCGCGCGCCGCCAAGGCCCTGGCCCTGGCCGCCGAGGGCCAGACGGTCTCGCTGATCTGTTCCGGCGATCCTGGCATCTATGCCCTGTCGACCCTGGTGTTCGAGCTGATCGAGAAATCCGAAGACCGTGCCCTGCGCGGTGTCGATGTCGAGGTCGTGCCCGGCATTTCCGCCTTCCAGCTAGCCGCCGCGCGGCTGGGCGCGCCGATGGGCCACGATTTCTGTCTGATCAGCCTGTCCGATCTGCTGACCCCGGTCGCGGCGATCCGCAAACGGCTGGACGCCGCCGCGCGCGGCGATTTCGTGACTGCCTTCTACAATCCGCAAAGCCAGCGCCGCCGTACCCTGCTGCCCGAAGCGCGGGAGACCTTCCTGGCCCATCGCCCGGACGACACGCCGGTCGCACTTTGCCGTCAGCTCGGCCGTCCGGAAGAAAGCGTCACCGTCACCAATCTGCGCGAATTCGACCCGTCGGTGGTCGATATGTTCACGCTCGTCGTCTTCGGCTCCAGCGAAACCCGCGCCTTCAACCATTCCGGCACCCCTCGCGCCTTCACCCCGCGCGGCTATGCGGGGAAGTGGGAGGGGGAAGAAAACCGCGAAGAACGCCAAGAAGGGCGCAAAGGACGCTAAGGGAATGGAGAATGAGATCGGCCGTTCCGTCGTCGACGCCGCCCTGACGGTTCACAAGGCTCTTGGCCCGGGGCTGCTGGAAAGTGCGTATGAGGCATGCCTGTGCCGCGAATTGGAGCTGCGCAATTGGCAGGTCGAGCGGCAGGTCGCGATCCCCATTCGATACCAGGATATCGAAGTGGATCAGGGGTATCGGCTCGACCTCCTGATCAACCGATTGGTCGTGGTCGAAATCAAATCGGTGGATAGGATCGTCGACGTCCACAGGGCACAGATTCTCAGTTACCTGAAACTCGGCGACTTCAAACTGGGCTTCCTCATCAATTTCAATTCGTCCCGAATCCGGGACGGCATTCAACGCTTCGTCAACGGGCTCGACGAGCGCTAGGGGCGCTTAGCGTCCTTGGCGTCATCCTTGGCGGCCTTAGCGGTTCTCTTGGAGGTATATCATGACCGTTCACTTTATCGGCGCAGGGCCGGGGTCGCCGGATCTGATCACGGTGCGGGGGCTGAGGCTGATCCAGTCCTGTCCGGTCTGTCTCTATGCCGGATCGCTGGTGCCCGAGGAAGTGGTGGCCGCCGCGCCGGACGGGGCGCGGGTGTTGGATACGGCGCCGATGAACCTGGAAGAGATCATCGCCGAGATCGAGGCCGCCCATGCCAAGGGTCAGGATGTCGCCCGGGTGCATTCCGGCGATCCGTCGATCTATGGCGCGACGGCGGAGCAGATGCGGCGGCTGGACGTGCTGGGCATTCCCTATGACGTGACGCCGGGCGTGTCGGCCTATGCCGCCGCCGCAGCCGCGCTGAAGACCGAACTGACCCTGGCGGGCGTCGGCCAGACGGTGATCCTAACCCGCACGGCGGTGCGCGCGTCGGGCATGCCGGAAGGCGAGGATCTGGAAACGCTGGGCCGCAGCCGCGCGACCCTGGCGATCCACCTGTCGGTCAACAATCTGGCCAAGGTCGTTCGGGAACTGGTGCCAAATTACGGCGAGGATTGCCCGGTCGTCGTCGCCTATCGCGTCGGTTGGCCGGACGAGGCCTTCATCCGCGGCACGCTGGGCGACATCCGCCCCAAGGTGAAGGCGGCAGGCTTCACCCGCACCGCGCTGATCCTGGTCGGCCGGGTGCTGGACCCGGAAGGCTTCGACGACAGCAAACTCTACGACGCCGCCCACCACCACGTGCTGCGCCCGAAGGCCTAAAACCCCTCACCCCGGCCCTCTCCCTGAGGGAGAGGGAGTCACACTGCAACGTTCGTAGAGCCCCTCTCCCCCCGGGAGAGGGGTTGGGGTGAGGGCCGGCGCCTAATCGTCCAGCTTGGCCAGCAATGCTTCCGCCTCGGCGAGGTCTTCCGGGCGGTTGGCGTTGAAGAATGGGTCGACCGGATGGGTCGAGAAATGGACGACGGCGAGGTCGTAGCGTGCGGTCCATTTGTCGACCTTGCGGATGTCTTCCTCGACCATGGCATGGCGCAGTTCCTCCGCCGCATCCACGGGCCAGAGGCCGACCACCGGATGATCCCGGCCCGCCGAGGCGGCACAGGCCATGTCCGCCCCGCCCTGCTCGACGGCGCTCAACAGGTTTTCGACCAGGTCCAGCGGCAGGAAGGGCGCGTCCGTCGGGAAGGTCGCGACATAGTCGCAATCCGGCGCTTCCTTGGCGGCCCATTCCAGGGCCGTCAGCACCCCGGCCAGGGGACCGGCGAAACCGTCGACCGCATCCGGCAGGACCGGCAGGCCGAATGCCGCGAAACGGGCGGGGTCGCCATTGGCATTCAGCGCCAGCGGCCCGACCTGGGGCCGGACGCGGTCGATGATCCGGGTCAGGATCGGGACGCCACCCAATTCCCGCATGCCCTTGTCGCCGCCGCCCATGCGCCGTGCCAAGCCACCCGCCAACAGCAATCCCGCAACCTTGGTCATTCGCTTCCCTTGCCTTCCGCATAGCCGACGACCCGGTTCCGGCCCGCCTGTTTGGCGCGATAGAGCGCTTCGTCCGCCTGTTCGATCACCTTTTTGAGCGGCACGCCACCGTCGATTTCGCAGTAGCCGAAGGATGCGGTGACCGGCAGTTCCTGGCCGTCCTGCAGCGGGATCGGCCGGTCGGCCAGCGCCTCGCGCAGGCGTTCCAGAACGCCCGCCGCCGTCGCCGGATCGGCATTGGGCAGGCAGAGCAGAAACTCCTCCCCGCCATAGCGGTAGATCAGGTCATAGGGCCGCATGCGCGACAGGAACCGCCCGGCCGTCGCCGCTAGAACCTCATCGCCGATCGCATGCCCATAGGTGTCGTTGACCTTCTTGAAATGGTCGATATCGGTCAGCGCCAGGCAGCAGGGCGTCTTTGACCGGACCGCGCGTTCGTATTCCGCCGCCAGTTCGGCATTCATCGTCGTCCGATTGCTGAGCCCGGTCAGCGGATCCAGGTCCGAGACCGCCTTGCGGAAGGCGTCGCGAATGCGCCGCGCGCGCGTCAGGAACTCGTCGGCCTTGTCGATGACGTCGTCATATTCCGCCGGATCCGCGTCCCGCGCGGTGTCGGCAGCAACCAGCCGGGCGGCCCGGTGCATGTCCAGATAGCTCTGCCAAAGCTCGCGGAAGGCCGATTGCGACAACAGCGGATCGTCGCGATGGTCGTCATGCCAGCGCCCGAATTGCGTCAGCTCGTCCGACCGCGGGTCGACCAGGTCCGGTTCGGCGGGAATGCGGCAGACAAGCGCCCGGTGCCAGCGCGTCATCCAACGCCCCTGCTCCTCGATCGCCGCGTCGACGGCACGCAGGATATCGGCGGGGACCAGCGGTTTCGCGCCGTCAGGCTGCATCCGGCGGCAAGCTCCCCTTGCGGCGCAGGCGGGCGGGTTCTTCCTCGCCCTCCTCCGCCGTGGCGTCGAAGACGATCCGGTCGAGACCGGCCAGCGCGGTGAACCGCCGGCCGCGCGCCCGGCCGATCAGGGTCAGATTGGTTTCCCGCGCCAGTTCGACCCCCCAGGCGGTGAAGCCGGAGCGCGAGATCAGGATCGGGATGCCCATCTGCACCGTCTTGATGACCATTTCGGAGGTCAGGCGGCCGGTCGTGTAGAAGATCTTGTCGGCGGCGGAGATGCCGTTCAGGAACATATAGCCGGCGATCTTGTCGACGGCGTTGTGGCGGCCGACATCTTCCATATAGACCAGCGGCCGGTCTTCCTGACACAGCACGCAGCCATGGATCGCCCCGGCCTGAAGATAGAGGCTGTCCGTCGTGTTGATCGCCTTGGTCAGGGTCTGCAGCCACGACGTCCGCAGCACGGCACCCGCCGGCAGTTTCGTGTCCTCGATCTTTTCCATCAGATCGCCGAACACCGTGCCCTGGGCGCAGCCGGAGGTGCGGACCTTCTTCTTCAGCTTCTCTTCGTAATTCGTCTCGCGCTCCGTCCGGACGATGACGGTTTCCAGGTCCTCGTCATAATCGATGCCGGTGATCACATCGTCCTGGCGCAGCATGTTCTGGTTCAACAGATAGCCGACGGCCAGATAGTCCGGGTAATCGCCGATCGTCATATTGGTGACGATTTCCTGCCCGTTCAGGAACAGGGTCAGCGGCCGTTCCACGACCACGGATGTATCGACCGGATTGCCGTCCTGATCGATGCCGTCGACCTGACGGGTCAGTTTCGGATCGGCCGGATCGGGCCCCAGAATGTAATCGGTCATTGCAGCCCCGGTATCAGCCGCCGGCGCCGGTCTGGGCGCGGATGGCTTTCGCGACTTTTTCCGGATCCTCGAAACTGTCGCCGACGCGCACGTCGATCGATCGGATGACCCGGTCGCAGCGTACATTTGCCGCCGCGCAGGCCGCGACTTTCAGCTTCGGATGATAGAACCCGCCGCGCGAAATCGTCCGCACGGAACCGGGATTATACAGGTTCGAATATTCGCAATACCAGCCCGGCACCGAATAGACACCGGAACCGGAAATGATGCGATAGCAGATCAACGCGGCGACCGTCGCGTTGCACAGATTCTTCGCGGTGATGGTACGGATGCCGCTGTCGTTGACTTCGCGCACATCCATGCATCGGGACGCGTTATAGAAATCCTGGGCGAATTCCGTCTTTGTCTGGGCGGCCGCCGGTCCGGCCGGCAGGCCGGTCATCATGGCAACCAGCGCCCCGGCCGTCAGACCGGCCCATAGCGACAACGCGGCACGCTTTGCGACTCGTCGCATCGTCTTCTCCATTCCTGCCCCTTTACCGGTATCCAGCTTAACCCATGGAAGACGTTGGGCAAAGTTCGGATCACCGTAAATTGACGCCGTTAGTTGACGCTTTGCCCGGGTTCGGATTCGGGATCGGGCGGCGCGCCGCGCACCGGCCCGGCCTGATGGTGGATGACCCGCCAACCGTCCCCTTCCCGTCGGAACAGGTTGGTCGCAATCAGATATTCGCCGCCGATCTCCTCCCAGCAGATCACCGCGCCGCCGTCCGGTCCCATCCGCACCACGCGGGGCGCGACGCAGCGCACCGGCGGCGGGGCTTGCAGGATCGCCTTCCAACTCGCCAGGACGCGGTTGCGGCCGAACAGCGGCTCCCATCCCGGATGCAGGCAGCAGATCTCCCCCGCCTCGCCCCACAGGCGCGCCATTTCGTCGGCGTCGCCCCCCGCGAAAGCGGCATAAAAGCGCTCGTTGGTGAACAGGATCTCCGCGTCGTCCCGGTCGGTCGTCACGGCCGCATCTCCCGCCATCCGCCTATTGAACCGGGGGGTCGAGATAGATGCGGTGCGACACTTCCCGGCCGTCCGACACCGTCACCTGTTCGAAGCCGATCAGATAGATCAGGTCCAGAAAAGTCAGGTTTTCCGGGTGCGGGTGACTGTTGAAAGCGGGGCTGGACCGGGCATAGGCGGTCAGCATGGCCAGAAGCGCACGCAGCCGATACAGCGTGTTGAAGGCGTCGTCCTGCAATCCGACAATGATCAACTTCTCCGCGTCATTGCCCTTGGCAAAGATCGCGAAGCGCGGCGGCGACGGCGCGGCCAGCATCTGGGCCGTCAATCCCGTGGTGAAGGCGATCCGGGTCCGGCGGTCCGCCTTGCCCGCATTGGCGACGCGGGCGGCATAGCGTTCCTCGGTCTGCGGCGAGGGATAGTAATAGCCGTCATGGCGTTGGCTTTCGGCGCGCGCTGCACTTGAAACCAAGGTCAAGATCGCGGCGCAGACCAGCGCCAGCCCGATCCGGCGCGGCGCAACTGATTGGAACATACGGCGTTTCCCCCTGTCCGAATTTCCTCTAGTGTGGCCGCGACACGGGACGCCTGGCAAGCACGCATGGGCGGTTTCTTGGAGGAAAACAGGGAAGACCGACCCGATGGCGGACCCGAAACTCGCCTTTGTCGCGTCCGATGCCCCGCGCGCAAAGGAAGCGCTGTCGCGCCTGCGCCGGACCTTTCCGGGCGTCGACGATCCAAAGGATGCCGACGTCATCGTCGCGCTGGGCGGCGACGGCTTCATGCTGCACACCCTGCGGACCTTCATCGGCAGCGGCAAACCGATCTATGGCATGAACCGTGGCACGGTCGGGTTCCTGATGAACGAATTCGTGCACGAATCCCTGATGGAGCGGATCAAGGGGGCGGTCGCCTTGCGCCTGCACCCGCTGCGCATGCGCGCCACCCGGGCCAGCGGCGAGACCGTCGAGGCGCTGGCGATCAACGAGGTTTCGATATTCCGCGAAACCCGTCAGGCGGCGAAGATCGACATCCGCGTCGACGGGGTCGCGCGGCTGAACGGATTGGTCTGCGATGGGGTGCTATTGGCCACGCCGGCGGGCAGCACGGCCTATAACCTGTCGGCGCATGGGCCGATCGTGCCGCTGGGCGCGGGCGTCCTGGCCCTGACGCCGATCAGCGCCTTCCGGCCCCGGCGCTGGCGCGGCGCGCTGCTGCCGCAATCGGCGAAGGTCGAGTTCGAGATCCGCGATACCAAGAAGCGCCCGGTCAGCGCCGTGGCGGATTCCGCCGAAGTGCGGAATGTGCGCCATGTGGAAATCGTCGAAGACCGCGAGATGGCGGCGACGATCCTGTTCGATCCCGAGCATAATCTGGAAGAAAGAATCCTGAAGGAGCAATTTGCCACCTGACCCTGCTATAGTGATCGGGGACGGGATGGGCGAAACGCGACACGAGGAGGCGGAAGGGCAATGGACATGCGACGGGCTGGCGCGGCGGCGCTGCTGATCGGATCGATGATCGTCGCCGGCCCCGCGCTGGCCGGGGAACCGTCCGCGATGGTGGAGGACATTTCCAGCAGCCGCGACGATGTGCAGATGATGGACTATCTGGAGCCCGGCCAAACGATCACGCTGGCGCCGGGCGAAATCCTGACCCTCGGCTATTTCCTGAGCTGCGCCCAGGAAACGATCACCGGCGGCACGGTCACGATCGGCGACATGCAAAGCGACGTGTCGGGCGGAACGGTCGAAACCGCCTATGTGTCCTGCGACGATCAGGTCGTCACCCTGTCCGCCAGCCAGCAGCAGGAAGCCGGCACGACGGTCATGCGGCCGGGCAATCCCTGCGACAGTCTTGTCCCCGATGTCGTCGTCTATGATGTCAGCCCGCTGGTCCGCCTGACCGAGCCGGCCGCGTCGGTGGAATATGTCGACGCCTGTTCGGCGGGAACCGGACAATGGACGACGATCGGTGCGGCGGAGGGTCTGGCCGACTTCCGGACAGCGGGAATCGCCCTGGTCCCGGGCCAGACCTATCTGATCCGGCGCGGCGACCGGACGTTGACCGTCCTGGTCTCCAAACTGGCCGAGGCCCAGGCGGTCGCCCTGATCGCCCGTCTGGTTCCACTCTGACGGCCGGCGGATCTTGCGCGCAGACGGGGAAACACGGGCCGCCCGGCGACGCCCACCGCGGCATGGCCGCGCGGTTCTGGCCTGCCTGACAGCCGCCCTTTGTGCATCCCTGATCACGGCGATACCGGGGTTCGACCGGTTCCATCCGATCGATGAGGATATCCTGTTACTGGTGCGTCAGATCGTGGCGCCGCGCGACACCGCGCCGGACGCCAGTCCGGTGGCCGTGGTCGCGATCACACCCGAAACCTTTACCGCACCGGGCCTATCCGGCATTCCGCGCATTCTGTGGACGGACCAGATGGCCAAGGTGCAGGCCAAAGTGCTGGAGGCCGGGGCGACGGTCTTCGCCTGGGACGTGATCCTGCAGAACAGCGCCGCCAAATCGATGACCGGTATCCTGGGCGGGCGGGTCGACCTGGATGCCGGGGCGGAACGTGCCCTGCGGCGTCTGGACCGCGACCTTCTGATCGGCATGAAGACCTATGGCCGCGACCAGGGGCGCGTCGTTCTGGGATATGCCGATCTGGCCCAGGGGCCGGTGCTGCCGCATCAGGGGCTGCGCCAGATGATCGGGCGCGGGTCGGCGCTGCATTCCGTCAACGCCTATGTCGATCCGGATGGGATCGTGCGCGGTGTTCCGCTGGTGGCCCCCACGGACGACGGCACGGAACATGTCTTCTTCGCCCTGGAGGTCGCGCGCCGGCATAGCGGACTGGATCACGCCTGGTCGCCGCCGGATGGTTTCGAATTCGGCGGACGGCGCGTTCCGGTACTGGCGGAAACGGGATCGGGCACCAATATGCTGGTGAATTTCGACCCGTCCCCGGGCGCGGTACCGTCCTTTACCTTCCACGATATCCTGGCTTGCGACGACGCAGAGTATCTGCGCCGGGCCTTCGAGGGACGCGCGGTTCTGTTCGGGTTTGTCACCGATCTGGAGGACCGCAAACTGATGTCGAACCGCTTCGTGCGCCATGCGGATTTCGACGGTGCGCCGATTGCCTGCGACGGGTCGCCGGCGCCGGTCGCCGCCATCGCGCGCAACACCGAATCCGGCGTCTATCTGCATGCCCAGGCGGTGCGCAACCTGCTGGACGGCGATGCCGTCGCGCGGCCGGGAACAGGCATTCGACTGACCGCCGCCTTCGCGCTGGCCCTGGCGGCGGCGGGAGTGGCGGCCTTTCGCCGCCCCCCCGTCGCCCTGGCGGCGACCGTCGGGCTGATCGCGCTTTACGGCGTGATCGCGGGGATCGTCTTCGCGGACGGCACCGTCCTGCCGCTGACCGATCCGGGCGCGGCCGCTCTGCTGGCCTTGGGCGGGATGATCGGCTTCCGTTTCGTGACCGCCGACCAGGAACGCCGCCAGGTACGCAATACCTTCTCGCAATATCTCGACCGCAAGGTCATCGAGGCGATGATCGACGCGGGCGACGTTCCGGAACTGGGCGGGGAAAGCCGCGAACTGTCCTGCTTCTTTTCGGATATCGAAGCGTTTTCCAGCATTTCCGAGAAGATGGGGCCGCCGGAGCTGGTCGCCTTCCTGAACGAATATTTCAAGGTCATCGGCCGGGCGATCGAATCCCATGGCGGGATCATCGAACGGTTTCTGGGCGATGCCGTCTGTTCCGTTTTCGGGGCGCCGGTGCGCGATGAAAACCATGCCGCCAACGCCGTGCGCTGCGCCCTGGCCATTGATCGCGGCCTGGCGGCGGCCCAGGATCGGTTCGATGTGCCCGAAGGCCGGGTGGTGCGGACCCGGATCGGCATCAATACCGGTTTCATGACCGCCGGCAATGTTGGGGCGGAACGGCGCAAGACCTATACGGTGATGGGCGATTCCGTGAATCTGGCCGCACGGCTGGAAAGCGTGAACAAGCAGTACGGCACCCTGTTGATGGCGGGGGAAGACACCGTGACCGCGACCGGCGGCCTGTTCGAATGGCGCATGATCGACCGCGTCAGGGTCGTCGGCCGAGACACGCCGGTCGGGCTTTACGAACCGCTGGGCGAGGCGAGCACGGTCGCGGCGGATGTCCTGGCGCTGCGCGACGCCTATGAAGCGGCGCTGCGCCAGTTCCAGTCGGGAGATTTCGCCGGCGCGCGCGCGGCGTTTCAAACCCTGGCGGATCGCGGCGACATGGCATCACGAAAGGCGGTCGCGCGCTGCGACGCGCGGCTGGCGGACCCGCCGCCGCCGGGCTGGGACGGCGTCACGGACCTGACGAAGAAATGAGCGAGACCGGGGCGATACTCTTGACTAGGCGGGAACGATTGGTCGCAATGGTCGGCAACGCAGGTGGCGGAGTTTGGGGAAACCCGGTACCGGTCGGAGCGGTTACCGCTGGGGGGCAGTTCAGTCATGCATAAGTCGATGTACGGCTATATCTGGGCGTACTCGAAGCGCGAGCAATTGCTCGCGTTGGCGCTGACGGCCATCTCCTTCCCCTTCCTGTACTTCTCCTTCGACCTGCCGAAGACCATCGTCAACCGGGCGATCAAGGATCCAAGCCAGGCGAATGACCCCGGCGTCCCGGTTCCGGAAGAGGTCGTTCCGGTCGAGATTTTCGGCTTCAACTTCACCGAGCTGTTCGGGATCGAGATGGAGCGATTGCCCTATCTCTTCCTGCTTTGCGCGCTGTTTCTGATCCTGGTCTGCGTCAATGGCGCCTTCAAGATGCGGATCAACACCTATAAGGGGATCATGGCGGAGCGCCTGCTGCGCCGCCTGCGCTTCATCCTGATCGAGCGCACCCTACGCTTCCCCCTGCCGCAGTTCCAGAAGACGTCGTCGGGCGAGGTCGTGACCATGGTCACGGCGGAGGTCGAACCGCTGGGCGGGTTCTTCGGCGACGCCATCGTCCTGCTGGCCTTCCAGGGCGGCACCTTCCTGACGATCATCGCCTTCCTGTTCGTACAGGATCCGATGATGGGGCTGGCCGCGACGGCCCTGGTCCCGGTTCAGGGCTACATCATCCCGAAGCTGCAAAAGAAGATCAATCAGCTCGGCAAGGAGCGGGTGAAGCACGTCCGCAAACTGTCGAACCGGATCGGCGAGGTTGTCGGCGGCGTCCAGGACGTGCGCGCGCACGACAATACCGGCTATGTCCTGTCCGGCATCTCGCGCAGCCTGGGCAAAATCTTCTGGGTCCGGCTGGAGATCTACGAACGCAAGTTCTTCATGAAGTTCGTGAACAACTTCATCAACCAGATGACGCCGTTCCTGTTCTATGCCATCGGCGGCTATCTGGTGCTGTTCGGCGATCTGTCGATCGGGGCGCTGGTCGCCGCCCTGGCCGCCTACAAGGATCTTGCCGCGCCATGGAAAGAACTGCTGGGCTGGTATCAGCGGCTGGCGGATTCCAAGATCAAATACGACCAGCTGATCAGCCAGTTCGAACCGCCGGGCATGCTGCCCGAAAGCCTGCAGCGCGACCCGCCCAAGGAACTGCCGCGTCTGACCGGCACGGTCGAGGCGAACGGCCTGACCTGGGCCGACGAGGACGGTGTCCGGGTCATCGACAATTCCAGCTTCACGGTCAATCAGGGCGAGGCGATCGCCGTGGTCACCCCGAACGGCACGGCGAAGGAAATCTTCGCCCGATTGATGGCGCGGGTGCTGATGCCGACCGGCGGCAGCCTGACCATCGGCGGGGAGAATGTCGAAAAGCTGCACGAGGCAGTGACCGGCGCGCGCATCGGCTATGTCGTCAGCGACCCGATCTTCTTCAACGAATCCATCGCGGACAATCTGCTGCTGGGTCTGCGGCGTCTGCCGCCGACGGCCGAACTGGAAAGCGAGCAGGCGGACGAAGGCCGCATGAAGGAGATCGAAGAGGCCGTGGCGTCGGGCAACAGCCCGTTCAGCCCGTCCGCCGATTGGATCGACTATGCCAGCGCGGGGGCGGAGGACCGGACCGGCGTTCTGGACAAGGCGGTCGGCCTGTTCGAGGCGGTCGAGCTGAAGGACGATATGTACGCGCTGGGCCTGCGGCAGAGCATCGATCCGACGATGGTGCCGGACCTGGCGGAACAGATCGGCGCGGCGCGGTTGCACATTCGCGAGCTGTTGGATTCGCGCGGCATGGACGATCTGGTCCAGGCTTATGACTTCGACCGGTTCAACACCTATGCCTCGGTCGCCGGCAACATGATCTTCGGCAAGCCGGTGAAGCCGGAATGGGAATACGAGAATTGGCCGAAGAACAAGATCATCCGCGCGATGATGGAAAAGCACGGCCTGATCGACGATTTCTTCGATATCGGCCTGCGCAGCGCCGAATTGATCGTCGACCTGTTCCGCGACGTCCCGCCCGGCCATTCCTTCTTCGACCAATACAGCTTCGTCAACGAGGACGTGCTGCCCGAATTGAAGGTGGTGATCCGCAAGATCCAGAAGGAAGGCGGCGTCGGTGAACTGACCGCGTCGGAGCGGCAGCTGATCATCACCCTGCCGCTGAACTTGAACCTGCAGCGCCACCGTCTGGGCCTGATCGACGATGCGATGCAGCAGCGCCTGGTCGATCTGCGCCACGACCTGCATGAATCCCATCCGGAGGTCTTCGGACCCGGCGGCGGTGTCGACCCGTATCGCGACGATCAGATCAACCGGGGTCTCAGCATCCTGGACAACATGCTGTTCGGCCGCATCGTCCATGGCCGTGCCGACGCCATGGAGAAGGTCGGCGCGCTGGTGCAGGAGGTCGCCCGCGATCTGGGTCTGGAGAACGCCATCCTGCGCACCGCCCTGAACTTCCCGGTCGGGATCGGCGGCGGGCGGCTGTCCGGCATTCAACGCCAGAAGCTGAATGCGGTGCGGGTCGCCCTGAAACGCCCCGACATCCTGGTCATCGCAGATGGGCTGAACAATATCGAGCCGGGCCAGCGCAAGCGGATCGCGACGAAACTGCACGAGGCGCTGGACGGCACGACCCAGATCTGGGTCGGGTCTTCGCCCCAGGACGGGATCGAGTTCGCCCGCACTTTCGATATCCGCAACGGCCGGGTTCAGACCTCGTCCGACGGGGAACCGGGCGGGGCGGAAGAGTCACGCGCCGCCCCGGCCGCCACCGCCAAGGCCAGCGAGGCGTTGAGCGCGGAGGCAAGGCTGCTGCAGGAATTGCCGCTATTCTCAAATCTGGACGCGACGAAGCTGAAGTTCCTGGCCTTTACCAGCGAGCGCATGACCTACAAGCCGGGCGAAATCCTGATGCAGCAGGGCGATGACGGCGAGGACGCCTATGTCATTCTGGACGGCGCGGCGGAGGTCGTGATCGAAACCGAGGAGTCCGAACAGGTCCTGTTCGAACTGGGCGCCAACAAGCTGGTCGGCGAACTGGCGCTGCTGTGCGATTCGAAACGCACGGCCACCGTCCGCGCCCGCATTACCACGACGGCCCTGCGATTGAACCGGGAAGTCTTCTCGGAAATGGCCCGCCAGGACCCGCAATTCGCCTTCGAAATGACCCGCGAACTGGGCCGCCGCCTGATCCTGACCACCAGCGAATTGAACCGTGCCCGGAACGAGCTGGTACATGCCCAGCACGATGATTAGGAGACGCGGGGACTAAAGGTACCGGGGCCGAATACGGCCGCCGGTCAGACGACGTGGCTCGGTTCGGCGTGGAAGTCGAGCTGCCATTGCATGGCGTCGGGCGACATGGGCCAGCGGTTTTCGTCCATCCGGACAATTTCAGACGGGCCCAGCCCGACCAGTTGGGACTGAAGCTGTGCGGCAAAATGCGGCTTCAACCCGGCCTTCCAGGTCAGGGCGACCACGGCCTTGGCGCTGCGATTGGACACGATGCGGTTCACCGTCTGGACCGGGACGCCGCCCAGCTTCGCCAGCGCCTTCAGGACGAACCGCTTCTCGCCCTGCGCCAGCGCCTTTTCCAACGCCTTGGCGTTCAGGCCGCCGGTTTTGAACAGGCGCTCGATTTGAGCATCCAGATCGTCCTTTTCCGCCCATTGCGGCTCCGCAAGCCTCTGCTTGGTATCTTCCGCCAGGCGTTTTTCCACCGCATCGGCCACGGCAACCAGGGTCTCGTCGTCCAGATCGAGGCGTTTCTGCACCCGGTCGAGCAGGTTCATGGCGACGAAACTGGCCAGACGCTGAACCGCGCGCGGCGACAGTTTCGGGCGCATGACCAGCGGCTCGTGCCAGACCAAGTGATTGGGCGCACGGTCGATGATGAAATCCAGCGTATCTTCGCGGATTTGCGCGCTGCCATTGGCCAGCAGGTTTGAAATCGCCTCCTCGTCACCGGACCGCGCGATCGCGTCGGACACGCTCGCCTTCAACGATTGACGTTTGGCGATGGCGTTCATCGCGCCCTGGATCGGCCCGGAATTGATGACTTCCAGCAGATCGGCGTCGGATAGGACGGGCGAGAATTCCAGGACCGGGCTGGACACGGTCAGCGCCCGGTCCTTGGCCAAAGTCAGGATGACATTGGGCGGCGCCTTGGCGACATCCTTCAGGGCATTGGACAGAATTTCGCGCACCCGGACCAATTGATCCTCGGCCAGCGCCTCCAGCGCCTGAACGGTCAGCTTGTAGAGCGCCGTCCGCCGGTCGTCCGGCAGGTCGGGGGTCAGCCGCGCGATCTTCGCGGCCAGATCGGTGCGGATTCCGTCGTCCGAATCCTGGGTCAGCAGCAGATCGGCCTGGCGCGGAGACCCTTCGTTCAGCGCCACCTGGCGGCGAACCGACGGGTCTTCGTCCTCGGCCAGGAAGTACAGAATCTCCGGGCGCGTCTCCGGATCGGCCGCCAGGGCCGCCCGGACCTCAGGGTCCGGATCGCGCGCCAGTCGCTTCTGATCCTCATACGTCGCCAAGTCGTCGCCTTCCCCAAACTTCCGCACGGACCCGACCAATCGGGTGCGCCGCGGATCGCCTCGCCCGTCGATACTAAGCATCGACAATGCGGGAATCCGCGAACACGATTCTGTTCTTCCCACCCTTCTTCGCATCGTACATTGCCGCATCGGCCCGGGCGATCAAGCCTTCAACCGTTTCGCCCGTCCCCGGTTCGAACATCGCGATCCCGATAGACATGCCGAAGCCGATTTCGGGATCCAGATTGTCTGCTTTCCAGGCATCCAGCGACGACAGGAATTTTTCACCCCGCGCCGCGCCGATTTCTCGGTCCGCGCCTTCGATCCAGGCCGCGAATTCGTCGCCGCCCAGCCGGCAGGTCAGATCGTAGGTTCGGGTGCCGCCGGTCAGGATATCGGCGATGGCCTGCAGCGCCTCATCCCCCTTTTCATGGCCGAACCGGTCGTTGATCGGTTTGAAATTGTCCAGATCGATGAACAGCAGCGCGCCGGTTTCCTGATAGCGTTCATAGCGCGCCATTTCGCGCGACAGATCCTCCATGAAGGCGCGGCGGTTGCGCAGCCCGGTCAGGTCGTCGGTGCGCGACAGATGCTCCAGCTTGTGCTGGTCCGCGATCTGGCGGAAGACGATGCCGAATTGCGGTTCCACCGCCTTCAGCAATGCGTGTTCCTCGTCATCCCAGTCCTGGCCGTCCTCGTCGCGCCACAGGACGATGCCGCCATTGGTTTCACCGCGATAATCCGTCGCGATGCCCAAATATTTGTGCGTCCCGATCTGGCCGTCGACGGCGCTGCCATGCTTGGCCAGGATCGCGTTCATCGCCTCCTCGGCCAAGTCCGGGTCGGGCGCCGTGCCAAAGGCGGCAATATCCAGCGGAGTGCCATGGGGGCCGCGCACCTGCACGATGCAGGCCGACGCCGAGGTCGACCGGCCCAAAGCCGTCGCCGCGGAATGCAGCATTTCGGTCGGCGTGACCTCGTTGCGCAGGGAATCGACAATGTAGGACACCAGCCGCTCGCGAATTTTCAAACGCGCCAGCTCGCTTTGCCGCTGCCGTTCTTCGGTGACGTCAATGGCGATGCCCCGGGTGCCGGCTACGACACCGTCCTTATCCAGGACCGGGATCGCGGACACCAGGACGCAGGCGGGTTCCCCGCCGCGCGTGCGGACCCAGACTTCGACATTCCGCACCGTCATATCGGCCAGGAAGGGCAGCGGCTTCGGGGCGGTTTCCGGTGCCAGCAACAGGGTGTCCGGCGCTTCACCCAGCAGTTCCTCCGGCGCGTAGCCGATCGCCCCGCGCGGCGAGATGTAACAGATCAACCCGTCCCGGTCGGTCTCCCAGGCGAAATCGGCGGCGACTTCGACCAGGTCCTTGAAGCGCGTGCGCGATTCCGCCAGGGCGGAGCGGATGCTGACTTCCAGCGTCGCGTCCCGGCCGATCAGCAATTGCGAGCCGTCGGGCTGGGGCAGCATGATGAATTCGACCTGACGACCGGTGCTGGGCAAGGTGAAGGTGCGGGTCTTGGCGCGGTTCTCGCTGCGGGTCTTGACCGCAAGTTGAACCATCGCGGGCATCAGGGAAACGCCGGAATCGCCGTTCAGATCGTCCGCGACCGGAATGGCCGCGTCGTTCAGCGGCACCAGGCGCGCTTCTTCGTCCAGCGCCAGAACCGGACCGGGATAACTGTCGAAGGCCCCGGTCAGTACCGGAAGATTGGGGGTGCCCGTCCGTTCTGCCACTGCCATGCCTGATCCGACCCTGGCCGGAGATTTCCCGGCTCATTCAACCTGTTGGCCGCAACCATGCGGCTTCCGTCTCGTATCCTTATACCTATAACTGGTGAAGAAAGGGTAAATCGGTATGCTTCGATTTGCCTATAAATTGAGATAATTCGGGATTGCCCGCCGCCCCCCGGCGCGCCATTTTTGCCGCCATGACACAGAAACCCTCCGCCGCGCCGGCCCGGCCGGCCGCTTCGACCGACCCCGCCCTGATCGCCGCGCGGGATTGGATTTTCGATCTCGACAACACGCTCTACCCGGCGGAATGCAACCTGTTCCACCAGGTCGACCTGCGCATGGGCGGCTATATCTCGGATCTGCTGGGCATTTCCTATGACGAGGCCCGGGCGATCCAGAAACGCTATTTCCGCGACCACGGCACCACCCTGCGCGGCCTGATGCTGAACCATTCGGTCGATCCGCACGCCTTTCTGGGCCATGTCCACAATATCGATTACAGCCCCGTGCCGGCGAATGCCGCGCTGGGTGCCGTGCTGGACCGGCTGCCGGGTCGCAAGCTGATCTTCACCAACGGCACCGTGGCCCATGCGGAAGCGGTTCTGGACCGGCTGGGGATCGCCGCGCGGTTCGACGGTATCTTCGACATCGCCCATGCGGATTTCATCCCGAAACCCAATGCCGAGCCCTATCGGGTGATGGTCGAACGCCACACGGTGGACGCGGGCCGCGCCGTGATGGTCGAGGATATCGCCAAGAACCTGATGGTCCCGGCGGAGCTGGGCATGCGAACCGTCTGGGTTCGGACGGATCACGCCTGGTCCGGGGACGGCGCGTCGCAGGATTACGTCCATCACGAGACCGACGACCTGACCGCCTGGCTGACGGCCTTCGTGGACAGCCTGGAACGGGCCTGATCCGGCGCGTCGCGGGATCCGCCGCCTTTCGGGCCTTGCAAGCCCGCCCCCGCCCCGGTATAAGCCCGCGTTCCCGGTTCCGGCCGGGGCAGTGTAGCGGCGCGTCCGGGCCTGATGGGTATGCCCGGCCGCCAGACGAAAAAGCGGCCCTGATCCAAGGCGTTAGCCCAAGATCATCCGCCCACCGACGGAGTGTGAAATGCCCAAGATCAAATCGAAAAGTTCCGCCAAAAAGCGGTTCAAGATCACCGGTACCGGCAAGGTGCGTTTCTACAGCGCCTGCCTGCGCCACAACACCTCGAATCGTCCGACGCAGATGAAGCGCCAGAACCGTGGCGGCCAGATCATGTGCGATTCGGATGCGACGGTGGTGAAGCGCAACTGGCTTCGCGGCCGGTAAGCGCCCCGTCCCCCTAAATTCGATTTCGAGGAGCCTTGAACCATGGCACGCGTCAAACGGGGTGTAACCACCCACGCCAAGCATAAGAAGATCATCAAGCAGGCCGACGGCTATCGCGGCCGCCGCAAGAATACGTTCCGCACTGCCGTCCAGGCGGTGGAGAAGGCCGGTCAGTACGCTTACCGCGACCGCCGCGCCCGCAAGCGGGACTTCCGTAAGCTCTGGATTCAGCGCATCAACGCCGCTGTCCGGGATGCGTCCGATCACAGCATGACCTACGCCCGCTTTATCGACGGCCTGAACAAGGCCGACATCGAACTGGACCGCAAGGTCCTGGCCGATATCGCGGTGCACGATCCGGAAGCCTTCAAGGCTCTGGTCGGCCGGGCGCAGGAAGCGCTGACCGCGAACTGAGCCGGCGGCACTTAGCCGACCACAGGCGACAGGTTCGAAGACGCCGGCTCTCCCATCCCGGATTTCGGGGCAGAGAGCCGGCGTTTTTGTTTTGGGACCAAGCCTTTTTGTTTTGGGGCCAAGCCTTTTTGTTTTGGGGACTGAGGATACGATGACGATCGATGCGCAGGCGTTAGGCGACGAACTGCTGGCCCGGGTGGACGCGGCCGGCGATCTGAAGGCGCTGGACGAGGTTCGGGTCGAGGCCCTGGGCAAGAAGGGCCGCATCACCGCCGAGATGAAGGGTCTGGGCAAGCTGGACCCCGACGCCCGCAAGGCCGCCGGTCAGGCGCTGAACGCCGTCAAGGACCGCGTCGCCGAGGCCATCGAGGCGCGCAAGGGCACGCTGGAACTGGCCGAGATGAACGCCAAGCTGGCCGGCGATCGGGTCGATGTCTCGCTGCCGCCGCGGCCGGGCCAGATGGGCCGCCTGCACCCGATCAGCCAGACCCTGGACGAGATCGTCGCGATCTTCGGCGAAATGGGTTTCGCCGTCGCCGAAGGCCCGGATATCGACGACGATTTCCACAATTTCACCGCGCTGAACATGCCGCCGGAACACCCGGCGCGTCAGATGCACGACACGTTCTACATGGCCGACGAGACTGGTGGCGTGGACATGTCGACGGTGCTGCGCACCCATACGTCCACCGTGCAGATCCGCACGATGGAAAAGCAGAAGCCGCCGATCAAGATCATCGCGCCGGGCCGCACCTATCGGTCCGACAGCGACATGACCCACACGCCGATGTTCCATCAGGTCGAGGCGCTGGTCGTCGACAAGAAGACCCATTTCGGCCATCTGAAGGGCTGCCTGCAGGATTTCTGCAGCGCCTATTTCGAGGTCGAGGACGTGCCGCTACGCTTCCGCCCCAGCTATTTCCCCTTCACCGAACCGTCGGCGGAGGTCGATATAGGCTGTAACCGCAAGGATGGCGGCCTGACCATCGGCCACAAGGGCGACGATGGCGACGGCTGGCTGGAAATCCTGGGCAGCGGCATGGTGAACCCGAAGGTCCTGACCATGTCCGGCGTCGACCCGGAAGAATATCAGGGCTTCGCCTTCGGCATGGGGATCGAGCGCATCGCGATGCTGAAATACGGCATCCCCGACCTGCGCACCTTCTTCGACGCCGACCTGCGCTGGCTGAAGCACTACGGCTTCGTCCCGCTGGAAGCCGCGAGCCTGGTGCGCGGGCTGACGCCCTAAGGCTTGCCGATATCCGATCATTGCCAATTTTTGCCATCGCCCCTATTTTGAGGGCATGGCGACGATGAATATATCCCTGACCGAAGAGATGAAGGCCGAGGTCGACACAGCGGTGTCGACGCGCGGCTATGTGTCGAGCAGCGAATATATCCGCGATTTGATCCGCAGGGATTTGGAGGGTCAGCGTTTTCGGGCGCTGATTGCCGAGGGAATGGACTCACCGGAAGGCGGCGCGATGGATGGTGCCTTCTTCGACCGGATGGATGCGGAAATCGATCGGATGGAGCGCGGGTGACGGCGAAGCCGGTCCGCTACCGGGTATCGGCCGAAACCGACCTTCGGGATGCGGCGCAGTATCTTGTCGGTGAAGGCGGAAAAGCGTTGGCGCGGCGCTTTACGGGTGCCGTCCGGGACGGGGTCGCCCGAATTGCGGACAACCCGGCCATCGGCGCCCTGCGCTATGCGTTGCCGGCGGGAGTTCCAGGCTTGCGGGCGTGGCCGCTGCGAGACTTCCCCTACCTGATTTTCTATCGCGACCTGTCCGACCGGATCGAGGTCCTGCGCATCCTCCACGCCCATCGCGACATCCCCACCCTCCTGCGGGACGACTGAAGCCCCGGATTTCGGGCCTTGTCGCCGGACCGGCATTGCCCCGTCCCGGCGGCGGCGGTATAGACAGCGCTCCCTTTCTTTAAACGTGCGGACAGATCCATGAAGTTCACCCTTTCCTGGCTGAAAGACCATCTGGAAACCGAGGCGTCGCTGACGGAAATCACCGATGCGCTGACCTCGCTGGGCCTGGAGCTGGAGGGCGTCGACGATCCGGCGGCGAAGCTGAAGCCGTTTACGATCTGCTATGTCCGCGAGGCGAAGCAGCATCCGAATGCGGACCGGCTGCGCGTCTGCATGGTCGAGACCGAGGAAGGCGGCGAGCTGGTTCAGGTCGTCTGCGGCGCGCCCAATGCGCGGACCGGGATGAAGGGCGTCTTCGCGCCGTCCGGTGCCTATGTGCCCGGCACGGACATGACCCTGAAGCCGGGCGTCATCCGGGGCGAGGAATCCAACGGCATGCTGTGTTCCGAGCGGGAAATGGGCCTGTCGGACGATCATGACGGCATCATCGACCTGCCGGAAGACGCACCGCTGGGGAAATCCTTCGCGGAATATATGGGCCTGGACGATCCGGTCATCGAAATCGCCATCACGCCGGACCGGGGCGATTGCCTGGGTGTGCGCGGCATCGCGCGCGACCTGGCCGCCAAGGGTCTGGGCACGCTGAAGCCGATCGATCTGACGCCGGTCGAGGGGACCTATGACTCGCCGCTGAAATGGGCGCGGTCGGAGACGATCGGCAATGATTGTTCCTATGTCGCCGGGCGGCATTTCCGGGGCGTGAAGAATGGCCCGTCCCCGGCCTGGGTTCAGCGCCGTCTGACGGCCATCGGCCTGCGCCCGATTTCGGCGCTGGTCGACGTCACCAACTATGTCACCCACGATCTGGGCCGCCCGCTGCATGTCTTCGACGCCGCCAAGGTGAAGGGCGACACGCTGCTGATGCGCCATGCCGAGGCCGGAGAGAAGATCCTGGCGCTGGACGGCAAGGAATACACGCTGGAAGCCGGCATGCCGATCATCGCCGACGAAAACGGCCCGGAAGGGATCGGCGGCGTCATGGGCGGTGAATTGAGCGGCTGCACCGACGAGACCACCGAGGTCTTCCTGGAATGCGCCCTGTTCGATGCGGTGCGCGTGGCGGAGACCGGCCGGCGTCTGGGCATCGAATCCGACGCCCGCTACCGGTTCGAGCGCGGACTGGACCCGGAAGGCGCGAAATGGGGCGTCGCCGTGGCTGCCAAGCTGATTGCGGAATGGTGCGGCGGCGAGACGTCCCATGTCGTCGATGCCGGGGAAATCCAAAGCAATGTGAAGACCATCGTGCTGCGCCCGGAACGACTGAAGAGCTTCGGCGGCCTTGCCGTGAAGACGGAAGAGGCGGTGGATATCCTCGACCGGCTCGGCTTCGTCACGATGCAGCCCTACGGCATGATCACGGTCAACAACCCGACCTGGCGGAATGATATCGAGCATGAACAATGCCTGATCGAGGAAGTGCTGCGGGTTAAGGGTTTCGATCAGATTCCGGCGGTCTCCATGACCCTGGACGGGGCGCTGCCGCAGCCGATCCTGACCCTGACCCAGCGCCGCATCGCCTTCTCCAAGAAGGTGCTGGCCCAGCGCGGCATGTTCGAGGCGGTGACTTGGTCCTTCATGGCCAAGGCCGACGCGGTCGCCTTCGGCGGCGATGCCAAGGTGCTGGCCATCGCCAACCCGATCAGCGCCGATCTGGACACGATGCGTCCGTCCATCCTGCCGAACCTGCTGGCGGCGGCGCAGCGCAATTCCGGCCGGGGATACGGCGATGTCGCCCTGTTCGAGGTCGGTCCGGCCTATCGCGGACGCGGGCCGAAGGATCAGGACACGGTCGCGACCGGCCTTCGATCCGGCAAGGCGGTGCCGCGCCACTGGGCCGAGAAGACCCGCGAGCCCGATGTCTTTGACGCCAAGGCGGACGTTCTGGCGGTGCTGGAGGCCTGCGGCGCGCCGGTCGACAAGCTGCAATCGGACAATTCCGACGTGCCGGATTGGTACCATCCGGGCCGCACCGGCTGTTTCCGCCTGGGCCCGAACGTGCTGGCCCGGTTCGGCGAGATCCATCCGGCGGTCGCCAAGCGCTATGACCTGCGCGGTCGCGTCGCGGCCTTCGAGATCTTCGTCGAGAACATTCCGCAGCCCAAGGCCAAGAAAGGCGCGGGCAAGGGCCGTCCGCTGCTGCAGGCCTCGTCCTTCCAGCCGGTCGGCCGCGACTTCGCCTTCCTGGTGGATGCCGACGTCCCGGCGGAGAAGCTGGTGCGTGCCGCGTTGGGCGCCGACAAGGCTCTGGTGACCGATGCCACCGTCTTCGACGTCTATGAGGGCGCGGAAATGGACGGCAAGAAGTCCATCGCCCTGTCCGTGACGCTGCAGCCGGTCGACGCGACGCTGACGGATAAGGAGATCGAGGCGGTCGGCGACAAGATCGTCGCCAATGTCACGAAATCCACCGGCGGCACGCTGCGCCGATAGGGGGTCGATTGGCCGTCCGCATCGGCAAGAAGAAGGTCAAGCAGGCGATCATCGCCGCCCTGTTCCTGGCGGTGACGCTGACCTTCATTCCCGTCATCACGGCGGTCTATCTCGTTTGCGGGCTGCTGGACGTGATCCGTAACGAGCGCCGGGATTTCTATCTGTTCCAGCGCTATTTCAGCGGCAACGGCTTCACCACCTGGCTGGTCGCGCCGCTGAACCTGCTGCTGGATCTGGTCAGCCACCGGAACCGCAAGATCTATCGGCGGGAGGATTTCTCCGAAGAATGCCAGGCGGAACTGGACACGGTCCTGTCCTTCTTCCGCGACAACAAGGATACGGTCATTCGGCGGATCGACAGCGAGCTGGGTCCCGACGCCAAGCGCGGCATGTTCCTGTTCCGCTGGTTCGGGCAGCGCTACAACCGCGAATTCGAGCCGCTGAACGGCGATTTTCGGCATATCCGCACCATCGCCGTCTCGGTCTTTCAGGGCACGGAACGGACCAATTTCCATTTCGGCCCGCTGCGCCTGACCCTGCGGGCGCTCTACAACCTGACACCGGTGAAGGATGCCGAGGTCTTCATCGAATGCGGCAAGACCAAGCATTACTGGGCCGACGACCCGCTGTTCATCTTCGACGACACGCTGATGCACCGCTCCGTCAACGACCATGACGGCCGCCGCTATGTCGTCTTCATGGACGTGATCCGTCCCAGCCCGGTCCCGGCCTTGCTGCGCGCCTTCATGGTCCCCGTCTCCTGGGCGGCGACGGCGTTCAAGTCGATCTATTACCGCCGCTGGACCATGATGGGGATCGGGAAGGCCCCGGCCGAGTAAGCCTCGCGCGGCCCCGGTCAATCTGCCCGGATCAGCGTCCCCGTGCCGTGTTCGGTGAACAGTTCCAGCAGGATCTGGTGCTGGTGGCGGCCGTCCAGGATGACGGCTCCGTCGGCCCCGGCGCGAACGGCCTCGATGCAGGTCTGAATCTTCGGGATCATGCCGCCGGAAATGATGCCCTTCTCCTGCAGCTTCTCGGCCTCGGACACGGTCAGTTCCGGGATCAGATGGCCTTCCTTGTCCAGCACGCCCGCGACATCGGTCAGCAGCAGCAGGCGTTTGGCGCCCGCCGCCCCGGCGATGGCGCCCGCTGCCGTATCGGCGTTGATGTTATAGGTCTCGCCCCCTTCACCCATACCGATGGGCGCGATGACGGGGATGAAATCGCTCTTGCGCAGGATCTCCAGGATCGTCGTGTCGCAATCATAGGGCTCACCCACGAAACCGAGATCCAGAACCTTCTCGATATTGCTTTCCGGGTCCTTGGTCGTGCGCTGCAGCTTGCGCGCCTTGATCAGCCCGCCATCCTTGCCGGACAGGCCGATCGCCTGCCCGCCTTCGGATTGCAGCGAGGCGACGATCTGTTTGTTGATCGAGCCCGCCAGGACCATTTCGACGATGTCGACCGTTTCCTGGTCGGTGACGCGCAGCCCGTCGACGAAGACGCTTTCCTTCGACATCCGGTTCAGCATCTGGCCGATCTGCGGCCCGCCGCCATGCACGACGATCGGGTCCACACCGACCTGTTTCAGCAGCACGATGTCCCGGGCAAAGAGGCGCGCCAGATGGGCGTCGCCCATGGCGTGACCGCCATATTTCACGACCAGGGTCTTGTCGTTGTAGCGCCGCATGAAGGGAAGCGCCTCGGTCAGGATGCCGGCCTGCGCCAGCCATTCGACGCGCCGCCGCGCCTTGTCCGCCGCCACGTGGCCGCTGTCACCCGTCGTCATCGTCCCATCCTGCTCCCTTGTTGCTTGTCGCCGGTCCGGTTTTGCCCGGACCTTACCCCGGCTCCGCGAAGCTTGCCAGTTCGGCGCGCAATTCTTCGATGCCCAGGCCTTTTTCGGAACTGGTGCTCAGCGGGACCGGAACGGCCGCCGGATGCTTTTTCAGGGCTTCCGTCACCGCCGCCTCGACCTGGCGGATTCCGCCGCCGCCCAGCTTGTCCGTCTTGGTCAGGATGACACGGTAATTGACCGCCGCCTTGTCCAGCATGGTCATCAACTGCTCGTCGTTTGGTTTCAGGCCGTGGCGGCTGTCGACCAGAACGCAAAGCCGGCGCAGCACCGCGCGGCCGCGCAGATAGTCGTGGATCAGCTGCGTCCAGCCCTCGACCATCGGTTTCGGGACCTTGGCGAAACCGTAACCCGGCATGTCGACCAGACGCAGCCGGTTTTCGAATTCGAAGAAATTGATCTCGCGCGTGCGGCCGGGCGTGTTGGAGGTGCGGGCCAGCGTCTTGCGGCCGGTCAGGGCATTGATCAGGCTGGACTTACCGACATTCGACCGGCCGGCGAAGGCGATTTCGGGCAGGCCGGGGACCGGAAGCTGCTCCATCGCGACGCAGCCCAGCATGAAGCGGCATTCGCCCGCGAAAAGCTTGCGGCCCGCCTCACGCTGTTCGGAATCCGGCCCGGTCTCCTCGAAGTCAGGCATGATTTCAGCTCGACTTCGTCTCGTCGGCTTTCCCGTCGCCGCCCGTGCTATCCCCAGTGGCCGCGTCGCCGGTATCGGCGTCTTCGGTGGTCACGGGTTCAGGCGCCTCGGCTTCGGCTTTTTTGCCTTTGGCCTTCTTGCCGGCAGCCTTCTTGCCGGCAGCCTTCTTGCCTCCGGCCTTCTTGCCTTCCGCCTTTTTACCGGAGGTTTTCTTGGCGGCGTCTTTCTTGCCGTCGGCCTTGGTTTCGGCGGGCTTGCTCTCTTCCGGCTTCTTGTCCGCATCCTCGATGCGCCCGCCGCCGATCGCGACACCCATGCGGCGCATGATCACATATTGCTGCAGGATCGACAGCGAGTTGTTCCAGGCCCAGTAGATCACCAGACCGGCCGGGAACCCGCCCAGGATGAAGGTGAAGAAGATCGGCATCAGCGCGAAGATACGCTGCTGAATCGGATCGGCGGGCGGCGGGTTCAGCTTCTGCTGGAACCACATGGTGAAGCCCATGATGATCGGCCACAGCCCGATGTTGAACAGGATCAACCAGGCAGGAACCTGCCAGTCGATCAGACCGAACCCGGTCAACAGGCCCAGCGGATCCGGCGCCGACAGGTCTTCGATCCAGCCATAGAAGGGCGCGTGGCGCATTTCGATGGTGACGAACAGCACCTTGTAGAGCGCGAAGAAGACGGGAATCTGCACCAGGATCGGCAAACAGCCCGACAGCGGGTTCACCTTTTCCTTCTTGTACAGTTCCATCATCTCCTGCTGCAGCTTCTGCTTGTCGTCGCCCAGACGCTCGCGCATCTCGACGATTTTCGGCTGCAGCAGCTTCATCTTGCTCATCGACTTGTAGGATTTGTTGGCCAGCGGGAAGAAGGCCAACTTGATCGCCACGGTCAGGGCCAGGATCGCCAGACCGAAATTACCCAGGAATTCGTTCAGCAGATGAATGGCGTAGAAGATCGGCTTGGTCAGGAAATAGAACCAGCCGAAATCGACCGCCAGGTCGAAATTGGTGATACCCAAATCCTCGCCGTACTTGTCCAGAAGCGTGGTTTCCTTGGCCCCGGCGAAGAAGCGGCCGGTGGTCTCGGCGCTGGTCCCCGGCGCGACGCTCTGCGGGTCGTTCACGAAATTGACGTGATACTGGCCCTCGGCGGTGCGCGGCGTCCGGCGGAAGGTCGCCTGCACGGCATTGGCCTGATCCGGGACCAGGGCGACCAGCCAGTACTTGTCGGTGATGCCCATCCAGCCGCCGGTCGTGGTGAACCGTTCGGTGCCGTTGGCCCTGTCGGCCATCTCGTCGTAATCCCGCTCTTCCAGGACGCCGTCGAACACGCCGATCAGCCCTTCATGCAGGATGTAGAAGTTTTCCAGCTTCGGCACGCCGGACCGGAAGATCCGGCCGAAGGTCTGTGGCGACAGCGCGGTATCCGTCCCGTTGGTCAGGCGCTGGGTGACCGTCACCATGTAATTGCGGTCGATGGCGAAGACCTGTTCGAAGGTCACGCCCGCTTCGTTGGTCCAGCGCAGCGTGACCGGCGTATCGGGCGTCAGGGTCTCGCCGTCGGCCGTCCACAGCGTGTCGCCATTGGGCACTTCCAGCCCCTCGGCCGGAACCCAGCCGAATTGCACCAGATAGGGTTTCGGGCTGCCGCTCGGCTCCAGCAGGTCGATCAGCGCGGAATCCTCGTCGATCGTCTGGCGATAGCCCTTCAGGGTCAGATCGTCGACGCGGGCGCCACGCAGATTGATCGATCCGGTCAGGCGCGGCGTTTCGATGGCGATACGCGGGGCCTGTTCCAGCGCCTGTTCGCGCGTGACGGAATCTAGGACCGGCGCGGCCATGTCGGCGGCCCCGGTCGGAACGCCGTCATCGACGCCCGGCGTCACGGTCCCGGTCTGACCGCCGGCGGTCGGTTGCTGAACGCCTTGCGTGTTCTGGGCCACTTGCGGCGGTGCGGGGGGCGACGGGAACAGCGCTTCCTGAATATACGGCCAGCCAAACAGGATCAGGGCCGACAGGCCGATCGCCAAAATCAGGTTTCTTGAATCGTTCATTCCGCCTTGCCTCTTTCCGGGGCCGGTCCCGCCCGGTTTCAGACGTCCCGCCAGAGCTTGAGTCGCTTAAGCGCCCGTTCCAGGTCCCCGCGCAGCGCGGCGTAGGAACGGGTGGCAGTGCTCTGCCGGGCGATCAGGACATAGTCAAGACCCGGTTCCGCATGCCGGGTCATCACTTCCGCACTCAGGGCCCGAAGGCGCCGCTTGGCCCGGTTGCGGGTCACGGCGTTGCCGACCTTCTTGCTGGCGGTAAAACCGATGCGGGCGCCGTCGCCGCCGCCCGCATCCTGGTACATCTTTTCGCTGACGGTCGCCGCCTGGCGGGGTGACATCGTGTCGCCCCAGGGGCATGCCTGCAGAACCAGTCCGGGCATGCCCGCGCTGGTCCGCGCCCGCGTCACCCGCAGGAACTCCGCCCGTTTCTTCATGCGCGCCAGGGTGATCGTCCGGTCAGTCATGGCGATCGGCGGCGTTTCGGAACAGCCGGGCGGGCCGTTCCCGATTAGGCGGTCAGCTTCGCGCGGCCCTTGGCGCGGCGGTTGGCCAGCACCCGGCGACCGGCCTTCGTGGCCATGCGCGCACGGAAGCCGTGGCGACGCTTGCGGACAAGGCGGCTGGGTTGATAAGTGCGTTTCACGGTTCGTCTCCGACGTCTTTTGGGGTTGCACCCCGGAATTCGACGCCGCTGTATAGTGGGGTGAACCACGCAAGTCAACGCGATCCGCGCGATTCTGCGCATGGGGCCGGCAAGTATTGTTTGGGGACAGGACGGGGAGTTGAATGAAAAGCCTTTCGGCGCGTCTTCTGTTGCTGACCATCATCTTCGTGATGGCGGCGGAAGTGCTGATTTTCGTTCCCTCCGTGGCGCGTTTCCGCGAAACCTATATTCACGACCGAATGGTTGCCGCCCATTTGTCCGTTCTGGTCCTGGACGCCACGCCGGACGGCATGGTGTCGGAGGAACTGACCCAGGAACTGCTGGGTTTCGTTGAGGCCTATTCCGTCGCGGCCCGGCGCGGCGATCTGAAACTGTCCTTGATGCTGGAATCGCCGCCGGACGTCGACGCGACGGTTCGCCCGGATTCGGAAGGCCCGATGACGATGGTGGCAGAGGCCTTCGCCGCGCTGACCCAGGACGAAAGCCGTGTCCTGCGCATCGTCGGCCCATCACCCCGCAACCCCGCGGTGGAGCTGGAAATCGTGATGGAGGACGGACCGCTTTGCGAGGCGATCCTGGCCTTTGCATTCCGGGTTTTCTGGCTCAGCCTCGCCATCTCGCTGATCACCGCCTTGCTGGTGTTCCTGGTCCTGCGGCGGCAATTGGTCCGGCCGTTGAAGCGGCTGATCCGCAACATGGCGCGGTTCCGGGCCCATCCCGAGAACCAGAACACCGTGATCCGGCCCAGCGGCCGACGCGACGAAGTCGGTGTGGCGGAGCGCGAACTGGCCGCCATGCAGACGACGATCCGCGACGCCCTGACCCAGCGGAAGCATTTGGCGGCCCTGGGCACGGCGGTGGCCAAGATCAATCACGATCTGCGCGGCATCCTGTCCAGCGCGCTCGTCGTGTCCGACCGGCTGGAGAATTCCGAGGATCCGGAAGTGCGGCGGATCGCGCCCGGCATTCTGGACGCCATCGAACGGGCGGCGGCGCTGTGCGGCCGGACGCTGAACTATGCCGGCCAGGAAGGCAGCGCCTTGCGATTCGAACCGGTGCCGCTGGCCGATCTGATCGCGGATGCCGGGTTCGGCCTGCCCAATGAGGCGCGGCTGAAATGCCGGGTCGAACCCTCCGTGACGGTTCATGGCGACCGGGCGCAGCTCTACCGGGTCTTCGGCAACTTGCTGCGGAACGCCGCGGAGGCGGGGGCGACGGAAATCGCCGTCGATGCCCAATGCCGGGACGGGGCGGCCGAGATCACCGTGTCCGACAATGGCCCCGGACTGCCGCCCCGGGCCCAGCAAAACCTGTTCAAACCCTTCGAGGGGTCGGCCCGGGCGGGCGGCACCGGTCTGGGCCTGTCGATCGCGCGGGAACTGGCGCGCGACCATGGCGGCGAACTGGCCCTGCGCAGCACCGGGGCCAATGGCACCGTCTTCGCCCTGCGCCTGCCGGACCGCCCGACCCAGGAAGACCTCTGATCCGGCGCAGCGGCGCCCTTCACCTTCTGGTGATCGCCCCTTCCGCCACGGCGAGGCGGCCCCATCTTGATCCTATCGGCCTTTCCCTATCGGCCGGGACGGCCGCCGGGTCTTGCCCCCCATCAACCGGCGGCCGTCCACCCCCGCCCCCCTATCTTGGAATGCCGCGCGGGCGTCAGACCGCGAGGCGCAATTGCTTGCAAAGCCGCAAGGAGTCGACCCGGTATCCCATGGCGGACATCCGGTCGTATGTATTGCCCGGCCGGAGCGGCAGCGTCCCGTCGGCGGCCTCATAGGAGATATGAATGGCGTCACACTGGTTCCGGTCGGCCAGCGCGTCCAAACGGGCCAGCAACATGCGGGCCGCGAGATTTCGGCCATAAAGATCGGCCGCCACGAAGGGATCGACCGCCAGAACGCGGCCGTGGCGGATGTCCGGGCGGGCTCGGTAGCCCGCCAATCCAATCAGATAGTCCTTTTCGTCGATCACACATTCCAGACCGCACGCACTGTCCGTCCCATCCAGGAACGGGGCGCAGTATGCCCGCCATTCCCGCAGGCTGAGATCGCTGCGCAGCCCGCGCACCAGTGGCAGGGCCCGGTCCACCCAATCTGCCGCCAAGGGCGACACTCTCAGATGAACGAGTGCTGGCGATAGGTCGATCTTAGGCATAACGGCGGGCCCTGTGGTGAAACGCTGTGCCGGCAAGCCGACCCGACTAGGATGGCGAGACACCGCCCCGCATACGTTGATTTAGGTCAACCTGTCGCAGATCCGTGCGCCGATGCCGGTCGGTTGCATTTCCCCCCGCATTTGGCATGATCGTGGAAACAGCCTGGATGGGACGATATGAGCCGTTCTAACCCGTCGAAATCGCAGGGCGATCTCGACATCCTCGGATCGCCGAGGGCCCTGCCCTATTCCGTCGAGAATCCCTGCGCCGCCTGTGAGATCCGCGAGATGTCGATTTGCGGCGTTCTGGATTGCGAGGAGCTGGACGCACTTATCAAGATTCTGACCCGGCAGACCTTCGAAACCCACGACCCCATCATCGACGAGGGGGAATCGGCCGATTTCGTATTCAACGTCACCGGCGGCGCCGTGAAACTGTTCAAACTGTTGCCCGACGGGCGGCGGCAGATAACAGGCTTCCTGTATGAGGGCGATTTCCTGGGCATGGCGATGAACGACGTCTATTCCTATTCGGCGGAGGCCGTCGGCGATGTGTCGCTGTGCCGTTTCAACCGGCGCAAGCTGGAAGGGCTGCTGGACACGTTCCCGAAACTGGAACGCCGGTTGTTGTCGATGGCATCGAACGAACTGGCCCAGGCGCAGGACCAGATGCTATTGCTGGGCCGCAAGACGGCGCAGGAAAAGCTGTGCAGTTTCCTGCTGAGCCTGTCGCGGCGCGCCGAGACCCGGGGATATGACCCGTCGATCCTGCATTTGCCGATGAGCCGGAACGACATCGGCGATTTCCTGGGTCTGACGACGGAAACCGTCAGCCGCACTTTCACCAACCTCAAACGCGATGGGGTGATCCGCCTGCTGGAAGGCGGCCGGGTCCAGATCAACGATATCGATCAACTGCAGGACATGGCCGAAGGGGCCTGATCCGGTGGGCGGTTGATCGGCGCAAGAGAGGTCGGTTCATGCGCGTTCTCTGCGCGATGCTTAAACACGAAACCAACACCTTTTCTCCGATCCGCACGGATATGGCGCGGTTCCGGGATTGGGGCCTGCATTTCGGACCGGACGCGGCGGCGGCCTATCGCGATACGGCCATGCCGCTGGCCGCCTATATCAAGCTTGCCGAGGCCGAGGGTGCGGAGATCGTCACCCCGGTCGCGGCGGAGGCGATGCCCGCCGGACCGGTGACGGCCGAGGCGTTCGAGCGCCTGAACGGCGCCATCCTGGAGGAGGTCGCGCGCGGCTGCGACGTCGCGCTTTTGGATCTCCACGGCGCGATGGTGTCGGAAACAGAGTCCGATGGCGAAGGGGCGCTGCTGCGCCGGATCCGCGAGATCGCGCCGGACCTGCCGATCGCCGTGACCTGCGACCTGCATTGCAATCTGACCGCCGCGATGGTCGACAATTGCACGGCGCTGATCGGCTATAAGACCTATCCCCATGTCGACATGTACGAAGTCGCGGAACAGGTCGGCGGCATCGTCCTGGCCGCCGCGAAGGGCGAGGCCAATCCCGTCATGGTCTGGGGTCAGGCGCCGCTTCTGTCCCAGACATTGCGCCAGGGCACCGACGACGAGCCGATGCGTGGCCTGATCGCCGCCTGCCGCGACTGGGAAAACCGCGATGGCATTCTGGCCGCGACGGTCTTCGGCGGCTTCGCCCTGGCCGACATCGAAGACGCGGGCAACAGCGCCGTCGTCATCGCCGACAGCGCCGATCTAGGCCGCACGGCGCGCGACGATCTTCTGGCCCGGACCTGGGCGGCGCGGGAAGAATTCGTCTACCGTCACCGCGATCTGGCCGGCGCGGTCGAAACCGCCAAGAGCTATAATGACGGGCCGGTCATCCTGTTGGACCATGCCGACAATTGCGGATCGGGCGCGACCCAGGACGTGATGACCGCGATCGCGGAAGTGCTGCGCCAGGATCTGGACGGCGTCGCGGTCGCGACCGTCTGGGACCCGGCCGCCGTCGCGGAGATGACCAGCGCCGGTATCGGGGCGACGGTCACGCTCGATCTGGGCGGCAAGACGGATATGCCCAGCATCGGCGAGGCCGGCCGGCCCCTGCGGGTCACCGGCACGGTCGAAGGCCTGTCCGACGGCAGCTTTACCGTCGAAGGCCCGATGTATACCGGGGTCACCGTCCGCTGCGGGGCGACGGCGCTGCTGCGCGTGCGCGGGGTGCGGATCATCGTCACCTCCCTGCATCATGAACCCTGGGACACGGGCATATTCACCATGATGGGGATCGATCCGGCGCGGACCCGTTATCTGCTGCTGAAATCGCGCATCCATTACCGCGCCGGGTTCGGCGCGCTGCCGAAACACACGCTGACCCTGGACGGGTCCGGCGTCACCACTTCGGACAATACCCGCCTGACCTACCGGAATGTGCGGCGGCCGATCTATCCGCTGGACCCGGAAACGAGCTGGAGTCCCGGAACATGAGCGGCATTCGGCCCGGCCCGCGCAATAGTCTGACCGATGTCGGCGGCCTGCTGGTCGGCAATGCCGAGGACAAAGCGGCATTGAGCGGCACCACCGTCGTGCTGTGCGACGGAATCCGCGCCGTTGCCGCCGCCGATGTGCGGGGCGGCGGTCCCGGCACGCGGGAGACGGATGCCCTGGCCCCGGCCCGGCTGGTCGACGGCGTCGACGCCTTGGTCCTGTCCGGCGGATCGGCTTATGGCCTGGACGCGGCGGGATCGGTTGCTGCCTGGCTGGGCGCGCGGCGGCGGGGCTTCGATACCGGCGACACCCATGTGCCGATCGTACCGGCGGCGATCCTTTATGACCTGGCCAATGGCGGCGATAAGAATTGGGGCGAGGAACCGCCCTACCGGGCGCTGGGCCGCGCGGCGGTGGAGGCTGCGTCGGCCGATTTCGCCCTGGGCCGGGCCGGTGCGGGCTATGGCGCACGGGCCGGATCGCTTGCCGGCGGGCTGGGCACGGCATCGGCCGTCGACCCGACGACCGGCGCGACCGTCGCCGCCCTGGCCGCCGTGAATTGCTTCGGAGAGGTCGTCTTTCCGGACGGTCGTTTCTTCGCCGCACCCTTCGAACAGCAAGACGAGTTTGGCGGTTTGGGCGCATCCGGCGGCCCGGCCGACCCGGAACCGGCCTTTCCCAAACTGGCCGGCAAAGGGCGAGGCGGGGGGCGAGGCGCGGCACCGGCGCACCAAAACACCACCATCGCCGTCGTCGCCACCGATGCAATCCTGGGTCACACCAATGTTCAGCGCATGACGGTCATGGCCCAGGCGGGACTGGGACGGGCCGTGCGGCCGGTCTATACGCCGTTCGACGGCGATACGGTTTTCGGCCTGGCAACCGGCACGGGTCCGGCGGTCGATCTGATCGGTCTGGCGCGGATCGGGGCGATTGCGGCGGATTGCCTTGCCCGGGCCGTGGCGCGCGGAGTCTACCGCGCCGCCGCCCATCCCGGCGGCGCGCCCGGCTGGCGCGACCGGTTCGGCCCGAATTTGATGGCCGGTTCATAGGTCTGCGAACGGAAAGACGCTTCAATCCGCGGGGAAGCCTTGATACTGTCCCGGCAACAAGAGCGTCGGCGGGGCCATCGCGGCGCGGATGATAATGGGGATTCTGCCATGAAAAAGATGTTCGGCGCGTGCCTGATCGGGGCCGCACTTGGTTTGACCGCTTTGTCCGGGGCCGCCCATGCGAAGACCGGCGCGACACTGGCGATCACCTTGGAACCGCCGCATCTGGACCCGACCGCCGGCGCGCCCGCCGCGATCGACGAAATCGTCTATGCCAATGTCTTCGAGGGCCTGACCCGGATCGATTCCCAGGGTCTGGTGAAGCCGGGCCTGGCCGAGCGCTGGGTGATCGAGAATGACGGGCTGACCTATCGCTTCATCCTGCGCGAGGGCGTGACCTTCCATGACGGGGCGACCCTGGAAGCATCCGACGTCAAATTCTCGTTCGAACGTGCCGTCGCCGAAGCCTCCGAGAATGCGCAGAAAGGCCTGTTCTCCGCGATCGATTCGGTCGAAGCGCCGGATGACCGCACCGTCATCCTGAAGCTGAACCGCAAGGAAGGCCTGCTGTTGTGGAATCTGGGCTGGGGCGACGCGGTGATCGTCGATCCGGCTTCGGCCGAGACCAACAAGACCAACCCGGTCGGCACCGGCCCGTTCAAATTCGAGGACTGGGCGCGCGGGGATTCGATCAAGCTGGTCCGCAATCCCGGCTATTGGGGCAAGGCTTCGTCGCTGGAACGCGTCACCTTCAAGGTGATCGACGATGCCGCGGCCCAGGTCGCGGCCCTGCTGGCCGGCGATGTGGATGCGATCCCGAATATCGGCGCGCCGGAAACGGTCGCCCAGTTCGAGGCCGATCCCCGCTTCGCCGTCCTGAAAGGGACGACCGAGGGCGAGACCATCCTGTCGATGAACCACCGCCGTCCGCTGCTGCAGGATGTCCGGGTGCGCAAGGCGATCCAGCACGCGATCGACCGCAAGGCCATCGTCGACGGGGCCATGTTCGGCTTCGGCACGCCGATCGGATCGCATTTCGCGCCGCACAGCCCGGCCTATACCGACCTGACCGGCGTGACGCCTTATGATCCGGCCAAGGCCAAGGCGCTGCTGCAGGAAGCAGGCGTCGCGGAAGGCACGAAACTGGTCCTGAAACTACCGCCGCCGACCTATGCCCGTCGCGGCGGAGAGATCGTCGCCGCGCAACTGGCTGAAGTCGGGTTCGAGGTCGAACAGATCCCGGTCGATTGGGGCCAGTGGGTGTCGGAAGTCTTCAAGGGCGAGCATGATTTCGACCTGACCATCGTGTCCCATACGGAACCGCTGGATATCGGCATCTATGCCCGCGACGAATACTATTTCGGCTATGAGAATCCGGCCTTCAAGGAATTGATGGCCAAGATCGACGGCGTTTCCGATCCGGCACAGCGCAACACGCTGTATAAGGAGGCCCAGCGCATTCTGGCCGACGACGCGGTCAATGGCTTCCTGTTCCAGCTCGCCAAGGTCGCGGTGATCCGCAAGGAACTGAAGGGCCTGTGGACCAACGCGCCGATCCAGGCGAACGATCTGACGGCGGCGCGTTGGGAATAATCCTGCCGACGTCGGGGGTCGTGCCCCGCACCTGCCCGTGACGGCCGCCGGATGATCGGTTTCGCGATCCGCCGGCTGGCCGCGCTGGTTCTGACCCTGCTGGCCGCCTCCATTGTCGTGTTCCTGGCCCTGGAGCTGTTGCCGGGCGACGCGGCGCAATTGCTGTTGGGGACGGAGGTGCGGCCGGATACCTTGGCCGCGCTGCGCAGTCAGCTCGGCCTCGACCGCCCGGCACCGGTACGTTACCTGGAATGGATCGGCGGGCTGGCCGTCGGGGATCTGGGCATCAGTCAGGTCTATCGCGTGCCGATCTGGGAGATGGTGCGCGACCGGCTTGCGGTCTCTCTGCCACTGGCGATTCTGGCCTTCGTCCTGTCGACCCTGATCGCCCTGCCCTTCGGCATCGCCGCGGCGATCCGGCGCGGCCGGGTCACGGACGTCCTGGTCATGGGCTTCGCCCAGATCGGTCTCGCCATCCCGAATTTCTGGTTCGGCATCCTGTTGATCCTGCTGTTCGCGGTTCAGCTCGGCTGGGTCGGGGCCGGCGGCTTTCCCGGCTGGCAGGACGGGCTCTGGCCGGGCTTGCAGGCGCTGATCCTGCCCGCCCTGGCACTCGCCTTGTCCGAAGCCGCGATCCTGTCGCGCATGGTCCGCGCATCGATGCTGGAAACCCTGGGCGAGGATTATGTCCGCACGGCCCGTGCCAAGGGGTTGAGCGCCCGGCGCATCGTCGTCGGCCATGCCTTGGGCAATGCGATGATCCCGATCGCCACGCTGATGGGCCTGCAATTCGCCTTTCTGGTCGCGGGGGCGGTGATCGTCGAGAACGTCTTCTATCTGCCCGGCCTGGGGCGATTGCTGCTGCAGGCGATTTTCGAGCGCGACCTGATCCTGGTGCGCGATCTGGTCCTGTTGCTGTCCGGCTTCGTCGTCATGCTGAGTTTCCTGGTCGACATCGCCTATGGCGTGATCGACCCGAGGCTGCGGAGGAGCGGCGGATGAAGGCGCGCGTCCCACAATTATGGATCGGCGGCGCCCTGACCGGCGTGATCCTGCTGGCGGCCGTCCTGTCGCTGTTCTGGACGCCCTACGGCATCGATCAGCAATCCATCGCGGACCGGCTGCAGGGGCCCAGCGCCGGGCATTGGCTGGGCACGGATATGTTCGGGCGCGATATCCTGTCGCGCATTCTGGGCGGGGCCGGCACCGCGCTGACAGTCGGACTGGCGGCAATCGCGCTGGGCCTGGCGGGCGGACTGCCGCTGGGCCTGGCGGCGGCGATGAACCGGGACGGTCCGGCCGACATGCTGATCGCGCGCGGCGCCGATCTGATCTTCGCCTTCCCGGCGCTTCTGTCCGCCGTCCTGATTGCCGCCGTACACGGCCCGGGCGCGATCAATGTCGTGGTCGCGGTCGGCATCTTCAACATCGCCGTCTTCGCCCGCGTGGTGCGCGGCGCCGCCCTGTCGGTCATGGCGCGGCCCTTCCTGCGCGCCGCGCTGGCCATGGGCCGGCCCTGGCCGTCGGTGGCGGTGAAGCATCTTCTGCCCAACATCGCCGGCGTCATCGCCGTCCAGGCGACGATCCAATTCGCCGTCGCGATCCTGGCGGAGGCGGGGTTGAGCTATCTCGGCCTCGGCGTCAAACCGCCCAATCCAAGCTGGGGCAAGATGCTGGCCGATGCGCAAACCCTGCTCTATGTCGATCCGCGCCAGGCGATCTTCCCCGGACTTGCCATTCTCTGGGCGGTGCTGGGCCTCAACTTGCTGGGCGATGGGCTGCGCGATTTCCTGGATCCGCGCCTGCGGAAAATCCGCGCGATCTGAAACGCCGAAAGGCGCTATCCCGCCGCGACGGCGCGGATCGGCTCGGCGATGTCGGCGACGACCCGGTTCCGGCCCGTTTTCTTCGCCAAGTACAGCGCCCCGTCGGCCCGGTGCATCAGGGCGTCCAGCGTGTCACCGCGGTCCAGCTCCGCAATTCCGACGCTAAGGCTGACATTGAAGGAACGGTCGGTGCCGTCTTGGAACGTCTGACCCTCGATCCGCCGACGGATACGGTCCGCGACGGCCTGGGCCGTGGCCGCGTCGGTGCGGGTCAGAAGGACCGCGAACTCCTCCCCGCCCAGCCTGGCCGACAGATCGGTCTCCCGCACGGTCGCCAGGATGGTGACCGCCAGCCCCTGGATCACCCGGTCACCGGCCGCATGTCCGAAGCGGTCATTGACCGATTTGAAATGATCGAGATCGAGAAACAGGAGGTAGGTCGGATCGCCATGCCGTTCGGCGGCCTGGATCGCGCGCTTTGCCTGGCGGTCGAAGGCGCGGCGGTTCAGAAGGCCGGTCAGCGGGTCCGTTTCCGCCTGCTGGCGCAGATCGGCCTGCAGATGTTCGGTGACCATGGTGATATAGGTCGACGCGATCAGGACCGACGCGGCGGTGCCTTCCAGCATGACCAGAACGATATCGCCGACCGGATCGGGTGGCGGCGCGAGGCCCAGCGCGGCCGCGCCATAGCGTCCGGCGCGCACCAGAAAGAACAGGCCGGTAACGCCGTAGATTCCCGCCATGACACGGGGCGAGAACTGCACCAGATTGGACCGTCGCGGCCAGAGCGACCAGACATTCACGAAGGACAGGATCGTCAGAGCCGCGGATACGACGATATGCCGGTAGGGCGCCTCCGGCGCCATGGACGCCAGATAGGCCAGTAGGGGCCAATAGACGGCGAAGAAGGCCGCGACCCAGGTCCACGGGATCGGCGCGCGGTCCATGAAACGCCGCGACCCGGCAATCGCCAGGACATGCCCGAACAGGATGAGGGTGGTGCTGATCAGGGCCGACGCGACCAGCGGGATGTCGAAGCGCAGCAGAAACAGCAGCAGCCCCAGCCCCAACGTGACCCGCGCCATGACCCACAGGCCGATACCGGGCACACCGCGATTGATGAACCAGACCGCGATCAGGGCCACGGTCCCGGCACATTGCGCCGTGAAGAAGGTGAAGACCAGCGTGGCGGGATCGAGCATGGGGGGACGCGAACTCCGGACCGAACGGACAGGCGTCAACTATGCCGTGTCGCCCGTCAAAAGTTCAACACGCTTCTGAAGCCCCGTCACCCGGTGGGGCGGTTAAAGGCGCGCCGCGCCTCTTCCACTTTCTCCCGCGTCACGCAGCCCTCGGCATGATCGTTGATCAGTCCCATCGCCTGCAGGAAGGCGAAGACGGTGGTCGGCCCGACGAATTTCCAGCCGCGCTTCTTCAGCTCCTTGGAGATCGCGACGGATTCCGGCGACGTGCTCTGGCTTTGCGGTTCGGGAAGGGTGGCGGGATCGGGTTCGTAGCGCCAGAAAAAGGTCGCGATGGAGCCTTCCTTCTCCACCATTTCGCAGGCGCGTTTGGCGTTGTTGATCGTCGCCTCGATCTTGCCGCGGTGCCGGATGATGCCGGCGTCTTGCAGCAACCGCTCGACATCGGCTTCGCCGAATTCGGCCACCTTGCGGAAATCGAAGCCCTGAAAGGCGGCCCGAAAATTCTCCCGCTTGTCCAGAATGGTCCGCCAGGACAGGCCGGACTGAAACCCTTCAAGGCAGATCTTCTCGAACAAGCGGATATCGTCGCCGACCGGGAAGCCCCATTCCGTATCATGATACTGGAAAAAGTCCGGCGCGGACCCGGCCCAGCGGCAGCGCGGCAGCCCGTCCGGGCCGGGAATGGTCTTATCGGTCACAGCCTTAAGTCTCCTGTTGGAAAATCCCCGCCGGAAATCCCGGCGGGGAGAATAGCTCAATTCAGTTCACTGTCCGAACCGGAATGGCGATCGGACGCAGGGGCGACGCGGTGGCGCCACGCATCTTCAGCGGCGAGGCGATGAACAGGAATTCATAGACCGCTTCCGCCGAAAGATCCTCCAGCCAGACCAGCTCCAGCATGGACACGCCGCGCTCCGCCAGAAGATAGGAATGAACTGGCACGAAATTGTCCGGATCGGTCGACGGGAAGGCCTCGACCCCGAAATTGTCGGCACCCAGCAGCATTGCCTTCCGGTCCTCGACCAGCCAGCGCGCCGCGTCCAGGCTCAGCCCCGGCTGGTCCCACAGCCGGAATTTCTGTTTGTCCGGCCACACCTTCATCAACCCGGTGCGGACCAGGACGACATCGCCCGGCCGCAGATCGGAACCCTGGCGTTCCAGCGCCAGCTTCAGATCGTCCACCGTGACCGCATAGGAGGGCGGCAGCACGTCGACCCCTTTCGACGCCGCGACATCGATCATCACGCCCCGCGCCACGATCGGCGGATATTTGTCGACGCCGGATTTGGTCCAGCCCCGGGTTTCCAGGGCGTCTTCCGCCTTGACCTTGTTCCAGATCTCGCCATGCAGGCCGAAATGGTTCAGGGCGTCGATATGGGTGCCGGTATGGGTATACATGGAGACGCCATCGCCGGAATAGGACAGGTGCTCATGCGTCTCGCCGCGCGACGGGGAATGCGTCATCCAGGACTGATAGTTCGGGTCGCCGAAATCGGCACAGCAATTCGGCATGCCGACGAACATTTCGACCGCCAGATCGTAGATCTTGCCGCCGGCGATCCGGCCCAGAATGTCGGTGCGGCTATCGTCCGTCATCATGTTCAGGGTGCCGATCTCATCCGCCGGTCCCCAGGGGCTGATCCCGGCGGAACTGCCCGTGTCCTGGGCTTGCGCGGCCGAGGTCAGCAGCATGCCGGCGGCAATGGCCGCCTGGGCCAATGTCAAAACTCTTGATGTCATCATTATCTCCTGAGTGGTTGGAACCCGAAGGTGGCGGCACGCGCCACCCGGTTCTTGCACGCGATTGCGCGCAAGTCGGGATCGGTCGTATCGGAAAGTCGGAAGCGGCCCTGTCGGCCGCTGGGATCAGCTCAGCAGAAAGCCCAGCCGGTCATCGGCCCGGTTCGGCGTGATTTCCACGATATCGGCGGTCACCACGCCTTCCGCGACGAAGGGGTCCTGATCCACGCGCGCGCACAGGGCGTCGCGGTCGATGCCATGGGCTAGGACGGCCCCGCCCAGATTGGGGGACAGGCTGCCGACCAGCAGGAAGATTCCATCGTCGAATCCCTGCTGAATCCAGGCCTTGTGACCCTCCATGAACTGGCCTGCCAGGGCCTTGTTTTCGGCAAACCTCAACTGTACGACGAACATCGGTTCTCGTCCTTTCCGGCTATTCGATTATCGGTTTGGCGGGGCGGGATCAGGCGGCCTGGTCGCGCACCCAGCGGTACATCTGGTCCACCTCATGGCGGACGAAACTGTCATCCTTGAAGGCGGCGGACAGGGTGGCGACGCCCTGGCTGCGCATCAGCAGATGCATCGCCAGCTCGTCGGCTTTTTCCGTCACGCCCATGGCTTCGAATTGGCGTTTCAGCCATTGGCGGAACAAGGTGAACAACTCCTTGGCGCCGGACAGGGACGGATGGCCCAGCTTGGTCAGTTCGGATGTCAGCGTGCCGACCGGGCAGCCGAACTGACGGATCTTGTCGGCATTCACCACCAGGATATCGATAAAGCCGCGAATGCGCGCCTCCGGCGTCTCGCCTTCGATTTCCCAACGGTCCAGCATGGCCTGCGTATTGACGATGCGCCGTTCGATCACGGCGTCCAGGATCTCATCCTTGGTCTTGAAATGATAATAGAAATTGCCGCGGGAAATCCCGACGGCATCGGCGATATCCGCGAAGGACGTATGGTCGAACCCCTGCTGATAGAACAGCCGGTCCGCCTCTTCCACGATCTGCGCCCGCTTCGTATCCTGCGCCATGCCGCGCCTCCTTAACGTGTCTAGGACGTTTGTCCTAAGCACGGATATAGGACACTTGTCCTAAACGGTCAAGAGGCAGGATTCCTCCCTAACCCGTCGCCAGGATCGAGACGCCCGCCAGGATGACCGCCGACCAGGTCAGGCGGGTTTTCAAGTTCCCCTCACCGAGGAACAGACTGCCGGCCAGAACGGTCAGCAGGACGCTGGTCTCGCGCAGCGGCGCGACATAGACCACCGGGGTGAATGTCAGGGCGTAGAGCACCAGGATATAGGCCAGCGGATTGCACACCGCGATCACCAGAACACCGGCGCGGTGATCGCGCCAGATCTGCGCCACCCGCGCGCGGCGGCCCCAGGCGATCGGGGCCAGGACGGTCGACCGCGCGATGCTGGACGCGTAATCCAGCAACAGCGGCGGCACGGCCAGCAGTGAAACCGTGTAGGCGTCCCAGGCGGTATAGCCGCCGATCAGCAATCCCGCGCCCAGACCGAAGGCCAGCGAAATTCCCATCGATCCGCCGCCGCGACGAAAACCACCGGTCAGGTTCAGAACGCCGAAGATCACGACCGCCGCGCCGACAAGGATCTGGGGCGAAACCGTTTCACCCAGGATCAGAACCGCCAGACACGTTGAGATCACCGGCCCGGTTGCCCGCGCCGTCGGATAGACCAGGGACAGGTCGCCATGGCGGTATCCGGTCTGCAGCAACAGGAAATAGGCAAGGTGCAGCAGGGCGCTGCCGATGATGAAGAGATAATCCACCGCCCCGAAGGACGGAGCCTCCGACAGGTAGATCCAGATGGCGAGCGGCAGATAGAGGAGTGCGGCGATAATCGAGAACAGCCAGACCAGTTCCGGCCCGGCATTGATGCGTTTGACGAAGAAGTTCCAGGTGGCGTGACAGATTGCGGCCAGCAGGACCAGAAACAGACCGAACAGGGACATAACGACCTCGCGGGTTGGAAGGAAGACGTGCGTAACCACGCCCTTTCCATCCCCTCCGGGTTTTTAGTCCTCGGGTGTCTGCCGTACACGGCTCATAACGGCGCTCGGTCCAGGCCCGTTCCCGCGATTGATTTCCGGGGACGGCGGAACCCTAGCCGCACATGGATAGGCAGGCTGAGAATATCACCGGCCGGCCGCCTGTAAAGAACAGGCCGTCCCCATCAACCTTGATCCGCGATATAGGTTTTGAACGCCTTCAGCAGCGCCGGCACGTCGGGGTTCAATTCGTCCCATTCGTCCGCGACGGCCAGCCCCTCGGCCAAGGTCCAGCGCCGGAAATCGTCGCACCAGTGATAATCGGTCGCCTGGCGCAGGCTGATGGCTTCGTCCGTCGTTTTGTCGGCACCGATATCCTGGTTCGCCTGTTCATGGACCAGATAGGCCTCGCATTCGGCGTCCAGGATGCGCATGTCGCGCAAACGACCCTGCATGCGCTGATAGGCGTGTCCGGCCAACTCATGGGCGACGGCGGCGGCCAGCTCGTCATTGGTCCATTGAATGCCGGTGCGGCCGATCAGGATCAGGAAGGTCCGCTTGCCCTTGGACGGCGTGTAGTATTCCGGCAGATACAGCGCGATATTGACCTCCGACATCACATTCTTCGGATGGTTGGCGTCGTAATAGAATTCGATGTCGCCCTTCTTCTTCAGGGCGTCGATCCGCTTGCGGGTGAATTCCGAGCCGCGAAAGGCCCGGTCGATGGCCGCCCCGATCGTCTGCATCGCGGTTTCGGCGTCGGTCGTGCGGACATTGCCGATCCGCTCCGCCTCGGGATGGAAGGCAAAGACGGTGATGCCGTGAATTTCGCCGGCAACATAGGTGTCGTCCTGTGCATCTGCGGACGACGCGAAAAGCAGAAAACCCAACAGGGCCGCCACGCAGCCCTTTCCCATCCCCGATCGATGCACAGAATATCCTCCCCGGTTTCTAGCCCCGATTGTAGCGCGGTGATGGGGGGCGGCAACCATCCTCCGCCGGATCGCGCACCCAAAACGAAACCGCCCGCCGGATTGCTCCGACGGGCGGTCTTCGGTTTCCCCGCTAAACCGGGCCGGCCTCCCTTAAGGGAGAGTTCTCGGCCTTAGTGGAACTGCGCGGTTTCGGTCGATTCGGCCATCGCCGTGGTGGCGCTTTCCTTGGCCGTCGCCGTATTGACCGCGTCGAAGTAGCTGACGCCGACTTCGTGCTGGTGGCGAGTGGCGGAGAAGCCGTTGGCTTCGGCCGCGAATTCCGCCTGCTGCAGCTCGGAGTAACCGGCCATGCCGCGATCCTTGTAAGCCCGCGCCAGTTCGAACGTGGCGTAGTTCAGGCTATGGAACCCGGCCAGCGTGATGAACTGGAACTTGTAGCCCATCTTGCCCAGTTCGCGCTGGAAGGCTTCGCATTCCGTCGGGCCCAGATGCTTCGCCCAGTTGAAGGACGGCGAGCAGTTATAGGCCAGCATCTGGTTCGGGAATTCGGCGTGGATCGCATCCGCGAACTGCTTCGCCTGTTCCAGGCTGGGGGTGGAGGTTTCCATCCACAGCAGGTCGGCATAGGGCGCGAAGGACAGGCCGCGGCTGATGCACATATCCATGCCGCCGGTGATCCGGTAGAAGCCTTCGGATGTGCGTTCACCGGTCAGGAAGGGCTGGTCGGCCGGATCGATGTCGCTGGTGATCAGGCGGGCCGCCTCGGCATCCGTACGGGCCATGATGATCGTCGGGACGCCCATCACGTCGGCCGCCAGACGGGCCGAGCTGAGGTTGCGCACCGCCTGCTGCGTCGGCAGCAGAACCTTGCCGCCCAGATGGCCGCATTTCTTTTCCGACGACAGCTGGTCTTCGAAATGGACGCCCGCGGCGCCGGCCTTGATCATCGCCTTCATCAGTTCGAAGACGTTCAGCGGGCCGCCGAAACCGGCCTCGGCATCGGCCACGATCGGCGCGAACCAGTCGATGTCGGTCGTGTCTTCTCCAGACAGACGCTCCATGGTCTGGATCTGATCCTGGCGGATGAAGGCGTTGTTGATCCGCTCCACCACCTGCGGGACGGAGGACACCGGGTACAGCGACTGGTCGGGATACATCTGACCAGCATTGTTGGCGTCGGCCGCGACCTGCCAACCGGACAGATAGATCGCCTGCAGGCCGGCGCGGACATGCTGCGTCGCCTGACAGCCGGTGAAGGCGCCCAGCGTGTTCACATAGGGCTCTTCATTGATCAGCTTCCACAGCTTCTTGGCACCCATTTCGGCCAGCGTGTGGCGGATCTGGATCGAGCCGCGCAGTTTGGCGACGTCTTCCTTGGTGAAATCGCGGCGCGTCGTGGCCCAGCGGTCCGGCGCGTAATCCGGCGCGTCCCACTCTTCGCCCTTACCGTCGTCCCAGCCCCAGTTATCGTTCGGTCCCAGGCTATCCATTGGTCTGTCCTCTCGTTCAAATCCGTTGATCGATCGGCGCTGTCAATGTCTTTACAACTGATGTAAAGCCGACGTGATCGCCGCTGACAACCGGGATACTGGGAAATGATGCGGCGCACAATGCTAACCGACATGACTTATTGTAAAGATTTCCAGAAAATGCTTTACTATATGTAAATGGAGTAAAGGCATGGCCCGCAAACCCGCGAAAGACGCGCCGAAAATCGGCCCGAAGATCCGCCGCCTGCGCCGCGAACACAGTCTCAGCCAGGCCGCCCTAGCCGAAAAGCTGGAGGTCAGCGCCAGCTATCTGAACCTGATCGAGCATAATCGGCGCAAGCTGACCGTGCCGCTTTTGCTCAAACTGTCCGAATTGTTTGCGGTGCCGGTCGACCAATTGGCGGAGGAGGAGGAGAGCCGCCTCTATTCCGATGTCATGGAGGCGCTGGCCGATCCGATTTTCGAGGAATTCGACGTTCGCAACACCGATGTCCGCGATCTGGTGGAGGTCAGCCCGGAATCCGCCCGTGCGCTGCTGCATGTCTGCGACGCCTATCACACGACCCTGACCGACGCGCGCAGCCTGGCCGCGTCGGCCGCCGACGATCCGGACGGGCGCGGCAGTCTGGGCGGGCTGATCGGCGGGCTCGGCGCCAGTGCGCAATCCGCCGCCGATGTCGTCTCCGACATGGTCCAGGCCAACAGCAATTATTTCGGCGACCTGGAGGACGAGGCGGACCGGGTCCGTCGGGAAATCGGCACCGTCGGCGGCACCGTTCGGTCTCTCGACGCGCTGAGCGAGTATCTGCACCAGGCCCATGAGGTCCGGGTCAATTTCGTCGAGCCACGCGACGGCGGGAAGGGCGATCTGCCCATGATCCGCCGCTTCCACCCGCAGCAGCGCCTGCTGGAAGTTTCGCAGCGCCTGACCGGGGCTAGCCGGTCCTTCCAACTCGCCTATCAAATTGCGCTGCTGTCGGCCGGGTCGGTGATCGACATGCTGCTGATGGAAAAAGGGCTGAAGGATGGGCAGGCCCGGGCGCTGGGCCGGGTCGCGCTGGCCAATTACTTCGCCGCCGCGCTGCTGCTGCCCTATGACGAATTCCTGAGAAGCGCGCGCGAAAGCCGCTATGACATCGAATTGCTGCAGCACCGCTGGCGGGCCGGGTTCGAACAGATCTGCCACCGGCTGACCACGCTGAACCGGCCGGAGAACCGGGGCATTCCGCTGCATATGCTGCGGGTCGATCTGGCCGGCAATATCTCCAAGCGGTTCACGCTGTCCGGCCTGCCGATCCCGCGCCATGGCGGGGCCTGCAGCCGCTGGAACATCTATTCGGCCTTCCTGAACCCGAACCAGATCCAGGCCCAGGTCTCCAAACTGCCGGACGGGACGGCCTATTTCTGCATCGCGCGCACGGTGGTGAAGGGCGGCATCGGCTTCGGTGCTCAGCGCAATGTCCTGTCCATCGGCCTGGGCTGCGATGTGCGCTATGCCCGGGAAATGGTCTATGCCGACGGGCTGGAAACCGGCAATCCCGACCGCTTCGCCGAAATCGGCGTCGCCTGCCGCATCTGCGAGCGCATGGACTGCACCCAGCGCGCCTTCCCGCCGGTCCACCTGCGCTACAAGATCGAAGAAAACATCCGCGGCCCCAGCCCCTACACCGCCCCCGGCTGGCCCCACCACCACGAACGGCCGGGCGGCACGCGGTAGGCGGTACCATACGGCCTCAACACTTGTATGGTAAGGAATTCTGATACATACCACACAAAAATTATTTTTGTGTGGTATGTCGTTCTTTGCTATACCACACAAAATATTTTAATGTGTGGTAAGCCATGAACATCACATCGCTATCGACATCGGCACACACCGCCTACCATGACTTGAGAAATCTAGTGCTCAACGAAACAGTCATGGAGATTCGCGGAAAGCTGGTGAAACGTGACATCAACGGAAAAACCTATTGGTACGATCACTATCGCGTCGGCACCACGACCAAGGATCGATATATCGGCGAGGATTGCCCCGAAATCGAGACGAGGCTGAAGCGTGCAACACGGTTGAAGCAAGCCCTGCCCGCACAAAAGAGTAAAAGATCGACTTTGGTACGGTTGCTGCGAGCAGAGGGGATGTTGAGTGTCGACCGCAAAACAGGGTCGTTGCTGAAAGCTTTCTCGGAGGCCGGGGTTTTTCGGGTCGGCGGCGTGCTAGTTGGTACACAAGCATTCCGCCTTTATGAGGGAGAACTGGGGGTCAAACTGCCGGCGGGCGATACCTCCGTCACGGACGACATAGATATCGCCGGTTTTGAAAGGCTCACGCTGGCGATTGGCGACAGCACGAACAGAACGCCAGGCTCAATCCTGGAAGACCTGGAGTTCGAGCCTATTCCCACCCTCGACAACCAAGCTGTTTGGAAGTGGCGACAAAGCGGAAGTGGCGCCGAGGTCGAGTTCCTCACGCCTTCATTTGAAGAAAACGAAGGGATTCGACCGCTGAAATCCCTGAATGTCAGCGCGCGCGCACTCCACCATCTCAATTTTCTGATAGCAGAGCCAATCTATGTCGTTGGTCTTTATCGGGAGGGCATTCTTGTTCGCACGCCGAGACCCGAACGATACGCCATTCACAAGCTCATAATCGCTGATCGAAGACGACGGGGCCCGGATTCCCTGAAATCCCGCAAGGACCGCGCTCAGGCAGCCTTCCTGATCCGCGTTCTGGCGGAGGACCGGCCCTATGAGTTGAAAGGCGCATGGGACACCGCCCGAGCGGCAGGCCCGAAATGGCGCGACCGTCTGGACGCGTCCCTGGCGCGCATGCCGGAGGAGAAGGCGATCCTGGACGGGTTGGCCTGATCCGGACCGAGGCGGCTCTTACCCCTTCCCCGGCATAATCGCCGCCAGGGTGCGCTGGATGCGCTGGGCCATTTCGTCGACGGTGGGGTCGCCGGCGACGGCCTTGTCCCGGACCGAAATCCCGGCTTCATGCACCGTGTTCGGGTCGCCGGAGACGAGCGGGTGCCACCAGTCGAGCGGCTTGCCGTCGGCCAATTTGCGATAGGCGCAGGTTTCCGGCAGCCAGTCGGTCTCATAGACCTTTTTCGGGGTCAGCTGGACGCAGTCGGGGATGGTCGCGAAGCGGTCGGCATAGTCGCTGCACCGACAGGACCGGCAGTCGAGAAGCTGGCAAGCGATGTCGGTGACGTAATAGTCGCCGGTATCATAGTCCTGCAGCTTGTGCAGGCAGCATTGGCCGCAGCCGTCGCACAGACTTTCCCATTCCGTGCGGGTCATCTGCGCCAGGGTTTTGCGTTCCCAGAAGGGTATGTCCATCGTCCGCGCATTCATTCGGGGTTATCGGCCTCGGTCTATCAGATGCAGGAAGGACCCGGAAACCCGTCCGATCGACAGGCCCTGACGGCCCTTATCCTCGCCCAGCGCGTCATGGGCGTGGAACAGCGGCGGGGCGTCCGGATCTTCGTGCAATGTCGTCGCATAGTGAAATTCATGGGCCGACAGCCGGGTCCCCTTGGGCCAGGGCGCGCCGTCGGCCACGGTTTCCGCGCGGCGATAGCCCAGATGCAGGCGGCGCAAGGAAAAATCCGTCTCCACCGGCAGCAGGCCCGCCATGGCATGGGTCGTCCCATCCGCGTCGCGCAGGGTCCGGCCCAGAACCATATAGCCGCCGCATTCCGCGAAAATCGCCGATCCGCCCCGTGCCTTGCGCCGCAAACCGGTCAGGAAGGTGCCGTTCGCCGCGATCCGTCCGGCATGCAGTTCCGGATAGCCGCCGGGCAGATAGACGGCGTCGGCGATGTCCGACGGCGCCTCGTCCGCCAGCGGACTGAAGGGCAGGATTTCCGACCCCGCCGTGCGCCAGCCCTGAAGGATATGCGGATAGACGAAATCGAAGGCCGCATCGCGGGCGACCGCAATCCGCTGGCCCAGCGGCGGGATCGGTACGGGCGCGTCGAATTCGACCCGGCTTCCGGCGGCAGCGGAGGTCAGAATCGCGTCCAGATCGGCATTGTCCACCATCCAGTCGGCGGCACGTTCCAGCAGGACCTCCAGATCGGCCCTTTCCCGCGCCTGCACCAGGCCCAGATGGCGGCTTTCCAGGGTCAGTCCCTCAACCCGCGGCAGGCAGCCCAGGACCGGCACGCCCAACCCCGTTTCAGCCACCGCGCGGCGCAGCATATCGGCATGCCGCCGCCCGCCGACCCGGTTGAACAGGATGCCGGCGAAGCGCAGGTCGTCGCGATGGGTCACCAGACCGCGCACCACGGCGGCGGCGGTCGCGGCCTGTCCTTTCACATCGACGACAAGCAGGATCGGCCAGCCCGTTTCTTCCGCCAGATCGGCGCTGGACCCGCGGCCGTCGGCGGCGCCGTCATAAAGGCCCATGACGCCCTCGGCCAGGATCAGATCGCTTTCGAAATGAAGCTGGTCGATCAGGGCCGCACGGGTTTCCGCCCGCATGCCCCAAAGATCGAGGTTGAGGGACGGATGTCCGCAGGCCGCCGCGTGAAAGCCGGGATCGATGTAATCCGGGCCGATCTTGGCGGGGGCGATGCGCAGGCCCGACCGGCGCAAGGCACGCATCAGGGCGAGCGAGATCGTCGTCTTGCCGCTGCCGGAGGACGGGGCGGCGATGATCAGGCCGGGGACGGGGCGGGACGGATCGTTCAATTGAGGGCGCTCAACTGGCCACGTCCCGGTCAGCCTGGCCGAAAGGGTTCGGGTCCAGCACACGCCCCTCCATCCGGCCGACCCAATCCAGGGCGGACCGCAGTTTCACGACCGGACCGATGGCGATGACCGCCGGCGGCTCGACCGATGCGGCCACCGATCCGGCCTCGGCCAGCGTGCATTCCACGACGGTCATTTTTTCGGTCGCGGCATTGGATACGAAGGCGACCGCATCCTGCGGGTCGCGGCCGCCGTCGATCAGGCGCTGGGCGATGCGCGGCATGTGTTTGACGGCCATGTAGAGGACGATGACCGGCGCGCCGGTCGCCAGGGCATTCCAGTTGAGATTGTCCGGCACCTCGCCGGTCACGGAATGGCCGGTGATGAAGGTGACGGAGGAATTGGTGTCGCGATGGGTCGCCGGGATCCCGGCATAGGCCAATCCGCCGATCCCGGCGGTGACGCCGGGCACAACGCGGAAAGGAATGCCCGCGCCGGTCAGTTCCAGCGCTTCTTCCCCGCCGCGCCCGAAAACGAACGGATCGCCGCCTTTCAGGCGCAGAACCCGCTTTCCCGCGCGGGCCAGCTCGATCAGGCGCAGCGAGATCGACCGCTGGGTCGGGCTCGGCTTGCCGCCGCGCTTGCCGGCATAGATCAGTTCCGCCGTATCCGGCGCATGGTCCAGAATGCGCTGATCGACCAGCGCGTCATAGACGATCGCATCGGCCTGGCGCAGCGCGTTGACGCCATGCAGGGTCAGCAGGCCGGGATCGCCCGGCCCGGCACCGACCAGCCAAACCCAGCCCGGTTCGAATTCCGGCAGGCCGTTCAGCAGGTCCCGTGTTGCGCTGTCGCGTGTCATGGCCATTATCTACGCTTTTCCATGCCTGAATGCCTTTTCCGAATGCGACATGGATGCATGACGGAAAAGACAAAGCCTAATAAGGTCTTGGCGCAATGTCACGCAAGCCAAACCATTCCCGGGTTCGGTCCGGGGGGATCGATATCCGACCCGACGGGCCTGCGGCATGACGGGACCGGTCCTGATTCTAGGGGGTACGGCGGAGGCACGGCGCCTTGCCGAGCGCTTGGCGCCCGCGCGGCGGGTCATCACCTCCCTGGCCGGCCGGACCGGCGCGCCGACGGCGCTGCCGGGCGAAACGCGCATCGGCGGTTTCGGTGGAGTTGCCGGGCTGGCGGCATATCTGCGCGCCCACCGGGTCGTGGCGCTGATCGACGCGACCCACCCCTATGCGGCGCGGATGGCGGCCAATGCGGCGGCGGCAGCCCTGGATTGTGGAACGCCGTTGCTGCGTTACGACAGGCCGACCTGGCAGCCGAAACCCGGCGACAAGTGGGTGGAATATGACGACCTGATCGCCCTCGCCGCAGCGTTGCCGAACCTGGGACGGCATGCCTTGGTCACATTGGGCGGGGCCGATTTGTCCGCCTTGTCGGGCGCCCTCGGCATGCGCCTGACCCTCCGTGCAATTGACCCGCCCGCGCGGTTGCCGGACCATCCGGATTTGGACGTGATTTTGGACCGGGGACCGTTTGACTTGGCGGGGGAGCGCGCCTTACTGTCCCAGCGCGGGATCGACGTGCTGGTCTCCCGCAATGCTGGCGGACAGGCGACGCGGGCCAAGCTGGATGCGGCGCGCGACCTCGGGATTCCGGTCGCCCTGTTGCGGCGGCCCGTCCGCCCGGTAACGGCCAGCGCGACGGAAATGGAGGCTGTGCTGCGTTGGATAGAGGACGCCGCACCGATCGAGGGAGAATGACGGAATGACGCGCCTATCCTGCCTAGCCATCGTCGCGGCGGTGACATTCGCGGTCCTCGGCCTGGGCCGGGGCCCCGACCTCGCCGCGCAGACGGTCATCGGTGTCGAAGCCGATATCGTCCGGGCGATCCGCGCCGGCGACCTGCCCCGCGTCAAGTCGATGGTTATTCAGGGATCGAACCCGTCCACCGCGGATACCGACGGCCTGAACGGCATCGCGATCGCCGCGCGCAACGGCGACTACGCGATGATCGAGTATCTGCTGACCGTCGAGGTGCCCATCAACGCGCAGGACGAGATCGGCAACAGCGCGTTGCTGTGGGCGACAGAGGACGGCGATGTCGACATGGCGGAATTTCTGATCAAGAACGGTGCGGATGTGAATGTCCGGAACCGTCGGGGTCTGACGCCCACCATGGTCGCGGCCCGCAGCGGCTATCGCGACATGGTCGAACTGTATATCGACAACAACGCCGATCTGAACGTCCGAGACTATACCGGCCGCGGCGCGCTGGATTGGGCGCGCGACAGCCGCGCGCCCGGCATGGAGCAGGTCCTTATGGACGCCGGCGCCCAGTAACGGACCGGCGGCGCCCCTTCAGAGGGCCGCTGCCTCGCCGTCCGACAGGGCCATCGCGTTCGGCACGGCGACGACATGGATCGGCCGTACCCGGCCGCGAATCTCGATCTCGTGCTCACCCCAGTCACGGGCGCGATAGTCGATACCGGCGGCCCGGAACACCGCGCGCGAAGCGACCAACTGCGCGGCCAGTTCCTTGGTTGTCGCTTCCAGTCGGCTGGCCGTGTTCACCGCGTCGCCGATCGCCGTCAACTGCGTCGCGCGGCCATAGCCCATCTCTCCCACGATCACCGTACCGACATGAATGCCGATCCCGATCCGCAGCGGTTCGTCGAGATCCTGCGACAGTCCGTCATTCAGCGCCGCCAACCGTTCGGCCATCCGCTGTGCCGCCTTCAGGGCATCGCGGCACCCGGCCTCCTGACCCTGTTCTATGCCGAACAGGGCCATGATCCCGTCGCCGATGAACTTGTCCAGATGGCCGCCGCTTTCTTCGATGGCGCGGCCCATCGCGTCGAAATACCGGTTCAATAGGAACACCGTGTCATAGGGCAGGCGGTCTTCGCTGAGCCGCGTGAAGCCGCGCAAGTCGCAGAACATCACCGCGATCGACGCCTCCTTGCCCTGCAGCATGTCGGACCTGGCGTGCCCCTGTTTGGCCGTCGCGTTCGGCGGCAACAGCGGCGTCACCTCGATCCGGCCGGGCGCGGGGACGGACTGGCAGGCAAGTCGGACATCCTCGGCCGCCCGAATCCGGCGCAGAACGCGCTTTTCGGCCTCGCTCGCCGGGGGCAGTAGCTCCGCGCCGTGCCGCACCCGAATGCGGCAGGTCGAACACCGGCCGCGCCCGCCGCAGACGCTGGCATGGGGGTAATTGCATTCGCGGCTGGCCTCCAGGATCGTGAGACCCTGATTGAACCGGTATTCACGGCCGTCCTCGTAGCGCAGCGTGACCAGGCCGCGCCGCTTTTCGATCTGCTGGCGGATCAACCGGGCCGCGATGGCGCCGAGCAATAGCGAACCGAGGCCGATCAGAATCCAATCCTCGATCCGGTACAGATCGGCCTGGGCCGCGCGGTTCAGATTGCCGACATAGCGCAACACCATCTCGACCCATCCCGGGTCGACGGTCAGGTCCGCCGCCTCGCTGCCCGCCTTGTAGAATCCGGTCATGGCCAGGGCCGGCCAAAGCAGGGCCGCCGCATAGAGCCCGAAACGCATTTTCGGCCAGGACGGTTTCAGCCGCAGCCAGTAGTAAAGTCCCATGCAGCCATGGGTCCAGGCGACCAGGAAAACGGTCGCCTGCCGCCATCCGGCCACCGGGTCGTATTTCAGATAGATCGCCATGATCCAGGGATAGGTCGGTTCTATCCCATAGCGCAGGGCCGCGATGCGGGTGCTGACCAGATGCAGGGCCAGCAGCGCCGGGACCGACAGGCCGAAGACAAGCTGCACCGCCTCGCCCCGTGCGATGCCGCGCCAGCGCCGCCGGCGATAGACCGCATAGAGGCCCAGCGATAGATGGGTCAAGAGCGCGCCGTACAGCGTCAATTGGCCCAGCCAGGTTTCCCAAGGCGCGTGCCAATAGGGCCGCACCGCCTCCATCACCGCCAGCGAATGGTTGCCCAGGATCAACGGCAGGGTATGCGTCGCGATATAGACGAACAACGTCAGACCGGTGATCAGGCGGATGCGGCGCAGCATGAACGGGTTACGCCAGACCCAGCTTCTCGGCCAGCCCGATGCGCTGCAGCTTGCCGGTCGCCCCTTTGGGAATCTCCTCCACGATCACGATGCGGCGCGGCACCTTGAAATCGGCCAGACGCCGGGCGGCGAAATCCTTCAATTCCTGATCCGCGGCCGTTTCGCCCTCTTTCAGCACGATGGCGCAGGCGACCTCCTCACCCAGCTTGTCGTGCGGCAGGGCGAAGGTCACGGCCTGGGCGACGGCGGGATGGTCCATCAGCACCTCATCGACCTCACGCGGGGCGATTTTCTCGCCGCCCCGGTTGATAATCTCCTTCAACCGTCCGGTGATCCACAGATAACCGTCTTCGTCCAGCCGCCCCTGATCGCCGGTACGGAACCAGACCCCGCCCTTTCCGTCCGGATCGGGGGGGAAGCTTTCCGCGTTGGCCTTCGGATTATTCTCATAGCCGGCGGTGACATTCGGCCCCCGGATCACGATCTCGCCTTCGCCGCCCTGGGCCACGAACCGGCCGTCCAGATCCATGATCCGCACTTCCGGCCCGGCCGGCAGGCCGACACAGCCCGGCTTCCGCGCCCCGGGCGGCAGCGGGCTGGACGCCATCTGGTGCGCCGCTTCGGTCATGCCGTAGCTTTCGATCACCGGACAGCCGAAGGCGGCTTCCAGATCCGTCATGACCTGCGGCGGCAGGGAGGAGCTGGAGGACCGGATAAAGCGTAGTTTCAGTTTCGAAACGATTTCCGGATTGCGAGCCGCGCGGCCCAGAATTGCCTGATGCATGGTCGGCACGGCGGTGTACCAGGTCGGATCCACCTGCTCCAGCCATTGGAAGACTTTCAAGGCGTTGAAGCCGGGCGCGCAATGCACCGATCCGCCGGCCGCGATGGAGCTCAACACCGCCGCGATCAGCCCGTGAATATGGAACAGCGGCATTATGTTCAGACAGCGGTCGGCCGGTCCCAGCGCCAGGGTCGCGCCGATATGCGCGGCGGAGGCGCAGATATTCGCGCCGCTCAATGGCACGATCTTGGGCCGCGACGTCGTGCCGGATGTGTGTAGCACCAGGGCCGCATCACCGGGGCCCGCCCGCCGGGCGGTTCCGTCCGGCATGCCGGTGGTCAGGGCGAAGGCCCCGGCGGGACCTTCCTCCGATTCCGTCAAGGTGATGATTGTCGCGCCGTGGCGCCGTGCGACCGCGATCGCCGGCGTGTCGGACCCTTCCGCGACGATCAGCGCCTTGGCGCCCAGATCGGAAATGTAGAAATCGAACTCGTCCTCGCGATAGGCCGGATTCAGCGGGGCCGCGCAGGCATGCGCCGCGACCGCCAGAAAACAGGTCGCCATGGCCGGACCGTTGGGCAGCACGATGGCGACCCGGTCGCCAGGGCCGATCCCGGCCCCGGCCAAGGCCGCGCCGCTGCGCGCGGTCAGATCCTGCAATGCCGCGAAGGACAGATCCTTCCGGTCCGGCGCGCCGACCGCCGGCGCGGCCGGATCGCGTTGCGCCGCCGCATCGATTGCCTCGCCGACACACCCCATCGCCCGTGCCATGCGCTCACTCCCCCTGTTATTGGTCTGTTCAGGGTCGTGAGTTTGCCCGTCCGGTCAAAGGCTTTCCAGCGCGATCAACGGATTTTGACCACCTCGTCCACATGCTGTTCGGAAAGAACCTGCAATTTGCGGGTCAAGGTTTGCAGAACACGGGACATGACCGGGTCCATGGCGGCGATCCGGCCCTCAAAATCGCTGCGCGGAATGACGATGACAGACACATCGGTCAGCGCGACGGCCGATGCGATGCGCGGACCGCCGGAAATCAGCGCCATCTCGCCGACCAGTTCGCCCCGGCCCAGAACCCCGAGCGCGACCCGGCGTTCGTTCCGGCCGCGCATGGCGATTTCGACCTTGCCGCTTTCGATCAGGAAGGCCTCGTCGCCGTCGGCTCCTTCCTTGAACAGGATCGACCCGGTGCCGAAGACGCGGCGCTCGAAGGGGGATTTCGCCGTGTCCGTCATGTCCGCCCTCCCCCGGATCGCCGTGCCGTCAGCCGCGGCCGCCGACGGGATGCAGGGCGTCCGAATCTTCGACACCCGCCTCGCGCCGCGCCAGCACGCGTTTCCGCGCCTGGCCGCTTTCGACATCGGTCAGGCCCAGCATGCTGGACACGCGGCGGATCAGGTTCGCCTCGTTATCGTGCAGGTCGCCATCCGCGTAGACCACGTCCCACAGCATTTCCACCAGCGTGATCCGCTCGTCGTGATCGAAATGCTCGTTGACGACCCTCAGGAAGGAATAGATGTCCACGGCGGCCTGGGCCTTGGCTTCGCTTTCATCCAGGATCTGGGCGACATCGCCGCGCGGCACGCCGAAATGGCGTTCGATCAGGACACCGATCCGGGCGCGTTCGACGGAATCCACCTGACCGTCGGTCATCGCCGCTTCGATCAGCATCGCCGCCGCCGCGATATGCAGTTCGCGTTCCTCATGGGGACCGCTCTTCTGGGAATCCGCCTCGGATTTGAAAAAGTCGACTATCTTGTTCAGCATATCCGCCGTCGTTCGCTCGGGTTCTTGTTTTTCGACGCGTGCGCGCCGGATACCGGCATTCGGTTTCACCCTTTCAATAGTAGGCAGGATGGTCGACGGGTTCAAACTGCATGCGGGATTTTTCGACCGCGCGGCCCAGGAAACGCTGGTCGGCGCGGTCCGCTTATGCCTGCGCGACGCCCCGCTTTACACTCCGGCCATGCCGCGCAGCGGCAAGGAATTCAGCGTGCGGATGTCGAATGCCGGTCCGCTGGGCTGGGTCTCCGACCGGGAAGGCGGTTACCGCTATCAGCCGCATCATCCGGCGACCGGTCGGCCCTGGCCGCCGATCCCCGACCTTCTGTTGCAGGCCTGGGAGGCGCTGTCCGGCTATCGCGCCCCGCCGGAGGCCTGCCTGATCAACTGGTACGGGCCGGGGGCGCGCATGGGTCTGCACCGGGACAGCGACGAACAGGCGCGCGACGCGCCGGTCCTGTCGGTCTCGCTGGGCGACACGGCGGTGTTCCGCATCGGCGGCGCGGAAAAGGGCGCGAAGACCGGCTCCCTGCGCCTGAATTCCGGCGATGTGGCGATACTCGACGGCACCGCGCGGGAGAGCCGTCACGGCGTCGACCGCATTCTGCCGGGCACGTCGACGCTGCTGGACGCGCCGGGGCGGATCAACCTGACCCTGCGCCGGGTCACGATCCCCTAGGCGCCGCAGCCGCAGCGGCCGGCTTCGACAGGACGATAGTCGAGAATGTCGCCACGCCGGTTGGTTTCAACCTGGCAACAGCGCAGCAAGGCGTGTTTCAGCAACGCCCGGCCGCGTTGGACGCGGGATCTGAGTCCGGAATAGGACAAGCCGAGCCGCCGGGCCGCCGCTTCCCGGGTCAGTCCTTCGATATCCGTCAGCATCAACGCCTCCGCATAGCGTATCGGCAAGCCCCGGATCAGCGGTAGCAGGCAGGGCGCGAGGCTCTGCGCCGGCGGGAATTCGGGATCGGCGTCGGGGCCAGGGTCTGGGACACCCCCCGCATCCAGGATCGCCGCACCCTCCATCGTTCGGCGCTCCGCCGCACGCCGGCGGTGCAGGTCGGTAATCGCATTGCGGGCGACGCCATGCATATAGGCCACCGGATCGCGCGCATTCGACAGGGCGTCCCGATGTCGGACCAGGCGCAGAAGGACCTCGCCCGTCACCTCTTCGGCGTCGGAAGGTCCGACATATCGGCGGACGAACCGCAGCAAACGCGCCTTGAACGCGTCCCAGTCCAATTCGTCCCGATCCATGTCGTGCCGGTCTAGGTGGCGGATAGCGGGGTCGGTCATGGTCTCATCCTACCGTCCCCGCACAGGTTCCGCACCTGAATCTCCTGTCCGGCCAAATCAGGTACAGCATACGTTGCCGGGTGTTTGCCTGGCGGGTTCGGCATCCGAGGCGCAGCAGGTGTCGTCATTTGGCCGGGCCTGCGGCGCATCGTCGGTGATGGTATACCATTCCCAGTTCAGCCCGTCCGGCCCGTCGGACCACAGCTTGTCCTGGGTCGCATGGCAGCAGGTGGATTGATCGACGACGCGCGCCAGGATGTCGTTGTCCGCCAGCCGCTTCTGGATGCCCGGCATCTGCCCCGGATCCAGCACTTCGACCCCGATATGGTTGAGATGTTCCTGTGCGCCGGGGACCTCGAACAGGACCAGTTTCAGCGCCGGGTCGTCGATGGCGAAATTGGCGTAGCCGGGCCGCCGCTTGTGGGGTGCCGTCGCGAACAGTCGGCTGTAATACGCGACCGCCGCGTCGATATCCGATACGTTCAAGGCCAATTGCAGTCTCATTTCGGGTCTCCTTGTCCCGGGTTGGATCTACCCTGTAAGACGCGGCTGTTCCGAAAGGGACGCAAAATTATTGACGGGACCGCCCTATTGGGACGATGCGGGGGACATGCGCTCGATCTCGCGGATCGACTGACCGGCGAGTTCCGACAGCAGCAACCGTTTCCCTTGGGACATGGATTCAGTGCGCGGCGCGCCGTCGATGATGCACAGCGTGCCGATCCGATATCCCGACCGCGTGACCAGCGGTGCCCCACAGTAATAGCGGATATACGGCGGGCCGGTGACCAGCGGATTGTCCCGGAACCGGGAATCCTCCCGGGCGTCCAGCACTTCCATGACATCGGTGCTGCGGATCGCGTAATCGCAGAACGCCCATTCGCGCGGCGTCTCCTGCGCGTCCAATCCGCACCGGGACTTGAACCATTGGCGATTCTCATCGACCAGGGATACCAAGGCTATGGAAGCGCCGAAAATGCGCGACGCCAGCCCCGTGATCCGGTCGAGTTCCGGCAACCGCTCTGTGTCCAGAACGTTGAGGTCCCGCAGCGCCTGCAGGCGATCCTGTTCAGTCGTATCCACGTGTCATCCAAAACGCGTTCCCGATAGGAGGATGGCGTCGAACCGGGTTCCAGGCAAGGACTCATGGACGGGCATAACCGCCCACGCGCGGCCCTACCGCGTATCCGGGATTTTTCCCGCTGACAGCGTCCGGGGGTTGAGGCATAACCGACCTATGGTAGCCCATGTCACAACCGTCGCGTTTCAGGGCGTCGAGACGATGCCGATCGATGTCCAGGTCCAATTGACCTCGGGCCTGCCGGCTTTCAACGTCGTCGGCCTGCCCGACAAGGCGGTGGCGGAAAGCCGGGAGCGGGTGCGCGGCGCGCTGGCCGCCATCGGTCTGGCCCAGCCGCCGAAACGGATCACCGTCAATCTGTCGCCCGCCGATGTCCTGAAAGAGGGCAGCCATTACGACCTGCCCATCGCGCTCGGCCTGCTGCTGGCGATGGAGGCGATCCCCAGCGACGCGCTGGACGGGCATCTGGCGCTGGGCGAGCTGGGGCTGGACGGCCGCATCGCGCCGGGTTGCCGGGGTGCTGCCCGCGGCCATGGCGGCGGTCGGCATGGACAAGGCGCTGATCTGCCCGGCCAGCCAGGGCGGAGAGGCCGCCTGGGCCGGCGAGATGGAGATCGCCGCCGCACCGGATCTGATCGCCCTGATCAACCATCTGAACGGCAGCCAGGTCATGCCGGTGCCGCAGCCGAAACTTGCCCCACCGGTCCAGGACCCGCCCGACCTGGCCGATATCAAGGGCCAGGAAACGGCCAAGCGTGTGTTGGAAATCGCGGCGGCGGGCGGCCACAATCTTCTGATGATCGGCCCGCCCGGATCGGGCAAGAGCATGCTGGCCGCGCGCCTGCCCGGCATCTTGCCGCCGATGACGCCGACCGAGGCCCTGGAAGTGTCGATGATCCATTCGGTCGCCGGGCTGATGATCGACAACGGCCTGTCCCATACAAGACCGTTTCGCGACCCGCATCATTCCAGTTCCACCCCCGCCCTGGTCGGCGGGCGGGCAGCGGGCCCGGCCGGGCGAGGTCTCGCTGGCCCATAACGGCGTCCTGTTTCTGGACGAATTGCCGGAATTTCAGCGCGGTGCGCTCGAATCCCTGCGTCAGCCCCTGGAGACGGGGCGGGCCGTGGTGGCGCGGGTCAACGCCCATGTCACCTATCCGGCGCGGGTTCAGCTTGTGGCCGCGATGAATCCCTGCCGCTGCGGCCATCTGGACGATCCCGACCTTGCCTGCAGCCGCGCGCCGCGCTGCGCCGCGGATTATCAGGCGAAGATTTCCGGGCCGCTGTTCGACCGCATCGACCTGACCGTCGACGTGCCCGCCGTGCGCGCCAGCGATCTCGACCGCCCGCCGCCGGCCGAGGGTTCGCGCGAGGTCGCAGCCCGCGTCGCCGCCGCCCGCCTGCGCCAGACCCGCCGTTTCGCCGCCTATCCCGCCGACGGCCGCCCGCGCACCAACGCCCAGGCGGACGGCCAGATCCTGCAGGACATCGCCACCCCGGATGCCGAGGGCCGCAAACTCCTCACCGAAGCCGCCGACCGCCTCAAACTCTCCGCCCGCGCCTACCACCGCGTGCTGCGCGTCGCCCGCACCCTGGCCGACCTGCGCGACGAAGACACGGTCCGCCGGGCCCATGTGGCCGAGGCGCTGAGCTACCGACGGGTGCCGGTACGGGGTTAACCTCCCTTCGCCGCCGCAATCACATCCGCTGCGATTTCCGACGCCCGTTCAGGTGAGCCGGTGGCGCGGGCGAGGGTTAGGCCGCCGATCAGGGTGCTGAGGAGCTGCCAGGCGCGGCGGCGGCGGTCGGCATCGGTGTCGCCGTCCAGGCCCTGGGCGATCAGGTCGACGATGCGGCCCATTTTCTCGTCATAGACGGCTTTGATCTCCGGCCCGGCGCGGGCGACATCGGGGGACAGCGCGGTCATGGCGCAGAGCCGGTCGGCGTCGCCGCGATGGGCGGCGCCCAGATAATAGTCGGCGAAAGCGGCGACCCAGTCCTTGCCGTGCTCCGCCTGGAATATGGGCACGGCCTCGATCACCTCGTCCAATCCGGCACAGACCGCGGCGGCAAAGGCGCCTTCCTTCGATCCGAAATGATCGTAGAAGGCGCCGGAGGTCACCCCTGCCTCC
>NZ_CBDDHE010000009.1:0-178286 GCF_965228185.1 Pacificispira sp. | reverse complement strand
TGAAGGCGGGCTTGAAGGGCGGCATCATCGGCGTCGCGGCGACGGCTGCGACCGTCGTCGGCCTGGGTCATGGTGCGGCATCCGCGGGAACAACACTGCCCGGGACGGCGGTTCTGGAGGTCACTGACTGGGTCATTCTCGGGGGGCTGCCTCTCGCGACGGCCGCGATCGCGGCCCTGGCGGCCCGGTGGACGGTTCTGCGCGCCCTCGCCCGTATGGTATGAGTAAGGGTTGATGACGGATCGGATGGGAGGTTGAACCGACCTTGGCGCGAAACTTTGGAAGACCGCAGCGCAGGCGGCCCTGGCTTCTGGGGGCGCTTGCGGTTGCCGCGACAGCTTGGGTCGCGGGCTTCGTCGTCTTCGCCGGGACAATTCCGGAATCGACCGCCCCCCTGTCCGAGAAGTCCGACGCGATCGTTGTTCTGACCGGCGGCACGTTGCGGATGGAAACCGGGATCGCCCTCTTGGAATCCGGTGTGGCGCGCAAGCTATTCGTCTCCGGGGTTCATCGCGGCGTGGATGTTGCGGAACTGATGCGCATCCAGAAGCGCCAGCCGGACCGCCTGCAATGCTGCATCGTGCTGGGGCATGACGCCGTCGACACCGTCGGCAATGCGGAGGAGACTGCGTCCTGGGTCGCGCAGGAAGGGATCCGGTCGATCCGCCTGGTCACTGCCGGGTATCATATGCCCCGCAGCCTGCTGGAGTTTCGGTCCGCCATGCCGGATGTGACGATTGTGCCGCATCCGGTCTCACCCGATCACGTCAAGACAGATTCCTGGTACCGATACCCCGGAACGGCGTTGCTGATTGCCGGAGAATTCAGCAAATACATCCTGTCCTGGCTGCGTCAGACCGCCGGGCGCATGATCCAGTCGCTTCAGGAACCCGCATGACCGTGATCCGCTCCATCCTTTTCGGCCTGCTGTTCTATGGCGGCACGCTGATCATAGGTTTTTGCTATATCCCGCTGGCAGTTCTTCCGGGCCGGGTCGGGCGGCCCTTTTTCCGGTTCTGGGTCGTCTATTCCGCTTTCATGGTGCGGTGGGTCGCAGGCATTCGTCACCGGGTCGTCTTGCGGGACGATGCGGTTTGGCCGGACGGCCCGGCGATATACGCCTCGAAGCATCAATCCGCCTGGGAGACACTGGTTTTCAATCTCCTGCTGCCCAAACCCGTCTTCGTCCTGAAGAAGGAACTGGAGCGAATCCCTTTCTTTGGCTGGTATCTGCCGAAGATGCGCCAGATCGCCGTCGACCGGAAGGCCGGCGCGGCGGCCATGCGCGGTATGGTCGCCCAGGCGGAGGATGTGGTCGCCGACGGCTATTCCATCGTCATCTATCCTCAAGGCACGCGCGTCGCGCCCGGTGTCGACAAGCCCTATCATCCAGGGGTTTATGCGTTGTACCGGGCCGTAAACCTGCCGGTCGTACCGATCGCCCTCGATTCCGGCCGTCTCTGGGCGCGCAATGGGCTGATCAAGCGGGCCGGAACGGTGACGGTCGCGATCCTGCCGGCTATTCCGCCGGGGCTGGATCGCAAGGCTTTCATGAGCCGGTTGGAACAGGCGATCGAGGCCGAATCCCAAGCCTTGCACGAAGCCGCCTGTGGATAACTTTGTGGAGGGGCGCCGTGCCGGGTCCCCGATCCGGATGCCTTAACAAAACAGTCACTTACCTCCGGCCGGATGACATGCGTGTTACCGGAATTGTCATCAAACAAAAACGGAACACGCCTTGACGCCAGGGTCATTTGTGATCTAAAGTAAAAAGTGTGGAAAATCTGATACTTAACCCCCAAATCCAATTGTGACAGAAATGTCGCGTAGGCGGGAGGCCGCCATATTCAAGGGGTAAGCTTTTGGAAATCGACGCTTTTTCGCGACGCATCTGGGACATGAAATACCGGCTGAAACAGCCGGACGGCACCCCTGTGGACAAAACGGTGGAGGATACCTGGCGCCGGGTCGCCGATAGTGTAGCCTCGGTGGAAAAGAACCCCGCGCAATGGTCCGACCGGTTCTATCGCGCCATGGAGGATTTCAAGTTTCTGCCCGCCGGTCGGATACTCGCGGGGGCCGGGACCGACCGGGACGTGACCCTGTTCAACTGTTTCGTCATGGGGACGATCCCGGACGATATGCCGGGAATCTTCACCGCGCTGAAGGAAGCGGCGGTCACGCTGCAGCAGGGCGGCGGCATCGGCTATGACTTCTCGACATTGCGGCCGCGCGGCGCATTGGTCCGCGGCGTCGGCTCCGACGCGTCCGGCCCCGTTTCCTTCATGGAAGTCTGGGACGCGATGTGCCGCACGATCATGAGCGCGGGGTACCGGCGCGGCGCGATGATGGGCACGATCCGCTGTGACCATCCGGATGTCGAAGCCTTCGTCGCGGCTAAAGGGTCGGCCGGGATGCTGACCAATTTCAACATGTCTGTGCTGGTCACCGATCCCTTCATGGAGGCGGTCGACGCGGATGCGGATTGGGACCTTGTCTTCGACGGGCAAACCTACCGGACGCTGCGCGCCCGCGATCTTTGGGACAAGATCATGCGGTCGACCTATGACCATGCCGAGCCGGGCGTGATCTTCATCGACCGGATCAATGCCCGCAACAATCTGCACTATTGCGAGACCATTCAGGCAACCAACCCCTGCGGCGAACAGCCCTTGCCGCCCTACGGCGCCTGTCTGCTGGGGTCGATCAATCTGGCGCGGCTGATCCGCGACCCGTTTACCGACGCCGCGCAGCTCGATCTGGAGGCGTTGACCGACCTGACGGCGACGGCCGTTCGGATGATGGACAATGTGGTCGACCTGTCGCGTTTCCCGTTGGACCAGCAACGCGACGAGGCGCAGGCCAAACGGCGTATCGGCCTTGGCGTGACCGGGCTGGCGGACGCCTTCCTGATGTGTCGGGTACGGTATGGCAGCGCGGAATCCGTTCGCTTGACGGAGGCCTGGCTGACCGAACTGCGGGACGCCGCCTATCGGGCTTCCGTCATGCTGGCGGCCGAGAAAGGAGCCTTCCCGAAATTCGATCCGGCTCCCTATCTGGAGGCGGATATGATCCGCCGGCTGCCGGAAGACATTCGTCAGGATATCGGACGCTACGGCATTCGGAATGCGCTGCTGACCTCCATCGCGCCGACGGGCACGATTTCGCTGGTCGCGGAAAATGTGTCGTCGGGGATCGAGCCGGTCTTCTCTTTTCGGGCGCATCGCAAGGTTCTGGGCCCGGACGGGACGCGCGAAAGCCATGACGTCGTCGACTACGCCTATCGCCTGTTTCGTGAAAAGTTCGGCGAGGAGAGCGAGGTTCCGGCCTATTTCGTCGACGCTCAGGCGCTGGAACCCGAAGATCATCTGGCGATTCAGGCGGCGGCGCAGCGCTGTGTCGACAGCTCGATCTCCAAGACCATCAACTTGCCGGAGGATACCGGCTTCCAGGCGTTCAAGGATGTCTATGCCCGGGCCTATGCGATGGATTGCAAGGGCTGCACGACCTACCGCCCGAACCCGGTGACCGGATCGGTGCTGAGCGTATCGGAACCGCCGTCCGCCGAGGCTGCTGCGAGCGCTCCCGATCTGCCGGAGGAGGATGGCGTCATCTACATGTCCCAGCCGCTCGACCGGCCGGGGGCGTTGGAAGGACGGACCTACAAGCTGCGCTGGCCGGAAAGTGACCATGCGACCTATATCACGATCAACGACGTGATGGACGCGTCGGGCCGCCGCCGACCGTTCGAGGTCTTCATCAATTCCAAGAATATGGAACATTATTCCTGGACCGTGGCGCTGACGCGGATGATCAGCGCGGTGTTCCGGCGCGGCGGCGATGTGTCTTTCGTGGTGGAGGAATTGAAAGCCGTCTTCGATCCGCGCGGCGGGTACTGGGTCGAAGGTCGCTATGTTCCGTCGATCCTGGCGGCCATCGGCGATGTGATCGAACAGCACATGGTTGCCATCGGGTTCCTGGAGCGTGATGCGAAAGGCGACAACGCGGCAGACAGTCCGGCAAAGGCATCCGCCATCGGCCGGTCCGGACGCCATTGTCCACGCTGCGGCCATCCGGGCCTGATTCGCATGGAAGGCTGCGATACCTGCGACAATTGCGGCTGGTCGCGCTGCGGCTAGGAAAGTTCCTTCACGCCGTTCGAGGTCTCGATTTGCGCGCGATATCGAATTTGGGGGCCGGCCGCCACCTTCGGCGGCCGGTCGATCGACCATTCGCGGTACAGGGCTTCTAGTCCGGTCGGGTCGGGATGCTCCAGCGTAAAGTCGATCAGCCGCGCGCCCAGATCGGGAATCTCCGCCATCGATGTCGGATCGCCCTTATGGTCGATCAGCGACGGGGCCGCGCCGTCGAGCGGCAAACTGCCGTCCGATGGAATGGCGAAGGCAAATTCGGGCGCGCCGAAGGGCAAGGGCACGACATCCCCGAAAATCGCGCCATGGCGCGCCACGACCGTGTCGATGTCCTGAGTGTTGGCGACCCAGCCGCGCAGACGCCGCCCGGCCTCCCAATCGGACCGGACGGTCCGCGGGTCGTCGACGCCGAACCAACGGGCGCGGCCCGGATCGACGCCGTCGGGATCGCGCGCGACGATTTCCAGATAGGTCCGGCCCCCCAATTGCAGACGATGATTGTGGGTGCCCATATAGAGGTGGCGCGTCCCAAAGGGCACGTCGACATCCAGGCAGTCCCGGACATGGGCGACGCCCTCCGCCAAGGTTGGCGCGATCACGGTCAGATGGTCGAGGTGCAGCATCGGTCCGGCACTGTCTCAGTGGGTGGGGGTTGATTTGGCCTAGGACCGTTTGATTTCGACTTCGACGAAGGTGAAGGGCGTCGCGTTGGCATTCACCACATTGTGGTCCACGCCGGCCTTCCGGGCATAAGACTGCCCTGCGGTAAGGTCGGAGGTCACAATGGACCCGTCCGGCAGTTCGATGGTCAACGCGCCCGTGGTCATGGGAACGACGACATAGTCCATGGCGTGGACATGGCGTCCGGTTTCCGCGCCGGGCGGAAAATGCCACTCGGTCACGCGCACGGCCTCGTCGTCCACTTGAACGGTGGGAATCGCGGCGGGTCTCTTGGTCATGCCGTTTCCTTTCTGGTTGCGCCGGTCAGTTTCGCGGCCAGCCGGTGCAGGGCCGGGTCGTGAATGCCCAGTTCGTCAAGATGGGTCACCGTGTTCAGCACATAGTCGATATTCGGCCCGCGCTCGCCGGATGCCGACCGGACCGTCTCCTCGATCACATCTTCCGGCAAGTCGAAGGCACATTGCGGATGATCCGGACAGGGGGTGAAGCTGTAGCAATCGATCTCCCCCTGATCGGTCTTCGCCCGCAACGGGATCAACCGATAGCTGCCATGCCCCATTTCGCGCCGCCACAAGATACGCGCCGCCTCTTCGAGGCGGTCCGGATCGATCCGGAAAGCACAGCCCTCGCAATGCCCGCCCGGCGCCAGTCCCATCACCAGTCCAGGCCTTTCGCAGGTGCCCCGGAAATGAACGGAATAGAGGCAGAGCGCGCGGTGCCAGCCCTCAATGGCGGCTCGTCGCCTTTCGACATAGGGAATTTCCGGGTTCCAGATCAGCGACCCCGTCGCGAAGATCCATACGGCGGAAGGGGCGGGGCACGATCTGGCCCATTCGTCGGCTTGGGCGTCGATCTCGGACTCGGCCAAGCGCGGGAAATCCGGCAGCGGCGGAATCGGATGTTTGGAGGAAATGGACATGCGCCATATCCTGAACAAACCCCGCCAACTTGCCAAGCCACGCGACGGCGCGTACACCCGCAGACATGACGACGCGACGCATTGCGATCTGGACGATGGCCTTTTTGACCCTGGCCGCCGTTTTGTGGACCGGCTGGTGGTTCTATGCCGGACGTTTTGCGATCGCCTCCCTCCAGGAATGGGCAGAAGACCAACGCGCCAACGGGTATGACGTTACCTTCGCGCGGGTCGACATGGCTGGATATCCATTTCGGATAGACCTGACGGTACAACGTTTCGGGATATCCGCGCCGGGCCGCTTTTGGGCTGTGTCGAGCGACGAGACGACGGTGTCCTTCCGGCCCTGGAATTTGAACCGCTACACGTTGAAGACCGCCGCGCCGGTTCAGATGATCGCGGCGGCGCTGCCGGGGACCCGCCAATCCCCCATCGTGGCCGGATCGGTCGAAGGCACATTCCATCATGCGCGCGACGGCCAAACCCATGTCCTCGAATTGGTGGCGAAGCCGATTTCCGGTCCCCTGGGACTGTCGGTCAAGGAAGTCGGCCTGATCGGCGAACGTCCGGCTCGCCGGGCCACGGATCATGAAGCGACGGCCCTGTCCGGGCGGTTGGAACTGGTCGATGCGACCGCCCCCGCCTTGTTCCCGCCGGGCCTGCCGAACCGCGTTACGGCGGCGGTGTTGGATTTCGATGTGCTGGGACCGGAACCGGGGCAGCATGGCAGCGCCCTGCGGCGTCTGTCCGAATGGCGCGACGGCGGTGGGTCGATTGAAGTGCGGGATATCGCGCTGGCCTGGGAAGATCTCAATCTGCGCGGCGAAGGCACTCTGGCGCTGGATACCGAGATGCGACCCATCGCGGCCTTTGCCCTGGACGCGTCCGGCGTGCCGCAAACCGCCCGCCGGTTTCAGGAAGCCGGCCTGATCGATGACCGCACCCGCCGTTATATCGAATTGGGAACGGGGCTGCTGTCGCTGGGGCGCAGCAATTCGGCGAGCATCCGCGTCCCCATCTCGGCACAGGACGGCGTTCTGTATGTCGGCCCGGTCGCCGTTGGCGAGGTTCAGCCGCTGATTCCGGGATACAATCCCGCGCCCGCGGCGGCGGTGCCACCGCCGAAGGACGATTTCGCGCCGCCGCCGCCGCCTCCGACGGTCAGTGAGGAAACCCTGGGCGCGGACACGCCGCCCCGCCCGGTTCCGGTGCCTGTTCCCGTACCGTCGCAGTAGTCCCGTTCAGGGACTAGACCTAATCAGGAATCCTGGGCCAGGAAGTCGGTCAGGGCCGCCAGAAGACGGTCGTTTTCCGCCGCCGTCCCAACGGTCATGCGCAGGCATTCGGCCAATCCATAGGCCGCTACCGACCGCACGATCACGCCATGTTCCATCAGATAGGCATTGGCACGTTTGGCCATGTCGGCGTCCCGGAATTTCGCCAGAACAAAATTCCCGACCGAAGGCGGGCTGGCGATGCCGAGCTGCGCCAGGGCGCCGGTCAGGCGCCGCAGCTGTTCGGTATTGGTGTCGATGGTGAGCGCGATGTGCTCCCGGTCGGCCAGAGCCGCCAGTCCGGCCGCCTGGGCGGGAACGGAGACATTGAACGGGCTGCGCACCCGGTTCAGCGCGTCGACCACAGCCGCCGGCGCATAGCACCAGCCGAGGCGCAGCGAGGCCAAGCCGAAGATCTTCGAGAATGTGCGCAGCATCACGACATTCTCATAATCGTCGACCAGATCGCGGCCGTCGGAATAATCGGGTAGGTCGACATATTCCGAATAGGCGGCATCGACCGCCAGCAGGATGTCGTCGCGCAGCCCTTCACGCAGGCGGCGCAGTTCCGATCCTGAAATATAGGTGCCGGTCGGATTGTTCGGGTTCGCGACGAAACAGATCTTCGTGCGTTCCGTGACCTGGGCCAACAAATTGTCGACGTCGGTGTGCAGATTGGTTTCGGGGGCCAGGACCGGCGTCGCGCCGACCGTGCGGGCCGAAATCCCGTACATCAGGAAACCGTGCTGCGATTGCAGAACTTCGTCGCCCTGTCCGGCATAGCATCGGATCAGCAAGGTGATCAGCTCGTCCGATCCGGCACCGCAGACGATCCGCGCCGGATCCAGTCCGAAACGTGCGCCGATGGCGTTGCGCAGGGCAACTGCGCCGCCATCCGGATACCGGTTCAACGCCAGAGCCTGGCCGTAGGCTTCAATCGCCTTCGGACTGGGCCCCAACGGATTTTCGTTGGCGGACAGGACGACCGGCGGCTCGGCATCGTCGTCGCCGCCATGGGCTCCGGGCACGTAAATTGGTGCGTCCGCGATGCCGGGACGCAGTTTCAGCGGGCTTTCACTCATTCCAGGACAACTCCCGTCCGGCGGTCCGGACCCAAGATTTCGGCGTAGCCGCCGACCACTTCGACACGGACGACGGTGTCGCGCACTTCGATCAACTCCAAACGCGGGTCCTTGCCGTCGACGAAATCGCCCAGTTCGACCAGATGAACCCAGCTTTCCTGCTGCGGTGCCGACGCGGTGAACAGCGGATGCAGCTTGGCGCGCTGCAATATGGCGTTCAACCCGGTCCGGGACAGGGGCGCGGTGGTTTCGACCAGGATCAGTGTCCGATCACTGCCCGTCGGTTCCAACTTCAACCGGGCGACGGCCAGCGCATCCTGCATCTGGCCCCGGACGCTGCCGACACCGGCGAAGGGCAAGCGCATGATGACTTTCGGCGCGTTCGCACCGGACAGTTTGACCCACCAGGGGTCTTCGTCGCTCTCGCGGGGCGCGGGCAGGACGGCAATCTGGTGTTTGTCCTCAAAGACCTGGGCCAAAGCGTCGCGCACGGTCGGATAGGCCGTCATCGGCACCTGGCTGCCGAACTGATCGCGCGCCAGATCCCACAGCGTATGTTCCTCGCTATTGGCGAAGACGGCGACTGAGTAGTCCGCCTGCAGCATGGTGAAGGCGGCGATCATCTCGTGCCACATGCGGGCCAGGGCGGAAAACGGGAAGGGCCCGCTATGCCGTTCGGCCAGGCGGCGCAGCATCCCCGCCTCGCGCGTCGGGCGCAGTGGGAAGCTGACGCTCTTGCCCTTGGCTTCGGCGACGTGTTGGACGACATCCCAGCGCTTCAGGATCAGATCGTGGATCTGATCGTCGATCGCGTCGATCTGCTGGCGCAATTCGTCTAGGTTCGGTTTGGCCATTTCCCCGGTCCCAATATCAAGCCGTTAGGACGTAGCGCGCCCCTTGCGCGAAATCAAAGCAAAAGCGTTTACGGTCCGAGTTTGGCCGGGTTTGGGTGGATTGCTTTAATTTACGTTTTTTTAGTGGAAATTATGGTTCCAGGGTATTAAATCATCCGCTCTGAGGCGCCGATGCCTCCGAACAAGGATGACGTAAGTAAGAGCGAGACCAAGGATATGCCGATCAAGATTCCGAACGACCTGCCCGCCCGCCTAGAGCTGGAGCGCGAGGGCATGATGGTCATGTCGGAAGCCGACGCGATTCGGCAGGATATCCGCCCGATGAAGATCGGTCTGCTCAATCTGATGCCCCAGAAGCAGAAGACCGAAACGCAGTTGGCGCGCCTGATTGGGGCGACGCCGTTGCAGATCGAACTGACCCTGGTGACGACCGGAAGCTATGTGCCGTCAAATGTGTCGGCGCATCACCTCTCGACATTCTATCGGACCTGGGAAGATGTCGCGGACGAGAAGTTCGACGGGTTCATCATTACCGGCGCGCCGGTGGAAACCCTGCCTTTCGAAGAAGTGCGCTACTGGCAGGAACTGGAGCGCGTCATCGACTGGACCCTGACCAATGTGCATTCGACCCTGGATATCTGCTGGGGCGCGCAGGCGGCGCTGCATCATTTCCACCGGGTGCCGAAGCATGAACTGCCCAGCAAGATGTTCGGGGTCTTTCCGCACCGGGTAACGGACCGGACCGCCAATCTGCTGCGTGGATTTTCGGACGAACTGGCGATCCCGGTGTCGCGGCATACCGAAACCCGGAAGGAAGATCTGAAGGGGATCGACGGGGTGCAGGTCCTGATCGAATCCGATGAGGCGGGGCTGTGCCTGGCCCAGGATACGGCAAAGCGGCATATCTATATGCTGAACCATCTGGAATACGACGCCTGGACCCTGCGCGACGAATACCAACGGGATGTCGACCAGGGCTTGTCCATCGCCCCGCCGAAATACTATTTTCCGGACAACGATCCGACTCGCGATCCGCCGAACACTTGGCGCGGCCACGCCCATCTGTTCATCGCGAACTGGATCAACGACACGTATCAGACGACGCCGTTCGATCCGCAGGACATCGGTAAGGTCTGATACCTCCGGAAAGCGGGGCAGGCGTGAAGCGGTTTCGGCAGTTGGACGGCATCGGCGGATGGGCGCGCAATCTCGCGCTCTTCGCCCTGCTGCTTCAATTTACCCTGCCGCTGGGGATGGCGGTCGCAGCCGACCTGCCGGGGGCGCAGTTCGATCCCGCGTCCGTCTTTGACTGTTATAGCGGTGATCCGGACGATCCCGACACGGGCCATAGTGGCTTGCATGGATGTGTCTTGCCCGGCGGGTGTTGTATCGCAGGCGGGTCGGTCAGCCTGGGTATCGCGCCGACCAACGGCACAGGCACCGAAATTGCCGCCATGTTCTCGCCGGCCTATTCACAGTCGCTCCCAGTGCGTCCGACTGCGCAGAATCTCGTAAGGGGGCCGCCCGACCCGTCCGCTTGAATCCCGGCACAATTCGAATTCAAGAAGGACGAAAGACATGTTCAACAGACGTCAAACCCTGGGCGCCCTAGCAGCCGTTTCCTTGCTGACCGCGGCCGCGCTGCCCGCCACCGCCGAAATGAAGCATGGCGGGATCATGGTGGATGCGCCCTTCGCGCGCGCCAGCGCCAGCCCGGCCGTCAAATCCGGCGCCGCCTATTTCACGCTGCATAACCATGGCGAAATGGCGGACCGCCTGATCGCCGTCGAGGGCGACGCTGCCGCCCGGATCGAATTGCACACCCACGTTATGAAAGACGGGGCGATGCAGATGTTGGAAATCGAAGGCGGCGTGCCGGTCGGGCCGGGCGAAAGCGTCGCCTTCGAACCGGGCGGCAACCACGTCATGATGATGGGCCTTGCCGCGCCGCTGAAGGAAGGCGAAACTCTGCCGCTGACCCTGGTTTTCGAACATGCCGGCAAGGTCGCGGTTCAGGTTCCCATCCTGGGCGTCGGTGCGATGGGCGGTATGAGCCACGGCGATCATTCCGGCCATAAGATGACCGAATAACCGGCGGAACCGACGGCGCGGCTTTCCTTGGCCCAACCGATCCGGTAAATGCCGGGAATGCAGCGCTGGAAGATCACGATCGAATATGACGGCGGACCGTTCGTCGGCTGGCAACGCCAGACGAACGGTCCCTCCGTTCAGGCCGCCTTGGAAGACGCCGCCTTCGCATTTTGCGGGGAACGTGTGCTGGTCCAAGGGGCGGGCCGAACGGATACCGGCGTCCACGCCCTGGCCCAGGTCGCCCATCTGGATATCGAGCGGGCGACCGATGCCAAGACCGTCCGGGACGCGATCAATCAACACCTGAAGCCGGACCCGGTTGCCGTGCTGGGGGCCGAAGCGGTGCCTCAGGATTTCCACGCCCGGTTTTCCGCGACGGGCCGGTCCTATCTTTACCGCATCCTGAACCGGCGGGCGCCGGCGGTCCTGGATCACGGCCGCGTCTGGGCCGTGCCGCAGGAGCTGGACGCCGCCTCGATGCATGAGGCCGCGCAGGTCCTGGTTGGCCGACACGATTTCACCAGTTTCCGCGCCAGCGAATGTCAGGCCGACAGCCCGGTGAGGACCCTGGACCGGCTGGATGTGTCCCGGCGGGGCGAGGAGATCCATATCGTGGCGGAGGCGCGCAGCTTCCTGCATCACCAGATCCGGAACTTCGCCGGCACGTTGGAGCGGGTCGGGCGCGGGCGTTGGACGGCAAGGGACGTCGCGGACGTCCTCGACGCCCGGGACCGTGCGGCGGCGGGACCGACCGCCCCGCCGCAAGGCCTGTACCTGACAGGCGTCTGCTACGACTGACCTGCCGCTATCGCAGCTTCAGTAGTGCGTCCACCGACAGTTTGCCGCCGCCCTTCACGACCAGCACGATCAGCAGGAATATCCACAGGGCGCGCTGATCCAGGATCGCCGCGTCCGAGAACCGGTCGAACCAGGAACCGATCGTCGCCGCGTCGGCATGGTGAAACAGAATGTCGACCAGGCTCTGTACCAGAATGAACCCGATCATTCCCAGCGCGGACAAGCGGGTCAGCAATCCCAGAACAATCAGGATCGGCAGCAGGAACTCCGCATAGGTCCCCGCAAAGACGATCAGGCCATAGGGAAAGACGGGCACCTGGGCCGCGTCATAGCCATAGGCCTCGACGACGCTGGGCAGGATCTGGAAATAGGCGTTGTCGCCGATGGTGAAGAAGCCAGTCACCCCATCGCCGACCTTGGTCGCGGCGGAGTTCAGATAGTAGATCAGCAGCACCGCCGCGAAAACGAAACGGGCGCTCAACTCCAGCAACCAACCCTCAGTCTTCGCCTGGATGGCGGTGAATGCCCGGTCATGCAGCAATCGGGCGCAATTCAGTAGTTTCGTGAGCATGCTTTCCCCCTAACATCGATCCGTAATCCCGATTACGGCCCCCAGGGCAAAGACGCCCTGAAGATTGGCGGCCAGATCGAATTCCGCTGATTCCTCGGCGGCCGCCTGTGCCGCCGCACCGAGGGTCGCGCCATCCTGTAACGCCGACAGGAACCCATAGGCCCCCGGGGTCAGGACGGTCGTTTCAACACGCATATCCGGGCGCAGCACGGCTACATCTTCGCCGCGCTTCATATCGATGCCTTCCACTCCGGCCCAGATGGACCCGACCGGGAACCGAGAGCGGAGCAGATGTAATGTGGGAAGCAACGTCAGTTGAGCCTGTCCCAAACGGTCGGCGGGAAAATCGGCCATGACGTCGATCGCCACCGGATGCGCGTCCGGCCCGTGATAGGCATCGCGCCGCGCCCATTCCAGACGCGCGACATCGCCCAGATAGGGGACGGTGGCGGCCGGTTCGAAATCGTCCAGGAAATCGCCGAAGCCTGCGCCATAGATCAATAAGACCGGATCGCGCGGCGGTTCGGTATCGATAAAGATGCGTGCGGCGGCGCGGAAGAACGCCTCGCCGACCAGGCGTTGGACGACGGGGAAGATATCCGCCAGCACGTCGATCAGCGCGACCGCGCGATTGTTGCGGTAAACGTCGAAACGCCGCTTGCCCGATGACCGGACCGGCGCGGGCGGTGGCAGGTCGGGATCGCACAGCGCGGCGGCGAAGGCGGCTTGAAGTTCATCCGGCATGGGACATCGCCTTCACGTCCGTACCGGCCGTTTCCGCCAGCAAGGCATTCGCGCGCACCGCTTCGTCATAAAGGACGGACCATTCCGGAACGTCATTATCCCATTCGATCAGGGTCGGGCGCGACCCGGTCCGGCTCAGCACGTCCTTGAACAACCGCCAGACCGGATCGGCGACGGCCCGGTCATGTGCGTCGATCAACAGCGGCGCGCCGAAATCGTCGGTATCGGGCGCATGGCCGGCCAGATGGATTTCCGCGACACTCTCCATCGGGAAGGCGGCGATGTAAGAGGCAGCGTCCCAGCCGTGATTGACGGCGGACACATAGACATTGTTCACGTCCAGCAGGAGCGCGCATCCGGTGCGCTGGGTCAGCGCCGACAAGAAGTCGGTCTCGCTCATATCCTCGGCGTCGAAGGCGACATAGGTAGACGGGTTTTCAATCGCGACGGTCCGGTTCAGCGCGGATTGAAGGCGGTCCACATGCTCGCAAAGCCGCGCCAGCCGTTCCTTGGTGTAGGGGATGGGCAGAAGGTCGTTCAGGAAACTGCCGTCGTGACGGGACCAGGCCAGATGTTCGCTGACCAGCCCTGGCTCGTATCGATCGACCAGGCGGCACAACCGGGCCATATGATCGGCATCGGGCGGCTCATCCCCACCCAGCGACAGGCCGACGCCATGGATCGAAAGTGGATAGGACGCACGGATTTTTTCGAGATAGCGATGCGGCGGTCCGCCGCCACCCATGTAGTTCTCGGCATGGACTTCGAACCAGCCGATATCGGGACGTTCCGACAGGATCGTTTCATAGTGGACCGGTTTCAGCCCGACACCGGCCGAAGCGGGAATAGTGGGATGTTTCGGGTATGCATCCGGCATGATGCTGTGCTCCAAGAACGAAGGCGGCGCGCGTTCCAGGTCGGACCGCGCGCCGCTTCGCGCAAATCTTAGGCTTCCGGAACGTCGCGTTCCAGCGGCTCCAGCGAGCCTTTGCGGTCGCCCGGCAGATCGAATTCGGCCATGGACTCTTCCACGCCGTACTTCGTGCAATCTCCGGCGGGGACGAGTTTCCAGGCATTGCCCTGATAGTCGACCTTGGAGGTGCCGGCGCAGGTCGTGCCCGGCCCGGCGGCGCAATCGTTCTGACCGGCCAGCGAAATGCCGTAGCATTTTTCCTTGCCGGCGGCGGAGGCACTGGTGGTCGCGGCGGTCGCCGACAGGGCCAGCGCGACGGCGCCGGCGATCATGGTGGCGTTGATGGTTTTCTGATGATCAGCCATGGTCATACTCCTTCGATGGTGGATCGGCGGACACCCTCCGCCGACAGGGTAACGCAATTCAGTTCTGCAATGGGGCGGAAACCGTGTAGGTGCCGTCATTGTCGGCAATCGCCTTCCAGCTACGGTCCGACGCGGGCTGGACTTCCGACGAACTCCAGTTGGATTCGGATTTCGACAGGTTGCCGTCGATATCCTGTTCCCACAGGCCGACAACCGTCGGCGTGATGTTCAGATACAGTTTGCCGTCGACGATCCGCCACAGGTTCGGATTGCCGGGAACTTTCCCGCCCTGGGCAATGCCATAGGCGCAATGCCCGTCATAGGCCGGGGCGTATTTTTCCGGATCGGACAGGAACTTGTCGCGGTTTGCCTCGGTCGCGAAAGCCCATTGGGCACTGTTGAACTCTGCCGTGATCCCGGTATTTCCCGGCACGGCCTCTTTCTGACGCTGGCCGACCGGCATTTGATCCAGGTCGAAATAGGCGACCGGATCATAGCCGCCGATCGCAAAGCCGGACGTGTCGACATATTGTTCACCGGCCTGCGCACCGGCGACGGTCGCCAGGCCGAAGGCGGCCGCAAGGAGGAAAGTTCGCATTGCTGATGCCTCTGTCATATCGGTTGCCGGTTCGGGATGTTTCCCGTGCCCCCGATATATTTTTCAGATTGCCGCCAACGGCAATTCACGTCCTAACACCAAAACGTTATCGGGACGTCAGCGGGCCGATTACAGGCTTTGCAGCAAAACGTAGTTCTTGATCCAGCCCAGCACGCGACCGATCGCCAGATCGCCCAGGACAAGAAGAAGGGTCACGGGCAGGCTCGTTTTGAAAAGGTGTCTCAGCACCATACCGCCGATGAAGAGGCTCCATCCCTGAATCATCAGGAAAAGGATGCGGGCGCCGCCGCTGCCGCTTTCCAAATCGATCGTCAGAAGCAGGACAATCTGGATCGCCATCGGGGTCAGGACGACCCAGTTCGCGGCGACGACGTACCGAATCCAGCGTTCGGGCCGACCCAACAGAACCGACAGATAGGCCATGATCAGCGGCCAATAGACCAACTTGATCAGATAATCCGTGGTTTCGGCGATGAAAAACTCAAAACCGGGGTAATCGCTGCCATAGGTGTTGAGCCGGTATAGCGCGGCGAAGACCAATGGATAGATCAGCAGCAGGCACCAGAAGCTTTTCAGAAAGTCTTCGCGGGTGTCGCCAAACCGGTCCAGGGCGTCCATGCGGGTGCAAAAGACGTGGAAACCGTCTCTCAGTCGGCCCACCATTTCGGCGGGACCGACGGGAATCATGATGCGGCCTTCTCGAAGTACCGGTCGATGACCTGAACATAGATATCGCGCAACGACGTGATGTCCGCGGTCTCCACCCGTTCGTCGACCTGGTGCATGGTCTTGCCGACCAGGCCGAAATCGACGACGGGGCAGTAATCCTTGATGAAGCGGGAATCCGACGTTCCGCCGGTCGTGCTCAGTTCCGGGCGGTTGCCTGTCACCGCCTCGCAAGCCTCTACCAGCAGATCGGACAGCAGGCCCGGCGGCGTCAGGAAGCTTTCCCCGGACACCACGATGTCCAGGTCGAAATCGGCACCGTCGCCGGCCGCTTCGGTGAGGCGGGCGCGCAAGGCGTCTTCCAGGGATGCCCCGGTATGCAGATCGTTGTAGCGGATATTGAACCGTGCCGTTGCCAAGGCGGGGACGACATTGGTGGCCTCGTTATCCACTTCGATCCGCGTCACCGACAGGACGGACGGTTCGAAATGTTCTGACCCTTCGTCGATCCGCCAATCGACCAGGCTGGCCAGCATCCGTGTCAGGCGATGTGCGGCATTGTCCGCCAGATGCGGATAGCCGGTATGACCCTGCACGCCGCGCGCGGTGATATAGCCGTTCAGGCTGCCCCGGCGGCCGATCTTCATCATCGTGCCCAACGCGGTTGGATTGGTCGGCTCGCCGGTAATGCAATGGTCGATCCGTTCGCCCAGTTCCGCCAGGGCCGGCAGCATCTTCTTGGTGCCGTTGACGGAAGGCCCCTCTTCATCCCCGGTAATCAAGAGGCTGATCGATCCGGGAACGGGCCCGACGCTGGCCAGACGGCGCGACACCGCGGCGACCCAGGCGGCAATGGCACCTTTCATGTCCGATGCGCCGCGCCCGATCAGCATGCCGTCCCGCACGGTCGCCGCGAACGGATCCGTGCTCCAACTGGCCGCCTGTCCCACCGGTACGACGTCGGTATGCCCGGCGAAGCACAGATTGGGCGCTTCCGTACCCAGACGGGCATAGAGATTGTCGACCCGGTCGGTCCCGTCTTCCTGAAAGGGCAGTCGGTGGCAGACGAAGCCCAGTTCCTCCAGGACGCCCTGTAGCAGGTCAAGCGCGCCAGCTTCGGCCGGTGTGACGCTCGGGCAGCGGATCAGGTCCTGGGTGAGGGCGATCGGGTCGATTTCAGTCATTTAAGTGCGCAGCAGCTCGTTGATGGAGGTCTTGGAACGGGTCCGCTCGTCGACGCGCTTGATGATGACGGCACAGGACAGGGACGGGCCGGGGCTGCCGTCCGGCAGCGGCTTGCCGGGCAGGGCACCGGGCACGACGACGGAAAACGCCGGGACGCGGCCCATGAAGGTCTCGCCCGTATTGCGGTCGACGATCTTGGTCGATGCGCCGATGAAAACGCCCATGGACAGGACGGAGCCTTCTTCGACCCGAACGCCTTCGACCACTTCGGATCGGGCGCCGATGAAGCAATTGTCTTCGATGATGACCGGGCCGGCCTGAAGCGGTTCCAGAACGCCACCGATGCCGGCGCCGCCGGACAGGTGAACGTTCTTGCCGATCTGGGCGCAGGACCCGACCGTGGCCCAGGTGTCGACCATGGTGCCGGTGTCGACATAGGCGCCCAGATTGACGAAGCTGGGCATCAGCACGACGTTCGGCGCGATATAGGCGGAACGGCGGACCACACAGTTGGGCACGGCGCGGAAACCGGCGGCACGGAATTCCGTTTCGCCCCAGCCTTCGAACTTGGACGGGACCTTGTCCCACCATGGCGCGTTGCCGCCCGGTCCGCCGGCGATGGTGGTCATGTCATTCAGGCGGAAGCTCAGCAGCACCGCTTTCTTGAGCCATTGATTGACGGTCCAGCCGCCTTCGCCCTTTTCCGCGACGCGGGCCTTGCCGCTGTCCAGCAGGTTGAGGGCGGTTTCCACGGCTTCGCGGACCTCGCCGCCGGTCGCCGGGGATACCTGATCCCGGGTCTCGAAAGCGGCATCGATCACCGACTGCAAGTCTTCATACGCCATATCTCGGCTTACTCCCAAACGCGCCCGGCGGGCAATTTCCGATAGGGCCCCGCACGGTCGTGACAGGGTCGGCGCACCATACCGTGCGCGGCGGGGCGGTCAAGTTGGGTGGCGGCGGGAAAAGGCTATTCTGCGACGCGCAGCGCCCGGATCTTGGTTTCGATCTCGATCCAATGCGTTTGGCCCTGCTGATCCTGATAGAACAGGCATTCGGCGGACCGGGCATGGGCAAACGCCGAGGCGCCGGGGCCATGCTCGCGCAAGATGCTGCGCGCCAATCGATCTGCATTTCCGATGTCAAACATCGATCGCATCCTCAGACGCATCGCCTGGACGATACATACCCTTCCCCGATGATCATTGAACGACCGTCGGGTAAACAATTTGTAAACGCGGATGTCGAATTCGCCGGTAGGTGGGGACGCCGTCCCGAAATCGTCATCAAAAATCGACGTCCCGTTAAGGCACCATTAACTCAAGCCCGCCTACCATGACTCGCGTTCACGACATGAGGCAAAGGGCAATGATTTCCGCTTGCAAGGATTCTGTCAGCCGGGCGTATTCCCATATCGGTGACGCCGACGAAGAAAGCGCCAAGTCGATTGTCCGTCGTTTGAGTTCTTGTGCTATTCGGGACGCCTGCCCCTATGCGCGCGAATGCGCCCGCACGGTCGGGACCCTGCGGCGCGACATTGCCGCGTCGGAAAGCACGCTCGCGGTCGTGTCCTCAAATTCCTATCTGCTGGATTCCGACGGGTTGATCTAGGCCGGTCAAACCGCCGCCAATGCGGAATCCAGATCGGCCAGCAGGTCGTCGATATCCTCAATCCCCACGGACAGACGCACCAGGGAATCCGAAATCCCCAGTTCAGCGCGAATCTCAGCCGGGATCGATGCGTGGGTCATGATGGCCGGATGCTCGATCAGGCTCTCCACCCCGCCAAGGGATTCAGCCAGGGCGAACAAGTCGGTGTGCTCCAGGAAGCGGCGGCTCTCGTCAATGCCGCCCTTTAGGATCGCGGTGACGATGCCGCCATAGCCGCCGACCATCTGCCGCGCCGCCAGGTCATGCTGCGGGTGGCTCTCGAGACCGGGATAGATCACCCGTTCGACCTTGTCATGGGCTTCCAGATACTCCGCGATCCGCATCGCGCCGGCACAGTGCTGGCGCATCCGGACGGCCAGAGTCTTCAGGCCGCGCAAGGCCAGGAAACTGTCGAACGGGCCCAGGATGCTGCCGACCGCGTTATGCAGATAGGCCATGCGGTCGGCCAGTTCGCCGTCTTCGCGCAGCACGGCCACGCCGCCGACAATGTCCGAATGCCCGTTCAGATATTTCGTGGCCGAATGCACGACGATATCGAAACCATGATCCAGCGGCTGCTGCACAATTGGGGATGCGAAAGTGTTGTCACAAACGGTCAGAAGCCCGTGCTTCTTCGCAATCCGCGCAATGGCGTCCAGGTCGACGAGGCGCAGGGTCGGGTTGGTCGGGCTTTCGACCCAGACCATCTTGGTTTCCGGCCGGATCGCGGCTTCCAGGTTGGCCGGATCGGTCAGGTCGACGAAGCTGAAATCCAATCCCGCCGAACGCTTGCGGACATTCTCCATGATCCGGTAGCTGCCGCCATAGAGATCGTCCATCGCGACCACATGGTCGCCACTGTCCAGCAGTTCCAGGATCGTGCCCATGGCCGCAAGGCCGCTGGCGAAAGCATAGCCGCGTGCGCCGTTTTCCAGATCCGCGACGCAGGCCTCGAAGGCCATGCGCGTCGGGTTCTGGCTGCGGGAATATTCATAGCCCTTGTGAACGCCGGGGCTGTCCTGGACATAGGTCGACGTCGCATAGATCGGCGTCATGATCGCGCCGGTCGTCGGGTCCGGGCTCTGACCGGCATGAATGCCCCGCGTGGAGAGGCCCTGGCGGTTTTTCTTGATCGTCATGATTGGGTTACTTCCCGCGTTTGCGCATGTAGTTGATGAAATCGACCCGCGTGATCAGGCCATAGAATGTGTCGGAATCCTTGACGATGGCGACCTTTTCCGCCCGGAACAGCGGCAGAAGCGCCTCGATCGGCGATTTGGGCGAGATCGTTTCAAGCTTCGCCACCATATGGTCGCCTGTCGGATCGCCGAAAGCCTTCTCGTTCTCGCAGACCGCCAGCATCAGGTCGCTTTCATCGATCAGGCCGACGATATGGCCCTTGCCGTCCATGACCGGCAATTGCGAGACGTCGAACATCCGCATCCGGCCATAGGCCGTCGCGAGGGTCTCGTTGGGCTTTACGGTGACGACCTGTCCCTTGTCCGCACGCCGGGTGACGAGGTCGCGCAGATCGCCGTGCTCCTCTACATCCAGCAGACCGTTGTCCAGCATCCAGGCATCGTTGTAGACCTTGGCCAGATACTTGTTCCCGGTATCGCAAACAAAGGTGACGACGCGTTTCTTTTCAGTCTGGGCCCGGCACCATTTGATGGCCCCGGCCAGCAGGGTGCCGGTCGAACTGCCGCCGAGGATGCCTTCCTGGACGACAAGGTCGCGCGCGGCGGCGAAAGCCTCCTTGTCGGACACGTAGACGGCGTCCGCAATCAGGGAGATGTCGCAATTCGGCGGGATGAAATCCTCGCCGATCCCCTCGACCAGCCAGGAACCGACCTCCGTCGGGACTTCCCCGGTCTTGACCGTATCACCGACAACCGATCCGTCGGGGTCGGCCAGCACCATGCGCAGGTTCGGCTGCACTTTACGGAAATAGCGGCCCAGGCCGGTAATCGTACCGCCGGAACCGACCCCGCAGACCACGGCATCGACATTGTGGTCCATCTGCTCCCAGATCTCGGGACCGGTCGTCGTCTCGTGGGCCAGCGGGTTTGCCGGGTTGGCGAATTGATTGATCCAGATCGAATTCGGCGTTTCGTTGTGAATCCGCTCCGCCATGTCCTGATAGTATTCGGGATGGCCCTTGCCGACGTCGGACCGGGTCATGATGACCTCCGCCCCCAAGGCCTTCAGATGGAAGATCTTGTCCTGGCTCATCTTGTCGGGGATGACCAGGACCATGCGATAGCCCTTCTGCGCGGCGACCAGGGCGAGGCCCAGTCCGGTATTGCCGGCGGTCGCCTCGATGATCGTTCCGCCCGGCTTAATTTTTCCTTCGCGTTCGGCGGCCTCGATCATCGACAGACCGATCCGGTCCTTGATCGACCCTCCGGGATTCTGGCTCTCCAATTTGAGGAACAGCTCGCAAGGGCCCGTATCGACATTGCTGACACGGATCATAGGCGTGTTCCCAATCATCGACAGTACGTCGTTGAAGGGCTTCGCGGCGGACATGGGACTTCCTCCGGTTTGTGCGACGGGTGGGACCGGTCGTAGAGCCGATTTCCGACCTTTGATCCTGCGGAATGTAGGTCAGTTGGACGGGTTCAGAAAGGGGGACCTATTGGTCCGGGATCAGTCGACCAGCGAATCGCCCCGCTGGCGTCCCATCTCCAAATGGACCGGCAGAACCCGACCGTAGATCTGTTCCGTACGGTGGGGATTGCCCACCATTCCCGGTACGCGGGCCCAGGAAGGAATGGCGACATGGCGGGGCAGGCTGCCGTCGACCCGGGTGACCCGGTGCAGGGTATAGCGGCCTAGGAACAACTGCATGTCCCCGGCGTTTAACTCCAATTGGCGCACCCGGGACCGGTCGCCGGCCATGACCGCGGCGACGTCGTCATAATGTTCGTCCTGCGGGTCGCGGATCCCCGGGACATATTCAAAAATTCCGCCCGAGTGCGACGGCTGAATCATGAAAGTGACGGTGAATTCATTGGTATCGAAATGCCAGGGAAAGGCGTCTCCCGGCCGCATCGTGTTGAACGGCATGCAGGCCAAAGGGTCTGCGTATTTGTAGAGCGGGTCGATCCCGAACGCGGCGGATAGGAACGCAGTCAGATGCGGACTGTCATAGAGTTGCCAAAGGTCCGATCCGGGATCGATCAGATCGGCGCAGACAAATCCGTTCGTGCGTTCCTGAACCCGGTTGACCGGATGAGACGGCCCGAGTTCCGGACGGGGTTCGGAAAAATATGGATTGTGGTGGGTCCGCCGCCGAAAGGCCTGCGGCGCCAGCCTATCGGCTTCTGTGGCAATTCGGGCGATCGCCGCCGGGGTCAAAAAGCGCGACAGGGTGCAGCATCCGTCTTCGGCCAGTGCCTCCCGGCAGGAATTGACCAACCGGTCATGGGCCGCCGTGCCCGGCGCATCGATCGGATACTTGTCCGCGTGAAAGACCCCCTGCATGCCCGCACCCTTTCGATGAGAAGCGTATTATCGCGAAAAGAGTCTCCGAAATTCTGTTGAATTGGAGAAGCGATATTTTTAAGTCTCAGAGATCGAAAATTTCGATTATGCGGGTGGGCAATGAACATCGATCACATGCGTGCCTTTCTGGAGGTCGCCGCGACCGGCAGTTTCCAACTGGCGTCGGAGCGTCTGAATGTGACTCAGTCGACGATCTCGGCGCGAATCAAGGTGCTGGAGGACCGACTGGACCGGACCTTGTTTCACCGCCGTCGGTCGGGTGCGGAACTGACAGGCGCGGGGCAGCATTTTCACCGCTATGCCCAGACGGCGGTGCGGGCCTGGGAGCAGGCGCGTCATGAAATAGCTTTGCCCGAAGAACTGTCCTCGGTTCTGGGGATCGGCATCCATGCCACGCTATGGGATCGCATCGGCTATGCCTGGATCGACCGGATTCAGGCGCGGGCGCCGCGTCTCGGCGTGCGGGCGGCGGTCGATTTCTCGCCGACGCTGACACGCCATGTCTGCGACGGTTTTCTGGATCTCGCGGTGCTTTTTGTGCCGCAGCAGCGCTCGAACCTGACGGTCGAAATGCTGATGGAGGAGGATTTGATCATGGTGTCCGGCGCGCGGGACCGGACCTACAAGGGCTCTTGGGTCGAAGATTACATCTTCGTCGATTGGGGCGACGATTTCCGCCAGCAGCATGCGATCGCCTTCCCGGACGCCCTGACCCCGAAACTGCAAGTGGACCACCCGGCCCTGGCTCTGAATTTCGTGATTGAGCGCGGTGCTTCCGCCTATCTTCTGGCCAGCGCCGTCCGGCCCAACATCGAGAACGGCGAGGTTTTTCAGGTCGACAAGGCGCCGGTCTTCCGCCGGGCAACCTATGTCGCCTATCCCGAGAACCCGATCGATCCGGAGCGCCTGACCATCGCGCTGGAGGAGTTGCGGGCCCTGGTCGCTAGTGGTTGAACAGCGAGGGTTCGGCGCTGTCGGAATGGCGGCACTGACTGAAGTTCATCATCATGTCGATTGTCCGGCCATCCCTGGCAAGGGGCAGCATCAGTGCCTCGACACTGGCGACCATCGTAAAGGGATCAACCGATGGAGCGCCGTTGTAATGGCGCGGCACGCCGGTTTCGCAGACGGCGATCAGGTCCGCCTCGCCATCGGAGCCGGTGAAGTTTGACACCGTATCCAGGAGCTTTCCCTGCATGCGCGGCCCCCAGGAATCGAGGAAATGCCCGCCGAAAATGCGGCACCGGAAGCGCATCGTCGGATAGTCGGGATCGTCGCGCACGACGTCCAGCAGCCAGATGGATTGTAGCAGGCGCGGAATGTCGGTCGGATCGATATGCTGCCGTCCGGGCAATAGGCCCGGCCCGGGGCGGCGATCGCGCCAATACGCAAGAGCATCTCGAATTACCGGGCTTTCGACCGGAATCAACGACGGATCCTCGATCATCTCCGGGGTCAGAACGGTCGAACCTGTTTCGGCTTTCAACGATACGTCCTCCGAGGCGCCAACCGACTATCCGGCCTCGGACCGATAAATTCAATGCCGGTGGGCGGCGTCGGCGTGGACCGCCGGACGCCGCGCACCGTACCGGAACTTACAGCTTCGCCAGAATCGCTTCGGCGGAGGATACTTCGAACGCGCCCGGCTCTTCGACGGCGAGATGGGTCACGGTGCCGTCGTCGACGATCATCGCGAAACGCTTGCCGCGCACGCCCAGCCCGGCCGCGACGAGGTCGAGTTCCAGACCCATGGCAGAGGTGAAGGCGGCCGAGCCGTCGGCCAGCATGTCGACCTTGCCGTCGGCCTGCTGATCCTTGCCCCAGGCGCCCATGACGAAGGCGTCATTCACGGCCAGGCAAGCGATACTGTCGACGCCCTTGGCGCGCAGCGCTTCGGATTGATTGACGAAACCGGGCAGATGCTTGGCCGAACAGGTCGGCGTGAACGCGCCGGGCACGGAGAACAGGACGACTTTCTTGCCCGAGAAGTAATCTGCCGGGTCGACATCTTCCGGCCCGTTTTCGCCCATCTGCTTCAGGCCGATCGCCGGAACCTTGTCGCCTTCTTTGATGCTCATGATCTGTCTCCATCCCGTGTGACATGCGTTGGACGGTGCAAGGAGGCTACCCCCTTCACCCATGGTGCGGATTTAGGCTAATCCGAAAGCAAGTCCAGTGACAATTCCGACGCCACTGGTCAACCGAGGCGCCAACATTCATTCGGTGGCGATCATTCGGCTGCCGCAAATTCGGTTTCCGGGTCGGCCGTCCGCGCCGCCTGCCGGACCGCCGCCGCCGTCAGAAGCTCCGGCAGGGCCACGCCTGCCGGTGCCTCGGGGCCATAGACGATATTGAAGGGAATGCCGTACCGGCCGTGCCGGGCCAAATAGTCCGCGATGGCGGCATCGGGTTTGGTCCAGTCCGCCTTCATCGCCACGACATTGGGCCCGGTAAGCCAGCCCGCGATTTCGGCCGATTCCACGACCGCTTTCTTGTTCCATTGACAGGTGACGCACCAGTCCGCCGTCACATCGATGAAGACGGTCTTGCCCTCATGGATAAGGCCGGGAATGGCCGCCTCGTCGAAAGGCCGCCAAACAATTCCGGAAGCATCGGAAGCCGCGGCGGCGATGGAAGGACGTGCCGATTCGTTGAAGGTCAGCGGCGCCGCCACGGCGGCGATGGCCAACAGGGCCGAAAGCGGCCAGGCGAAACGGCCGAGGCGCGATCCATCGATCTTGCGTGTGGCGAGGGCGGCGGCTGCCAGTGCCACGAGCGCGCCGACCGCCACGGCATTCTCCAGCCCGACCGTCGCGGCCAGAACGGTGGCGAGCCACACAGCGGTGCCGACAAGGGCGAGGATGAGGATTATCCGCAAGTAGCCCATCCAAGGGCCGGGGCGCGGCAGGAAGCGGATGACCGCCGGAAACAGGGCGATCGCCAGATACGGGGCTGCCAGACCGACCGCCAGGGCCGCGAAGACGGACAGGATATCCACGGTGCCGCCGCTTAGCGCGAAGCCGACGGCGGTGCCCAGGAACGGCGCGCTGCACGGCGTGGCCAACAGGGTTGCGAAAGCGCCGGTCAGAAAATCGCGCAACAAGCCGTCGCGGCCATTGCCGGCGGTCGCTGCACGGTCGCCTATCGTGCCGGGGAGCCTGAAATCGAAAAGGCCGGCCATGTTGCAGGCGAACAGCGTCAAGAGCGCGATCATCAATGCCAGGAAGACCGGCTGCTGAAACTGAATGCCCCAACCCACACTCAGCCCGGCCTGTTTGACGCCGATGGCCAGGGCGGCAAGAACCATGAACGATGCGAGGATTCCGGCGCTGGCGGCCAGGAAACCCAGCCGGACCTCGCGGAGGCCCTTGCCCGACTTGCCGAGGACGGACATCAGTTTGAGCGACAGGACGGGCAGAACGCAGGGCATGAGGTTCAGGATCAAGCCGCCCAGCAAGGCCAGCCCCAGAATCGTCCAAAAGGGCGTTCCTGTTTTCTGGCCGGGTATAATGTGTGTTTCGAAAGCGGTCTGATCATCCACCAAGGTCACGGTCAGCCCCTCGGCGGTCAGCGCAGCGACATCCAGATGGGCTGGGGCAGTCACGGTCAGAACGGCTTGGTCCGACCCGCGCATAGCGACATCCGGCCGGTCGAAATAGGCCCCGCCGGGACCCTCGACGAAGGCATCCAGCCCATCCCCGAAACCGGTCGCGCTTTGGACCGACAGGGCAACCTGTATGGCCGAGCCGGTTTGAATGATTGTGGCATCCTGGAGCCGCAGGCCTGTTCCCTGCGGGTCGGTTACGGGCACGGTGGCCCGCGACTGGTCGATCAGATGCGCGTCCGGCGACAGGGCAGCCGGCCCTGCCGGCAGATCCAGGGCGATCTCTGCCCGCCCGGGAATGCAGATTTCCTCACAGATCAGGAAATCGACCGTACCGCGCATCCGGACCGGATCGCCGATGCGGGCCGGGCGAACGGTCATCGGAAAAAGGACCGCTTCCTCATATCCCAAGGTGCCGATATCGAAGATTTCAAACCGTTTCGGGACGGGCCATTGCAGCGCGACGTCCGCAACATTGTCCGATGCCGACCAATCTGGAATCGGCGGCAGTCCCGCGTCACCCGGGGTGCGCCAGTAAATCTTCCAGCCTGGATCCAGGCGGAATTCGAGGCCCAATGGCAGGGTTTCCCGGTCCCCAGTTGCCGTCACCGCGGAAACGAGACGCAAAGCCGCGTGGTCCGCCGCGACCCATTCGCCCGTGGCCGCCGTTGCCGGACCGGACGCCGCGATCAGAAGCAGCGCGGCCTGAATGAGTCGCAGGACGGTATGTCGCATCGTCTCTTTGATCCTCCATTGGAATGGCCTCTATATAGGACTTCCAAGCCGTTGCAGAAACTCACATAATCGTGCGGCGCTTCGACGCTTCGCCGTTGCTTGTGCGGTCGGCCCCAATGGCCGCATCTGGCAACCGGCCCTATCTTGTTGTTAGACTGAGCAGGCTGAGACAGGCACAGTGACCGGCATGACGGAATCGAGCCAAAATCATTCGGGATACCTGACCGGGCAGTTTCTGGTCGCCATGCCCAGCATGACCGATCCGCGATTTCAGCGGACGGTCATCTATCTTTGCGTTCATAACGCCGAAGGGGCCATGGGCCTCGTGGTAAACCGCCTTGTCGATTCCCTGACCTTCGACGAATTGCTGGAACAGTTGAACATCGGACGGCCTCGGGGCGGTGACGAGATCCGCGTTCATTTCGGCGGACCGGTGGAATCCGGCCGCGGCTTCGTCTTGCATTCGACGGAATACATGCGCGAAGGCACGGTCGTCATGGACAATGGGATCGGCCTGACGGCGACGGTCGACATTCTGCGGGACATCGCCGGCGGTACCGGGCCGCGCGACAGTCTGCTGGCGCTCGGTTATGCCGGGTGGGGACCCGGGCAGTTGGATGGCGAGATTCAAGAGAATGCCTGGCTGACCGTCCCGGCGGATGCAGACCTGCTCTTCGATGCCGAACTGGACGACAAGTGGGATCGGGCCGTCGGAATCCTGGGGTTCGACCCGAAACTCTTGTCCATGGAATCCGGCCGCGCCTAGGGCTGCAAGCACTATTTTAGAATTATTCTAAAAAACCATTGAAGCACCTGACCGAACCACCATATGGAGGGTCGAGCTAAAGAAATTGCGCCGCGGTTCGCGCAATCCCAATGCAAGATCAGGAGCTGAAGAATGGCTTTGGAAATCGACATCGGTATCCCGGAAAACGACCGGAAAGCGATCGCTGCGGGCCTGTCCCGCGTTCTGGCGGACAGCTACACGCTGTATCTGAAAACCCATAACTTCCACTGGAACGTCAAGGGTCCGATGTTCAATTCGCTGCACACCATGTTCGAGTCGCAATATGTCGAACTGGCCACGGCTGTTGACGAGATCGCAGAACGCATTCGCGCGCTGGGCGAGAAGGCCCCCGGAACTTACGGCGCCTTCGCCAAGCTGACCCAGATCGAAGAAGAGGAGGGCGACCCGCCCGCCGAGGAAATGATCCGCCAGTTGGTGCGCGGTCACGAGACGGTCGCCCGGACCGCCCGTTCCGTTTTCCCACAGGCAGAGGCCGGTCAGGACGAACCGACTGCCGACCTGCTGACGCAGCGGCTGCAGGTCCATGAAAAGACCGCGTGGATGCTGCGCAGTCTTCTGGCCGAGTAAGCCGCCGCACTAGGCTGTGCGAAAGTGCAGAGGGCCCCGTCGATCGCGGCGGGGCCCTTTACTTTGCGCTGTCCTCATACCTTGTCACGAGCGCGTGACCATGGATTGACCGGCGCGTGCTTTGGCCCGACTTTGCGGAACAGGGCGGGTTCAAAGGAATGGAGCGGACGCATCATGCTGATCAAGGTCAAGAAGGGTTGGGAACTGCCGGAATCGGCCGCCATGGACGAAGGCGCCTACCGCAATCGTCGCGACATCCTGCGACAGCTCTCATTGGCGGGATTCCTTGCCGGGACGACTCTGGCGACCGGGATCGGCGGGCGGGTGGCCCGGGCAGCCGAAACCGATCCGTCGGCGAATCTTTATCCCGTTCCCGCGAACAGCCTGTATCAGGTGCCGGAACGGCCTCTTACCGCGGAATCCGACGCGACGACCTACAACAATTTCTATGAGTTCGGCAGCCACAAGCGCATCTATGAGGACGCTCAGGCCCTGAAGATCCGGCCCTGGGACGTGGTGATCGACGGTATGGTCGAATCCCCGATGACCCTGGATATCGATACGCTGCTGCGTAAGGTACAGCTGGAGGAACGGGTCTACCGCCACCGCTGCGTCGAGCGCTGGGCGATGACGGTGCCCTGGTCCGGTTTCCCTATGTCGCAGTTGGTCGATATCGCAAAACCGCTGAGTGGCGCGAAATATGTGAAGATGCAGACACTCGCCGATGAGGAAACCATGCCGAACCTGTCGGCAAGCTGGTATCCCTGGCCCTATACCGAAGGCGTCACCATGGCCGAGGCGACCAATGATCTGACTTTCCTAGTGACGGGCCTGTACGGGAAACCGGTGCCGAAGCAGAACGGGGCACCGTTGCGCCTGGCCCTGCCCTGGAAGTACGGGTTCAAGTCGGTCAAATCCATCGTTCGCTTCACCTTCACGGATGAACGTCCGGTCAGCTACTGGGAAGAGTTGCAGGCCAGTGAGTATGGGTTCTGGGCCAATGTGAACCCCGATGTGCCGCATCCGCGCTGGTCGCAGGCCGAAGAGCAGCTTCTGACCAGCGGCGACGTGGTGCCGACTCAGATCTACAACGGATACGGTGAGTTCGTGGCGCATCTGTATGACGGAATGCAGGCCGAATTCGGCGACCGACTGTTCCGTTGACCGCCGGTCCAAGACCGTCGGCGGATTGAATTCTTTATAATTTATGTAAAATTTCGCCGGTATTTTCGAAAACTCATCGGCTTAATTGTCGCGTCTGCTTGCCAAACGCGACGCAGGACCATGATACTGTATTGGTACGCATAGTTGAAGCCGATGCGCACAATGCGGTTTAGGCGACAGCCGGTGATATTTTTTTCCCGGTGTGACCGCCGTCACCGCATCGATGTACCCCATTTGCTATTGAATAGGGCATCGTAGAGACGCATCGGCGTCGGCGAGCGTGCCTTGGAGAGGGGCACGGTATAACGAACGACCTACAGGTATCGTGCGATGAATATTCTAGAGGCCTTGAAGGCGCAGTCCGAAGCGGCTGGCGAAACTTACGTTGAGCTGAATGCCGACGGGCCAACCGTCGTGCCCGGCGGCGACGATTTGCTGCTCAGCGAATATTCCCGCCTGGGGCCGGATCTTCAGATCACCCTGCCGACCGGCGATACCGTGGTCGTGGTCGACTATTTCTCCGGCGGCGGCGTGCCGCCCACGCTGCAGACCGAAGGCGGCGCCATGGTCAATGGCGACCTCGTGTCTCAGCTGGCCGGGCCGATGGTCCCCGACACCCAGATCGCCCAGACCGGGACATCGGATGCGCTTGGCGAGGCCGCGGGCGTCGTCGACAACATGAAGGGGGACGTCGTTGCGATTCGCGGCGGTGTCGAAGTGCAACTGGGCGCGGGCGACAGCATCTACGAGGGCGACGTTCTGGTCACCGGGGCAGATGGTGCGGTCGGTATCATCTTTGCCGACGACAGTACCATGTCCATGGGCGGCGGCGCGCGCATCTCGATCGACGAGATGGTCTATGACGCCAATGCCGGCTCGGGCTCGCAATTGTTCGATGTCGTGCAGGGCGCTTTCGTCTTTGCGTCCGGTCAGATCGGCAAGGACGATCCGGAAAATGTGCAGGTTCGCACCCCGGTTGCGACGATCGGGATTCGCGGCACGAAATACGCCATCAATGTCGACCAGGAACTGGGCGAAGCGACAGTAACCTTGTTCGAAGGTGCCGTTGTCGTGGAAAACGGTGCGGGTCAGGCGTTGCTGAATTCCATCGGCCAGTCGACCGTCGTGACCTCCGCCTTCACGGCGCCGGGCGATGTCTTCGTGATGGATCCGGATACCCAGACGTCGACCTATGGCGACGCCATCGATTACCACCCGAATCAGCCGCAGCTTCGCGAAGACGATGACGGCGGCGGTGAAGACGGGTCGGACTCGAGCGATCTCGGCGCAGAAGAGTTGGAAAAACTTGCCGAAGAGCTCGACGATCTGGACACAGCCGCGGGACCCAGCGGCGCAATCGCGGGCTTTACTCAAAGCGCGCTTTTTTTGCGCCTGTTGAACGGCGTTATGGATGGCGGGGACTTTACCTCCGGAGAGCTGGGTGACGATGGGTTCTCGATCGGCAACCCCTTTTTCCCGGTCGAGCCGATCAGAAGCAATGAGTCCTTTCTGAACAACTCGACGCCGTCCGACGGCACCTATCGGATCGGCAGCGACGCTTTCAGCAGCGGTTCCTATACCTATACGTTCGACGCATCGTCGCCCTTTGTGTCGGTGACCGGCAGCTCCGGGTTCGATCTTTTCAACATCAATGCGCAGTCGTCGGGAGTCTCCGACTGGACCGTCGGGCAGAGCGGCGGTCGTGTCGTCATTCAGGCTGGTTCCTATGGCGCCGGCAATTTCGACGTCACATCGACCATTGACGTCGACGATGTCGAAGAGCTGCAGATCGATCTCGGTTCCGGCAACAACTCCATCACCATCGGGGACCTTTCCAATACCGACATTGCCGAAAGCACGGTCATTCTGAATACCGGTGCCGGCAACGATACGATTGACGGGTCGGATGCCAACAAACGTTTCGTCATCGACGGTGGTGTCGGCGACGATACCCTGATCGGCGGGACGTCGAGCGACGACCTTCTGGGCGGCGACGGAAACGATACCTTGGTCGGCGGCACAGGCGACGATGGCGGCGCCAGCAACGATCTGCTGATCGGCGGCGCGGGGGACGATACGCTGGTCGTCACTCTGGAAGGCGGCGCGGTCGACGCGAACCCGCCCAGCACCGAGGATGCGATCCTGAATTTCGGCGACAGCGCCGTATCCGCTGCCCGCGCCTATGACGTCGTCATCGGCGGCGAAGGCAACGATACCGTCGTCCTGAACATTCCCGAGGCGCAGCTCACGAACCCTGAATTCGCTCAGGAGCTGGTCGACCTCAAGAACCACATCGAATCCGGTGATACCGGTGCGGACCGGTATTTCCCGGCCCTCGGCCTGCAGATCAGCGGCGTCGAGAATGTCGTGTTCCAGGGCGCTGCGGCCGATCTGTCGATCACGCCCGCCCTGACCGTCGGTAACGGCGTGGAAGACGGCGAAGCGACCGTGTCCTTGACCCTGGAAGGGGCGTTGGAAACGCCGCTGCTCGATATCGATGTCACGATCTCCGGCGTGCCGGAAGGGGCGACGCTGGTTGTCGGCGGGCAGGAGTTCGCCGGTGGGTCCGCAATCGTCCTCGACTTGTCGGAACTGGGCCTGACCCACGCGCAACTGGCCGATATGGTCCTGAAATTTGCGCCGGATTCGGATGCCGATGTCTCTTTGACCGTCGCTGTTTCCGCGGAAGCGATTCTGACCGGCGACACGGCCGCCACGGAACTGTCGGGCACGGCCGTGGTCGATGGCGTGGCTGATGCGCCGGTCGTTTCCGTCAGCGATACCGCCGGCAGCGAAGACGGTGCCATTTCCCTGTCGATTTCCGTCACGCAAGGCGACGCGGATGGGTCCGAGACGGTTACGGTCGCAATCCAGGGCCTCCCGGAAGGCGCCGTACTTCTTGACGCCCAGGGCAATGAGCTCGATCCGTCGGAAATTCCTGAATCGGCACTGAACGGCCTGCAAATCGTGCCGCCGGCGAATTTCTCCGGCGAGATCCCACTGAGTGTCGTCGCCACCAGCTCGGAAGGCACGACCACCGCCAGTTCCACCGCAACCGGCTTTACCGTCAATGTTGCCGCTGTCGCGGACACGGCGGATCTGGTGACGGCGCCGGCCGAAGGGCTGGAAGATGGCGCGATCCCGCTGACCATCGCCGCCAGTGCGACCGACGCGGGCGAGACCGTGACGCTGTCGATCTCCGGCTTGCCCGAAGGGGCGAAGCTGGTCGACGGCGACGGCAATGTGCTCGACGCCGCCAATATCTCCGCGGATCAGATCGGCGATATCCATCTGGTCCCGCCGCAGGACTTCTCCGGCGAGATCGTATTGAGCGTTACGGCGACGACGCAGGACGGCGACAGCACGCAGACCTCCGACCCGGCTCCCTTGACCGTGACCGTCGGCGGTGTGGCCGATGCGCCGATCGTTCAGGTCGGCAACGGTGCGGGCGACGAGGACGGCTTGATCGGCCTGTCGATTTCCGTCGCGCAGGGCGATGCGGATGGGTCCGAGACCGTTTCCGTCGCGATCCAGGGCCTGCCCGCGGGTGCGAAACTGTTCGACGCCGCCGGCAATGAGCTGGATCCGGGGAATATTTCTCCGGACGCGCTGTCGGGTCTGAAGCTACTGCCGCCACTGAATTTTACCGGAACGATGGCGCTTAGTGTGGTCGCCACCAGCGCGGAAGGCGACACCACCGCCACGTCCGAGCCGGCCGGTTTCACCGTCAATGTTTCCGGCGTCGCGGATGGGGTGGAGCTTGTGCTCGAACCCGCTTCCGGTTTGGAGGACGGCGCGATCCCGCTCGACATCGAAGTCAGCCTGACCGATGCCAGCGCAACGGAGACCGTGACCCTATCGATTTCCGGCCTGCCGGAAGGGGCGAAACTGGTAGATGCGAACGGCGTCGAAATTGATGCCGGCAACATTTCGGCCGATCAGCTCGGCAATATCAATCTCGTCCCGCCGCAGGACTTCTCCGGCGAGATCGCGCTGACCGTTACCGCCACGACTCAAGACGGCGAGAGCCAGGCCGTGACCAGCGGGGCGTTGACCGTTTCCGTGTCCGGAGTGGCCGATACGCCAATCGTTCAGGTCGGCAACGGCGCGGGCAACGAGGATGGCCTGATCGGCCTGTCGATTTCCGTCGCTCAGGGCGATGTGGATGGGTCCGAGACGGTTTCCGTCGCGATCCAGGGTCTGCCAGAAGGGGCGAAGCTGTTCGACGCTTCTGGTAACGAACTGAACCCCGGAAACATCTCGCCAAGCGCATTGTCCGGCCTGAAATTGTTGCCGCCGCTGAATTTCGCGGGGACGCTGGCGCTCAGCGTCGTTGCCACCAGCGCGGAAGGCGAGACGACCGCGACTTCCGAACCGGCCGACTTTACCGTCACCGTGTCCGGCGTGGCCGATATCGTCGACATCATTGCCGGTCCGGTTGCCGGGGCGGAAGACGGTGCCATTCCGCTGTCGATCTCGACGAAACTGACCGATGGCGACGAAACCGTTACCGTGAGCATCGGTGGCCTGCCGGAAGGCGCGCGGCTGCTGGACGGCGACGGCAACGAGGTCGACCCCGTCGGTATCACTTCGGACATGCTGTCGGGGCTCAGCCTTGTGCCGCCGCAGGATTTCTCCGGCGAGATCACCCTGACCGTCACCGCGACCAGCCAGGACGGCGACAGCACGGCGGATTCGACCGGCTCTCTGACGGTCTCTGTTTCCGGTGTCGCCGATGCGCCGATCGTTCAGGTCGGCAATGGGGCCGGCGATGAGGATTCGCAGATCGGCCTGTCGATTTCCGTCGCGCAAGGCGACGCGGATGGGTCCGAGACCGTCACCGTCGCGTTGGAGGGGCTGCCGGTCGGTGCCATTCTGACGGACGCCGAAGGAACGCTTCTGGACCCGGGTGCGATCCCGGTTGGTGCGCTTTCGGGCCTGATCCTGACGCCGCCGCTGAATTTCAACGGCTCACTGACCCTGACCGTTGTTGCGACCAGCGCGGAGGGCGGCACGACCGCGACGACCACTCAGTCCTTCACTGTCGATGTGGCGGCGGTCGCCGACGCGGTCGATCTCGAGCTGGATGATATCGTCGATATCGAAGGCAACGCCGTTTCGCTGAATATCGGCGCAATTTTGCCCGATGACGACGAGTCTCTGACCATCGCTATCAGCGGTCTGCCCGAAGGCGCGACCATCGTCGACGCGGTGGGTACGGTCCTTAATCCCGATGCGATCCCGGGTGACGCGCTGGACGGCCTGAAGATGATCCTGCCGGCCGGCTTCTCCGGTGATGTTGCGCTGGGGGTCACGGCTACGACCGCCGACGGGGACAGCACCGCCGTCTCCACCGGCACTTTGAATGTGTCGATTTCCGGCGTTGCGGACGATCCGGAACTGATCGTTTCGGGCAGCGTCGGCAGCGAGGACAATGCCATCGGCCTGTCCATCGAGGCCTTCAGCAACGACGCCGATGGGTCTGAGGAACTGACGGTCTCCATCGGCGGTCTGCCTGAAGGCGCGGTCTTGCAAGACGCCTTGGGCAACGCGCTCGATCCGGCCGCCATCGCGCCGGAAGCCTTGAGCGGGATGCAGCTTGTCCCGCCCGCGAACTTCTCCGGCACGATCACGCTGACCGTGACGGCCACCAGCAGCGAGGACGGCACCACGGCCGTCAAGACGGGCACGCTTTCCGTTGAGGTCGCCGCCGTTGCGGACGAAGCGGATCTGGAAATCGGCGATACCGTTGGCCTGGAAGGCGCGGTGGTCGATCTGAACATCGCGGCCAGTCTGAACGATGACGAGACCCTGACGGTTTCGATCGAAGGTCTGCCCGACGGCGCAACCCTGGTTGATGCGGACAATAATCCGGTCGATCCGTCGAATGTGCCGGGTGCTCTTGTCGGCGGCTTGAAAATGGTCGTTCCGGAAGACTTCTCCGGCAGCGTTTCGCTGTCGATCACGGCGACGACCCAGGATGGCGACAGCACCGCGACCACGTCGGGCACGATGACCATCGCGATATCCGGTGTCGCGGACGACCCGGACCTGGTCCTGACCGGGACGACCGGCAGTGAGGACGGGGCGATTGCCTTGTCGATCAGCGCCGGGTTGACCGACGCCGACGGCGAGACGCTGAGCGTCCAGATCGACGGCCTGCCGGATGGCGCGCGCCTGATCGATGCGGAAGGCAACGATGTCGATCCGGCCGATGTGCCGCCGGCCTTGTTGAACGGTCTGCAAGTCGTGCCGCCTGTCAATTTCTCCGGGACGCTGAACCTGACGGTCACCGCGACCAGCAGCGAAGACGGCACCAGCGCGGTGAAGTCGGGCAGCCTGTCCGTCGACGTTACCGGCGTGGCCGACGCGCCCGAGCTGGACCTGTCCAATGCGTCCGGCGACGAAGGTCTGCCGCTGGCCTTGAACATTTCCGCCGCCCTGGCCGATACCGATGGGTCAGAGACGCTGAGCATTCAGATCGGCGGTCTGCCGCAGGGCTTCGCGCTGACGGACGGTACGAATCACTACAGCGGCGATCCTGTCTCGATCCCGCCCGCAGCGTTGAGCGCGCTTACCCTGCTGCCGCTGGCCGGTTTCGCCGGGGCGCTGAGCCTGACCGTTACCGCGACGGCGACGGAAGCGAATGGCGATACCAACAGCGTGACCGAAACCCTGGGCATCAATCTTGCCGACGTGGCGCTGACGCCGGTGTTGAGCGTTCTGAACGCGGTCGGGGACGAAGATTCGACGATCCCGCTGAATATTTCTGCCGCGGCTCATGACGGCGATAGCCTGACCGTTACGGTGACGGGCCTGCCCAGCGGCGCCAGTCTGGTCAACGATGCCGGGGAAACCTTCACGGGCGATGAGATTTCGCTGACGGCCGACCAACTGGCCGGGCTGAAAGTGCAGCCCGCGGCGAATTCGGATCAGGACTTCACACTGACCGTGACGGCGACCTCGACGGATGGGGACGATAGTGCGTCGATCTCGTCCAGCCTGACCGTGACGGTCGATGGTGTGGCCGATACACCGACCCTGTCCGTTTCGCCGGTCACCGGCATCGAAGACATTCCGATCGCTCTGAACATCGACGCGGCGCTGGCGGATATCGACGGGTCGGAAAGCCTCACCGTCGAAGTCGACGGGTTGGGCGACGGTTTCAGCCTGAAGGCGGCCGACGGTACGATCTATTCCGGCGATCCGGCCGTGATCCCGGGCGATGCGCTTGAGGGGTTGGTGCTGCTGTCGCCGCTGAACTTCACAGGCGGCCTGTCGCTGACGATCCGCGCGATCGCGACGGAAGGCGGGTCGGGGGACACGGCGCTGGTCGAGCGTAACCTGTCCCTGTCGATCACGCCGGAACTGGATCTGCCGACCATTACCGCGCTGACCGCCAGCGGCAATGAGGACGAGAGCATCCCGCTCGATATCTCCATCGGCAATATCGACACGAATGAGACGATCACCGTTTCCATCGAAAATCTGCCCGCCGGCGCGACACTGACCAATTCGGCGGGCGAGAGCTTCACGGGCGGGACGGTGACGCTGACCGTCGAGCAATTGGAAGGCCTGGCGGTCATTCCGCCCCAGGATTCCGGTGCGGATTTCGACCTGACGATCCGTGTCACCACGGCACAGGGCGAGGAATCGGCATCGACGTCACAAGAGCTCGGCGTGGTCGTGCGGGCCAAGGCGGATGATCCGACCCTGATCGTCGGCGATATGCAGGTCGTGCTCGGCCGGGCCGAAGCGACGACGGAAACCGGGACCTCCGGCGACGACACGCTGATCGGCGGGGCCGGCGGCGATACCCTGATCGGCGGCGACGGCAACGATCACCTGATCGGCGACGGCGGCAATCTGAGCGCCATCGTGTCGCTGAACCTGGAAGCCTATTCCAACGATATCGACGGGTCCGAGGTGGTGACGGTCACCATCGACGGCCTGCCGGCCGGTGTGCAGCTTCTGCAGGCGGGCGAGGTTCTGGTGACCGGCGAGGCGGCGACGCTGCCGGCGGACATGCTGAACTCCATCACCCTGCTGGTTCCGCCCGGCACGGCGAACTTCACCTTGCAGATCACGGCGCGGACCACGGATTTCGATCCCGATGGCGGCGGTGATTCCGCGACCCATACGGCCAGTATTGCCGTGTCCGTCGAAGACGGGTCCGGTCTGGGATCCAATGACGTGCTGATCGGCGGGGCCGGCAACGACTTGCTGGAAGGCGGGTCCGGCGCCGATACGCTGATCGCCGGGACCGGGGCCGACACGCTGCTGGGCGGTGCAGGCAACGACGTTCTTCAGGTGATCCGGGGCAGTGACGGCGACGACGTCATCGACGGCGGTACCGGCACGGATACGCTGACGCTGACCGTTACCGAATGGGATCTGCTGGATGTCGGGATTGTGACCGATCTTCAGGAACTGGTGGCCTTCGTTGCCTCCGGTGCTGCGGCAACGGGGTCCATGGTGTTCGAAAGCCTTGGCCTCGAGGTCAAGAATATCGAGGGGCTGAACATCCTCGATACGAATGGCGACGCGATCGACATTTTCGACATCGTCTTCCCTGATCCGGGTACCGGTATCACCTATTCCGGCGACAGTGACGACAATGTCGCGACCGGTTCGGAATACGACGACACGATGTATGGCAGTCACGGCAACGACACGCTGTATGGCGAAGCCGGCGACGACAAGCTGTACGGCGAAAACGGTCAGGACACGCTGTATGGCGGCGACGACAACGATCTTCTGGACGGCGGCCATGACAATGACGTCCTGGATGGCGGTGCGGGCGACGACACGATCTATGGCGGAAATGGCAACGATACCATCGACGCAGGCTCGGGTGACGACCATGTCGAAGGCGGCCATGGCGACGATGTCATCCTTATGGGCACCGGATCGGGGACTGTCGACGCGGGCAATGGGGACGATCTGACGGTCGTCACCATCGACGCCGACGAAACCGATCGGGCACTCTCGCTCGACGGTGGTCACGGCGATGACACGCTGCGGATCGAATTGAGTGCCGATCATCCGGACTTGAACTCGGTCATGTCGGATATCGCTGCGGCAACGGCCGCTGCGCACGCCAACAGCAGTGCACAGCAAAGCATCGACAGTCTGGGGATCACCTTCAAAAACTTTGAAGACGTCGAAATCTACGTTGACGGTACTCAGGTTACCTTCGCCCCCGAAGTCGACGATCCGGCCGATTTGAGCGTCGACAGCGACGCCGTCAGTGCCGGGGCCCAGATCCTGGGCGGGATCAGCCTCAGCGATGCCGACGGCTCGCAATTGATGCAGGCAACGGTTCGGATCTCCGGCGGCTATCAATCCGGCGACATACTGACGGTCGATCAGGGCGTGTTGTCCGGGTTGGGTCTCAGCATCGACAGCGCCACGGCGACCGCCGACGGTTATGTCCTGACGATTTCCGGCGATGCCACGCTTTCGGAATACGAAACGGCTCTGGAAGCCGTGCGTTTGGGCAGCAACGACACAGTGCCGGAACCGGGTACGCGTACGATCTCCGTTCAAGTGACGGATGATGACGGCAATACCTCGGACGCCGCGGACGTTTCCGTTTCCGTCACCATGCCGGACGCCCCGGAATTGGCCGATACCGGCGACGGTGACAATGTCGCTTTCCTCAGCGAGGCGAGCGCAAGCGGGGCGACCGTCACCGGCATTACCGATGTGCCGAATACCGTAACCGAAACCCTGGCTGTCGTTGTCGGCAAGAACGGCTATACAGGCACTGGCCAGTTCGAAGTGATCGTCAATGGCGAGTCCATGGGCACCTTCACGACAACAGTGAGAGCGACCGGCTACGGCGCCGAATGGCAGACGATCGAAATCGGAGAAATGACGCTGCCGCTGGGTGAAGCGGTCGACATTCAGGTCAAGGCGGTGTCGTCGAGTTCCAACGTGCTGCTGAAGAGCATCACTTATGGGGATGCCGCGATCGAAGCGGAATCCGGCGATATCACCAGCATTTCCAGCATTATTGACGAAGTCACTTCCGGCCTGGGCAGCGGCCAGAGCTGGAGCGACATTCTGTCGAACCTGGCCGACGATTGGGTCAATTTGTTCTCGGACAGCTACATCATGCTGGATCCGACCGGCACGGCAGCCTCCTATGCTCTGACGCCGGGCGAAGATCTGAACCCGCTGGACGGCTGGCAGGTCACCGAAGATGGGACGGCCCGCGACATTCAGAACGGCGATCTGGGCGACCGGTACGACGAAATCGACATGGGCGACGGCACCGACTGGGCGGTCGCGGCGGCCGGGACCGAAGACGACCTGACGGTCGATCTGTCCGGTTCCGTCTGGCGCGGCACCGAAAACGCGCTCGGTGGCCGGGGCGATGACACGCTGATTGGCAATGAAGACGCCAACCTTCTGGCGGGCGGTGACGGCGACGACGTGTTGATCGCCAATGGCGACAACGATCTGTTGATCGGCGGTGCGGGCGATGACGAGTTGCAATACGACATCGCCGATCTCCAAGCTGCGGGCAACGCCGAACAGGGCAGCGGTTTCGGGACCGTCGATCAGGCAATTTCCGATGCTTATGAAGCCAATGACCTGGATGGCGCGGCAGCGCTGGAAAGTCTGCGGGCCGGCGTTAACGGTGGCAGCGGCATGGACACGCTGAAACTGACCGGCGGCAACGGATCGCTGAGTTCTCTGTCCGGTGATGCCCTGGCCAATGCCGTGAAGAATGTCGAAATCCTGGATGTGACCGGGGTCGATGGGCCGGTCGACATGTCCCTGTCGGTCGACGACCTGATCGAGATGACCGATGACCGGGACGAGCTGAAGATCCTGAAGGACGGCGAAGACACGGTGAAGGTCGGCGATCAGGAATACGGTGCCGGCGAACACACGGTCAATGTCGGCGGCGTCGACTTCAAGCTGACCATCGAGGATGTGGACACGCCGCCGGACGTCTGATCCGCCGGATAGGGCTTTGAAGAACCCCGCCCGGAACGCCGCGGCGGGGTTTTTCATTGCCGGAGCCCTGCTCAAGAGCGGTATGCGATCAGATGGAATCACCTGAGATCGGTATGGCGGGTTGTCGTTTAGGAGCGTCGGCGCAGGCGATGCGGGGCATCGTCCAGCCGTCGCGACAAATCCGACGGCGCGCCATGCCGACCTTTGGCGCCGTGTTCGGCTCCCTGGACCGCGTCGCGGCACGCTCCCGATGCCCCGCATCGCCACGCGCGCCGCTCCTAACCAGGAAACCGAAGACGGCGTCTCAGGCGGTTTCAACTGAACGCATACCGCTCTAGACTGGTGGTATAGAGCAATTTCGGGGGAGGAAGACATGGCGCGTTGGACGGATCGCCGGCAACGGTTTCGGTCGGTACTGACCGGGGAGAGCTGCGTCTCGCCCGCATCGGTCTATGATCCGATGACCGCGCGCCTGGCCCGGGATATCGGGTATGAGATCGGCATTCTGGCCGGATCCACCGCCTCCATGACCGTCCTGGGCGCGCCGGACCACATTGTCCTGACGCTGACGGAGTTCGCGGATCAAGCTGCGCGCATCGGGCGGGCGTCGGACCTGCCGCTCCTGGTCGATGCCGATCATGGGTATGGCAACGCGCTGAACGTCATGCGCACGGTGGAAGAATTGGAAGCGGCGGGCGTGTCCGCCTTGTCCATCGAAGATACCGACCTGCCGGCGCCGTTCGGTTCCGAGGGGAAAGCCCGGCTGATCCCGTTGGAGGAAGGCGTCGGGAAGATGCGAGCCGCCATGGCCGCGAAACCGGATCCGGACCTTGTCGTCTGCGGCCGGACCAGTGCCGCCCAGATCGCGGGGGCGGACGAATGCCGCCGCCGCGTCGCCGCCTATACCGAGGCAGGGGTCGACGCGATCTTCCTGGTCGGCGTACCGGACAAGGATTGCCTGGACATCGTGTCCGGCGCGACCGATCTGCCTATTGTTCTGGGAGGCGCCGGGCCGGAGCTGAAAAACCCGGAATATCTGGCGTCCCGGAATGTCCGTGTTCTGCTGACCGGGCATCAGCCGATCGCGGCGGCGATGAATGCCGCCTATGAGACGCTGTTGGCGCTGCGCAACGGGGGCAAGGCGTCCGATCTGCCGGGACTGCCGTCCAAGGATCGGATCGCGGTGGCCCTGGACGAGGACCGGTATGCGGGGCATATCTGCGACTTTCTGAACGGCTAGCAGGTCCGAGGCGTGAGCGCGTTCGACATTGTTCTGGGCAAGAAGACGGTGCCGCTGGAGTCGGAAGGCTTGGCCGTGCGCCGCGCGGATTACGTGGCGGTCGCGATGGATGTCGGGACGGGGCAGGGCAAGTTCGTTCTCGATCTTGCAAAGGACTTTCCGGACAAGCTGGTCATCGGTGTCGACGCGGTGGCGGAAAACATGTCGAAATCGGCCCGCGCCGCCGGGGCGTCGGTCAAGAAGGGTGGCTTGCCAAACGCTTTGTTCGTCCGGGCGGCGGCGGAACGCCTTCCGGGACCCTTCGAGGGCCTCGTCGACGAATTGACCGTCCAGTATCCCTGGGGGTCGCTTATGCGGATCGTCTCCGAACCGTCGCTCGACCATCTGCGCCTATTGCGCGCGGTCTGTAAGCCGGGGGCGAGCCTGTCGGTTCTGCTGAACTATTCCGTGTTCGAGGATCGCCCTTATCTGGAACGGCTCGGCATGAGCGACATCGAGGATCCGGCAGAGTCGGAAACGCTGCCGGAAGTCTATGCGGCGGCGGGGTTCCGCATGACGCATCGCGAGCTGATCCATGGCGATCCGCCGGTTCGGACGGCCTGGGGCCGGCACCTCGTGCGCGGTTCCGCCCGTAGCACGCTGATGATCGACGCGGAGGCGGAAGATTGACTTTCCACCCCCCGGCTTCGATCTTGCGGCGATGAGCGCAACCGGAAAATCCGTCACCATCCGCTGTAAGGGGCATCCCAATATCCGGGCGTCCCATGCCAAGACATTCGAGCTGACCCGCGATCCGTCGATCACGGCGGCGGGGACCTGTATCATCGGGGTAGAGGCGGAGTATGACGAAGCGGCGCTGTTGAGCCTGCGCGGTGCGGTGCGCATCACTTTGCGCTGCGGCGAGTACGAGGATACGGCCAGCGCCCGGATCAATCCGAAATTCGCCGCCGGCGCGCCGCTGATCTTCCGCCGCATGCCGACCCCGGAGCCGCGCACCTTCTGTGTCGGTGCGGACAAGGGTTCTCACGCGCTGGACCGCGATCTGATCGCGGCGCTGCAGCAGCCGGGCGCGGAACTGGAGGTTACGGTCTCGCCGGACGAGAAGGCAGAGCAGGATGGCGACGGCATCCTCTATCTGGTGGGCACGCCGATCGGCAATCTGGACGATCTGTCGCCGCGTGCCCTGTCAGTGCTGCAAAGCGTCGACCTGATCCTGTGCGAAGATACGCGGACGACCAAATCGCTGCTGTCCGGCTTCGGTTTGGACGATCTGTCTCTGACCGCCTATCACGACCACAATGAGCGCGACCGCGCCCCGGATATCGTACGGCGCCTGCGCGACGGCGCGCGCATCGCGCTGGTGTCGGAAGCGGGCATGCCGACGGTTTCCGATCCGGGTTTTCATCTGGTCCGCGCGGCCCGCGAAGAAGGGTTGACCGTCACGACGGTGCCCGGCCCCGATGCCGTGACCACCGCCCTGTCGCTGGCCGGACTGCCGACCGACGATTTCCGCTTCATCGGTTTCCTGCCGCGCAAGCCGACCCTGCGCAAACGGCGCTTCGAGGAACTGACCTCCGCGACATACACCACGGTCTGTTTCGAAGCGCCGCACCGGATCGACAAGGCGCTGGAAGAGGCGGCGGAAATTCTGCCCGACCGTCCGATGGCTCTGTGTCGTAACCTGACCAAGTTCGGGGAAAAGGTCCTGACCGGCACCGCCGCGGAAATCCTTTCCGACATTACCGAAGGCGAAGCGGTGAACGGCGAACTGGTCCTGCTGATCGGCGGCGCAGCGCCCGCCGACGAGGGCGAGGCTGCGCTGCCCGTCGACGGCGACGCGGTGGAACGTATGCTGGAATCGCTGGTCGCCGCCGGTCTTCCCACCAAGGCACTTGGCGACGCCTATGCCAAGGCGATGGGAATCCCCCGCCGCGACGGTTTCAACCGCGTGCTGGAAATGAAAAAGGCGGCGGAAGAGTAATCGACGCCGTCGTCCCGGTAAGGCAACCCAACCTGCATGCGGCCCTGGATTCCCGCCTTCGCGGGAATGACGGACAAACGATGGAAGAGTTCCCGTTTTAGCGGAGGGCGAACCCTAAACCCCGACATAGCGGTGCAGCAGGTCCGGATCGTCGCGCAGGGTCTGGACCGGGACGGTGTCGCGGTTGACGCCGTTTTCGATGAAGGCGACCCGGTCCGCGACGGGCAGGACGGCATCGACGCGCTGTTCGACCAGGATGGTCGCGACACCGGTCTGTTTCAGCGACAGAACCACTTCCCGGATGCGGGAGATCATGGAGGGTTGCAGCCCCTCCGTCGGCTCGTCCATCAGCAGAACCTTGGGTTCCGTGCACAGGGCCCGGGCCATGGCCAGCATCTGCTGTTCGCCGCCGCTCAGCTTGCCGGAAACCTGGGACAGGCGTTCGCGCAGGACCGGGAACAGGTCCAGCACCTTCTCGCGCGTGTCCTTGCCGTGCCCGTTCACCATCAGGCCGATCTCGATATTCTCTGCCACGGTCAGTTCCCCGAATAGGCGGCGGCCCTGCGGTACATAGCCCAGCCCGCGTTTCGGGGCCTCATGGGCCGGCAGGCTGGTCAGATCCGTGCCGTCGATCGTCACCTTTCCGGCGCGCGGCGGTACCAGGCCCATGATCGCCTTCAGGGCCGTCGTCTTGCCGGCGCCGTTGCGGCCCAGCAGACAGAGAATTTCGCCCGCGTCCACCGCGAGCGAAAAGCCGCGCAGGACCTGAACGTCGCCATAGAAGCAATCGATTCCGTCGACTGTCAGCATCCCGTCAGCCCCCCAGATAGGCGCGTTGGACGGCATCGTCGGCGCGGATTTCCTCCGGCGTGCCTTCCGCCAGGATCTCGCCGAAATTCATCACCGTGATGCGCTGCGCCAGTTCCATGACGACCGTCATGTTGTGTTCGATCAGCAGGACCGTCGTGTCCCGCGCAACGCCACGGATCAGGTCCAGGAAATTGGCGATTTCCGAATCCGACAGGCCTTGCGTCGGCTCGTCCAGGATCAGCAGCTTGGCATCCAGCGCCAGCCCCATGCCGACCTCCAACAGGCGCTGGTGACCGTAGGCCATTTCGGTCGCCTTGGTATCCGCACGGTCGCCGAGCCCGACGCGGGCCAGGATTTCCTCGGCCTTTTCGTTCAGGGCATCCGTGTCGATCCGCCCGAACGGCCCGGCGGCGGCAAGGGCGCCGCGCTGCGCCGGCAGCAGGATGTTCTCCCGGCAGGTCAGATTGGCGAAAACGCTGGTGATCTGGAACGTATAGGCGATGCCCTGCGCCACGCGGCGGTGGGCAGGCAGGCGGGTGATGTCGCGGTCCTGGAAGGAAATCGATCCGGTGGTCGGTTTGATCCTGCCGCTGATCAGGCCGACCAGGGTCGACTTGCCGGCCCCGTTCGGACCGATAATGGCGCGGATCTCGCCTTCCGGCAGGTCAAAGTCGACGTCCTTCACGGCGGTCAGGCCGCCGAAATTCTTGGACAGGTTCCGGGCGCTCAGCAGGGTCATGGCAGCCACCTCGCCCAGCGGTCGCGGATACTGCCCAGAATGCCCTTGGGCGCGACCAGGATCAGGATGACCAGCGCCGCACCGACGAAGAACAGATAGGCCGAGGTCAGGCCGCTGGCGATATCGATCAGATAGAACATGGCGACTGTCCCGACCAGCGGACCCAGTACCGTTCCGACCCCACCCATCAGGACATAGAGCAGCGGCAGGATCGAATACTGGATCGATGCGAAACTGGCGCCGACATAGCCGAACAGAATGCCATAGGCGGCCCCGGACGCCCCGGCGAAGGCGCCGGACAGGACCAGTGCGGTCAGCTTGTAGCGGAACGGGTCGTATCCCAGCATCCGCGTGCGTTCCTCGTTCTCTCGGATCGCGACCAGAATGCGGCCGGTCGGCGAGCGCACGATGGCGAGCTTGATCAGGACCGCCACGGCGAACAGGGCCAGGGCCGCCAGATAGCGGGTGTCTTCGACGGACAGGTCGATGCTGAAGACCTGCCGCAGTTCCAGCGGAATGACGAAACCCTCGTCGCCGCGCGTGTGCTCGTTGAAATACAGGGTCGTCAGATAACCCACCTGAGAGAACATCAGGGTGACGATCATGAAGGACACCCCGGCGGTGCGCAGCGCAAGCAATCCAATGCCCAGCGCCATCAGGATCGCGCAGGAAAATCCGAACAGGAAGCCCGGCCCGGCGGTCCAGCCATAGGCCTGCATCGACATGCCGGCGCCATACAGACCGGCGGCGAAGAACAGGGCATGGCCCAGGCTGAGCAATCCGGTATAGCCGAACAGCAGATTGTAGCCGAGGGCATAGACCGTCAGGACGAGGATCCGCGCCAGGCTGACATGGTGATAGTCCGGCAGCACGAAATGCAGCGCGAGCAGCAATGCGATGACGCCGATATGAAGTCCCAGAATCCGGTTCATCGCGCCACCGTCCCGAACAGGCCCGTGGGGCGGAAGACAAGGACCAGCGCGACCAGTGCCGTGGCGATCATCTTCGCCAGGGTCGGTTCGAACAGGGTCGAAATGATGCCGTCGCTCATCCCGATCAGGATCGCGGCAACGACGGTCCCGCGCAGGCTTCCCAACCCGCCGATGATGACGACGATAAAGGACAGCAGCAGCGGGTCGCCGCCCATCAGATAATAGGCCTGTTGGGTCGGAACGATCAGCACCGCTGCGATGGCGGCCAGGGCCGCACCCAGCGCGAAGACACCGGCATAGACCCGGTCGACGGGAATGCCGAAGGCCTGGGCGGTCTCGCGGTCATACTGGGTCGCGCGCATGACCAGCCCAATCCGGGTCTTGGCCAGCAGGAACCAGGTGCCCAGCATCAGCGCGATGCAGGCAACGATCACGAACAGCTTGTAGCCGGAATAACCGAAGCCGGGGAACCGAACATAGAAATCGAACGGCGCAGCAACGGCGGTCGGCACCGGCCCGTGCAGGGTCAGCGCCGCCTGCTGCAGGATGTAGAGCAGCCCGATCGTGGCGACGATCGTCGCCTCCGGATCGTAGTTCAGGCGCTTCAGGATCAGGCGATCCGCCACGGCGGCCAATACGCCGACCAGCAGCGGGCTGAGGATCAGCGCGGCCACGAAACCCAGCAGCGGAGAGCCGGAAATCTGGCTGGAAACCCAATAGGCGACGACCGCGCCCAGCATATAGAACTCGCCATGAGCGACATTGACGACGCGCATGACGCCGAAGACCAGCGACAGGCCCAGCGCCGTCAGGGCCAGGACAGCCGCCTGCACGGCGCCTTCCATTGAGGCGATCAGAAAAAACGTACCGTAATCCAACGGGAAAGACCTTCAGCTTCGGATCCGCCGCCGGCCGTTCATACGGCCGGCGGTGGTCCGGTCAACAATCCGGCGATGCGCCTTACAGCGGCATCTGCGTGTAGTCGACTTCCGGCTCGTACAGGCTGTCCTCAATGGAGGTGCGATGCACGACGCCAAGCTTGCCTTCGTTGACCTTGCTGATGCTCTGAATACCGAAGGCCTGGTGGGTCTTGCCATTGAAGGTCTTCATGCCCTGCGGATGCGCCTGGCTCTCGGGGAATTCGGTGAAGCTTTCCACCGCCTCGACCAATTTGGCACGATCGTCCGGTCCCTGATACCCGGCGGCTTCCATTCCCTGTTTGATGATATGCAGGGTCTCCCAGCAGCCGAACATATGGGAATAGGTCGAGATGTCCTTCGGGTCGTTCAGGCTGGCGCCATTCGCATCGACACCGACCTTCTCGCGATAGAAGGCGTCATGCGGGTTGGCCCCGTCATTCTGGGCATAGCGCGGAAAGGCCTCCCAGAAATAGGTGCCTTCCAGGGCTTCCAGACCCGGGCTGGCAAGATCGACGGCTTCCAGACTGTCGATGAAGCCGAAGATTTCCGGACGGTCGCCGCCGAAGAACTGGCCCATTTCCTTCACGAAGGTCAGGACGCCGGGGCCGACCATGACATGGTACAGAACCTCGGTTTCCTTCGGGATGCGCGGGAAGTATTTGAAGAAGTTGGTCTCCGTCGGCGGGATCGCGATCTTCTCGATCACCTCGCCGCCCTGGGCGGCAATGGCAGCCGAGAAATAGTCCCGGTGATCGTGACCGAAGGCGAAATCGGGGAAGATCATCGTGACCTTCTTGCCCAGATTGCCGCTGACCCACGGTGCCATGGACTGAACCTGGCTCTTCACATCGGTGATGCCCGGCTGCAGGACATATCGGTTCAGCTTGCCGCTGGCGACATGGTGTCCTTCGCTGACCACGAAATACGGGATCTTCAGCTCGCCCGCCCGCGGCGCGGAGCCGATGACGACATGGCTGAACAGCGTCCCGAAAACGATGTCGGTCTTGTGCTGAATGGCGAATTTCTCGACCACTTCGGCACCCCGTTTCGGATCGGTCCCGTCGTCTTCGGTGACGATTTCGACCGGGCGTCCGTTGATGCCGCCACCGTCGTTGATCAGCTGGGCGGCCGCCATGGTCGTCCGCTCGTACCAGCGGCCATAGGCGGCGCCGATCCCGGTGCGGTGAGCCTGGAAGCCGATTCGGATGGGTTCGGCGCTGTGAGCTTGATTGAAACGTCCGGCCAGGGGCAATGCCGCCGCGGCCAAACCACCGGCCGCGACGGTCTTCAGCGTGTCGCGGCGGCTAAACTGCTTTTTCTGTGTAGTCGACTTGGGTCCCTGATCGGTCATCACGAAACCTCCTGTTCAGGTATGGATGGCACGGTTCCGCCCCCACGCGGTTGTGCTCTTGGGAAAATCGTACGCACACAAACAAATTTCTGTCTAGTGCCGCTTACCTTAGCCGCCTGTCGGCGATGAGAGAAGCCAAAGACCGAACAGCGTGTAGAGGATCATCAGCAGCGCCATCGGAAACTGGGCAAGTGTTTGAAAACGTTGGGTGCGATAGGTCAGGCGACCGCTCAGGCCATGCGCCAGGACGACGGCCAGGATATGGCCCAGAACAATCACCGCCACTTGGAACTGCCACAGGCGTTCGACATCCTCCGCAACGTTCAGAAAGGACGTCGTCACCCGAAAACTCTCGAGACCCAAAAGGTTCGCGCCCCGGCCCAACGGGTCATTGGCTGCGACCAGGGCCCATTGCCCGTTGACCATCAACACGGTCAGGTAATGCGACAGGTGATAGGCGAGTGAGATTGGCAGAATCGACAGGACGAACAGCCGGAACGCCGTCAGAAACTCCCCCCGTCCCAGCTTTTGGCCAAGCCAGACCGTCGCGCCGTAAAGGGCCGCAAGGGCGATCCAGGCCGCCGCGAGACCGACCGAATTGACGCCGGTGACGGCGGACCGTCCCGGGAACTCCAAGGGATTGATGCCGTTCAATCCCAGCCACCAGAAGGTCATGTTCAGGCCGTCGAAGGATACCGTCGCCAGGGTCAGCAGCAGGAACAGGGCAACTGCGGCCGGGGGCGCTTCGGCCTGCAGGATGCGGGCGCCGGGCCAGGCGAAAGACAGACGCCGGTCGCCGTCGCGGCGCTCCACTGCCACGGGCGCGATGAGTGCCAGATAGCGGAACAGAATCGTCAAGGGCTCCGCCGCGTTGAGCCATCGCGCCTCACCAAAAATCAAGGCGCCCAGAAGATGGATCAGCCAATAACCTGCCACCGCGACGGCCAACCGGTCGGGATCGTCCGGCGCGAGGTCGACCAGTTCGAACCAGGCGATGGCCAGAAAGAACGCGATGGCGGGCCAGCCCGTGACGCGCGCGGGAAGGCCGATCGGTCCGTCCCCGATGGCTGTCAGTCCCGCGGCCCGGCGTAGAAGGCGCACCGGAAAGCGCCAGGGGTTGAGCACCGTCCAGAAATTTCCCAGCACCGCATGCAATACCGTGACGCCCACCCAGCCGATGGTCCAGACGGCCTGCGGTAACGGGTTGGTCAGCGGATCGCGCGTCCCCTCGACGCCACAATAGATCAGAAAGGCAAACAACAAGAAGGACAGCGCGGCGATGCCGTCATCCAACCACTCCGCCCGCGGCCAGGGTAGGGTCAGGCGCGGAGCGGCCCTTTCGACGATCCGCCTCGGTGCAACGACGATCAAGACCGCGAAAGAAACGGCGACCGACAGAGTGCCACCCAACAAATAATACTCCGTAGGCAGCAACAGGATGAAGCCGCGTTCCGCCGTATGGGCCCAGGCGGCGGTGCCGTAAAGCACGACCGCCAGAATCAGGCCCATTCCAAGTAACAACCGCCTCGGCACAATTGTCCCCCGATTATCCCGCGGCGGAATTGGGCTTGAACCGTCCGAGACATGCAAGTCAAACTCTGTACTTCGTAACGGTTGGGGCGGGTATGACTCTTAGAATTCTCGGTGTCGGTCTGGCTGCGGCCCTGGTGATCGGGGCGGCGGCGTTTTTCCTGTTTCGCGGTACGTCGGGCGGCGTTCTGGTCGAATCGCCCCGACTGGTCGCCACCGATACGCAGCCGGGTGACGCGATGGTCTTCATGACCCTGACCAATACCTCGCACACCCCCGACATTCTGATCGGCGCGGTCAGCGACTATGCCGGAAACTGCGGGTTCCATGGTCCAACGGTCGGCCGGGATTCCAAAGGAGAGGAGTTCGTTGTCGTCCCGTCGGGCGGTTCGACCGCGCTGAGTGCGGAAACGGCCCATTTGGAATTGCTGGGCATCGACGAACCTCTGCGCGAAGGTCAGTTGATCCCGATGACCCTGATATTTCAGAATGCCGGAGAGGTCGCGATCAAGGCGCGGGTCGAGGCCCTGGTGCCGCGTTCGGAACTGACGCTGCGGGCCGGCCTCTATGAACCCTCGGCCGACGAGCCCGTCCCAGCCATTACCTTGACGGCGCAGCCGGAGGGCGAGGGGCGCTGGCGGATTGCCGTGGATATCGGCGACTTCGATCTGGAGAAATCGGCGGTGGACTCGGCGCATGTCCCGAACCAGGGTCATGCCCATTACTATATCGACAACGTCAAGATCGGACGGCTGTTCGCGCCGGAATTTGTCACCGATCCGTTGCCGCCGGGCCCGCATCAGATCGCCGTAACGCTGAATACCAATGACCACCGCGCCTATGCCAAGGACGGCCGGCCGATCACCGCCACGATTACCGTGGAAAACTGATCAGCCGCGTTCCACCCGGCATTGGAAGCAGTTGTTCCGGGCCGAGCGGATATGAATGTAGGTAACGGCCGGGTCGTCGAATATGGCAACCATCGCCGCTTCTGCCTCCATTGTGTCGACGATACGGCCGGTGCCATAGCGGATCCGGTCATCCGGACCATAGCCCTTGATCAGAACGTCCCGGACACCGTCGAAGATCGCCGGCATGCGGTGGCTGTCCGACGGTGCCGGACACGCGTCTGCACATAGGAAGATCGGCCCGGTTTCCGCATAGGGCTGGGGCGCGGGAAATGGTCGATAGCTGAGGATCAGCATTTCGTCCCCCTTCGGCACCGGACGCAGACAGTGCCGACACGGATTGCCGTCCCCATCCGATATGTGGCGCTCCGGTATCTGGCCGTTGGCGTCCGGCGAGCCGGATTGCAGGGCCCGCGCGACGGCGGTCGGGATGGGTATGAAACGAAGCGGCATGGCGTCCTGAACCGGCAATTTGAGGGAAACCGGAGCGTGCCTGTCCGGCCGCGTGGTGCGCCACCCGGTTCTTGCGGCCCCGGCAGGGACGTGGAAAACTCGCGCTGACCAGACAGCCGGAGGATGCGGATGACCGCCGAAGATACCGCCTTTATCGCCATCGATGTTCAGAATGATTTCTGTCCGGGGGGGGCGCTGGCGGTCGCGGATGGGGATTCCGTGGTGCCGGTGATCAACGATCTGATGACCGCCTATCCTGTGAAGGTGCTGACCCAGGATTGGCACCCGGCTGACCATTTTTCCTTTGCTGCGAATACCGAGGGCGCTGCGCCATTTTCGTTGGTCGAAGCGCCTTACGGGCCGCAGGTCCTGTGGCCGACGCATTGCGTCCAGGGCAGCAATGGCGCCGCCTTCCACAAGGATCTGGATACGGATGCCGCGGATCTGATCGTGCGGAAGGGCTACCGGTCCGCCATCGATTCCTATTCTGCCTTTTTCGAGAACGATCACGTGACGCCGACCGGCCTGGAAGGATATCTGAGGTCGCGCGGCGTCACCAAATTGGTCATGGCCGGGCTGGCGACGGATTTCTGTGTTCGGTTCTCGGCCGTCGATGCTGCGAAACTGGGATTCGAGGTGACCGTGATCGGTGCCGGGTGCCGGGCCATCGATATGGACGGGTCCCTGGCCCAGGCGCGGCAGGACATGCTGGATCACGGCGTGGTCGTCGCAGACTGATCTGCGGGAATTCATAATTTACCTTTTCTTTTGTGTGAAATGCTGCTAAACGCCGTATCTCCGGTGGTTGAGCGCGCGCGTCGCGACGGCAACGGGGTGTGAACGATCAAATCTAGGGGACCAAAATGAGCGGAGCCTATGCCGGCGACATTGCGCCGAAAGACGCCTGGAAAATTCTCGAGGACGAGAAGGATTCCGTTCTGATCGACGTGCGGACGGCGGCGGAATGGCAGTTTGTCGGCGTGCCGGTTCTGGACGGGCTGGGCAAGCAGACGGTCCTGGTCGAATGGATCCGCTTCCCGGGCGGTGTGTCGAACGCCGAATTCGTGGAGCAGGTAAAGGGCGCGGTCGGCGGTGGCGATCCGGCGCTGCTGTTCCTCTGCCGCTCCGGCCAGCGCAGCCAGGGTGCGGCGGCGGCCCTGACACAGGCGGGCTTTTCCCGCTGTTACAACATCCTCGAAGGGTTCGAGGGCGACAAGGATGGCGAGGGCCATCGCGGACGGGTCGGCGGCTGGAAGGTCGCGGGCCTGCCGTGGGCGCAAGGCTGATCCCGCAGGATCGGCGCGCCAGGTGAAGAAGGATCGCGGAAAGATGGATGGCGGATTGACCGGGCGGCGTTATCGGCGCCAGACGGAATTGGTGCGGGGCGGTCTGGACCGGTCCCAGTTTCGGGAGACCAGCGAAGGGCTCTTCCTGACCTCCGGCTATGTCTATGACAGTGCCGAGCAGGCGGAGGCGTCGTTCAAGGGCGAAACCGACAATTTCATGTATTCGCGCTATGCCAATCCCACGGTCGGCATGTTCGAGGAACGCCTGGCCCGTCTGGAAGGGGCCGAGGATTGCCGTGCCACCTCCAGCGGCATGGCCGCGATCTTCTCGGCGCTGGCCTGTTTCCTGGGGCAGGGCAAGCGGGTGGTCGCGTCGCGGGCGCTGTTCGGGTCCTGCTATATCATTTGTTCTGAAATCCTGCCGCGCTTCGGCGTGTCGACGACCTTTGTCGACGGGCACGATCTGGACCAATGGGCGTCCGCGTTGAAGGACCGGGCCGACGCGGTTTTCGTCGAAACCCCGTCCAATCCGATGCTGGATCTGGTCGATCTGGAAGTGGTCTCCGCCTTGGCCCATGGCGCCGGTGCGAAGGTCGTGGTCGACAATGTCTTCGCCACGCCGATGCTGCAGCGTCCGCTGGAACTGGGTGCCGATATCGTCACCTATTCGGCGACCAAGCATATCGACGGTCAGGGACGGACAATGGGCGGCGCGGTCCTGGGCACAAAGAAGTACATCAAGGACGTGTTCGAACCGTTCTATCGCCATACCGGCCCGTCCATGAGCCCGTTCAACGCCTGGATCATGGTGAAGGGGCTGGAAACATTGCCGCTGCGGGTCGAACGGATGTGCGAGAACGCCGACCGCATCGCGCGCTTCCTGGAAGGGCATGGCAATGTCCAGTCCGTGCGTTATCCGGGCCTGGAAAGCCATCCGCAGCATGATCTGGCGAAGCGCCAGATGAGCGGCTTCGGAACCCTGGTGACCTTCACGCTGCCGGGGGGCAAGGCGCGTGCCTTCGATGTGCTGAATCGGCTGCGGCTCTGGGATATTTCCAACAATCTGGGCGACGCCAAGAGCCTGGTGACCCATCCGGCGACGACGACCCACCAGCGCCTGAAGCCGGAAGAGCGCGCCCATCTGGGGATCGACGACGGCACGGTTCGCCTGTCGGTCGGTCTGGAGGATGTGGAAGATCTTCTGGAAGATCTGGACGCCGCGCTGGCCTGATACAGCGCCGTTTTCGGAAACGCGAAAGGGCCGGCCCGATGGGGCCGGCCCTTGTCGTTTGGAACCGAAACCGGGTTAGGATTTCAGCTTCGTCCAGACCCGCTCACGCAGTTGCTTGGACGCGGGGCTGCACTGCTTGAAGCCCGACAGGCGCTCGCCGTATTCCTCCGGCATGTTGACCGCCGGATCGGAGGACAGGCTGGCGTCCAGAAACTCGCCGGAGCCGCGGATCGCGTTGGAATAGCCGGTGTAGTTCGACGCGATCGCCGCATTTTCCGGATCCATCATCCAGTTCACGAAGGCTTTCGCCGCGTCCATATTCGGCGCGTTGGCAGGCACCGCCAGCGTATCGGTCCAGAAGGTGACCCCCTCTTTCGGATAGACATAGACGGCGTCCGGCTTGTTCTTCTTCACGCGGTGCGCGGCACCGTTCCACTGCATATGGACCGCGACCTCGCCGGCGGACATCCGGTCGATCGTGCCGTCGTTCGAATAGACTTTCACATGCGGCTTCTGCGCCATCAGAAGGTCGAGAATCTTCTGCGCCTCGCCGGAATCCTCGGTGCATTTGTCGACGCCCAGATAATAGGCGGCGGCATTCCAGACGTCGCTCATCTCGTTCAGCATCGCGATATTGCCTTTCAGCTCGTCGCGCGGCTCGAACAACTCCTTCCAGCTCTGCTCCAGCTCACCGCCGGGGACCATGGCCGGGTCATAGGTGAAGCCCGTCGTACCCCACATATAGGGCGCGGAATAGGACCGGTCGGCGTCGACGGACAGCGTCTGGAACGGCGGCAGCACGTTGCCGAAATTCTCCATCTTGTTGACGCCGATATTCGCGACCAGGCCTTTCTCGATCATCGTGCCCAGCGTCGTCGGGCCGGGGAAGATCACGTCATATCCGCCGCCGCCGGCCTGCAGCTTGGCCAGAAGGTCCTCTTCCGACGCGTAATTGTCGATCGTGACCTTCACGCCGGTTTCCGCCTCGTACTTCTTCAGCAGATCCGGCGGGAAATAGTTGGACCAGTTGTACAGATGCAGTTCCTGCGCCGATGCCGCACCGCCGAGGGTCAAGCCCACGGAGAGCGCGAGCCCGCCGAGGATATGGGACATTTTCTTCATCTTTGTCTCCCGTTTCTCCTGTTGCGAGGACGGTTATCGGTGTTGCGTCTGCCCGCGTCCTCTACCGAGCAGAAGTGAAAGCGAAACCAGTGCGACCGAGACCAGCAGCATGATCGACGAGATCGCATTGACCTCCGGCGACACGCCGACCCGGATCAGGCCGAAGATGTAGATGGGAAGTGTGGTGGACCCGGCGCCGCCGACAAAGAAGGTGGTGACGAAATCATCAAGCGAGATGATGAAGGCCAGGACCGCGCCGGAGATGATCCCCGGCATGATCAGCGGCAGGGTCACTTTGCGGAAAGCCTTGCCAGGGGTCGCGTAAAGATCGCCGGCGGCCTCGATAAGTTTCGGGTCCAGGCCCTCCAACCGGGCGCGGATCGGCAGATAGGCGAAGGGGATGCAGAACACCGTATGGGCAATCATGACGGTGATCAGGCCCTGAGTGATACCGACCATCGCGAAGAACATCAGCGTCGCGACGGCGGTCACGATTTCCGGAACCGTCAAAGGCAGGGCGATCATCACATTCATCGCCGACTGGCCGACGAACCGGTCCCGCGCCATCCGCACGGCGGCCAGTGTGGCCAGCGCGGTCGAGGCGGTGGCCGCGACCACCGCGATGATCAGCGAATTCTTCGCCGCCCGCAGCATCTCCTCGTTCTGCAGCGCCTTCACATACCAGTCGATGGAAAAGCCCGACCAGATCGTCACCAACTCATTGGCGTTGAAGGACAGGGCGATCAGAACGGCGATCGGCAAATAGACATAGGCGAAGAACAGGACCGCCATGAAGGCGACACCCGGCCAGTGTTTGGCATCCCCCGGCGCGGCGCGGCGGATCGGTGAGGAGATCAAGGATCGTACCGTCATTGCGACCCCGCTTTCGGCCGCGCCTTCAGCGCATAGATCGTCATGGCGATCAGAACCAGGGACAGCAGCGCGAAGCCAAGCGCCGCGCCGAAGGGCCAATTCCGGGCCGCGCCGAATTGCAGTCCGATCAGGTTGCCGATCATCATGGTCTTGCCGCCGCCCAGCAGTTCCGGCGTCACATAGGACCCGAGACAGGGGACGAAGACCAGGATCGATCCCGCGATGATCCCCGGTTTCGCAGCGGGCAGCACGATATGCCACAGCGTCCGGACCCGGTTGGCGTAGAGATCGAAGGATGCCTCGATCAGCCGCGGGTCCAGCTTTTCAAGGCTGGCGTAGATCGGCAGTACCATGAAGGGCAGGAAGGAATAGGTCAGGCCGACCGAAACCGCGAACCCATTGTGCAGCAGCGGCAGCGGCTCGCCGATAATCCCGGTCCAAAGCAGGAAAGAATTGATCGTCCCGTGGTCGCGCAACAGCAGGATCCAGGCATAGTTGCGTACCAGCAGGTTAGTCCAGAAGGGGATCGTCACCAGGAACACCAGGATCGCGCGCCATTTTTCCGACCGGGTCGCCATGAAAAGCGCGGTCGGAAATCCGACCAGCAAGGACAGGGCGGTCGTGATGGCGGACAGCCAAACAGATCGAAGGATGATCGACAGGTAATCGAAGTTCCAGGACAGGCTGTCGTCCAGATTGCGCTCGAAGATGAAGCGCAGATAGGCTTCCGGGGAGTAGCTGTCCCAGACCACACTGCCGGAGAAGTCGCGCTCGTGGATCGAAATCCAGGCCATGAGCAGCAGCGGTACGACCATGAACACGCCGATCGCCAGCGCAGCCGGGCCAATCAAAATCGCCCTTGCGCGCCATGCTGCACGGCGCTGTCCGACCGAGTTTTCCGTAACGGCCATCGTCATTCATGGGACCAGTTCGAACCCGCCGATACGCCTTGATCGCGACCGGCTTCGGGTTCCAGACCCACGCCTTTTTCCGTTATTCTCGTCGTCTCCCCGCCTAACGGTAAGCGACTGGTCCGGCTATTCCAAGTTTTTTTATGCAATCGGTCAAATAAATTCGTGTGGCTGGGCGGGTCCCCAGGCGCGCCGGATCGCTGTTTCCGGCCGGCACAAGTCTTTTGCCACCACCGGATGGCCGCGGTTAGCCATTGCCGCCGACCGGAAGCCGGAGTAGGGAGCAAGGGTCCGCGCTGGACGACCTAGGGAACCCGTTGCCATGACCGATACTCTGTCTGCGCCTTCCGAGGCGGACAGCCGTTACGCTTGGACGCGGCTGTTCATCAGTCTGATCGTCAGCACGATCGGCGGTATCGGCTTGTGGTCTTCCGTTGTGGTCCTGCCGGTGATCGAGGCCGAGTTCGGAATCGACCGCGGCGGCGCGTCCTTCCCTTACATGGCGACCATGATCGGTTTCGCGGCCGGTGGGATATTCATGGGGCGGCTGGTCGACCGTTTCGGCATTGCCGTGCCGGTGGCGATTGCAGCGGTCATGTTGGGCGTCGGATACATCCTGTCCGCCTTCGCGACCGAACTGTGGATGTTCGTCGCCTGCCAGGCGCTGTTGATCGGGATGCTGGGGAGTTCCGCGACCTTTGCCCCGATGGTCGCGGATACCTCACACTGGTTCTTGAAGCACCGCGGCATCGCCGTGGCCATCGTCGCTAGCGGCAATTACCTGTCCGGTACGGTCTGGCCGCCGATCCTGCAGGAAAGTATCGCGATCATGGGCTGGCGCGACACCCATATCTGGGTCGGCATCTTCTGCATCGCGACCATGATCCCGCTGTCGATGCTGCTGCGCCGCCGGCCTCAGATCGATCAGGGACACGTCCCCGTCGCGCGCCGTGCCGCTGCCGGCCCGGCGCCGGCCTCGCCGACGGCGCTGCTGACGATCCTGGCCTTGGCCGGGGTCGCCTGCTGTGTCGCGATGTCGATGCCTCAGGTCCATATCATCGCTTATTGCGGCGACCTGGGATATGGCCCGGCGGTCGGGGCTGAGATGCTATCCCTGATGCTGGGGCTGGGCATTGTCAGCCGGCTCGCGTCCGGTGTCATCGCGGACCGGATCGGCGGGATTGGCACGTTGATCCTCGGATCGACCCTGCAGTGCCTGGCGCTGATTTTCTATCTTCCGTTCGACGGGCTGGTGTCGCTCTATCTGGTATCGGCTCTGTTCGGCCTGTCCCAGGGCGGTATCGTGCCCAGCTATGCCCTGATCGTGCGGGAATATTTCCCGGCACGTCAGGCCGGGACACGGGTGTCGATCGTCCTCATGGCGACCGTGTTCGGCATGGCGCTGGGCGGTTGGATGTCAGGTGAAATCTATGATCTGACGGGCAGCTACGAAGCCGCATTCCTGAACGGCATTCTGTGGAACCTGTTCAACATGGCTATCGCGGCCTGGCTGCTTTTCAGTCGGTTCCGGTCCGGTCGGGGACTGGCTGCCGCCTAGCCGGGGTCGGGGGCAGCCACAATCCGTTCGGACGGCATCCGCACGATGGCGCTGGTGCCGGTACCCACCACGCTTTCCAGGTGGATCGTCCCGCCGTGGAGTTCGCACAGCTTGCGGGCGATAGGCAGGCCCAGACCGGTTCCTTCGACCGCCATCCGCGTTGCCGCGTCCAGCCGCCGGAAACTTTCGAACGCTTGCTCCAGGCGGTCCGGTTCGATCCCGGGGCCGGAATCGCTGACCGCGATCTCCAACCGCCCATCTTCGGTGATCTGGGTCGTGATATGGATCTTGCCGCCGTTGAAGGAGAATTTGACGGCGTTGGTCAGCAGGTTGATCAGGACTTGCTCCAGCTTGACCGCATCCGCCCGCAGCCAGATGTCGCCCGGGCCGTCCAGCAAGTGCATGGTGACCGCCTTGCGGCGGGCGCGGTCCGACAGAATGGCGATGCTGTCCGACAGAATGTCCGACAGCCGGAACTCCGTTTCTCTCAGGGTTTCCTGCCCGGCCTCGATCTTGGACAGGTCCAGAATGTCCGACACGAGGCGCAGTAGGTGCTGCCCGCTGCGGTGAATGTCGTCGGCATATTCGGCGTAACGGCTGTGGCCGATCGGTCCTAAATGCTGCTGCTTCAGGATGTCGGAAAATCCGATGATCGCGTTCAGTGGCGTCCGCAATTCATGGCTCATACTGGCGACGAAGTCGGATTTTGCGCGGCTGGCCGCCTCCGCTTGTCGGCGTGCCTCCATCAATGATTGCTCCGCGCCTTTCAGGACGCTGACGTCACGGACGCAGACGATGACGACCGGCTCGCCGTCCACTTGGACGATGCGCCCGCGCAGTTCTGCCGGAAACCGTGTGCTGTCCTTCCGGACATAAACACCCTCCTGGACGATCAATTGGCCCAAACAGGAATTGCGCCAGTTCTCCAGAACGATTTCGATCGGCATGGATGCCTCGACATCCGCGACATTCATCATCAAGAGTTCATCGCGGCTATAGCCCAGGGCGTCGCAGGCTTGCTGGTTTACGTCGACGAACTGGCCGTCGAGATCATGGATGAATACGGCATCGGCGATCTCGTCGATTACCGTGCGGTAGCGCATCTCGCTGCGCCGCAGGGCGTCTTCCGTCCGGCGTTGCAGAAGCACTGCGCCGATCCGCTGTGCCACCATTCGGAAGGTTCGCTCGACCTCCGTGGAAACGATGATTGGGGCCTGGTCCAGAACGAAAACATGCGCAAAAACATCGCCGTCGGCGTCGTACACCGCCTTCGCGAGATAGCTTTCGATTCCCAGATGGCGCAGGAAGTCCGGCGCCGCGAACAGATCGGACACATCGCGCGGAAATGACCAGAACGGATCCAGGGGCGAAGAGAAATAGACCTTCTCGCAGGGGCCGTTTGCCAGGGGATAGGCGAAGGGCTGGATGGTTCCTTGGCGGTCATGCAACCGCTGGATTTCAACATGGGTCTTATCTGCCGATAGCACACCGATCCCGGCCAGGCGGCATCCGAGGGATTGGGATAGGGCGGAAAGCGCCGTTGGCAAGAACTCCGGATCGCCGGATTTCAAGCCGTCCAACGCCCCGAGGGCATTGAAATTTTCCAGGAATACCCGTTCTCGAAGGTCCGCCACATCCGCTCTCCCGGATATAGCTTAGTTCAAAACATGGTTAACGGGCCACAAAATATTCACATCACTGCATTAAACTTTTGGTGCGTGTGCCGTGACGGGACAGCCTGAGGTGGAATGTAAGGAAAGTGGGGGGTTCTGTTGCTGGGTCCCCCAAACCCCACCTGGAAACGGATGAGGTTTCCAGGAATTCCGACTTTGCTACTGAGGCCACTTACGCAGCGACAGCAACCATCTCGTCGTTATCATTCGCATTTAGCGATTCGGCCCGATAACGGCGGAACCATGCCGGGCGCGGACCTCTGCCTTTACCACGCGTGTCGATCCTAATTCGCCCCCATATGCCGGGAAAACCGATTGGAATTCCCGGCGAAACTGGTGGAGGCGCCGGGTACTGCCCCCGGGTCCACAACGCTTATTTCGCAGCGCCCTCTAGCGCCATAGTCGATTGCTCGACAGGAATACATATAGGCAGTATGACCGCGCGATGAAAGGGGTTTTCAGGTTGCCCCGGAATCTCCCTTAATGGTGTCGCCATGAAGCAATATCTCGATCTGCTGCGCGACGCGCGCGACAATGGGGCGGTCAAGGCCGACCGGACGGGCACCGGAACGAAGTCGGTTTTCGGCCGCCAGTTCCGATTTGACCTGTCCGAAGGCTTTCCGCTGGTCACCACCAAGAAGCTGCATCTGCGCTCTATCATTCATGAACTTTTGTGGTTCCTGCGGGGCGACACGAATATCGCCTATCTGAAGGAAAACGGCGTTTCGATCTGGGACGAATGGGCTGACGAGAACGGCGATCTGGGGCCGGTCTACGGCAAACAGTGGCGGTCCTGGGCCGCGCCGGACGGGCGCAGCATCGACCAGATGCAAATCCTGATCGACGGGCTGAAACGCAATCCGGACAGCCGCCGCCATATGCTCAGCGCCTGGAACCCGGCCGACATCGATGCCATGGCGCTGCCGCCCTGCCATTGCCTGTTCCAATTCTATGTCGCGGAAGGAAAGCTGAGTTGTCAGCTCTACCAGCGCAGCGCCGATATCTTCCTGGGCGTGCCGTTCAACATCGCGTCCTATGCGTTGTTGACCATGATGGTGGCGCAGGGGGTCGGACTGAAACCGGGCGATTTCGTCCATACGTTCGGCGACGCTCATCTCTATCTGAACCATCTCGACCAGGCCGACCTGCAGCTCAGCCGCACACCGCGCAGCTTGCCGACCATGGCGATCAATCCGGATGTCAAAGACGTCTTCGCCTTCCGGTTCGAGGATTTCGAACTGTCGGATTACGATCCGCACCCGCATATCTCGGCGCCGGTCGCGGTTTAGGATGGCGGTCAGCCCGGAATTGATGGAATGGCTGGCCGAACGTTTTGCGCCGCTGGGTCCGGTGCATCGCAAGCGTCTGTTCGGCGGCATGTGCTTCTATCTGGAAGACGCGATGTTCGCCGCCGTGTTGCGCGACACGCTGTATTTCAAATGCGATGACGATACCGCCGCTGCCTTCGACGCGGCCGGTTGCGAGCCCTTCGAGTATGACAAGCAGGGTGGCACGACGATTGTTCCCGCCTTTCGCCGCTGTCCGGATTCCGCGATGGATGACGAGGACGAATTGCTCGACTGGGCGCGATTGGGGATCGAGGCCGGGCGCCGAACCGCGATCGAGAAGGCGAAGAAGGCCGCCTGGAAGAAAGCGAAGAAGAAATGAGTTCCGCAACGGATCCCAAAATCGTTCTGGTCGTCGCCATGGCGCGCAACCGTGCCATCGGGATCGATGGCGGATTGCCGTGGCGATTGCCGGGCGATCTTGCCTTCTTCAAGCGGGTCACGATGGGAAAGCCGCTGGTCATGGGGCGAAAGACCTGGGAATCGCTTCCGCGTAAACCGTTGCCGGGCCGCCCCAATCTGGTCGTGACCCGTGCGGTCGGCTATTCGGCCGATGGGGCGGAAGTCCATGACACGGTGGAAGGCGCGCTGTCCCGCGCAAGGATCCTCGCGCGGGATGCCGGAGAAGTCTGTGTCATCGGCGGCGCCGAAATCTACCGCCAGACCCTGCCCTATGCCGACCGTCTCTATCTGACCGAAGTCGACGCCGAACCGGAGGCGGATACGTATTTCCCTGATATCGCCCCGGCGGAATGGCGGGAGACGGGGCGCGAGCGCGGTCCGCCGCCCCAGGACCCGTCCGTGGACGCGCCGGATTATCACTTTGTCGTTCTGGATCGCCGCAAATAGGCGAGAATCGGGTAGGAAGCGGTTGCGGATGCGCCCGCCGTGACTATGTTCTGGGACCGGTCGGCGGGCACCATCCGCAATCCCGCGCCGCCATAACTTTCGCAGCCAGAGACTTTCAAGGAATTCACCATGTCGGACACGCATCGGGTCAAGGTTCTCATCATCGGCGCCGGTCCGGCGGGCTTCACGGCAGCGATCTATGCCGCGCGCGCCAATCTGGAACCGATGCTGGTCGCGGGCCTGCAACCGGGCGGTCAGTTGATGATCACGACCGATGTGGAAAACTACCCAGGCTATGAGGACGTGATCCAGGGCCCCTGGCTGATGGACCAGATGCAGAAACAGGCGGAAAAAGTCGGTACCGACATCCGTCATGATCTGATCACCGAGGTCGACTTCACCCAACGCCCGCTGCGCGCGGTGGGCGACAGCGGCAGCGTTTATCTGGCCGACACGATCATCATCGCGACCGGCGCCCAGGCGCGCTGGCTCGGACTGCCGGCGGAACAGAAATTCATGGGCTTCGGCGTCTCCGCCTGTGCGACCTGCGACGGGTTCTTCTATCGCGGCAAGGAAGTCGCCGTGATCGGCGGCGGCAACACGGCGGTCGAAGAGGCGCTGTACCTGACCAACCACGCCTCCAAGGTCACGCTGATTCACCGCCGCGACAGTCTGCGGGCGGAAAAGATTCTGCAGGATCGGCTGCTGAAACACCCGAAGATCGAGGTCATCTGGGACACGGTCGTCGAGGATGTGACCGGTGGCGAGGATCCGCTGGGGGTCGAAGGTTTGGTCCTGCGCAATGTGAAAACGGATGCGAAGAGCGAACTGCCCGTCCACGGCATGTTCGTCGCCATCGGCCACGATCCGGCGACGGCAGTCTTCAAGGGCCATATCGAAATGGACGAGGAAGGCTACATCGTCACCGCGCCGGATTCGACGGCGACCGATATTCCGGGCGTCTTTGCAGCGGGCGACGTCAAGGACAAGACCTACCGACAGGCCGTGACGGCGGCCGGCATGGGCTGCATGGCGGCTCTGGAAGCCGAAAAGTTCGTCGCCGGCCTTGAAGACGGCGCGGCCTCCGAAGCAGCCGAGTAACTCTAAAACCCCGATAATATTAAGGGCTTAGGCCGCGCGGGGACCACGCGTCGGCAAAGCTTCACAATCGACCTGTTGTAGTTTCTCACCCGCTATTTTACCATGGATATTAGATAGTTAGCGCTATCAATATCTGGTCTGTTGGACGGGAGGGGATCACCACATGTTCGGTTCGAAGGAGCGTGCGGGTACGCCGCAGGCCATGGATGAAGGGCCGGTGGCCCGGTCTCATATCGCGGCGGGCATGTCCGTGACGGGCGATATCGAAGGCGATATCGACCTGCTTCTCGACGGCAAACTGGAAGGCAATCTGCGCTGCCGCTCGGTGACGATCGGTCGGTCCGGCGAATTGATCGGCCGGGTCCAGGCGCAGGAAGCGGTGATCGACGGACGGGTCGAAGGCAATATCGAAGCCAAGAGCGTCCGACTGAACGTCACCGCCACCATGATCGGCGATGTCCGGCACGACGTCATTGAAGTCGCCGCCGGTGCCAAGATCGAAGGCCGCTACAGCCGCATCGACGGTAAGGCGGGCGCCAAGCCGGTGGTCAAATCCTCGCACAAGACCGACAAGGGCGATGCCCCGCCGAAAACGCCGGCATCCATTGTGCCGGTCGACGATGCCGCGCCGGCACTGGCCGAAAAACCGACGGGCGAAGTGGTTGCCATGGGCGGCGGAAAGCCGGTCTGATCGCGCTTACTGTTCCGCTGCCGAGTATGCCGCTTCCACCAGATCGCCATTGACGACCAGGTCGATCAGCGGCGTCAGGGAGAACATGTCCTCGCCCTCCCGGTCGATCGGCAGTAATGGCAGCAAAGTCTCCACTACCGGCCGGACGCCCCGGCCCAGATCGTCCATCGCGATTCCTCTGCGGTGGATCGCCCAGACGCCGACCGTCAGCTCGATGGACGTGATCTTATAAGCAGCCTCTATCACGCGGGCCATGTCGGCGACGGCATGCATGGCCAGTCCCGCCGTGTCCTCCACGCCATCGGCCAATTGCCCGACGGAATTCAGCAGTACCGGATTGGCCCAGATCTTGGTCGATGCGATCAGCGACGCCGCAATATGGGACAGGTTCAGGAACTGGACGCCGCCGACGGCCCCGGATTCCCGTGCCAGCCCGGTCGGCAGGCCGGAAAAGGCGGGCCAGTGCTGCTTATGCAGCCGCTCGCCGGACAATTCGCACATCTTGGCCAGGATCTGACGCAGCGGATCGACGGCGGCCGTCAGTGCCGTCGAATCCATGTTCCCGTGGCTGATCACCATGCCGTTCGCGCTGTCGATCAGCGGGTTGTCGGTCGGCGCGTTCAGCTCGGTTTCCCAAACCTCCTGAGCGCGGCCGAGAACTTCCCAGCCGACGCCGTGAATCTGCGAGACACAGCGGAAGGATAGCGGATCCTGCAGGAATCGCGCCTCGCCCTCGCGCCAGAGGGCTGATCCGTTGAGCAGGGCACGCAGATGACCGGCGGAGCGCTTCTGGCCGCGACGGCGGTGGACGGCGGTCACCTGCGGCGCGATAGCACCGGGATTGCCGCGCAACCCTTCCAGTGCGACGGCGGCGGCGAGATCCATGGTCCGTATCAGGCGTTCCGCGGCGACGAGGCCCAGCCCGCCCATGCCGAGCGAGATGGCGTTGCTGTTCATCAGCGACAGCGCCTCTTTCGCGCCCGGCTCAAAGATCGAATCCGGGGCGCTTTCCAACAGGCCGAGGCCGAGCTGCGCCAGCGGCACCAGGTCCGACGCGCCGACGGAGCCGGATGCGTCGACCGGCGGAATGCGGTTGTCGTTCAACCGCTGAAGAATGCGCTGAACCAGTTCGGGGCGGACGCCGCTGGTCCCCGTCGCGAACAGGTTGGATTGGATCGTCATGGCCGCACGCGCGACGGATGGATCCAAGGTCGGCCCGGGCACGCGGGTCGCATGGGCGGCCAGCAGGCGGCGGTTGAACGATGCCAATTCGGTCTGCTGAACGCCGGAATCCTTCTGAGACCCGACACCGGTGGTGATGCCATAGGCCGGGCGCCCGGACTGCACGATGCCCTCGACCACTTCGCGGGCATCGGCGATACGCTGCCAGGCGTCGTCGGCCAGGGCCGCCTTGTGATGCCCGACGGCGATCCGCGCCAATTCGTGCAGCGTCAAATCGTTCCCGGTCAGCGCGATTGCATCCTGCGGCCCCTCCGTCGCCGGCACGCGGGGCAGGGCGGCGGGGGCCGGGGAGACATAGGAGGGCGAGACGGCGGGCGTCTCGTTCAAGGGCGTCTGAATCGTCATGACCGTATCCGGGTGCGTCTCTTATGTTTGAACAAAAAGGCCTGCCGCCCGTATAAGGCAGCAGCCTGTCGTTCCGCAACCGGGGTATGCGACCTGTTTATCCTGTTTCCGCGCCGTCGGGCAGATTGGCCCCAAAACTCAAGCGATGATCCCACATCTGGAGACATGGTGGGTGGAGTAAACAAACTTGTAATTACTATTGTAACATGGTGGTATTTGAAATATTTAATGTTTCACCGCTAGATGAAATTACTGATGATGATATATATTTTATTAAAACTATATCATAGTGCAGATATTTTTCTTCTTCTGAATATGGCATTAGTGGTGGAAGTTTGTTGTTTTCATCTGATTTTGCGTGAACTATTCTACATCTTATTTCGTAAATCCTTCTAGATACTTCGTCTAGGAGGTCTGGATTTCTAGTATCAGCACGCACATTCTGGGAGGAGAGAGTGCTTTTCTCCCTCAATTTCTGAGAAAGATCCTCTTGAGAGTTGATAAAATCAACCAGGTCATTTTCATCGATGCAAGATTTCACTGTAGATTTTAACTGCTCTAGTTCCGAGCCATAAACTCTAGATGAACTGCTAGTGGAAACTCGAAATATTTTCTCTATATCTGCATCTCTTTCTATTTTGAAATTTGGTCGCCTAAGAATATTTCTTATGTTTTCTTTTGCTTCTTGACGAGAAAATTTTGGGAAAAAGAACTCTATCGATTGATAGAATGCAAGGTATTGCATCAAAGGCATTTTCCTGGCTGAAATGGCGTACCAGTATAGGTTTATCGCGTCTGCCTCATACTGAATCTTTGGAAAGGAGATTTCTGGATAATCATTCTTTGTTCCGTATATTATATTTAAATCCATTCTCCTAGATGTATTTCTTCTTGATAACGACAGTGGCAAATCACATTCTTGTTCGATTTGGAAAAAAAGGGAGTTTGATATCATTTGTAAAGTTTCTTTTATGTAATGGTGACTCCCTGTTGTATGTAATGACAATGTCATTGATAATGATCTAGGGCTAGAGTACGGGGATAATACTTTATTAAAATCGCTTGGTTTTCTTAGAGATATAGAGAATTTTCCATTGAAATCCAGAGAAAGTAGATCAGAGCTCCCCTTTTTAGGTTTCTCTCCTTTTATTTTTTGGTAAGACAATCTAAACAATCGGCTAGATAGCATTGACCCGAACGGGTCTAGTGCGACAACGTTCGCGTGTACGATGCCTGTTGAACTTTCATAATATGCATCTAATCCTTCAATAAACCTAATGTCCTCGAAATTGTTATTTAGGATTGTTTCAGCATCTTCCGGATCAGAAACTGTAACTGTTCGCGAACTCTCATTTTCCTGAATTTCAATTTCGAGGTCAAACGGGTAGTCCCCGAAGGTGAGGTCATCACGAAAGCAGCTAATCTTTGCAGCGCCGCAGCGAAGTTCAATTCTCTGAACTAAACTCTCGAAATTGGCTACATCTTCAACACTAGGTCCCTCATCGAAATCTTGATCCATCATTGAACCCCCATCGTTCTAGGCGGCCTTACTTCACCGCTTCCAGGATCGACACGTAGTTCGCGACCGCCGCGCCGCCCATGTTGAAGATGCCGCCCAGTTTGGCGTCCTTGACCTGCATGTCGCCGGCGTCGCCGCGGGTCTGCATGGCGGTCATGACATGCATGGACACGCCGGTCGCGCCGATCGGGTGGCCCTTTGCCTTCAGCCCACCCGACGGATTGACCGGCAGTTTGCCGTCCTTTGCCGTCACGCCGTCCAGCGCGGCCTTAGCGCCTTCGCCGGGCTTGGCGATGCCCATCGCCTCGTACTGCATCATCTCGGCGATGGTGAAGCAGTCATGGGTTTCGACGAAGCTGAGGTCGTCCAGCGACAGGCCGGACTTGTCGAATGCCTGATCCCAGGCCCGCGCACAGCCGTCCAGGAAGGTCATGTCGCGCTTCGACATCGGCAGGTAATCGTTGACCTGTGCCCGGGCGCGGAAAGCGACCGCCTTCTTCATGCCCAGGGCCGTGTCCATATCCGCCAGGACCAGCGCCGCCGCCCCGTCGGAGACCAGCGAGCAATCGGTGCGCTTCAGCGGGCCCGCTACCAGCGGGTTCTTGTCCGAAACGGTGCGGCAGAACTCGAAGCCCAGATCCTTGCGCAGCTGCGCGTAGGGGTTGGCACAGCCGTTCTTGTGATTCTTGGCCGCGATGGCCGCCAGGCCGTCGCTCTGATCGCCATACTTCTGGAAGTAGCCGTTGCAAATTTGGCCGAAGACCCCGGCAAATCCGCCCTCGGTCTCGCCTTCCTCTTTCAGATAGGAGGCCTGCAGCAGGATACCGCCGATTTCCGGACCGGGCGTTGCCGTCATCTTCTCGACGCCGACGACCAGGACGACCTTGCCCTGTTTGGCTTCCAGATAGTTCACGCCCTGATGCACGGCGGCGGAGCCGGTGGCACAGGCGTTTTCCATCCGGGTCGACGGCTTGAAACGCAGGCCGTCCACCGTGTTCATGACCAGCGAAGAGCCGAAATCCTGTTTCGAGAAGCCGCCATTGTACCAGCCGAGATAGATCGCATCGACATCTTCCGGGGCGACGCCCGCATCCTTCAGGGCCTCCTCGGCGACACGGCCGACCAGGGATTCGACATCCTCGCCCTCCAACTTGCCGAAGGGGGAATGGGACCAGCCTACGATCGCTGCGGTCATAACGGGGCTCCTCTCTGTTCGATTTGTATCGTTGAAATGGGTTTTACCGCAGCGCGATACAACGGTCGAGTCGGCTACTCCAGCGTCGCGATGGCCTTCATCGCGGCGCGGCGTTCCATGACGCTGCGCGGTTTGAACTGCAATCGGGTATGCAGCAGCGCATCCGCGTCGGCGGCGGACAAGCGGCGGACCTCGGTCGGGGTCAGGCCGAAGGCCTTGCGGAAAAGCGTCGCAAAATGGGATTGGCCGTTGAAGCCACATTCCAAGGTGATGTCCAGAACGGAACGGTCGGTTGTGACTGTCAGCCAGAGCCCGTGATCCAGGCGCAGGCGGCGGGAAAAATCGCCGAAACTCATGCCCAGCTCCTCCCGGAATCCGCGTTCCAATTGACGGCGGGAGATGCCGACCCGGTCGGCCAGTTGATCGATACGCGGCGGGTCGGACAGCCTTTCCTCCAACAGCAGGATGGCGCGGGCGACACGCGGATCGCGGACGGATTGCGCGATGGGGGGCTGCGGCTGGGCCGCGGCGGCGGTACGGCTGCTTTCCACCATCATGATGCTCAGCGCTTTCTGCGCAATGTCATGGCCCAGATGCCGTTCGATCATCCAGGCCGCCAGCCGTGCCGCACCGACCCCGCCGGCACAGGTGATGCGCTTGCCGTCGACCACGAACAGGCGGCTGGTATCGGGCTCCACCCGGTCGAACCGGTCGACCATGTCCTGATAGTGCAGCCAACTTACGCAGGCCTTGCGCCCGTCCAGGAGGCCAGCCTTGGCCATGGCGAATACGCCGGTGCAGATGCCGACCACGGCCACGCCCTTGCCGGCCGCGCTGCGTAGATAGTCGACGATCGGGGCGTCCTGAGCCTCATCGTGGCCCAGAAGGCCGCCGACCGCGACGATGTAGTCGAAGCGCGATGGATCCAGCAGGTCCGCCGTCGCCGTAACCGAAACCCCACAACTGGCCGGAATGGCCCGGGCGGCCGGGCTCATCACTTCCCAGCGACAGCGGATCGGCCGCGAGCGGTCGCGCTCATCCGCCGCCAGGCGCAGGGCGTCGATGAACGACCCGAAGGCGTTCAGCGTGAACCGGGCCAGCGGCACGAGACCGACATTCAGTGCGGCGGGCGGATCGGGGAGGCGAGGGTCGATGCTCATAGAGTGAATTTAGCGATGTGACGGAAACGTTGAAAGCGATCCGAAGAGGGCGTATCTCCTGCCGTCAGGGCCAGACGGTTGGACGGTCGCGCCCGGGCAACGGGGAAACCCGCCCGGGTGAGGAAAGTCCGGGCTCCACGGAAACACGGTGCCGGTTAACGGCCGGCGGGGGCGACCCCAGGGAAAGTGCCACAGAAAGCAAACCGCCGGATCTCGATCCGGTAAGGGTGAAAGGGTGCGGTAAGAGCGCACCGCCTGCCCGGCGACGGGGAGGGCATGGTAAACCCCACCGGGAGCAAAACCGAATAGGGACGGTAGCCGCCTTTCGAGCGGCAGGCGCGTTTCCGCGTCCCGTCCGGGTAGGTTGCGCGAGGCGGCCGGCAACGGCCGTCCCAGATGAATGGCCGTCCATTGCCTGCAAGGGCAGGGACAGAACCCGGCTTACAGACCGTCTGGCCCTTTTCGCGCATTGCCGTCCCGTCGCAGAAATTTCAATTCACGATCGCGCCTCGGGCCAATACGATTTGTGCGCCGTGCCTTCCATAGCCCGGCCATAGGGGTATAGCAGAAGGGGATACCGATGACGCATTGGAAGCCGATGGCCGCGACGATGCTGGTCTTTGCGATTCTGTGTGGCGGGGCCGCACGGGCCGATGACGAAGACTGTCAGCCAGCGGATTTGGAGCATTACGTGCCCGGCGGTGACGAATGCCTGGCGATCAAAACCTACCTTCCCGCGGATGTAGGGTCGGCTAAGCGGGTGGTCTTCGTCCTGCATGGGGATCTCAGTCGGGGCGGACCCGCGGACTATATCTTTCCGCTGGCGGAAAGGGCCGCGGAATTGGGTCAGATTGGGATTGCGTTGATGCGGGTCGGCTATTCCGGCGATGGACGCCGCTCGACGGGCACGCCCAGCCGCCAGAACAGCCGTAACGATATGTATACCGACGATGAGTTCGACGCGGCGGCCGAGGCGGCGAAGGCGCTGAAAGCGCATTACGGCGTCCCGGAGGCGGTGATGATCGGCCATAGCGGCGGTGCCGCCACGACCGGTGTCATCGTGGGTCGTCACCCCGGCCTGCTGCAGCGCGTCCTGTTGATCGCCTGCCCCTGCGATATCGACAAATGGCGTCAGTTGCGCGGCCGAAATCCCTGGCCGAGGGCGGAAAGCCCGGACGATTATATCGAAGAAATCCTGCCCGGCACGGTCGTCCGGCTGCTGGTCGGGTCCCGCGACAACAATACCTATCCAGACCTGTCGGAGGATTACGAGGAGGACGCGCGGTCGCGCGGTTTGGACGTGCGGTTGTACAAGGTCGACGGGGCCGGACACAATCTGAACGAAAGCATGGTCGGAAGCGATGTCTTCAAGGAAGCACTGACGGAAATAATCGCGGGCGAGTGAGTGCGCCGTTCGGGAAAACATGCGATACTGGTGCAAACGCCAGGAGACGTGACGGGACGATGCCGTACGGCGAAATTGAACTCTTCGACACGGAGGAGTTCGAGCGCTTGCTCGAACGCACGGAACTGGTGACTGCCTTCCGCTATTGGCAATCGATTTCCGGCGACCGGCCGCTTCCGACTTATGAAGACCTGGACCCGTTGGACATCATTCCGATCCTGCCCCTGGTCAATCTGGTGGATGTCGTACCGCAGACGCAAGGCGGCTATCGATTTCGCCATCGGCTTGTGGGAACGGAGCTGGTCGACCGGTTCCGCACGGAACATACCGGCCAATGGTTCGAGGATTTGTACGAGCCGGAACATCTCGAACGGCAACTTCCATCCTACATTCGCGCGGTTGAGCGCCAGAAACCGACGGTCGGCGATATCGAACTGAGTGAGAATGGTAAGAGGATCATGGCCTATCGCAGGCTGATCCTGCCCCTCGCCGGTCCGGACGGTGCGGTCAATTGCCTGCTCCTGGTCTTCGCTTTCCAAAGCGAAGACGACCGGTTTCGCCCCTTGAATGAGGGCCTGCCACTACACCGCCAGGGGCAAGGATCGCGGCGCGATTAGCATGGCGTCGTATCTGTCGGCGTGATCCTGGTCAGGCGGCAAAAAAACAGGGCAGCCGGCACTAGGCCGACCGCCCTGTCCCTGCCCCGAACTCTAGGCGCCTAGTTTGCGAGTTGCTTCAGGAAGCTGTCGACTTCCTGCTTCAATGTGCGGACCGTTTCGTTGAGACGGCGCGAGGATTCTTCCACGGCCTTGGCACCGGATTCATTGTCGTCGACCTTGCTGCGGACGGCGCCCATGATGTTGGACACGTCCATCGTGCGGCTTTGCGCCTGTTCGATGTTGCTGCTGATGCCTTCGGTCGCGGAGACCTGGGCATCGACCATGTCGGCGATTTCCGATGCGCCGGAACTGATCCGACGGATGCTGTCGACGACAGAGCCGATGGCCCCGCCGGCATCCTGGATGGCGCTTTGGATCGACGCGATCTGTTCGGCGATCTCGCCCGTCGCCTTGCCGGTCTGGGTCGCCAGTCCCTTCACCTCGTTCGCCACGACGGCGAAGCCCTTGCCGGCCTCCCCGGCGCGGGCGGCCTCGATGGTCGCGTTAAGTGCCAGAAGGTTGGTCTGTTCGGCGATGTCGTTGATCAGTTTCACGACTTCACCGACACGATCTGCAGCCTGTTGCAGGCCGGCCACCTTCTCGTTGACGCTTTCCGTCTGCTGCGCGGCGCTTTGGGCGTCCCGGGCGGAATCCGAAGACCGGCGTCCGATTTCCTGGATCGACGCCGACAGGTCGCTGGTGACGGACGACGCCTCGTTCACCGAACCGGCGGCGTCGTTGGCGGAGCCGTCGGCCTGTTGTGACATGCCGCGCAATTCCCCGGCGCTGCCGACGATATGGCGGATCGCGCCTTCGCTTTGGCTGCTGACTTCGCTCAGGGATTGGATGATGCCGCCGACCTTGTCGCGGAACTGTGTGGCGATGCCCCTGATGAACTCGCGCTTTTCCTCTTCGGATTTGGCCTGGCGTTCGGCCTGTTGCGCGACCAGTCCGGCATTCTCCTCCGCGTTCTCACGGAAGACGTCCAGGGCGCGGGCCATGTCACCCAATTCGTCGGAACGCTCCGTATAGGGCACAGCGTTCTTCGTATCGCCCTTGGACACTTGGATCATCTGTTCGGTCAACTGCAGCATCGGCCGGATCGATCCGCGCACCAGGAACAGAGCGATACCGCCGCAGACCAGAAGGCTGAGCACCGTGGCAACCAGGATGCCGGTGACGATGTTGGACGCGGCCGCCCGGACGTTGGACTTCAGGACCCCGGCATAGAGGATGCCGATCGTGTCGCCCTTCGTATTCCGGATCGGCTCATAGATCGTGTAATAGTCCTTCCCCAGGATCGTCGCTTCGCCCAGATAGGTCTCGCCGCGCATCATGTAGGGATAGACACGGCCGTTCTGGCCCAATTGCGTGCCCACCGCGCGGCTGCCGTCATCCTTGATGATATTCGTCGTACGTCGCCAGAAATCGCGGTTCTCGTCTTCCCATTCGAAGACGGTCGCGGTCTCGCCGGTGACGGAGCCGATCTCGTCGATCATGCTATGATCCGGAAAGTCGGGAATTTCCGGCAGGGTCAGCTTGGTGACGCGTCCGGCCTTGGTGATGGTGAAGCTGGTTTCCGGTAAGGTCTTGCGCAGAAGAACCGCCGCCGTGCGCAGGCTGGCATTCTGCCGTTCGATAACCTGATCGGCGATTTCGTCTTCCAGAATGTAAATCGCGCTGCCGCCGACGGCCGCGGATGCTACCGCAATCAGCCCCAGAACAATCAGTACAAGCCGCGTCCGCAGCTTGAGCCTAAGTTTGAGCATACCGTTTCACTCCCCCAAGGGTGTTTGGTTATTGGGACAGTGAAACACTATATGTATTAACAAAACTTGAACCGAGATTTCATGATCATGTCTTGATTTGTAAATTTCGACTGGCGGTTTGCGGCGGCAACCCTCGGATCGTCCCTCTGCAATTTGGAGAACCGGCGATAAGTTTATTACCGTTGGCGGGAAACGGTAGCGCGGGTCGTTTGCGACACCGCGCCCCGTTAGACGTCCCATCAGATCGGAATCGCAGGCTCCTGCTCGTAAGCCTTCTGCAGTAAGCGCAAAAAGGAGGATTCCCGATCCATTGGCGTCGAGCCGATGGCTGCGATAGCAATTCCGGGTGTCCAAGAATTCATCACGACACCGGCTTCAAAATTGCGAACCGACTCCAAGGCAACCCGGACCTGCTTCTGGGAAACGCCGCCGGCCGACAATTGCCGTGTCAGGATCTGCATCGTAACTCCGCGCAATATCGCCGCCTCCGGCCAAATGACGCTTTCACCGTCCCAAAAGGCCAGATTCCAGATTGTCGCCTCGCTCAGGCACCGCTCGGCGTCGATATAGGCGGCATCGTCGAACCCATTCGAAATTGCCCGCCGCAGGTAATAGGTCTTGGACCCTTCGCCGACATGTTTGATCTCCGCCATCTGACGATCATGGCGCACCACATCCAGACGCAGCGGCCCGTCGGGACCGTTGGCAGGCGGCGCGGTCCGCACGAGAAGGCCGAGATCCTTTCCGCTGCCCGCGGGCCGAAATTCGCCGCTGCGGGAAAACACCGTCGCCGTCAGTGAGAGATCGGAAGGTCCTTCCGCGACTGCCGCCCGAAGGATCTCGCGGACTTCATCGTCGGAATGCGCCTGTCCGAACAGGGATTTGGATGCTTCTCGTAGCCGTTCCAGGTGCAGGTCGAGCCCTCTCACGGCGCCGTTGCGGATCTGCATGGCGGTGAAATGGGCAAATCCGGAGAAGGCCAACGGGGATAGTTCCAACTTCGTCGCGTGATGCCCGTCTAGCATCGTTCTGTAACCGGTCTTATCTGGCATTGTGTGCTCCTTGCCATTGTGCGTTTCGGGAGCACGCGTTTTAACCCCTGACAGCGCTGTCAGGGTCAAGGAGGAAAAATGAAAATTGGCGAGTTGGCGCGGCGAGGCGGAGTCAGTGTCCGGATGTTGAGGTTCTACGAGTCCGAGGGGTTGCTGACACCGGTGCGAAGAAGCAACGGATATCGGGATTTCGGCCCGGATGCGCTTGAAACCGTCGCGCGGATCAAGACGCTAAAGGCGTCCGGCATGACGGTACCGAAGATCCGAAAGTTTCTACCTTGTGCCCTGAACGGCCGGGAAGAGTTTGAGCCGTGCGATGAACTGCGGGAAATCCTGGATCATCAGGTCGAGGCCGTATCGGAGAAAATCCGTCAACTCGAGGAATGCCGGGATGCATTGTCGGACTTGCGCGGTAAAATCGACACCAGGCCATGATATTCCGCCCGGGCGCGAAGGCCGGGCTGGAGTGCCGGAACCCTTGCTCACATGAAAGCACGATCAAGACGCTCCAGCGTTGACCCTATACGGAAAGGCTATCGAGTACGGTTCCGATTAGGCAGACGTTCTCTAACGCTCCAACCGACGATATTTGATCCGGTGCGGCGGATCGGCCTTGACGCAGGCGGCGTTCCCGCGCGCCGTTCTTACCGCAACTGAGTTTTACGTAGGATAGCGCCCGGTCGCCCGCGCAAAGACCTCACCCCAATTCGCGATCGGTGCGAGGGCCTCATTGAGACTGACGCCCCAAGTCGTAAGCGCGTATTCGACACGCGGCGGTACCTCTGGAAAGGCGGTCCGGGTGATAAGTTGATCGCGTTCAAGCTCGCGCAGTTGCTGGATCAGCATCTTCTCCGACACGCCTGGGATACGTCGCTTAAGCGCGCCGAAGCGCACGGGACCCTCGTTCAGTTCCCACAGGATTGCTGCCTTCCATTTGCCGCCAACAACCTCGAAGGCAGGACCGATGCCGCAGTCATAGGAATTATTCGTCACAAGTGGCCTCCACGAGCTAAAACTTACCAACAAGTATGTACCATACTTATTGGTCTGTACTTGTTAAATTGAAGGCATGTTACCTAGTTCTGCGTCTCGACGTAATAGGAGACCAGAAATGACTGATGTAACGGTAATTGGACTTGGCCCGATGGGACATGTTCTGGCGGAACTACTGCTCAAGGCCGGGAAATCCGTGACCGTGTGGAACCGCACTGCGGGCAAGGCCGCACCGCTGACTGAAGCCGGCGCCACCCTTGTGTCGACACCGGCGGAGGCCATCGCCTCAAGTCCGGTGACCGTCGTCTGCGTTTACGACTACGACGCGGTCGATAGCATCCTCGCGGCAGACGGCGTCTCCGGCGCGCTTGAAGGCAGGCTGCTCGTCAACCTTGGGACCGGTGGACCGGAAGATGCCCTGCGCGTCGGGGCTCACGTCAATCGGAATGGCGGCGGCTATCTGGATGGCGCCATTCAAGCGGCGCCCAGCCAGATGGGCGAGGACGACACACTGCTGCTAGTTTCGGGAGCGGGGCCCGAGTTCGCGCGCGCCGAGCCCCTGCTAAAGATTTTTGCAGGGAACACCGTCTATCTGGGAGAAAAGCCCGACGCAGCGGCCTTCATGGATCTCGCTACCTTGTCCTTCGTTTATGGTTCCTATGCCGGTTTCCTGCACGGTGCCAGAATTGCTGAAGCCACGGGCATTGACGTTGCGACCTATAGCCGACTTGTGAAGGAGCTTTCGCCGGGCTTCGGCGCATTCTTTGAACACGAAGGCGGGGTGATTGCCTCCGGCGATTTCCGCATCACTGAAAGCCCGTTGCGGATTTCCATTCCCGCCGTACGACGCATTCTGACTGCTTCTCAGGGGCTCGATCTCAATACCGAGCTTCCGGCCCTGGTGGACGGCTGGCTGCGCCGGGCCGAGGCGGAAGGGCTGGCGGATAAGGAACTCGCCAGTCTGATCAAGGTATTGAGGGGATAACGGCAATACGTACCACAGCGCCCCAACGAGACAGCCGCCTTGCATGCAAGGCGGCTGTTCGATTGAACGAAAGTCGCAACTTGGCGGCGCGATATCGAGAAACGTATTACCGCTCCAACCGGCGGTACTTGATCCGGTGCGGCTGGTCGGCCTCGACGCCCAGACGGCGTTTGCGGTCGGCCTCGTAGTCCTCGTAGTTGCCTTCGAACCACACGACCTGGCTGTCGCCTTCATAGGCCAGGATGTGCGTTGCCAGACGGTCCAGGAACCAGCGGTCGTGGCTGATGACCACGGCGCAGCCGGGGAAGGTCGCCAGGGCGTCTTCCAGGGCACGCAGGGTGTCGACGTCCAGATCGTTTGTCGGTTCGTCGAGCAGCAGGACGTTGGCGCCGGATTTCAGCATCTTGGCCAGGTGGACGCGGTTGCGTTCCCCGCCGGAAAGCTGCCCGACCTTCTTCTGCTGGTCGCCGCCCTTGAAGTTGAAGCTGCCGACATAGGCGCGGCTCTGCACCTTGCGCTTGCCCAGTTCGATGATGTCCTGGCCGTCGGAGACTTCCTCCCAGACGGTCTTGTTCGCATCCAGGGCGTCGCGCGACTGGTCGACATAGCCCAGCTTGACGGTCTCGCCGAGGCGGACGGAGCCGCTGTCGGGCTGCTCCTTGCCGGTGATCATGCGGAACAGGGTCGTCTTACCGGCGCCGTTCGGGCCGATGATGCCGACGATGCCGCCCGGCGGCAGCTTGAAGGACAGGCCGTCCATCAGCAGCTTGCCGTCATAGGCCTTGCGAACCTCGTCGGCCTCGATCACCACGCCGCCCAGGCGCGGGCCCGGCGGGATGACGATCTGGGCCGTCTGGTTCGCCTGTTCAGCGGCCTCGGCCTCGCGGACCAACTCGTCATAGGCCTGGATACGCGCCTTGGATTTGGTCTGGCGGGCACGGGCGGAGGCGCTGACCCATTCGCGTTCGGCGGCGATGTTGCGCATGCGCGCTTCCTGTTCGCGGCCTTCCTGCTGCAGGCGCTTCTGCTTCTGTTCCAGCCAGGCGGAATAGTTGCCTTCGTAGGGGATGCCGCGGCCTCGGTCGAGTTCCAGAATCCAGCCGGTGACATTGTCCAGGAAGTAGCGATCGTGGGTGACCATCACGACGGTGCCCGGATAATCGGCCAGGAAGCGCTGCAGCCAGGCGACGCTTTCGGCGTCCAGGTGGTTGGTCGGTTCGTCGAGCAGCAGCATGTCCGGGCGGCTGAGCAGCAGGCGGCACAGCGCGACGCGGCGCTTTTCCCCGCCGGACAGGTTGGCGACGTTCCAATCGCCGGGCGGGCAGCGCAGGGCATCCATCGCGACTTCGACCCGTCTGTCCAGATCCCAGGCGTCCTCGGCGTCGATCTTCTCCTGCAGTTCCGACTGCTCGGCGATCAGCGCCATCATCTCGTCGTCGTCGGTGACTTCGCCCAGCTTCATCGACACCTCGTTGAAGCGGTCGACGACGGCCTTCAACTCGCCCAGACCTTCCATCGCGTTTTCCGCGACGGTCTTGCTGTCGTCCAGCTGCGGTTCCTGGGCCAGATAACCGATCTTCACACCGTCGGCGGACCATGCCTCGCCGGTGTAATCCTGATCGATGCCGGCCATGATCTTCAGCAGGGTCGACTTACCGGCGCCGTTATAGCCCAGAACGCCGATCTTGGCGCCGGGCAGGAATTGCAGATTGATGTCCTTCAGGACTTCCTTGCCGCCCGGATAGGCCTTGCCCAGCTTGTGCATGCCGAAAACATATTGATACGCGGCCATGGCGGTCCTGCTCCCTGATCATCCGAAATGCGACTGGAAGCCACCCCGTCTTGGAGCGGCGACGCGGTTGTAGCGGAGTTGACCGACAAGGGCAATTTTTTGCGATTGTCGGCCTTGCTGTAGCCTCCTTACGCGGCGAAGGTGCATTGACACGCGCGGATACGCCACGCGGATCTGAGGGAGTTAGGGACCGTGGCAGAGCGGCAACCGCCTTTGGGCGCCGGACGCAATGCCGGTCTGGAAGTGCCGCCGGCCCAGCGCGCCAATCCACTTTGGGCCGCGGCCTGGATGATGGGGGCGCTGACATCTTTCGCGCTTATGGCCATCGCGGCGCGCGAGATTTCCAAGGAACTCGATACCTTCCAGCTGATGTTCTACCGCAGCATCATCGGGATTGTCATCGTGGTGGCGATCGGTGCGTTGCTGCCCGGCGGCATGGCCCAGTTCAAGACGGGCCGGTTCCGCATGCATGCGGTCCGCAACGCCGCGCATTTCGTCGGCCAGTTCTGCTGGTTTCTGTCGATTTCGCTGATCTCGCTGGCGGAAGTGTTCGCCATTGAATTCACGACGCCGATCTGGGTCGCGATGGTCGCGCCGATCTTCCTGGCGGAGAAAATGAACCGCTATCGGGCCATGGCGATTGCCGGCGGATTCCTGGGTGTGTTGATCGTCCTGCGACCCGGCGTCACCGAATTCGGCGCGGGGCATATCGCAATGCTGATCGGCTCCTTCGCCTTCTCGCTGTCCATGATCACGACGAAAAAGCTCAGCGCGACGGAGTCGCCCTTATGCATCCTGTTCTGGATGGCGGTGCTGCAGGCGCCGATGGGATTGATCGGGTCGGTCAGCGACTTCACCCTGCCGGGGCTGGAATCCGGGCTCTGGTTGGTAATTGTCGGAATCTGTGGTCTGACCGCGCATTACTGTATCGCCCAGGCCTTTCGTTGGGCCGATGCGACCTTGGTCGCCCCGATGGACTTTGTGCGCTTGCCCTTGATCGCGGTGGTCGGAATGCTGCTCTATGGCGAGGCATTGGACCCGTTCGTCTTTCTGGGCGGCGCGGTGATCCTGACGGGCAATTGGATCAGCATCCGCTTCGCCCGGCAGAGCTGATCCCTGCAGTCTAACCCGCCCCGTCGATCATCCATGCGGCGATGCCGAGACGGGCGACTTCGGTTTTCCGGTCATTCCTGTCCATGCGCAGATAGAATTCGTCCAGCTGCGGCGGGGCGACCGCTGTCTGGGACAGGAGATCGTGGACTTGGCCCCGGTGATGGGTGGCGTGGGAAAAGACATGTTGCAGGACTAGCCAGATCGGGTCGGTCTCCCGCCCCCAGCGCGGGGTCTCGTGCAACAGCACCTCGCGATCCAAATCCGCATCCGTCAATCCGCCGACAAATGCGATCAGGTCCTCGTCCGTTTTCGACCGCGCGACGGCCAGATCTTCGCGGGTCGCGAATTCCGGCCCGTCGCCGTCGTCAGGCTGGACCGGCGTGCCGCGCATGCGGGTCAGATAGCGCCGGTCGACGATAACCAGATGGTCCAGCGTCGCGTGAATCGACCCGAAGAAGCAGGGACGCTGCGCCATATAGGTCTCTTCGTCCAGACGCAGACACGCCTCCATCAGGCGCGTATTGGCTAGAACGTGGTTGGCGCACTGGGCGCGTAAAACTGCCATGGCGTCGATCGGCAACGATCTCTCCAGTTCAACTAACGGCTTGATTTCATTTTCCTGGCGGTCAAAGTACTATGACACAGAGGGATGTTGAGCGATGCACGAAAAAGACGATTGGACTTCCGCGCCGGACGAAAAGTCCAGCCCCCCGCCGTCGTCGGGGGCGGCGTCCGGCGATTCCGCAAATAAGGGCGTGGCCAAGTTTCAGATCGGTCAATCGGTTCAGCATCGCAAGTTCGGCTTCCAGGGCGTCATCTTTGACGTCGATCCGGAATTCGCCAATACCGACGAATGGTACGAGGCCATTCCGGCCGATGTGCGGCCGCGTAAGGATCAGCCCTTCTATCACCTGTTCGCCGTCAATCCCGCGGACAACTCGCCCTATATTGCCTATGTATCGGAACAGAACTTGGTTCCGATGCCGGAAGGCGAAGATGTCGCGCATCCGCAGTTGGAAGAGTATTTCGACGGCCGTCGCGACGGCCGCTGGGTCGTTCCGCGCGATCGGATCAACTGATTCCCGGATTATAGCGCCATGCTGATCGCCGCCGACCGCTACGAAACCGTTGTGGACCGTTTCGCATGGCAGGTGCCTGAACGCTACAATATCGGCGTCGATGTTGCCGACCGGCAGAACCCTGACAACCCGGCAATTATCTATCGCGGCGCGGATGACAGCGTACAGACCTATACGTTCGGCGACCTGACCCGGCTCAGCAATCGTTTCGCCAATGTCCTGCAGGCGCAGGGAATTGCGCGCGAGGATCGTGTCGGCATTCTGCTGCCGCAGGCGCCGGAAACGGCCGTTGCGCATATCGCGGCCTATAAGGCGGGGATGATCGCCGTTCCGCTGTTCACGCTGTTCGGGGAGGACGCGCTGGAATACAGGCTGTCCGCCTGTGGCGCGCGGGCGCTGGTGACCGATGCCGCCAGCCTGCCCAAGATCGCGGCGATCCGCGATCGCCTGCCGGATCTGCAGGTGGTGTTCTGCATCGATGGGCCGAATGACGGCGCCGTCGATTTCCACGCGGCGCTGAACCGCGCGTCGGACCGGTTCCAGGCGGTGGACACGGCCGCCGACGATCCGGCCCTGATCATCTTCACCTCCGGTACGACCGGTCAGCCGAAAGGCGCGCTGCACGCCCACCGGGTCCTGCTGGGCCATCTGCCGGGTGTCGAATTTCCGCATGATTTCTTCCCGCAAAAGGGCGACCGGTTCTGGACGCCGGCGGATTGGGCCTGGATCGGCGGGCTGATCGATGTGCTGTTGCCCAGCCTGCATCACGGCATTCCGGTTCTGGCCTATCGCGCACGGAAGTTCGATCCGGAAGAGGCGTTCCACCTGATGGGGCGGTTCCAGGTACGCAACGCCTTCATGCCGCCGACGGCGTTGAAGCTGATGCGCCAGGTCGACAATCCGAAGGGACGGTTCGACTACGCCATGCGCTCCATCGGGTCGGGCGGTGAAACGCTGGGCGCGGAACTGCTGGATTGGGGACGGGAGACCTTCGGCCTGACCCTGAACGAATTCTACGGCCAGACGGAATGCAATCTGGTCGTCGGCAACTGCAGTGCCTGCATGCCGGTGCGGCCGGGATTGATGGGGCGGGCGGTGCCGGGCCACACGGTCGGTATCGTCGACGATGACGGCAATCCTTTGCCCGACGGCACGGTCGGCCATATCGCGATCCGCCGTCCCGACCCGGTGATGTTCCTGCGCTATTGGGACAACCCGAAAGCGACGGAGCAGAAATTCGCCGGCGACTGGCTGCTGACCGGCGATACCGGTTTGCGGGAAGAGGATGGGTATTTCCGCTATGTCGGGCGCAGCGACGATGTGATCACCACAGCCGGCTATCGTGTCGGGCCCGGTGAAATCGAGGATTGCCTGATGAAGCATCCGGCGGTCGCCCTTGCGGCGGTGATCGGGGTGCCGGACCCGCTGCGCACCCAGGCGGTGAAGGCCTTTGTGGTGCCGCGCGGCGGGGTCACTGCGGATGCGGCGTTGATCGCAGAAATCCAGGCATTCGTCAAAACGCGCCTTGCCGCCCATGAATATCCGCGACAGGTTGAATTCGTCGACAGTTTGCCGATGACGGCGACGGGCAAAATCATGCGCCGTGAACTGCGCGACCGCTGAAAAGTGCGAAAATCGCCCTGTGCGAGAGGTATCGACGCACCGGTGGAATCCGCATAAGTTCCATTACCATGAGATGGGGTTTTTGGGGGATAGCCGTCGGCGTGGCGACGGTCACCGATCGGGATTTTCGACGGCTTGCGGCCGGCGTGGCATTAGCCGCTCTGGCGACGGGGGGCATTGCGCCCGCGACGGCGCAGACCGCGGCGGAAGAAGGACTTTCCCGCGCACCCGACTTCATCGTCGAACGCTACCGCGCGAAGGCCGAGGCCGGTGAGGCCCAAGCACAATTCCGCCTGGGCTATCTGCATGAGAACGGGCTGATTTCCGGGACGCCCGATATCGCCGCGGCGGCGGACTGGTATGCCCGCGCGGCGGAAGGCGGACATGCCGCGGCGCAGTTCAAGCGGGGGAGCCTGTATGCCGCCGGACTGGGCGGGCCGCGCGATTTTGCCAAGGCTGCGTCGCTGTATGAGGCCGCCGCGAAACAGGGCGTCGCCGAGGCCCAGTATAATCTGGCGATCCTGCTACAGGACGGAATTGGGGTCGAGAAGGATTCGGACGCGGCGATCCGGTGGTATGAGCAGGCCGCGTTCCGGGGCGTGCTCCCGGCCATGCGGGCGCTAGGTCTCTTGTACCTGTCCGGGGTCGGTCGGTCGCCCCAGGACGATATCGAGGCCTGGGCCTGGTTGACCCTGGCCGTGGAGAATGGCGACACCGCCATGGCCGACCACTTGAAGTCGGTCGACGGGAAACTGGAAGACAAGGCGCGCGACGAGGCCGGCCGTTTGGCCGACGCCTATCGCCAACTGCGCATCGTTCCGTGATTCATGGTACTATCGGATGTAAGACGCGCCCTGTCGCCCAGGAAGAATTTTCATTGTCGTGCTATGGACAAATCTTGTCGCGCGGATGCGAGCCTGAAAACCGCCTGGAATTAGCGTATCCGGCACATTAAAGAACCATGGGGCGGGACGGTACGCCGCCTCATTGCCGTAAAGGGATAAACGGATATGGCCGACGAAGAGGATCTCGACCTTCGCTCACTGGACGACCAGGAACTGGTCGAGCAGATGTGGGACGACCTGTATGACGGTCTCGCCGACGAGATCGTCGAAGGGACCAACATTCTGCTTGAGCGCGGCTGGGCGCCGTACAAGGTTCTGACCGAGGCACTGGTCGAAGGCATGCGCATCGTCGGGATCGACTTCCGCGATGGCATTCTGTTCGTGCCGGAAGTCCTGATGGCGGCCAACTCCATGAAGTCGGGCATGAATATCCTGCGCCCACTGCTAGCCGAAACCGGCGCGCCGCCGCAGGGCAAGATGGTCATCGGCACGGTGAAGGGCGACATTCACGATATCGGCAAGAACCTGGTGTCGATGATGATGGAAGGTGCCGGCTTCGAAGTGATCGATCTGGGCATCAACAACCCGGTCGAGAAGTATCTGGAAGCGTTGGAAGAGCATAAGCCGGACATCCTGGGCATGTCGGCGCTTCTGACGACGACCATGCCCTATATGAAGGTCGTTATCGACACGATGAAGGAACAGGGCATCCGTGACGACTTCACGGTTCTGGTCGGCGGTGCGCCGCTGAACGAGGAATTCGCCCGCGAGATCGGTGCCGATGCCTATTGCCGCGACGCGGCCGTCGCGGTCGAAACGGCCAAGGAAGTCATGGCCCGGAAGAACAACCAGTAACCCCGCCGGCCGCGGCCGGAAACGCGAGGGCGTGCCGATGACGGACGCATACCTCGACGAAGAACCGGCGCCCGATGCGGCGCCGGAATTCGTTTCGGACCAGGCCACCGTGCTGGTGATCGCCTGTGGGGCGCTGGCGCGCGAGATCGTGGACCTGATTCGGCTGAACCGATGGCGGCATCTGGCCGTCACCTGCCTGCCCGCGAAGCTGCATAACGAGCCGCAGAAGATTCCCGACCGGTTGCGGGAAAAGATCCGTGCGAACAAGGACCGCTTCGACAAGATATTCGTCGCCTATGCCGATTGCGGCACGGGCGGTCAGTTGGACCGGGTCGTGACAGGGGAGGGCGCCGTGCGGATCGGCGGGCCGCACTGTTATTCCTTCTTTGCCGGGGCCGAGGCATTCGACGCGATGGCCGAAGAGGAACTGGGCACTTTCTATCTGACCGACTATCTGGCCCGGCATTTCGACACGCTGATCCTGGACGGCATGGGATTGCGCAAATATCCGCAGATGCGCGACATGTTGTTCGGCAATTATACGCGCCTGATGTATCTGGCTCAGACCGACGATCCGGCCCTGGAGCGCAAGGCACGCGCTGCGGCAGAGGCGTTGGGCTTGCGCTTTGAGAAACAGCATACCGGATATGGCGAACTGGCTGCCTTCATGGCCGAAGCCGCACAGTAATCGAAGAGGAAGTTAGGGAATGGCACAGCTTATCGTCGTCTATTGGCGCGACATCCCGGCCCAGGTCATCGCCAAGAAGGGGCGCCGCGATCAGGTGAAGATCGTCCTGGAAGAACGTTTCGAGAAAGCGATCGACCGCGCCGCGATGCGCGGCGGCGCGCGGTCGACCGACGATTATCTGGCGGAATGGCGCAAGGCCGATCCGGTCGAGGTCTCCGACGATCTGGAAGCGGAAGCGCGCACCGTCGCGGACAAGCTGGAAGCCGAATACGACGATGCGCGGCTGAAGGCCCTGGTCGAAAATGGCGGCGTCGCGGCCTGATCGTCCCGGGAAAATCCGTGCGGGCTGACAGGTCGCAGTGGCGGCGTATACTGTCGCTAACCGCGCCCCCTTTCCCCCGGTCCGTCCATGATACCCAAACTTAACCGCAAGTTTCCTTCGACCTACGACATGGAGCGGGCCGCCCTGCGGCGCATGCCCAAATTCATGGCCGATTATGTGTCGGGCGGTATGGGGCTGGGGCTCAATCTGCGCAGAAACCGGGAAACATTGGATGCCGTCCGACTGATGCCCCGCTATCTGGTCGAAGGCGGTGCCATCGACCTTTCCGTCTCGCTGTTCGGGCAGACATTCGGCGCGCCGTTCGGTGTCGCACCGGTCGGCAATGGCGGGTCTGTCTGGCCCGGTTCCGCCGAGGCATTGGCGCGCGAGGCGCGGGCCCGGCAGCAGCCCTTCGGCGTTTCGACGGTCGCGGTTTCAAGCCTGGAAAAGCTCAAATCGGCCGCCGGGGACATGGGATGGTTCCAACTCTACCGACCGAATGTCCCGGAAATCGAGGCCGATGTTCTGCGCCGGGCCAAGGATGCGGGCTACAAGGTCCTGATGGTGACGGTCGACGTCCCGGATTTCCTGCGCCGGGATCACGACATCCGCAACAATTTCGGCAGCGAATTCTCCCTAACCGATCCGGCGACCTTCTGGCAACTGCTCACGCATCCGTCCTGGACCTATGCCAGCTGGCGTCACGGCATGCCGAAACTGGAAACCCTGCTGCACTATGCGCCCGCCGGGATTGGTGCCCGTGAAAGGGACCGTTTCGTCTTCGGGCTGCTGCCCGGTCATGTGGGGCCGGAAGACCTGCGCCGCCTGCGGGAGAACTGGGACGGCATCTTGTTGGCAAAAGGCATTCTCGACCCTGCCGAGGCGGCGCTGTGCCAATCCATCGGCCTGGACGGCGTGGTCGTCTCGAACCATGGCGGTAGGCAATTGGAAGCGGCGCCGAGTGCGATTGAGGTTCTGCCTGCGATCCGCCGGGTTGTGGGGCCCGATTTCGCCCTGATTGCCGATGGCGGGGTACGTACCGGCCTGGACATCTGCCGTATGCTGGCGGTCGGGGCGGATTTCGTCCTGATCGGCCGGGCGTTCTACTATGCGATGGGGGCGATGGGGTTGGCCGGCGCGTCGCATGTCTTCGATGTCCTGACCGCGGAGTTGCGGACGATGATGGGGCAACTGGGCGTGACCGACCCGCGCGACCTTCCGGAACGTCTGATCACTTCGCCGGAATTGCCTGTCGGAACAGGTGCCGACGATTAGGTGTTTGGCGGGACGGAGCGACTCATGTTCTTCTGATGTAGAAGCGAACTGGCAAGCATTCGCGCTAAATACTTAAAAAATACGCGCCTAATTCGAATAAAAATCCACCAAATTCACGATTTTTCTGAAACCAAGATTATTCAAATACCGCAATGCGTTAGCACCCGGAACAGCGTGCGAAGCGGAACGGTTAGCGTGTATAGTTGGCTGATTCTCTTGCGAAAATCCCCGATTCGACTCAGATTCACGGAATGTACTACTCGATCCGGCATCCGTTGGCGCTTGGGGCGCTGATCTGTCTGGCAGGCCTTCTGCTTGCCGGCGGGCCGGTGCGTGCGCAATCGGTGTTCGAGGCCCCCCTGGATCCGGCAACCTGTGGCGACCGGCTGAACCGGCTTTATGACGGGGATTTCGAGCAGTTCTGGTCCTTCGTTCTGCGGCAAGGGTATTCCGGCGTTCCGGAATACGCTTGGTCGACGCCGGAACGGGCGGGTGAATCACCGGAAGACTGGAAGGTCCGGGCCTGGCAATGTCTGCTGGAAGTTGAGCGTGCCAATCAGCGCGACGACCGTTTGGAAATGCGCTACGCGGTCGGCTACTTCCTGTGGTTCGGGACCAAGTCCCAGGGCTTCGATAAGCAACCGGACGGGACCCCCGGCATCCGGGAGCGCGGCTACCGTATGCTGCGTCAGGCGATGGCCGATGGCAGTGACGCGGCCCTTGAAGCGATTATTCAGGTCCATTTGGAAATTGTTCAACTGGGCGATCAGCGCATGGCGCTGGCCGGCAAGAAGGGCGTTCCCGCACGCCTGCCCGAATGGTGGCCGGAACGCGATCAACTGCTCGTCTCCCTCGATCGGCTGGCGAAATCCGGACATCCGTCCGCCTTTCTCGCGATATCGGCGATTTATTCCGAACGCGCTCTCCTGGCCAGCGCCACCGGTCACGATCACAACGGCCGGCCGGTATCCGGTCCCGACCCCCGCCTGATCGAAGCTTCGAAGGCCTATCGCAAGGCCTGGGAACAGCACAAATCCGACAAGCCGTCGAATTCGTGATCCTGTCACTCGACAGCAGACGCCATCTCCCGTAAATCTTTGCTCAGGCAGGATTAATGTGTGGGATGGGCATTCATGCGGCGTTTGACATGGTTGGTATGTGCCGCGGTTTTGGCGACCGCGGGGGGCGCTCAGGCGCGCGCCCAGACCATGTTGCTGCCGGTCGTCGACGTGGTCGGCTCCGGTGGGCCCGGGACGGGAGCGACCCGGGAACTGGTCGACGAACTTCTCATATTGCTGCAATACGACCAGGTTGCGGACCGGATTGTCGATGATGCGGCGACCGACGTTGTGCGGCGTGTCCGCATCGCCAATCCCCATATGACCGATAAGGACGCGCAGGCGGTGCGCCAGTTGTTCGAGGATGCGGTTCGCCGCAGCGCGCCGGATCTGACACAGGCGTCGCGCTCCATGCTGCTGCGAAACTATTCGGAACAGGAACTGCGGGAACTTATCGCCTTCTACCGCACGCCGGTGGGCCAAAAGTCCATTCGCCTCAACCCGGAACTGTCCGGGGAGATCGCTTCACGGGCGGCCGCAGCCGTGAGTGGGACGTTACCGCCGATCGTGGAGGCATTGTCGGTGCGCTTGCGCGCCGCGGGGTTCAGAAGCCCGGAATTCAGCGAATTCACCTCCGCCTGGTAAGATGGATCGCCGATATCGGCCATGGTTGAACCACCGGTCGTGGCGCGACTAGAATGTCGCGTTATTTTTTGGCGAAGCGGGGGGGAAGTGATGCGCCAGATCAGAAATTTGGTGATGGCAATCGTGCTTGCGGCGGCATTGCCCCTTGGGATCGGGGCGAGCCGGGCAGAGGAGGTGCCGGAACGCATTGTTCTTGTGGATAAGCTGATGGCCATGCTGTCGTTGGATCAGGCCATGTCCCAGGTCGCCGCCGCCACCACGCAAACCATTGTCGCCCGTGTTCGCCGCGCCAATCCAGGCATGACCGACGCCAACGCCAATGCGGTCTACAAGCTGTTCTATGACGCGATGATGGGGATGACGGATGAATCGATCACCCTGTCGCGCGCCAGCCTCCTGAAATACTACACCAAGGAGGATCTGAAGGTAATGATCGCCTTCTATGAGACGCCGACCGGGCGGAAATCCATCGAACTGATGCCCCAGATCATTCAGGAAGTCACGCTGGAGACCCAGGGCATGCTGGAACGACGGCTGCCGCCGCTGGTCGAGGCGTTGAACAAGCGGCTGAAGAACGCCGGCTACAACCTGCCGGGCTGAATCAACCTACCAGGCTGAATCCGGGACGCGTTCAGGACGCGGCGGCGCGGGCCATTTCGATATAGAGCGTGCGCAGTTTCGACGCGACCGGGCCCGGCACGCCATTGCCCAGGATACGGTCGTCGATCTTCACCACCGGCATGACGAAGCTGGACGCGGAGGTGATGAAGGCCTCCGCCGCGTCATAGGCTTCTGCGGGCGTGAAGGCCCGTTCCTCGACGGTCAGGCCTTCGCGGGCCGCGATCTCCAACACCGCGCGGCGGGTGATCCCATGCAGGATCTCATTGCCCAGATTGCGGGTAACGATGGTGCCGTCCAGGGTCACGATGAAGGCGTTGTTGGAACTTCCTTCGGTGACGACGCCGTCTTCAACCAGCCAGGCGTCGTTCGCGCCTGCTTCCAGTGCCGCCATCTTGGCGAGGCTGGGGGCCAGCAATTGCACGGTCTTGATGTCGCGCCGGCCCCAGCGGATGTCGGGAACCGTCACGACGGCGATCCCTTTCGCCGCAGCCGGGACGTCGCAGACCGCGCGCGCCTGGGTGAACATCACGAGGCTGGGCTTGGCGTTCTTGGGGAAGGCGAAGTCGCGATCCGCCGCGCCCCGGGTGATCTGCCAATAGACGATGCCTTCGACCAAATTGTTCCGGGCGATAACCTCACGCTGGATGCCCAGCAGATCTTCGGGACTGCAGGGCCAATCGAGCTTTAGTTCTTTCAGGGAGCGTTCGAGGCGCGCGATATGAGCCGCGTTGTCGACCAGCTTGCCGTCGATCACCGACGAGACTTCATAGACCCCGTCCGCGAACAGGAATCCGCGATCGAAGACCGAGATTTTCGCATCTTCCTCGGGAAGATACTCGCCGTTGACATAGACGATGCGCGACATGGGCTGCTCCCTCAGGCTGGAAATGCCGAGTTCTTACACGAGAAGCCCGTGGCGGGAAATACCGCGATGCGATCCGGTCGGGATCAGCGCCTATTCCGTCGTCGCCGTGGCGGTCGTCGTGGATTCGTCGGATGTCGAGGCGTCGGACATCCGATCGGATTCATCCGCCAGCGCTTCCCGGGTCCGGTCCTGGATGGCCTGCACGATGTTCTGCGTGATCGCAGGCGTCACGGACTGCGTGACCAGCGCATTTTGGGCCAGAACCGGGGACGCAATGGCGCCCGTCAGGATCAGTGCGGCGGTAAGAGAAGCGAACCGTTTCATGGGTCAACCTCCTAGGGTCGATGGGTTCAATCCTACTCCTGCCCAGAGAGATGGGGCGCGATTGACGGGAATGCAAGTTCGGCCGGCCGGCCGGCAAGGATCAGAAACTGAGATGCCCGGAAAGGCGGACACCCTTGTCCCGTTCGGCCCAATGCGCGACCGACCCGTGGGACAGGGCATAGTCGCCCGACAGATAGGTCGTCAGGCCCATGGAGACGGCTTGGTCGTCATTGCGGTAATGGACCCCCAGATCGGTGCGGAAAGTATCCTGCGTGGTCGAGACCGTCAGGCCCGGGGACACCGCGCCGCCGCCGAACAGATCCGTGTCGATATCCATCGCCAGCGTGCCCCGCAATCGCTGGTCCGGCGTCTCCTGGAAGCCCAGTATCGAATACCCTTCCAGCGATGCGCGCAGGTCGGCATCTTCGTCCACGAAGCGTAGGCCTCCGCCAAACTCCCCAAAGAAACCGTCATTTTCGATCCGGTCCAACAGATCCGCTTGCAGGTCGCCAATCAGATAGGGCTCCAATCCGATATCGTCGGATAGCGAGAAGAGGTAGGCAATTTCGCCGTCACCGGTCAGCCGGGCGAAATCGGCATCCGGTCCGCCGATGCCTGACGAAAAGCTGTCTTCATATCGTACGGAGCGGATGAACCCTGTCGATCCGGACAGGCGCAGCCCATCGATCGTACAAATGCCGGTCGACGCCGCCGCGTTCAGCGCGACATAGGCTGAGATCGCATCCGACCGGTCCATTCCGTCCTGCGTGCCGACTGCCGCGATGCGACGGATGTCGAAACGGGTCACCCCGGCGCTGGCGCTGAGATCCAGCCAGGCATTCGGCCGGAACAGGAGATAAGGCGCGACGCCGAAAGCCGTTTCGTCGTGAATGCCGCCGGGATTGGTCACGGAGACATGAGTGTCGCTATAGGTCATGGAGACCCCCGCCAGCGTCGTGGCGTTCAGCCAGGCGTCTCCGCCGGCGCTCAGCGCGATGGTGTCGCCGTCGAAGCCGGATCCTGTTCCGGGGGCTACGGGTGTCGACGATCCGTCGAGCCAAAGGCTCAGGCGCGCGCGCTTCGCCAGTTTGGGGCTGACTTGGGGTGCGCGCTTCACCGTCCCGTCCTGATCGCGGTACTCATAGTGGCGGCGGGACGAAAACAGGCCCGTCCGAAGGGCGGAGTCCGACGCCAGATAGGGTAGAATGGTCTTCAATGCGCCACGCTGCGTCTTGTGGCCGATTGTTTCCTGGTTCCGGCTCAGGCGTTCCGGCCGCAGGCGGGCATAGGGTGTGACCGGTGACAGGATATCCCCCGACCCGTGAAATGCCGCCGGACGTGCAGCGGCGTCACGTGGACCGATCTCCCGGTCGGATGCTCCGGGTGCGGCGATCCGAGTCAGATGAGACAGGATGGCGTCGTCGGTCCGCATCGCGTTGGTCGCGTTCACATGGGTCGATACCGCGGATACCCGCCCCGACGCGACGCCTGTTTCCGGCGAGGCCAACAACAAAGCGGCGACCGCAAGAGCGATACCCAAGTGAATCGGCAAGTTGCTGCGCATCTGCCCATACCCCAAGTCGGATATTCGTGTGACAAAGTGATGTTCATTCATGTCCTATAGGTAATGGGGGAGAATCAATTGATAATATTGATGAGTTATGAGTAAAATTATGTAATGGCAAAGTTGCAACATAGTAATGATTCTGGAAAACAACTGTAGATTACCGAGTGTCCGGACGGCGGGTGGCGCTGGATACATCTTAAAATATGCAGTCCCGTCGGCACGCATTCTTGTGGTTGAAAGTGCACGGCGCGGCGAAAGCATAAGCCTTCATTAAGAATTGCCCCGTAATGTGAAAACATTCGCAAACTGACGGGGTTCGCATCATGGATGCAATCGCACTTGATATAAGAACGATGGCAATCATGGCGGCCTTAACCAGCGTGCTTCAGGCCGTAGCGCTGACAACCTTGTGGCGGGCGGCGCCGCAAGCGCCGGGTCCGCGCGAATGGGCGTTGGGCGGGATTATGCTGGCCCTGGGAATGCTTTTGATTTCCTTCCGAAATCTGGTTCCCGATTGGGCCTCGGTGATCGTTGCGAATGTATTGATCGTTGCCGCTCATGCGGCGTATCTGGCGGGGATTAACACTCACCAGAACCAACGCCCCGACACGCATGTTATTGCTGGTTCGCTGCTCGCGACCGTGGGGCTATTCCTGTGGTTCACCTACTACGAAAACAATGTGTCGGCCCGGATCATCGTCATATCTGCGGTCCTGGTGCTGCTTTCGGCGACGGCGGCCCTTCGGTTGTCGCGGTCAGGGCGGAATCGAAAGCCCAGTGCAGCCTGGCTGGTCGTGGTCATGCTGGGTGCCCATGCCGCGTTTCATCTTCTACGAGGTCTGTACACATTTTTCCTGGATCGAGGCATTTCGGACTTTATGCAGGCTTCGATCGTGCATGGTGCGGCATTCGCCGACGTTGTCATATTCTCATTTGTCGCCGGTCTTGGATTCTCGATCATGACGGTGGCCCGTACCAACGAACGGCTTGCCGATGAACTGGCGTCGCGCACGACCTTGTTGTCGATCATCGCACATGACATTCGCAGCCCATTTACGGCCCTGATCGGCATGACGACGCTGGTATCCACGAGCCTGGAGAAGGGCGATGTGCAGGAGGCGCGAATTCTGACCGGCAAGGTGTCGCGGGCGGCGATGTCGACCCTGAACCTCCTGGAAGACATCTTGGTTTGGAGCAAGGCGGAGTTTAGCGCAACGACCAGGCATGCGTCCCAGATCGCACTTCAGGAACTGGTGGAGAAGAAAGTCCACTTGTTCGAGGAACAGATTCTTCAGAAACGCATCGATGTTCGCATGACACTGAATCAACCAACGGTCTGCCATTACGCTGACGAACTGGAAATGCTGGTCCGAAATTTACTGTCCAATGCGATCAAATTCTGTCCGCCTGAGGGTGAGATCTCCATTGTAACGTCTCCGACCGAACGAGGGGCGGAAATCCAGATATCGAATACAGTTGCGGCGACTCAGTCCATTGAACCAAGTGACGGTGACCGAAAGGGTCAGGCGCAACCCGGCGCGTCGGTCGGAACCGCGGGCGAAATCGGCATGGGGATTGGACTGGATTTGTGCCGGCGTCTTTGTGCAAATGCCGGGCACAATCTGACGATCCGGGCGGACGCAAAGGACACGTTCACCGCGTCACTGTCCGTCAGGGAATTGGCGGCGTAGAGCGGTATGCGTTCAGATGGAACCGCCTGAGATGCCCTCTTCGGTTTCGTGGTTAGGATCGGCGCGCGAGCATCGGAAGCGTGCCGCGACGCGCTCCGGGGAGCCGAAGGCGGCGTCTCAGGTCATTCCATGTGAACGCTTGCCGCTCTAGCGCACGCGGCGTTCCAGCATCACTTCGTTCGGCCGAAACCCGCGCTTTTCATAGGCGGCGGCCGCGCGGTCGTTGCCGACCAGATAGCTGATCATCATCACAGTCATGCCCAGTTCGCGGAAATGCGCTTCCGCGCAGTCCAGCAGCATGTCCAGCAACGGCCCACCCCGATGGACCGGTTCGATCCAAAGGTCGTAGACAAAGCCGACGACCTGATGGTCTGGATACAGGTAGTGGCCGCCCATATCCTCGACCGCGCAGATCATCATGCCGGCGGCGGCGCCTTGCTGTGTTTCCGCGAGGATCATGCGTCCGCGGTTTGCGGCGACCTCCCGGGCAAGATACCGAACATGGGCCTCGGCCCCGTCCGCGCCGGTCCGGCGGCCCGGGTGCAGGGCGTGTTCCACATCACACAGCCCCGCCATGAACCGGGTCAGGACCGGCAGATCCTCCGGAAACGCCGCATCACGCAGAGCGAAGGTCATTCCGCCGCCGCGGATGCCGGGGCCGGACTGGCCGACGGATCGCGGAAATGGGATAGCAATTCGCTTTCCTGTTTCTTCGCCAGGGCGATATGCCGCTCCTTGACGTGACCGAAGCCCCGGATCCGTTCTGGCACGCGGGCCAGTTCGACCGCCGTCGCATAATTCTTCGAAGACAGCTTATCGAAGACTTCCGCCATCAGCGTTTCGTATTCGGTGATCAGGGCGCGCTCGGTCTTGCGTTCCTCGGAATAGCCGAAGATGTCGAAGGGCGTGTTGCGCAAGCCTTTGAGTTTGGCCAGTACCCCGAACGCCTTCATCATCCAGGGGCCGTATTCCTTCTTCTGCAGCTCGCCGGTATCCGGGTCGCGATCCGCGAAAAGCGGCGGAGCCAGATGGAAACGCAGTTTGAAATCGCCCTCGAAGCGCTCCTTGACCGAGCGCATGAAGTCGCCGGACGTATAGAGGCGCGCAACCTCATACTCGTCCTTGATCGCCAGCAGTTTGAAGTAATAGCGGGCGACCGCCTTCGCCAGACTGCCATCCGACTGACCCAACCGGCCTTCCGCCGTGACGGCGCGGTCGACCAGGTCCTTGTAGCGGCGGGCATAGGCTTCGTTCTGATAGTCCTTCAGGAAGGCGATCCGCTTGGCGACGATGTCTTCCAAGGCGGTGGCAACTTCCGGCGCATCCGCGTTCTTCGCCTTTTCCTCGGCCTTGCCGACCAGGTTCATGACGGCTTTCGGATCATGCGCCATGCGGCGGCCCCACAGGAAGGCGCGCTTGTTCGCCTCGACCGCAACGCCGTTCAGCTCGATGGCTTTCTCCAAGGCCGCGCCGCTGATCGGCACCAGACCCATCTGGAAGGCGACGCCCAGCATGAAGGGGTTGGTCGCGATGCTGTCGCCCATCAGGGCTTCGGCGACCTTCGTACCCGGCAGGAAATGGGCGGCATCCGGACCGACCTGGTCGCGGATGATGCGTTCCATTTCCTCGGTCGGGAACTGCCAGTCCGGGTTCTTGGTGAAGGCGCCGGTGATCGATTCCTGGGTATTGACCACGGCGACGGTCGAACCGCGTTCCGCCTTCGCCATCGCGTCGTTGCCCGAGGCGACGACCATGTCGCAGCCCAGGATCACGTCGGCCCCGCCGGCGGCGATACGCACGGCCTTGATGTCTTCCGGCTTGGCCGCGATGCGGATATGGCTGGTTACCGGGCCGCCCTTCTGCGCCAGGCCGGCCATGTCCAGGATGGAACAGCCCTTGCCCTCCAGATGCGCGGCCATGCCCAACAGCGCGCCGATGGTCACGACGCCCGTGCCGCCGACCCCGGTCAGCAGGATGTCCCAGGGACGCTCGCTCGTCGCCGGGATCTTCGGGTCCGGCAGCGCTTCGAACAGGTCGGACACGCCTGCCGCCTTTGCGGCGCCGGCCGCCGCGCCCTTGCCCTTGCGCGGCTTGCCGCCATGCACGGTGACGAAGGACGGACAGAACCCGTCGACGCAGGAGAAGTCCTTGTTGCAGCTCGACTGATCGATCGCGCGCTTGCGGCCGAATTCGGTTTCCTTCGGGACGACCGACAGGCAGTTGGACTTGACGGAGCAGTCGCCGCAGCCTTCGCAGACCAGCTCGTTGATGAAGGCGCGCTTGGCCGGATCCGGATAGAGCCCGCGCTTGCGGCGGCGGCGTTTCTCGGCGGCACAGGTCTGATCGTAGATGATCGCCGTGCAGCCCGGAATCTCGCGCATTTCCTTCTGCAGCTTGGGCAGTTCGCTGCGATGATGCACCGTGGTGCCGGCAGGGAAATAGCCCGCCGTGGTCGGGTATTTTTCCGGCTCGTCGGACACGACGATCAGGCGTTTGACATTCTCCGCCGCGACCTGGCGTGCCATGGTCGGGACGTCGATCGGCCCGTCATGGGGCTGGCCGCCGGTCATCGCGACCGCGTCGTTGAACAGGATCTTATAGGTGACGTTGACCCCGGCGGAGACTGCCGCGCGGATCGCCAGCAGGCCGGAATGGAAATAGGTGCCGTCGCCCAGATTGACGAAGACATGCTTTTCCGACGTGAACGGCGCCTGGCCGACCCAGGTCAGACCTTCGCCGCCCATCTGGGTGAAGCTCTGCGTATTACGGTCCATCCACAGCGCCATGTAGTGGCAGCCGATGCCGGCCAGCGCGCGGCTGCCGTCGGGCACTTTGGTCGACGTGTTGTGCGGACAACCGGAGCAGAAATAGGGCACGCGCTTGGTGCCGCCCTTGGTTTCGGACAGCGATTTCTCCTTGGATTCCAGGAAGCCGAGCCGGTTCTTGAAATGCTCGTTCGAATCCACCGTCGCGCTGCCGCCCGGCAGTTTCTTCAGGCGGTCGACCAGCACGCGCGCAATTCCCGCCGGGGACAGTTCGCCATAGGACGGCAATTGCAGTTCGCGATTGTCGTTGAACTTGCCGACAACCCGCGGGCGCACGTCTTCGCGCCAGTTATAGAGCTGTTCCTTAAGCTGGTTTTCGATGACCGCCCGCTTTTCCTCGACGACCAGGATTTCCTCAAGGCCCTCGGCGAAATGACGGATGCCTTCGCGTTCCAGCGGCCAGGGCATGCCGACCTTGTAGATCACGATGCCCAGCTTTTCGGCGAAGGCTTCGTCGATATGCAGGTCTTCAAGCGCCTGCATGACGTCCAGATAGCTCTTGCCGGTCGTCACGATACCCAGGCGGCGGTTCTTCCCGCCGATGACTTCGTAATTCAGGTTGTTGGCGCGCGCATAAGCCAGCGCGGCGTAGAGCCGGTGCTTGTGCAGGCGTTCCTCTTCTTCCAGCGGCTGGTGGATCGATGCGCGGATGTTCAGCCCGTCCGGCGGCATCTGGAAGTCTTCCGGGATCTTGCTGACGACCCGGTGCGGATCGACATAGACGGAGGCCGAGGTGTCGACCGTATCGGCCAGGGTCTTGAAGGCGACCCAGACGCCGGCATAGCGTGACATGGCCCAGCCATGCAGACCCATGTCCAGGAATTCCTGAACATTCGCCGGGTGCAGAACCGGGATCATCGCGTCCATGAACGCGTATTCGGTCTGGTGCGCCGTCGTGGAAGATTTGCAGGTGTGATCGTCGCCTGCCAGGACCAGCACGCCGCCGTTCTTGGACGTTCCGGCGAGGTTGGCGTGACGGAAGACGTCACCGGTCCGGTCGACACCGGGTCCCTTTCCGTACCAGATGGAAAAGACGCCATCGACCTCGGCACCGGGATACAGGCCGACCTGCTGCGTGCCCCAGACCGCCGTCGCGGCCAGGTCCTCGTTCACGCCCGGCTGGAAATGGATATTGCTTTTTTCCAGAAACTTGCGTGCGCGCCAGAGCTGCTGGTCGAAGCCGCCCAGGGGCGAGCCGCGATAGCCGGAAATGAAACACCCGGTATTCAGCCCCGCCGCCTGGTCCCGGGCGCGCTGCATCAGCGGCAGCCGCACCAGCGCCTGCGTGCCCGTCAGGAACACACGGCCTTCTTCCAGGGTGTACTTGTCGTCCAGGGAAACTTCAGCCAGTTCGGCCATTGCGCACTTCTCCCAGTAGCAAGCCAGCACACTTCTTCTTTTTGTTGAGTATGGTGCCGGGTGGAACCACCCACAAGGGGCGGCACGTCATCTGTCAGTAAAAATAGGTTAGCATTACTGACCTATTTTTTCAACTAAATTGCGATGGCGCTTGCTTTCGATTGCCCTGCAGGCTCGAATCGCGCCGACTTGCGGCAACGGATCAAGGGAGCGGTCATGAAACTATCCGATCGCGATATTCTGAAGCGCATCGAGGAGCGGTCGATCGAAATCGATCCGGCCGACAAGGTGCGATTCGGGCCGGTTTCCATCGACCTGACCCTGGACCGGCGGTTCCTGTATTTCCGCCACGAACAGCTTTCGGTCATCGATGTCGACAAGGGGTTGGGACATCAGGATCCGATGACCCAATACGACGTCCCGGACGGCGAGGCATTCATCCTGCAGCCCAAGGCCTTTGCGCTGGGCGCCACGAAGGAACGGGTGAAGATCCCCGACGATCTGGTCGGCTGGCTCGACGGGCGGTCCAGCCTGGCCAGGATCGGGCTTATGGTCCATGCCACCGCCCATACCCTGGAGCCGGGTTGGAACGGCGTCATCACGCTGGAATTCTTCAACGCCGGCAATATCGCGCTGGCGCTGCGGCCCGGCATGCGGGTCTGCGCCGTCAGTTTCGAGCCGCTGACCTCGCCTGCGTTGAACCCATACGACCGGAAGGAAGGCGCGAAATACGTCAATCAGTCCGGCCCGGTCGCCAGCCGCGTGGGCAGTGACAACTAACGGCGCCCTCGACCGACATTTGAGGATGCACAGCGGGACCGGAAACGGTATATCAGCGCCCGAACGCGTTTCGAAACACCGACGGAAATCCATCAGCCCATGACCGTTCTCGTTACCGGCGCCGCTGGCTTTATCGGAAGGGCCGTGTCGCAAGTTCTGCTGGCGCGCGGCGAAAGCGTCCTCGGAATCGACAATCTGAACGACTATTACGACCAGGGTCTGAAGCGCGCCCGCCTGGCGACGCTGACCGATCAGAAGGGTTTCTCCTTCCGGGAACTGGATATTGCCGAGACAGACGACATCCTGGCGCTGAGGGATGCGGGGATCAAACGCATCGTGCATCTGGCGGCCCAGGCCGGCGTCCGCTATTCGCTGAAGAATCCCTATGCCTATGCCCGCGCCAATCTGCTGGGCCATTTGAACATCATGGAACTGGCGCGCGGGACGGACGGGCTGGAGCATATGGTCTATGCTTCCTCCTCCTCGGTCTATGGCGGCAATACGAAGGTGCCGTTCTCCGTCGACGACCGAACCGACACGCCGGTGTCGCTCTATGCGGCGACCAAGCGGTCCGACGAGCTGATGAGCCATTCCTACAGCCATCTCTACCGGATCCCGATGACCGGGCTGCGCTTCTTTACCGTCTATGGCCCGTGGGGCCGCCCGGACATGGCGGCCTGGATCTTTACCGAGAAGATGCTGAAGGGCGAGGCGATCCCGGTCTTCAACAATGGCGAGATGAAGCGCGACTTCACCTTTATCGACGATATCGTCGCCGGTGTGGTCGCCGTGCTGGACGGGCCGCCGAAAGATTCGGAAGGCCAGGTCCCGCACCGGGTCTACAATATCGGCAACAATCGCTGCGAACCGCTGATGCGGTTGATCGAAGTGCTGGAAGACGCGCTGGGCATGAAGGCCAAGAAGGATTTCCAGCCGATGCAGCCGGGTGACGTCCAGGCGACCTATGCCGATATCGACGCCATCGCCAATGATTTCGGCTATGCGCCGACGACGCCGATCGATGTCGGGATCCCCAAATTCGTCGAATGGTATAAGGCCTATAAGGGGCTGTAACGCCCGGGTACTTACCGTTCGGCCAGGGCCAGGCGCGCCGCGAAACCGGCGAAGGCGGCGGCAAAGCCGCGTTTTAGCCATTTCGTCACCGATTCCGAGGCCAGTATCCGATGCCGCACGGCATTGGCCAGCAGCCCGTATCCGATGAACACGATAAAGGTCAGCGCCATGAAGACGGCGGCCAGCACCAGGATATGGGGCAGGGATCCCGGTGTCGCGGCCGGCACGAATTGCGGAATGAAGGCCAGGAAGAAGATCGACAGTTTCGGGTTCAGGACGTTGATCAAGCCGCCGCGCAGGGCGATTCCGCCCAGGTCGCGCCAGACGCCCCGCCCGGACTTCCGGGCGCTGTCGTCCAGCTCCATCCGGCCGCCGTCACGCAGCATGCCCCAGGCGAGATAGAGCAGATAGAGAATGCCCAGGATCTTAACGACCTGAAAGGCCAATGCGCTGGCATGCAGCAGGGCCGCGAGCCCCAGAAGGCTGGCCGCCAGATGCGGGACAATCCCCATCGTGCAGCCGAAAGCCGCCGCAATGCTGGGCACGCCGCCGCGAAAAACGCCGGTGGACACCGTATAGATGACGCCGGTACCGGGGGCGAGCACGACAAGGGTGGCGGTGATCAGGTACTCGACGGTGATGATGTCCAGGACCGGCATGACCTTCCTCTCCCCATTCGGTGCGCCGCAATCCTACCGTGTTTGCAAAGGAAGGCTACCGGAAAGGCGGATGCGCCGACGAAGGACCGCCGGCGCATCCCAGATACTCAAACAACGCGGATGTCTTAGATCCGAACGCCGGTCTTGCCGTCGAAATCGGCGGCGCTATGGCGCTCACGCACCTGCTCGCCATCTTCACCCCAGCCGCGGTTCACGGCGCGGCCCCGGATGACGGCGTCGCGTTGACCGATCTCGCGGGTCCAGCGTTGGACGTGTTCATAGGATTTCACGTCCAGGAAGGTGCCGGCATCGCCATACTGCTTGCCCAGCGCCAGGACGCCGTACCAGGGCCAGGTGGCAATATCGGCGATCGTGTATTCGTCGCCCGCCAGATACTTGTTTTCCGCCAGATGCCGGTCCAGCACGTCCAACTGGCGCTTCACCTCCATGGCGAAGCGGTTGATCGGATATTCCCACTGTTCCGGCGCGTAGTAATAGAAATGGCCGAATCCGCCGCCCAGATAGGGCGCGCTGCCCATCTGCCAGAACAGCCAGTTCATGGTCTCGACGCGGGCCTTACCGTCGGACGGCAGGAAGGCACCGAACTTTTCCGCCAGATAGAACAGGATCGAGGCGGATTCGAAGACGCGGGTGCCCGGATTGGTGCTGCGGTCCAATAGGGCGGGGATCTTGGAGTTCGGGTTGACCTCGACAAAGCCGCTGCCGAATTGGTCGCCTTCGCCGATATCGATGTACCAGGCATCGTATTCCGCGCCCTTGTGCCCGGCGGCCAGCAATTCCTCCAGCATCACCGTCACCTTGACACCGTTCGGTGTCGCCAGCGAATAGAGCTGCAGCGCGTGGTCGCCGACCGGCAGTTCCTTGTCATGGGTGGCGCCCGCAATCGGACGGTTTGTGCTGGCGAACTTGCCGCCGCTGGCCTTGTCCCAAGTCCAGACCTTGGGCGGCGTATAGGTGTTGGTATCGCTCATCTCTGTCCCCTCGCTCTTCGAGTATCTTGCGGCGCCTTGTTCAATCACGGTGCCGGGCATCCGACAAGGTTGGGTCTATGTCGCGTACAAACAAGGTTTTGGAACAAATGTTCCAGTTCAAGGACCTGTGCCGACCGTGGCAGTGCCTTCGATTTATGACCGGTGCTAGCGCAGGGCGCATGCTATTCGCCGCCGGACACGCTATGAATGGGCTTCGAAATTTGTTTCAGGCGCAGGTATCGGTATGAAGATTCTAAGACGTGAGAGCTATCGGCGCGTGCCCTGGCGCAATGGTGCCGGTGAGACCGAGGAAATAGCCCTTTTCGCCGCGCCGGACGGGTCAGGGGATTTCGACTGGCGCATTTCGATGGCGCCGGTCCTGACCGCCGGCCCGTTCTCGGAATTTCCCGCGATCGACCGTATCCTTACCGTCATTGAAGGGGCCGGTCTACGGCTCGAATGGACCGACGGTGTACCCGCGGGCGGGCTGGATTGCTTGCCGGGAATGCCGGTCTCCTTTCCGGGCGACCGACCTTGCAAGGCATCGCTGTTGGGCGGTCCAATCGTTGATTTAAACGTCATGACCCGCCGCGGTCGATGGCAGGCGTCAGTGCGACGAACAAGTGAACTGAGCCGCGAGCCGACGGCAGCCCATCATTTGTTCTTCGCACTGGAGGGGCCGGTCGGCGCGCGGGTCGACGGCACGGAGGTCACGCTGTCCGATAAGGACACGCTGTGGCTCTCCGCGCCATTTCCCCGTGAAGTCACGCTGGACGGAACCTGGCTGGATATACAGCTATCGCCGGTTCCGCCCGCGTGACAGGGCATTCAGTCGGCCGCCGTTATTCCTGGGCCGTCATGCCGCGTACGATCCCCAGCAGCTTTTCGGCGAAAACGAAGTTCGCCTGAGTGCACAGGTGATCGGCGATCTGAATCATGCTGTGCGCTTCTTCTTTCGCCTTGCCGGTGATCGAAGCTTGATCCGTCGAACTGCGGGCGTCGGCGACGGCCTGAAGGCAGGTCTTCTTGTCGGTCACGGTCTGTGCAGAGGCCGACAGAAGGGGTGCGGCCACAAGAATGGCCACGAGGGGAAGGGCATAGAATTTCATGTGATGACTCCACCCGGCGGATTGTTCGGGCGATAGGTGGTGCGGGACATCCCGGCACCCACCCGAAGCGCCACGCCGCCGCGCGCGCCTGGCGGAATTACACATAATGGCGTGAAATTGTCTATTGGGATGTGGGGCAATTGTTACGCGCCCGGAACATACCCGTCATGCAGCTGCATTCTACCGCCCGGTTGTCGACCTCAGTACCGGAAATGCAATGGGCCGCCGAATGGCGGCCCATGAGTTTCGGAAACAATTCCCGGCGCCAGGAGGCGCATGCACATCACTCGACGGCATAGTCCGTCTTGAAGCCGCCCTTCTTGTTCAGCTCGAACTTACCGTCCTGGACGGCATAGAGCCAGGCGGCGGATTTCTTCAGGCCGCCGAGCGGGTAGAGGTGGCTCTGAACGATGCCGCAGCTGGGGTCCGTCGCCTTGTAGACAGCCAAGTCCCGGATCAGCTTGTCCGGCTCGCTGACGCTCATCAGCTTGGCGACGTTGCGGGCCTGTTTGGCGATGAAGCGCATGGAATTGCCGATACCGCAGGCCTGGGCGTGCTTCATCAGCGTCTTGATCGTGGCCAGGCCCGGGATGCCGATATGGATCGGCAACTCGTTGCCTTCGGCGCGGATCTTGCGGTCCCAGGCGATCAGCGGCTCGGCCTCGAAGCAGAACTGCGTCGCGATATAGAAATGCATCGGGCTCTGCTTGGCATAGGCGTTCTTGTCCAGCATGGCGCGAACGACTTCGGCTTCCGGAATGTCCGGGCTGCCCTCCGGGTGACCGGCGACACCCAGACTCTTGATGCCGTACTTCTCGAACAGGCCGAGGCGCAGAATCTGCATCGATTCCGTGAACTCACCGACCGGGTTGTCGACCCCGCCGCCGATCAGCAGTGCTTCCTCGACGCCCGTCTCGGCGGTCAGCATCTTCAGGTTCTCTTCGAAGAAGGCCTTGGACGGGATGGACCGCGCCGCGAAATGCGGTACCGGGCGCATGCCCTGATCCTTCAGCTTCTTGACCGTCGTGACCGTGTCGCGGAAATCGGAGCCCGGCAGAAAGGTGACATAGACGATCTGGTTGTCGCGCAGGACTTCACGGAAGTCCTCGATCTTGGCAGCCCCGCCCGGCGTGACTTCCAGGGTGGTCGTGCTCATGAAATCGATGATCTGGTCGACCTCGGACATGGTCTTGGGCTCCGTCATGGCGCGCACTTTCGTCGAACGAGTTGGATCCTAACCGCGCCGACGCCGACGACGGCCGCCACCCTCTCCCGAACCGGGATCGGATGCCGCCTTCTTTTCGGGCAATTGGACCGCTTTCTCCAAGTTCGGAAACGGCGCAGTTTTGTGCGGGAACGCCATCGCCCCAACAAAATGCTCCTGAAAGCGGGGTTCGACCGCCGTTTCGACCTTTTCGATCCGGGTCACCAGTTCCTTGATCTCGTTCCGGGCCTGACGGTTCAGGAGCGCGATGCGCGCGCCGGTGCCTGCCGCGTTGCCGACCGACGCGACCATGTCCAGCGGACAGTCGGGGATCAGGCCCAGAACCATCGCGTATTTCGCGTCGATATGGCTTCCGAAGGCACCGGCCAGAACGACCCGCTCCACCGGCTTGCCCAGCTTGTCGACCAGAAGCTGCGCCCCGGCATAGAGCGCCGCCTTGGCAAGCTGGATCGCCCGGACATCGGCCTGGGTCACGCGGATCTCCGGCTCGCCGCGATGCAGGATGTAGGAGAAGGTCCGGCCTTCCGGTACGACCCGGTCGGATTTCTGCGCCATGGACCCGTCGATAATGCCGTCTTCGGTGATCAGACCGGCCAGGAACATTTCCGCCAGGACCTCGATGATCCCCGATCCACAGATGCCGGACACACCGATCCTCTTGGTGGAGTCCGCGAACCCTTCGTCGTTCGACCACAGGTCGGAGCCGATGACCTTGAAGCGGGGTTCCAGGGTTTCCGGATCAATGCGCACGCGCTCGATTGCGCCGGGTGCCGCGCGCTGACCGGACGAAATCTGCGCGCCTTCCAGCGCCGGCCCGGTCGGGCTGGAACAGGCCAGCAGCCGTTCCTTGTTGCCCAGCACGATTTCGGCATTGGTGCCGACATCGACGACCAGGGTCACCTCGTCGCGGTATTGCGGGCCCTCGGCCAGAACCACGGCGGCGCAATCGGCACCGACATGACCGGCGACGCAGGGCAGGAAATAGGCCCGCGCGCCCGGATTGACTTTGCCTTTGAGATCCAGCTCTGCCGCCGACACGCGCAGCGACTGGTTGGTGGCCAGCGCGAAGGGCGCCCAGCCCAGTTCGGTCGGATCGACGCCCAGGATCAGGTGATGCATGATCGGGTTGCCGACCAGCACCAGTTCCAGAATGTCATTCGGGTCGACCATCGCCTCGGTCGCGGCCTGGACCAGCAGATAGCCCAGCGTCTCGCGTACGGCATTGGTCATCTCGGCGTCGCCGCCCGGATTCATCATCACATAGCTGACCCGGCTCATCAGATCCTCGCCGAAGCGGATCTGCGGGTTCATCGCCCCGACGGAGTTCACGACTTCGCCGGTTTGCAGGTCGGTCAGGTGGACCGACATGGTGGTCGACCCGACATCGACGGCGCAGCCGAAGGCCTTCTCGTGGAATCCGGGCCAGACATGGACCAGCTTGTGCCCGTTGCGGACCGCCGCGGTGACCTTCCATTCGCCTTTGCGCAGGGCCTTCTGCAGCCCTTGCAGCACCGGCAGGTCGGCGCGGTCGACAGTCAGGTCCCACTGCTCCTTCAGGGCCTTCTCCAGCCGCTCCAGATCGCCGGACGGGTGGTGCATGTCGGGCTCTTCGACCTCGACATAATGCAGGCGGACGATGGGATCGATTTCGATATTGCGCACTTCCGCGCGCTTGCGGACGACCTGTTTATGAACCTGGCTGTCCGCAGGGATGTCGATGACCAGATCGCCGTGGATGAAGCTGGAGCAGCCGAGACGCCGGTCGTCCTTCATCCCGCGCTTCTGCTTATACCGGTCTTCGACCTTGCCGAATTCGGAAACGTTTTCCGGCTTGCTCTTGACCTTGAACTTGGAGAAATCGCCGATACCCGGCACGACCTGGCAGCGGCCGCAGATGCCGCGCCCGCCACAGACGGAATCGAGATCGACACCCAATTGACGCGCGGCCTGGAGTATCGGCGTGCCTACCGGAAAATCGCCGCGTTTCCCGGAAGGGGTGAAGACGACATGGGCCGTCTTCACGTTTTCCTGGGATGATCCATCGCTCGTCGTGCTTGCGTCGGCCGGGTCGATATCCGCCATTTCCGTTCGTGTTCCTCCGGGGGTCGGTACGCGCTTGGATGAATGAGGGAAAAGCGCCGGCTACGCGGCCGGACGGCGGCGGCGGCGTTCGCCGCGCGCACCGCGCGCGCCCTGCACCTCGCCTTCCGGGGCCGGCTCGCGGAAGCGGCGGATCCAGGCGGCGCAATCCTTGTCGTGGCCGGCGACGACGTCGGCACCCCAAATGGCGTGCATTTCCTGTTCGTGAAGCGGGTTCATGATGGCGCTGGTCATACCCGCGCCGACCGCCATGGACAGGAAGGCGCCGTTCAGGCCGTGCCGGTTCGGCAGGCCGAAACTCAGGTTCGACGCCCCACAGGTCGTGTTGACCTTCAGCTCGCCATGCAGGCGGCGGATCAGGTTCAGGGCACCGACACCGGCGTTGCCCAGGGCGCCTACCGGCATGACCAGCGGATCGATGACGACGTCGCAGGCGGGGATGCCGTAATCGGCGGCGCGCTCGACAATTTTCTTGGCGACTTCGAAGCGGACGTCCGGATCTTCGGAGATACCGGTTTCGTCGTTGGAAATGCCCACGACCGCGCAATTGTATTTCTTCACCAGCGGCAGCACGACTTCCAGTCGCTCTTCTTCGCCAGTGACGGAGTTCAGCAGCGGGCGGCCTTCATAGGCCTCCAGGCCGCGCTCCAGGGCCTCGACGATGGAGCTGTCGATGCACAGTGGCACATCGGTCAGGGACTGAACCAGCTTGATTGCCTTGGCGAGAATGTCCGGCTCGTCGGCCAGCGGAATGCCCGCATTGACGTCCAGCATATGGGCGCCCGCCGCGACCTGGGCCAAGGCGTCCTTTTCGACCGTCTCGAAATTGTACTCCTTCATTTCCGCGGCCAGCTTCTTGCGGCCGGTCGGATTGATCCGTTCGCCGATTACGGTGAACGGCTTGTCGAAGCCGATGATATGCGTCTTGGTTTTCGATTCGAGGACGGTCTGGGTCATTGTGCTCACTTCCTTAAGGCATGTGCGGCGGCGCGGCCGGATCCCGGTGGCGCCTCATGGGGCAATCGGCTTCATGCGGTGATACATAACCCAGCACGCGCAGGCGAACAGCGCGACCGCGCCTCATAACGTCGGAATCGCGCCGTTCTGTTTTCCTGCGCCGGGGCAAGCGGTTGCGTCAGACCGATTCTGCTTGCCGGGCCGCGATTTTGGCGGGGGTGTCCGCCTTGGGAAACCGGGTCCAGCTGGACACCGGTTCGATCTCGTCGACGATGTGTTCGTCCCGGACCCAGCCCAGAACCGGCCGGAAGCCGTCTTCCGCGCGGTCCCGCAGCATGGCGTCCAAGGTTGCCGTATGCTCCGGCAGGGATCCGCCGCCGATCAGATTGACCGTTCCGTCGCGCAAGGCGGCGTCCAGCCAGGCGGCACGGCGTGCGTCGCCGGGGCGGAACTGCACGATGCCGTCGGCGGAGTCCAGCGTCCGCGGACCGAAGCGGGGGCCGCCGTCGACGCGCTGCAACAGGATGGAAACGTGGCTTCGCAGTTTGGCGCGGGCCTTGCGCGCACCTTCCAGCATGGCCTGGATGCGGCCGACACCGGGCAGGACGTCCAGCAGAAGTCCGTCGGCACCGCCGGCGATCAGGCCTTCCGCCTGCACGGCGACCGCGGCCTCAACTTCGCCCGGGGGCACGTCCCAGCCGTCGTCGCGCAGCACGCCAAGGACGAACCGGCGGCGGCCCTGACCGGGGATGCTGTCGACCGCCTCGGTCGCGGCTTCAGCGGCTTTGAAGTTGATGATGAAGGCCTCGTCTTCCAAACCGTGTGCCCGGAGCGTCAAAGGATTGGCCCGCAGACTGTTGGTGCGCACGATGTCCGCGCCCGCTTTCAGGAAGGCCTTATGGACGGCCTTGATCTTATCGTAGCGCGTCAGGTTCAGGACTTCCGCGCATTCCCCGGCGCCGAAGAAATCGCGTTCGGCATCGAGATCCAGTTCGGGAAGCTTCAACTCCCGCGTGATCGACCCATCGGTCAGAAGGACCCGGTTGGTCAGAGCGTCGGTGATGGTTCGCATGGGATTACGCAGCCTCCTCAGTGGCGGGGAAGGGGAACGGGACCGATTGCGGCACGCCGAGCGCCCGCGCGATGGTCATTGCATCACGGGTTCGGTTCAGAGTGTAGAGGTGAATGTGATCGACGCCCTCGGCGGCCAGTCGCTCGCCCAGGGAAACCGTCGTGGCGACGGACAGGGTGCGAACCGTCTCGGGATCGTTTTCCAAGCCGGCGAACCGCGCATCGAGCCAAGCCGGCACGGTCGCGCCGCAGCCGTCGGCGAATTTGTGCAGGCCGTCCAGCGATGCGATCGGCAGCAGGCCGGGGACGATCGGCTTTTCCATCCCGGCCGCAACGCATTCGTCGCGGAACCGCAGAAACAGGTCCAGGTCGAAGAAGAACTGGGTGATCGCATGCGAGGCGCCGCCGTCCAGCTTGCGCTTCAAGTGATCGATCTCGGCCTCACGGGACGTGGATTTCGGATGTCCCTCGGGATAGCAGGCCACCCCGATATCGAACCCACCAATTCCGGCCAGGGCCTCGGTCAGTTCCGCTGCGCAGGCAAATTCGCCCGGCCCGACCGGCGGGGCGTCGCCGCGCAGGGCGACCAAGCGTCGGATCCCTTTGGATTTCCAGAACCGGGCCAGGGCAAGAATTTGGTCCTTCGGCTGCCCGGTCGCGGTCAGGTGGGCTGCGATGGACCCGGCGAAACCGGCATCGCACAGCGCGTTAAGCGCCGTTTCACTGCGATCTCGCCCGGAGCCTGACGCACCATAAGTGACCGAAACATGGCTGCCGGTGCCGGCCAGAGCCCGAACCCCGCCGACGAACTTTTCGGACGTGCCTGACTTCGGGGGAAAGACCTCGAAGCTGATATAGAGGGACGACGTCATGCGACAGCTTCCTTCTCGGCTTGGGCTTTGCGGGCGGTCCAGACACAAACGGTCAGGGCGCCGCCTTCCAGGCGGGTGACATTGGTATCGATGAAGCCGGCGCCTGCCAGCCATTCCCAGATTTGCTCATCCTTGAACCCGGGCCAGCGATGGGCATGTTCGGCGCGCAGCTCCGCCAGATTGTGGCGGGCGAAATCGACGATCACGATGCGGCCGTCGTCGGACAGAGCACGGGCGGCTTCGGTTAGCGCCTGTACCGGGTCGTCCGAATAGTGCAACACCATGTGCAGGACGGCAGTGTCGAAGTCACCGTCGCCGCAGGGGATCTGGTACATGTCGGCCTGGCGGACCTGGCAATGGTCCAGACCGTCGCGTTCGATCGCGGCGCGGGCGACCCGCAGCATGTCGGCCGACAGGTCGATGCCGACGGCACTGGTGGCGCGCGGTCCGAAGAATTCCAGCAGCTTGCCGGTCCCGGTGCCGATATCCAGCAGGCGACCCAGCGGCCAACCGGCCGTTACCTGATTCAGGCATTCCGTCAGGGCCGATTCGTCGACATGCAGGGCGCGAATGCGGTCCCATTGTTCGGCATTGCGTTTGAAATAGGCGGCTGCTTCGGCGTCGCGTTTACGGCGCAGCCGGTCCAGCCGTTCCAGGTCGCGCGAAAGGACCGCATCGTCCAAGGGCAGCAGGTCGAGAACCGCGCCGGCAAAGGCCGCCGGTCCGGACTCGTCCGCCGCGCTGCCGGCCAGGCGGTAACGCGCCCAGGTGCCTTCCTGATAGCGGGCCAGGACACCGCCTTCGACCAGAAGCTTCAAGTGACGGGACAGACGCGGCTGGCTTTGGCCCAGCAGACCGACCAGGTCGCTGACGGTCAATTCGGAATGGGCGACAAGGTTCAGAATCCGAAGCCGGGTCGGTTCCGCCACCGCGCGCATTGCCTGTAAAAGCCGTTCCATGTCGCTCTCCGTGTCTAGATACCTATATAACGATATATTTATATTGTTGTCAATCGCGCGATTCATCTGAGCCGGAAACGGGTATTCTGTGGCGGTGAGCGGCGACTGACGGTAAGGTCTGGCACGGGACGGCACTGTTGCTAAGTCCTTGATCCAATCGGGGAACCGGGGTCCAGCCATATGAACTTTGTTATCAGTCCGACTGCGAAAGTCTTGCGCGCGGCGACCGTGATGGTTGCAGCAGCAATCATTTGGTTCTTGGCGATCGTTCCGGCACGCGCCGAACCGGCGAAGGTCGAAGTCGGCATTTTCGTCTCATCCGTCTACGACCTCGACTTCTATGAAGAGACCTTTCAGGCCATCGTGTGGCTGTGGTTCGTACATGACGATCCGCAGTTCGACCCGCTGGATTCGATCGAGTTCACCAACGCGCGGGAATACGAGCGTCTGGAGAGCTATGGCCGGTTTCGCGAAGACGGGCGGCGCTATGTGGCCGCGAAGTACCGGCTTCTGGTGAATCAGGGTTGGGATTTGGCGGATTTCCCCTTCGACCGTCAGGAGCTGGAAATTGTCCTGGAAAGCGTCGGTCGGGATGCGTCGCAGTTGGCGTTCGTATTCGATGGGGCCAATTCGGTTCTAGCTCAGGATCTGACGCTGAACGGCTGGTCGCCGGGACCGGTTCGCGGCGAGCCGAAAGTGTTCACCTATAACACCACCTTTGGCGAGGAATCGACGGAGCTGCTGTCCTTCCCCCGGGTCGAGTTCTCCGTGCCGCTGAAGCGGGACAATCCGAAACTCTTCTTCGAAGCCTATATCGGCTATCTGATCGCGGTTCTGATGTGCGCGACGATCTGGCTGACCTCGGCCTCGGGCATGCCCGATTACCGGATCGGCATGATTCTGGCGGCGATCTTCTCGTCGATTGGCAACAAGCATGTGCTGGAAAGCAACTATCCATCCTCGCCGACCCTCGGCCTCGCCGATCATTTGGAGATCAGTACCTTCCTTCTGATCGCCGCCTCGATGGTTCTGTCCGTCGGTTGTGAAAGATTGCACCTGATCGGGCGTGACCGCCTGGCGCGGCGACTGAATTTTGTCGGCATACCCATTCTGTTGTCGGTTTATGCGGCTTTCTTCATCGTCTTTGTGACGGCGGCGGCAACGGGCGGAAGCGCCCGATGACAAGGGCGGGGCGTCACGGTCTGATTGTCGTCGACCGGTCGGATCACGGATCGTCGGTCGTGCTGGACGACACGGTCCGACGCGGCGTCGCGGACATGATGGACGGAACGGACCTGGCGGGAAGCGACGACCGTCGCTTCGGCGCCAAAGACCGGGTGGTCATCACGTCCGAGAATGTGTTGGACACGGTCCTGCAACGACTGGACGATCCGGCCCGTGCGGACTTGATCGACGCTTTGAAGAACAAGCATCGCTGCCGGGAGATGCTGACGGCGCGCTATCCGGATTTCTATTACGGCATTGTGCAATTGGATCGGCTGACCGATCTCAAACTGCCGCCGGGACGCCGCTTTGTTGTCAAACCGAACCGGGGGTACTTCGCGACCGCCATTAAGATCGTCGATTCCGACAGCGACCTTGCGGCAACCCGGGACGAGATGGCGGCCGAAATCCGAAAGAACGGCGCGGTCTTCGCCAGTACGGTCCTGTCGGACGCGGATGTCATCGTCGAGGAGTTCATCGACGGCGAGGAATACGCGGTCGACATGTTTTATGACGGTGCCGGAATGCCGGTGATCGTGAACATCTATCACCATCCGATACCGGAGAATCCGGACTATCTGCACGCCCTGTATTACACCAGCAAACCGGTCTTCGACCGTCTGCACGGTGAACTTACGGAATGGTTTTCAAGCCTGAACGAAACCTTGGGCGCGCGGGCCTTCCCGATCCACGGCGAATTCAAGCTGGGCGCCAATGGGCTGGTTCCGGTTGAACTCAACCCTCTGCGTTTCGGCGGCGATGGGCTTATCGATCTTGCCTTCCACGCCTTCGGCCTCAATCCCTATGACGCGTTCTTCAATGACCGGGCGCCCGACTGGCCCACGATCTGGCGGGGGCGGGAGGAGAAGATCTATACCTGGATGATGGGGTATGTCGGCACCGATGTGGACGTGTCGTCTCACCGTCCCGATCACGGTGCGTTCCAGAACCTGTTTTCCAACATCCTCAGTGACACTCTGCTGAATTACGAAGCCCATCTGGGCTTTTCCGTCGTCTATGCCGAGGAGAGCGATATCGAAGCCGTGCATCGGCTGGTGAACACCGATTTCCAGAAGTTTTTCCGCGAGACGACGGCGTTTTCGGAAGATGCGCTTGCTAAACTGTACCGGAACGGTGTGCGCCTGCAGATCGCGGCCGGCGACTATGTCTGGCACGAAGGCGATGTCGGCGATTTTGTTCTGCTGGTGATCGAGGGCGGTCTGGACGTCATGCACCGCAACGCACAGGGGCAGGAAGTCTATCTGGATACGATCGGACAGCGGTCGGTTGTCGGCGAATACGCAGTCATCGACGGTCGTCCGCGCACTGCCGGCGTACGGGGCGGGCGGGACGGTTGTACCGCGATGAAGGTCAGCGGCGAGGCTTTCCGCAAGCTGTTGCGGGACGCACCGGGCCTGTTCGAGGAACTTTACTGGCAACAGCAGATGCGTATCCGCAAGATGAACGCACGAATCGGCGATCTGGAAGCGGAACTGGCGGCCCTTCGAGCCGGGGGCTAAGCGTTGTCTTTCAGATAGGCCAATTCGATGGCGTGCAGCGCCTCGTTGTTGTGGATCACCCCATCGGCCTCGATCAGGCGTTTGATGCTGTCGCGCAGATTGTCCAGCGCGTCGGTACCATCGGTATCCACAATGGCTTTCGCGGCGGCCATCATCGAGTCCGAATCCGGATAAAGGCGGCGCACCACTTCCCATAGATCGTCCGGATCGACCGCGTCGTCGCCATAGGTCTGGGTTATGTAATCCAGGAGGACGGATCGCTCCGCCGGGTGCAGATACCCGTCACAGCGCGAGAAGAACATCAACACGGTCAATTCGTAGCGGGCCGCGCGCAGCAGGGCGCGCGCTGCGGTTTCCGTTTCATCCGTACCGGGCTTGTCGAATCGAAACCAGTCCAGGAAGGCCTCCGGCGAGGAGTAGGTGCCGACCGCGCCGTGCGGGTCGAGAATCCGTTCGATGCGTTGAAAGTCAAACCGCCGCAATTCCCGCCGGACATGGCAATAGGCGTTCAGGCTGGGCGTGTCGCTGTGTGGATCGGCGGAGACCAATGTGATGCGGCGCACGCTCCAATGGCCGTTCCCGTCACGATATTCAATAATGGCTCCGGCTGGCAGATAGTGGCGCGTTCCGCCACTCGTCTCCAGCATCGCGGGGTGGTCTTCCTCCGGCAATTCTTCGACGATGCTGCCCGGCAGCGGCGGCCGCGGCGCATTGGCGACCTTGCCGGCGATCTTTTCCAGTTCATTCAGCATGCGTGCCACCCTCAGGTCTAACGATCGATCGCTTGTCGCCCTATTAAACACGCGCCGCCCGGTCTGTTCCATGGCTTTGTCGCCAAGCCTGTGCCGGTTACGGACTTGCGCGGTCGTCGGGGCGCGGCCTATAGGCTGGCCCTACGGTTTGCGAAGAAGTCCGGGGGTATCAATGAAAACGGTATTGAAACCAGGTGCGGTTTCACGGGCGCTAAAGACCATTCCTGTATCGGGATGGCTGATCGCGATGCCGATTTATCTCCTGGCTTGCAGCGCGTTTGCGTCTCTCTTGGTTGGCGCGACCGGGTGGGAAGGCCCCTTTCGGATTTGGGTCGGCGTATACCGTCAAATATTCTTTGAACCGTTAAGGGGCTTGGCTGCGTCCCATCTCGCCTGGGACTGCCTTTACCTTTCAATCCTGTTTGCCGGGCTCGTCTTTGGTGCCTGTTTGCGTGCGGAGTTGCGAACATTTCGATTCCTAAAGTCCCAGAACATCACCTGTGTCTTCGGCGGTGGAAACCCGGACCCAAACACTGATTTCAGGATCAAGGTCGGGATCTACGCGGCGGCGGCCCTGATCTATGTGTTGGGACAAGCCGCCGCGGCGCATTTCGTTCTTTGCGGTTCCGGCGCGCCATTCTGGTATCTTCTTTATATTCCGGTGACATACGCGGGAACTGTGCTGGTGCTGATCCGACAGGTGCGCAGGAGGGATGTTGAAGGCCTGCCGCTATTCAGCAGGGGCGAGGCCATTGGCGTGATATGCGTGCCCTGGACCATAGTGGCGCCGGTACTGATTTTGGCGCTCGCCGACGGGCTATCCCAAGGCTAAGACCCTGTTGCGACCTGTCTCGTCAGGCGATGAACCCGCCAGGCGGGGCCGCGTGGGGCAGGGACCAGCCAAAGTACACCTCAACCTCAGTAACCTTGCCGCCATTGAAGGTCAGAACTTCAGTGTTCCGAAACTTCCGCCCTTCGATCGACATACCTTCATAGGTTACGAAAACCGTCTCGCCCTGTTCGACAACATGTACGAAGGCGAAATCGGTGATCCGCTCGCTGTTTGGCCAGCAACGCTCAAAATAAGTACTTCGGTCGATCAGGTTGTCCTGCGGGCTGGAAAACCGGAATTCGTCCGCGATCAATACTTCCAATGCTGCCCGGTCGCCGTTTGCATAAGCGCGGTACATGGCTCGGGCAAGCTCGCCGCGATCTGACATGCCTTTCTCCTTCCCATTTGTGATCCAACGGGAAGGAGGGTGGGATAACAGGATGCAACATGCAACCGGTTAGGCTATGCAATTATATTTCAGGCCCACTCCCGCGCGCCGTCGGCGAAATAGTCCCAGAGATAGTCGGCGAAGCTCCAGCGGATCATGACGTCGAAAGTGTCGTCCTCGACCAGCGTGATAAAGATCGTCGCGTGATGGAAACCGGTGCCTGTCGCTTGGCCTGGGGTGAAGCGGCGCGGATGGAGGTCCAACGCGCAACCCTTGGCCAGCAATTCGCGGGACAGGCTGCCCGACACGCGGATCACCGTGTAATAATCCGACAGGTCGACTACGGCCTTGCCGACACCGTCCAGCGCGGCGCGCAAATCGGCGATCAGCTTGGTCTGACCATCCGCCTCGGTCCAGATCAGCCATTCGTCGAAGGCCTTCCAGAACACCCGGATGCTGCCTTTCTGAGCCGACGACATCGGTGCGGTCGGCAGAGCGACGCCCAGGACCTTCTTGACCGCATCGGCGAAACCCTTGTCGCAGGCATCGCCGCGCAAGGTGACCTTGCCCAGGAAGGGCAGTTCGGTGATCGACAATCCCTCGATCTGAACCGGGGTCTTGGCGGTCAGCGGGGTATCGGCCGTCACGCCGGGGTGGATCGCATCAACCATTGGTCCGCGTCCCTTCCTTATCGAAGAAAACCGTATCGGTGATCGTTACTTTTTCCACGCGGCCGCTCATCAGCGGGACCGACAGGGTCTCGCCCTTGCGGTTCTGGCCGTTGGCCACCAGCGCCAGCGCGATCGACCGGCCGACATTCGGGCTGTAGTAGCTGGAGGTGACATGGCCCAGCGTCTTCATCGGCGGCTTGGGCTTCACGTCCTCCACCACATGTGCGCCTTCCGGCAGCACGAAGTTCGGATCCTGAGTCAGCAGGCCGACCAGCTGTTTCCGGCCTTCGCGGGCGGTATCGCTGCGCGCGAAGGAGCGGCGGCCCAGGAAGTCGTCCTTCTTCTTCGAGACGATCCAGTTCATGCCCAGATCCATCGGCGTCACCGTGCCGTCGGTGTCCTGACCGACGATGATGAAGCCTTTCTCGGCGCGCAGGACGTGCATTGTCTCGGTACCGTAAAGGCAGAGATCGTGCTTCCGGCCGGCCTCGCGCAGGGCGTTCCAGACATGCAGGCCATAGCGCGCCGGCACGTTGATTTCATAGGCCAGATCGCCGGTGAAGCTGATCCGGTAGACCCGCGCCGGGGCGCCCGCGACCGTGCCTTCCTGCATCGCCATGAAGGGGAAGGTTTCCGGATCGAGGTCCAGCGATGTCAGTTCGGACAGCAGCGCCCGCGACTTCGGCCCGGTGATCGTGCAGACCGCCCATTGTTCGGTGACGGAGGTGAAATACACATCCATCTTCGGCCATTCGGTCTGGGACCATTCTTCCAGCCAGCCCAGCACACGCGCGGCGCCGCCGGTCGTGGTGGTCATGTGGAAGTGATCGTCGGCCAAACGGGTGGTTACACCATCGTCGAACACCATGCCATGTTCGTTCAGCATCAGGCCGTAGCGGGCGCGACCCGGTTTCAGGTTGTCCCACTTGTTGGTATAGATCCAATTCAGGAACTCAGCCGAGTCCTTACCCTGAATGTCGATCTTGCCCAGGGTCGAGGCGTCCAGCATCCCGACCGATTCACGGACCTGGCGGCATTCGCGCATCACCGCCTCGTCCATGGTCTCCTTGCCTTGCGGGAAGTACCAGGGGCGCTTCCAGTCGCCGACATCTTCGAAGACCGCGCCGGCGTCCAGATGGGCCTTGTGCATCGGCGTCGTGCGCTTCTGCAGGAACAGCTCGTTCCGGTTCTGGCCGGTGATGGCACCGAAGGTGACGGGGGTATAGGGCGGGCGGAAGGTCGTCGTGCCGACTTCCGGGATCGCCGCATTGCGGATTTCGGCCATGATCGCCAGGGCGTTGACGTTGGACGTCTTGCCCTGGTCCGTTCCCATGCCGGTTGTCGTGTAGCGTTTCAGATGCTCGACCGAGATATAGCCTTCCCGTGCCGCCAGATGAATGTCCGACGCGACAACGTCGTTCTGGTGGTCGTGGAAATGCTTGGCCTTGCCGTGGCCCAGCGGCTTCTTGCCGGGCACGGTCCAGACCATGCGCATCGCGCCGTATTCGATATCGTCCGTCGCGGGGGTGGCCGGAACGTCGCCCGACCCGAAACCGGCAGCCTTCGCCGCGGCGGCGCCGGTGGCATAGCCCTGGGACAGGCAGTCCTTCAGCGCGAATGCGCCGTTGCCCGACCCGGCCGAGACCGGTTTCCAAGGACCGGCGAAGCCCGGAACGAAGCATTGTTGCGCCTCGTCCCAGTTCAGCTTGCCGCGTGCCTGGCTCCACAGATGGACCGTCGGGTTCCAGCCGTTGGAATGGGCCAGGATATCGCAGGGCAGGGCGGTCGTGTCGGAGACGATCGTCCGGTTGTCTTCGCCCAGCTTGGCGATCTCGCAGGCATTGACGGCGTGTTTGCCGCTGGTGGCGACGACGGCATAGCCCTTGAAGACCCGGATACCGGCGTCTTCGGCAGCTTTGACCAGCGCGCCCTTCGGGTTGTCGCGCAGGTCGACTACCGTCACGTCACGCGCACCGGCCGCCTTTGCGTCCAACGCCGTCTTGTAGGCGGTGTCATTGTTGGTGAAGACCACGATCTCGCGGCCCGGCAGAACGCCGAACCGGTTGATATAGATGCGCAGCGCCGATGCCAGCATGATGCCGGGACGGTCATTGTCCGCGAAAACCAGCGGGCGTTCGATCGCGCCCTGCGCCAGAACGACCCGCTTGGCGCGGATCTTCCAGAACCGTTGACGGGGCATGCTGTCGTCGTCTTGCGGGCCCAGATGGTCGGTCACCCGCTCCAGTGCGGTCAGGTAGTTGTAGTCGTAGTAACCGGAAACCGTGGTGCGGCGCAGGACCGTCACGTCTTCCAGGGCTTCCAGTTCGGCCATGGCTTCGGCCACCCATTCCAGGGCGGGCTTGCCGTCGATTTGGGCATCGTCGCTCAACAGCGATCCGCCCAGCTCGTTCTGTTCGTCGGCCAGGATGACCCGCGCGCCGGTACGGCCGGCCGCCAATGCCGCGGCCAGGCCGGCTGGGCCGCCGCCGACGATCAGCACGTCGCAATGGGCGAATTTCTGGGCATAGGAATCCGGATCGCGTTCCATCGGGGATTTGCCCAGACCGGCGGCGTTGCGGATGATCTTTTCATAGACCGGCTCCCACCAGGACGACGGGAACATGAAGGTCTTATAATAGAAGCCCGCCGGGAACAGCTTGGCGAATTTCTGGTTGATGGATTGCAGGTCGAACTTCACCGACGGCCAGCAGTTCTGGCTCGACGCGCTCAGCCCGTCGAACAGTTCCACCATCGTGGCGCGGGTATTCGGTTCGGTCCGGTTGCCCTCGCCCAGTTGCACCAGGGCGTTCGGTTCTTCCGACCCGGCGGTCATGATGCCGCGCGGGCGATGGTACTTGAAGCTGCGGCCGACCAGCTTGACGCCATTCGCCAGCAGGGCGGAGGCCAGCGTATCGCCATGGTAGCCGGTATAGGACTTGCCGTCATAGGTGAAGGTCAGGGGCTGGGACCGGTCGATCCGGCCCTTGCCGTTCAGTCGGTAGGTCTGGCTCATCTTACTTACCTTCGCTCGGCTCAAGCTCGTCGCGGCTCGACAGGCCGTCCCAGTCCTTGGGTGGGTTCGGGGCGTCTTCGCCCATCTTGTAGCTGTCCCACATCACGTCCGTGACGGTGTGTCGGACGGCGTTGAACCAGCGGCCGCAGCCTTGGGTGTGGACCCAGCGCTCGGCGTGGACACCCTTGGTGTTCTTGCGGCTATAGATATAGTCGCCCCATTCCTGATCCGAGATTTGGTCGGTTCCGGTCGGCCGGGCGATATGCGCCTCGCCGCCATAGGAGAATTCGGTCTGTTCGCGCCAGCCGCACCAGGGACATTTAACGAGAAACATGGATCTGCCTCCTTAGTGCGCGACGGCGGCGGCGGCCGCTTCGTCGATCAGGGCGCCGGTATGGAACCGGTCCATGGTGAACGGCGCTGCGATGGGGTGCATGTCGCCCTGGGCGATGGAATGGGCGAAGACGCGGCCTGAACCTGGGGTCGCCTTGAACCCGCCCGTGCCCCAACCGCAGTTGAAGAACATGTTGTCCACCGGGGTCTTGGTGATGATCGGTGACCGGTCGACGGTCACGTCGGTGATCCCGCCCCATTGGCGCAACATGCGCACGCGGCTGAAGATCGGATAAAGCTCGATCACCGGGCCGACGACATGTTCGATCTGATCGAAGCTGCCGCGCTGGGAATAGGAAATGAACGGATCGCCCGAACCGCCGATAACCAGCTCGCCCTTGTCGGACTGGCTGATATAGGCGTGGATCGCGTTCGACATGATGACGCAATCGACGATCGGCTTCATCGGTTCGCTGACGAAGGCCTGCAACGGGAAGCTTTCCAGCGGCATCCGGAAACCGGCCATTTCGGCGACGACGGAGGAATGACCCGCCGCGACGACGCCGACCTTGTTGGCGCCGATGGAACCGCGCGTGGTTTCAACGCCCTTCACGACGCCGTTTTCGATCTTGAAGCCGGTGACTTCGCAATTCTGAATGATGTCGACGCCCATTGAATCGGCGGCGCGGGCATAGCCCCAGGCCACAGCGTCGTGGCGGGCCGTCCCGCCGCGGCGCTGCAGCAGCGCCCCCATGACCGGATAGCGGCAGTCCAGGTTGATGATCGGCACCATTTCCTTGACCTGTTCCGGGGTCAGGAACTCGCTGTCGATGCCGTTCATGTAGATCGCGTTGCCGCGGCGGCCGATCTCCTGCATGTCATGGACGTTATGCGCCAGGTGCAGCAGGCCGCGCTGGGAGAACATGACGTTATAGTTCAGCTCGTCGCTGAGGCCTTCCCACAGCTTGACCGCGTGGTCGTACAGCGCCGCCGATTCGTCCCACAGATAGTTCGACCGCACGATGGTGGTGTTGCGGCCGGTATTGCCGCCGCCCAGCCAGCCCTTCTCCAGGACCGCGACATTGGTGATGCCGCATTCCTTCGCCAGGTAATAGGCCGTCGCCAGCCCGTGCCCGCCGCCGCCGATGATGATAACATCATAGGACGGTTTCGGGTCCGGGCTGCGCCAGGCGCGTTCCCAGTCCTGATGGTGGTTCCGTGCGTTCCGCGCGATGGCGAAGATCGAATATTTCTTCATGGTTCGGAGGTCCTTCATCCCAGGACCGTATGCATAAGGCGGACGGCAAATGACCCCTTTCAGAACTGCGACAGGCTTAATAACGATTGCGACGGGCCTTTACGGAGGGTCATGACGCGGATTGACAAGGCGCCCGATCTGGCCCCATAGGCGATGGCGCATATCGGCAAGCCGATCCGGGGAGGAAAAACGGCGACTTGCAGGATGGGTGGTTAGGTAGGCAAACTGTCATATCGCTGACATGTCGCGTATGCGTAAGTCAGTCGATCTGCGATTGGGTGGTCGATGGCAACTCGAATGTTCAAACCCGTTGCGGGTTCGGGTCCGGACAAGGTGGTCTTTGTCCTGATTCCGAATTTCTCGATGATCGCCTTGTCGGGCGTGGTCGAACCCATGCGTTTGGCCAACCGGATCAGCGGCAAGACCCTGTATCAATGGGAAACCGCCAGCCGCGACGGCGAAACGGTGATGGCGTCGAACGCCTTTCCGATCCAGACGGACAAATCGGTCGCGGACTACAACTACGCGCCGACCAATGTCATCCTGTGTTCCGGCATCGACGCCCATGTCTATAAGGACAATGCAGTTTTCGGCTGGCTGCGCCGCTGGGCGCGGGAAGGCAGCCATATCGGTGCGATCTGCACCGGCGCCCATGTCCTGGCCCATGCCGGATTGCTGAAAGGTTATCGCTGCACGATCCATTGGGAGAACCTGGATAGCTTTACCGAAGAATTCCCGGATCTGGATGTCCGCGCGGAACTGTTCGAAGTCGACCGCGACCGCTTCACCTGCGCCGGCGGTGTGTCCGGGTTGGACATGATGCTGAACGAAATCGCAACCCGTCACGGTCAAGACCTGGCGGCGGCCGTCGCCGAACAGTTCATGCATGAGCGCATGCGCGAAGGTCATGACGACCAGCGCCTGCCGCTGCAGGCGCGACTGCGCATCAGCCATCCGAAACTGATCCGTGCGATCTCGGAAATGGAGCGTCATACCGAAGAGGCGCTGACCCGCGATGAAATTGCCGATCGTGTCGGCCTTTCGCGCCGCCAGCTGGAACGGCTGTTCCGTCGTTATTTGAACACCAGCCCCGCGCGCTATTACCTGAAGCTGCGCCTGAACCGGGCGAAGACGCTGCTGACCCAGACGACCATGCCGGTGACCGAAGTCGCCTTTGCCAGCGGCTTCACCTCGGCGTCGCATTTCTCCAAATGCTACCGCGACATGTTCGGGCGGACGCCGCGTGCGGAACGGCGGGGCCCGGGCGGTGCGCCGCTGGAGGACGGGGACCTTCTGGCGGAGGAGGATCTGGAGGATTTCGACGACCTGGACGACGATTCGATCGAGGCGTTGGGATGATCCAGGCGCCGCCGACCTCGAAGGAAGTGTCTGCGGCGTATCTGAAGCTGTCGGTCGGTCTGCGGGGCATTCTCTATCCGGTGCGGGACCTGATTTTCGAAACGGCACTGACCACGCCCGGCTGCGGCCAAATTGTCGAAGACGTGAAATGGGGGCAGCCGGCCTATCTGACCGAAAAGCCGAAAAGCGGAACGACGCTGCGTCTGGGGCCGTCGCCCGAGGATCCGGAGCGCGGAGCCCTTTTCGTGCATTGCAGCACCAGCCTGATCGAGGATTATCAGGCGCGATACGGCGATATGTTCGACTATGCGGGTAACCGTGCGCTGGTGATTCCGGCAGACCTGAAAGCGCATCGAGACGCGGTCGCCCATTGTATCGCCCTGGGTCTGATGTACCACAAGCGCGGCTGACTCACGCCGCCCCGGAAGCCGCGACCGGGATTTTCAGACCGACCTTCACATCGTCCATGACGACATTGGTCTGAAACCGCTGCACATTGGAATTCTGGAAGAAGTAGCGGCGGGTGAATTCCTCGTATTCCTTCATGTCGCGGGCCGTCAGGATGACGATGAAATCCGCGTTGCCGGTCACGTAATAGCATTGCATGACGTCCGGCGCGGCCCGCATGGTCCGCTTGAACTGGTCCAGAACTTCCGGCCTTTCCCGTTCCATCGTCACTTCGACGATCAGGGTCAGTTTGCGGCCCGTTGCTTCAGGCGACAGAACGGAAATGTCATGGGCGATTGTCCCATTTTCGCGCAGCCGTTTCAGCCGTTTCTGACACGCCGCCGGGGACAGGCCGACCAGCGCGCTCAGCTTTTCCGCCGTCAGCCGGTTGTTCTCCTGCATCAGGTTCAGCAATCGGGCGTCAAATTCGTCCATGGTGTCCTCGCAAAGAAATCGGGCCGTCGGGCCGTTCATATGGACGAAATTCATACATCATTCGGCCATCTCTGACGAATTTCGTACCTTGGCTTGGCCTAGTCTTAAACCTGTCATTCCGTGCGACACCCAACCCGAAAGCAGCGCCATGCCCGATACGAACGACGATCCGTCCCGGTTCCGGTCCATACTGACCGAATGGCGTCACGATCTGCACCGCCATCCCGAATTGGGGTTCGACGTCGCGCGGACGGCGGGCTTCGTGGCGGATAGCCTGCGCGGCTTCGGATTGTCGGTTCAGGACGGCATCGGCGGTGGGGTGGTCGGCGTTCTGCGTCGGGGCAATGGCCCGTCGATCGGCCTGCGGGCCGATATGGACGCGCTGGCGATCCAGGAGGAAAACACGTTCGACCATGCGTCGACCGTGCCGGGGCGGATGCATGCCTGCGGCCATGACGGCCATACCGCAATGTTGCTGGGGGCGGCCAAGCGGCTGTCTGAAGAAGGCGGGTTCGACGGCGAAATCGTCTTCATCTTTCAGCCCGCCGAAGAACACGGGCAGGGCGCGAAGGCGATGATGGCGGACGGCTTGTTCGACCGTTATCCCGTCGATGCGGTCTATGCCCTGCACAACATGCCGTCGATCCCGGCGGGTCATGTCGCGGTTCGTCCCGGTCCGATCATGGCCTGCGAGGACAATTTCGAGATCGTCATTCAGGGCAAGGGCGGGCACGCCGCCCTGCCGCATATGACCGTCGACCCGATCGTGGTCGGGTCCGAAATCGTCCTGTCGCTGCAGACCCTGGCCTCCCGGTATCTGGACCCGCTGGAACCCTGCGTTCTGTCCGTCACGGATTTCCATGTCGATGCCACACGCAATGTCATCCCCGACAAGGTCGTCCTGCGCGGCGATGTCCGGGCTTTCACGCCACGGCAGCAGTCGGCGATAGAAGACGGCATGCGCCGGATCGCTGAAGGGGTCGCAGCGGCGCATGGGGCGTCGGCAACTGTGGTCTATACCCACGAATTTGCCGCGACCATCAATGATGCGGCGGCGGCGGGACAGGTGGCGGCCACTGCGGAGCGCGTCTTGGGGCCGGAGCGGGTCGACAAGGACTGTCAGCCGGTCATGGCGTCGGAAGATTTCGGTTTCATGCTGGAACGGAAGCCGGGCTGCTATTTCCTGCTGGGGAACGGCGGCGCCGGGCCGGGTGGCTGCGGACTGCACAGCCCGAACTATGATTTCAACGACGACATTCTGACCATCGGCGCGGATCTCTGGGTCCAGCTGGTGCGCGATTGTCTGCCGGCGGAGGGGTGACGGGATGATGGATCTGAAGAACGTGACCGATGGCGCGATGGTGCTGCACCACAATGGGGCGGTCGAAACGGGCCTTCCCTATCCGGCACGATTGGAGGCAATTCTAGGTGCCGAACTCTGCGCGGAGGCGCAAACGGCCATTTCCGCCTGGCCAGGTTATGCTCCGACACCCTTGCATCGTTTGGACGGTCTCGCGGATCAATTGGGCGTCGGGGCGATTTACTATAAGGACGAAGGGCCGCGGTTCGGCCTGGGCAGCTTCAAGGCGCTGGGCGGCGCCTATGCGGTGCTGAAACTGCTGGCGAGGGAACTGCGCGACCCCGGCGGGGCGCACCTGTCGGAGGGCCGGATCGCGAAGGGGCTGCATGCGGACCAGGCGTCAACGGTCACGGTGGTTACCGCGACGGACGGCAATCACGGACGGTCCGTTGCCTGGGGCGCGCGGATGTTCGGCGCTGCCTGCCGGATCTACATGCATGCCGGTGTCAGTCCCGGACGTGCGAAGGCAGTCGAGGCGTTGGGTGCAAAGGTCGTTTGGGTCGACGGCAATTACGACGCATCGGTGCGTCAGGCGGCGCAGGACGCGGCGGACAATGGCTGGCACATCGTGTCCGACACGTCCTATCCCGGCTATATGGATCTGCCCCGACATGTCATGGCCGGCTATTCGGTGATGGTCGCGGAGGTGATCGCTCAAACGCCGCAGGATGCGGCGCTGACCCATGTTTTCCTGCAAGGCGGCGTCGGCGGTCTTGCCGGCGCGGTAACGGCAGCGTTGTGGCACCATTATGGGGCGGCGCGGCCGCGTGTCATTGTTGTCGAGCCGGACCGCGCCCCCTGCCTCTACCGCAGTGCGGTTGAAGGCCGTCCGGTGGCCGTCGAAATCGTCGAGGAAACGATTATGGCCGGCCTGTCCTGCGGTGAGGTTTCGCTATTGGCCTGGGACATTCTGGCGGCCGGCGCGGATGAATTCATGACGGTGTCCGATTCCTGGATTGCACCCCTGATGCGCGGCCTTGCGAACCCGGCGTCGGATCGTCCGGTAGTCGCGGGAGAATCCGCCGTGGCCGGCCTCGCCGGTCTTGCTGCAGTAAGGCAATCACCCGACACGGCTGCCGCCCTGGGCCTGGACCGGTCGTCCAGGATCCTGGTAATCGGCACGGAAGGGGCGACAGACCCGGCGATCTATGAAGCCATTGTCGGCCGAACGCCCCAGGAGATCGCGGCGTGACGGCCATCGCTGAAAACACCGCCCCGTCGCGCGGTTTCGATCAGGCTGAGTTCGAAGCGCGCCTGGCCCGCGCACAATCGGCGATGCGGGACGCCCGGATGGACGCGATCCTGCTGACCAACGAGCCGGAGGTTCGGTACTTCACGGGGTTCCACACCCAGTTCTGGGAAAGCCCGACCCGGCCTTGGTTTGTCCTGTTACCCCTTTCCGGCAAGCCGATCGCGGTCATCCCGGAGATCGGTCGTGCCGGCATGGAAGCGACCTGGATCGACGATATTCGTTCCTGGCCCGCGCCGAGACCCGCTGACGACGGTGTTTCGCTGCTGATCGCGGCGTTAGGGGAAATGCCGCGCCGGTTCGGGCGATTGGGCGTGCCGATGGGGCATGAAAGCCTGATCCGGATGCCGTTATCGGACTATCTGACAGTGATCGCGGGGGCGGAGGGATTGGAGCCTGTCGACGCCGCGCCTCTGCTGCACGGCTTGCGGTTCATCAAATCTTCCGCGGAAATCGATAAGATCCGCCAGGCCTGCACGCTCACCTCCGCCGCTTTCGAGGCTCTGCCGGACCTGATGCGAGCGGGACAGTCGGAACTGGAGATCTGCCGGGCATTCCGGATCGATCTGCTGCGGCGCGGGGCGGATCAATCGCCTTACCTGATCGCGGGTTCCGGGCCTGGCGGGTATGACAGCATCATCATGGGCCCGACCGAAAGGCTCGTCGAAGAGGGCGATGTCCTGATCATCGATACCGGCACGACCTATGACGGCTATTTCTGCGATTTCGACCGGAATTTCGCCTTCGGCCGGGCGGATGATGCGGTGCGCCAAGCCTACCGGACCGTGTTCGAGGCGACGGAGGCTGGGTTCCGTGCCGCGCGACCGGGCGCCACGACCAGCGAACTCTGGACCGCGATGTGGCAGGTTATGGAGGCGGGCGGCGCATTGGGCAATTCCGTCGGCCGGCTGGGTCACGGCCTGGGGATGGAACTGACCGAATGGCCGTCCAACACGGCAGAGGACGGCACGGTTCTGGCGCCCGGCGCGGTTCTGACCCTGGAGCCGGGGATGGAATTCCTGCCGGGCCGCCAGATGGTGCATGAGGAGAATATCGTTATCACGGACAGCGGCGCGGAATGGCTGACCCGCCGCGCCGCGCCGGAATTGCCGGTCGTGACGTGACCGGACGGGAGTCGCAAAGAAGGGGCACTGCGATGCGTTATGACGATCACCTGCGTTACGAATATGAGTTCGAGACGATCGACCCGCTCGGCCGGATCGGCGTCATCGCCCTGGCGACCGATTTCAACATCGAAACCGATCTGCGTCGCCTCGTGCCCGTCGGTGTGGAAGTGCTGACCAACCGGGTTTTGAACGCGAACCCGATCTCCCTTGAAAGCCTGCGGGCCATGGCCCCGGACATCGCCCGGGCGGGGGCCGGCATTCTGCCCAATGTCGGGGTCGATGCGATGATCTATGCCTGCACGTCGGGCACGGCGGCGATTGGTGAGGAAAATGTCGAGGCGGCGATTCATTCGGTCTGGCCGGGAATTCCCGTGACGAACCCGCTGAAATCCGCCTGCGCCGCCTTCGAGGCTTTGGGTGCGAAACGCCTGTCCGTGCTGACGCCCTATGTCCGGGAGGTGAACGAGACCCTGGTCGAGGAACTGACGCGTCGCGGTTTCGAGATCGTGAACATCGGAAGCTTCAACATCGACAGCGATTTCGACGCGACGCGCATCCCATCCGATGCCATCGCGGCAGCCGGGCGGGACCTATGCGACCCATCCGCCGATGTGTTGTTCGTGTCCTGCACCGCGCTGCGCGCCGCCGCCGTCGTCGAGACGCTGGAGGCCGATCTGGGAAAGCCTGTCGTGTGCAGCAATCAGGCGCTGGCCTGGCACGCCTTGCAACTGATCGGCTGCGCCGCGCGGCCGACCGGGTTCGGACGTCTGTTCGACCGCTAACCGGCCGGTTTCAGGAAGGCTGGGCGGGTTCCTGTCCCGGGTCGGTCGGCAGAACCAATTCCCAATCTTCACCCGCTGCCAGCAGGCATGTAACCCCGTCCGCATTGGTGTGAACGAAGGTCCATGTGCCTTCCGCCGACACGAAAAGTTCTACCAGGGATCCGCCGCTGGTCATGCCGATGGCGGATTGGCGTTCCTGATAGCGGGCGGAAAGCCGGGTGATGATCTTATCGCGTGGACCGCAAACCTGAGGACCGCCTTGCGCGGAGGCCGCTTGCGGTCCCATCAACAGCCCCGCCGTCAACGCGGCGGCCAGACCGGTACCAAGAATTGAACGAAACATGGCGTTCTCCTTAGTGAGACGCTCATGTTACAGGAGTGTGACCAGCCGATCTACGAATTGGCAAAGGTATGATGTGATTGTTTTGTTACTGTAATGTTACATCTATCCTTGAATACCGTGATCGCCCCTTCGGAAAGCGCAAGAACCGGAATGCGCAGCCTGCCGGTTTGACGGATTGTCCGGCCTTCGCCGAATTCGTCCCACCCGAACGGACCGGATCCATGATCACGCTATATGACTATCTACCCTCCCAGAATGCCTACAAGGTGCGCCTGCTGCTCAATCAATTGAACCGTCCCTACCGCACCGAATATGTCAGCATCTTCGAAGGGGAGGGACAGTCGGAAGCCTATCTGAAGGCCAATCCGATGGGCGCCGTGCCTGCAATCCGACTGGAGGACGGGTTCTTCATTGCCGAATCGAACGCGATCCTGACCTATCTCGCCGAGGGTAGCCGATTCCTGCCGGACGATCCCGTGGCGCGGGCGAAGGTGATGCAATGGCTGTTCTTTGAAAGCGACTATATCCAGAACGGGGCCGCGTCCCTGCGCTATTGGGCACTGACGGGCAAGCTGAGCAGCCGGGGAGCCGAACTGGTGGGGCAGCGCAGCGAGACCGCCTTGCGCACCCTACGAGTCCTCGACCGCGAATTGGCGGAACGGCCCTTCCTGGCGGGGCAGGAGTATACGATCGCCGATATCTCGGTCTTCGCCTATATGCACCGCGCCGACGAGGCCGGTCTGCCGCTGGCGCAATACGGCAATGTCGTCGCCTGGATCCGACGCGTGATGGATCAGCCGAATTTTGTTAGCAAGGTCTATCCCTATAGCATCGACCCGCATTCCCAGGGCGAATTGTGACCGAAACGAAGAAAGCCGCCCGAGGGGGCGGCTTTCTTGTATTGGGGCCAATGACCGGCCTCAGTCTTTCAGGCTCTTCACGATCTTTTCCACCATCTGCTTGGCATCGCCGAACAGCATGGTCGTATTGTCCTTGAAGAACAGTTCGTTCTGCACCCCGGCATAGCCCGACGCCATGGAGCGCTTCAAGAACAGGACCTGACCGGCATCCTCAACATTCAGGATCGGCATGCCGTAGATCGGCGATGTCTTGTCGGTCTTCGCAGCCGGGTTGGTCACGTCATTTGCGCCGATGACGAAGGCGACGTCGGTGGAGTTGAAATCGCCGTTGATCTCCTCCAGTTCGAACACTTCGTCATAGGGCACGTCCGCCTCGGCCAGCAGCACGTTCATATGGCCGGGCATACGGCCCGCGACCGGATGAATGGCGTATTTCACATCGACGCCCTCGGCCTTCAACAGATCCGCCATTTCACGCAGCGCATGCTGCGCCTGGGCGACGGCCATGCCGTAACCGGGGACGATGATGACGCTGTCGGCATTCTTCATCATGAAGCCGGCATCTTCCGGGCCGCCGGATTTCACCGGACGGTCGTCGTCGCCGCCTGTCGCGGCCACGGAGGTCTCGCCGCCGAAGCCGCCCAGGATCACGTTGATGATCGACCGGTTCATCCCCTTGCACATGATGTAGCTGAGGATCGCGCCGGACGCGCCGACCAGGGCGCCGGTGATGATCAGTGCGGTATTGCCCAGCGTGAAGCCGATGCCCGCTGCCGCCCATCCCGAATAGCTGTTCAGCATGGAGACCACGACCGGCATGTCCGCGCCGCCGATCGGCACGATCAGCAGGATACCGATGACGAAGCTCAACAGCACGATGGCCCAGAACAGCCAGGCTTCCTGCGTCACGCAGAACCCGGCGACGAGGGCGACTAGAAGCAGGCCCAGCCCGGCATTCAGCGGGTGCTGCCCGGTGAAGATCAGCGGCTTGGAACTGATGACACCCTGCAACTTGCCGAAAGCGATGATCGATCCGGTAAAGGTCACCGCGCCGATCGCCGTGCCCAGCGACATTTCAATCAGTGAGGCGACGGCAATATTGCCCGCCGTGCCGATATTGTAGGCTTCCGGCGCATAGAAAGCGGCACCCGCCACGAAGACGGCGGCAAGGCCGACCAGGCTGTGGAAGGCAGCGACGAGCTGCGGCAGCGCCGTCATCTCGATCTTCCGGGCGATGACCGTCCCGATCGTGCCGCCGATCAGAATGCCCAGGATGATCCATTCGTAGGACAAGACGGACGGCATCGCCAATGTGGTGATCACGGCAATGGCCATGCCGACCATGCCGAAGCGGTTGCCGTTGCGCGCGGTTTCCGGATGGCTCAATCCTCGAAGCGCGAGGATGAAGCACACTGCCGCGACGAGATATGCGTAACCGGCCCAATCCATTGTCGGTCTCCTTTCCCGCCGCGCTTAGCGCTGTTTCTTCTTGAACATCGACAGCATCCGGTTCGTCACCACGAAGCCGCCGAAGATGTTGACGCTGGCCAGGACCACGGCGATGAAGCCGAATACCTTGGACAGGTTCAGGTCGGTCGGCCCCGCCGCGATCAACGCGCCGACGATGATGACCGACGAAATCGCGTTGGTGACGCCCATCAGGGGCGAATGCAGGGCCGGCGTGACCGACCAGACGACGTAATAGCCGACGACGCAGGCCAGGACGAAGGCCGTGAAGAGATGCAGGAAGGGCGTCCCGGTCGCGGCTTCGGCCGCGGCGGCCGCGCCGGTCGGGTCCATTGCGGTAATCTTGTCGGACAACGCGGTGACCTGATCGGCCAATGCCTGCGCCTGTTCCTTGAGGGCGGACGCGGTGTCGCTAAGGGTCTGGTGATCCATCGGTCAGCCCTCCTTCTTTTCGTCGCCGCTATCGGCGGCCTTCGTGTCATCCGGCGCAGGTGCCGGGGCCTCCGCCGGTTTGGCGGCGGCCGATTTCTTCGCGGCGGATTTCTTCGCTGCGGATTTCTTGGCGCTTTTCTTTGCGCCGGATTTCTTCTTCGCGGGCGCGGCCTTCTGGGCCGTCGCCGATCCGGCGGTTTCCTTCACGCGATCATGAACGATCTCTCCGCCGCGGCAGACCAGCGTGCCTTTGACGACCGTGTCTTCCAGGTCGATCTTCAGCGCGCCGCTATCCTTGTCGATCATCGGTGTCAGGAAGTTCAGCAGGTTGCGCGCAAAGAGCTGGCTGGTCGTTTCCGCCAATCGGCTGGGGACATTGTCATGTCCGACCAGCGTGACGCCGTGTTTGGTGACGACCTTGCCGTATTCGCTCAAGGGGCAGTTGCCGCCGGTCTCGACCGCCAAGTCGACGATCACCGCGCCGGGCTTCATCGACTTCACATGATCCTCGGTCACCAGGACCGGGGCCGGGCGGCCGGGGATCAGGGCGGTGGTGATGACGATATCCATCGTCTTGATCTTTTCGGCGATCAACTCCGCCTGTTGGCGCTTGTAATCCGCCGACATTTCCTTGGCATAGCCGCCTTCGGTCTGGGCCTGCTGAAATTCCTCGTTCTCGACGGCCAGGAATTTCCCGCCCAGGCTTTCAACCTGCTCCTTCGTGTCGGGCCGGACATCCGTCGCCCAGACGATGGCGCCCAGGCGCTTCGCGGTCGCAATGGCTTGAAGCCCGGCAACGCCGACTCCCATGACGAAGACATTCGCCGGGTTCACGCGGCCGGCGGCGGTGGACATCATCGGCAGGGCGCGGCCGTAGTATTGCAGCGCGTCCAGCACGGCCTTGTAACCGGCCATATTCGCCTGGCTGGACAGGATATCCATGGACTGGGCGCGGGTGATGCGCGGGACCAGTTCCATGGCGAACAGGGTCACGCCCTGGGCGGCCAGTTTCTGAACCATGGCGCCTTCGGTCAGGGCGTATGCGTGGCACGCCAGCGCCTGGCCTTTCGAGAAGAGCTTGATCTCCTCATCCGTCGGGCGGGCGATCTTCAAAACCAGATCGGCACCTTTGACCGTGTCGGCCGGGGATTTGGCAATCTGCGCACCCGCCGCCTTGTATGCGTCATCGGAAATCGATGCGGACTCGCCCGCACCGCTTTCGACCGTGACCGTACAGTTCAATTGGATGAACTTGGCGATACTATCAGGCGAGGCGGCGACACGCTTTTCCCCGGCGCGCCGTTCCTTCAGAACCGCGATCTTCATGGGACTTTCCTTTTCCCCTCAACAGCACAAACGAACAGGCCGCGACCCTATCGCCGCGGTCGGTCCGACTTTTCGCGAATGATACCGGGGATATGAGGTCCAATCGAGAAAAGAAAAGAGCCGATTTGTAATTTGTTGTGTTGAAGTTTTGTATCGTTCTAAAGAATGGCCCCCGCAGAACCCAATCAATCGGGTGGATCGATCAGGTCAGTCCGGAGGCTGCAAGGGCCGCATTCTGGCGCTCCGTGAGGCGCTGGGTATCGAAATCGTCGATCAGCGCGTGGAATTGGCGATGCCAGTTCACCTCGGCCTTCAGATGCATGAAAACGGAACCCAGGCCGATCGCCGCGCGGTCGACCAGGACGAACTCCCTCGGCGGCTGAACGCCACCCAGTTTTGCCAGTTCCTTCTGCACCTGACCGGCGATTTTCGCGCCGAACTGGCCGCTATCGGTCTCCTGAATGCGTTGCACCTTGTCATCCATCAGCGGTCGGTACAGGAACCGGGCCCAGACGTTGAGGATCTCCAGAAGTTCCTTGGAGACGTTCTCGAATCCCCAGCTTTCGTACGCGTACACGGCCAGGTCCATATCGTCGTCCCGCAACGCGCGATACAGATCGATCACGCCCTGAACGAAGCTGGGAGGGAAAACCCGGATACAGCCGAAATCCAGGAGGTTGATGGACTGCTCGTCCTCACGCACCGTGTAATTGCCCAGATGCGGATCGCCGTGGATGACCCCGTATTCATAGAAGGGGACATACCAGGCCCGGAACATCGCCAGGGCCAACTCGTTCCGCACTTCCAACGGCGAATCCCGGAAGTCCATCAGGGGCTTGCCGTCCAGCCATGTCATGGTCAGCAGGCGCTTGGTCGACAGCGCAGGGACGGCTTCCGGGACATGAACCTTCGGCTCCTGCGCCAGCATGCTGGCGTAAAGCCGCATCGCCTTCGCCTCGCGTTCGTAATCCAGTTCCTCGCGCAGCCGCTCGGACAGTTCCTCATAGATGCGCTTGGTCGAGATCGCCTTGTCGTAGCGTTCGTAGATCGAGAAAATTAGCTTGAGCTGCCGCAAATCGGCATCGATGGCCGAGGCCATATCCGGATATTGCAGCTTGCAGGCCAGCCGCGTGCCATCCTCCAGCCGCGCGCGATGAACCTGTCCCAGCGAGGCGGCATGGGCGGCCTCCTTCTCAAACTCCCCAAACCGCTTGGTCCATCCCGGGCCCAGTTCCGAACTCATCCGGCGCCGAACGAAGGGCCAGCCCATGGGCGGTGCATTCGATTGAAGTTGCCGCAACTCCTCGGCATATTCCGCGGGCAGGGCATCGGGGATGGTCGCGAGAATCTGGGCGACCTTCATCAGCGGACCTTTCAGGCCGCCGATCGCGGCCTTCAACTGACCGGCATGCTGATCCTTGTCCAGTTTGACGCCCAGATATCGCGCGCCCGCCAATCGGGCGCCCAGTCCCGCCATCGCGCCGCCGACCTGAGCAACGCGCCGGACCTGGCCGGAGAAGCTGGCATCGTCATTGTACCGTTCGGAGGTATCGTCGGTCATATCGCCCCTCAATTCGCGCCAGTCGCCGGCGCGGACCGGATGGAGGCCGGCGCCAAGTCAGATATCGTGCCCGCGCATCCACTGGGCAAGGGTGTCGGCGGTCGTTTGCCAGGAGTCGTCCAGCATCATCCCGTGGCCGGTCCGGTCCAGGATCGCCGCTTCCACACCCAACTGCCGGGCGGTGGACCGGACGAAGGCCGGGGGGATAAGCCCGTCCTCACGCGCGCCCAATACGCAGATAGGGATACGTCCCTTGAGGCGAGTTGGATCGACCCGGACCGTGCCATGCATTTCGGCGACCGCACGGGAGGATTCTCCACCCATCCGGGGCATATACTGTTCCGCCTTGCCGGGCGAGACCCGGTCGGAGAACAGGGCTTGGCGCAGTCCGTTCAGGCCGACCGCGCTCTGCGCTCCGGCCTGGGCCATGCCCAGTTCGAACATCAGCATCGGATTCCAGGCCGCGAGGCTCATCGACGGACCGATCAGTCCGCCCGGCGGCACGGAGGCCAGCAGGGCGAGCCCGGCGACGGGGCGCGTTTCGGCGTATTTCATTGCGACGAACCCACCCATGGAATGGCCGATCAGAAGCGGCGGCGCGTCCAGATCGCGGGCCAGCGAGGCCATGTCGGCGACATAGTCCTGGATGCCGAAACTGTCGAGATTGCGCTGGCCGTCGCTGCCGCCATGTCCGCGGAAGGACGGCGCGTAGCAGCGGTATCCCAAGGTCGCGAAATAGGGCAGGAATCGTTCCGCCCAGCACCAGGCGCCCGCAAAGGCGCCGTGCAGAAAGACGACGGGCGTCTCACGGGGCGTGATGCCTTCGGGCGGCCGGACGGCCAGGATCTCAAGGTTCAAGGTATCGCTGGTCAAAAATGGAATCCTTTCGGGTAGGATCGGGACGCTAGACCGACTCGGCCGGTCGGCAAAGACCGCGGGGCCCGTCCGGTTCCGCTCGAACGGAGGGACAGATCGGCATGGCGGCCCGCAATTTCCTGGTGATCATGATGGACGAGCTGAGCCGCGACGGCGTCGGCTGTTACGGCGGAACGGCCCTGACCCCGCATATCGACGCGCTGGCGGCGCGCGGTACCCGATTCGCCAAGGCCTATACGCCGTCACCGATCTGCGTCCCGGCGCGCGCCGCGTTTCATACCGGTCTCTATGTCCATCAGAACCGGTGCTGGACCAATGCTCAGCCCTATCACGGACAGATCGACAGCTGGCCGCATCACCTGCGCCGCGCGGGATATGAAACGGTTTCGATCGGAAAGCTTCATTACCGGTCGGCCCAGGACGATAACGGGTTCGACCGCGAGATCGTCCCCTTGCATTGCGTCGGTGGGGAAGGATGGGTCATGGGCTTGCTGCGGCGCCAGGACCATACTTGCTATGACGCGTCGGGTTTTGCGGCCGATATCGGGCCCGGCGATGATCCCTATACGGATTACGACCGGACCGTGCGCGACCGCACCTTGGCCTGGCTGCGCGACGAGTCCCGCAGCGCGGCGGACAGTCCGTGGTCGCTTTTCGTATCCTTCGTCCGCCCGCACTATCCGCTGACCTGTCCGCCGGAGTATCTGGAACTTTACGACCCGGAGCGTCTGCCGCCGATCCGCCATGGCGGCGCGCGCGCCGAATACCGCCATCCGGTCCTGAACGCGATGCGGCAATACTGCGATTACGACGATCACTTTCCCGATGACCGGGCCCGCGCCGTCGCAAGGGCAAGTTACTTTGGGCTGTGCAGTTTCGTCGATGCGCTGGTCGGCGACGTCCTCAGGGCGCTGGAAGCGGCCGGCAGGCTGGAGGATACGGCGATTGTCCTGACCGCCGATCATGGCGAAATGAACGGCCATCACGGTTTCTGGACCAAGATGGTGATGTATGAGGACGCGATCGGCGTGCCGCTGATCCTGGCAGGGCCGGGCGCGCCGAGGGGGACCTGCGAGAGCCAGGCCTCGCTGATCGATATTCTGCCCACCGCTTTGGACGCCGCGCAGATGGAGGGCGGGGCGGCGTATCCGGGGACATCCCTGTTCGATCTGGCGAATGCGCCCGACGATCCGGACCGGGCGGTTTTGAGCGAGTATCACGACGGCGGGTCGATCACCGGATTCCTGTCATTGCGCTGCGGGCGATGGAAATATGTGGCCTATCCGGGTTTCGCGCCGCAATTGTTCGATTTGGCGTCCGATCCGGACGAAGCCGTGGATCTTGGCTTGTCGGCGGACCATGAAGGGGTGCGCAACCAGATGCGCGCGCGCATGACGGCGCAGTTCGGCGATCCGGACGCGATCAACGAGAGGGCCTTTGCCGATCAGGCGGCGCGGATCGAAGAATTGGGCGGGGTAGCGGCGATCCGCGCCCGCACCAATTACGATCACACGCCGATTTCCTATCCCGACGAAGACTGATCCCCCTTTAGGGAAGCGGACAGGCCTTGAACGCAGGCAGGGCTTCGCAGCGCGCCGTGAAGGCGGCGAGGTTCGGCGCGATCTTGTCGGCTTCCAGTTTCGGCCGGACAGTGCGGGCGAAGCTATGGGCGACGGCGGCGGAGATGTCGGCGTGGCTGATGGTCTCCGTTCCGGCCAGCCAGCCATCCCCGGCGGACTTGGCAACTCCGTCCAGATGTTTCAGCCCGGCGACGACTTGGGCGTCGTTATGGGCCTCCCACGGCTCGTGCACTTTCTCCTCCGGATGGAACCGCCGTTCATAGAAAGCCCATTGGGCTTTCTCCATGATCCCGACGCCATAGGCCGCGATCTGAAATACGTCCCGCCGCGCTTCCCCCTCTGCCGGGGCCAGGGCCCGATCCGGCCCGGCCAAACGGTCGATTTCGTCCAGGATGGCCCAGCTTTCCACCAACGCGCTGCCGTCATCCATCACCAGGGTCGGGACCCGCGCCAGCGGGTTGTGCGCGCGGACCGGCTCCGGCGTTTCGAAGACGCGCAGGCCGTCATGGTCGAACGGCATGTCCAGCAAGGTCAGCGCGATGGCGACGCGACGCGTATAGGGGGACAGATAGACGCCATAGAGTTTCATGCTTCAGCCCTTTCCATAGAGCGCGTTGAGACGGTCGGCATATTGGTCGCGAATGACGTGACGGCGGATCTTCATTGACGGTGTCAGCATGCTGTTTTCGACACTGAACGCTTCGTCCGCCAGGGCGAATTTTCGGACCTTCTCGATCGGGTTCAAATCCTTGTTCGCCAGATCGACGGCGGCGCGGATCGCCTTGCGCAGATCGTCGTCCTCCATCAAGTCGGACCAGCCCGTGCCCTTTTTCCCATTTGCCGTCCGCCATTCCCGCACCCAGTCCGCGTCCGGGACGATCAAGGCGACCAGATGGGATTGCTTGTCGCCATAGACCATCACCTGGGCAATTTCCTGCTGCAGGCTCAATATCCCCTCAACCCGCTGCGGCGAGATATTGTCGCCGCCCGAATTGACGATGATGTCCTTCTTGCGGTCGGTAATCCGGATCCGGCCCAGATCGTCCATCTCGCCGATATCGCCGGTATGCAGCCAGCCGTCCTTGATGGTCTCCGCCGTCCGGTCCGGCTGGTTCCAATAGCCCAGCATGACCAGTTCGCCGCGCACCAGAATCTCGCCGTCCTCCGCGATCTTCACGTCGACACCCTTCAATGCCGGGCCGACGGTTCTCAAATCGTTGATCTCGACCCGGTTGACGGAAACGACCGGCGCTGCCTCGGTCTGGCCGTAGCCCTGAAGCACCCGCAGACCCAAGGAGACGAAGAACAGGCCGACGTCGTAGTTCAAGGGGCCGCCGCCGGAAACGAAAGCCTTCAACCGTCCACCGAACCGCGCCTTCACCTTGCGGCGGACCAGGAGGTCCAGGAAGAAGTCCTGCACCTTTTCGATCAGGGTCAGTGAGGCGGGATCCTCATATCGTTTCGACCCCAGTTCGATTGCCTTCAAAAGCAGTTTTTCTTTCGTGCCGCCGACTTTTTCCGCGCCGCGCAGAATTTTGCCGCGCATCGTCTCGTACAGTCGCGGCACCGCGGTCATGATTGTCGGCTGGGTTTCGATGATGTTCTGGGCCAGCTTGTCCAGGCCTTCGGCGTAATAAACCTGTGCACCGATGGAGATCGGGACGAACTGGCCGACCGTGTGCTCGTAGGAATGGCTGAGCGGCAGGAAGGACAGGAAGACCTCCGTCCCGTCGTCGAGGCCGGGCAGGGTGCGCAGGAAATCGTCCGCGCCCATCACGTTGCACAACATGTTGCCGTGGCTCAGCATCACGCCGGTCGGTACTCCGCCGGTGCCGGACGTGTAGATGATCGCCGCCATGGAATCGCGTTTCAGGCCGCGCGCCTGCTCGGCGGCCGCCTCGACTGTGGCCGCCTCCTGATCCTTGCCCATGCCCAGCAGGTCTTCCCAGCCATAGATCCGCATGCCCTGAGGCACTGGGCCGGGCCATTCCATGACAACGACCGTTTCGACACCGACACGGGTCGCAGCCTCCATCAGCGGCTTGGCCAGTTGCGCCGTCGAACAGACCGCCAGTTTGGCGCCGGAATCTCGCATGACATGGATGTGATTCTCGACCGTGTTGGTCGTGTAGGCGGGGACCGCGACCGCGCCGATGGCCATGATCGCCAAGTCGGTGATCATCCATTCCGGGCGGTTTTCGGCGACCAGCATGACGCGGTCGCCTGGCTTCACACCGACCTGTTTCAGGCCATGGGCCAGTTTCGCGACCCTTGCGGCGGTCTGTGCCCAACTGGTCGGCCGCCACCGGCCGTCCGATTTGGCCCATAGGAACGGTGTGTCGCCCCAGCGCGCGGCCTGGTCGAAAAACATCGTCGGTAGGTTCGGAATAGACGCGTAATCCAGCATCGCCCTCGACTCGTGTGTTTGGAAGTTTCCTCGACATGTCCGGTCACCGGCATTGTTCCCATGCCTTGTTCCGGTCCCCAAACAAACATAGATACGGATGTGAAAGAAGGAGACAAGCACGATGCCCGATACGCATGCCGCCCCCGATCTTCCCGTTTGGGACCTGACCGACCTCTATCCGGCCCCGGATTCGCCGGAACTGAAACGGGATATCGGCGATGCGCTGACGCAGGCGCGAGAGTTCGAAGACCGTTTCAAGGGCAAGGTCGGCGACCTCGACGGGGAGGCCCTGGCCGGGGCGATCTCCGATTATGAGGCGATCGATGAAACCCTGTCGCGGGTTCTGTCCTATTCGCAACTGCTGCATGCCGGCGACGTGACCGATCCCAAGATTGGCCAGTTCTATCAAACGATGCGCGAGAAGGCGACGGAGGCCAACGGCCATCTGCTGTTCTTCACGCTGGAACTGAACAAGGTCTCGGACGAGGCGCTGGAGGCCAAGCTGACGGAAAGCGTGGCGCTCAGCCGCTACCGCCCGTGGCTGGACGCGCTGCGCCTGTTCCGGCCGCATCAGCTTTCCGACGAGGTCGAACGCCTGTTGCTGGACAAGAGCGTCGCGGGCAGCGGCGCCTGGGTCCGCCTGTTCGACGAGACCTCGGCCAGCCTGCGCTTTTCGTTCCGGGATGAAACGCTGACCCAGACCGAAATCCTGCACAAGATGCAGGACCGCGACGCGACCGTCCGCAAGGAGGCGAGCCAGGCGCTGGGTGCGGTGCTTGGAGAGAACATCTCGACCTTCGCGCTGATCACCAACACGCTGGCGAAGGACAAGGAAGTCGAAGACAAATGGCGCGGCTTCGCGCGGCCGATTTCGTCCCGCAACCTGGCGAACCAGGTCGAGGACGAGGTTGTCGACGCGCTGATTCAGGCCGTTCGCGACATGTATCCGCGCCTATCCCACCGCTATTACCGGCTGAAGGCCAAGTGGATGGGGCGGGACAAGCTGGATTACTGGGACCGCCTGGCGCCGCCGCCCGCCGATGACGACCGGACCTTCACCTGGGACGATGCCCAATCGATTGTCATGAACGCCTATTCGGCCTTCTCGCCCGATATGGCGGCGGTCGGAAAGCGCTTCTTCGACAATGCCTGGATCGACGTGCCGCCGCGCCCGGGTAAGGCGGGCGGTGCCTTCGCCCATCCGACGGTGCCCTCGGCGCATCCCTATCTGCTGCTGAATTTCCAGGGCAAGGCGCGGGATATCATGACGCTGGCCCATGAACTGGGTCACGGCGTGCACCAGGTGCTGGCGGGGAAACAGGGCCATCTGATGGCCGATACGCCGCTAACCCTGGCGGAAACGGCGTCGGTCTTCGGTGAAATGCTGACCTTCAAGAGCATGCTGGCCGCGACCAAGGACCCGATCGCGCGGCGCGCGGTGCTGGCATCGAAGATCGAGGACATGATCAACACCGTCGTGCGCCAGATCGCCTTCTGCGAATTCGAACGCCTGGTCCATGACGAGCGGCGCAACGGCGAGCTGACGCCGGACCGGATCGGCGAATTGTGGATGCAGGTCAGCGAGGAAAGCCTGGGCGACGTGTTCCGCTTCGACGAGAACTACCGGAACTACTGGGCCTATATCCCGCACTTCATTCATTCGGCCTTCTATGTCTACGCCTATGCCTTTGGCGACTGCCTGGTGAATGCGCTCTACGCCAAGTACGAGGCGGAGCCGGAAGGTTTCCAGGCGAAGTACATGGAGATGCTGTCCGCCGGCGGAACGCTGCGGCACAAGGACCTGCTGGCGCCCTTCGGGCTCGACGCGACCGACCCGGATTTCTGGAAGCTGGGCCTCGGCGTTCTGGAAGGCTTTATCGACGAGCTGGAAGCGACCTTCTAAGCTTGTTTCTTCCTAAATCCCCCTCACCGGGGCGTCCGACGGCTGACCGCGTCCGTAGAAACGGATGCGGTCTTCCGCGCTGTACTGATAGTCCGCTTGTTCCATGAAGCTGAGCACCGCCATGACGCGCGTGCCGCCCAGGACGGGGGCAACCCGGTGCACGGATTGCCGTCCCGCGAAGACGGTCAAAGTGCCGGGCTCCGCCTGCGACCGGCGGACCGCGTCGTCGCTTCCGCTGAGGACGCGCCGCACGCCGTCGTAATTGGGATCGTCGTCGCTGCGCAGATTGCGGCGATACTCGAAAGCACCGCCCTCTTCCGCCGCTTGCAGCAGGATCGTGACCGCGAAACCCGCGCGGTCGAAATGCCAGTCCAGGCCGTCACCCGGTCCATAGGACATGACATTCAGACAAGCCATCGGATCCGCCATTCGGTAGAGGGCGGGCAATTGCATCACCCTGCGCAGGAAATCACAGAGCGGGTCCCAGTCATAGACCGCGCGAATCGCGGTGCCGACCAACTGATCGCCGGTCAGGGAACTATGGGAGGTGAAAAGCGACGGTTCGGCCAGATCCGTCGGCAAGGATTTGGAAGGGCTTGAGAAGTAGACGTTATGCGCCTTTCGATGACGGTATGAGACCGTATCGAAAGCGCTGAGAAGCTCCTTCGCCGCCTTGGCCGCGTCGCCCTTTGCCATGAATCCCGGCAGCGAGAAGGCCCCGTTGCGTACCCAATCTTCCCGCTTGGCATCCACCAAATTTCGGTAATCCGCGCTGTCGGGGCGGTGCAACGGAAAGCGATCCAGGTCGAGGTCCAAATGGGGCCGCACGATGTCGATCCTTATCTGACAGGGTCGAGAACACAGTGTGAAAAGTGGAGCTTTCTGAAAATGCCCAAAATTGTTAGGTTGAGATAAGAAAAACTATGGGTACGGAACATGTCCCGACGATACCCCCCATTGACCGCGATGATGGCCGCTGAGGCGGCGGCCCGGACGGGCAGCATCGTCGGTGCCGCCGCGGAACTGGGCGTAACCGCCCCGGCGGTCAGCCAGCAGATCAAGCTTCTGGAACGGCATCTGGGACGCCGTTTGTTCGACCGGGGCCGTGGCGGTGTCACCCTGACGGATGCGGGGCGGTCGATCCTGCCCTATCTCGCAGAAGGGTTCGACAATCTGGCCAAGGTCGGACAGATCGGTCCCGGCGATAGGTCCCCCGGGCGCATTGTGGTCAGCGCGGCCGCATCGGTGGCGCTGAAATGGCTGCCCGGCGCGATTGACGCCATCCGGCGCAACAGGCCCGACCTTCGTGTAGAACTGCGGATGGAAGAAGATCCGGTCGATTTTGGCGAGGGCGGTCCGGATATCCGGATAGGGTATGGCGAACTGCCTTATACCGGCCTGGTGCGCCGCACTCTGGTTAGGGATTGCTTGATCCCGGTCGCCCGGCCGGGGGAGTCCAGAAGTTGGAACGAGGACCGTCTGATCCACACTGATTGGGGCGGGTCTTATGCCAGCCTGCCGGTATGGCGGGATTGGGCGGCGGCCGCGGGGTTCGATGCACCCGACCCGCGCCGGGGGCAGCGGGCAGGGGCGTCGGCCCTGGCGCAAGAGATGGCGGCCGAGGGGGGCGGGGTCGCCTTGGCGAACGCCTTGTTCGCGGCCCGCGATCTTGCCGCCGGGCGGATCGAATGTCCGTTCGGTCCCGCCCTGCCGATGCGCGACGGCTATACGATCTGTCACAAGGATCGGGCGCCGATTTCCCGCGACCTCGCCGACCGCTTGATTCTTCAGGCCCAGATGGATCTGGACTTCGCCCTGTCGCGGGTTAAGCCACCGTTAGGATGATCTTGCCGATATGGTCCGAGCTTTCCATCAGCCGATGCGCGTCCGCCGCGTCGGCCAGGGGGAAGGTTTTATGGATCACCGGCGCGATCTTGCCGGAATCCAGCAGCGGCCATACGTCCCGGCGCAGATTGTCGGCGATGGCCGCTTTCTCGGCGACGGTCTGCGGGCGCAAAGTCGACCCCAGGATGGTCAACCGGTTGATCAGGACGCGGGTGAAGTCGACCTCCGCCTTTGGTCCTTTCAGGAAGGCGATGAAGGCGTAGCGGCCGTCGCGGCGCAGCAGCCGCAGCCCCGGATCGATATAGGGGCCGGCGACCATATCCAGAATGACGTCCAGTCCGGGACCGCCCGCCATATCCTTGGTCCAGGCCTTGGCCTGTTCGACCCAGTCGCCGTCGCGGTAATTGATCGCCAGATCCGCGCCCAGCTCCAGGCAGGTCCGGCATTTGTCATTGGTGCCGGCCGTCACCGCGACCTGCGCGCCGAACGCCTTGGCCAGTTGGATCGCCGTGGTCCCGATACCGCTGGATCCGCCATGGACCAGAAACCGCTCTCCGGCCGTCAGTTTGGCCCGCATGAAGACATTGTAATAGACGGTAAAGAAGGTCTCCGGCAGGGCGGCCGCACGCACCATGTCATAGCCTTCCGGCAGGCGCAGACAGTGATCCGCCGGGGTCACGCAGTATTCGGCGTATCCGCCGCCTGGCGTCAGGGCGCAGACCTTGTCGCCGATCTGGAGCGACTGAACGCCATCGCCAAGAGCGGCGACCTCGCCCGCGATTTCCAGGCCGGGCAGGGGGGAGGCGCCCGGCGGCGGCGGGTAGGAGCCCGCGCGCTGCGACACATCCGGACGGTTCACCCCGGCGGCGTGAACCCGAACCAGCACCTCCCCCGGTCCCGGTGAGGGGGTGGCCATCCGACCGGCAATCAGAACCTCCGGTCCACCTGGTTCGGTGATTTCGACGGCAGTCATCTGGGCGGGCGCGGACATGGCGAAACTCCTTTGCTGATCCCGGTCTTGCGGAGCGGCGGGCGGGCGCGATACTGACAGTCCACCGTCACCGCCGCAAGGGAGGCACAGATCATGTTCGACGAGGAAGAACGCCCGAAGCCCAAGGGCATCCAGCCGATGGATCTCGACACGATGAGCATCGAGGCCCTGGGCGAATACATCGAAGAACTGGAAGCCGAGATTGCCCGCGTCCAGGACAAGATCGCCGCGAAGAAGGACGCGCGCGGCGCCGCCGAGAGCTTCTTCAAATCCTAAAGCCCCACGGGAGCCTGCGATGACAGACACGAACAAAACCTGGGTTCTGGCCGAACACCCAACGGGAATGCCGGATGCCGGCACCTTTCGCCTGGAAGAGCGCGCCATCCCCGATATCGCGGATGGCCAGGTGCTGGGCCGGTCCCGCTGGCTGTCGGTCGATCCCTATATGCGCGGCCGCATTTCGAAACAGGCGAACTATGCCGGTGGCGTTTCGATTGGCGAGGCGATGCACGGTGCGGCGGTGGCCGAAGTGGTCGAAAGCCGGCATCCCGATTGGAAGCCGGGCGATCTGTTCGAAACGATCGGCTTCGGCTGGCGAGACTATGCCGCCGTGCCGGGCGACGGGCTGACGCGGGTCGACACCTCCATCGACGCGCCGGAGCATGCCTGGTTGAGCTATCTCGGCATGCCGGGCCTGACGGCGCTGATCGCCATGGACACGATCGGCAAGGTGAAGAAAGGCCAGACGGTTCTGGTATCCGCGGCGTCCGGTGCCGTGGGACAGGTCGTCGGACAGATCGCGAAGATTCGCGGCGCACGGGCCGTCGCCGTCGCCAGCAGCGACGAAAAGCTGGACTGGTGCCGTCTGATCGGCTTCGACGAGGGGATCAACTACCGCACCGCGCCGAATCTCGGTCGCGCGGTGGCGGAGGCGTGTCCGGGCGGCGTGGATGTCTTCTTTGACAATACCGCCGGCCCGATACATGACGCGGCGATGAACAATCTGGCTTTGGGCGCGCGGGTTATCATCTGCGGGACGATCAGCCTCGCAGGACAGTTCGAGGCCCCGGATATGGGGGAGCGTTTCCTGCGCAAGATCCTGGTCGCGCGGGCCAGGATGGAAGGCTTCCTGATCTTCGACCATGTCGCCAAGTATCCCGCCGCCCGTCGGCAGCTCGCGCAATGGGCGGCGGAGGGCAAACTGACCTTCAAGACCGATATCCTGGACGGGATCGAACAGATGCCGACCGCCTTCCTGAACCTGCTGACATCGCAGAATTTCGGAAAGCAGGTCGTCCGGGTGTGACAAGCGATCTTGTTTTTGCAGTGCAGCAAGCTAGAGGGGTAGGCGTTTGAATGGAAGCGCCTGAGATCGGTATGGCGGGTTGTGGGTTAGGAGCGTCGGCGCAGGCGATGCGGGGCATCGTCCAGCCGTCGCGACGACACCGACGGCCCGCCATACCGACCTTCGGCGCCGTTCTCGGTCCCCTGGACCGCGTCGCGGCACGCTCCCGATGCCCCGCATCGCTTCGCGCGCTGCTCCTAGCCAGCAAACCGAAAACAGCGTCTCAGGTGCTTCCATTTAGACGCCTACCCCTCTAGGGTCTGCCCAAATCGAACTGCGTCCTGCGGGCGCCCAGATTAGGAGAATGCCGGAATGTCACAGACAGCATTATTGAAGGGGCGCGCAGCCCTGGTGACCGGATCGACCAGCGGGATCGGCCTCGCCATGGCGCGGGCGCTGGCGCTGGCCGGCGCGAATGTCATGCTGAACGGTCTCGGCGATCAGGGTGAAATCGACAAGACCCGTGCCGCCTTGGCGGCGGAGACGGGCCAGGATATCCGGTATCATGGCGCGAATATGCTGAAGGCGGAAGAGATCGCCGACGCCGTGCAAAAAACCGACGAGGCCTTCGGGTCGGTCGACATCCTGGTCAACAATGCGGGTATCCAGCATGTCAGCCCGCTGGAATCTTTTCCGGAGGACAAATGGGATGCGATCATTGCGATCAACCTGACCTCCGCCTTTCATGCCACCAAGGCGGCGCTGCCGAAAATGCGGCGCGGCGGTTGGGGCCGGATCATCAATACCGCCTCCGCCCACGGTTTGGTGGCCAGCGTCAACAAGGGCGCCTATGTCGCCGCCAAGCACGGCATTGTCGGCCTGACCAAGGTCACGGCGCTGGAAACGGCAGAAGAGCCGATCACCTGTAACGCGATCAATCCGGGCTGGGTTCGAACCGAACTGGTCGAACGCCAGATCGAAGCGAAGGCGGGCGATCTGGGGTGCTCGGTCGAGGACGCGGCCAAAGAGATCCTGTCCGAGAAGCAGCCGTCGATGGAGTTTGTCACGCCTGAGCAATTGGGCGGGTGCCTCGTCTTCCTGTGTTCCCCGGCGGCGGATCAGATTACCGGCATTTCCCTGCCGGTGGATGGCGGTTGGACCGCGCGATAACGAAACTGTGTTCCGGACACATATTCGCTTTTGGTTAACCCTTTGTTAGGGTTCAGGTGCCATTCTAAGGATGTCTACCCCTCGGCCCCACCCCCCCTCCAAGTTTGGGGCCGCAAGACACTCTTAGACCCCCTGTTCTACTTGGCCGCCTCTGGCGGCCAATTTTTTGCGAGAAAGCTGTCATAAATTGTTCGTAAACGAACGATTGTTACCGCGCGTTCACAAAAACTCAGCCCAGCCCCCTAGAAAGGCCATAAGACTGTTGACCGAGCGGAATAGGCTCGTTACCGTCTCGACCGTGAGGCAAGTTGAACAGGGGGTGCAGGGAGATCGGGAAAACCCGACGCCAGTACCGTGGGATACGAAAAGACCGCCAATTCGGCGGTCTTTTCATGTCTTATGGTCTTGGCAGGGGCCGGTCCGGACGGGTTAAAATGCGGCGATCCGACCAGCCGCCCCGACCTCTCCAATGGTGGAACGGCCGCTTCCGATAAGGAGATCACGCCGATGAAGCCCGACTTCCTGAAATTCGACACGTTGAGCCTTCACGCCGGGCAGCAGCCGGATCCGACGACCGGCGCGCGTGCCGTGCCGATCTATCAGACGACATCCTATGTCTTCGACGATACGGATCATGCCGCCGCGCTGTTCAACCTGGAACGGCCCGGCCATATCTATTCGCGAATCTCCAACCCGACCGTCGCGGTCCTGGAAGAACGAGTCGCAGCGCTGGAAGGCGGGGTCGGTGCGGTGGCGACGGCCAGCGGACACGCATCACTGTTCCTGGCGATATCGACCTTGATGGGGCAGGGCGCGCATATCGTGGCGTCCAAGTCGCTCTATGGTGGCTCCATCAACATGTTCCTACACACGCTGCCCCGGTTCGGAATCACCGCAACCCTGGTGGATCCCCGCAAGCCGGAGGAGTTCGAGGCGGCGATTCGGCCCGAGACCCGCCTGGTCTTCGCCGAGATTCTCGGTAACCCAAATCTGGAAGTGCTGGATATCGAAGCGGTGGCCGATGTCGCGCACCGGCACGGGCTGCCGCTGATGATCGATGGAACCTTCAACACGCCCTATCTGTGCAAGGCGTTCGATCATGGTGCCGATATCATCATGCATTCGGCGACAAAGTGGCTGGGTGGTCATGGCGTGGCAATGGGCGGAGTCCTGGTCGATTCGGGCCGGTTCGACTGGTTCGCCCAGGCAGAAAAATTCCCGACCCTGACGGAACCCTACGCGGCCTATCACGGCATCGTCTTTGCGGAAGAATACGGTCCGGCCGGATTCATCGTCCGGGCACGGGCGGAAGGGCTGCGAGATTTCGGGGCGGTCCTGTCCCCGGCGAACGCCTTCCATCTGCTGCAGGGGATCGAAACCCTGCCGCTGCGTATGGACCGCCATGTCGCCAACGCCCGCAAGGTCGCGGACTTTCTGGCCGCCCATGAAGCGGTCGAATGGGTCAATTATCCCGGTCTGGACAGTCACCCGGACATCGATCTGGCGCGCAAATACCTTCCCAAGGGACCGGGGTCGATGCTGGCCTTCGGCGTAAAAGGCGGACGCGCGGCCGGTGCCAAGTTCATCGAATCGGTCGAATTGTTCAGTCACCTTGCCAATGTCGGCGACGCCAAGTCCCTGGTGCTGCATCCGGCGTCGACGACACATCAGCAGATGACCGCGGAACAACTGGCCGCTGCCGGGATCGGCGATGATCTGATCCGCGTGTCGGTCGGGCTGGAGGATCCGGACGATCTGATCGCCGATCTCAACCAGGCCCTGCGCCGCGCGTTCAAACTGGCCGCCGCCGAGTAAAGGGAAGCCATTTTCCATGTTTATTGAGATGCAGAACGGTCCGGTTTTCGCGAATACCGGCGGCGCCGAGTTCGACCCCAAGAAGCCGGTTGCGATCCTGATCCATGGGGCCGGGTGCGATCACTCCATTTGGGGCGGTCAGAACCGCTATATCGCCCATCACGGCGCGTCGGTGCTGGCGCTGGACCTGCCGGGCCATGGCCGGACGCCCGGCCCGGCGATCGACAGTATCGGCGGGTTGGCCGACTTCATTATCGGCGTGGTCGATACGCTGAAAATCGACCGTCCGGTCCTGATCGGCCATTCCATGGGCGGATTGACCGCGCTGGAAGCGGCGGCGCGTTTGGGCGCTCGATGCGCCGGGTTGGGCTTGTGCGGTGTCGCCGCGAAGATGCCGGTTCATCCGGCGCTGCTAAACGCGGCCAAGAACGACAAGGTGACGGCGGCGGAACTGATCGCTGGTTGGGGGCATGGCAGCCGCGCCCATCGCGGCGGCAATCCCGCTCACGGCATCTGGATGCTGCGCCAGGCCGTGATCTTGATCGACCGGATGGCACCGGGCGTGCTGCACGACGATCTGGCCGCCTGCAATGCCTATGGCGATGCCCTGGCGGCGGCCGCGCGTGTGACGTGCCCGGCGCATCTGCTGCTGGGCAAGGGCGATAAGATGACCCCGGTCAAGGTCGCACAGCCGCTGATCGAGGCCATCCAGGGGGCGGACGTGACGGTCCTGGAATCGGCCGGCCATATGATGACGGTCGAGGCGCCCCGGGAAAGCTGCATGGCGCTGATGGGGCTGATCCGGAAGGTCGCGGGATGACCGGCGGTGCGCCCGACCGGTCGTCGTTTGCCCGCCTGCTGGCGATCCCGACCCGTTGGATGGACCAGGACCCGTACGGGCATGTGAACAATGTCGAGTACTATTCCTTTTTCGACACGGTGGTGAACGAGCATTTGATCCGCGAGGCCGGGTTGGACGTGGTTCACTCCCCCGAAATCGGTCTGGTGGTCGAGACGAAGTGCAGTTTCCTGAAGGAGATATCCTTTCCCCAGACCGTCCATGCCGGAATGCGGGTGCCGCGTATCGGCAATTCGTCGGTCACCTATGAGATCGCCCTGTTCCGTGACGCGGAAACGGATTGCGCCGCCTTCGGACACTTCGTGCATGTCTATATCGACCGAAAATCGCGCCAGACCGTTCGGGTTCCGGACAGAATCCGGACCGCATTGAAACCCGTTATGGTCGAAAGCTAGCAATTCTGGGGGGTAAAAGTGCTGGAGGTGGCGCGGCTTGGCCGGAAACCGTTGCCGGTTGCACGAAGTGCTTGAAATCCCTGTCCAGGCAAGTATTTTTAGTTTCGGGTGACTTAGTGAAAGGTCGCCAGAGATGCATTATCCGCCTGTCCTTGTCGTCGAAGACAATGCTACGACGCGCGAAGTTTTGAAGGCGCGATTTCTGAGCAAATCCATTCCTTGCGTCGAAGCCGCCGACGGCTTCACCGCGATGCGGCTTCTCAGGCAGCAAAGTTTCAGCCTCGTGTTGCTGGACATTGTCATGCCGGGAATGGATGGCCTTGAGCTTCTTCGCTGGATGACCATCAACGGTATCAAGACCCCGGTTGTCGCCATGAGCGGCAGTCTGATGTGTTCCGGCATCAACTACGCGCAGATGGCTCAGGAATTGGGGGCATTCTGGGGAATCTCGAAACCAGTTTCCGACGACGATATAGCGGAGATGGAGTCGCTGCGCGTGCCGGCCATGCAGTCCGCCCTGCGCGCGGCTCATTAACCTATTAAATCGAAAATCCCGATCTCAGGCTGCAGAAAGTTTCGTTTGCTGAATGTAACGCCGGTGCTCACTCTCGATCCATAGATTTATCTCAGGAGGGCGTCATGCCGGACGGGACGATCGGGTCGTTGGGCGAGCGGTTTTTCAGGGACGGGTTCGTGGCCGGTGTGCCGGTGCTGACGCCGAATGAGGCGGCGGTCTTTCGCACGGAACTTGAGGTGGCGGAAGCCCGTTTCGGCGGGTCGATGCATTACATCCTGTTCCCCAATCTGATCTTCCGCAGCGCCGACCGGCTGCTACGTAACCCTCGCCTATTGGACGCCGTCGAGGCGGTGCTGGGGCCGGATATTCTGGCTTATGAGTGCACCTATATCATCAAGGAGCCGGGGAATACCAAGCGGGTCTCCTGGCATCAGGACCTGACCTACTGGGGACTGGACACGGATGATATCGTGTCCGCCTGGCTGGCCCTTTCGCCGGCGACGGAGGAAAGCGGCTGCATGCGGATGATCCCCGGTTCGCATAGGGTCGGGAAGCAGACGCATGTCGATCTGCGCGAGTCCGACAATATCCTGTCGCGCGGGCAGACCATTCAGAATGTCGATGAAGCGACCGCCGTTTCGGCGGCTCTGGCACCGGGAGAGCTGTCGCTGCACCATGGTTGGACGATGCATGCCTCGCATCCGAACCGGTCGGTGGACCGGCGGATCGGCTTCAACATCGTCTTCATGAAACCCAGCGTTCGGCAGAAGGTACAGGCACGCGAATGCGCGATCCTGATGCGTGGGCAGGACAGTTTCCGTCACTATGACCCGTTACCTCGGGCCCAGGCGGATTTCGATCCCGAAATGATGGCCCTGCGCGAAGAGATCGACCGCCGCCGCAACGCGACCTGGCAGACCAGCTGAACCCGGTCAGTCCTCGTCGTCCCGATAGGCAATCTCGATCACTTCGATTTCCTCGGGGCCGGTCGGCGTCTGGACCTTGACCACATCGCCTTCCTCGGCTTTCAGCAGGGCCCGGGCGATCGGCGAGACCCAGCTCACCTCGCCGCGTTCGATCCGTGCCTCGTCGATGCCGACGATTCGAATCGTCTTCTCCTCACCCCGATGGTTCTCGAAGGTGACCGTCGCCCCGAAGAAGATCTGGTCGCGGTTGGTCTGACGTTCCAGATAGACGATCTCGGCGATCTCCAGCCGTTTGGTCAGAAAGCGGATCCGACGGTCAATCTCGCGCAGCCGCTTCTTGCCGTAGATGTAGTCGCCATTTTCGGACCGGTCGCCATTGCCGGCCGCCCAGGACACGATATCGACCACTTTCGGCCGCTCGACCCGCAACAGGTTCTGCAATTCCCCCTGCAGGCGCTTGTATCCTGCGGGCGTCATATAATTCTTCGCGCCGCGCGGCAGCGGTGCCGCGCCTTCGGGCAAATCCTCTTCCGCGTCGGAATCGGATTCCTTGGTAAACGCCTTACTCATGCAATCATTCTACTCGGCCAGGACCAGGGTGTCCTTGCGGCGCCAGCTCACCCAACGCCGGTCGCCCGGATTGGTGGCGGCAACCACGGACCGCTCGTTATTCTGGGTCGTGACCGAGAAGTCCAGACCGGATGCGGTCTTCACAAAGACATGGCTTTCATTGCCGTAATAGGCGACCTGGGTCACCTGACCTTCCAGCGACAGGCAATCCTCGTCCGAAGGCTTGTCCGCGGTGACCATGGCCTTCTCCGGCCGGATCGCGATGCCGATCTTGCCCTGGGCCGATCCGTCGAAGGGCAGGCGGACATCGCCGATCCCGTCGATCCCGACCGAAATTTCGCTGCCGGCGGAGGACTTCACGATGCCTTCGAACAGGTTCATCTTGCCGATGAAGTCGGCGACGAAGCGGCAGTTCGGGAATTCGTAGAGGTCGCGCGGCGCCGCCAATTGGCGGACACGGCCGGATTCCATGACCGCAACCCGGTCGGCCATGCTCAGGGCCTCGTCCTGATCGTGGGTCACCATGACGAAGGTAATACCGACCTTGGCCTGAAGATTGCGCAGTTCCAACTGCATTGCTTCGCGCAGCTTGGCGTCCAGGGCGGACAGCGGCTCGTCCAGCAACAGGACCTTGGGGCGCTTCACCAGGGCGCGGGCAAGGGCGACGCGCTGGCGCTGACCGCCGGACAGTTGATCCGGCATGCGCTCGCCATAACCCGGCAGTTGGACGAGGCCCAACGCTTCCTCAACCCGTCCCTTGGCCTCGGACGACGGAACGCCGTCCATTTTCAGGCCATAGGCGACATTGTCGGCCACGGTCATATGCGGGAAGACCGCATAGGATTGGAAGACCATGTTGACGGGCCGCTTGTTCGGCGGAACGTCATCCACCACCTGGCCGTCGATCTCCACCGATCCGTCGCTTGGCACCTCAAAGCCTGCGATCATGCGCAGCAAGGTCGTTTTCCCGCAGCCGCTGGGGCCCAGCAGGGCAAAGAACTCACCCGACTTGATGTCGAGCGACACGTCGTCGACGGCCAGGACATTGCCGTTGAAGCGTTTGGTTACGGAACGGATGCCGATGATTGTCTTGGCGCCGTCTGTCATTTCTTTTCGGCCCCTTTGCTTTGCAGCCACATGGCGATGGCGGTCAGGAAGACGGTGATGACGATCAGGACGGTGGAGGCCGCGTTGACCTCCGGCGTCACGGAGAAGCGGACCATGGAATAGACCTTCACGGGGAAGGTCACCGTTTCCGGCCCGGACGTGAAGAAGGTGATGACGAAATCGTCCAGCGACAAGGTGAAGGCCAGCAACCCGCCCGCCACCAGACCCGGCTTCATATGCGGGATGATGACGTCGCGATAGACCTCCCAGTCGCCGGCGCCCAGATCCCGGCAGGCCTCTTCCTGTTCGCGGTTGAACCCGGCCAGCCGCGCCCGGACGATCACCGCCACGAAGGGGAAGGTGAAGCTGATATGGGCGATGGTGATGTTGGCGAGGCTGATCGGCCAGACCAGATCGTTGGGCCAGCCGATGCGCGCGAAGAAGGCCAGCATGGCGACGCCCATGCAGATTTCGGGAATGACGATGGGCAGCGCCATCGTGCCTTCATAGAAAGGCTTCATCGGGAACCGGAAGCGCCACAGCAGAATCGCCACCATCGCGCCCAGGATCAACGAAAAGACCGTCGAGAACAGCGCGATGGTCAGCGAGTTCCCGAACGCGATCATCAGGTCGGTGTTGTTGAACAGCTTCCCGTAATACTCGGTCGTGAAGCCGCGCCAGACGATGTTCCGGCGGCTGTCGTTGAAACTGAACGCCATCAGCGTCAGCAACGGCACATACAGGAACACGAAGGTTGCGATCATGACCGTCAGCAACGGCCATTTCCGCAGATAGTCCAGCGGTCCTGCGGGATCGCGGCCGAACAGGCCCTTTCGCTTCGCCATGGCCGTTACCCTCCCATCCCGTCGCCGCCGCGGCGCCGGGCCATGAGTGCCCGGATCGCCAGGGCGCCGAAGGTGATATACATCAGCAGGAAGGACAGCGCGGAGCCGAAGGGCCAATCGTTCGCCGACTTGAACTGCCGTTCGATGATGGTCGCGATCATCGCGCTGTCGGGCCCGCCCAACAGGTCCGGTGTCAGGAAACTGCCCAGGGCCGGGATGAAGGTGATGATCAGACCGGAAATGATGCCGGGCAGCGCCAGCGGCACGACGACGTTCCACAAGGTGCGCAGATGGCCAGCCCCGAGATCCAGACTGGCCTCCAGATAGGAGCGGTCGAGCCGTTCCAGCGCGGCATAGAGCGGCAGCACCATGAAGGGCAGGTGGACATAGACAAGGCCCAGAATGACGGCATTGTCGTTGTAGAGAAGCTCCAACGCCTGAAATCGCTCGCCCAGGATCGCCAGGGCAATACCGCCCATACCGAACAGTTCCAGGAACCAGCGCGCCGCGCCGTCCAGCCATTCCAGCGTGAAATTGACGTATCCGCGCGTTCGCAGCACCGCGATCAGCGCATAGGTCCGGATCAGAAGATTGGTCCAGAAGGGCAGCATGATGCCCAGCAGCAGCAGCCCCTTCCACTTGTTCGGCGCATAGACGATGCCGAGTGCGACAGGTAGCCCGATGACGAGGCAGATGAAGGTCGCGACGGCGGCAAGCCAGAGCGACTTCGCGAAAATCGTCAGGATGTCCGGATTAAAGGACCGGACATAGTTGTCGAGGGTCCAGGTGATGTCGATGCCGACCACCCCGACTTTTTCCCCGAAACTGAAAATCCAGATCAGCCCCAGCGGAGCCAAGAAAAAGGCGATCAGCCAAATGGTCGGCGGAATCCCGACGGAATAGAAAATACGCCTGAATTTATGCCAGGGATCCATGCCCGAAGTTCCCTAGAAACGGCCCGCCCGCCGGCCGCTCCCCCAATGGGCTGCCGGCGGGGCGGGGGTTCGAAACGGTGTTCTAGGCGGCCAGGAACCGGGTCCAGGCTTCGTCCTTCAGACGCGACACATCCTCGCCCGAATAGATCTGCCATTCGCACTTGGCCAGGACTTCTTCCGGCGGGAAGATGGACGGGTTCTTGTTGTAGCTGTCGTTCAGCAGCGCCCGGGCGGCCTGGTTCGGCGTGGCGTACTGAATGTAATCCGCGATCAGCGCACCGGCCTGGGCGTCCAGGATATAATTGATGAACTTATGGGCGTTCATCGGGTGCGGCGCGCCCTTCGGAATGGCGAGGTTGTCCGCCCAGATCAGCGACCCTTCCTGCGGGATGACATAGTCGATGTCGTCATCTTCCAACATGACCTGGCCGATATCGCCGGACCATTCGATGGTGATGTCGACTTCGCCCGATGCCAACAGATCCTGGCCATTGTCTTCGGCGATGGTCTTGAACGCCGGCTTCTGCTTGATCAGCAGGTCGACAGCAGCGTCGATATCGGCCTTGGAGGTCGGGTTCATGCCGGTGCCGAGATACATCGACGCCATGCCGATCATCGCAGTGCTTTCCGACAGGATCGCGATACGGCCGGCATATTTGTCGCTCTCGAAAACGTCTTTCCAGCTGGTGACGCCGTCGGTCGCGCTCTTACGGATGCCGAGGCCCATCGTGCCCCACATATAGGTCACCGAGAATTTGCGGCCCGGATCGTAGGCGGCGTCGGTGAACAGCGGGTTGATGTTCTTGGCGTTCGGCAGCATGCCGTAATCCAGTGGCTCCAGCATATCGGCGGCCATCATGCGCGCGACATAGGTGTCGGACGGCACGATGACGTCGAAGCCGGGATTGCCTTCGCGCAGCTTGGCGAACAGCTCGTCATTATCGGCGAACAGCGACATATTCGCTTCGATTTCGGTCTGGTTCTCGAAATCGGAGAGGGTCGTCTCGCCGATATAGGTGTCCCAGTTGTAGAAATTGACCTTCGGTTCTTCGCCATGCGCGGCGGCATGGGCCTTCGGCCCGAAGGTGATACCAGCCCAGGCGGCCCCCGCGCCGGCGATGGTCGCCTGCAGCATGCTGCGGCGCGTCATTCCATTTCGAAACTTACCTGTCATTCCCTGTTCTCCTCTGCTGGTTTCCGGTGCCGGATCGCGGTCGTTGCCGCGCCAACATTCCGGCTGAACCCCTGACTCGTGTCGGGTAGGCTCGTTCGGGCCGACCATTCCGACGAATCAGGGCACTTTCTGGGGTCCCCTGTCAATGTGTTCCGGCGTGCTGCGCCACCGTGACTTTCGGTGGCGCGGTCCGGCTCACATGATCCCCAGGTCGCGCGCGGTTGCGTCCAGGCATTCCCGTGCCACGGACATCAGCGCGTCGATCTCTTCGGTCTCGATCACCAGCGGCGGGGACAGGACCATGGCGTCACCGCAGGCCCGCATGATCGCGTTCCGTTTGAAGAAGTGGTCGCGGCACATCGTGCCGACTTTTCCGGCCGGTTCGAAGCGCTCGCGGGTTTCCTTGTTTTTCGTCAGTTCGATGGCGCCGATCAGGCCGATGCAGCGGGTTTCGCCGACCAGCGGGTGGTCGTTGAACTCCGCCAGACGCTTCGCCAGATGGGGCCCGGTTTCCGTCGCGACTTTTTCGATCAGACCTTCCGATTCGATGATCTCGATATTCTTCAATGCGACAGCGCAGGCTACCGGGTGTCCGGAATAGGTATAGCCGTGGAAGAATTCGCCGCCATTCGCGGTGATCGTGTCGGCGACGCGATCCGATACGCCGGTCGCGGCGATCGGCATGTAACCGGACGACAGGCCCTTGGCCATGGTGATCAGGTCGGGCTCGATGCCGAAGGTGTCCAGCCCGAACCATTTTCCGGTCCGACCGAAGCCGCAGATCACTTCGTCGGCGATCAGCAGGATGTCGTATTGTTTGCAGATGCGGTTGATTTCCGGCCAGTAGGTTTCCGGCGGGATGATAACGCCGCCAGCCCCCTGGATCGGTTCGCCGATGAAGGCGGCGACATTTTCCGGACCCAGTTCCAGGATCCGGTCTTCCAGCGACTTCGCGGCGTGCAGACCGAATTCCGCAGGCGTCATCTCACCGCCCAGCTTGTACCAATAGGGCTGCATGACGTGGTGGATGGTCGGGATCAGCTTGCCGCCCTGTTTGTGCATCGGGGACATGCCGCCCAGCGCCGCCCCGGCGACGGTCGATCCGTGATAGGCATTCTCGCGGCCGATGATGAAGCGCTTTTCCGGCTTGCCCGCACATTGCCAGTAATGGTGCACCATACGAACATTGGTGTCGTTCGCCTCGGACCCGGAATTGGCAAAGAAGACGCGGTTGAAATTGGCCGGCAGCTTCTCCGCGACCTTCGCAGCCAGTTCGATCGACGGCGCATGGGCGGTTTTGAAAAAGGTGTTGTAGTAGGGCAGTTCCTTCATCTGGCGGTACGCGACCTCCGCCAGTTCTTCACGGCCATAGCCGACATTGACGCACCAGAGGCCGGCCATTCCGTCCAGGATGCGATTGTTATGGCCGTCATATAGATAGACGCCTTCCGCCCGGGTGATGATGCGCGAGCCGCCCTCCGCCGCCAGAGACTTGTAATCCGTGAACGGATGCATGTGGTGGGCGGTGTCCAGGCGAACCAGTTCCTCGACATCGAGATTGCGGCGAAGTTCGGTCATCTCGGCGTTCCTTCTAAACGGGATATGGGGGCCGGTGCGTCCGGCGACGCAGGACGCTATCAAATGTGATCACATTGGGAAAGGGATGTGATCACATTTTTGGGTTTCACGCAAAAGCAAACGGCCGCCCGAGATCCGGACGGCCGTTTGGAGATTGCAGTGGAATGGAACGGTCAGGCGGCGCGGAGTTTGCCGAGGAAGCCGTTCACCGCCTGGGACAGTTTGCCTGCGCCGGTGTCGAGGCCTTCGACTTCCTGCATCAATTGCTTGGCAAGGGCGCCCGTGGAACTGGCCTGTTCGCGCACCGAATCGATATTGCCGACGACCTGCGACGTCCCGTCCGCCGCACCTTCGGCGTTCCGCGCGATTTCGGATGTCGCCGCGCCCTGCTGTTCCATCGCCGCGGCGACAGAGGAGATGACGTCATTCACCTTTGCCGCGGTTTCGGCGATCCGCTTGATACGGCCGACGGCGTCGTCCGTGCTGCCCTGGATCTCCCGGACCAGATTCGAGATTTCGTCCGTCGCCTTGCCGGTCTGGGCTGCCAGGGCCTTGACCTCGTTGGCGACGACCGCGAAGCCTTTGCCTGCCTCGCCTGCGCGAGCGGCCTCGATCGTCGCGTTGAGCGCCAGGAGGTTGGTCTGCTCTGCGACTTCCGAGATCAGGCGGACCGCCTCGCCGATCCGTTCGGCGGAACTGGCAAGATCCTGGATCGCCGTATCGGTTTCCTGGGCGGAAGTCTGGGCTTCGGTCGCAATCTGAACGCAGGTGGAAATCTGGCGGGTCACTTCCGACACGGTCGCGGCCAACTCCTCGGCCGCGGCCGCCACGGCCTGAACATTGCTGCTGGCCTGTGCCGAGGCATGGGCGGCGCTGTCTGTCGACGTCGAGGTTTCGGATGCGCTCGCCAGCATGGAAGAGACCGCTTCGCGCATTTCCTTGGTGGCGCTGCCGACCTGATTCAGGACGCCCATGACCGATTGCTCGAATGTGGTCGCAAGTTCCTCAGTCGCGCGGCGCTTTTCCTCTTCAGCCTTGGCTTCCAGGCGTTTCTGGTCTTCCTGTAGGCGTTCTTTCTCCAGTCCGTTCTCCTTGAACACCTCGACCGTCTTCGCCATCGCGCCGATTTCGTCGCCGCGGTCTGTACCCGGTACATCGACGGAATTGTCGCCTTCCGCCAATGTCTCCATGCAATCCGAAAGACGGGTGATCGGCCGTACGACGCTGAACTGGGTCATGACACCCATCGCCCCGGCCAGAAGAACGGCTGCCGCGACGCCGATGCCGATCATGGCAAGGCTGCCCTCGCGGACGCTGTCCAGGACCTCGGACCCGGCTGCAATCAACTGTTCGCTGGAACTCGTAAGCTCCTGGGCCGCAGTCCGCATGGTTTCTTCGGCGGACAAGCCGTCATTGGCGCGTTCGACCATCTCGCGATACTTGGACATATAGCCGTCCATGGAGTCGATCATCGATTGGGACGTCTTCCTCAGGACATCGTCGGTCGTTACTTCCGCGAGGCGTCCGGCCGCCTTCTTCATGGAATCGATCAGGGTTTCAGTGCTGGCGAGGTTGGCGGCGAATCCGTCCCGGGTCGTCAACTGACCGATCGACGCCTTCAATGTGGCCAATTGCCGGGCGATGAGGGTCAGGCGCGTCGCTTCGCGCTCAATGCTCTGACGCATGGTCAGTTCAGCGGCGGTGCTCTTGACCTTGGCCGATGCCGAATCGAACACTTCGCGCTGCTTATCCGCGATTTTCGAGACGGCGGTCACGAAATCCGCCAGAAGGGCATCCGCCGTAACCCCCGCTGTCAGGCTGTTTGGATTCTTCACCGCCTTGGCAAAGGCCTTGCGGTAATCCTGGGCCAGTTTCGAGATGGTGTTGGCGTCCTCTTCCAACACCGTCCCTTCCAGATTGTTTTTCAGCGTGACGGAATTGACGAAGATTTCCTTTACCAATTCATTCACGGCATCCGCCGCGCCCTGACGGCCGGTATAGCGGAAGATCGCGGCCTCGACGCCGGCCCGGCGCGCAAGGTCCTTCAACGCGGTCGTGACATCCACGATCGCGAAAGCGGCATCCTGTTCCTTGGCCGCAAGCTCCGCCGCGGACTTGGCCCAGGTCAGTTGCATCTCCTGACCGCTGGCGACCGTCGTCGCGGCCTTCAGAACGACATCCAACGTTTTATCCAATTCGTCGACCGTTTGGACCTGTGTCAGGCGCAGATCGGTGTAAAAGTTCAAATTGGCCTCGAACCGGTCGACGGCGCCTAGCGCCGCCAGGCGGGTCGATTCGTCCTCGGCGTTTAGGCGGCCCTCCAAGCGTCCGATTTGCGATCGGGTGCTTTCAATATCGCTCAGCGCGGCGTCCGCGTCCGTCTGGTCGACGGTGCGGCCGAAGCGCTCTGTGTTGATCTGTGCTCGAGCCAGGGCGGCAGCGACCGAACTACTGGTTTCAACGACCTGAGTGCCGTCGTTCATCGCGCTCAATCCGCGATAGCCGACAAAACCAACGACAAGGATCAGGATCGCCATAAAAGCGAACCCTGAGCCAAGTTTCCACGAAATACGAATATCGTTTATGTTCATCGCGTTTCCGTCCCATAGCATACCTAACAGAGGCCAATTTTTCGCCCGTCGGCGGACAGCCCTTCTTGTCGCGTAACACTAAGTTCAACTTCATAATTAATTGTTAACACATGTCTAGGTATGTGTAGACAACATCCCGTGATTAGACGGGTAAATGAAATAATGCATGAATATGAATGCAAAAACCAACAGATGAGGTCCGCGCCACATTTGCGCAGGGCCCGGGAGGAGTGAGCATGCGTATTCGTTACCTTATGGCTTCCCTCGCCTTGATTCTTGTGGCGTCCGTCACGCCGGCGACGGCCAATGATTTCGAGCCTCAACTGAAGGCTTATCTGGAAGAGGCGACCTGGATTCAGGATCCTGCAGTCGTCGCGGCCATCGAGGCACAGAACGCCAAACATGCCGGTCTGGCAGATGCGGATATCGACGCACTGGACAAGAAATGGCGGGCCGAGAAGGATTCCGGCAGCGGTCCGATGATTGCCGAGGTTCTGGGCAACGACCTGTCGAAATGGCTGATGCAAATCAAGGAAGACAGCAACGGCCTGATCGCCGAAGTCTTCGTCATGGACAACAAGGGTTTGAATGTCGGTCAAAGCGACCCGACCAGCGACTACTGGCAAGGCGATGAGGCCAAGTTCCAGCAAAGCTTCGGCGCGGGGCCGGATGGGGTTCTGATCGACGAGGTCGAATTCGACGATTCGTCAGAAAGCTTCATCAGTCAGGTGAGCCGCACGATCAACGACGCCTCAGGCAACCCTATCGGGGCGGTAACGATCGGCATTAATGTCGAGAATCTTGGAAACTAGATCTACGCGGCACTTTCCTGGTGTCCAGCGAGCGCCGGTCCATTACTGGGCCGGCGTTTTTGCTGCCGGGTCCCGAAAACTGTGCCAATTCGCCCCTTGTTCGTTATTCTTGTTTGCGGAAAATCGTTGAAAACAGAACATGATCCCGGTCCTCAGGGGGAAACGTATAATGGGAAAACTGGACGACATCTACCGGCGCAGCATCGACGACCGCGAAGGGTTCTGGGCGGACGCCGCAGGCGAACTGGAATGGCACAAGCGCTGGGACAAGGTGCTGGACGACAGCCGCGCCCCCCATTTCTATCGCTGGTTTGCCGGCGCGGAATGCAACACCTGCTACAATGCCCTCGACCGCCATGCCGACGGCGGGCGCGGCGATCAGGCGGCGATCATCTATGACAGTCCGATCACCGGCCGACAAAAGCGGATCACCTATTCCGAGCTACGGGACAAGGTCGCGCGCTGTGCCGGGGTCCTGACCGAACTCGGTATCGAAAAGGGCGATCGGGTCATCATCTATATGCCGATGATTCCGCAGGCCGCTGTCGCCATGCTGGCCTGCGCGCGGATCGGCGCGGTGCATTCCGTCGTCTTCGGCGGCTTCGCCTCCAACGAATTGGCGACGCGCATCAAGGACGCCCGCCCCCGCGCGATTCTGACCGCGTCCTGCGGGATCGAACCGGGCCGCGTCATCCCCTATCAGCCATTGGTCGAAGGCGCATTGGACCTCGCCCCCGGTATTGTTGAATCCATCGTCGTGACCCAGCGAGAAGAGGCCGCCTGGACCCTGCGGGACGGCCGGGATCATGATTGGAAGGCAGCGTTGGATGCGGCTGGTCCGGCGGCCTGTGTGCCGGTCAAGGCGACCGATCCGCTGTATGTGCTCTATACGTCCGGTACGACGGGGCAGCCGAAGGGCGTCGTGCGCGACAATGGCGGCCATATGGTGGCGCTGAAATGGTCGATGAAGAACGTTTACGACGTCGATCCGGGCGAAATCTTCTGGGCGGCGTCGGATGTCGGCTGGGTGGTCGGGCATTCCTATATCGTCTATGCGCCCCTGCTGCATGGCTGCACGACCGTTCTGTTCGAAGGTAAGCCGGTCGGCACGCCCGATGCCGGGACGTTCTGGCGCGTGATCGCCGATCATGGCGTCACGACCTTGTTTACCGCGCCTACGGCCTTCCGCGCGATCAAGAAGGAAGACCCGCAGGGCAAGCTGATCGGCCAATACGATCTGTCGAAATTCCGCGCTTTGTTTTTGGCCGGTGAGCGCTGCGACCCGGACACGCTGGCCTGGGCGCAGGACAAGCTGAAGGTGCCGGTCATCGATCATTGGTGGCAGACGGAGACCGGCTGGCCCATGGCGTCGAACTGCATGGGGATCGAACCGTTGCCGGTCAAGCCAGGGTCGCCGACCCGTGCCGTTCCGGGATATGACGTCCAGATCATTGATGAGAAAATGAATGAGGTGCCGCGCGGCCAGATGGGCGCGATCTGCGTCAAACTGCCGATGCCGCCGAGTTGCCTGCCGACGCTGTGGAACGCGGATCAGCGCTTCATCGACAGTTACCTGGCCGATTATCCCGGCTTCTATAAGACCGGCGATGCCGGATACATGGACGAAGACGGCTATATCTATGTCATGTCGCGCATCGACGATGTGATCAATGTCGCCGGACACCGCCTGTCCACCGGCGCGATAGAGGAAGTGTTGGCGTCCCATCCCGATGTCGCGGAATGCGCGGTCATCGGGGCGGAGGACGCCCTGAAAGGTCAGTTGCCGGTCGGGTTCCTGGTTCTCAAGGCAGGGGTCGATCGCGACGATGCGGAAATCGTGACGGAAGTGGTCAAGCTGGTCCGGGATCAGATCGGCCCTGTCGCGGCCTTCAAGAACGCCACCGTCGTGAAGCGCCTGCCCAAGACCCGGTCCGGCAAGATCCTACGCGGCACCATGGCCTCGATCGCCGACGGCAAGGACTTTAAAACGCCCGCGACGATCGACGATCCGGCGATTCTGGATGAGATTGCCGAAAACCTGAAGGGCATCGGCTATCCAAAAGGATAGCGCCGGAGGTTAGTACCCCCTGGCCGGGTCGACCAGGCTCGCCAGGGGGTCTCCGGCAATCCAGCGCGCGAGATTGTCCCCGAAAGCGCGGGTCAGGTTGACCTCCCAGCCGCTGATACTGTCGGCCATGTGGGGCGTGACGATGACGTTCTCATAGTCCCAGAGCGGGTTGTCCCGGGGCAGGGGCTCCGTGCGGAAAACGTCGAGGATAGCGGTGCCGATCTTGCCGCTGTCCAAGGCGCGGCGCAGCGCATCCTCGTCGACCACGGCGCCGCGCGCGGCGTTCAGGAAGATCACCCCATCCGCCATGGCGTCGAAGGCGGCATCGTCGATCATGCCCGCCGTCTCCGGCGTCGAAGCGCAATGGACGGATACGAATTCCGCGCCGTCCAACGCCTTCAGCAGGTCCTTTGACGCGAAGACCTCGTCGACATGGTCGGTCGGGCGGGCGGTAGAACGGGTGCCGACGGTCCGCATGCCGAAGTATTTCGCGTGTTGCGCCACCAGCCGCCCGATGCTGCCCAGGCCGACGACACAGAATTTGCGGTCGGTCAGCGGCGGCCATTCGTGCCGCTCCCACTGCCGCGCCTGCTGCTGACGGGCATAGCGCGGCATGCCGATATTGGCCGACATATGTGCGGCGATGGTGAACTGCGCCAGGAAAGGCGCGTTGACGCCGGCCGCGTTCGTTACGGTCTTTTCCGCCGGATCCCAGGTTCCGATATGTTCGACCCCGGCGCCGCCATTGGACAGCCATCGTACCGACGGATAGGCCAGCAAGTCCGGAAACCGGTTCTTCGGATAGGGCTCGCCACCAATGGCGAAGACAACGCTTGGCCGGAACTCGTCCAGAACCGTCGCGACCTTGTCGGCGTCGTCTTCGACCCGGATCGGCAGATCGGGAAAGCGATTGGTCAGGATCGGACCGATCTGGTCCGGCACGCTCGTAATCACGAGCACGCGATGGTCCGAAGTCATGGGCGGCCTCGATCGGGTTAGGGATTAATCCGGCGCGTAAGCTTTCAGGAAAAAGCCGAGGGTATCGTCGACATGGTTGGCGATTTCCTCGTCGGACGGCACATCGCCGATGCCGAGGCTCAGCCGCATATGCCAGGGTTCCTTGATCATCGCGATCAGACGCCAGGCCGCGCGTTCGGTATCGGGGATGTCCAGAACCCCATTGTCGCACTGTTCCTGAAGGTAGGTCCGCAACCGCCGGATCAGCGGCTTCGGGCCGTCTTCGTGGAAACTGCGCGCCAGTTCCGGGAACCGCTCCGCCTCGGACAGAACCACCCGGAACAACCGAACGCCGTCCTTGGACATCAGAATGCGCAGGAACCGGTTGCAGAAGGCGGTCAGGACCGGTCGGGGGGACCGGTCTTCCATGCCCGCGGCGATATCGTCGTTCAGCTCGACCCGCCCGTCGTCGCAATCGTCCAGAACGCGCTGGCCGCCGATGATCGCGCAATGTCGGTTCATCACGGCGATGAACAGCGACGACTTGTCGGAAAAATGACCATAGACGGTCCGCTTCGACACATTCGCGTCGGCGGCGATGGCGTCCATGCTGACACAGCCATAGCCGTATTTCATGAACAGGTGTGAGGCAGCGTCGACGATCTGGGCCCGTTTTTCCTCGGACCGGGTCATCGGCTTTTCATCAGTCAGGGCATGGCCTTCCACAGGCGTTTCTCTCCATCTGTCTTACTGCGCTCCTACTGAAGACAGTAAGTGTTTTATCCAGAATCTCAACGCGGCCCGCTGCGCGAGGTTGCCCCCAGACCCCGCAGGGCGGTCGAAACATTCACTCCAGAGTATAGAAAAATTCTTATTGAAAAGTAAACTCGTCCGTGTAGTTTAATTAAACGAAACCGTGCAGTTTACATTCTGGGCGCCTCGGCGCCGCGACTTGGAAGGTAAGGAAAAGAACATGCTTGCGCGCTTCTCGAATTTCGTTCTGCGCTGGCGCTGGGCGATCGTGCTGCTGTCCTTCGTGGCAGCGTTCGGCGCCGCGTATGGCGGCAAGAACCTTGAGTTTTCCACCAATTACCGCGTCTTCTTCAGCGAGGAGAACCCGCAGCTTCAAGCCTTTGAATCGCTGCAGCGAACCTATGTCCGCGAAGACGTGATCATGTTTGTCATCCAGCCGGATTCAGGGACGGTCTTCACGCCGGAACTGCTCGCCGGCATGCGGGACCTGACGGACAAGTCCTGGCAGATTCCGTTTTCGACCCGGGTCGATAGTCTGACGAATTTTCAAAACAGCTATGCCTCCGGGCAGGATGATTTGATTGTCGAAGATCTGGTTCCGGAGGGCTCTCCGCTCGATCAGGCCGATCTGGCGCGAATCGAACGTACCGCATTGGATGAACCGTTGCTGCTGGATCGCTTGGTGTCGCCGGATTCCCGGACCGCCGGCATTTCGGTGACGGTCAATCTGCCCCTGCAAAGCGAATTGGAAGTGCCGGAGGCGATGGCCTATGCCCGTATGCTGGCGGAGGAATTTCGGGCCAACCATCCGGATGCGCGCCTGGCCATCACCGGGTCTGTTGCCCTGAACAATGCCTTCACCGAGGCCAGCATGGCGGACATGTCCCTGCTGGTGCCGCTGATGTATGGCGCATTGCTGCTGGTCATGGCGATTCTGCTGCGCTCGGTTACCGGGACGATTTCGACGCTGCTGGTGATCGGTCTGTCGGCGATGACCGCCATGGGGCTGGCCGGCTGGCTGGGGATCGGCCTCACGCCCCCGTCGGTCAGTGCGCCTACGATTATTCTGACCATCGCGATCGCGGATTCGATCCACATCCTGATCACCATGATCGGACGGATGCGGGCCGGCGACAGCAAATACGACGCCATTCGCGAAAGCCTGCGTATCAATTTCCAGCCGGTCTTCCTGACCAGCCTGACCACGATTATCGGCTTCGTGTCGCTGAACTTCTCCGATGCGCCGCCGTTCCGTGACCTCGGCAATATAACCGCGATGGGCGTGGCGGCGGCCTGGATCTACTCGATCCTGTTCCTGCCCGCGATCATGGCCATTATGCCGATCCGCGTGAAAGTGGCGGCCGAAGGCCACCGCAGCAGCATGGACCGGTTCGCCGAATGGGTGATCGCCTACCGGACACGCCTGCTGGTCGGTACCGTGGCCTCGGTCGTCGTGCTGGGCGTCATGATCCCCCGGATCGAATTGAACGACCAGTTCGTGAACTATTTCGACGAGTCCCTGGAATTCCGTCAGGACACGGATTTCGCCATGGACAACCTGTCGGGCATCTATCAGGCGCAATGGTCCCTGCCGGCCGGCGATTCCGGTGCGGTCAGCGATCCGGGCTTCCTGACGGCGACCGACGGCTTCGCCGACTGGCTGCGCGCCCGGCCTGAGGTCGTCCATGTTCAGACGATCACCGACATCTTCAAACGGCTGAACAAGAACATGCATGCCGACAATGCGGCCTTCTACCGCTTGCCGGACGAACGGAACCTGGCGGCCCAATATCTGTTGCTGTTCGAAATGTCGCTGCCCTACGGCCTCGATCTGAACAACCAGATCAATGTCGACAAGTCGTCGACGCGGGTCGTCGCGACCCTGGAGAACATCACGACGAACGAACTTCAGGCGCTGGACCGCGAAGCCAAGTCCTACCTGGCGGCGAACCTGCCGACCGGAGAGGCGACCGAGGCGTCGGGGCCCTTCGTCATGTTCGCCTATATCGCCGAGCGGAACATCGAAGGGATGCTGACCGGCACCTTCCTGGCGTTCCTGCTGATTTCGGCCACGCTGACCTTCGCCTTGCGCAGCATGCGTCTGGGGCTGATCAGCCTTGTCCCCAACCTGATCCCACCGGTCATGGCCTTCGGTGTCTGGGCGGTTCTGGTCGGCGAGATCGGCATGGCTTCGTCGATCGTCACGGCGACCAGCCTGGGGATCATCGTCGATGCGACGGTGCATTTCCTGTCGAAGTACCGGCGGGCCCGGATCGAGAAGGGGGCCAGCGCGGAAGACGCCGTGCGCTACGCCTTCTCCACGGTCGGCACGGCGCTGTGGGTAACCAGCGCCATCCTGATCGCCGGGTTCGGCGTCCTGTCCTTCAGCGCGTTCCAGATCAACTCGTCGCTGGGCATGTTGACCGCGTTGACCTTGGCTATGGCCTTGATCGCGGACTTCCTGCTGCTGCCGGCAGTTCTGCTTACCGTGGACCGCGGCCGGAACCGGTCGCGCGACGCGGCGATGAATACTTCCCAACCCACCACGCAAGCTGCGGAGTAAATTGATGATCAGACAATCCCTGTTGTCCGCCACGGTCGCGGCCTTCCTGACCCCGACGGCGGCCGGGATCGCCTTTGCGGCGACGCCGGAAGAACGCGGTCATGAGATTGCGGTCGAAGTCGACGCGCGGGATCTCGGCTTCCAGGACAGCCGCGTCGCGATGCAGATGCTGCTGAAGAACGCCGAAGGCGAAACCTCGACCCGCGAATTGTGGGTCGAAACCCTGGAAGTCCCGGATCCGGAAGAAGGCGACAAGAGCCTGACCTATTTCCTGAATCCGGGCGATATCGAAGGGACGGCCTTCCTGAGCTTCACGAAGATCCTGGAACCGGACGATCAATGGCTTTATCTGCCGGCCCTGAAACGGGTGAAGCGGATCAGTTCGTCGAACAAGTCCGGTCCCTTCGTCGGCAGCGAATTCGCCTATGAGGATCTGACCAGCTTCGAAGTCGGCAAGTACGACTACAAGTATCTCGGCGATGCCGATTGCGGCGGGATGACCTGTTTCATGGTCGAACGCTATCCGCTGTACGAGGATTCCGGCTACACCCGGCAGGTCGCCTATGTCGATCAGCAGGAATACCGGATCGTGAAGGTCGAATTCTACGACCGGAAGGATTCGCTGTTGAAAACCCTCGATGCGACCGATTGGAAGGAATATCTCGGCCAGTACTGGCGGGCCCATAAGCTGGAGATGGTCAACCACCAGACTGGCAAGGAAACCGTCCTGGTCTTCCACGACTATGAGTTCCGGACCGGCGTTTCCGAGAGCAACTTCAACAAGGCGCGCCTGGACAACATCCGTTGATGCGACTGGGGTCTAGTATGAAACGGACGATTTTGTGTCTCGGGACGCTGTGTGCTCTCGCGGCACCAATCGGTTGGGCAGGTGCGGAGGAGGCGGAGCTTTCGGGCTCCGTCTCCGCCGAACTTCGCTTCTTTCCGAAGGATCCGAAATTCGCGGATCAGGATGACCGGCATTTCGCGCCATCCATCGCCGCGGAGCCGGAATTCCGTTGGGATGCGCGGGACGATCTCCGCCTGACCGTCATTCCTTTCCTGCGTTATGACGCGGCGGATACCGAAGAACGCACGCATTGGGATCTGCGGGAAGCGAACCTCTATTATGAGGGGGAGAGCTGGGACGGGACCGCCGGTCTGGGCAAGGTGTTCTGGGGCGTCGCGGAATCGCGGCACCTGGTCGATATCGTCAACCAGTCGGACATGGTTGAAGACATCGACGGCGAGGACAAGCTGGGCCAGCCGATGGTGAACGTCAATTTTCTGCAGGATTGGGGCACGATCGGACTGTTCGTTCTGCCGGGCTTCCGGGAGCGTACCTTCCCGGGCGATTCGGCGCGATTGCGTGGCGGATTGCCGGTCGACGAGGATCAGACGCAGTATGAGAGTAGTCAGGGCAAGCGGCATGTCGATTTCGCCGCCCGCTATGCCCATTACTTCGGCAATTGGGACGTCGGTGTCAGCCATTTTCACGGCACCAGCCGGGAGCCCCGTTTCGTCACGGTCTCGACGCCGGATGGCGCGGCCCTTGCCCCCGTCTATGACCTGATCGACCAGACCGGGGTGGACCTGCAATACACGTCCGATGCCTGGCTTTGGAAATTCGAGGGCATCCGGCACAGCGGGTTCCGCACCAGCGATTCCTTCTACGCCATGGTCGGCGGCTTCGAATACACGCTCTACGGCATCGCCGACAGCGACGCGGATCTGGGCCTGCTGGCCGAGTATCTTTGGGACGGCCGGGATTCCGGCGCACCCACGACGCTTTTCGACCGCGATGTCTTCACCGGCATGCGTCTCGCCCTGAACGACGTGCAGTCGACGGAGGCCCTGCTGGGCCTCGTCACCGACACGCGTAATGGCGAAATGCTGCTCTTCGCCGAGGCCGAAAGGCGGATCGGCGATTCCCTCAAGGCCGAGATCGAAGGCCGTTTCTTCCTGAACGCCGATTCAAATTCCCCCTCGGCGTCCCTGGAAGACGACGGGCAGGTTACCCTGCGCCTGAATTGGTACTTCTGATCCACCGGCCTTGATCCGCGGCCGGGGGCACCGACACCCCCGGCCGCCTCTTTTCAGCCCCGGAATCCCACCCCTGAATCGGTCTGGCGTTGTTGCCGGGCGCGCCCTGGCCGTGTCCCGAAAATCGGGACGAAAGGTCGATTTTTCGGTTTTCCGATACGGCGACTCGGCCCAGTTTCAGCCTATCGGCGGCAACAAAACTTTCTTCGAAAAAGTCTTTGCGCCCAAGAATCCCCTATGGCAGTCTAGACCTAGTGCGGTGATACGGACCGAACTACCAGATTTCGCGGTTACCACGATATCTGGATGGGCTTGGAGAGAGGCCCGACCCGGTGATCGTCACGGCGCCGACGGCGGAAGATCCGCCGGGTCCCGACTCCATGCGGCCGGCACGGAATTATCGGGGCGGCGGGTCAGCCCTTCCGCACCATCGAAGGGGAGAAGACCCATGACCAGTTTGCAGGTCGACCATACCGGACAGCTCGCGAACCCGCTCGATATCCTCGAAGCCATGTTCCAGGCGAACGAATGGCCTTTCGAGCGTTCGGACGACGAGGAATTGATCGTCGAGACCACGGGGGGCTGGTGCGATTACCGCCTGCTGTTCGTCTGGCGGGAAGACATGCATGCGTTCTATTACACCTGCACTTTCGATCTGAAGATCCCCAGCGACCGGCGCCGCGGCGTCGCGGAACTGCTGGTGCTGATCAATGAGAAAATGTGGATGGGCCATTTCGATCTGTGTTCCGAAAGCGGCTCGCCGACCTACCGCCATACGATCCCGACGCGCGGCATGGCCGGGTTCTCCGTCGAACAGTTGGAGGATCTGATGGATATCGCCCTGGCCGAATGCGAGCGCTTCTATCCCGCATTCCAGTTCCTGCTCTGGGGCGGTTATCAGCCGGAAGAAGCGGTGCAGGCGGCATTGCTGGATTGTCAGGGCGAAGCGTAATCGCCGACCCTCCCAGTACGGCGTTCTGAACGACGCGATTCCCCCGCGCTTCCGGGCGTGGGGGATTTTTGATTTCTCTTAGTCCCGTTCCAAATTGACATCCCATGCGACCTATGGCGAAAGAACAGCCTCACATCTGAACGGGGAGTGGGCGGATGTTCTTTGAGAAACTGAGCCTCAGACAGAAGATCGGGCTGCTGTCCCTGGCGAAGCGCATGATGATCGCGGACGCAAAGGTTCGGGTCGAAGAGGACGCGCTGTACCAGATTCTGCGGACGGAACTGGGACCGGGGGTCGACGCGCCGACTCAGGAAGTGTTCGGGCCGATCGACGTATCCGAATTCGACGATCCCCATTCCAGGCTTGTCCTGCTGATGACTCTGGCGATCATGGCCTTCATCGACGACAACTTTCACCCCAGCGAATCTGGGGTCCTGGCCCAGGTGACCGATCAGATCGGCTTTCCCCGGGACTTGATCGCGCAGGCGATGGATATCGCGGAACGCCAAGGCGCCATTGTCGTCGAGATCGAAAACCTGTTTGCAAAGGCCGGCTGACGGCTTCCACCAAGCCTTTTCCATAGGAGAGTTCCATGACCGAGACCCTGACGCGCCCCCTTATCCTCATCGGCTGCGGCAAGATGGGCGGGGCGATGCTGAACGGTTGGCTGGAATCCGGCATCGCGGCGGGCGGCGTCTATGTCGTGGACCCGATGGGTGGAGGCCCGTTCAAAGGGCGCGCGGGCGTGACCGTCGTTGCGGGGGCCGACGAGGTTCCGGACGATCTGGATCCGGAAGTCATCGTACTGGCGGTCAAGCCGCAGCAGATGGATGCCCTCCTGGCCGATTACCGCCGTTTCACAGGGCCGTCCTGCCTGTTCGTGTCCATCGCGGCCGGGAAGACCATCGGCTATTTCGAGAAGCATCTGGGGGCGGATGCGGCCATCGTCCGGGCGATGCCGAACACCCCCGCCGCCATTGGCCAGGGAATCACGGTCGCCTGCCCGAACGGCAATGCGGACGAAGGTCAGGTGGCGCTGGCGGAACGCCTGTTGCGAGCCGTCGGAGAGGCTGCAAGCGTTACGGATGAGGCGTTGATCGACGCTGTCACGGCGCTGAGCGGCGGCGGTCCGGCCTATACCTTCCTATTGATGGAGTGCATGGCGAAGGCCGGGGCGGCAGCCGGTCTGCCGGAGGATCTGGCGGCGCGCCTGGCCCTGGTCACGGTCGCGGGCGCCGGGCAATTGGCCCTCGCCAGCGACGAGCCGCCGGCAAAGTTGCGCGAGAACGTGACCAGCCCGGGCGGCACGACCTTGGAAGCGCTTAAAGTTCTGATGCGCGACGGGGACGGACTGCCCGATTTGATGGTGGAAGCCATCGCCGCCGCCACACGGCGGTCCAAGGAATTGGGCGGTTAACCGACCCATATCGGGCGACACGCGTCGAAGTTAGACCGTTGCGCGTCGCGGCGGCGCGATATCGGCCGCCGCCGATCCGCCTAGAATTCCCCCATGCGGATCGTCGGGGCCAAGCTCTTTCCTTTGGATTATCCCTTCGTCGGCGGTGGTTATGCCACCAGCTACGGCGCACGCACGCATCTGAACAATGTGCTGGTCGCGCTGGAAGCCGAGGATGGGATCGTGGGCTATGGCGAAATCAGCCGCGTCACCGGCGCGTCGCCCCGGCCCACGGATCCCGATCAGGTGGCCCAGGCAGAAGGTGCGATCCGGACCCTCCTGAAGGTGCCGCTGGCCGCACCGCGTGATGGCGCATCTTTGCTCGGCGGTGGAGACAACCGGAACCTGACTTGCGGTCTGGAGACGGCACTGCTCGACCTTCAGGCTAAGACGGCGGGCGTGCCGCTGTCGGTTCTGTTCGGCGGTATGCGGCGCGATTCCGTGCCCTGCTATTACTCCATCGGACAGGCAGCGCCGGACGAGGTCGCAGCCCGACTGACCGAGGCGGCAGGGGAAGGGTACCGCATCCTGCAGGTCAAGATCGGCGGCGATCCGGCGACGGACACGGCGCGGGTGGCTGCCGCTCTCGAGGCTGCCCCTGACGATGCGATCGTCCTGCCGGACGCCAATGGCGGGCTTTCCCCATCCGATGCGGCGGCCTTGATCGCCCGGTTCGACGACCCACGCCTTTATTGGGAGGAACCGTGCAAGACCTATGAAGAGAACCGGCTTCTCGGCGAACGGACCGGCGCGCGGCTTCTGCTAGATCAATGCATGGCCGGTCTGGACCGATATCTGGATGTCTGCCGCGAAGGATTTGCGGCCGCGGTCGGGTTGAAGGCGACGATCCTTGGATCGCCTGTCCGGGCGCGGATCGCGCGGGATCTCTGCGTCGAACACGGGATCCGGCTCAAGGTCGACGATTCCTGGGGCGCCGATATCGGGACGGCACTGGCGCTGCACCTGGCATTGGGCGTGCCGGCCCCTCTATTGCTCAGCGGCGTCGATATGCGGTTATACTTCGATGGCCGCTGCGACCCGGCCGGCCCGTCCTTTGCGGCAGCTGAATTGCAGCCGAACCATGGGTTGGGGTTGGGCATCTCGCCCGACCCTGAGGTGCTGGGGCCGCCCATCGTGGAAATCCGTTAGACCGAGGCTTGGGAAGGGAATCGATCGTGACCGAAATGCGCACAAACCCGTTGAGTGCCGATATCTCGCCCGAGGAATGGCAAGTCCGGACGGATCTGGCCGCGCTTCACCGGCTCTATGTCCATTTCGGCTTCACGGATTTGATCTACACCCATATCACTGCCCGGGTGCCCGGCGAACCCGACCATTATCTGATCAAGGCGGATGAACTGCTTATGGAGGAAGTCACGGCCTCCAACCTGCTGAAGGTGGCGCTGGACGGGACCTTGGTGTCCGGTGGATATCCCCCCAATCTCGCGGGACATCTGATCCACTCGACCGTGCTGCAGGCGCGCCCGGATCTGCATGTCCTCGCCCATACCCATTCGCGGTGCGGCGCGGCGGTCGCGGCGATGAAGGACGGGCTGCTGCCGCTGTCCCAGTTCGCCAATATGGTCATTCCGGCAGTGTCCTATCACCCCTATCAGGACGTCACGACGGCCGAGGCGGAATGCGCCGCCCTGGCCCGGGACTTCCCGGACGGCAAGTATGTCATGGTGATGCAGAACCACGGCCTGCTCGCCGCCGGCCGGTCGGTGGCGGAGTGTTTCTATTATCTCTACTTCACCGAAATGGCCTGCAAGATTCAGGTCGATGTCCTGGCATCGGGGCAGGATCCGATCCTGTGTTCGGATTCCATCGTCCAGGGGCTGTATACTTACAAGGGCGCACCCGAAGTGCCGCCCACCGGGGTGCGGGTCTGGCCCGCGATGCTGCGGCTGCTGGACCGGAAAATGCCGGACTATAAGGACTGAACGACGGGGGTCAGGCGATGGCGGGGCGCATCCATCCGTCTTCGAACCGGATGCCCGATAGATTTCCGAATTTGCGCTGCCGGTCCAGTTCGGATTCGAGTTTCTTCATCCGGCCCTTGCCGAAGGACACGCCCGGTTCGGGCCACAGAGCGGTAATCTGAAGCACGTCCGCGGCGCGGTCGGCCTTCATGTCGATGCGCCCGACCATCCTGTCGCCCTCCAGGATCGGGAAGACGTAATAGCCGTAGGTCCGCTTCTCGGCCGGCACGAAGACCTCGATCCGATAGTCGAACCCAAACAGGCCCTTCAGCCGTTTCCGGTCGCGCATGACCGGGTCGAACGGGTTCAGAATGCGCAGTCCCGGCGGCGCTACGGATGCCTGTTGTGCGGCCTCAACCAGATCGGGGCGGCCGAACAGCGTGCGCTTGCCGCCGTCGATCTGTTCGACGCGGACCGGCACCACCTCGGTCCCCAGATTTTGCTCGCACCAGGCCTTCGCCTCGTCCGTCGTGATCAGATCCCAATATCCGGCGATCTCCCCGGCGGTGCCGAAGCCCAAGCGTTTCACCGCCTCCCGGCAGGACCAGTCCACCAGCGCGTCATGGTCGACGGGGGCTTCCCTGTGCGGGGGCGGGATGACGCGGTGGGTCAGGTCATAGACCTTCTGAAACCCTTCCCGGCGGCAGATCGCCAGTTCGCCGACCCGCCACAGATATTCCAGCGCCGTTTTCGACGGATGCCAGTTCCACCACGCGCCCGGTCCTTTCCGTTCTTCCGGCGAGAGATCGCGGGACAGGACGGCGCCGTTGGTTTCGATATGGTTCAGGACCTGCTCGGTCTCCTTCAGGAAGTCGGGGCCATGCCATCGCGCATAGCGATCGGACAGAGTACGCCGGCGGTTTTCGAACCGCCGCATCCAATAGGGATAGAAATCCGACGGAATGACCGATGCGTCATGCGTCCAGTTCTCGAAAAGATGGCGCTTCTTTTCCAATAGCCGCTTGAGTTGGACCGGACGATAGCCCGTCGCGCGGCTGGACAGGATCATGTGATGTGCGCGTTCCAGCATGTTGATGCTGTCCACCTGGACAAAGCCCAGGCGACGGATCAGATCCATCAGCGCGGCGTCGTCCATCTTTCGGCGATGCGATTCGCCCAGACCCTGCAGATCGTGGATCAGGCGGCGACCTTCCTCCGCCGTGATGGTGGGAAGGGCGGTCATGCGGATTTCTCCATGAAGACGACGGGCAGATCGGCACCGGGGGCGGCCATGATGCCGCGCGATACCGGACGATAGCCAAGCGCCGCATAGAAGCCCTCGGCATTGGCGTTGGAGCGGACTGTCAGCCGCCGACGGCCGGCGGCCCGTGCCGCGGCCTCCACATGGGATACCAGGCGCCGGCCCAATCCCGACCCGGCGGTTGCGGGGTCGATGAAGACCTTACGGATGCGGGCGGCGTCGGGGGCGTCCGGTACATCGCACCACCCAGCGCTGCCAAGCAATCTGCCGTCCTCATGCCAGGCGAGCGTCAGATTGTTTGATGCCAAAGCCTCGGCATAACCGGGATCGCGGATCAGCAGGATATGGGCCTGGACTTGTTCCGGCGTATGAAACGGACCTGCGAGATCCCGCCATGCCTGCTCATGCAGGGCGCGGACCGCGGCGGCATCCTGAACCCTGTACCCGGCGAAGCGGATGTCTTCCGGCGCGGTCACGTTCCCGATGCCGTGCCGCCACGACGGCGCCGTCGGGGACGCAGGTCGCTGTCGGAAACCCGGCCCGTCGCGATGCGCCTTTCGCGCAACAACTTGACGATCTCATAGCGCCGTTCGTTGGTTGCGCCGCCCCATTCGGCGATTTCGCCGGTCGTCCGCATGCAGCCGCTGCACCGGCCGGTCGCCGGGTCCAGCGCACAAATGCCGATACAGGGCGACGGAATATTGGGGAGCTGGGCCACGCATTCGTTCCAGTTTTGTTTGACCCTGACCAGCTAATCGGGGTCTCGCGGGAATTCAAGTCAAATCCGGTCTTATAAGTGGGGACGAACGGTATTTCGAATATTCTAGAAATACCGTTGACGGCGATTGCGCTCAGGCGTATGGTGATGTCATGAGCGAATTGGAACAAACTGCCGCTTGTCTAGAGGCCCTTGGGAACCCGACCCGGCTGGCGATGTATCGCCTGCTGGTCCGTGCGGGCGAAGAGGGTAAAAGTGTCGGTCAAATCCAGGCCGCCCTGTCCATTCCCGCGTCGACCCTGTCCCACCACTTGAAGCATCTGGAGTTGGTCGGACTGGTTCAGAAACGGCGGGAAGGGACGACCCATACCTGCGTCGCCAACTACATGACGATGAACGCGGTTCTGGGGTACCTGACCGAAGAATGCTGCGCCGACAGTCATGTCGCGCCGTCGCAGCCGCACCAAGCCCATAAGATAAGCGCCTGACGCTTAGGAGTCCGTCGATGACCGATCACGCCCAAGGTTCTTCGTCTCACTATTTCGATATTTCTGGAAACATCGTTTCCTGGCTCCGCTCCCTGCCAAAGGATCGGGTGGTCTGGGCTTTTACTGCCCTGGTTGCTGCGATTTTCGTCCTGGTAACGGATGAAGCGCTGGCATTGCTCGGCGCGACCGGGAACAGCCTGATCGACACCGGGCCCTTTATCGCAGTGAGCATCCTGATCGCGGCCTATGTAAAGGCGACCGGTGCCGACGCCTTGATTGCAAAGGCGCTGTCCGGGCGTCAGGAAAGTGCGGTTCTGACGGCGGCCGTTTTCGGGGCGCTGTCGCCCTTCTGCTCCTGTGGGGTGGTGCCGTTGATCGCGGCACTGCTGGCCGCAGGCGTGCCGCTGGCGCCGGTGATGGCGTTCTGGCTGGCATCGCCGGTCATCGATCCGGAAATGCTGGTTCTGACCTGGGGCGTGCTGGGACCGGAAATGGCGATCGCCAAGACCTTGTCCGCTGTCGGGTTGGGCCTGCTCGGCGGGCTTTCGGTCATGGTGCTGCAGCGGGCCGGAAAGCTCAGCGATGTGTTGCGCGACGGGGTCGCCCGCAAGTCCAGTTGCGGCAGCAAACCCGCGGCAACATCCCAGGGATGCGGCCCGGTCAAGGACAACTCGCCGCGCTGGGCCTTTTGGCGGGAGGGGAACCGACGTGTCCAGTTCGTCGAGGAAACCGGTACGATGGGCTGGTTCCTGGTCAAATGGCTCAGCCTGGCCTTTCTGATCGAGGCGATGATGATTGCCTGGGTCCCGATGGATCAGATCGCCGGCGGGCTGTCCGATCTCGGCCCCTTTGCCGTGCCCGCCGCTGCGGCAGTCGGCGTACCGGCCTATCTGAACGGTTATGCGGCGATCCCGCTGGTGCGCGGGCTTATGGAAGTCGGCTTGCAGCCAGGGGCGGCACTGGCCTTCATGGTGGCGGGCGGCGTTACCTGCATCCCGGCAGCCGTCGCCGTAAAGGCCTTGGTCAAAATGCCGGTCTTCCTGGTGTACTTGGCAATCGCTGCGGTCGGTTCCGTCGCTGCCGGCCTGCTCTACAGTCTGTACTGGACACTCTAACCGTTCAGATAGGTCCAGACCCGTTCGGGCGTCAGCGGCATGTCGATGTCCTGGCGCCCGATCGCGTCGGCCACCGCGTTCACCACTGCGGCCGGTCCGCCGATACTTGCGATCTCACCGGCGCCCTTCATCCCCAGTATGTTGATGTCGGTCGGCGTATCGGCCGAATGCAGCGCGAAATTGGGCAGATCCCCGGCGCGGGGCAGTTGATAATCCATGAAGGACCCGCTCAACAATTGCCCGGTCTCCGGATCGAAGACCGTCCGTTCGTATAGGGCCTGACCGATGGCCTGGGCCAGACCTCCATGGATCTGACCCTCGGCGATCATCGGGTTCACCCGGCGGCCCAGATCGTCCACTGCCGTAAAACGGTCGAGCCGCACGAAACCTGTCTCCGGGTCGATTTCGACCTCCACGACATAGGCGCCATGCGGAACGGTCTGGATTTCATGATCGCTCTCCGCCGTGCCGCCGCACAGGTTTTCCCGCTCTTCCGGCAGGTCGGCAGCGATCTCCGCCAGCGTCACCCGGCGGTCGGTGCCGACAACGGTGAACCCGCCCGTGCCGTATTCCAGATCGACCTCCGCCGTTTCCAGACGTTCGGCGGCAAGCGCCCTGGCATTGTCCAGCATCACGTCGGCGGCCTTCAGGATCGTCACCCCCGCGATGGGCAGGGAGGACGAGCCTCCGGTGCCGCCGCCGGTCTTGATCTGGGCGGTATCGCCCTCGACCACGCGAATCCGGTCCATCGGAATTTCCAACTTGTCGGCCAGCAATTGGGCGAAGGCGGTTTCGTGGCCCTGGCCGGATGCCTGAACGCCGGTCAGGACGAGGATGCTGCCATCGGGCTGCAGCAGAACCTCGCTGCGTTCCGACGCGCTGCCGCCGGTCAGATGCAGGTAAAGCCCGATGCCGATGCCCCGTTTCAGGCCCCGGTCGGCGCTGGCGGACTTTCGGGCGTCGAAGCCTTGCCAGTCGGCGGCTTCGGCGCCTGCGTTCATGACTGCCTCGAACCGCGCCGAATCGTAAATGAAGCCGTTTGCGGCGCGATAGGGCATTTTTGCTTCCGGCACCAGGTTCCGGCGGCGGAATTCCAATGGGCCCAATCCGGTTTCGCGGCCTGCCTTTTCGATGAGCCGCTCCACCAGATACTGGGCTTCCGGCTTGCCCGCGCCGCGATAGGCGTCGGTCGGCGCGGCATTCGTATAGACGGCGGAGACCGTCACATGCAGCGCCGGGATGTCATAGACATGGCCCAGCGTCTTGGTGAAGCCCTTGGTCAGCACACCGACCCCCAGTGCGGACGCATAGGCGCCCATATCGCCGGTCGACGTTACTTTCAGCGCGGTGATCCGACCGTCCGCGTCCAACGCGACGGCGGCCGTGCTGGCCTGGCCACGGCCATAGGCATCGGACAGAAAGGATTCCGACCGGCTGGAGACCCAGCGCACCGGCCGTCCATAGGCTTTCGACGCGGCCAGGACCAGGCTTTGTTCCGGATAGTTCATCAGCTTGATGCCGAAACTGCCGCCGACATCACCGGTCACAACCCGGACGGAGGCGGGGTCGGCACCCAGGGTCGCGGCGACCATGTCGCGCATGAAATGGACACCCTGCGTCTGGGTGAACAGCGTGTAGCCGCCATCCTGGTACTGGCCCAGCGCCGACCGCGTTTCGATCGGCGCGACGGAGACCCGGTCGCTGCGTTGTTGGATTTCGACCGTGCGTGCGGCCGCCGCGAAGGCGGCTGCGACCGTATCCGCATCGCCTTCTTCCCAGACGACCGCGGTATCCGTGGACTGTGTCGGGTCGGTCACCGCCGGCAATTCGTCGAAATCGGCCATGATCGCGTCCAGGGCGTCCCGGGCGGCGTCCTCGGTTTCGGCGACGATAAAGGCAATGGGATCGCCGACGAAACGCACCGTGTCGCGCGCCAAAAGATCGCGCACCGGGGATTGGAAGGGTGTCCCGTCGCTGCCGGGATGGGCCGATTTGCAGGGCATCGGCTTGCAGCCCAACCGGTCGAGATCCGCTGCGGTCAGAATACCGACGACACCGGGAAGGTCCGCCGCGTCCGTCACGTCCAGTTCGGTGATCCGGCCATGGGCGACTGGGGAGCGGAAGACGGCCGCATGCAGCATGTCCGGCAGGCGTAGATCTTCCACGAACCGGCCCTTACCGGTCAGCAGTCTGGTATCCTCAAGGCGCGGAATCGGTTTGCCGGACCATTCGCTCATGTCACACTCCTGTTTGACGTCGACCCGGTTTAGCAATGTGCGCCCGGGGCGACAAACCGGAATAGCGTCCAAGATGGACGGGGCGCGACTGGCAAGAAAATTGAATGTCCGTTCCAGAACCCCATATCCGTAATTGGACAAGGAGCTGAGAAAATGGGCCGCTTGAAAGCATTCGATCCGGACGATGCGCTGGACCGCGCGATGCGGACCTTCTGGCAGCACGGATACGACGCGACATCGGTCGACGACATTGTCGTCAGCACAGGCGTCAACCGCGCCAGCCTCTATGGCACGTTCGGTGACAAGAAGCAGATCTTTCTGCGGGCCTTCGAACGCTATGTCGGGGCCAGTACCGTCGCCAATCTGGACGCCGCGACGGAACCGGGCAGCGCGCGTGAGGCGTTGGTAGCGCTTTTCGAACGCTTGGTTTCGCGCTCCTGTGACGGCCGAAATGCCGGCTGCATGATCACCAACACCGTCGCCGAGTTCGGTAGTCGTGACCCGGAAGTTCTGGCACATGCGCGCCAGGCGCTGGCCCGCATTGAAAATGCTCTGGACCGTCTGCTGCGCCGCGCGCAGGCCTTTGGGGAATTGCCGGCAGATGCCGACGCCCGGGCGCGGGCCCGCCATTTGATGGCGACGATGCAAGGGGTGCAGGTGATTTCGAAGATCAACTCCGACCCCCGCCTGCTGAAGCAGATCTGCGATCAGGCTGTCTCCGCCGCCTTCGCCTGACCCTCACGCGACTGTGACTGTTTGATTTGTCGATTTTATTGGAACAATCGTTCCATAATGACCACCTCCCGAATCGCAACACCGCTTGATGGCCGGCTGTTCGGTCAAACAGGCATTACATTCGGTTAGGAGGCAGGAGTATGAACAAGAGCACCATCCATTCCATCGACACTGCGCCGGAGGCGGCCAAGCCGTTCCTGGAAAAGGTACAAGGGAAGTTTGGATTCGTCCCCAACATCCTTGGCGCCATGGCGGAGGCCCCGGCGACACTGGAAGGCTATCTGACACTGACCGGCATCTTCGAGAAATCGTCGCTCTCGCCCATCGAACGGCAATTGATCCTGCTGGCGGTCAGCCGCGAGAATGAATGCCATTTCTGTGTCGCGGCCCATAGCGGCGGCGCGATCAAGGCCGGGCTGGATGACGGCGAGGTCGAGCATCTGCGCGAAGGCGAGGCGCTGAACGATCCCAAGCTGGAGGCACTGCATGCCTTCGCCACCGCCTTGACGGTATCGCGCGGTCATGTCGGCGACAAATCGTTGGAGGCGTTCCTGAATGCCGGTTACACCCGCCAACAGGCCTATGAGGTCATACTGGGGGTGGCAGTGAAGGTCATGACAAACTATGTCGATGCTCTGGCGGACGTTCCGCTGAACGATCAGTTGGCGCCGATGAAGTGGGTCCCGCCGTCGCGGCGTGCCGCGGAATAGGCGGCTTCCCAATCGGTCAAAAGGCTTGTGAACGGATCGGCATTTTGCCGGTCCGTTTCGGCTTTCCTTCGAGTTTGCCTCTGATACAGTCCGCGTCCGAGATTCCCCACCCAGTCCTAAGGGAGACAAAGAATGCCCGCATTGACCGAGTTCTATATTGACGGCGCGTGGACGGCCCCGTCGGCCCCCAAAACGCTCGACGTCATCAACCCGGCGACGGAAGAACCCTGTGCGACCATCTCGATGGGCGCGAAGGCGGATGTCGACCGCGCGGTTGCGGCCGCGAAGAAGGCCTTCGAAACCTGGGGCCGGACGACCCCGGCGGAACGGCGCGCGTATCTGGTGAAACTGGTCGAAGTCTATGAGAGCCGGGCCGAAGAAATGGCCCAGGCGATTTCCAAGGAAATGGGCGCGCCGATCGCCATGGCGCGCAATGCCCAGGCTACATCCGGCTCGTCCCATCTGCGCGCCTTTATCCGGGTGATGGACGATTTCACCTGGGAACATCCGCTGCGCGACGACGCCCAGGGCGAATACATCGTGCATGAGCCGATTGGCGTCGCGGGCCTGATTACGCCGTGGAACTGGCCGATGAACCAGGTCGCGCTGAAAGTCGGGGCCGCGCTGGCCGCCGGCTGCACCATGGTCCTGAAACCGTCGGAAATCGCGCCGCTGTCGTCGATGCTGTTCGCGGAATTCGTTGATCAGGCGGGGATCCCGAAAGGCGTCTTCAACCTGGTTAATGGCGATGGCCCGAATGTCGGCGAGGCGATGAGCACGCATCCCGACATCGACATCATGTCGCTGACCGGCTCGACCCGCGCCGGGATCGCGGTCACCAAGGCCGCCGCCGACACCGTCAAGCGCGTGTCGCTGGAATTGGGCGGCAAGGGCCCCAACATCGTCTTTGCCGACGCCGATATCCGCAAGGCGGTGAAGGGCGGCGCCATCGGCGTGTTCTACAATTCCGGCCAGTCCTGCAACGCCCCGACCCGCATGCTGGTCGAACGGTCGGTCTATGACGACGCCGTCGAGATCGCGCGCGAAACCGCCGAAGCGACCAAGGTCGGCGAACCGTCCGAGGAAGGCCGCCATATCGGTCCGGTTGTCAGCGCGGCGCAGTTCGACAAGATCCAGGGTCTGATCCAGGCCGGGATCGACGAAGGCGCCCGTCTGGTCGCCGGCGGGGTCGGCCGGCCGGAAGGCGTCAATCGGGGGTACTTCGTGCGCCCGACCGTCTTCGCCGATGTCACCAACGACATGACCATCGCCCGGGAAGAGATTTTCGGTCCGGTCCTGTC
>NZ_CBDDHE010000008.1:0-995121 GCF_965228185.1 Pacificispira sp. | reverse complement strand
TCACGCAAGCAGCGGACGACGCTCGGGTCGTGATCAATTACATCCACGAATATGCGGTGCCAGTGCCACCGGAAGAGCTCTGAGAAAGTCTGGCGCGGGGGACTTTCTGCGCTTGATCAAGTGGATTGCTCGGCCCGGGTTTCGCCCGGGCCGTCGCTTTTGGAATTCGCCACTCGATGCCGTGTGTCGTAGACAGAAACTCTTCGGTCGAAAGGTCGGCAGCGCACTTTGAGGCAATGCAATCGACAGTGTTTACGGCGGCGTCTAACCCTAGCATTACATCGGTATCTGTTGTTTTCCAGCTTTGAAACGAAACCTTTCCCGACAGGATTCTGTCTGTGGCTGTCCTCCAACGCAGGAAACCTTTCGTGGGATGCAAAAGCTGTTTCGTGTCCGCACCAAGAGCAATTGCTGCATCGCAGCATGCTTGACTTCTCTGTATGTAGTTTAGGCAGGCAAGCGACGACTGGTCTCAAGACCGAAAAACTGCCAGCATGTTACTGGCGTTTTTCGATTTTTGCTGGTGTCTGCAGTGGTGAGCCGTGCAGGATTCGAACCTGCGACCCACTGATTAAAAGTCAGTTGCTCTACCAACTGAGCTAACGGCCCACTCGGAGGCCGGACTAATGGCAAGGTCTCTGAGCGTCAAGGGTATTTTCGGCACGATCTTCGGGGTGGTTTCCGGGCGCGCCTTGACAGTCTGCTTGGCACGGGGACACGGTGGAACGCCTGCCGCTCCTGAGGACCTTCATGTTCCGTCGCCTTGCGAAAATTGCAATCGCTATCGGTATTCTTGCTGCCTGCGCACCGCCGGGCGGTCTGCTGGTGTCGGATTCTGCCGAACCGGTGGGCGGCAACTTGTTCATCGAAACCACATTGGACGGTGATCAGTTCCTTGTGCTGGACGGGGAAATCTCGGCCCGAACTGCGTATACCTTTCTGTCCGTTGTCGAGCAGGCCGACGTCGAGGGATTGGTTATTGCTCAGAGCCCGGGCGGCGACCTTTTGGCGGCGCACCAGATTGGCCGGGAAATCAGCAAGCGCGAGATCAACACGATCGTTCTGGTGAACTGTATCTCGGCCTGTGTCGACGTCTTCATCGCCGGCGACATTCGCGAGATGATGGATATCGCCGAGTTAGGGCTTCATTCCGCAACGGACCGCGACTTCGCTTACGAGATCGACCGCAAGTACTGGGGGGATCTGGGGTTCTCGAAGGTCAACGATTTGGCGTATCAGGTTCCCAACGACAAGCTTTGGATAATCTCTGCGAAGCGAGCGCGCGAACTCAGATTGGCGACCAATGTCGTCCCGACCGACGGCTAACGCTTCCATCGGAACTCGCACAAGTTTATATGCCGCCGAATGACGCCTACCGCATCCATACACCTGCCCTTCATGAAAATGCACGGGCTTGGCAACGACTTCGTCGTGATCGACCGCCGTGCTGGCGGCCCGGCGATGACGGCTGGCATGGCGCGGGCCCTGGCTGACAGGCATCGAGGCGTGGGGTTCGATCAACTGGCTGTGATGGACGTCGATGGCGAGGCGGATGCCGCTATCACCTTCCTCAACTCCGATGGCTCGGTTTCGGCCGCCTGCGGGAATGCCACGCGCTGCATCGCGCGCCACCTAATGGATGAGAGCGGGCGAGAGGCCGTAGTTTTGCGAACGGAACGCGGTCTTCTCGTATGCGAGGATGCCGGCGACGGCCTGACCCGGGTAAACATGGGCACCCCCTTCCTGCAGTGGAATCGCATTCCCTTGTCGGAAGAGGTGGATACCCTGCATCTGCCCATCGAGGGCGATCCGGTAGCGACTGGTATGGGAAACCCCCATTGCACGTTCTTCGTTGATGACGCCGACGTGATCGACCTTGCCTCTCGAGGGAAGGAAATTGAGCATCATCCTCTTTTTCCGGAGCGTACGAACGTTCAGTTCGTGCATCTGACCGGTCCTGATCAATTGCGCACACGCGTATGGGAGCGCGGAGCAGGGATTACTCTGGCCTCGGGGTCGTCATCCTGCGCGGTGGCTGTCGCTGCTGCGCGCCGTGGGCTGACCGGCCGGTCCGTCGCCATTGATCTTGACGGGGGTCGGATCCTGGTGGAGTGGCGCGACATCAATGCCGACATCAAGGCCCTGCCGGGCTTCCGCAACAAGACCTGGCTCAGTGGTGTCGGCAACAATTCGGCCGGCGGGATCTACAGTTTCGAGACCGTGGCCGACGCCGAAGCCTTCGTCACCGGCTATTTCCCGGAAGAGGCGCGGAAGTTCGGGGTCGCCCAGACCACGCGCATCTTCGACGCCGTCGCGACGGAAGAGGCCAGCCGGGAGATGAACTCGGTCCATTATCCGGGCGGCGCGCTGGATCGGGAACCGGGGGCTTTTGTCTATACGGAAGTCTGGCTGAGCGCCCTGCCCTTCGACAATGCGCCCTGGCGCCAATTCAATCCGGTCCTGAAGCAGCAGCCGGGCCTGATGTCCAAGACCTGGCTCAGCGGCCTGCATACCGGGACGCCAGGCGGGATCTATGCCTTCGATACGGTCGAGAACGCGACTTCCTTTGCGTTGAACTATTTTCCAAGCGAGGCGCAAGCGCTGAACGCCGCCTTCTACACGCGGGTCTTCGACGCCAAGGCGACGGCGGCGGCGAGCCGGGAGATGAATTCGCCCTTTTACGCCTGATACCCAGAACGGGGGGCCATATCGGTCCCCCGTTCACCCGCCGACCTTGCGTATGGGGCGCAGGCCCTGTTGCATCCTTCGGGAAATCCGAACACCCTGACCGTCTGCGGGGCAGCGAAGCGGCGACAGGTTGGGGGTTGTATGAATCAGGCAGACGGCCAGACCGGCGGGACGGCGTTGCGGGGGGCTTTGGCGCCGGTGGCGGCGTTGCTGGTCAGTGTGGCGCTGTTGCTGATGGGCAATGGACTACAAGGGACGCTGTTGCCGATCCGGGGGGTGGCGGAATCCTTTTCCAATCTGCAGATCGGCCTGCAGGGGACCTTCTATTTCCTGGGCTTCACCGTCGGCTGTATTTCCGGACCCTATCTGTTGAGCCGGGGCGGGCATATCCGCACCTTCATGGCGATGGCGTCCTTGACCTCCGTCACCGCGCTGCTGCACGCGATGATGCCAGAACCCTATCTGTGGGCGGCCTTGCGCGGCATTACCGGCCTGTGTTTCGCGGTTCTGTATATCGTCATCGAAAGCTGGCTGAACGAGAAATCGACCAATGCCAACCGCGGCACGGTGTTTTCGGTCTATACGATCGTGAATCTGACGGTGGTGACGATCGGCCAGTTGATGGTCGGCATGGCCTCGCCCACGTCCTTCCTGCTCTTCGCGGTGACGTCCATCCTGATTTCGGTCTCGGCCCTGCCGCTGGCCTTCACGACCTCGACCTCGCCCAAACCGGCCGCGCCGATCCGCGCCAATCTGAAGCGGCTCTACAAGATCTCGCCGGTCGGATTCGTCGGCTGCGCGGCGGTCGGCTTCGCAAATGGGGCCTTCTGGGCCCTGGCGCCGCTTTTTGCCCAGGCGAACGGTCTGGACCCGTCGGGCGTCGGCCTGTTCATGAGCGCGATCGTGCTGGGCGGGGCCCTTGCGCAATGGCCGTTCGGGGCACTGTCGGACCGGGTCGACCGGCGCTATGTCGTCATCGCGGCCTCCGCCCTGGCCTGCCTGGCCGGACTGACCCTGACCTTCCTGGCCGGCGGCGACCTGTGGGCGCTCTTGAGCATCGGCGCGCTGCTGGGTGCGGGCGCGATGCCGGTCTATGCGCTGTCCGTCGCCCATGCCAATGACCATGCGAAGCCCGACCAGATGGTCGAGGTGTCGAGCGGCCTGCTGCTGGTCTTCGGGGCCGGGGCGGCGATGGGGCCGGTCCTGGCGTCGCTGCTGCAATCCACCCTGCCCTTCCCGGCGCTGTTCACCTATACCGCGCTGATCCATGGCGCGCTGGTCGGTTTCGTCCTGTGGCGCCTGCTGCGGCGCGGTCCGGTGGCGCGCGAAGACCGGGTGACCTTCACCCGATCCGCCGTTGCGGCCCAGACCCTGTCCGAGACCGGCACCGTTGCGGCGGAATCGATCGGCCGCACCAAGGATGCCGGTACACGGCCATGACAACCGACCAGGGGCCGGGCGCGACGCCGCCAGAGCTTGCGCCCCGTCCGGACGAACGGACATCGGACCTGCTCGGCCGGCTCGGCCCGGCGATCGGCAAGCCGGAGACGAGCATCGGTCAGGTCGCCTATTTGCTGCGCCGACGGTCCTTCGGCGGGTTGCTGTTTCTGCTCGCGATCCTGGGCCTGATGCCCGGAATTTCCAGTTTCGCCGGACTGGCGATGCTGATTCCGGCCTATCAAATGGCGCTGGGGTTCCGATCGCCGGTACTGCCGCGCTTTATCCGTCGGCGGCGCCTGCGGACGGAGACCGTCGTGGCGGCGGCGCAGCGACTTCGGCCCGCGCTGCGGTGGATCGAACGCTATGTCCGGCCGCGCTGGCTGTTTCTGACGACGGCACCCGCCATCGCACTGATTGGGGTGACGGCCGGGCTTCTGGGTTTGGTGGTGGCCCTGCCGCTGCCGTTCAGCAATCTGCCCCCGGCCGTGGCCTTGTTCGCGCTGGCGATCGGCCTGTTCGAGAAGGACGGCGTTCTGATCGCCGCCGGGCTGGTCGTGGCCATGCTGGCCATCGCCCTGGGGATCGCGATGCTGGTACTGGCGATCCTGGCGGCCCAGGCGATTCCGTTGTGATCCGGGGTCAGCCCGCCTGCCGGGCGATCCGTGGTGCGGTGACGGCGGCCTGCGTATCGAAATTCGCGGCCAACCGCATCTCGCGCAGCGGGCGGACCCGCTCTATGGCGCGCTGATAAACCGGATGCGCCTTGTAGGCGGCCAAGGCCGCTTCGTCGTCGAATTCGCCATAGACCACGATATCGACCTCGCGGCTCAACGGGTCGGTCTTCTGGTTCAGGCCGATTTCCAGATGACGGGCATGGGGAATGCCGGTCAGGATCGACAGCCCGTCACGCAGGCGTTCGGCGTCGATCCCGTCCTTGGCGGTGAAAAAGACAATATGGCGGATCATCTGTTCTCCGGGGCCGGGGTCATGGCGTGCGCAGAAAGGTCAGCGCGCCGGCGAGGCGGTCTTCGGCCTGACGGACGATGCGCTGCAGGATATCGGCGGCGGGTTCGACGGCATGGACCAGATCGATTGCCTCCCCGACGATGATGGCGGCCTCCTTGAATTCCCCCTTGTCGAGGGCGGCGTTATAGGCGGCGCGGATCGAATCGACATCGGGCAGCATGGCGGCCGGATCGTCATGCCAGCGGTCGGTGAAGTCATTGCGCAGGGTGCGCAGGTTCCAATCCTTCGGCCAGTCCTTGTCGCGGGCAATGTCGAAAACCGTGCTGCGGATCGTGCGGTCGCCGCTGGCGGTTTCCATGATCTTCTTCGCGCCGGGCTTGGCCAGGGATTCCTCCGCCGCGCAGAAGGCGGTGCCGACCAGCACGCCCTGGGCGCCCAGCATCAGGGCGGCGGCCAGGCCGCGCCCGTCGGCGATGCCGCCCGCCGCCACAACCGGACGGTCCGGCACGGCATCGACCACGGCCGCGACCAGGGGCAGGGTCGCGCGCGCCCCGCCATGGCCGCCGGCCTCCGTCCCCTGGGCGACAATGATGTCCGCGCCCTGGTCGGCGGCGCACTTCGCGCCATCCACCGTCTGCACCTGGGCGATCAGCTTGACGCCCGCATCCCGGACCTTTCCTGCATGGGGCGCAATATCGCCGAAGGACAGAAAGACCGCCTCCGGCCCATAGGACAGGGCGATGTCCAGGACGTTGGGATCCTGATCCAGCGCCCAGGTGATGGCCCCGAACCCGAAACGCTTGCCGCGCAGGGCGTCCAGTTCCTGACGGATCCAGGCGCTGTCGCAATAGCCGCCGCCCAGCAGGCCGAGGCCCCCGGCGGCGGAAACGGATGCCGCCAGCTCGGCGCCGCTGACGCCGGCCATCGGCGCCAGAAGCACAGGGTGTTCGATCCCGAGAAGATCGGTCAGTCCGGTTTTCAACATGGCATTTCCACCCTCTGTTTCCGGCGCCGCGACGGGCGCTCTCTAGCCGGATTGCCGGGCCCGGTAGTCCCGCGTCGACATGCTGTTCAGACCCCAATTGTCCAGGTCGACCTCGTCGATGATCACAAAGGTCGTGGCCGGGTCCTTGTCAAGGACGCGGACCAGCAGGTCGGTGACCCCGGCGATCAGTTCCTTCTTCTGTTCCGCCGAGGGTCCGGTCCCGTTCGGGCCGCCTTCGCGGGTTACCTTGATATTCACATAGGGCATGGGATGTCCTTCACGTTTCGAGTTCGAAATGAAACACCTTCGCCAGAATCCACCAGCGGTCCTGGTCGAAAACCAGCGTCAGGAAGTCGGTATAGACCCGGCCCATCATCGCCATCTCGACCCTGGCAAAGGCCATATTGGGTCCGCCGATCTGAACCGCGAGGACTTTGTCCCGCCGATCCTGACCTTCCTGCGACGGCGGGGTGCGGGCGTCGACCAGGGCGAAATACTCCGGCACCGACAGGTTGGTGCGGTGCCCGTCGACCGTGTTCACATACCGGGCGTCCGGGTGGAAGATTTCGCTCAGACGGGCGGTGTCGGCATGGTACAGACCGTCGAAATAGGTCTGCAGCAGGCCGAGAATGGCGCGATGGGCCGTCTCCGTATCCATGGGTCAGGCCAGGCCTTCCGCCCGCAGCGCCGCCTGGGTCGTCGGTCGGGCCGCGACCCGTTCGACAAAGGCCTTCAGCTTCGGCCAGTTGCCCAGATCGATGCCGACGAAATTCGCCCAGTTGGACACGACGAACAGATAGGCGTCCGCAACGGTGAAGGCGCTGCCCAGCAGATGGGTCCGGCCGTCGGCAAGCAGGGTTTCGACATAGTCGAATTTCTGAGCCACGGCCCTGCCCGCCGACTGCTTGTCCGCGTCGCTGACACCGGCACGGAAGAATGGGTTGAAGGCCTTGTGCAGTTCCGACGCGGTATAGTTCAGATGTTCCTGCAGACGCGCGCGCTCGACCGACCCTGCCGCCGGGGCCAGGCCGCTGCCCGGATTGGTGTCGGCGATGTATTGCAGGATCGACGCGCCCTCGGTCAGGACCTCGCCACTGTCCAGCTCCAGCGCCGGGACATAACCCTTGGCATTGACGCGGCGGTAATCGCTGCCCGACGCGGTGATTTTCTTGTCCGTATCGACCTGGTCCAGATCGAAGGCGGCACCGACTTCGCGCAGCGCGATATGGGAGGCCAGCGAACAGGCACCCGGTTTCATATAAAGCTTCATGATCGTCACCCTTTCAGAATTGAGGCTTCCAGTGCGGACCCTAACGCGGCCCGACCGCCCCTATCTGTGGCGATACATGATAGAAAGATAATGATAGTTTCTGATAAACTCGATAAATCGTACTAATCATCTAAGGCGAAGGTCTTGATCACCCACGAACAATTGCGCGTGCTGGACGCCGTGGTCGGCGAAGGCACCTTCCGCGCGGCGGCGGAAAAGCTGCACAAAACCCAGCCGGCGGTCAGCCATATGATCAAGCAGTTGGAGACGGCGGCGGGCGTGACCCTGTTGTCCCGCGACGGCTACCGGCCCGTGCTGACGCCGGAAGGCCGGGCCTTTCACCGCCAGGCCTGCATCGTCCTCAGTCAGATGCGGGAGTTGCGGAATCTCGCCGACCGGCTGGCGGCGCGGCAGGAACCGGAAGTCGCGCTGTCCGTTTCCGCCACCTGTCCGATGGCACCGGTCCTGGCGGTCGTCGGCGCGGTCGGACGCGCCTATCCGCAGACCCATATCAAGCTGGCGACCGACGTGTTGGGCGGGGCGGCGGACCGGCTGATGCGCGGCGAGGCCGATATCATCGTCGCCCCGGACAACAGCGCGCCGCTGGACGAGGTGGAAAGCATCCCCTTTCTGGAACTGGATATCATCCCGGTCGCCCGGCCTGGATACGGACCGGAAACCGACGCGGGGCCGATCGAAAATGCGGCCATGCGCGCCTTTGTCCAGGTCGTCGTCGCCGGGACCGGGCGGGGCGCCTATGACCAGACCCGCGACGTGCTGCCGGACGGGCTGCGCTGGACCGTCACCGATTTCGCGGCGAAGAAGGAAATCCTGCTGGCGGGCATGGGCTGGGGCGGCATGCCCGAACACATGATCCGCGCGGAACTGGAAAGCGGCACGCTGGTCCGGCTCGACCTGGCGGGCTATCCGGTGCGGCATTCGCGCCTGATGATCATGCGCCGACGCGACCGGCGCGGCGGTCTGGTGGGGCAGGCCCTGTGGCAGGCATTGGCCGGGGAAGATCGCGTGCCGGAAAAGACGTGACGCCGAAAACCGCGCACCCTAAGGTCGTGCCGGTAACGGACAATCGATGGGGGCGGCGATGCTGGGCGAGATGGTGCCGAATGTGGAATCCTATGTACCGGAACCGGTCGGCGACCAGCCTGCCCTGCCCTATGCGCCCTTCCCGATCCCGAAATTCCGCAAGGCCCAGGGCGCGAACTGGAAATTGTGGCAGGCCTATTTTCCGGCGGGTGCGGGCTATTTCCTGGGACATCGCCAGATCCGGCATATGCAATTCGGGCTGATGCGCAACAACGAGGCCTGGATGACCGTCAATCCGATGGAAATCGAAAGCCAATGGCCGCATCTGGAAGCCGCGTCGGGCCATGTGCTGATCGGCGGTCTGGGCATGGCGATCATGGCCTATGCCGTCGCCGCCAAGCCGGAAGTCACCAAGGTGACCGTGGTCGAACGCGACGCGGAGGTGATCGCCCTGGCCCGGGATTTCGCCGGGATGGACGACTGGCCGACCCGCGACAAGGTCGACATCGTCGAACATGATCTGCTGACCTACCGGCACGATCCGGCGGCGGTGCCGGTCGATTTCCTGTATGTCGACATCTGGCGGACCTACCGCAACGACCCCAAGGTCGCCCACATGCAGACGATCCACGCCCATGTCCCGGCCCCGCGCGTCGGCTATTGGGGTCAGGAGATCGAGGCCGTCGACTGGGCCGTCGCCAAAGGCATTCCGGTGGAGGCCTTCACCGCCGACACCTTCCGTGCCTTCTGCAACGAGACCGGCCTGCCCCTGATCGGGCTGGAGGAGCCGAGCTATCCCCAGCTCTGTGCCTGGGCCGCGACCAATCCCGCCATCGCAGGTGCCGCCACCGCTTGATTTTCCGGCCGTTCCGCCCTTCATATGCGGCGCAGCATTTTGGGCGTGAGGAGGCCGCGTTGCCATGGACCGTATCAAGGCACTGATCGAATCCAGGTTGTTTCAGAATACGATCACCGGGGTGATCGTGGCCAACGCCCTGATTTTGGGGCTGGAAACGTCGGAAACGGCGATGGCCCATGCCGGCGGGTTGCTGATGGCGCTCGACAAGATCGCGCTGGCGATCTTCGTCGTCGAAATCCTGCTGAAGCTCGCGGTCTACCGCCTGGCCTTCTTCAAAAGCGCCTGGAACGTTTTCGATTTCGTGATTGTCGGCGTCACCCTGGCCCCGGCGGGCGACGGCGTGTCGGTGCTGCGCGCGCTGCGTATCCTGCGCGCCCTGCGGCTGATTTCGCTGGTGCCGTCCATGCGGCTGGTGGTGCAGGCCCTGCTGCGCGCGATCCCGGGCATGGGATCGGTCATCATGCTGCTGTCGCTGGTCTTCTACATCGCCTCGGTCATGGCGACGAAACTGTTCGGCGAGGCCTTCCCGGACTGGTTCGGGACCATCGGGGAATCCGTCTATTCGCTGTTCCAGATCATGACCTTGGAAAGCTGGTCCATGGGCATCGTCCGCCCGGTGATGGAAGTCTATCCCCAGGCCTGGCTGTTCTTCGTGGTCTTCATCCTGCTGACCACTTTCGCCGTCCTGAACCTGTTCATCGCCATCATCGTCGACAGCATGAGCCAGGAGCACAAGGCCGCCGAAGCCGAAACCCGCGGCGAGCTGGGCAGCGAGCATGAGGAAATCATGGCCGAGCTGAAGGCGCTGCGCGCGGAAGTCCGGGAAATGCGCGGGGAGCGGGGGTAGCAATTTCCCTCACCCCAACCCCTCTCCCCGAGGGAGAGGGGCTTTGGAAGGTACCCTCGCCCCATGGGAGAGGGTGGCCCGAAGGGCCGGGTGAGGGGCTAGCCCTCGATCATCGCAGCCAGGGTCTCGACCCGGTCGGCTTCCTCCGCCGGCTTGTCTTTGCGCAGGCGGTGGATGCGCAGGAAACGCATGGCGATGCCCGACTTGTGGCGCTTCGACAGGTGGACGGAATCGAAGGCCACCTCCAGGACGATTTCGGGGGTGACGGACCGTACGGGACCGAATTTCTCCACCGTGTTGCGGCGGATCCAGCGGTCGATTTCCTTCAACTCGGCGTCGGTATAGCCGGAATAGGCCTTGCCGACCGGCACCAGTTCCGGCGCGCCGTCCGGCCCGTCGCGCCAGCAGCCAAAGGTGAAATCGGAATAGAGCGACGACCGCTTGCCGTGACCGCGCTGGGCATACATCAGCACGCAATCGGCGGTCAGCGGCGCGCGCTTCCATTTGAACCAGGGGCCTTTCGGACGTCCGGCGGTATAGGGCGCATCGGCCCGTTTCAGCATCAACCCCTCGATCCCGGCCTCCCGCGTCCCGTCCCAGATCGCGCGCAGGGCATCCCAGTCGTCGAAGGGCACCAGCGGCGACAGGTCCAGCCAGTCCCGATTCAGTCCGGTGACGAAGGCTTCCAGTTCCGCGCGCCGTGTCTCGAACGGGTCGGGGCGCAGGTCGCGCTCGCCGCGAAACAGGATGTCATAGACCCGCAGATGCGCCGGATAGTCGCGCAGCATCGCCGCCGTCACCGACTTGCGGCCCAGGCGCTGCTGCAGATCGTTGAATGGTCGGATTTCGCCCTCCCGCCGGACCAGCAATTCGCCATCCAGCACCGCGTCGAAATCCGCCCGGTCGGCGATATCGGGGAAGGCCGGGCCGATCTCGTCGCCGGTGCGGGTGAACAGGCGCGCTTCCCCGTCCCGGGCAGCCAATTGCACGCGGATTCCGTCCCATTTCCATTCCGCGCGGTATTCCGACGGGTCCAGGCGGTCCAATTCGCCGTCCTCCAAGGGATTGGCCAGCATGACCGGGCGGAACAGCGTGCTGGTATCGACCTGCGGCGCGGCGGTTCTGCCGTCCAGCCAGGCGAAGAGGTCGCCATAGGGCGGCGTCAGGCCGAACCATAATTCCTCGATTTCCTCGATCGGCTTGCCGCCATATTGCGCCAGCGCGGTCTTCGCCAGCCGGGCCGATACGCCGACCCGCAGCCCGCCCATCAGCAATTTCAGCAGAGCATAGCGGCCGGACCCGTCGAGCCGATCCAGCCAGCCTTCGACATGCTGTGGGGCGCGCGCGCGGCTGGTTCCGGCCAGCGTGTCGATGACCTCGGACAGGGGCGGTGGCTCTCCACAGGGTGCCTCTGCCTCCGGCCAGATCAGCGCCGTCGTCTCGGCCAGATCGCCGACATAATCGTAGGACAGGCCGAACAGCACCGGATCGGTTCGCGCCTCGGCCAGTTTTCGGACCGCCGCCGGGGTCAGAAGGCGGGTCTCGTAGCCGTCGGTCAGCGCCGCCAGTGCCCAGCCCCGGTCCGGATCCGGCGTGGTGCGGAAATATTCCGCCAGGATCGCCAGCTTGGCATTGCGCCCGCCGGTATAGACCAGCCGCTCCATCAGATCGGCGAAGCGCTTCATCCGTCCTCGCCCTCCTCGAACCCGACCAGCGACAGGGCCTCGGCTTGGAACCCCGCCTGTTGCGCATAATGGGCCAGCGCCTCCTCCCGGCCATGGGTGATCCAGACCTGCGGCGCGCCGACATCGTGCAGCGTCCGGGTCAGTTCGTCCCAATCGGCATGGTCGGACAGGATCAGCGGCAATTCGACGCCGCGCTGCCGCGCGCGCTGGCGGACCCGCATCCAGCCCGATGCCATGGCGGTGACCGGATCGGGAAACCCTGCCGCCCAACGATCGTTCAGCGCGCCCGGCGGGCACATCACGATCTCGCCCGCCTTGTCCTTCTTGTTGCCGGCGACCGGTTCCAGCGGCCCCAGCGCCACGCCCAATCCTTCATAGAGCGTGCACAAGGCCTCCAGCGCGCCGTGCAGATAGATCGTGCGGTCGTATCCCGCCTCTCTCAGCAGGCGGATGACCCGCTGCGCCTTGCCCAGCGCATAGGCGCCGACCAGATGCGTGCGGTTCGGGAACAGGCGCAGGGAATCCATCAGTTTCGCGATCTCGCCCGCATCGTCCGGATGGCGGAAGACCGGCAAGGCAAAGGTCGCCTCTGTCACGAAGACATCGCAGGGCACCGGCTCGAAACCGGCGCAGGTTGGGTCGCGCCGCCGCTTGTAATCGCCGGAGACGACGACCCGTCCGCCGTCATGGTCCAGCACCGCCTGGGCGCTACCCAGAACATGCCCAGCCGGAGCGAGAGAAACCACCGCAGCCCCGATTTCGATGCGCTCGCCGAACCCCACCGCCTGGGCCGACCCCCAGCAATCTTCGCCGAACCGGCTTTGCATGATCGCCAGGGTTTCCGCCGTCGCCAGCACCTTGCCATGCCCGGCGCGGGCATGGTCGGCATGGCCATGGGTGATGACGGCCCGCGCCACCGGCCTTGTCGGGTCGACATAGAAATCGCCCGCCGCGCAGTACAGCCCCTGCGGCTTCACGGTCAGCCAGCGTCTCGGATCCTTGGACATCACAACTCCACGCTTCCGTCGGCGGAAAGCTAGTCCTCATTCCCGGAAAGGGAAGCCGCCAGAAAGGCCGCGCCGCGCGGCGACAGGCGGTAGCCGACCTCCAGGCTGACGGTCAGGCCCATCGCCTTCAGCTTGCGGATATCGGTCTTGAACCGGTCGCGTTCGACCCCCGCCTCCGCCGCCAGTTGCTTGGCGACCACGCCCGGCTGCCGCGCGATGCGGGACAGTGCGTCCATCGTCCAGGGTCCGCGGGCCGAGGCCCGGTCAAGCCGCGCCAGTTTCGCCCGGATTGCGGCGATATCCTCTGCCGTCAGTTCGGCATCCTCCCGCAGCGCCACGCGCGGATCGGGCCCGGCGAGATGCAGGTCGATGCGATAGGCCTGCCCCTCGCGCCTGGCCAGTGGCGCCTGAACCGCGTCGGGCAGGGAGGCCAAGTCCACCGGCGTCACGGCGTCGATGGCCAATTGCCCGATCCGCGTGTTCAGCGTCCCGCCGGCCTTCACCGTCGGCCGTCGCCAGACCCGATGGACGGAAGTTAGCCGCCCGTCGCGGATCGCCTCCAACTCATCACGTTTCAGCAGCATGGCGCATACCCTCCTTGAATTGCCGGGATGGTAGTCGAACCGCATGCTTTTCAACACTGCAACCGGACGGTTAAGGTCGGGCATTCGTTTCAGACGCGAAGGGTCGCCATGAAAATCGCCCGCATCCGCCTTTTTGCTGCGCCGCTGCCCATCAAGGGCGGGCCCTGGCGTTGGGGCAAGGGGTTCGAGATGCATGCCGGGACCGCCCATGTCGTGGCGCTGGACAGCGATACCGGCCTGACCGGCTGGGGCGAGAGCGCGCCGATGGTCGCCTTCTATCTGCCCGCCCATGACAAGGGCATCCCGGCAGTGCTGGCGGAACTGGCGCCGCACCTGCTGGGGCTCGATCCGCGCAATCCCGCGGCGGTGGATGCGGAGATGGACCGCTGGCTGCACGGTCATGCCTATGCCAAATCCGCCATCGACGTCGCCTGCTGGGACCTGGCCGGGCGGGCGCTGGGCGTGCCCTGCCATTTGCTGCTGGGCGGACGTCGGTTAGACGCAATGCCGATTTTCCGGACCATCCCGCAGCCGCCCCATGACGATCTGGACACGCGGCTGGCCGATTTTCGGGTTCAGGGCTTCCGGTACTTCCAGATGAAAGTCGGCGGCGATCCGTCGGCGGAGGCCGCACGGGTTCGGTCGGTCGCCGGGCTGCTGCGGCCCGAGGAATCGCTGATCGCGGATGCCAATCGCGGGTGGCGCCGGGATCAGGCCCTTCGTTTCGCCCACGAAACGAGAGATCTGTGCCTGACCTTCGAACAGCCTTGCGATAGCTATGACGATTGCCTGTCGGTGCGCCGCCGGACGTCCCATGTGCTGAAACTGGATGAGGCGATCAAGACCGCCGACGACCTGTTCCGCGCCATTGCCGACGATGCCTGCGACACGGTCTGCGTGAAGATCGCCAAGCAGGGCGGGCTGACCAAGGCGCGCTTGATCCGCGATATCTGCGCCGCGCGCGGCCTGCCGATGACGGTGGAGGATGTCTGGGGCGGCGAGATCGCATCGGCGGCCGTCGCCCATCTGGCGGCCTCTACCCCGCCGGACATGCTGCTGAACACGACCGACCTGCAGAACTACAATGACGGCGAAATCGCCACCGGCGCGCCGACCGTTGCCGACGGATGCCTGATCGTTTCCGACCGGCCGGGCCTGGGGATCGAACCGGTGATGGCCGCCCTGGGCGACCCTGTCGCGGTTTACGAATGACCCGCCACGGCGCTCCTGCGGAAGCAGGAGCCTTCTATGGGCCGACACCACGCAAGCTGTCGCGAAGGTTCCTGCTTTCGCAGGAACACGGATGGTGGCCTATCCCCGCACCGAATTCATCAGCGCACCGGCGGCCTGGCGGCCATTGACGAGGGCGAGGCCGGCGAAGATCAGGCCGGCGGCGGCCCAGACCCAGGCGGAATGGCTTTCGCCGAAGAAGATCATGCCGAATATCATGCCGGTCAGGGTGACGACATAGCCGACGACACTGATGCTGACCGGTCCGATGGCGCGGATCAGTTCGAAATAGAGGAAATAGGCCAGCGCCGTCACCAGAGTCACGATGGCGATGCACAGGGCCGCGAGATCCGGAGCCGCCACATTCGGGATATAAACCTGACCGGCCAATCCCGCGATGGGCCAGAGCAGGGCCGCGATACAGATCAACATGCCGCCCGCCAGGCCGACCGAACTGCCGTTTTCCGGGCGCAGCCGGGCGGCGGCGATGGCGGAATAGGAATACATGACCGGCGTGATCATCCCGATCAGGAACCACATTGTATCGTCCGCCTCCGGCAGGCTGGTACTGGGCAGGACGATCATGGCGACACCGGCCAGGCCGAGGACGACCCCCGCGAACCGGCCCAGATCGAACCGTTCCATCCGGAAGGCCAGGCTGCCCAGATAGGTCAGCAGCGGCACCGTGGCGATGGCCAGGACCATGACCCCGGCGGGCAATTCACGCAGCGTATTGACCAGATTGACGCTGGGCACGGCCGTGCCGAGAACACCGACATGCAGATAGTAGGACAGATGCGCCCGGTCGAAATGCAGACCGATGCCGCGCCAGCGGCAGAACAGAACCACGATCACGGCGGCGCCGCTCATCTGCAGGGTCGACAGGCCGATCGGCGGCACGCCTTCCAGCCCCGCCAGCTTGATCAACGACGTGTTTAGCCCCCACAGACTGCCCAGGATCAGCAGCACAAGGGGCGCGATACGCGGCGATAGGCCGGATGATGTCGGGGAACGCGAGTTCGAAACGGTCATGGCGCGCGCATCCTATAACCGTAACCGGTGATTGTCTCGACGGGATAATCGATGGGAGTTTTATTTAACGTATCTTCTAATTAACAAATGTGTTAATCATCGACGTATGTCCGACGCGGGGATCCTTGATAAGACCTTTGCCGCCCTGGCCCATCCGGCGCGGCGCGCCATGCTGGCGCGACTGGCAGCAGGGGACGCAACGGTCAACGAACTGGCCGCGCCGTTCGACATGAGCCTTCCCGCCGTGTCGAGGCATATCAAGGTTCTGGAGCAGGCCGGCCTGATCGTCAGGGGCCGGAACGCACAATACAGACCCTGCAAGCTGAACGCGGAACCGCTGAATGCGGTGGCGTCCTGGGCCGATGCATATCGATCGATTTGGCAGGCGAGGTTCAACCGGTTGGAAAGCGTTCTGCAACACCAGGAAATCCACGTTGGGGATGACGAGCATGAAAGCTGAGATGGATTGGGTTCGCATAGAACGTGTGCTGGAGGCACCGATTGAGCGAGTTTGGGACATGTGGACGGACCCGGCCCTGTTCGCGCAATGGTACGGTCCGAACGGCATGACGATCCCGGTCGCCGAAATGGACGTGGTTGTCGGCGGGCGTCGCAAGATCTGTATGAAAATGGAGATGCCGGACCGGACCATGACGATGTGGTTCACCGGCGAGTACAAGGAGGTCGACCGGCCATACCGCCTCGTCTATTCGGAAAGCCTGTGCGATGATGCGGGGAACATCGTGCCGCCGCAAAGCATGGGAATGCCGGAAGGGCACCCGTCGGTCACCGAAGTCATTGTCGAACTGTCGGATGTCGGCGGCAAAACCCGGATGAAAATGACCCATATCGGCGTTCCCGCGGAGTCCGGCGGTGCCGGAGGATGGGCGCAGGCGATTGAGAAACTGGCCGCCATGGCGTAGCAGCCCGGCCGAAATCCCGGAACCGCTTCCCGGACAAGCACGATTCAGGCTAGACAGCGTCCATGGGCTTTTTCCGCAACTTCGCCAGCCGCGCCCCGGAGGGGCCGCAGGAAACGGAACGGAGCGTCGACCTGAACGGGCGGCGCGTCGATATTGTGCTGCGCCGCCATCCCCGGGCGCGGCGGATCAAGCTGACGGTCGATGCCAGCCAGGGACGGCCGGTCCTGACCCTGCCGCCGGGCGTGCCGGAACGCGAGGCCTTGCGCTTCCTAGACCGGAACGCGGGCTGGACGCTGAAGGCGCTGGACCGCCTGCCGGACAGGCTGGATTTTGCGCCGGACGGGATCGTGCCCTATCGCGGCGAGGACCATCGCATCGTCCATAATCCCGACGCGCGCGGCCTGGTTCGGGCGGAGGACGGTGCCTTGATCGTCACCGGCGGGGCGGAACATCTTGCGCGCCGCCTGACCGATTTCCTGAAGAAGCAGGCGCGCGCGGAAATCCGGCCGCTGGCGCTGGAACGGGCGGCCGCGCTGGGCCGCAAGCCGGGCCGGATCAGCATCCGTGACCAGCGCACCCGATGGGGGTCCTGCGCCGCTAATGGCGATCTGTCCTTCAGCTGGCGGCTGATCCTTGCGCCGCCGGAGATCCTGGACTACGTGGTTAGCCACGAGGTTGCGCATCTCGTCCATATGGATCATTCCCCGGCCTTCTGGCGCGCCGTCGCCTCCGTTTATCCGGAGTATCGCGCGGCGCGGGATTGGCTGGGCACCGAAGGCGCGCGGCTGCACCGGATCGGCTGACCGACTGTCCCCTGTCGGCGGTTCGTACGACAGGAAAGGACGCGCCGCATGGCGACACGCATCGCGCCGGGATTCCTTGCGCTGATCACGGCCCTGGTCGCGATGGGCGTCGCCTCGATGGCGCTTTATGTCCCGTCCCTGCCCGCAATTCAGGCGGAATTCGCCGTCGCGCCCAGCGAAACCCAACTGACGCTGACGCTGTTTTTCCTGGGTTTTTCCGGCGCGCAATTGCTGTTCGGACCGCTCTCCGACCGGTATGGCCGAAAGCCGGTCCTGATGGTCGGCCTTGTGCTTTATGCGATCGTCAGTCTGGCCTGCGCCTTTGCCTGGGGGATCGAGGCGCTGCAGACCGGCCGTTTCCTGCAGGGCTTCGTCGCCTGCGTCGGGCCGGTGGTCGGACGCGCCGTGGTCCGCGACATGTTCGACGGCCCGTCGGCGGCGGGGGCTTTCGCGATCCTGGGCACGGCCCTGGCCGTGGTTCCGGCGCTGGCACCGATGCTGGGCGGGCTGATCCAGACCCATATCGGCTGGCGCGCCAGTTTCGTCCTGCTGACCGTCCTGGCGATCGGGCTGCTGACGATCTGCGTCTTCCGATTGAAGGAAACCAACGAGACGCGCAATCCGGAGGCGCTGCGCCCCGGACGGCTGCTCGGGATCTATGCGCACCTGCTGCGCACGCCCTTCTTCATGGGGCAGGTTCTGGTTTCCGGCCTCGCCTTCGCCGGGTTCTTCGCCTATTTCACCGAAGCGCCCTTCCTGTTCATCGGCGAATTGGGCATCGGGGCCGACACGTTCGGCTATCTGATGATCTTCACCGTATCTGGCTATGCGACGGGCAGCTTCCTGGCCGGGCGGCTGGTGCCGCGTTGGGGACCGCGCAAGGTCGTGCTGTTCGGCTGCGGGTTTCTGCTGGCCGGATCCGGGTTGCTGCTGGCGCTGTCCGGCGAACTAAGCCTGGTCCGCGTCATCGCGCCGATGAGCGTCTATACGATCGGTTTCGGGATGGTCATTCCGGGCAGCATGGCGGAAGCCCTGCGCCCCTTTCCGCGCGTCGCGGGCAGCGCCTCGGCGGTGCTGGGATTCTTCCAGTTCTTCTGCGCCGCCAGCACCAGCCTGATCGTCCAGCCGCTTTACGACGGGACGGCGCGGCTTCTGTCCGTCGTCATTCTCCTGGTCGCGGTTTCCGCGCTCTGCCAGTTCCTGTTCCTGACCCGCAACGGACCGCCCAAGACATGAGACCCCTCGCCGATCCCGCCGGCGGCGCCGCAACCGCCCTGCTAGTTCTGATCGTCGCCGTCGGGCCGATTTCGACGGATCTGTATCTGCCCGCCCTGCCCGGCATCCAGGCCGCCTTCGGCACCGATGTGGCCACGGTACAGCTCACCCTGTCCGTCTATCTGATCGCCTTCGCCTTCTCGCAGCTGATCTACGGGCCGCTGTCGGACCGGTTCGGGCGGCGGCCGGTGATCCTGGCCGGGCTGGCGCTCTACTTCGTCGCTTCCGTCCTCTGCATCCTGGCCCCGACCGTGGAGGTCCTGATCGGCGCCCGCTTCCTGCAGGCGGTCGGCGGCTGCGCGGGTCAGGTCATCGTGCGCGCCATCGTCCGCGACGTGCACGGTCCGGACGGCGCCGGCAAGGTCCTGGCCAAGATTGCCGCCGCGATGGGGATCGCGCCCCTGATCGGGCCGGTCCTTGGCGGCTATCTGACCGACGCTTTCGGCTGGCAGGCCTGTTTCGTCGCGCTGTCGGCGGCGGGCGGGCTGGCATTGCTGGGCGGCGCCTTGATGCTGACCGAGACCAACCGGATGCGCGATCCCGCCGCGACGGCACCGGGGCGCATCCTGCGCAACATCGCGAGCCTCACCGTCGATCCGCGCTTCATCAGCTATTCGCTCTGCGCGGCGGGCAGCTATTCCGGCCTGTTCGCCTTCATTTCCGGCTCCAGCTTCGTCTTCATCACCGTGCTGGGCCTGGAGCCGACACAATTCAGCTACTGCTTCTCGGCGGCCGTACTGGGATTTATCGTCGGCGCCCGGACGGCATCCAGGATGAACGACCGTCGCCGCGCGGTCGGAATCGGCGCGTCGCTGAACGCCCTTGGCGGCCTCGCGATGCTGCTCTTCCTGCTGGCCGGGGTGGAAAGCGTTGTGACGGTTCTGGCCCCGATGGTCGTGTTCGCCATCGGCATGGGCATCGTCCTGCCGCATGCACAGGCCGGCGCGGTCGCGCCCTATCCGGAGAAGGCGGGGACGGCCTCGGCCCTCTACGGCACCTTCCAATACGCCATCGCTTCGGGCGTCGGGTTGCTCGTCGGGCATGGGTTCGACGGGTCCGCCATGCCCATGGCCTGGGCCATCGCCCTGTCGGGCGTCATCACATTCGCGTGTTTCGCCGTGCTGCTTTGGCGCGGAAAACTGGCCCGCGCCGCCGGAAATTGAGGCGAAACTGTGGCATTGCGGTCTTCCGCTCCCGCCGCTTATTGACGGGCCCCTGCCTGCGCACCAAATCGCAAATGCGCAGAATTCCCGACACGCGACCAAGCCTGGCCGGTCCGGGACGGAACGGCGGGAAAACCGGATGCACGTCCGACGGGCCATGCTATCGTGGCCCGCGACCCGAGACGCGGCGGCAACACCGCGCGAGACTATAGAGGAAACCCATGACGCATCTTCGACACCCCGAAAGCTATCGCAGCGGCTCGGACCGGACGCAGCCTCGCGCCCGGGCGCTGGCGGCGGACACCGCTGCCCACCAGGTCCGCCTGCTACGCCTGATCACCCTTATGACGGTCTGCCTGGCAGTATTGTTCCTGGCCGCGCGGCCCGGTTTCGCCAGGGGGGCGCCGGAAAGCTTCGCCGATCTGGCGGAAAAGCTGCTGCCGGCGGTGGTCAACATCTCGTCCGAAACCGCGGTTCAGCGGTCCGGCCCCTTCCCGGAAGAATTCCTGGAACGCTTCGGCCGCGGCGATAAGAACGACGAGCCGCGCCGGGCGCAGAGCCTGGGGTCCGGCTTCGTCATCGACGGCACGGCGGGGATCGTCATCACCAACAATCACGTCATCGACGGCGCGGATGAGGTGAAAGTCATCCTGCAGGACGATTCCGAATATACCGCGGAAGTCGTCGGCTCCGACCCGGCGACCGATGTCGCGGTCTTGCGCATCAACACCGAAGGCAAAACCCTGCCGGAAGTGCCCTGGGGCGATTCCGATGCCGCGCGGGTCGGCGACTGGGTCGTCGCGATCGGCAATCCGCTCGGTCTCGGCGGTACGGTGACGGCGGGGATCATCTCGGCGCGCGGCCGCAACATTCAAAGCGGTCCCTATGACGACTACATCCAGACCGACGCGTCGATCAACCGGGGCAATTCCGGCGGTCCGCTGTTCAACATGGACGGCAAGGTGATCGGTATCAACACGGCGATCTTCTCGCAGACCGGCGGATCGATCGGCATCGGCTTCTCGATTCCGTCGAACCAGGCGGCGAATGTCGTCAGCCAGATCCTGACCTATGGCTCGACCCGGCGCGGCTGGCTGGGCGTTTCGATCCAGGAAGTGACCGACGACATTGCCGACTCCCTGGGCATGGAAACGGCCAAGGGCGCGTTGATCTCGACCGTGCATGACGGCGGACCGGCGGCGGATGCCGGGTTCCAGGCCGGCGACATCATCATCAGCTTCGACGGCAAGCCGGTTTCCGATACCCGCGAATTGCTGCGTTTAGTGGCCAATGCCGCCGTCGACGAGCCGGTGGACGTGGTCGTCTGGCGGAACGGCAAGGAGGTCGACCTGACCCCGACGCTGGGTCAGCGCGAGAAGATCGATCTGGCCTCCCTTACCGGCGAGCAGGAATCGCAGAGCAGCGAGTCCGATCAGGTCAAGAAACTCGACTCCCTGGGTCTGGAAATCGCCTCGCTGAGCGACGTTCTGGCCGAGGAATTCGGCGTGGACCGTGGCGAGGGCGGCGGCGTCATCATCACCGATGTCGCCAAAGGCTCAGACGCCGAAGAAAAGGATCTGCGCCGCGGCGACGTCATCCTGGAGGTCAACCAGAACAAGGTCGGCACGCCGGGCGAAGTCGAAACCGAGGTCAAGACGGCGCTTGATGCCGGCCGGTCCTCGGTTCTGCTGAAAGTCCTGCGCGGCGACAGCAAGAAGTTCATCGCGGTGCGTTTCGCCCGGTAGGGACGGACGCCTCGACCCTGAAAAAGCCCCCCGGCGACCCGTTCGCCGGGGGTTTTTCTTGCCCGCCGCGCCCCCATCGGGTAGTCAGATCGCCATTCCAATTCACCGAAAATGGACTATCGGTCGATGAACGAGCCGCGCATCCGGGACTATCCGGTCTCCTGGGAAGAACTGCACCGCAACGCCCGCGCCCTGGCCTGGCGCCTGGCCAATCTGCAGCCGCTGGACGGCATCGTCGCCGTGACGCGCGGCGGCCTGGTCCCGGCCGCCATCGTCGCGCGCGAGTTGGAAGTGCGCCTGATCGATACGGTCTGCATCGCGTCCTATGACCACAAGACGCAGGGCGCCGCCTCGACTTTGAAGCCCGCCGACGCCGGGGACGGCTCGGGCTGGCTGATCGTCGACGACCTGGTCGATACCGGCAAGACCGCGAAAATCGTGCGCGACATGCTGCCCAAGGCCCATTTCGCCACCGTTTACGCCAAGCCGGCCGGCCGCCCGATGGTCGACACTTTCGTCACCGAGGTCTCGCAGGACACCTGGATCCTGTTCCCCTGGGATGTCGAAATGGCCTATGCCGAACCCATCCGCACCCGCGGGCGCGGCTGAGTTCTTCCGACCCGGTAACCGGGGTCCTGCGGCAGCGGGACCCTCCTGCGACGACGTGGTTTCGGCGGCGCGCCCGGCTCAGTCCATCTTGCGCTGGGATGAGGTATAGACCGACGAGGCCTCATAGTAGGAATCGAAACCGATGCGGCGGCGCAATTCCTTGAAATCCATGATGCCGTCGCGCGGCGCGTCCTGTTTCATCGCCTGCAGCGTGCCGACCATCGCCTGCATCGCCGCCGCCATCAGGGTCAGCGGATAGGCGGCGATGGCATAACCGATATCGGCCAGTTCCTTATGGCTGAGATCCGGGGTTTCGCCGCCTTCGACGATATTGGCCATTTTCGGGCCGGGCAGCTCGTCGCAGACCCGGCGCATCTCCTCGACCGTCTTCGGCGCCTCCACGAACAGGATGTCGGCGCCCAGTTCGTGGAATTTCGCGGCCCGGTCAATCGCCTCGCCCAGCCCATGTTCGTGGCGCGCGTCGGTCCGCGCCAGGATCAGGATGTCGCTTTCGGCCCGCGCGTCGGCGGCGGCGCGGATACGGTCGAAGGCCTCCTCGCGCCCGACCACGGCCTTGCCCGGCGTATGGCCGCAGCGTTTCGGCGCAACCTGGTCCTCGATCATCACCGCCCCGCAGCCGGCCTTGGCGAAGCCCTGGACCGTGCGGATCACGTTCATCGCGTTGCCATAGCCCGTGTCGCCGTCGCCGATGACCGGGATCGTGACCGTGTCGCAGATGTTGCGGGCCTGATCGACGACCTCGCCATAGCTCATCAGGCCCAGATCCGGCTCCCCGATCCGCGAGGCGGAGGCGGCGAAACCGGACATGAAGGTCAGCGGAAAGCCTTCCTGTTCGATCAGCTTCGCCGACAGGGCGTCGAAGCAGCAGGGCATGACGGAGAGCCCGCCGCGATTGAGGAGCGCGCGCAGCTTATCGGGGGCGGACATGGGTCACCTCACAGTTTGAACGGTATATAGAGCGCCAGATCGGTCCAGACGTAGAGCAGCGCCGCCACGGCCAGCATCAGAACCAGGAAAGGCAGCACGCCGCGCGCCACATCCGATAGCGGCGCCCTGGCCACGGATTGTATCACATAGAGATTCAATCCGACCGGTGGGGTGATCAGCGCGCATTCGACCATGACCACCATGAAGACCCCGAACCAGATCGGGTCGAATCCCATCTGGATGGCGGAGGGCAGCAGGACCGGCGTCATGATCAACACCATGGACAGGGCTTCGAATACCAGGCCCATCAGCAGCAGCACCGCGCTGACGACGATGATGAACAACAGCGCCGTATCCAGGTTCTGGCTGATGAACAGCGAGATGTCCTGCGGCAGACGATAGAGCGTGATCGCCTTCCCGAAAATCTTCGCCCCGGCGATGATCAAAAGGATCGCGACGGTCGTCGCCATCGCCTCGAAGGCCGCCTCGCGGAACGCCTTCCAGGTCAGGGTGCGCAGCACGCCGGCGGTGATCACGACGGCGGCGGCGAAACCGACCGCCGCAGCCTCCGTCGGGGTGAAGGCGCCGGTATAGATCCCCAGGATGATCAGCGCCGCCAGTGCCAGGCTGGGCACGGCGCGCAGGGTCGCGCGCCAGCGCTCCGGCCAGGACACCGGCTTTTCCGGCGTGTAGCCGCCGAAAAACCGCGCCTGGATCATCGCCAGAACGATGAACAGCGTCAGCAGCGCGATGCCGGGGCCGATCCCGGCGAGGAACAGCGAGATGACGGATTCCTCCGTCACGAAGCCATAGACGATCATCGGGATCGACGGCGGAATCAGGATGCCCAGCGTCCCGCCTGCCGCCAGCAGGCCGTAAACGAAGCGCTTTTCGTAACCGCGCTTGATCATTTCCGGAATGGCGACGGTGCCGATGGTCGCGGCCGTTGCGACCGACGAGCCGGAAATCGCCGCGAAGATGCCGCAGGACAGGATGGTCGCCACGGCCAGCCCGCCCGGCCAATGGCCGACCCAGGCATGGACGGCGGCGAAGAGGTCGCGCCCGACCCCGCCCTTCAGCAGCACATTCGACATCAGCAGGAACAGCGGCACGGCCAGCAGGATGAACCCGTCCAGCGTGGACAGCACCGCCTGCGGCGCCATCAGCGGCGAGAATCCGCCAATCAGCAACAGCGCAAGGCCCAGCCCGCCCAGTGCAAAGGCAACCGGCACCCGCAGCAACAACAGCCCGAACAGGGCCGCCAGGATCAGAATCACGGTCATTCGTGGGGCGCCTCCCAGTGGCCGGGCCGATTGCCCCTGAATGTCTCAATCGCCTCGATCACCGCCTGCGCGAACAGGACGGCAAAGCCGAACGGCACCGCCAGTTCGGCGACCCAGGCCGGCAGGTCCAGCATGGAACCGGTGGTCCGGCCGCGTTCGAAGGAATCCCAGAAAATCGGCCAGCCCTTCCAGACCAGCGCGGCACTGAACACCGCGACGACGACCATCGCGCCGGTATCCGTCCAGCGCAGGATCCGGGGCGGCAATTGTGCCGCCAGGGCGTCGACCACGATGTGGCGATGGAAGCGCAGCGCCCAGGCCATGGCGATCAGCGACCCCCAGATCAGGCAAAGCTGACTGAGTTCCGCCGCCCAGACTGTCGGCTTGACGAAGAAATAGCGGGCGACGACCTCATAGGTCAGCATGCAGCCTGATATCGTGAACAGGGCTGCGGCCAGCCAGGCCAGTGCCGTGACGAACCGGTCGATCATGGTCATTTTCCACGCGGAAGGGGCCGCCCGAACATCCCGGAGCGGCCCCGATTTGCGTTCCAGCCGATTACATTCCGGTCGCGACGGAGAACAGGGTCTGGCCGAGTTCGCCGGCCTTTTCCTTGTACTCGTCATAGACCGGCTGCGCGACGGCCCGCCAGGCTGCCAATTCCTCGGCATTCGGCGTATAGACGCTCATGCCGTTTTCTTTGGCCGCGGCATAGGCTTCGGCTTCGATTTCCGACATCTTGTTGCGGACATGGGCTTCCGCCTTCATCGCCGCCGCCTCGATCGCCGACTTATGGGCATCGGACAGGCCGTTCCAGAATTCGGTATTCACCACGACGATGAATTCGATATCGGCGTGGTTGGTGATCGTGATCGTGTCCATCACTTCCCACAGCTTGCGGGATTTGACGCCGGACACGCCGGTCATGCCGATATCCACCGTGCCGCGCTGATAGGCCAGATACTGTTCCGAACCCGAGATCAAGGTCGGCGCACCACCGGCGGCGGTCACGAAATCACCCAGCGTCTTGCCGAAGACGCGGACCTTCTTGCCTTCCATATCGGCCGGGGTTTTCAGCGGCCCGCCCTTGGACAGCATGATCGCGCCGCCATAGGCCTGCCACCACAGCACGGTCGCGCCGGTATCGGCGATTGCGTCGTCGATCGGGCCGCGGATGGGCGAGCCCTTGGCGACGGCCGCGCGGACCTTCTCCTCGCTGTCGAAGACGAAGGGCTGATAGAAGATATCGACCGCCGGAATGTCGCCGACATAGCGGGTCAGCGAGGCAACACCGGCCTCGATCGCGCCCGAGCCGACGGCGGCGGGCACTTCCTTGTCCTTGTAAAGCTGCGCGCTGTCATAGATTTCGACCGCAACTTCGCCATTCGTCGTCTTCTCGACCTCTTCCTTGAACATCAGAAGATTCTGGCCGAGATGGCTTTTCAGCGGCAGCTGCAGCGAGATACGCATGGTGACATCGGCCGCCTGGGCCGGGACGGCCCCAAGGGCCAGGGTCGCGGCCAAGCCGGCTGCGGAAAGAATACGCTTCATGTCAGGTCCTCCCTGAAGGCTTTCTTATTGGTAGGACCAAAGATTACGGAAACCGCGCACCGGCACAATTGCCAATTCGCCGAATGCATTATGCCGCGAACTGGAAACAGTCGATCTGTTCGCTATTCGGACAAGCGGTGGTCTGGATCCCAGTAGCGGACGGGAGCAGAGGCGATATCCTTCGCAGGGTCAGGTCCGAGTCAGCGGCAGGCCTTGGGCGAGGCGTAGCGCAGCCCCTTTCCGGATCAAAGGTTCCAGAGCGACATAGGCTGAGGCGGGGTTTTCGACTTCCCACAAAGCCCCGGTTTCGCGCCGCGGCAGGGTCCGGAACTCGAACGGAGTGTCGACCCAATGGCGCAGCCGGATGGTGGCCCTCTTCGCATCGGCCCGCGGTGCCGTCGGGACCGCATCGATATCCTGCGGTTCGATCGCGGCCACTTCCTCGCCAAGATTCCGGGCGATCAGGACTCTATCCGTGGTGATCGCATAGCGTGTCCGATCAATCCGCCGACGCCGCACGAGATAGAACCCGGCCCCGTACAAGACCGGCACAATCGATACCCAGACGAAGTAGACACGAAAGTGAAACGGCCAGGCGTCCGTACCGCCGCCCGGGATGTCCGAGAACAGCAGTATCCCGGCCATCATCAACCCAATCGAAAACGCTATTGAGGCCAGAAGGAGCCGAATTCCGTTCAGGGAGGCACAGCCCGAAGACGGCCTTCCGGTCCAGAGCAATCTCTCGCCCGCCCGCAACGCCGGATTCCAGGGCGCGAGTTCCGGATGATCCGGTGCAGCGGCCGTCACGTCGGCTTGTCCCATTTTTTGCCCAACGGCGCATCGAAACGGGGCTGCCAGATGCCGATCTCTTCAGGCGTCAGCGGTTTGTGTCGAATGGCCTGCAGCGCCTGCAGCGCGCCCTCGGGATCCTTGATCCGCCAAAAGGCACCCGCCTCCCGCAGCCCCTGGTTCTTCCAATGGTTTCGGGTCTCCATCCATTCGGTCAGCCGGATCGTGCCGCGCCCAGTCAATATGGACCGCCGCATTTCGATGTCCCACAGCATTTCGCCCGGTTCGATGAACTGGCGGTCCTTGCCCCCCCGCCAGACGATCAGCGCGCGATCCGTCGTTACGGCGTAGCGCATACCCGCGATCCGCACCATAAGGCGAACCGGCCGCACGAAGCTGTCATAAACAACGAACAGGAAGGCTAGGCCAAAGCCCGAAATGAAGAACCAAGCGAACGGCTCCAGGATTGCCACCTTCATGAGTTCCGGGATGGCGATCAGAAAAACTACCAACAAAACTGGACCGAGAACATACAGAAACACGAAGAAGAAGACCGTCATCCACAGCCCGTTCAGCTTAAAGCACCAGATGCTGGGGCGGCCGGTCCAAACCACGCGTTCGTCCTGCCGCAACGGCCCAACCCAGGACGGCGGCGCGCCGCCGCTGATCGCGGCCTTCCAACCTTCGCGGTCTGGGCCTGGATAGGGAGGGTTCCGTTCTTCCGTCATGCCCAGCAGATAACCGGGAACCGCGCCCGTCCGCAACCGGACTGTAACCTGCGATTGCGGACTACTTCCCAGGATCGCAGACCGTGTCGGTTCTGTCCCCCTAAAACCGTGCTCCTGCGAAAGCCGGAGCCTTCGATGGACGCTTTTGAGTGTCAGGCCGACCAAGGTTCCTGCTTTCGCAGGAACAAGATGGGATTCGATTAGGCCAGCAGGTAGCCCAGCACGGTGTTCAGGCGCAGGCGGCCTTCGGGAGTGGCGCGCAGCACATTGTCCCGGCGGTCCAGGTAGCCTTCCTCCAGCAAGGCCGTCAGACGTTCGGCGTCGAGCGCGCCGAAACCCTGTCCCGTCTCGGCGATCAGGCGGCTTTCCGGAACGCCTTCCGACAGGCGCAGGCCCATCAGCAGCAGTTCCTGCAGGCGGCGGTCGGGGCCGATATCCTCCGCTTCCTTCAGCGCATGGCCCTGACGGTCCACCGCCTCCAGCCAGCGTTCGGGCAGGCGCTCGCGGGTGGTCGCGCGCTTGACCCCGGCGCGGGTCTCGCGGCCATGGGCGCCGGGGCCGATGCCGACATAGTCCCAATAGCGCCAATAGGCCAGGTTATGGCGGCTTTCCGCGCCGGGACGGGCGTGGTTCGAGACCTCGTAAGCGGGCAGGCCGAGCGCGTCGAGACGCGCCTGCGTCGCCTCGTAGAGCGCGGCGGCGACCTCTTCCTCCGCCGTCAGGGGCTGTCCAAGCCGCGCCAGCGTGTGGAAATGCGTCCCTTCCTCGATGGTCAGTTGATAGAGCGAGAGATGGTCGGCGGCGAGATCGATCGCCTGACCCAGTTCCGCGGCCCAGGCGTCGGGCGTCTGACCGGCCCGGGCATAGATCAGGTCGAAGGAGCGGCGCGGGAAATGCCTGTGGGCCAGATCGATGGCCCCGCGCGCTTCCGCCGCCGAATGTTCCCGGCCCAGGAATTTCAACGATTCGTCGTCCAGCGCCTGGATCCCCAGCGATACCCGATTGACCCCGGCATCGGCATAGGCGGCGAATTTGCCGGCCTCGACCGAGGTCGGATTCGCTTCCAACGTGATTTCGATATCGTCGGCGGGCGGCACCTTCACCCGCGCCGCCGCGATCAGGGCGCCCGTGGTTTCCGGGTCCATCAGCGAGGGCGTGCCGCCGCCGAAAAAGATCGAGGTCAGCCGCCGGTCCTCGAAACCGTCCAGCGCGCCGTCCAGCTCGGTCAGCAGCGCCTTGCGCCAGCGCGCCTGGTCGATGCCGTCCCGGACATGGCTGTTGAAATCGCAATAGGGGCATTTGGCCTTGCAGAAGGGCCAATGGATATAGAGCGCCAGCGGCGCGCGCGCCGCCGTTTCCGCTCTTTCGGGCTGCGGGCTCATTTCGAGAAGCAGGCCGCGACCAACTGGTTGAAGGCGTCGGCGCGGTGGCTGATCGCGTGCTTTTCGTCGGGATCCATCTCCCCGAAGGTCCGGCGGTCCCCTTCCGGAACGAAGATCGGGTCATAACCGAAACCCCGGCTGCCCCGTCCCGGCTCGACGATCGACCCTTCGACCCGGCCCTCGAAGGCTTCCAGATGGCCGTCGGGCCAGACCAGCGCCAGGGCACAGATGAAGGCGGCGGATTTATCCTCCTGGCCGATCAGGGCGCGGTGCACGCGGTTCATGGCCAGGTCGAAATTCTTGGTCTTGCCGCCCCAGCGCGCCGAATAGATGCCGGGCGCGCCGTCCAGCGCCGCCACCGCCAGACCGGAATCGTCGGCCAGCGCCGGCATGTTCGCGGCCGTCGCGGCGGCGCGGGCCTTCAATTCGGCATTGGCCAGGAAGGTGTAGCCGGTCTCTTCCGGCTCCGGCAGGTCGAGCATGGCGGCAGAGAAGACCTTCACGTCGAAGGGTTTCAGCAGATCCGCGATTTCGCGGACCTTGCCTTCGTTATGGCTGGCGATGACCAGCTTGTCCCCGTCGAAATGCCGCGCCATTCGGTTCCTGTCCCCGCCCCGCTCAGCCGTTGGCCAGAACGGCGTTTTGCGCAGCCGTCAATTCCGAGCAGCCCTTACGCGCCAGGCGCAGGAGCGCCAGGAACTGATCCTCGCTGAACGGCTCGCCTTCCGCCGTGCCCTGAATTTCGACCAGGCCGCCGGTGCCGGTCAGCACGAAATTCGCATCCGCCTGGGCCGAGGAATCCTCGTCGTAATCGAGATCCAGCACCGCCTCGCCCTTGTAGAGGCCGCAGGAGATCGCGGCGATGGAGCCGGTCAGCGGCGATTTCTGGACCGCGCCCAGCTTCACCATATGCTGGATTGCCAGCGCCAGGGCGACATAGCCGCCGGTCGTGGCCGCCGTGCGGGTGCCGCCATCGGCCTGGATCACGTCGCAATCGACCCGGATTTGGCGTTCGCCCAATAGTTTCGTATCCGTAACGGCCCGCAGGGACCGCCCGATCAGGCGCGAGATTTCCTGCGACCGGCCGCTGTCGGCAGTGCGGCGGCGGTCCATCCGGCTGTGGGTGGAGCGCGGCAGCATGCCGTATTCCGCCGTCACCCAGCCCTTGCCCGTATTGCGCAGAAACGGCGGAACCCCATCCTCGACCGACGCGGTGCACAGGACATGCGTATGACCGAATTTCGCCAGACACGACCCTTCGGCATAGCGCGCGACCTCCGGTTCGAGGACGATTTCTCTAAGCTGATCTGCGGCACGGCCGGACGGGCGCATCGTTTCTCCCTGGGACAAATTGCAACGGTTCTGACTATGGTTAAGCGACTTACGCTTTAGCCTTTCCCGCGGGTTCCGTCCAGTGCGGGGCACTTGGCGCTTCGCCGCGGGGCAATTGACGCCTTACCGACCCCTACCTACATTTGCGCTGCCATGATAACCGAGCTGAACGATCGATCCCGAGACATCCTGCGCCTGGTCGTGGAGGCCTTCGTCGAAACCGGCGAACCCGTCGGCTCGCGCACGCTCTCGCGGCGTCTGGATATGGGCCTGTCGCCGGCCACGATCCGCAATGTCATGGCGGATCTGGAGGAGGCCGGGCTGCTCTATGCGCCGCATACCTCCGCCGGGCGGCTGCCCACCGATATGGGGGTCAGGCTGTTCGTCGACGGCTTGCTGCAAAGCGGCCAGTTGAGCAGCGACGACCGCGCCATGATCGAGCGGCAATGCGCGACGGCCGGCCGGTCGGTCACCCAGATGCTGGAGGAAACCTCGACCCTGATGTCGGGGTTAAGCCGCTGCGCCGGACTGGTCACCGCGCCGAAAACCGACGGCGTGCTGAAGCATATCGAATTCGTGCCGTTGGGCCCGGGCCGGGCGCTGGTCGTGATGGTCACCGAAAGCGGCATGGTGGAGAACCGGGTCATCGACCTGCCGATGGGCCTGCCCTCCTCCACCCTGATCGAGGCGACGAATTACCTGACGGCGAAGCTGGTCGGCCGGTCCATCGCCGACGCCCGCAGCGTTATTGCGGATGAAATTCAGGCCCATCGTGCCCAGATTGACGAGTTGACGGCAAAGGTGGTCGAAACCGGCCTGGCGACCTGGTCGGATGTGACGTCCGGCGAAGGGGTCCTGATCGTGTCCGGTCAGTCCAATCTGCTGGAGGACGTAACGGCCATCGCCGATCTGGAACGGATCCGCAGCCTGTTCTCGGCCCTGGAAGCCAAGGAAAACCTGTGGAAGCTGCTGGACGCGGCGGAGGTCGCCCAAGGTGTCCAGATCTTCATCGGCGCCGAGAACGATCTGTTCTCGCTGGCCGGCTGTTCCATGATCGTCGCCCCGTATCGCGGCGGCGAGGACGGTCAGAAGATCGTCGGCGCCATCGGCGTTCTGGGCCCGACCCGGATGAATTACGCCCGGATCATTCCCATGGTCGATTATACGGCCAAGGTGATTGGCCGGCTGGTCGGCGGCACCAGGACCTGAACCGGCGAAAACGGGAGAAGATCGGCGGATTTCGCAGCGGGACTTGAGGCGTCACCCGGAATGGGCTACGCCCCCCGCGACCCTTTTAAGGTATGAACGCAAACAGGCGGTGAGTATGAGCGAGGATAAGAAGACCCAGTCGGACGAAACCGAACAGGAAGCGGCGGATGCCGCGGCCGAAGCCGCGGTGGAGGAAACCGGTGCCGATGTCGAAACCGCACCGGAAGACAGCGACGAGGTCGTCCAGCTGAAATCCGAACTGGCGGCGATGCGCGACCGTGCGCTGCGTGCCGTGGCCGAGGCGGAAAATGTCCGCCGCCGCGCCGACAAGGAGCGCAGCGACACGCTGAAATATGCCGCGTCCGGCCTGGCCAAGGAATTGCTGCCGGTGGTCGACAATCTGCGCCGCGCCGTCGAGGCCGTGCCGGAAGAGCACCGGGCCGACAACGAGGTCATGAAGAACCTGCTGGTCGGGGTCGAAATGACCGAAAAGATGCTGCTGGACGCCTTCCAGAAGAACCACATCGCCAAGATCGATCCGTTGGACGAGAAGTTCAACTATGCGGAACATCAGGCGATCCAGGAAGTGCCCGGCACCGGCAAGCCGGCCGGCACCGTCGTCCAGGTCCTGCAATCGGGCTATAAGCTGCACGATCGCCTGCTGCGCCCGGCCATGGTGCTGGTCGCCAAGGGCGACGCGGCACCGCCGCCGGACGATACGGAGAAAGTCGACACGTCCGCCTGATTCCCGTCCCGCGCGAATTTTCTTGGCGGTTCAGCATTTGTTCCATATTCTCCTCCCGATTGTTTTTTCGGGAGGCGCATATGGTCTTTGGTGAATCGAATTGGGCGCGCCGCATCGCGACCTTTGTCCCGTCGGCCTGCCTGCTGGCCGCCTGTGCCGCCCTAACCGCCTGCAACACGACACCGACAATGGATATCCCGGTCGCGCAGGATGCGCCGGCCGACTTCATCCGCGTTGAAGGCACCAAGCCGATCGCTTTCGAACGGGTCGTGTCCGGGATCCGGTCGGGCACGGTCGTCGCGCATTACCCGGCCGACGGCGTGCCGGGGACCAGCGTGGGTCTGTGCAATTACGGCTATACCGGCGAAGTCACGGAAACCTGGATCGGCGCCTCGCAGCAATTGTCCGGCTGGCGCGACGATCTGGGCATCGCCTTTTTCGATACGATGACCGGCCGTGGCTTCGACGTGACGACCGATCCCGGAAAACTGTTCAACGTCCCGGACGAAATCGACCGCGCGCAGTATCTCATCGCCGCCCGTATCGACGAGATGCGGGGCAATTTCTGTGAGGAACACCATTGGTGGGACGGACGGCCGCTTGGAAAATATGCCGGCGAGGTCTATCTGGACGTGACCTGGAGCGTCTATGACGTGGTTCAGCAGCGGGAAATCGCGCAGTTCACCTCCAATGGGTATTTTCTGAAATCCAAGGCGTCGACGACGGGGTTCATGGAGGCGTGGCGCGGCGCCTTCGCGGCGTCGGCCGACCGGCTGGCGGGCGACGCGGATTTTGTCGCCGCGGTCTCCGGCAAACTCGGCCCGACGGCGCAAACCGCCGACCTGCCGGAATCCGGCTCCGCCGCACCGAGCTCCGCGCCGGTCTTCGTGCTGCCGAACCTGCCGCTGTCCCAGAGGCCTTTTCACGAGGTTTCGGACGCGGTGACCGGGTCCGTCGTGACCGTTGTGGTCGGCGCCGGCGGGCATGGATCCGGTTTCGTCGTCCGGGAAGACGGTCATATCCTGACCAATTATCATGTGGTCGGCGAGGCCGAGACGGTGCGCGTCCGGTTCCCGTCCGGCCTGGAAATGGCCGCCGATGTGGTGCGCCGCCACAAGGTCCGCGATGTGGCCCTGTTGCGGGTGCCGGTCAGCGGCCTGAAACCCTTGCCGCTGCATCTCGCCTATCCGAAGGTCGCGGCGCCGGTTTTCGTTATCGGCACCCCGGCACAACAGGTGCTGGAAGCCACCGTGACCCGCGGCATCGTCAGCAGCATTCGGTCCACGGGCCTGACCGGGCGGGAACCGCCGCTGATCCAGGCTGACGCGGCCGTCCATGGCGGCAATAGCGGCGGGGCGCTGGTCGATGAAAACGGCAATATTCTCGGCGTCACGGTCGCGGTCGCGAATGCCGGCGGGCAGGCCACGGATTCCTTGAGCCTGTTCATTCCCATCGCCTCGGCGCTGGAATATCTCAACATGACCGTCGACGGATCGCCGCCATCCTGACTCCGCCATCCTGAAGCCGCCCTGGCGCCATGGTCCTGACGTCGCCTGCGGGCCAGAGTTGACCTTCCGGGCCCGGTCGCCCATATCGGCGGGCATGACGCAGCAAACTTCTGCCGGCGACGCGCCGGTTTTCCATGGCACCACGATCCTGTCCGTCCGCAAGGGCGACAAGGTGGTCATCGCCGGTGACGGCCAGGTCAGCCTGGGCAACACCGTGTTCAAATCCAATGCGCGCAAGGTCCGCCCGCTGGCCGACGGCAAGGTGATCGTCGGCTTTGCCGGGGCGACCGCCGACGCCTTCACCCTGTTCGAACGGCTGGAAGCGAAGCTGGAGCAATATCCGGCGCAATTGACCCGAGCCTGCGTCGAACTGGCCAAGGACTGGCGCACCGACCGCTATCTGCGCCGCCTGGAGGCGATGATGGCCGTGGTCGACAAGGACGTTTCGCTAATCCTCAGCGGCACCGGCGACGTGCTGGAACCGGAAGACGGGCTGATCGGCATCGGATCAGGCGGGGCCTATGCCCTGGCCGCCGCCCGGGCGCTGGCCGACCGTGACGATATGAGCGCCGAGGATATCGCCCGCCGGTCGATGAAGGTCGCGGCCGATATCTGCATCTACACCAATGAGAACATCACCCTGGAAAGCCTGGACACGTGAGCGACAAGAGCCCGAGTTTCAGCCCCCGCGAGATCGTCTCCGAACTCGACCGGTTCATCGTCGGTCAGAACGACGCCAAGAAGGCCGTCGCCATTGCCCTGCGCAACCGTTGGCGGCGGCTGCAGCTTGAGCCCGAGATGCGCGAAGAGGTCCTGCCGAAGAACATCCTGATGATCGGCCCGACCGGCTGCGGCAAGACCGAGATCGCCCGCCGCCTGGCCAAGCTGGCCCGCGCCCCCTTCATCAAGGTCGAGGCGACGAAATTCACCGAGGTCGGGTATGTCGGCCGCGATGTGGAGCAGATCGTGCGCGATCTGGTCGAGGTCGCGATCCAGATGGAGACCGAGAACCAGCGCCGCGAGGTTCACGCCAAGGCCGAATTGTCGGCGGAGGAGCGGGTGATCGACGCCCTGGTCGGCGACAAGGCCGGCGACGCGACACGCCAGACCTTCCGCAAGAAGCTGCGCGAGGGCTCCCTGGACGACAAGGAAATCGAAATCCACGTCCAGGATACCGGCGGCATGGGCCTGCCGACCATGGACATTCCCGGCATGCCGGGCGCCCAGATGGGCATGCTGAACCTGAACGACATCTTCGGGAAGGCCCTGGGCGGCGGCCGCACCAAGGCGCGCAAGATGACCGTGCGCGAAAGCTATGAGGTCCTGGTCGCCGAGGAGGCCGACAAGCTGGTCGATCACGAGGCGATCAAGCTGGCCGCGATCCACAATGTCGAGCAGAACGGCATCGCCTTCATCGACGAGATCGACAAGATCACCGTACGGTCCGAACGCTCCGGCGGCGATGTCAGCCGCGAAGGCGTGCAGCGCGACCTGCTGCCGCTGATCGAGGGCACGACGGTCGCGACCAAGCACGGCGCGGTGAAGACCGACCATATCCTGTTCATCGCGTCCGGTGCCTTCCATCTGGCGAAGCCGAGCGACCTGTTGCCGGAACTGCAGGGCCGCCTGCCGATCCGGGTCAGCCTGAACGCGCTGACCGAGGCCGATTTCCGCCGCATCCTGACCGAACCGGATAACAGCCTGATCAAGCAGTATGTCGCCCTGATGGGGACGGAAGCGCTGACCCTGTCCTTCACCGAGGATGCGATCGACGCGCTGGCCAAGCTGGCCGCCGAGATCAACGCATCGGTCGAGAATATCGGCGCGCGGCGCCTGCACACCGTGCTGGAAAAGCTGCTGGAAGAGATCTCCTACAGCGCGTCCGACAAGCCGGACGGCGAGACTTTCGAAATCGACGCCGCCTATGTCCACGCCCAGGTCGGCAACCTGGCCAAGAACGCGGATTTGTCGAAGTTCATTTTGTAGAAGGCGATTGCCCGGTTTCACCACCCGTGTTTTTTAGCGGTGAGTCTTGCTGCTTCACGGGAGGGGAATGTATGCGCGCGATTTTGCGGGCCTCGGTTCTATTGATGCTTCTGGTCGGTGCGACGGCGTGCGCATCCATTCAGGAACGGGTCATGGAACCCAAGGAACTTATCAACGACCCAATTCTCGAGTCCCAAGAAGTTCGGCCGCCACTGAATGTCGAGATTGTTCATCAGGAAGAACTGAAATTTGTATTCAGTGACCCCATCCTCGGTTTTGAGAACACGACCTACGACTATTCGAAGGCCGTCATTCCCGCCCTGTTGGATGGATTGTCCAGATCATACGCATTGGTACCGGAGGAAGACACGGCCAATCATGTGGAAATCCATTTCACGGATATTGAGGGCGATCTAAGCTGCCGAAAATACACGTTCTACCAATGCTCCCAAGGGATCGAATTCGGTGCCCTTGTCATCGTAAACAAGGGAGGTGAACGCGTGGCCCGCCGTAAACTGGCAAAGTCGCACAGGGCCAGCGGCAGCGAATTCTTTCTACCGGTTACGGCCTTCGATCCTCTTCATATGAAGGCCGCGCCCATCGCCTTCTCAAAGTTGATCGCGGAAATCGTGGTCTTCGCCGACGAAGCCCTTGGCCTGGAGCGATAGCGATTTCTCCCGGCCCGTCTTGTCGACCCATTTAACCGATGAGAAGGATGATCGAATGCCGCCGAAGCCCATCAACCCGCCGCAGATCGCACCGCCCGCCAGCGCCTACAATCACGGTTTCCTTACGGAAGGCGTGCGCGACCTTCTGACCCTGTCGGGACAGCTTGGCGAGGCGCCGGACGGGACCTGCCGTGCCGGGGCCGAGGCGCAGAGCCGGCAGGCTTGGGAGAATGTCTTCGCCATACTGGCCGAAGCCGGGATGGGGCCGGAGCATGTGGTGAAGGTCACCAGCTATATCGTCGGCCAGGAGAACATCGCGGCCTATGTCGCGGTTCACAAGGAACTCCACGGCGACCGCTTGCCGCCCTGGACGCTGGTCTGCGTCCCGGCGCTGGGGAAACCCGATTATCTGGTCGAAATCGACGTCCTGGCCGCCCGCTGATTGCTAGGCTGGCCGTCTTCCGGCCCCCTCACCCCAGCGGATCGAGATCGGTGCCGTGGAACGTGCCGATATAGTCCAGCGTCAGGGCGTCATAGGCGCGCAGGGCATCCATTTCCAGGCTTTGCAGCGCGTTTTCCAGGAGTTCGGGACCGGCGCTGCGATAGACCGAAATCCCGGCGACATAGAGCGTGCCGTCCTCGTCCCGCAAGGGACCGTAAATGCGTTCGGCATAGGAATGTTCGGCGCCCGGCGTATGGTTGATGCCATGCACCAGGAGCCTGCGCTCCATGGCCAGATTGAAACGCGCCTCGACAGGTTTGTGCATGCCGTTGCGGATGATCTGGCTGAGCGGTTTTCCGCGCGTCGGCGCGCCCCAGGCGGAGGTGACGTCCTCGCCGGTGAAATGGCACAGGATCGTGCGGTCGGGCATCTGCCGGTAAAGCCAGAAATGCGGCAAAGCGGCCGTCAGCGCGGCCGGGTCCAGGTCGGATTTCAGCGGCAGATCCGGCGCGCTGCGGCGCGTCAGATCCCGCCAGACCGACAAAAAAAGCTTCGCGGCGTCGGTCGAAACCGGCACGCCGGAACGTGGATCGAATTTTTCCGCCACGATGTTCCTAAACCAAGCGCTGATACGGGCCGCCCATCCCAGCGACCCGAGTGGCGATCACAATGACGTGATTTGGTTAACGCGGCAAAACCATTCGGCAGGACATTGCGCCGCATTCAGGGCGGTCAGGCCGCGGATACCGCACCGGCCGGCGCGCCGACCAACCGGGATTCGGGCAGCAGGATCGTGACCGTGGTGCCCTTGCCCGGGGACGAGCTCAGCTCGAGATCGCCGCCATGCAGGATGGCCAGCGATTTCGCGATGTTCAGGCCCAGGCCCGTCCCTTCCATGTTGCGGACATGCGCGTCCTTGGCCTGACCGAAGGGAGTCAGTGCCTTTTCGATTTCGGCGGGCGCCATGCCGATCCCGCTATCGGTCACGGCGATCCGCACCATCCCGTCCTGAACCGTGTGGTCGACGCGGACAATCCCGCCGGCATTCGAGAACTTGACCGCGTTCGACAGGAGGTTCAGCAGGATCTGTTTCAACGCCCGGGCATCGACCCGCAGACGCTGCCCTGAAGCCGGCACCGACAGGCGGATCCCGCGCTCCTTGGCCATGCCGCGCACCAGGGTCGCCGACTGGTCCAGAATGGTGTCGAGATCGATCTCTTCTTCGTACAGCTCATACCGGTTCGATTCGATCTTCGACATGTCGAGGATGTCGTTGATCAGGGCCAGAAGAAAGGTGCCGCTGGTATGGATATCCTCGGCATAGCCCCGCACCCGGTCGTAGTCCATCACCTCCTGCGGTGCCTGGCGCATGAAATCGGAGAACCCGATCACGGCGTTCAGCGGCGTGCGCAATTCATGGCTCATCATCGCCAGGAACCGGGACTTGCTGCGGTTCGCGTTCTCCGCCTCGCTCCACGCGGCGCGCAGTTTCCGCGTCTGCGCCTCCAGATCTGCCTGATAGATGCGGACCTGACGGGCAGAATGGACCACGCGAACCACGATCATCCCGACCAGAATGCTCATGATGACGACAGAGGCCAGAAGCGGCAGCGCAAGGTTCTTGAGCATGTCCGTGCCCGGCGTTTCCGATTGCCAGGCGAGCCCGCCTAGCACGCGGCCGTCGACGGAGCGGAGCGGCACCATGCCGCCGCCCGGATCGTTCAAGACCAGACGGGGCGCGCTGAGCAGGAAGCGCGCCTCCAGATTGGCAAGCATCGTGTCGTCTATGGTTCGATAAAACAGCAGCACGCCCGGTTCCGACCCGTCGAGCGGTGCGTCGGTGCCGTCTTCCCATTGGATCACAGCCGCCGCCGCAAGATGGATACCGTAACCATCGCGAAAGACACCGGTCGCGGCTGGGGGCATTTCGTCGCCGGTCCGGCTGATGTCGCGGGCACGGGCGATCAGCGCCACCAGGGACTTTCGCAGTTTCGCGGCTTCGCGGAACCGGTCGGCATCATGGAGATCGGCGGCATTGATGACCCGGTTGTCGGCCCCGAAGACTAGGGCGCCGGACATCTCCAGGCCCTCGATCGCCCAGGAACCGACATTCTCGTCGGCCCAGTCGGGATTGTAGTCTACGATCAGGTGTTCGGCCGTCGCGTCCCAATAGGCATAGTCCCGGACGAAGGCCTCGATCTCCTCCGTGACCACGGAAATGGCGGTCTGGGCCAGATGTCGGCCGGCATTCTGCGAGACCGCGTTCTGCTGATGAGCGGAATAGAACAAGAGGCCCGCGCCAACCGCGACCACACCGATGACAAGGATGAAGGTCGGCAGAAGATGCGCTGCGACCAATTTGCCGAACCGGGCCGAGCGCCGACCCCGGCTTGTCACGCTGTCACGTGTTTCCCGCTTGTCACCGGCCATAGTCGCCGATCGTTCCCTTCCAACCCGCGCCAAGTTTCATGGCGAAACGCATTAATATTGAAACGGAACAAGTTGATATTTGGTAAATCGAAAGCATTCCAAACTTTCACCCCAGGGTTTCCAGAAGACGTTGAATTTTCTTACCGTCCAGCCGTCTTATGCGCTGCGCCAGGCGGTTGGCCAGACGGGTCGCCTCCGGTGACAGGCCCGTGGTGTCGATGGTGATGCGCGGTTGCGACAACCGGGCAAGGTCCTTCAAACTTTCCGCTTCGTCCCAGATGATCCCGAAATAGGCGCAGATCTGGTCGACCCGGACCGGTGTGGGCCGCGGCCGGCGGCCCGTCTCCAGCGCTGAGAGGTAGGCCTGGCTGACCCCCAGCGCCTCGGCAAGGTCTTTCAGGGTCACACCGCGTTCCCGCCGGAGATCGCGCAACCGTTGGCCAAAGGGCGTGGTCATTTCCGCCTTTCCTTTCCCGAAACAGGGCATTTCGAACGACGCTCGGTATAAACGTCACCCTATCCACAACGCATGCAAGAAAATGCAATGTTATGAATTGATTAAGCTTGTTCGCGTAGCTTAGCGTGGGCTCTGAGTGATTGGGAGGCTGCGTTACCATGTTCAGGTCGGTCCGGTCGGGTTATTCCTGCCTTATCAGACCCAGCGATGATGGGGATTTCATCGTTTGGGTCCATGATGGGCAGCCAACGCAAAGCAATGTCGAAGAAATGTTCCACGCCGTGGCGGCCTTGCCGTTCTATCGGCCGGATATCAATTGCATCGACATATGGGCCGACAAGATGGACCCCAGCCGCATGTGTCCGACGGTGGTGACCCAGATCGGGACCATGGTTGACGGGATCCTGAAACGCGACCAAGCCGCCGCGCCGCCGACCTGCGCCGTTCTCGACCTGATGGGGGCGAAGAACGGGTTCGGTTCCTTCTATTCCGCTTTCATCAGCGAGGTCGCAAAGGCCAATCTGGCGCTATCGGTCTCTCACGACCTGAATGGGATCGCCCAGGCGACAGGCCGTCCGATCGGCGATGTCGCCCAGTTGGTCGAGGATTGCCTAGGCATCTACTACGGCAGCGGCAGCGGAAAGGACCCCGCGGCGGTGGACGCCCTTCGCGGCGTGTTCGATGTCCATATTCGCGGGAAAGGCCAGAAGGATACCGTCTGCCCCCTGCCAGGCCTTCCGGCGTCGTAGTATTCCCTTGGGGCTCTAAGGCACGCTTCTGTCCCGTTTCAACAGGATATAGACAGCACCGGACCCGCCATCCTGCGGCCGGGCGTGGCTGAAGCTGAGGATCTGCTCGCGAATAGGCGACAGGTTAAGCCAGCGCGGCAGTTCGCTCTGTAGAATGCCCTTGCCCTTGCCGGTCACGATCAGGATGCAGCGCTTTCCGGACAGGCGCGCGCCGGATACGAAACTCAATGTCGCGCGATGGGCGTCCTCGCGGCTCATCCCATGCAGGTCCAGACGTCCCTCGATCTCCATCCGGCCCTTTTTCAGCCTTTCCGCCGTCCGTCGGTCGACGCCGGGCGCACAGCCGTGGGAGAGTTCCCGGGCGCGCTTAGGCTGAGGCAGGGCCTCGGGGAGAACGGCGGTCGGAGGCCGATTAGCGGGCCGCCGTTTTGCCGTTTTCTTTGCTTTCTCCGCCTCAGGTGGCACGGCGATAGCGGATTCCAGACTGTCGCGGAACACCGTATCCCGGACAACCGGCGTCGCGGTCGCCTTCACGGCCTCCCACAAGGCATTGTCATCGGCATCTTTGCGGCGGCGCGGCATTGTTACGGAAATGAAACGATTGACAGGGGCGGGCACGGCGGTCCAAGCGTGCGCGGTTCGATTGTCCGTTCGACGCCGCCGATGACGGGCGGCTTCTGAAGGGTTTTTGGCGGGATGCTGAAATCCGACATGAGGACCTTCAACCGAAATCTCAATTAGGCCATCGACAATGGTCGGCGCCGGCCCGAATGGCAAGGAATCGAGCCCGCTTTAACGACCTGCCAGATCGGTTGAACGGGTTAACTCGTCGCCTTCACCCGGTTCGCCAAGGGCTTGGGAAGCAACAGGAAATAGCGGCCCGTCGACTTCATGCGTCCGGCCTCCGCAAGGGCGGCATCGCCATAACCCCAGAAGAAGTCGCCGCGGATCACGCCCTTGATCGCACCACCCTTGTCCTGAGCCACCATCAGGCGGCGCATCGGTTCCGCGCTGCCGCCCGGCCGAACGGTGTCGAGCCAGATCGGGGCGCCCAGCGGGATGAACGCCGTGTCGACCGCCAGGCTGCGTTCCGGCGTCAGGGCGACACCCTCCGCCCCGATCGGCCCGTCGCCGTCCAACTGGCGGAAGAAGATGAAACGCGGATTATAGGCGAAGAGTTCGGCGGCCTTGTCAGGATGGCTTTCGACCCAGTTGCGGATGCCGTTCCAGCTCGCTTCATGGGCCTGCAATTCGCCCATATCGATCAGGCGGCGTCCAATGGAGCGGTAGCCATGGCCGTTATGGGCGGCAAAGCCGACCCGCACGACCTCGCCATCCGGCAGGATGACTCGGCCCGACCCCTGGACCTGCAGCAGGAACACATCGACCGGATCGTCGATCCACAACAATTCGAGGTTCTTGCCGTTCAGCGCGCCCGCTTCGATCTCGCCGCGCGTCGGATAGGGTTTCAGCTTGCCTTTCTCCACCGCGCCGACAATGCCTTTACCCTTCAGCTCCGGGTCGAACAGGCCAAGATCGACGGTGATCAAATCCTCCGGCCGGGCATAGATCGGCGTGGCGAAGATCTCGTCCCGGACCCGCGACCCGGTCAGCTCCGCCTCGAAATAGCCGGTGAACAGCCCCTGATCCGCGTCGGGGGCGTCGCCATCCGCCGCGTCGGCCACCGCGAAGGGCTGGAAAAAGCCTTCGAAATAATCGCGCAGCGCATCCGCCCCATCCGGTACGGCGTCCAGCGCCTGACAGGCGGCGCGCCAGTCCATCGCCGTCGTCTGCAGCGCGCCGCTGCCGATTTCGGTTTCGGGCTTCAGGGTCAGGATCCGCGCGCAGGAACGCGACAGTGCGTCTCGGGCGCCGGACAGATCGTCCGCGCGCCAGTCCGGCAGCGCATCGAACCCCACCGCCGACAGGGTCATCCCGGCCGGAGCCGGCGCCACCGGGGCGGGTTCCGGTTCCTTTTCGTCCTTTTCCGCCTCGCAGGAAGCAAGGGCAATCGCCGCCATCGCGCAGAGCGCGAAGGTTCGGAACGGGCGGAACCGTGGCTGCATTTTGATCAGGCCGCGACCCGGGTTTCGACCAATTGCCAGTTGGGATCGCTGGATTTCACGCTGCGGGCAAAGGTCCATTCGTCGGACACGGTCTCGACGGTCGACGGATCACCGTCCACCACGCGGCCCTCGCCGTCATAGGTCACATTGACCTGCTGGCTGGCGAAAGTGACGGTGACGCGGGCGATGTCCTTGTCCAGGCTTGCCTCGGTGATCTCTGCTGAATCGATACCGACCAGCATGTCCTCCATGCGGTGGCCGGCCTTCTCCCGCGCGTCGATCGCACCGGAGAAACTGTCATAGGTCGCCTTGTCCAGCAGGTTCTTCAGCGTCTTGCGGTCGCCTTCGGCATAGGCGGTCACGATCATTTCGAAGGCCTTCTTGGCGCCGTCGACGAAGGAATCCGGATCGAAATTGCGGTCGGCACCGCGGATCGCCCGCAGTCCCTCGCCCGCCGGACCGCTGAATTGCGCGCTTTCCGGGGCGTCGCCGTCATTGGCGCTGGGGATGCGAACCACGTTGTCCTGGGCTTCGCCCGAACGGCTTTCCTCGCGCTCCGGCGCGGCACCCGGCGGAAAGTCCGGCCGTTTTTGATGCCCGGTCCGCTTGCCGAGGACACTGAACAGGCGAAATACCAGGAACAGAGCGACGGCCGCGTAAATCAGAAGTTCGATGGACATACCGCTCTCTGCTACCAGGTCTAACCATTGCCTTTCACGGCGCGCCATCCTACCTCTGGGGAATGCGTCCCGCCGGGACGCCCCTTGAGGCGCGAACCGCGCACCGTTTGCGTGGTTCAGATGTAAGCCGTCACCCGCGAAAGGGCAAGATGCCGTTCCTGATCCTTCTTCTCTTCATCGCCGTTCCGATTGCGGAAATCGCCCTTTTTATCGAAATCGGCGGCGCGATCGGCACCGTATGGACGGTCATCACGATCTTCGCGACAGCGATCATCGGTACCTGGCTGGTCCGCCAGCAGGGATTGCAGACCATGGAGCGCGCCCGTGCCGCCATGAATCGCAACCAGATGCCGGTCGACGAAGTGATCGCCGGCCTGTGCATTCTGGTGGCCGGCGCATTGCTGCTGACGCCGGGTTTTCTGACCGACGCGCTGGGCTTCGTGCTGCTGATCCCGCCGCTGCGCGCCGCGCTGGCGAAGACGATCATTGGCAGCATGCGGGCCAGCGGCCGGTTCCATGTCCATGCCGGCGGCCTGGGCCGGGCGGGAAATCCGCCGGGCGGCGGTCCTGGCCGCGGCGGGCGCGGACCGGTGATCGACGGCGAATTCGAGGACGTCTCCGACCCGAATCCGAATTCCCCCTGGAACCGCGACGACAACCAGGGTGGCAATGAAAGCCTGCCGCCCAGCGACGATACGCCGGAGCGCAAGCCGTGATCCTGGTGCGTCACGGACAGTCCGAATTCAATGTGCGTTTCGCCCAGAACCCGGTCGATCCGGGCATCCGCGACCCGCATCTGACCGAAATCGGTCGGCGCCAGATCGCCGCCGCCGCGGCCTTCATCGCCGAAACCCATCGCGACGGGCTGCGCCGGATCGTCGCGTCGCCCTATTCGCGCACCCTGCAATCGGCGGCGATCCTGGCGGACGCGCTGGATCTGCCGGTCCAGATCGATGCAGATATCCGCGAGCATGCCCATTTCACCTGCGACATCGGGACCACGCGAACCGAGCTTCTGACCCAATGGCCGGAGCTGGATTTCGGTCATCTGGACGAGGAATGGTGGCCGGGTCCGGAACAGGAGCACGAGGTCGACCGCCGGGCCATCGCATACCGCCAGCGCATGGCGGCGACGGAAGATTGGGCAGAGGCGCTGGTCGTGACCCATTGGGGCTTCATCCGCTCTTTGACCGGGCACCGGGTCAAGAACGCGACCGTCCTGCGCCTGGACCCGACGCTGCCGCATCCGGCGGGGGCCGAGGTTGTCTGTGTCCCGGATGTGTGATAGCGGACCCGCAGCCCTTCAGAACTTCGTCGGACGGCCCGGTTGCCGGGCTTTCCCGACCCAAAAGACGGACAGTGAACTCCATGGCAGACGATCGCGACACCGCGCCCGCTAACCCCAGCGATATCCCGAAGACGGCCAATCCCGGCACCCAGGCCGAGCCGCCGTATCAGATCATGCGGCAATACATCAAGGACCTGTCCTTCGAGAACCCGAACGCGCCGCAGACCTTTGCCAGCAGCGCCGCACCGGAGGCGAGCATCGTCATCGACGTGCAGACCGCCGCCCTGGGCGGGCGCGATGTGGAAGTCGTCCTGACGGTTGAGGTGAAGGCCGAACAGGACGGGCAGACCGCCTATATCCTGGAACTGGCCTATGCCGCCATCGTGCGCGTCGGCCAGGTGCCGAAAGAGGCGCTGAACGCCCTGCTGCTGGTCGAAGTACCGCGCATGCTGTTCCCCTTCGTGCGTCAGATCGTCTGCGATTCCACGCGGTCCGGCGGCTTCTCCATGCTGCTGCTGGCCCCGTTCGATTTCGTTCAGCTCTACCGCCGCCGCCTCGCCGCCCAGGAAGATGCCCAGAAGGCGGCCGAAGGTAAGGACACGGCGGAAGGCGAGACCGCCGAAGCGTGATCCCATAACGGCCGTGTTCCTGCGAAAGCAGGAACCTTCATCATCCCGGCAACGTGTCCACCCTGCGAAGGCTCCTGCTTTCGCAGGAGCGCACATTTGGGACGCCGTCATCCCCGCGCAGGCGGGGATCCAGGAAAGCGGGCACAATCCTGCATGGACCTCTGGATTCCCGCCTGCGCGGGAATGACGGAAACGTTGGTGCCTCGCAACGCCCTTACAGCGCCGTCCGCACGGACCAGAGTTCTGGGAACAGCACGGTTTCCAGCATCCGGCGCAGGTAGGGGACGCCGCTGGTGCCGCCGGTGCCGCGTTTGGCGCCGATCACCCTTTCGACCGTCGTGACATGGTTGAAGCGCCAGCGTCGGAAATAGTCTTCCAGATCGACCAGCTTCTCGCCCAGCTCATAGAGTTCCCAATGGGTCTGAGGTGCGCGGTAGACCGTGCGCCAGGCCTCCTCCACCGCCGGATCGGGCTCGTGCCGGGTCGACAGATCGCGGTCCCGCACACTCTCCGGAATCGTAAGACCGGCGGCCGCCAGCCGGCCCAGCGCCGCGTCGTAAAGGCTCGGAATCTGTAATTCGTTACGCAACCGATCCATCACAGACGGGCGGGATTCATGCATATCCATCAAGGCCTTGTTGCGGTTGCCCAGCAGGAATTCGATCTCGCGATACTGAAAGGATTGGAATCCGGAGGAATTGGCCAAGGACGGACGGAAGGTGGTGTATTCCGACGGCGTCATGGTGCGCAGTACGTCCCAGGCGCTGTTCAACTGTTCGAAGATCCGCGCCACCCGGGTCAGCATCTTAAACGACGGCCGTGTCTCCCCGGCCAGGATCGCCGCACGCGCCGCATGCAACTCATGCAGGGCAAGGCGCATCCACAATTCCGACGTCTGGTGCTGAATGATGAACAGCAACTCGTCATGGGCATCGGACCGCGGATGTTGGCTGTCGAACAGGGTGTCCAGGCCCAGATAGTCGGCATAGGAGATGTCAGGCGGCGCATCGGTCATGGCGGATTCCTTCGAAATACTACCCACACCCTTACCGTATTCCTGCGAAAGCAGGAATCTTCGTCGGGCCTGTATCTGACCCATGAAGGCTCCTGCTTTCGCAAGAGCACGGCCGTTATGAGCCTGCCAGTTCCGCCATGGACGTAACGGAGCGGAAATTCCGGGCCGGTTCGGACAGAAAATGGAAATGGAGGCTCACGTGGGATTCACCCGGCCGCCGAGGAATACCCGGTATGAATTCCTGCGAAAGCGGGAACCTGCTTCGGGCGTCTCCACTGATCCTTGAAGGCTCCCGCTGTCGCAGGAGCGCAGCAGCACGGATTACTGGTTCATGCTGTCGAAGAATTCGTTGTTGTTCTTCGAATGCTTGATCTTGTCGAGCAGGAATTCCATCGCGTCGACCACGCCCATCGGCATGAGGATGCGGCGCAGGACCCACATCTTGGACAGGGTGCCCTTGTCGACCAGCAGTTCTTCCTTGCGGGTGCCCGACTTGGTGATGTCGATGGCCGGGAAGGTGCGCTTGTCGGAGAGCTTGCGGTCCAGGATGATTTCCGAGTTACCGGTGCCCTTGAACTCTTCGAAGATGACCTCGTCCATGCGGCTGCCGGTATCGATCAGCGCGGTCGAGATGATGGTCAGCGATCCGCCTTCCTCGATGTTGCGCGCCGCGCCGAAGAAGCGCTTCGGGCGCTGCAGGGCATTGGCGTCGACACCGCCGGTCAGGACCTTGCCCGAGGACGGGACGACCGTGTTGTAGGCGCGGGCCAGGCGGGTGATGGAATCTAGCAGGATGACCACGTCGCGCTTGTGTTCGACCAGCCGCTTGGCCTTCTCGATCACCATTTCGGCAACCTGGACGTGGCGCTGCGCCGGCTCGTCGAAGGTGGAGGACACAACCTCGCCCTTCACGGAGCGCTGCATATCCGTCACTTCTTCCGGCCGCTCGTCGATCAGCAGGACCAGCAGATAGACTTCCGGGTGGTTCTGCGAAATCGCATGCGCGACATTTTGCATCAGCATCGTCTTACCGGTGCGCGGCGGCGCGACGATCAGCGCGCGCTGACCTTTGCCCAGCGGCGCGACCAGATCGATGACCCGGGTCGACTGTTCCTTCTTCTTGCTCTTCTGATCGTCATTGCCTTCGATCTCGAGCTGAAGCTTCTCATCCGGATAGAGCGGCGTCAGGTTGTCGAAATTGATTCGATGCCGAACCGAATCCGGCTCGTCGAAATTGACCTTGTTGACCTTCAGCAGGGCGAAATAGCGCTCGCCATCCTTCGGCGCGCGGATCTGGCCCTCGACCGTGTCGCCGGTGCGCAGTCCGAAACGGCGGACCTGGCTGGGCGAGACATAGATGTCGTCCGGCCCGGCGAGATAGTTCGCCTCGGGCGAGCGCAGGAAGCCGAACCCGTCGGACAGAACTTCCAGAACCCCCTCGCCATAGATCGCCACATCGTTCATCGCCAATTGCTTGAGGCAGGCGAACATCAGCTCCTGCTTGCGCAGGTTCGAGGCGTTTTCGATCTCCAGCTCTTCCGCGAAGGCCAGGAGTTCGGGCGGGGTCTTCTGTTTCAGTTCTTTGAGATGCATGAGTTTCTTGTGCTCTGTCGCGAGGGATGTGTGACAGGGAATCTTTCAGGACGCTGCGTTCCGAAGGGCCCGACAAATGGTGATATCGGGTACGACTCTGCCGGGTCGATGGCTGTTCGGTTGGAACCGTGCGTTTTTGGAGACCCGGATGTCCGGGGTGCGATGTGCCGGACCTCGTGCCCGACACGTTTCAAATAGGCCGCATCGCGTCGGAAGTCAAATGGAGGTTTCATGAAGAGCGGCGACAATGCCTTCAAATCGCTCACGGATATACTTTGAACATATACAACGACCGCAGTTTCGTATACGTGTTGAGTATATACCGAGCGAGCGGGACCGCATGACCAAAACGACGATCTTCACGAACAACCGAACCCAAGCCGTGCGCATCCCGAAGGCGCTGGCTTTTCCCGCCCATGTCACCGCGGTCGAGATCGCGGAAATCGGCACTGCGCGGGTCATCGCCCCGGGCGGAGCGCTGTGGGACGATTTCTTCGCCGCCCCCGGCGTAACCGACGATTTCATGCCGGATGGTCGGACGGACCGCGGAAGGGGGCGGTGATGGCAGGGTATCTGCTGGACACCGACATCTGCCTTCGCGCCATCCGCGACCGGGAGGAGGGGCTGCGGGTCCGGTTCAACGCCCATGCCGACGAGCTGGGCGTTTCCCCGATCTCGCTGGCAGCCCTGTTCGAGGGGGCGGAGCGTACGGAACGGCCGGAACGGAACCGGCGGATCGTCAAGGAATTCGCCATGCGCCTGACCGTCCGGGCCTTCGACCATGACGCAGCCATTCATGCCGGCGAAATCCGCGCCGCATCGTCGATCGATGCCGACCGGGCGATGATCGCCGCCACGGCAAGGGCCAACGGCCTGATCCTCGTCACCGGCGCGCCGGAAGCCTATCGCACGATTCCGGGCCTGCGCCTGGAAAGCTGGTAGGGGAAACCTGGTAGATCAGAACGGCTTCACAATCACCAGAATGACGATCCCGACCATCAGAACGGCGGGGACCTCGTTCATGAAGCGGTAGAAGCGTTCCGTTCGTGTGTTGCGGTCGGCCTCGAAATCCTTGCGCCAGCGCGCCATGACCATGTGATAACCGGTCATCAGCAGCACCAAAGCCATCTTGGCGTGGAACCATCCGGCGGTGAACCAATAGGCGTCATAGGCCGCCCAGAGGCCGAAAATCCAGGTCGCGATCATCGCCGGATTGCCGATCCCGCGCAGCAGGCGGCGCTCCATCACCTTGAAGGTTTCCGACTTGTCCGACCCGGCCTCGGCGCCCGCGTGATAGACATAGAGCCGCGGCAGATAGAGCAGCACGGCCATCCAAGAGATGACCGACATGACATGCAGCGCCTTTATCCATTCGTACATAATCCGCTCCCCGCATCTAGATTGGTCTGAGCCAGGTTCGTTGCCTTTTTGGCGTCATTCCCGCGAAGGCGGGAATCCAGGGCATTGCGGCACGATCTTGCCCGATCCTCTGGATCCCCGCCTTCGCGGGGATGACGAATGGCACAAGCCGCTCCGATCACAGCACGGACTCAAATCCAGCCGCCCAATTCGCGTCGGGCGAGGGTCTCCAGCAGGTCGATCATCGGCGGGGTGGCGTTGAGGCAGGGGATGTAGGTGAAGCGATCTCCGCCGTTTTCCTCGAACGTCTCGCGCAGGCCGATGGCCAGTTCCTCCAGGGTCTCGACGCAATCGGAGACGAAACCGGGGGAGATCATGGCGATGCTTTTCACGCCTTCCTTGGCCAGGCCCGCGACCGTCGGTTCGGCATAGGGTTGCAGCCATTCCTTCGGGCCGAAACGGGACTGGAAGACGACCTGAAACCGGTCCTGCGGCCAGCCCAGATCCTCGCGCAGCAGCCGCGCGGTCTTCTGGCAGAAACAGTGATAGGGATCGCCCTTGTCCAGGGTCTCGCGGGGCATGCCGTGGAAGCTGCACAGCAGGCGATCCGGTTCCGGCCCGTCCTTCAGCGCGGCGCGCACGCTGTCGCCCAGCGCCCGGATATAGGACGGTTCGTCATGGAAGGTCGGCAAGACCCGTGTGGCGGGCTGGCGGCGCAGGCGGGCGAGATGGGCATTCGCCTTGTCGACAACGGAGGCGGTGGTCGCGGCGGAATATTGGGGATAGAGCGGCATCAAGAGGATTCGCTGGCAGCCCCGGTTGCACAGGGAATCGATCCCCTGCGCCAGCGACGGGGAGCCATAGCGCATGGCCCAGTCGACGATCACGCCCTCCGCCTCCAAGCGTGGCGCCAGTTCCTGGGCCTGGGCGCGGGTGTAATGGCGCAGCGGGCTTTCATCCGTTTCCGTCATCCAGATCTTGCGATAGGCCGCGCCGGATTTCTTCGGCCGGGTATTCAGGATGATCCCGTGCAGGATCGGCCACCACAGCCATTTCGGGGCCTCGATGACGCGGGTATCGGACAGGAACTCGCCCAGATAGCGGCGCATGCTTTTGACGTCATGCCCGTCCGGCGTGCCCAGATTGACCAGCAGAACACCGGTTTTCGGCGTCGTCAGGGGCGGATGATTGCGCGGCAGGGTCGGGGACATGGCGGTTGGCTCTGTTGCGTTCGCCTCACGAAGTAGCGCGGCGTATCCGGGCGACCAGCCTTTCCACGTGATCCGGCGGCGTTTCCTTGATGATGCCGTGGCCCAGATTGAAGATATGCGGCCGGCCGTCAAAGGCCTGAAGGATATGATCCACGGCCCGATCCAGCGCCGCACCGCCCGCCAGAAGCGCCATCGGATCCAGATTGCCCTGCGTCACCACGTCGCGCGGCAGGGTTCGGGCGGCCCATTCGGCGGGCAGGCCCTGGTCCAGGGACACCGCCGTGACCCCGGTTTCGGCCGCGTAATCCGCATAGAGCGGCCCGGCGGCGCGGGGAAAACCGATGATCGGCACATCGGGATGGCGGGCGCGGACCTTCTCCACAATGGCTTTTGCAGGCTCCAGGGACCAGCGCCGGAATCCGGCCTCGTCCAGCGCGCCGGCCCAGGAATCGAACAATTGCACCGCATCGGCGCCCGCATCGATCTGCGCGACCAGATAATCGGCGGTGGCGTCGACCAGGATATCGATCAACCGCTGGAAGCTGTCCGGATCGCGATAGGTCCAGATCTTCGTCTTGGCGAAGTCGCGCGACGAACCGCCTTCGATCATGTAGGTCGCGACGGTCCAGGGCGCGCCGGCAAAGCCGATCAGCGCGGTTTCCATCGGCAGGGCGGCGTTCAGCTTGGCGACCGTTTCGAAGACCGGACGCAAATGGCCCAGAACCGCATCGGGCTGCAGGATCGCCAGATCGGACGCGTCGCGCAGCGGCTCCAGTTTCGGCCCTTCGCCTTCGACGAACCAGACCTTCTGCTGCAAGGCATGCGGCAGGACGAGAATGTCCGAAAACAGGATTGCCGCATCGAAGCCGAAGCGCCGGATCGGCTGCAAGGTGACTTCGCAGGCGCGGTCCGGATCGTAGCAAAGATCGAGAAATCCCCCGACCTCTGCGCGGACGGCACGGTATTCGGGCAGATAGCGACCGGCCTGGCGCATCAGCCAAATCGGCGGGATATCCTGCACCTGACCGGATAGGGCCCTCAGGAAGGGTTTCGGGGATCGCAATACGGTCATGGAAGGGCTTTCGATACACAGATCATGGGCTCATCCTTATAAGTAATATTATTTAATAGAAAAGAGAGTGGTTGTTTTTGGGGGGTGCAGAACCGGGGATTAAATCCTATCCCGCACCGATCCACAGGGCGGGTTTTCCAAGCTCCGGAACTGTGGGCAACTTCGAAACAAGCTGTGGGATGCCTTGCGGTCCGGGGAATGCGTCGCTTGAGAGTCATGGGGATGACTGTTTCGTGACAGAATACCTCTCCACAGGGGAATCTTTTCGTGCAGCGGTTATCCCGATGCGCATAACCGGATGCGAAAAGGAAGGGTCAGCGGGGATGGTGTCCGGGATTGCGTCGACCGGTCGGTTTGTCCCATAAACTGTTCACAGGTTTTCGACAGGGTTTTCTCCCCATGGCCGACGGCATGCGCGACATTCAGCTTTACCTCGTTTCGGATTCGACCGGCGAGACCGTCCAGGCGATCGCCCGGGCCTGTATCGTGCAGTTCGAAGATGTCGAAGGGGTCGAGCATCACTGGAACCTTGTCCGCAGCACGGCAAAGGTCGACCAGATTCTGCAGAAAGTTTCGGAATCGCCGGGCATCGTGCTGTTCACCTTCGTCAATCAGGAACTGCGCCGCCACTTGATGGATGGCTGCCGCCAGCTGCGGGTGCCCTGTATCTCGGTTCTGGATCCCTTCATCAACGCGTTCGAGAATTATCTTGGCGAACCGGCGCGGCAGCAACCGGGGCGCCAGCATGCCCTGGACGCCGATTATTTCAGCCGGATCGACGCGATGCAGTTTGCCCTGACCCATGACGACGGGCAGGGCCTTTGGAACCTGCGCAGCGCCGATGTAATCCTGACCGGCGTGTCGCGCACGTCGAAGACGCCGACCTGCATCTATCTGGCGAACCGCGGCATCAAGGCGGCCAATGTGCCCTTCGTGCCCGGTATCGGCCTGCCGGAAGAATTGCTGCATATGACCGACGCCAATGCGCCGCTGGTCGTCGGCCTGACCAAGGATCCGGCCAGCCTGGTCCAGATCCGCAAAAACCGGTTGAAGATGATCGCCGAGGACGATGAGACCGACTATGTCGACCTGGAGACGGTGAAACAGGAAGTCATGACCTGCCGCCGGATCTGCCGGGAGCGGAATTGGCCGGTCATCGATGTGTCCCGCCGGTCGATCGAGGAAACCGCGGCCGCCGTCATCCAACATTTCGATCGCCGCTTGGAAAACCGCGGCGTCCGGCCGGGTGGGGCGGAATGACGGATCGCGGTGCAAGTATGACGGCCATCGGCCAATCCATGACGATTGTCCTGGCTTCCGGCAGCCGGACGCGCGCCGAGCTGCTGCGCGGCGCGGGGCTGACCGTCGAAATCGATCCGGCCAATGTCGATGAGGACGCGGTCAAGGAATCGCTGCGTGCCGAGGGCGCAAGTGCCGCCCAGGTCGCGGAAGCTCTGTCCGATCTGAAGGCCCTGAAGGTTAGCCGCCGCTATCCGGGCGCGCTGGTCATCGGCGCCGATCAGACCCTGGATTGCAACGGCGTCTGGTTCGACAAGCCGCCGGATTTGGATCACCTGCGCGCCCATCTGGAAGCGCTGGGCGGCCATCGCCACAGCCTGTTCGCCGGCGTGTCCGTGATGCGCGACGGCCAACGGCTTTGGGGTCTGGTCGAACCGGCCCACATGACGATGCGCAATTTGAGCGCCGATTTCATCACCCGCTATATCGAGGCGGTGGGCGAGGACGGGCTCGGCTCTGTCGGCGGGTACCGGCTGGAAGGGCTGGGCGCGCAATTGTTCAGCCGGGTCGAGGGCGACTATTTCACCGTTCTGGGCCTGCCGCTGCTGCCCTTGCTGGGTTTCCTGCGTCAACATGGGGCGATCACGTCATGACCGGTCCGATTGCCGGTGTGGTGGGCATGCCCGTCGCGCAATCCCTGTCGCCGGTGTTGCATGGCACCTGGCTGAAGCGCTTTGGCCTGCCGGGCCGGTATGAACGCCGGGAGATCGCGCCTGAGACTTTCGAAGCCGATATGACGGCGCTTCTGCGCGACGAAGGCTGGGCGGGGATGAATGTCACCGTCCCGCATAAGGAGGCCGCCTTCCGCTTCTGCGACCGCGTCGACGATTCCGCCCGGCGTCTGGGTGCGGTCAATACGGTGGTTCGGCTGCCGGACGGGACGAATGAAGGGCGCAATACCGATCTCTACGGCTTCCGGCGCAATCTCGAAACCGCCCCGGGCTGGACCGGAACCGGACGGGGCGCGGCTGTGGTTCTGGGCGCCGGCGGGGCGGCGCGCGCCGTGGTGGCGGCCTTGCAGGATTTGGGCTTTGCGGAGATCCGCATCGTGAACCGGACTGTGGCGCGCGCGGAGCGGCTGAGCGAAGACCTCGCCGGATCGGGCAGGGCGCGGCTGGCGGCGGTGACGGCGCCCGCATTGGAAGACTGCGATCTGCTGGTCAATACGACCAGCCTCGGGATGACCGGCCAGCCGCCATTGGAGATCGATCTGGCCGCGCTGCCGGGATCGGCCTTTGTCACCGATATCGTCTACAAGCCGTTGGAAACCGGATTGCTGGCAGCGGCGCGGGCACGGGGCAATGCGACGGTGGACGGCCTGGGCATGCTGCTGCATCAGGCCATCCCGGGATTCGAGGCCTGGTTTCATCCGCCTGAACGGCCGGCCGTGGATGACGATCTGCGCCGGATCGTGCTGGGGGCGATGGCGCAATGATCGTGATCGGCCTGACCGGATCGATCGGCATGGGGAAAAGCACAGCCAGCGCCATGCTGCGCCGGATGGGCGTTCCGGTGCATGACGCGGATGCGTCCGTCCATCGCCTGACCGGGCCGGGCGGCGCCGCCGTGGCCCGGATCGAGGAGGCCTTCCCCGGTGCGACGAAGAACGGGGCGGTCGACCGGGCGGCGCTGGGACCCAAGGTGTTCGGGGACAAGGCGGCACTGAAACGCCTGGAATCGATCCTGCATCCCATGGTCGCCGCGGACCGCAATGCCTTCCTGAAGGCCTGCGCCCTGCAGGGCCGGGCGGCGGCGGTGCTGGATGTGCCGCTGCTGTTTGAAACCGGCGGCGATCGGCTGTGCGACCTGACCATCGCGATCACTGCGCCGCTTTTCATTCAGGCTCAGCGGGTGCTGGCCCGGCCCGGCATGACGCCGGAAAAGCTGCGCGACATCCGGTCCCGCCAGATGCCGGAGACGGAGAAACGCCGCCGGGCCGATGTGGTAATCTGGTCGTCCCTGGGCCGCCGCCCGGTCTTGCGGGCGCTGCAGAACACCCTCACAATGCCTGTCGAACCGCGAAACCGGTGGAGAAGCCCGCATGCGTGAGATCTGTTTCGATACGGAAACGACCGGCCTGGACCCGGCCGGCGGCCACCGCGTGGTCGAAATCGGCGGGGTCGAGCTGATCAATCGCGTTCCGACGGGCAAGACCTATCACATCTATCTGAATCCCGAACGCGACATGCCGGTGGAGGCGTTCCAGGTCCACGGCCTGTCGGAAGCCTTTCTGGCCGACAAGCCGCTGTTTCAGGACGTGGTCGAGGATTTCCTGGAATTCGTCGGCGACGCCAAGCTGGTGATCCATAACGCGTCCTTCGACATGAAATTCCTGAACTGGGAATTGAAGGCCTGCGGACGCCCGACCTTGCCGATGAGCCAGGCGATCGACACCGTTGCCATGGCGCGCGAGAAGTTCCCGGGGGCCGCCGCCAGCCTGGACGCGCTGTGTAAACGCTTCGGTATCGACAATTCGGCGCGTACCAAGCACGGCGCGCTGTTGGACGCCGAATTACTGGCCGAAGTCTATATCGAGCTGACCGGCGGGCGGCAGACCGGCCTGACCTTCGGCGAGGACGGCCCGGCGCAGACCACGGCGAAATCAACGGCCCGGGTCGCCAGCATGACCGACCGGCCGGTCCGGGACCCTCGCCCGCACGCGCCGAGCGCCGAGGAAGAAGCGGCCCACAAGGCCTTCCTGGCGAAGATCAGCAACCCGATCTGGACCGCCGCCGAGTAATATCTCCGCGAGTGCGTTTCGAGACTCTCTGGAAACGGGCCAGTGTCGTGCCTGCGCCCCTGGATCCCCGCCTACGCGGGGATGACGAACTTGGGTAAAGCGCGCTCCTGCGAAAGTAGAAACACAGGCCTTGGATTATCCGTCATTCCCGCGTAGGCGGGAATCCAGGGCCACCCGGCATGCTCCCCGACCCTCAACGGATCTTGCGCAGCCAGAGGGAGGTTTCGGGCACGTCCTCCCAGATCGGTATCTTGGCGATCGGGCCCGTCTCCACCACGGTGGGGTGCCGTGTGGCGACCCAGCGGCTGGACCAGACCGGCTCCACCGCGCCGCCGGCGATCAGGGTCGCCACCGGCAATTGCTCGTTATAGCCGCGCCAGGTCCAGTTTTCGGGATAGGGATCGGGCAGGAACATGTCGTGGATCTGGATGAAGACGCCGGGCGGCAGGGCCGGAACGATGCGGCCCAGCAGAATGTCGACATCGCTGCCCGGCATGGCGATATGGCTGGAATCGATCATCAGGAAATCGCCGGGCGCCAGGTCTGCGAATTCCGACAGCGGCACGTCCTGTAGCGGCATCCGGTAAAAACTGACGCATTTCAGGTGTTCCAGATCGGCCCTGGGGTCGGGGTCGACGGCGCGGATTTCGGTTTCCAGACCGTCGTCCCGGATCGCGGCGGCGGCGAAGCGGGTCGAATGGCCGCTGCCGATTTCCACGATCCGCCTCGGTCGGTGCCGGCGGACCAGCAGATAGGCCGCCAGCGCATCGAGGCGCGGGAACCAGACCTGCTGCCAGCGCGGTGATGGCGGCGCCGGCCAGTTGAACCGGTCGGCCAGGGACAGGATCAAATCCTCCGGCACGTCCAGCAGGTCGAGGAAGTCCTGTTCCCGCGCCCGAAACAGGTCTTCGATGAAGGGAAAGGCCGCGCGCTCGGCACGTGCCGGTATCCCGGCGGCATAGCGGTAGGGAATGAAATAGCCCCGCTTGGCGAGGCCGAGGATCGTCGGAAGTCCCAGCGCCAACCGGCGCAAAAGAGGGGAGGAGCCGTACATCGCGGCGATCCTTTACCGGCGTCAGGGGGTTCGGCCTCAGGGCCGCATCATCATGCCTTCGCGCGCGACGAGGCTGCCGGGCCGTGCCTCGTCCACCGCTTCGGCGATATCGTCCATGAACTCGTCGGTATGGGTCGGTTCGTGATGGAACAGGACAAGCGTCTTGACCGATGCGGCGTCGGCAACGCGCACCGCCTCTTCCCAGGTCGAATGCCCGAAACCGACGAAACGGGGGTATTCCTCCTCGGTATAGGTCGCGTCGTAGATCATGATGTCCGAGCCCTGGACCAGATCGACCACGGTCTGATCGCGGCCTTCCGGATAGTGTTCGGTATCGGTGATGTAACAGATCGACCGGCCGGCGAATTCGACGCGGTACCCGCAGGCGCCGTTCGGATGGTTCAGGGGCGCGGTTTTCAGCACGATCCCGGGCCCCGGTTCCAGCGTGTCCCCGGCCACGAAATCGTGGAACTCCACATTGGCGCGGAAGGTTTCGGGCGGCACCGGGAACAGCGGCGCCTGCATCATGTCGGACAGCGTGCCTTTCAGCGTCCGGTCGGGCAGCAGGTTGCCCGCCCAGACCCGCGGATTGTTGCCCGGTATGTGAAACGGCACGAAAAAGGGCAGGCCGATGATATGGTCCAGATGGGTATGGGTCAGGAACAGGTCGATATCTTGCGGCCCTTCCTGGGCGATTTCCCGGCCCAGTTTGCGCAGACCCGTCCCGCCGTCGAAAATCAGGCGCTGACTGCCGCACATCACCTCGATGCAGGACGTGTTGCCGCCATAGCGCATCGTGTCCGGGCCGGAACAGGCGATGCTGCCCCGGGTGCCCCAGAACTTCACGAAGAATTCCGGGCGTCCCTGGTCGCGCGCCATGGCAATCCCTCTTTCTCCCCCGGAACGCTCTCCCCCGGGATTTTTTCCGAACGCCGCCGCCGCGATCACGGCGGGACATGCCCCAAGGCGGATGCTATAGCGGGTATCTTGGGAACGCAAACCATGTGCCGCCCCGCCGACCGGCGAAAGGCGCGGCGCTTTCCGCCACCGAATTGGAGTCTCAGCGTCATGACCGACCGACCGGCCAGCGACCCTCGGGAATTGGGGCGCCGCAGCGATTGGACCGGCATCGCCTTCGGGCTCTGCGTCGCGCTCCTGGCAGCCTATCAGCAGCTGAAGCTGCCGCCGGTTCTGCCGGAAATGCTGGATCGGTTCGACTATGGTCCTGAATTGGCGGGCGGGTTCATGTCGGTTTTCGCCGTGATCGGTCTCGGCCTGTCCCTGAAAATCGGCCTGGCGATGCAGCGCCAGTCGACGGCGGCCTGGCTGGTGGCGGGCTGCGTTCTGGTGGTGGTCGGCGCGATGCCCATTCTGGCTTGGCCGCAAAGCGGTTGGGCGGTTCTGGCCGGCCGGGCGCTGGAAGGCCTCGCTATGGCAATCCTGGCCGTTGCCGGGCCGACCTTGATGACCCGCAATGCCGCGCCGCGCCATCTGCCCTTGGCGGCGGCGTTGTCGGCGACCTGGATCCCCTTGGGCGGATTGGTGGCGACGCTGATCGGCCGAGCGGCGGAAAGCGTGCTTCCGGCGGGGTCGGTCTGGCCCAGCGTCTGGTGGGGCGGTGTGATTCTGGCGGTCGGGATGGCCCTGTGGACCCTCTATCTGGCCCGGGGCGACGGGCGGCGTCTCGCCTTGCCGACCGCGAAGGGCGGTGCGCCGGACCTGCCGCCTTCTGCGCGGCGTGTCCTGACCTTGGTCGCGCTGTGTTTCAGTTTCTGGGCGTTGCAGAATATCGCGGTGTTAAGCTGGCTGCCCGAATATCTGGTCGCCGACCGCGGGCTGGACCATGCCAGCGCGAAGGAAATGTATGGTCTGACCGTGGCTGCGATTGCCGCCTGCAACCTGTTCGCCGCGATCCTGCTGACATCCGGCCTGCCCATCGCGCGGCTGCTGGCGGCGGTCCTTGCCGGGCAGGTGGTCGTGCTGTTCCTGGGTCCGTTTGCGGGAACGGATTGGACCGGGATCGCGGTACTGCTGGCTTACGGATTTTTCGCCGGCGTCACGCCGACCTGTCTTTTCGCCCTGCCGGGCCGGATCCTGGGTCCGGGCGGCGCGGGGACCGCTGCCTTCGGCATGCTGATGAGCGGCCGCAATCTGGGCGTTCTGGCCGGTCCGATCGTTGTCGGTTGGGTCGGGTCGAGCGCGCTGGGCTGGTCCGCCGGATGGTGGACGGCGGCAATGTCGACCCTCTGCGCGACTGCTGCCGCGCTGGCAATTCATCGCCGGATTCGGGCGGCCGGTCCCAAGGGCGATAGCCCGCAGGCCGTTCGCTCCTAAGGCACCAGCTTGTAGCCGCCGGGCTCCGTCACGAGGATTTCCGCATTGGACGGGTCGCGCTCGATCTTCTGGCGCAGGCGGTAGACATGGGTCTCCAGCGTATGGGTCGTGACGCCGGCATTATAGCCCCAGACTTCGCCCAGCAGCGTGTCGCGGGAAATCACCTTCATCCCGGCGCGATAGAGATATTTGAGGATCGCCGTTTCCTTTTCGGTCAGGCGGATCTTCTTGTTCTTCTCTTCCTCCAACAGCAGTTTCTGCGCCGGGCGGAAGCTGTAAGGGCCGATGGCAAAGACGGCATCCTCGCTCTGCTCATGCTGGCGCAACTGGGCGCGCAGCCGGGCCAGCAGCACATTCAGGCGGAACGGCTTGGCGACATAATCGTTGGCGCCCGCGTCGAGTCCCAGAATGGTGTCGGAATCGGAATCATGGGCGGTCAGCATCAGGACCGGGCATTTCACGCCGTTGCGCCGCAGCAGGCGGCAGGCCTCGCGCCCATCCATGTCGGGCAGGCCGACATCCAGCACGATGGCGTCGAAGTGATGCTCCTTCGCCACGGCGATGGCATCGCCCGCCGCGCCGACCTGGATCGTCTCGAATTCCTCGTGAAGCTGAAGCTGTTCCGCGAGCGACTGACGCAGGGCGTCGTCATCGTCGCATAGAAGGATTTTCTTGCCGCTCATGGGTCTCCCGGTATGCCGCTCTCCGATCCGCCCGCTATGGGGGATCGCCGTTGCGGGCGGACCATAGCACGAAGCGCCCCGGCCTGGGAAAGTCACGAAATGGGGAATACCGGCGCCTTGAGAATGGCACGGGGATTGCTTGGCTTGTTGCCGGAGAAGGAGAGAGAGGCGTCCCATGACACAGCCACAGACGGATCTGCCGTCCTGGTCCCTGCAATCTGCCGGCGCACCGGCGCAGAGCCATGCCGCCCTTCGGCGCGGTCGGCCGGAAGAAATGCAGGAACAGGGCCGTTTCGCCGCCGCATTGTCCCGCGCCGCGCCGCCGCAACAGGCCCGGACGCATGAAGCGGCGGGGAACGAGGCCGCGGGGAATATCGCCTATACGCGCCTGCCGAGCCGCCCGGAGGAGCGCCTAAGCGGTGAAGCGCCGGTCGGAATCCGCCATGATCAGTTTTTCGGCGAGGATGGTTTCGGCATTTCCGATCTGATCGATATCGTCAATCCGCTGCAGCATATTCCCGGAGTCTCAACGGTCTATCGCGCGATGACGGGGGACGAGATCAGCCCGGGTGCACGGTTGGCCGGCGGGACACTCTATGGCGGGCCCCTCGGTTTCGCATCTGCCCTGGCGGATAATGTCAGCGAAGATCTGACCGGGCGCGATGTCGCCGGATCCATGGTGGCGGCCTTCACCGGAGAGCCGGACGCCGTCGATCCGGATATGGACGGCGGCGCTTTGGCGGAGGCGGATACATCGCCCCACACAGCGTCCTTCGATCCCGCGATGATCGCGCCGGCCGCGGGCGCGCAAGGTCCGGCGGCTCAGATGGCGGCGCAGTCGGCCGTTCAGGCGGAGACCCCGCCGCGCAGCCAGGCCAGCCCCCTGATGGCAGCCCAACCGGTCGGGTCGCCCTTTGCGGCGCAGCCTTCGGGGAACTCACCCATGGCCGTCCTGCGGCCGCCGGGGGCTCCGACGGTTCTGAACCGCGTACCCGGACAGCAATTGGATGTCGGACCTACGCCTGTATCCGCGCCGGTGAACCCGGCCGCCGCCGCGGCGCAGGGCGTTCCCACCCTGTCGCCCGAGGCCGCCAATATGCTGATGCGCCTGTCGCAGCAATCGGCACCCGCGCCGCAGGCTGCCATGACCGCACCGCAGGCCCCGATGACCGCCCCGCCGCCGAATGTGGCGGCTGCACCGGAGACCGCGGCGGCACCGCCGCCTGCGCCGTCTCCCGCCCCATCGCCGGAACCGGCGCGCGAACCTTCCACCGCGTCCGCGACGGCGGAACAGGGCGGTGGCAGGACCCAATCCGCCGCATTCTTTGACCCTGTCCCGGCGGAGGATCTGCCCGCCGCGATGATGGAAGCTTTGCAGAAATACGAGTCCATGAAGCAATAGTGGGGCAGTCAGGGCGTTGAACTTCAAGGGATTGGGGCATGACGGACATCGTGACCGACGGGACCCGGCTGATTCTGCCGGGTGGCGGCGTCGTCCCTTGCGCGATGGGACGCAGCGGATTGATCGACGCCGCGCGGAAACGCGAGGGCGATGGCGCGACGCCGATCGGCCGGTGGCGTTTGGTGCAGGTCTACTTCCGCCCCGACCGCGTCGACCCGCCGCCCTGCCGCCTACCGGTCTCGCCCCTGAGCGAACAGGATGGCTGGTGCGACGCGCCGCACGATCCGGCCTATAACCGCCATGTTCTGAGGCCCTATCCGGCGTCGCACGAGGCGATGTGGCGGTCGGATGGGCTTTACGACATCGTCGTCACGACCGATCACAACAGCGATCCTGTCGTGCCTGGTGCCGGCAGCGCGATTTTCCTGCATTGCCGCAATCCCGAGGGCAAACCGACAGCGGGCTGCATCGCTCTGGATCGCCCGGTCTTGCAGGATCTGCTGGGCGCGGTGGCGGAGGAGGCCTATCTGGATATTCGCGCGGCGCTGTAGCCGTCAGGCGGGTTTGGGCCGGGCGCCAAAAATTGCGCTGCCGACGCGGATATGCGTCGCGCCGAAGCGGATGGCGGTCTCGAAATCCGCGCTCATGCCCATGGACAGGCCGGTCAGGCCATTCCGCGCGGCAATCTTGGCCAACAGCATGAAATGCGGCGCCGGGGGCTCGTCCACCGGCGGAATGCACATAAGGCCTTTGACCGGCAGGTTCAGGACATCGCGGGCCTCGGCGATGAAGGCATCCGCCTCGCCCGGCAGCGTGCCCGCTTTCTGCGGCTCCTCGCCGGTGTTGATCTGCAGGAAGACATCCGGCATCCGGCCCTGTTTCTCGGCTTCCTTGGCAATGGCGCGGGCGATTTTCGGCCGGTCCACGGATTCGATCGCGTCGAACAGTGCGACCGCGTTCTTGGTCTTGTTCGACTGCAAGGGACCGATCAGGTGCAGGACCGTTTCGGGAAACGCTTCCTTCAGGGCGGGCCATTTATCCTCGGCTTCCTGTACGCGGTTTTCCCCGAACAGGGTTTGACCTGCCGTCAGAACGGGCCGGATTTCCTCGGCGCCGAAGGTTTTCGACACCGCGACCAGGTGCACCTCGCCCGCTGCACGGCGGGCTTCCTTCTCTGCCGCCGCGATGGCATCCAGAACCTGCCGATACCCGTCGATCGCACTCATGCGGTCCCTCCGAAATCCTGTCGTTTCTTGGCGTGTTCCGCGTCGCCTAAGCCGCGCCGGGCGAAGAATTTGCACTCCGACCTGACGATGGCCATAGTGCGCATCGCCCAACCCGCCGTCCAGCCGTGAGCCCTTACATGCCGTCTCCGCCGTTTCATATCCAGAGCCAATTGAAGCAGGCTTTCGATCGGTTGAACGCGGGGCAGACCGACGAAGCCCGGCGGATTGGGAGCGCGATCCTGAAATCCGCGCCGAAGGAGCCGAACGCGCTTTATTTGATGGGCGTGCTGCATCATCAGAACGGCGACCTGAAAGACGCGGCCAAGTTCTTCGAGAAAAGCTATGCCGCCGACCGGAACAATGCGGCGGCGTTGAGCGGAATGGGCATCGTCCGGCTGGACCAGCAGCGCTATGGCGAGGCGGCGAAAATCTTTGAGGACCTGCGCCGGAAGATGCCGCGCGAAGCGGTCATTCTGAACAATCTGGGCATTGCCTATAGAGGATTGCAGCGTTTCGATCTGGCCATTCCAGCCTTCGAGGCGGCGGTCGCGGCGCAGCCCAACTACCCGGACTCATACGCCAATCTTGGCGGATTGCTGACGTCATTGGGCGAAACGGGACGTGCCCTGGACATTCTGAAGCGCGGCCGACAGCGCTGTCCCAAGGACGGATCGATCCTGCTCAACCTGGCCGACGCCCTGACGACACAGGGGGACCTGAATGGCGCATTGACTGTGCTAAGGGAGGCCGTTCGGGCGGTGCCGTCCGGCCGGGAACTGCGTCTGCGCCTCGCGTCGCTTCTGGTCAACAAGGGTTCCTTTGACGAGGCGCGTGGCCTCTTGAAGGCGCTGATAGCGGAGAATGGCGACGATCCGACCGCCTGGTTCGATTATGCGGATCTGGTCGAGTCCCGGTCCGGCGACGGGGATCGCAGCCCGGCCGACTACCGCAAGGAAGGTCTGGCGGCGTTCCGGCGTCAGGGGCTTGCCGCCGATCCGCCGCCCATCCTGTCGCATCGTATCGCCCAGGCCTATGAAGCACAGGGTGACTATGATGCCGCGTTTCGGTTCTACGGCCGCGCCCAGTCGGCGTTCAAGGCTGGACTGAAAAGCGTCGGCAAGGAGTATGACCGGCGCGGGACCGAGCGGCTTTACGATTCCTTGATCGACATCTTTCGCGACCTGCCGCCGCAGGATTCGGTGCCGCCGGAGAGCGCGCGTGCGTCGCGCCGGCCGATTTTCATCGTCGGCATGCCCCGTTCGGGCACGTCGCTGCTGGAGCAGGTTCTCGCCTCGCATTCCGCGATCGCCGGCGCGGGCGAGTTAATGGACATACCGCGCGTCATAACGGACCGCCTGCCGCCGGATGGTGACTTCGCCGGATTTATCGCAGGCCTGTCCGACAGCGCTTTGGAAGAAATGGCGGCGGAATATCTCGCGTCGCTGGATGCGATCGATCCGAACGCGCGTCACGTGACGGACAAGCTGCCGATCAATTTCGTCAATGTCGGCCTGATCCGCAGACTGTTTCCGGCGGCGCTTATTCTCAATACCGAGCGCCATCCCCTGGATGTCAGCTGGTCGATCTATGTCCAGAAGTTCGGCAGCGATCTGCTCTTCGACCACGATCTGGGCGATATCGGCCATTACTATCGGGAATACGACCGGCTGATGACCTTCTGGCGCGACTGGGATAGCGCCATTACGCCGGTCCGGTACGAAGGCATGGTGGCGGATATGGAAGGGACCGTCATGCCGGTTCTCGGTCGCCTTGGCCTGGATTGGGATCCTGCCATGGCCAAATTCTTCGAGACGGACCGCGACGTTCTGACCGCGAGCCGCCTGCAGGTTCGCCGGCCGATCTACAAGAGTTCGGTCGCCCGGTGGAAACGGTTCGACGGCAAGCTGGGTCCGTTGCTGGCCGAATTGGGCGCCTTGCCCGCGCGTTACGAGGAGTCGCTTTAGCCATGTCGATTTTTGAGAATGCCGGCGATCGTCCGGCCTTCGCCGATATCATCGCACCGGTGACACCCGAAACCTTCTTCGCGGAATACTATGACAGGAAGCCGCTGCATATTCCGGGCGATGCCGGCAAGTTCGGCGGGTTGATGGATTGGGATATCCTGACCCGATTGCTGAACAAGACGGCGATCTGGACCAACAAGTCCCTGATGCTCGTGGCGGACCGTCAGCCGGTTCCGGCGCGCGCCTATTGCGAAAGCGTCGACGACCGGGCGGGCAATTCGGTGCTGCAGCCGGTGCCGGAAAAGGTGATGGAGTTCCTGCGCCAGGGCGCGTCGCTGGTGGCGAACGACATCGATACATTGACGCCGGAGCTGAGCGCGCTTGCCGATGCGTTCGAGGCCGCCTACGACGCCAAGACGCAGGTCAATCTGTATTGTTCCTGGAAGCAGCGCCAGGCGTTCAATTCGCATTTCGATACCCATGACGTGTTCGCCTTGCATGTCGAAGGCGAGAAGGTCTGGCGTGTCTACAAAACGCGGATGCCGCACCCGATCCGTCATGCCCGGCATCAGAACGATGCCTATGCCGAACCGGCCCACGAGCAACAGCGCGGCGATTTGCTGATGGAAGTGACCATGCGGCCGGGTGATGTCCTGTATCTGCCGCGCGGCTGGTATCACGACGCGCTGGCGACCAGCGGCGGCACGATTCACATGGCCTTCGGGGTCACCAGCGTGATCGGCTTGGATGTGATCGGGGCTCTGAGTGATTTCGCGGTCGAGGACGAGGCCTTCCGGATGAACCTTCCACGGTCTGATGCGGGTCCGGAGGCCCTGGCCGCGGCGATTGCGGATCTGGGCGATCGCCTGCAGTCCTTATCGCGGGATCCCGGCGTCCTGGACGCCATCCGGGCGCATCAAGCGGGCTTCCGAAACCATCGCATGGGCTTCGCCCTGCCGGTTGAGGTGGTGGAGAAGCGTTTCGCGCGGACCGGACCCGGTTTCAAGGTTGTTCGGCAGGGCGGTCGGGCTGCGCTGGTCGGGCCACGCGGCGGCGTCCCCATTCCGCCGGGCCGCGAGGCCATTGTCGAATGGGTCGTGGGGCGGCCGTCCTTCGGCAGGGGCGATTATCTGGATGCGCATACCGCCTTGCCGACCGCGGATCTGGACCGGCTGCTGCAGGAGCTGATCGGCATGGGCGTGCTTCGCCCGGAAAACTGACCCGGTCTGGGAGGGTCGTCGTCGTCGGCATCCGTCATTGTGCGGCGCGGCAAAGAATGGCGGGCGCGGGCCCGGCTAACTAGAGGGAAATTCAGCAAGAAGACGGCTTGTTGCAATCTTGTCACATGGCCGGCGGAATAGCGGCTAAGTCCATGCGCGCTCATTGCGTTTCATTCGAACACATGGTTGAAGGTCGACTATCACGTTGTCGTGGTGTGAAACGCCCTGGCGGTTTGTACGACGATGGCAATAAGGACATGGGTTCTAATAGCCGCATGTCGGGGACCACAAAATAGGCGACTAGCCTGGTCTGATTTTGGAGGTATGAAATGAAGAAAGTTCTGTTGACCACGTCGGCGCTGGCCGGTGCGTCCCTGCTGACGGCTGGTACTGCGGCGGCTGAAGCCCCGGTGATGACGTTCTCGGGCGCTCTGGCTTACGAAGCTGTTATGTTTGACGGTGACCAGGCTGACGCCGGTACCGGTTTCAACGTGACGGCGAACGAGCAGCAGTCTGAGCTGGTTTGGGATGCGCGCGGTTCGGCTGACAACGGCCTGAAGTACCGTGCGAACATCCAGTGGCGTTGGGCCAACGGCGGTGCCGGCGGCAACGCTGGTACGTTCGACGAAGCGTGGCTGGACTTCACGGGCGGTTTCGGCCGTCTGTTCATCGGTGGCGAAGACGGCGTGTCCGATCTGGCGGCCGGTACGTCGGGTCACTCGGTTCAGGTTGGTACGTGGGGTACGGACGGCAACAACGCCCTTCGTCACGTGAACTTCCTGGGCATGAGCACGGCTCTGCACTACTACGCTTCGCACGCTGGCATGACCGGTGACGCGAACAAGATCGGCTACATCACGCCGAACTTCGGTGGTTTCAGCGCTGGTGTTTCGTACTCGCCGAACTCGACGTTCCTGCAGGCGCAGGGCACGAACAACGACGGTAACGCGAATGCCTGGGAATTCGCTGCCGGTTGGTCGGGTTCGTTCGGCGACGTGACGCTGGGTGTTGACGGTTCGTACGGCATTGCCGACGACCAGTCCGGTGTGAACGGTGTCGACAACGAAGACGTCGGCTCGTACATGGTCGGTGCGACGGTCGGTTTCGCTGGCTTCCAGATCGCTGGTGCGTTCCTGGACAACGGCGACTCGAACTGCGTGAAGACGGTCACGAATTGTGACGCGGGCGACGGCTGGAACGTCGGTGCGTCTTACAACTTCGGCCCGGGCGCAGTGTCGATCATGTACCAACAGTCTGAGAACGACACGGACGGCAACGGCCAGGACGACGAAGTCTCGATCCTGCACGCTGGTGTGAACTACAACATCGCGGAAGGTCTGTCGGCTCACCTGAACGGTTACTGGTTCGACCTGGAAAACGAAGCGGGCTCCGGCGTCGCTGCGAACTCCAACGACGCGACCGTCGTGATCCTGGGTACCCGCGTTACCTTCTAATTGCGGAAACCCATCGGGTTTGGGAAGGGGCGGCTTCGGCCGCCCCTTTCTTTTTGGGCACCCCCATCTTTACGGCCCCCCTTCTTTAAGGCCCTTGCCACGCATGTCGGTGGGTGGGGTTCTCTCGTCCGGCGGGCTTGCCGGGAGTCGAAATATTCAGTACCAAGGACGCGAGTATCCGGAGCAACGGACCGGTGGTTGGATAGATGCGGCGCCTTCGATTTGTACTTATGACGATGTGTCTTGCGGCTCTCGCGGCATGCGGCGGTTTCAAGCCCGTCGATGTCGAGCGAGATGCGCTGACTCGTGACATGCGCGCGCAAGGCAGCATCTTCGGCGATTCAATCACCATCGGGGGCGACAGCCCCGCCGGTGCGGGCGGGCCAGGCGGCATCGCGGTGAACGGATATCTGTGGCGGGCGTCGCTGGATACGATCGCCTTCTTTCCGATGGCGCAGGTCGATGCCCATGGTGGCGTGATTATCACCGAATGGTATTCGCTGCCTGAGGCGCCCAACGAACGCTACAAGATGCAGGTCTATATTCTGAACCGGGAATTGCGGGCGGACGGTGTGCGGGTGTCGTTGTTCAAACAGGTCCAGGGCGCTGGCGGCGCTTGGACGGACGCGCCGATTGCCGAAGGGTCCGCGGCGCGTATCGAAAATGCCATCCTGACCCGTGCCCGGCAGTTGCGCATCGACAGCCAGGCGATCTTGAACTGATCGAATTCTTTCGTCCGGAAAATTGTTGCAAGGGTGTAACGATGCCGAGAACCGCGCCTTCACCCTCAAAGAACATCCTGCGCCGAGCGATTTTGCTGTCCGGGGCCGCCGTCGCGCTTACTTCCCTGGCGGGCTGTGGGTTTCAGCCGGTCTATGGCACGTCTTCCCACGATACGAGCCGCGACACGACCCTGGATCTGGCGGCGACCAAGATTGGGATCATCAAGGATCGCGAAGGTCAGTTCCTGCACAATCTCTTACTGGACCGGTTCAATCCGTCGGGCCGTCCGGTGAAACCGCTCTATGTTCTGTCGACGGAGTTGGACGTGACCTCCAGGGATCTGGGCGTCCAGTTGGATGCGACGACAACCCGCGCGGAAGTGCAGGTGTTTGCCTATGCGACCTTGTCGGCCTTTGAGGAGACGTTCCAGTTCCAATCCCGGGCGGTGGCGAGCTACTCGACGTCGGAATCCGACTATGCCGCCCTGGTTGCCGAGCGGAACGCCATCGAGCGATCGCTTCGCGTGATTGCCGACGATCTTCGGCTGCAGATCGCCACATTTTTCGAGAAGCGCCGCCTGGTTCAGGGCTAGGCCGGTCGGATGGTGAAGATTGCCACCGGCGCGATCGACGGATTTCTGCGCAAACCGCCTCCGGATCTGCGTGCGGTTCTGTTTTACGGACCGGATTCGGGGTTGGCGCGGGAAAGGCTGACCGCGCTGGCGCTGACGGTGGTGCCCTCCCTGGATGATCCCTTCCTGGTCGCCGAGTTGAACGCGGAGTCGGTGAAATCCGATCCGGGCTTGCTGGGCGACGAGGCTGCGGCGATCGCTATGACCGGCGGTCGGCGGGTGGTGCTGATCCGCGACGCGGCGGATTCCCTGGGCGATGCACTTCTGTCCTTCCTCGACGATCCGGTCGGGGACGCGCTGGTTCTGGTCACATCGGGGGAACTGGCCGCGAAATCCAAACTGCGCAAAGCGTTTGAAGCGGCCCCCTGCGCCGCCGCCCTGCCCTGCTATCTCGACGAGGCCGGCGGCATCGACCGCTTGATCGACGAGGGATTGCGGCCCATGGGGGTTCGGATCGATCGGGAGGCGCGGCACTATCTGGTGGACCATCTCGGGTCGGATCGCGGTGTGAGCCGGTCGGAGATTGAGAAACTGGCCCTCTATGCCGGGCCGGAAGGTCATCTGGATGTCGATACGGTCGCCACCCTGATCGGGGATAGTTCGGTTTCGACCATGGACGACGTCATCTATGCGATGGTCGATGGAGAATCCGGGACTTTGGACCGGGCGCTGGATCTGGCGGCGGAAGAGGCGGTCGCGCCGGTTTCCCTGCTGCGGATGGCGGGCAATCACATGCTAAGGCTGCGGCGGGTACAGGATCTCGTCGCCGCCGGGACCCCGCTACCGGGCGCCATGGCGGCACTGAAACCGCCGATCTTCTTCAAGGTGAAGGCGCGGTTCGAGGCCAGCGTGAAGCGTTGGTCCCCTATCGCGGTGGGCGAGGCCCTGACCTTGCTGTTGGAGGCGGAGGCGGCGTGCAAGCGCAGTGGGGCGCCGGACTGGGTCCTCTGTCATCGAACCCTGCATCAGGTCGGCGCCCTGGCCCGGCGGCAAGGCGGACGGCGGCCCGGGCGGCGCTGACGGTGACGCCTGTCGCCGCCGTTCAGGCTACATCTCCACGATGTCGGCTTTGGCCGGGACGCCGCCGCGGTTCAATCTCTCGATGACATCGTCCAGCTGATCGAAATTGTCGAAGCCGATGCTGAGGCGCCCGGATTCTCCTCCGCCCATGAGATCGATCGACACGGTCATGCCCAAGAGATCGGACAGGCTGCGCTCCATGGCGGCGGTGTTGGGATCTTTCTCCGCCGGCGCGGCAGTCGTACCGCCGCCGGTGCCGGCGCTGCCTTCGATCCGACCCTTGAGCTTGCGCATGCCGGTTTCGGTCCGCGCCGCGTTCGGCTTGGAATCCTGCACCAGTTTCTCGGTCTGGCGGACATTCAGGCCCTTCTTGACGATGTCCTGGGCCAACGCCTCGGCATTGGATGCGCCCAATAGCGCGCGGGCATGGCCGCTGGTGATCAACCCGTCGTCCAGAAGGCTTTTCAGCTCTTCCGGCAGGCCCAGCAGCCGCAGCATATTGGCGACATGGCTGCGGCTCTTGCCGACGGCCTTGGCCAGAACGTCCTGGGTGTGCCCGAACTCCTCGATCAGGCGCTGATAGCCTTCGGCTTCCTCCAGCGGGGTCAGATCCTCGCGGTGAATGTTCTCGATCAGCGCGATCTCAAGCGTGTCGGAATCCGACAGTTCCTTGATGACGACCGGCACTTCGTGCAGCTGTGCCCGCTGGGCGGCCCGCCAGCGGCGTTCGCCGGCGACGATCTCATAGGCGTTGGCGTCGTCGGGATGCGGCCGGACCAGCAGTGGCTGCAGCACGCCCTGCTGGCGGATCGAATCGACCAGGCCGTCGATCGCCGCTTCGTCGAAGCGTTTGCGCGGCTGGCTGGGATTGGGCCGCAGGAATTCGATCGGTACCGTCTTGGAGGTCCGGACGGCCGGCTCGCTATAGCCGCCGCCCATGTCGCTGTCTTCACCGAACAGGGCGGACAGGCCCCGTCCCAATCCGCGCTTGCGTGTGTCTTCCGCGGCCGCCGTCATGCCGAAACCCTCCTCTCGCGCTTCAGGACCTCGCTCGCCAGGTGGATATAGGCCTGCGATCCCCGGCAATCCATGTCGTAAAGGATGACCGGCTTGCCGTAGCTCGGCGCCTCGGACACCCGGACATTGCGGGGAATGACCGTTTCGTAAACCTTGTCGCCCAGATGCGCCCGGACGTCGGCGGCCACCATGTCGGACAGATTGTTGCGGCGGTCATACATGGTCAGGACCACGCCCTGAATGTCGAGGCGCGGGTTGAAGGCGCGCTTCACCCGCTCGATCGTGCCCATCAGATGGCTCAGGCCCTCCAGCGCGTAGAACTCGCATTGCAGCGGCACCAGAACGGAATCCGCGGCGCAGAGCGCGTTCAGGGTCAGCAGGCCGAGCGCGGGCGGACAATCGATCAGGACATAATCATATTCCGTGACCGCGCCGCGCAGCGCCTCGCGCAGCCGAAACTCGCGGCGGTCTTCCTCGACCAGTTCGATCTCTGCCCCCGACAGATGGATCGAGGCCGGGACGATGCTGAGGCCGGGGATCGCCGTGGCGACGGCAACGGCTTCCGCCCGCTCCCGCCCGAACAGCAGATCGTAGGAGCTGAGCGCCCGATCGCGGCGGTCGATGCCGAGGCCGGTCGAGGCGTTCCCCTGGGCATCGATGTCGACGATCAGGACCTTCTTTTCACAGGCCGCCAAAGCCGTGGCGAGATTGATGGCCGTCGTCGTTTTGCCGACACCGCCCTTCTGATTTGCGATGGCCACAATCCGGGCCGTGCCATCGGCGCGGGGCCGGGTCAATTTTTCGGGCAACTTCGCATACATCGGCGCAATTCCTTCCTTGCTGTGCCAACGTCGCGGCGTAAGTCGCGGGATCGCGGGCGCCACGCCGGCCCTATATCGGGCCCGGCACGATCCGCGCTATCTCCCCTGCCCGTCTGCCTGCTACGGCGAACCCGCCGTATCGGACCGTTTCAGCCCTGTGACCGACAGAATCACGGAATCCGGATCAACCCGGCTCGGAATCGTGCTGTAATTTATATACCATCCATATTTTGCGGCAGTCAATTCCTCTTGGTGCCGTTTTCCCTTCAGGAAGAGCCCGAGAGTAGATTTTCCCCAGAATGGGAATGCCAAGCTTAGAAGATCTGGAAGCGGCGCCAGGGCGCGGGCCGTGATGATGTCCGCCGGTGGCAAGTCGACCGTTTCAGCCCTTTTGGCGTGGACGGTCAAATGCGCGGAGACGCCGGCGGCCCGGCCGGCCTCGCGCAGGAAGGCGCATTTGCGAGTGTCGGATTCGATCAGATGGGTTTCAAGTCCGGTGAGGATGCAGAGCACCAAACCTGGAAAGCCTGCGCCGCTGCCCAGATCGACAAGGCGGGTCGATCCGGGCGGAATGAGGGAGGCGAGCTGTGCGGAATCCAGGAAGTGCCGGGACCAGAGGTCCGCGACGGTTTTCGGGCCGACGAGATTGATGCGCTTCTGCCATTTTTCCAGCAGACCCGCATAGAGAGTCAGGGCATCCATTGTTTCACGTGAAACGCCCGTAGAATTCTGAAAATCCGAAGGAGAGAACCCCGAGGCCGATGGCGAACCGGGTCGCCCGCGGTCGATGCCGGCCATGACTCTAAGCGGCTTTCGTATCGCCGCGCTTTACATGCCGCATCAACGCGACAACAGCGGCGGGCGTGACGCCGGGAAGACGGGCGGCTTGACCCAGAGTGCGCGGCCGCGCGCGGCTCAGGCGCTGCACCATCTCATTGCTCAGCCCGCCGACCGTCGCGAAATCGAGATCTTCCGGCAGATGCAGAGCCTCGTCACGGCGATAGGCGCGGATATCGGAATCCTGACGCTGCAGATAGGCGGCGTATCGGGCATCGATCTCGATCTGTGGCGCGATGGCGCGATCAATCTGGGAGAGTTGCGGCCAGATCGCCACGATCCGTTCGAGCGTCATGTCCGGCAGAGCCAGGACTTCGGCCGCGCTGCGAATCTTGCCATCGGCGCGCACGGTGATGTCGTGCCGTCCAAGTTCCTGGGGTGTTGCCCTGAGATCCTGCATCAGCTCGCGCGCCGCGGATAGGGCGGTGTGCTTCCGATCCCAGGCCCGCTCGCGCTCTGGGGAAAGGCATCCGATCTGCTGACCCAGGGGGGTCAATCTTTGGTCGGCATTGTCGGCACGCAGACGCAACCGGTACTCGGCGCGGGAGGTGAACATCCGGTAAGGCTCGTCGGCGCCGCGCGTGGTCAGATCATCAATCATGACCCCGATATACGCGTCCGCCCGGTCCAGGATGATCGGCTCCGGATTGCCGCCGACATTTCGGGCGGCATTCAGCCCGGCCATCAGCCCCTGCGCGGCGGCTTCTTCATAGCCGGTCGTTCCGTTGATCTGACCGGCGAGATAGAGGCCCGGGACGCGACGGGTTTCCAGAGTCGGATGCAGTTCCCGAGGATCGACATGATCGTATTCGATCGCATATCCCGGGCGCAGGATTTCGGCTGTCTCCAGCCCCGGAATGGTCTTCAAGAAAGCGGCCTGCACCGATGCCGGGAGAGAATTCGAGATACCGTTCGGATAAACGGTCGAATCATCTAAACCCTCCGGCTCGAGAAATATTTGGTGCCGAGGCTTGTCCGCGAATTTGACGACTTTGTCTTCGATCGACGGACAGTATCGCGGGCCGATCCCCTCAATCATTCCGCCATACATCGCGGACAAGTGAAGATTGTCGCGTATCGCGGTATGGGTCGCGTCGTTGGTATAGGTGATGTGACACGGGATCTGGGGCACCGTGATCTTGTCGGTCAGCATCGAGAAAGGTTCGGGCACCGGGTCCGCATCCTGTCGGTCGAGGCCCGACCAATCGATGGTATTGCCGTCCAGTCTTGGCGGGGTCCCGGTCTTCAGGCGACCCAGGGCAAACCCGGCCCGTTCCAAAGTTTTGGAGAGCCCCAGGGCAGGAGCATCGCCGACCCGGCCGGCCGGGATACGCTCCTGGCCGCAGTGGATCATGCCGCGCAGGAAGGTCCCCGTGGTGAGCACCACCGCGCCGGTTTCAAGGGTCTTGCCGTCGCCCAGGACAATCCCGGTTAGTCGACCGCTCGGATCAAGGATCAAGTCTTCCACTGCCGCGGCGTGTAGCGTCAGATTGGCCTGGGTCGCCAACTCGGCTTGCATGGCTTCGCGATAGAGTTTGCGGTCCGCCTGGGAGCGCGGTCCTTGGACGGCCGGCCCTTTGCTCCGGTTCAGCATCCGGAACTGGATCCCGGCCTGGTCGATAACCCGGCCCATCACCCCGTCCAGGGCGTCGATTTCCCGGACAAGGTGTCCCTTACCCAACCCGCCGATGGCGGGGTTACAGGACATTTCCCCGATGGTTTCCAGCTTATGGGTGACAAGCAAGGTGTCGGCGCCGAGACGCGCCGATGCGGCGGCCGCCTCGCAACCGGCATGTCCGCCGCCTACGACGATGACGTCCCACTTCGTCTTGGGGAGGGTTTTGTCCGCGCCCATGGCCTCGGATCCTTTCCGCGCGAGGATATACGCCGAGGAAGAAATCGGGTCAATAGAAACGATGGTTCGGTCCGCATTTCACAGGGGCGAGACGGGAAATGTTTCACGTGAAACATCGGCTGCTGGGTGACGTGACAAGTGGCCAAGGCAGAGAGGATCGGAAAGCAGGACCTTCGTGAAAGTGTGTAGCAGACAATCCCATCAGGACCCGAGATTAAACCAATCCACAGGCCATTGGTGGTGTTTCACGTGAAACATTGCCCTACTTGCCGATACAAAACTCGCCAAAAAGAACATCCAGAACGGCCTCAACATCTACGCGTCCGGTTATGCGGCCCATCTCACTCAGGGCCAGGCGGATATCCTCTCCAGCCAAAGCCGCCTCTGGCTGAGAAAGGGCGCGCTCAAGGGCTTCGGTCGCACGGGAAAGGGCATCCCGGTGTCGCGCGCGCACCGCAACGGCCCCGGCGGAAACGGCCAACCTATCTCTGCAGGCTGCTTCCAATGTCTTGAGCAGATCCCCAATGCCGGCGCCTGTTTTGGAGGAAACGGGGATTACGGTGTTCCCTGCATGACTGACATGAGAGCTCAGGTCCGCTTTCGTCAGGACAGAAATCACATCGCTTTCGGCACGCTGGACCCTCTCATGCGACGGCGTGCCAAAGTCGGCGGCATCATCGCTCAGAAACAGGACAAGGTCAGCGCTCTCTGCCGTCCGCAGGGCGCGACGCACCCCCTCTTCTTCAATCTGATCCCGCGTATCGCGCAGGCCGGCGGTATCGGCAAGGGTCACAAGATAGCCCCCGAGATCCATGCGTACCTCAACAACATCCCGTGTGGTCCCGGCAATGTCGGAGACGATGGCGGCTTCCCGCCCAGACAGCCGATTAAGCAGCGACGACTTCCCAACATTCGGCGCTCCGACAATCGCTACACGGACGCCATCCCGGATCCCCGAAGACAGCGCGCCCAATTCAATATCTTGCGTCCACTCCCTCAGCAGAGCCCGGATCTCGATTTCATTACGGTCAAGCATCGACTCCGGCAGGTCATCCTCCGGAAAATCCACGGCCGCTTCGAGATAAGCCAGCACCCGCACCAGCCGATCGGTCCAATCCTGATACCGGTCCCGCCCCTCCCCGGCCGCGAGCCGGAGGGCCAACCGACGTTGGGCTTCGGTCTCAGCGGCAATCAAATCGGACAGGCCTTCGACTTCGGTCAGGTCCATCCGGCCATTGGCGAAGGCGCGGCGGGTGAACTCCCCCGCCTCGGCCTGACGGCATCCTTCGAAATCGGACAAGGCGTTCAGCAACGCATTGATGGAGGCGACCCCGCCATGCCCTTGAAACTCGGCCACATCCTCACCGGTAAAAGTGCCCGGCCCCGGCAGCCAGAGAACAAGGCCGTGATCCAGGACCTCCCCGGATGCGGGATGTCGCAAAGGCCTGAAAACGGCGCGCCGGGCCTCGGGCAATGCGGACAGACCGGCCACCGCACACACTGCCTGAGCCGCGGCCGGGCCCGAGACCCGGATCACGGCGACACCCGCGGGCGCCGGGCCGCTGCCCAGGGCAAAAATCGTATCGGTCATATCAGAAACCCGCTGCAAATGGCCCGCGCCCAGTGCCTCAGTCGCCGCCCTTCTTACCATCCGTGGCGCCGCCCATCTGGGCCCAGAACATCTTCTGCAACTGCTCCATGCCCTGAATCGATGCCGGAAGCCAGGTCTGGAACAGCGCCTCCGGTTCCAAAGCTTTCAGGTTGGCTTCCATCCGCTCCTGAATCTGACGCATCAGGGCTTCCTGCATCGGCGCGACATCGGGAAGTCCCAGAAACCGGCGGGCCTCATCGGGGGTGCAATCGATATCGATCGATATCTTCATCCGGCGTTCCTTTCCATGTTGCGTTGCCCAATTGCGCTGCTCCGGCCAAACGATCGGTCGGGTGCCGGTTGGCGTATCCCGCCGTTCATCCTATGTAGAGAACAGGCGCTGTCCAGTGCCGCCGCGCCGACAACAGGCACCTGAGATCTGGGAGGGGACATGACCGGCAACGCGCTGGGGCAGGAAACGAGCCCCTATCTTCTGCAACATCAGGACAATCCGGTGCATTGGCGGGCCTGGGGTCCGGACGCCCTCGCCGAGGCGGCGGCGGAAAACAAGCCGATCCTGCTCTCCGTCGGATATGCCGCCTGCCATTGGTGTCATGTCATGGCGCATGAGAGTTTCGAGAACTCCGCGACGGCCGCCCTGATGAACGAGCTGTTCGTGAACATCAAGGTCGACCGGGAAGAGCGGCCGGATATCGACACGATCTATCAGTCGGCCTTGGCCATGCTGGGTCAACAGGGCGGCTGGCCGCTGACCATGTTCCTGACCCCGGCCGGAGATCCGTTCTGGGGCGGGACCTATTTCCCGCCGGAATCACGCTGGGGACGCCCCGGCTTTCCGGAGGTCCTGCGCCAGGTCGCAAAGACCTATCGCGACGCCCCGGACCGCATCGACCAGAATGTGACCGCGCTGCGCGACGGGTTGGCGGCGCTGGCAAACCCGAAATCCGGCGATGGGATCGACCGCCGTACCGCTGATGAGATTGCGGGCCGCATTCTTCAGGCCATGGACCGGGAGCATGGCGGACTGGGCGACGCGCCGAAATTTCCGCAATGCGCCGTCCTGAAGCAGCTTTGGTCGGCGGGCGGGAGATCCGGCGATTCCCGGTATCGCAAGGCGGTGCATTTCGCCCTGCGCCAGATGTGCGAAGGCGGAATCTACGATCATCTCGGCGGCGGTTTCGCCCGTTACACCGTCGACCGGATCTGGTTGGTCCCGCATTTTGAGAAAATGCTGTACGACAATGCGCAGCTTCTCGACATGCTGACCCTGGCCTGGTGCGACGGCGGCAATCCGCTGTACCGGCAGCGGGCGGAGGAAACGGTCGCCTGGCTGCGCGACGACATGACCGTTCCGGAGGGCGCCTTCGCGTCGGCGCGCGATGCGGACAGCGAAGGCGAAGAGGGCAAGTACTACGTTTGGGACACCGACGAAGTCGACGCGCTGCTGGGTGACGCGGCGGTGGTATTCAAAGATCACTACGACATCCGGCCGGGCGGCAATTGGGAAGGGAAGACGATCCTGAACCGCCTCCACCTGGACGCCCTCCCCGATGCGGAAACCGAACAATGCCTGGCGGAAAGCCGAAAGATCCTGCTGGCCGAGCGGGATAAGAGGGTCCCTCCCCTAAAGGACGACAAGGTCCTGACGGACTGGAATGGCCTTACCGTCGCGGCGCTTGCCCGGGCCGGTCGGGTGTTCGACCGGCCGGACTGGATTGAAATGGCGCGGCGCGCCTTCGACTTCGTGGCCGGACCGATGGCGGACGGCGATCGCCTGCGCCATGCCTATCGCGAGGGTCGTGCCCGCCACGCGGCGACAGTGGACGACTATGCCGCGATGATCCGCGCCGCGCTGGCCCTGCTGGAAGCAACCGGCGAGACGGCCTATCTCGATCGGGCTGAAATCTGGGTCGAGGTTCTGGACCGTCACTATCGAGACACGGAAGGCGGCGCCTATTTCCTGACGCCGGACGATGCGGAGGCACTGGTCGCACGGACCAAATCCGGCGGCGACAACGCAACCCCGTCCGGGAACGGGTTGCTGGTCTTCGCACTCGCGCAACTCGCCTGGCGCACGGGCAAGGAACGCTACGGCGCGCGGGCGGAGGAAATCGTTCGGGCCTTCGCCGGGGAGATGGAACGCAATTTTTTCCCCTATTCCAACGTCATCGAGGGGGCACGCTTCCTGGAAGACGGGGCGCAGATTGCCGTCATTGGTCCGTCCGGCGATCCGGCGACGGAGGCTCTGCGACGGGCCGCCGAGGCCGCGCCGCTCGCCGACCGGATGATCGCGGCCTATGGCCCGGACGATCCGCTGCCGGCCAACCATCCCGCCGCCGGCAAGGGCATGGTAGACGGGCAAGCCACGGCCTATCTCTGTCGCGGGCCCGTCTGTTCGTTGCCGATCACCGAGGCGGCGGCTTTGCGCGACGCGCTGGTTTCGGCGGCGGAATAGTCCGGATTAGTGCCGTGACCGCCGAAAACTGTTGATCCATTGACGGTTGGCCCGGGCGGAAACGCGGACTAGGTTTCTCACGCAGTTTCAATCAACCTCACGGGAGGAGCAGGGTTCATGGCGAAGGCAGTTCGCATCCACACGGCCGGCGGGCCGGAGAATATGGTCTTTGAGGATGTCCAGGTCGGCGCCCCGGGACCGGGCGAAGTCCGCATCAAACAGGATTTCTGCGGGCTGAACTATATCGACGTCTATCACCGCACGGGCCTCTACCCGTTGGAACTGCCCAGCGCAATCGGCCTGGAAGCGGCCGGCGTTGTCGAGGCGATCGGCGACGGCGTGACGGAACTGGCGGTCGGCGATCGGGTCGCCTATGCGGCGCCGCCGGTCGGCGCCTATGCGACCGAACGCCTGATGCCCTGGCACCGCCTGATCAAGCTGCCGGACTCGATCAGCAACGAGGCCGCGGCCGGCATGATGCTGCAAGGCATGACGGTCGAATATCTGATCCGCCGAACCTACCCGGTTCAGCCGGGCGATACGGTCCTGTTCCAGGCGGCTGCGGGCGGGGTCGGTCTGATTGCCTGCCAATGGCTGAAACAGATCGGCGCCACCGTCATCGGTACGGCCGGGTCGCCGGAAAAGGCGGCGCTGGCGAAGGCCCATGGCTGCGACCACGTCATTCTCTACGGGCAGGAAGACGTTGCGAAGCGCGTTCGCGAAATCACCGACGGGGCCGGGGTGCCGGTCGTCTATGACGGTGTCGGGGCGGCGACGGTCGACGGATCCCTGGATTCCTTGCGCCCGCGCGGCATGTTCGTCAGCTTCGGCAACGCGTCCGGACCGATTCAGAACTTCAATCTCGGCACGCTGTCGGCCAAGGGCTCGCTGTTCATGACGCGGCCTACCCTGATGACCTATACCGCCAGCCGCGAAGATCTGGTCGAATCGTCCACCGCCCTGTTCGATGCTTATGCCAAGGGGCTGAAGATCGAGATCAACCAGCGCTATGCCTTGGCGGATGTCGTCCAGGCCCACAAGGATCTGGAAGCCCGCAAGACCACAGGATCGACCCTGCTGGTCGTCTAAAGCGGAAAACCGGGCGGGATGGGGGCCATGACGCACCCTCTCGCCCGGAATTTCCGGGACGCCTCCATTTCCTGATTGGGTCTGGCGACTCGGTGGCTAGGCATGATGCGGAATCCGGTGCGCCATGGCCCGGAAATGCGCATCATACGTAAGCGACCCGCTACATATTGGGGCTGAAACGGTCCGAAGAACTGCAATTGTTGTTTTCGGCGCGGATTCCTCAATTGCTACTGCGTCTTACCGCGTGATCCTGTGACGCAACACCAAGATATCACCCCTGCCATCCTCCGGTGAGACCGTCAGGACGACCGAATCATCGGACTGGTCCGGCCAATCGACCTCCAAAATCAGCGGCGCCTCGGCGGATGCTGCACCGGCCGCCTTAACCGTTCTCCCCTCGGTCTGCCACACCATCTCAAAATCCCCGGTGCGCGCCTTCTCATCCAAGCCAGCCCCATCGAACCTGTAGCGCAGCATGCACGTCGCACCCTGACCTTCGAGCACTTGCCCGTCCGACAACGGCACGGGCTCCCCGGGCACCAGGTCCAGTTGGGCAAACCGAAGACTGGGGCAGGAAAAGCCCGCGGGTGCGAGCAGCGCCTGGACGGTCACGGCGGCGATGCCGGTCTGATCCGGCGTCTCCGGAGGCTCAAGGACTGGCGCGGCGCTTGATTGCGGGGGACTTGCCGGGATGGGGTCCTGCCAAAGGGTCGCGATGCGATCCCGCTGGGCGTAAAGACCGGCACCCAATGCAAGGACGATACCGACGCCCAAGACCGCCCGCAGCCCGGAAAAACCGCCTTCCTTAGTTGCCGGGGCCGATGGCAGGGCCGGTGCGGCGGTTCCGCCCGGCAAGCTGATCGACAACAACGCGGCCGCCTCTTCCAGGGACGCGATCGCGGTGGTAGCGGGATCGATTGGACCGTCACCTGCCGGAACCAGGAACAGGCATCTCGCGCCTCCCGCCGCCTCCACGTCTCCGGTGGCCTGGCAGGCGGCGACTTTCCGGTCGATATGCCCAACCGGGCGGATCAACAGATCGCGGTCAACCTCCCCCGTTGCGAAAATGACGATGTCGGCCGGATCGCGGGGTCCGGCCAGGCGTCCATGAACCATCAGCAAATGTGCCAGAAGGACACCCAGCTGCCAGGAACTGCCGCCGTCGATGCCCCGGTCCAGGTCGATCCGGTAGGAATCGTGTCCGGTCAGCTTCGCGACAATGCCCGACCCGCGCCGCACGAACCGTCCATAGGCGTCGCTGATCGGCAGGGTTTCCGTTGTTCCATTCAGACAGACGACCGGCGGAATGTCGGATTCCTCGGCAGCGACCCTCTGGATAAGGGCCGGCCCTTCCGTTGTCGCAATGTAAACACGCACCCCCATCAGCCGCCTTTCGATCCCCGACCGACCTCCGCCGCGCCCTCAGGCGGAGGACGTCATATCAGATCGATCTCCGTCGCCGGATCCCCGATGGCCGCCAACAGCGGATCGGATCGTTCCAGGATCAATCGAAACATGCCGTCCTGGGGTTCGCCCAGCGCGCGCCTTAGGATTTCCCCATTGCCGCGGGCCATCAACACTTGTGGGGTTTCGGCCCGGTCCGGGATATCGATCAACAGATAGACCTGATCCGGATCCGCGCGGGACGGCCGAATGCGCAGCACGAAGCCTTGCGCCTCCCGCCGGTCCAGCGATCCGCTGCTGGCGGCGGCGGCACGCGGCATCCGACAGGCCGCGATCCGCGACAGCAGGCGATCGAAATCGGCCTTCAGCCGCGTATCCGTCGCCAGCTGCGCCACCAGCGCCGCCGGCAATGGCGCGGTGGGGTCCGTCGCGGCGCGATAAAGTGCTGGAAAAGCGGCGGGTTTCGCCTGTCCCGGCTCGGCGGTATCCAGCCAAAGATCGGCCGCATGACGCGCGCTGAAAGCCGTCTCGATCCGTACTTTCTCCGTGTCGCTTCGAGATTGCCAGGACGCGCCGCTCATGCCGCCTCTCCATACAGAATGAGGAACTGTGCGGCGAAGGCCGCCTGATCGTCGCGATAGGCCTGCGCCCAATCCGATCCGGCTTCCAGGCGGTTCAGAAGTGTACGGACTCGCTCGCGCAGTTCGGCCAAGGGAGCGGCCGCCTCCTGAAACGCCGCCTGAATATCCGGATCGTTCAGCCTGTGTGCCTCGAAGCCTTGCCGGGACAGGGTTTCGAAGGCCTTTCGGGCGCGAAGCGCGGTCTCATCCCCACCACCGCCCACAACATGCAGCGCCGCCAGGGCGAGCTTTTGCAAATGCTCGTCGATCCGGTTCAGCAGTGCGATCCGGTCGGTATAGGTCTGCGGCGCCGCATCCTCGGCAATGGTTCGGATTTCGGCCAGATCCGCCTTGCGCCGCAGGGCCTGGATCAATCGGTGCTGCCCGGTGCCGAAGGTTTCCGCCCGAAGATAGGACAAGGGCAGGCGCAGCAGACGCGCGCCCTCCTCGGCCGGCAGGGTCAGTGCCTCGGTCTCCCGCTTGTTCAGGAACTTGACCGCATCCAGGGGCGCTTCGGCAAAGGCGGCTAGGGGGTTCTCCGGTGCCCATTCGGCGCCGTTCAAATAGGAATCCTCGCCCGGATCGACCTCGCCCGCCTCCCGGTCCGGACCGATCGCATGCATGCGTTCGAACCGGGCCAGCGCATCGCCATCCTCCAGCAGTTCCACCAGGCGCAGGAAGGCCAGGACGACGGTGCGATAGGCGCGGAAGTCGCCGCCCTCCCCGCTTCCCTCCCGACCGGGGCTGCTGGCATCGCGCCAGAAATCCAGCACCGTTTCGTCGTCAATCGCTTCGGGACGGAAATCCCGGCCCAGATCGCGTTCCAGAAAGGCGATTAGGCTGCGGAACTTGCGCTGGGCCTGCACGGTCGGCAGATGGTCGCCCAGAAACTCGTAGAGCGCGCGGGACAGGGCGTTGGCGGCATTCGATTGCGCCGCTACCGTTCCGTCCGGCGCATCGATCCCGGCCACAATGTCGGTCAGCGCCGCAAACCCGATCGCGGCGACCGTGAATTCCAGAAAGGCGGAGAGGATCGGCATCCGGCCGAACCGAACTGCAAAGCGCCCGTCGGGATAGCGCAGCTCGACACCGCCGTCGATCGCGGCCAGCCGTCCCGGAATCTCCGCCCGGCCGGCGAAATGACCCCGGAAGGCGCTGGCCGTGGCCTGGTCCATACCCCAGAACACGCCTTCGAAGCCGTGACGTCCCGCCGTCAGCGCCGCGGCGCGCACCAGATGGACGGTTTCCAGCGCCATGCGTTCATAGGATCGGCAGGCGATGGCCTGGGCCAGGACATGCAGCGCCTTGCGGGAAAATTTCGGTCCGCCCGCGCCCTCGATTTCCGCCAGCGATCGGAACAGATCGCGCAAGGCGGGGCTCTGTCCGGCGGTGATCACCCGATGGGCGGCGCTCAACACGGTCTGGCTCTCCCCTGACTGCCTGTACGGCGCGCTGCGGCGTCCGCGGGCAGAGTAGCCAGCGCCGTCGCCGGGTGTCACGAAAAAGCCGACGGCTCCCATTCCATGGCCCTCCCGTCAGTTGAACGCTGCGCCAGGCGTGGGCCTGGACCAGTACCGACTGGAATTCAGGAAGCGTTCCGCCCCTTTCAGCCCCGCCGTATCCGGCAAAACGGGGGCGCGGCCGGCGCGCAGCGGATAATGCCAATCGGGATCGGCGGCGGCTGTTTCGCTGAAATCGACCGGCGCGGCTTCGCCCGCTTCCTGCCCCCCGGCTTTCATCCACCGGTCCGCGACCCGCAGATAATCCCGCCAATCATGGTCGATCTCTGGATCCTCCATATAGGCATAATCCGCCGCCAACTGTGCCTGCGTGCCGATGTCGGCATGCGGCGCATCCGCTGCCAGCCGCGTTTCGTCGCGCCGGGTTTCCGCCACCAATACGCCGACCCAGCGCGCCCGCTGATAGGCGTTCCAGTAGCGCATGACCTTCTGGACATAGCCGCTGGTATAGCCATGCGGCCGCCATTGCCCGCCGACCCGGGTCAAGCTGCCGCCATTGTAATGCGACAGCGCCAGATCCCAGCGGCGGCCATAGGCGACATAAAGCTTGTGCAGGAAGGCGACCCCCAGGCGCGCATTCAGCCGCGGGTCATAGAGCCTGTCGGCCGAAACACCGAATTCGCCCTGTGCGGTGGCGGGCATGATCTGCATGACGCCGCGCGCACCGGCATGGCTGAGCGCCGAGGCGTCGAAATTCGATTCCACCTGCGCCACCGCCAGCGCCAGGGTCGGCGGCACGACGCCGTCGATCAGCGCCTCCTCCACCAGAATTTTCTGAACCGCCGCCTGGGAGGAACCCGCCGGCGGGGCGATGGCGGCCAGGGCGGGCCTGTCCGAAAAAGTCGGGCCGAGGCCAAACAGCAGGGCGGACGCAGCCAGGACCGGCACGATGCGGCGCGGGAAAATCAGGGTGTTTCGGCGCATCGGCCGCCTCCTTCTTCAAGTTTCGGGGGCATCTTCGGGCCCGATCGACCCTATGGCAGGGCCGGGTGCGGAATCCCGGTCACTCGGACCGAAGCCGCGCCATCCAATCCGCATTCAGGACCGTGACCAGCAGATCAGGGCGGCCGATCCGGCCACGCGCCGCCATCGCCTCCCCCAGCGGCAGGTCCGGCGGGACGGCCAAGACCACCCGCCCTTCTCCCTCCCGAATGGCCGACAGTGCCGCCAGCGCCGCATCGGACAAGGGTGCAAGATCGCGGTCCAGAAAACGTCCGCTGTGATAGACGACCAGCACGTCCCGGCTTTCCATAGGCGTTGCCGCCCCTTCCTGTCCGGGCGGGATCAATGCGGCGGCCAGGATGTCGCTTTTCGTCTCCGGGGCGGTATCCGGCGGCTTCCCCGCGCCCATGGAGACCAGGGCAAGCACCAGAATGGCGAAGAATGCCATGGCGAGGGCCAGGGCGATTTCGGTCATGGCGGTGTCGGCCCCGGTCTGGTGGCGGGCGCTGGCATGGGGCATGGCGAACTCCTGTCGGGTGATCTGCGCAGGCGATCTGCGATGCCGGAATCTATGGGGGGATCGGGCGCGGTTTCGGTTTTTTACCGCCACGCGCAAATCATGGTATAGGACTCGCTCGCGACGGATTAGGAGGGCCTGGCCATGGATCAGAACGACGGTGACGACGACAAGGTGGTAACCCTGTCCAGTCATCCTCGGGCGAAGGTCGTTCCTTTGCCGGAATCCTTCCTGCTGGCCCTGCCGCCGCATCTGGCGCCCTTCGTCCGCCGCGACGCCAATGGGGCGGGTCTCAGCGTCGACGCCTTCCTGAACCAGGAATTCATGGAATACCTGGAAGCCTATTATGAGGACGAGACGCGCAGCCTGGACGATCAGCAGCTCAATCTGCTGCAATTGACCCTGTTCCCCAACGCCGCCGACGGCTGAGCGCGCCTCACGGGATTTGCATTCCGGGCCGCGGTCGATACTCTCCGCGGTTCCGACGCGGTTTCACATAATTTGCAGGATTGTCATGGCGGATACCGGAATCCCCTTCACCGACCTTGTCGCCGGTCTGCCGGCCGCGACCCCTTTCATCGGGCCGGAAACCCTGGAGCGGCAGCGCGGTTCGGCTTTCGATGCCCGCATCGGCGCGAATGAAAGCGCGTTCGGCATGTCGCCCAAAGCCCTGCAGGCCTTGATCGACGAGGCGCCGCGCAGCGCTTGGTACGGCGACGCGCAAAGCCACGATCTGCGCAGCGCCCTCGCGGAAAAGCATGGCGTCGCACCGGAGGAGGTGCTTGTCGGCGCGGGGATCGACGGGATTCTGGGCAACACGGTGCGGATGCTGGCCGGGCCGGGCACGCCGGTCGTCACCTCCGCCGGGGCCTATCCGACCTTCAACTATCACGTCGCCGGTTTCGGCGCGGCCCTGCAGACCGTTCCCTATTGCGACGACGCCGAGGATCCCGACGCGATTCTGGCGAAGATGCGCGAAACCCGCGCGCCTCTGGGCTATTTCGCCAATCCCGACAATCCGATGGGCAGTTGGTACGAAGCCGAAACGATGCAGCGCCTGATCGACGGCGTGCCGGACGGCGCGGTGCTGGTGCTGGACGAGGCCTATATCGAATTCGCGCCGGACGGAACGGCCCCGCCGATCGATGCGTCAAACCCCAAGGTCATGCGGATGCGGACCTTCTCCAAGGCTCACGGCATGGCAGGTCTGCGGATCGGCTATACCATTGCGCATCGCGATCTGATCACCGGGCTGAACAAGGTCCGGAACCATTTCGAGATGACCCGCGTGGCGCAGGCCGCCGCCCTCGCCTCCCTGCGCGATCCGGATTTCGTCGCCGGTGTCGTGGCGGAGGTCGCGCGCGGACGGGCCGAATATGCCGAAACCGCCGCGCGGCTGGGTTTGCGTGCCCTGCCGTCGGCGACCAATTTCGTCGCCATCGATATGGGACGGGACGGCGAATATGCCCGCGCGGTTCTGCGCGCCCTGGACGCGGCGGGCGTTTTCGTGCGGATGCCCGGCGTTGCGCCGATGGACCGCTGTATCCGGGTGACGGTCGGCACCGCCCAGGACCGGGCGATTTTCGCGGAAAGACTGGCCTCGGTGATCAAGGCCCTCGGCTAGGCCCAACCCCTCAAAGCCACAATGCGACTCCAAATCGTCAGAAAAACCCGCTATGTTGCGCTGCAACATTGATCGATCTGGGTGAGTGTCATGTATTCCTTGGCCGGTAAAAAAGCGCTGATCGTCGGGATCGCGAATGAAAATTCCATCGCCTATGGCTGCGCTCGGGCGTTTCGCGAAATGGGGGCCGATCTGGCGGTCACCTATCTGAACGAAAAGGCCAAGCGCTTCGTCGCGCCGGTTGCGGAAGAGCTGGACGCCGAGATCCTGATGCCGCTGGACGTTACGGACGATCTGCAGATGGCGACGGTGTTCCGGGAAATCGGCGACCGCTGGGGCCAGCTGGATATTTGCCTGCATTCCATCGCTTTCTGCCCGAAGGAGGATCTGCACGGGCGGGTGGTCGATTGCTCGCGCGCCGGGTTCCTGGCGGCGATGGACATCTCGGTCCATTCCTTCCTGCGCATGGCGAAGCTGGCGGAGCCGATGATGCCGGAAGGCGGCACATGCATGACCGTGTCCTATTACGGCGCCGAAAAGGTGGTCGACAATTACGGCGTCATGGGGCCGGTCAAAGCGGCGCTGGAATCCGCGACCCGCTATTTGGCGGCCGAGCTGGGCCGGAAGGGCATTTCGGTCCACGCCCTGTCCCCCGGCCCGATGCCGACCCGCGCCGCATCGGGGATAGCCGACTTCCAGACCATGATGGACCGCGCGGAACATGAAGCCCCGACCGGCAAGCTTGCCTCGCTGATGGATGTCGGCGCCTATGCCGCCTTCCTGGCCAGCACGGAAGCCGCCAATGTCACCGGCGGCGTGCACTATATCGACGGCGGTGTTCACGTCCGCGGATAGACGGACGCGTTTGACGGGGAGAACTGTTGGGAAAGTGGCGCGCCTGACAGGATTCGAACCTGTGACCTTCGCCTTCGGAGGGCGACACTCTATCCAGCTGAGCTACAGGCGCTTACCGGGACCGGCTTATAGACAATTCGGTGCGGGAAGGCCAGACGCAATTTCAGGTCCGTCCTTCCGACCCTGACCGGGCGGCGGTTGTCAGGAACTGGGGACGGGCGGCACCGTTCCCGGCTGGTCAGCCGAGGGCAGTCCGGGCGGGGTCAGGGCCGGCTGCGGCAGGTCGAAACTGGCCGGCGCCTCCTGAATCAGCGCCACGCCCGACTGCCGCACTTCCATGATCGCGAAACTGCGCTGGGCCAGGCCTTTTTCGGTGAACCGGAACAGGCCCTCCGCGCCGATGAACCCATCTGGATTGGTCAAAGTCGCGACATCGTATTTCGGCGGGCGGCGACCGTCCCCGGCCAGGGAGGCGGCGACAGCGGTGACGTCATAGGCCAGGGCGGACAATTCCGACGGCGGATGCCCGTAAAGCTGGGCGAAGCGCTGGTCGAAGCGCTCCCGGAAGCTGGACCGCGCGGCCGGATAGCGGCTGCCGATCAGGCCGGGCTCGGAGGCGAGCGCCGGAAAACTGTCCCAGCGCTGCAGGCCCAGAATGCGCACGGCGGGCTGATCGACGTCGTAATAGGCCAGTTGGGCGGACAGGATCTGCAGCGTCTGCGGCTGCAGCACCGGCAAAAGCAGCGCGTCGAACGGAGGATCGCCCCAGGTTTCCAGGATTTCCAGGCGCTTCAGCGCGCGCTTGGACGCTTCGTCGCCGATTGCCTGCAACTCCGCGCGCTGCTGGGCCAGCGCCTGCACGCGGGATTGATAATCGGAAATGCGCTGAATCTGGTCGGAAAAATCAAGCGCCTCCGGATCATAGAAGGCGACCCGTGAGAACTCGCCGCCGCGCTGGGTCACGGCGTCGCGCAGGGCGTCGACGGAGACATTCCCGTAATCGTTCGACGGCGCCAGAATGGCGAATTTCCGCCGGCCCTCGGCCATGGCATGGGCGACGATGGCGTCGACCTGCTCTTCCGGCGCGAAACCGGCCAGGAAGACCGGGCCGCCGGCGACCCGGCTGGAATTGGAGAAGGCGACGACCTTGATCCCGGCCGCCTCGGCAATCGGGCGGACGGCGGACACCGATTCCGCCAGCAAGGGCCCGACGATCAGCTTGGCGCCGCGCTGAACGGCTTCCCGCGCCGCCTGTTCGGCGCCTAGCGCATTGCCGCCGGTATCGATGGGCACAAGGCGGACTTCGGTATTACGGACGTCGAAAAGCGCCATCTGGGCGCCTTCCAGCAGCGCGTTGCCCGGCCCCGCCAAGCGGCCCGTCAGCGGTACCAGAATCGCGACCGGAATGCCGTCGACCGTCCGTACGGCATCGGGCGGCGGGTCCAGCAGGGAAGAATCGCCCAGGGCCAGCGATCCGACACCCGGATGGGTCAACGCGCCACCAATGGCCGGCGCGCCTTCCGGCGCATCGCCGCTTTGTCCGACGGCGCCCGGCTGTGGCGTGGTGCTGCTGGGCGGTAGGGTCACGGTCGGCGATTGACCGCCGGGACCGCAGGCGCTCAGGATAAGGGCCGCGCAGACCGCGATCATCGCGCCCGTCCGGCCCGTCCGCGACGCAATGGTCCGACAGGGAAAGGCTTTTTCAGCCGATGGCAAAGGCAACATGGTCTACGGGCTCCCGCATCGCGCTGGCTGCGCCCGGACAGGATAGAAGCCGTATCCGGGCAAGTAAACTGATCGGCGCGCCGGTCGGGCCGGTCCGGGCCATAAGCGCGCATCCTGATCTACTTACCCCGATTTCCGGTAATCGCCATGGCCGGATTTTGACTTTTTCTGGGCGCCGACCGATTGGGGCCGCGGCGTGAGGGCGTGGCGGCGCGGCGGGACGGACCGGCCGGGTCGGCAGGCGGCCGAACGGCGCGGCCGGGGCGCGGAGTTCCTCGCTGCCTGGTGGATGAGGGCGAAAGGATACCGCGTTCTGGCGCGCCGGGCGAAAACCCCGCTGGGCGAGATCGATTTGATCGCGCGCCGCGGCGCCGTTATCGCCTTCATCGAGGTCAAGGCGCGGGACGATCTGACCCTGGCGCTGCAGGCGCTGACCCCGGTCCAGTGCCGGCGCATCGAGCGGGCGGCGCAATGGTGGTTGCAACACCGGCGGGACGCGGCGCATGTGGATCTGCGATTCGATCTGATTGCCGTCGCGCCGCGTCGGCTTCCCAGGCACCTGCCGGATGCCTGGCGGCCCCAGGGGTGAGGGGTCGACCCGGTGTGGCCGGGAAAAACCGTCGATCCGGCGCGGACCATTGCGGGCGGCGGCGACGCATCCTACTTTTGGTCCGACACAATCCTGCCGTCCGCGCCGTCCCGGCCGGCCCCTCGCCATTCAGAGGATTCAGAATGTCCCGTCTGCTGACAGCCTTCGCCCTGTTGGGTCTCGTCGCCCTCAACACCGCCTGCACGCCGGTCGGGGTCGCCATCGGCGGCGCCGCGATGGCCGGGTCGACCGCCATGCAGGAACGCGGCTTCGAACAGGCCCTGTCCGACAAGAGCACGGAACTGTCGATCCAGAAGAAGGTGATCGACGCGGATTTCGAAACCTTTCAGCGGGTCGATGTGACCGTCGTCGAAGGACGCGTGCTGCTGACCGGCGTGGTGCCGAACGCCGAGGACCGCGTGCGGGTGGTCGAATCCACCTGGCAGACCGAAGGGGTGGTCGAGGTGATCAACGAAGTGCTGATCGGCGCCGATGTCGGGGTCATCAATACCGGCTACGACCTGAAGATCGAAAGCGCGCTGGATCTCGCCGTGACCTTGGACCGCGACGTCCAGGCCGTGAACTACATTGCCGACGCCACCGGCGGCACGCTCTATCTGATGGGAATCGCTCAGAATCAGGCCGAACTGGATCGTGTCATCGCCCATGCGCGCACGATCGAGCGCGTCCGCCGCGTCGTGTCCTATGTCCTGATCAAGGATTCGCCGGAACGGGTCGCGCTGTTGAAGCGGCTGGCCGAGCAGAAGGCGCAGGAATAACCGGGTGACCCAGGACGACGACATCGGCGACCAGGACGCGTCCGGCGGAGAGGCCTGGGCGGAGGCGACGCTGCGCCGCCTGGCCGAAGCCGGGGACGGTGCCTTGGATATTCTCGATGGCGCGCTGGCGCTGGCCGCCTTCGATGCGCCGACGGAGCGGCTCGCCGGGTACCGGGACCATATCGCGCGGATGGAGCGGGATCTGGCGGCGGCTGCCGGAGAGGCGGACGATGCCGAACTGCGTCTGGCGGCGCTGAATCATGTCCTGTTCGGCCTGCATGGTTATGCCGGGGACGCGGATACCTACGACGATCTGCAGAATGCCAACATGATCCGGGTGATCGACCGGCGCAAAGGCCTGCCGGTCGCGCTTGGTATCCTGATACTGCATCTCGCCCGGTCCCAGGGCTGGGAGATGCACGGTCTCGATTTTCCCGGCCATTTCCTGCTGCGTCTCGACGCGCCCGGCGAAAGACTGATCGTCGATCCGTTCCACGGCGGGGTCGCACTGGATGCCCCCGCCCTGCGTGCGCTGCTGAAGGCGACATCGGGCGCGGGGGCGGAGTTGGAAGCCGCGCATTACGACGCGATCTCGGACCGGGACGTGCTGATACGGCTGCAGAACAATATCAAACTGCGCCTGATCCAGGCTCGCCGGGTCGAAGAAGCGCTGAACATCGTCGATTCCATGCTGATGCTGGCGCCGGATCGGATCTCGCTGTGGCGGGAGGCCGGACTGATGAATGCCCATATCGGCAAGACACGCACCGCCATCGATGCGTTCGAAACCTATATCGCCAAGGAAACACGCAGCGAGCCGCGCCGGGAAGCCGAGGCGCTGGTCGGGGAGCTGCGCGAAAAGCTGAACTGAACCGCCGGTTTCCCGGGAAAATCCGGGGCCGTTTCGGGAGGAAAACAAGAATGAGCCTGCGCGTCGCCATTCAGATGGACCCGGTTGGGCCGATCGATATCAACGGGGATTCCAGCTTCGCGCTGGGGCTTGAGGCGCAGGCGCGCGGACACAGCCTGTTCCACTATCTGCCCATGGCGTTGACCTATGACCGGGGGCGCGTCACCGCCACGGCCCATCCAATGGAATTGCGGCGCGAGAAAGGGAACCATTTCACCTTCGGCGAACCACGTGTGCTGGATCTGCGTTCGGATGTCGACGTGATCCTGATGCGTCAGGATCCGCCCTTCGATATGGGCTATATCACCGCGACCCATATTCTGGAGCATGTGCATCCGGAGACCCTGGTGGTGAACGACCCGGCGCATGTCCGCAATGCGCCGGAAAAGCTGCTGGTGACGCATTTTCCGGACCTGATGCCGGAAACCATGATCACCCGGGACCGGGCGGCGATCCGCGCGTTCCGCAAGGAGTTCGGCGATATCATCGTCAAACCGCTCTACGGCAATGGCGGGGCCGGCGTGTTCCATCTGCGCCCGGAAGACAGCAATCTGAACTCGCTGATGGAAATGTTCGAGGCGCAAAGCCGCGAGCCGGTGATGGTCCAGCGCTACATGCCGGAGGTCCGTCAGGGCGACAAGCGCATCATCCTGGTCGACGGCAAGGCGGTCGGCGCCATCAACCGCGTCCCGGCAGAGGGCGAGGCGCGGTCGAACATGCATGTCGGCGGCCGGCCGGACAAATCCGGCATCACCCCCGCCGAACACAAGATTTGCGAGGCGATCGGTCCGCTGTTGAAGGAGCGCGGCCTGATTTTCGTCGGCATCGACGTGATCGGCGACAAGCTGACGGAGATCAACGTCACCTCCCCCACCGGCATTCAGGAAATCGACCGTTATGACGGCTCCAACCTGGCCGGCCTGGTCTGGGACGCGATCGAGGCGCAGCTATAGCGGGCTGTTCGGTCTTTTCCTCAAGGCCCGTTATCCCGGCAAAATCCGGGGTCTAAAGGATAAGGCATAGGGTGTGCCGGCGGCCCTGGATTCCGGCTTTCGCCGGAATGACGGGGCTGGTTGACGGGGCTGCAGTGACCTGCAGTCACCCTAACCCGGCTGTTCGCCGCCCAATTCGCCGATGGTAAGGACGGCGGAGGCGTCGATATTCTCGGCGTCCAGCAGGGAGGCGACCCGCTCCAACCCCGCGATCAGCATGGATTGCTCCCAATCCGGCAGCGACGAGAAGCGGGTGCCGAACTTGGTCTGAAGCCCTTCCGGCGCCTGCGCCAGGGTGGTGCGTCCGGCATCGGTCAGCGACAGCCAGACCTGCCGCCGGTCCGTATCGCCGCGCTTGCGGGCGATCAGCCCCTTGCTCTCCAGCTTGTGCAATAGGCTGGTGATCGTGGCCTGGGAAATCCCCATGCGCGTCGCCAGCATACCCGCCGACGCCTCGCCGACATCGTCCAGAATCTGAACCATGAGCAGTTGCGACGACGTTAAGCCCGTATCGCGGGTGACGATCCGGTCATAGGCTTCCGTCGCGCGCAGAATTTGGCGCAACACGGTGACGGCGTGACGTGCCTTTGGGTCCATGCGGCCTCCTGATGTGCGGCATCTGTCCTGACGGCACGAAATCTACTCCGCGCCGTCGGTTTCACAAAAAGATAATTAGTTTAGCGAACGAAATATCAGACCCAGGAATCGCCCGTTCTATGCGGGTTTCAGATCATTCGAGGGTAAGGAAACTCTGCCAACATGCTGTAATTGAGCAATTTTTTCTGGAATTTCTGGCCTGACGGGGTTGCGCTCACGCGAAATCTTATTACTTTGTGCATCAAATTAATGCGGGAACTTTTTGGAGGAAACTATGCCTCGCGACGGCATAATGGACGGAAATCAGGGTGTTGAGGCGGATGGCCTCGTCTTTCGCAAGCCGACGATGGACGACGGTTCGGATGTCTGGAACCTGATTCAGGACATCAACAAGCTCGACGACAATTCGATGTACTGCAATCTGCTGCAATGCTCGCATTTCGCCGATACCTGCGCCTTGGCTCAGGACGGCGACAGAATCGTCGGCTGGATGTCCGGCTACCGCCCGCCGAGCGCGACCGACACGCTGTTTGTCTGGCAGGTCGCCGTTCATCCCGACATGCGGGGACGCGGCGTGGCGAAGCGCCTGATCCGCTGGACCCTGGAACGGCCCTGGAATCGCGATATTCGCCATGTGAACAGCACGATCACCAGCGACAACGACGCGTCCTGGGCGCTGTTCGGTTCGATCGCCAAGGAGTATGAGGCGCCGCTGGAACGCGATGCGCATTTCGAGGAAGAGCGCCATTTCGACGGCGAGGCCGCGACCGAGCATTTGGTCCAGATCGGCCCGCTGACCCGGAAAGTGGTGCGCATCGCCGCTTAATTCCCCTTTCACCCTCCGTCGCCGCGATGCGTGCCTGGAAGTGCCGGGCGCGCCGCGTCGCGACGCATCTATCGATCTATATGGAGAAGTGACATGACGTCCCGTCTCACCGCGTTTGATACCGTTGAATCCGAAGTGCGCAGCTATTGCCGCGCCTTTCCGGTCCTGTTCGAGCGTGCGACCAACGCGACGCTGACGACCGAGGACGGCCGCGACTATACGGATTTCCTGGCTGGCTGTTCCTCGCTGAATTACGGCCATAACGACCCGGATATGAAGGCGGCGCTGGTCGACTACATCACCTCGGACGGCGTGACCCACGGCCTGGACATGCATACCGACGCCAAGCGCGCCTTTCTGGAAGCGTTTCGCGACATCATCCTGAAGCCGCGCGGCATGGAGTACCGGCTGCAATTCACCGGCCCGACCGGCGCCAACGCGGTCGAAGCCGCGCTGAAACTGGCCCGCAAGGTCACCGGCCGGACCAATGTCATCGCCTTCACCAACGGGTTCCATGGCGTGACGGCGGGTGCGCTGGCCGCGACCGGCAACGGGTATCACCGCGGCGGCAACGGCGCGCCGCTGAACGGCGTCACGCGCCTGCCCTTCGACGGGTATCTGGGGCCGGATGTCGATACGTCGGAAATTCTCGACAAGATGCTGTCCGACCCGTCGGGCGGTATCGATGCGCCCGCCGCGATCCTGGTCGAACCGGTTCAGGGCGAAGGCGGCCTGAACGCGGCGTCGGCGGCCTGGATGCGTAAGATTGAGCGCATTGCGCGCGATCACGGCGCCCTGTTGATCGTCGACGATATCCAGGCGGGCTGCGGCCGGACCGGCACCTTCTTCTCCTTCGAGGAGTTCGGAATCGAGCCGGATATCATCACCATGGCGAAATCCCTGTCCGGGATGGGCCTGCCCTTCGCCATGACCCTGTTGAAGCCGGAACACGACATCTGGCAGCCGGCGGAGCATAACGGCACCTTCCGGGGCAACAACCACGCCTTCGTGACGGCCCGCGTGGCGCTGGAGAAGTTCTGGCAGGATGAAAGCTTCGCCCTGTCGGTGCGCCAGAAGGGCGATCTGCTGCAAAGCCGCCTGACCGCCATTGCCGAGCCCTATGGCTGGGGTCTGCGCGGGCGCGGCATGTTCCGGGGCATCGATGTTGAAACTGGCGAGCGCGCTTCGGCGATCTGCAAACATTGCTTCGAGAACGGTCTGATCATCGAGACCTCGGGCGCCCATGACGAAGTGGTGAAGATCCTGGCGCCGCTGACCATTCCGACGGCACAGTTCGAGGCGGGTCTGAACATCCTGGCCGAGGCCGTTCAGACCGTCATGGGCCGGGAAATGCCGGCCGCCGCCGAATAATACGATATCGAAAGGATTACAGAGATGATCGTCCGCAATCTGCACGAAGCCCGTGTGACCGACCGTCGCGTCGCCGACCAGCGCTGGGAAAGCGTCCGTCTGCTGCTGGCCGACGACAATATGGGCTTCAGCTTCCATATCACGACCATCGAAGGCGATAGCGAGCATACCTTCGAATACAAGCACCATTTCGAAAGCGTCTATTGCGTGTCCGGCACGGGGTCCATTGAGGATCTGGCCACGGGCGAGGTGCACCGGATCGAGCCCGGCGTGATGTATGCGCTGGACAAGCATGACCGCCATACGCTGCGTGCCGAAACCGAATTGGTGCTGGCCTGTTGCTTCAACCCGCCGGTGACCGGCACGGAAGTGCACCGCGAAGACGGTTCTTACGCGCCCGCCGACGCCGCCGCTTGAGCCGAACTGCCAACTCAGAGTGACCGTAAGTAACGATGGATAATCCGATGCCAAACCGCGACCAGGACAATCAGCCCGAACGCCAACCCGGCAACCACACGGTGGAAAAGCTGGGCGGCACTTCCATCCGGCAGACCGACGCCGTTCTGTCCAACGTGCTGCTCGGTCGCCGCAAAGGTGAGGATCTCTACAACCGGATCGTTGTCGTGTCGGCCTATTCGGGCATCACGGATGCCCTGCTGGAGCACAAGAAGACCGGGGAATCCGGCGTCTATGCGCTTTATGCCGACAGCGACAGCGATTGGGCCTGGGGCGATTCCCTGAGCGCAGCACGGGGGAAGATGCTGGAGATCAACGAGGAAATCTTCGGGACCTCCCCGGCCCGACGCCTGGCGGATTCCTTCGTCAAGGAACGGGTCGACGGGGTGCGGGACTGCCTGATCGATCTGCAACGGCTCTGCGCGTCCGGCCATTTCCAGCTGCGCGATCATCTGATGACGGTGCGGGAAATGCTGGCGTCGCTGGGCGAGGCGCATTCGGCCCACAACACCGCGCTGCTGCTGCGCGAGAACGGGGTTCAGGCACGCTTCGTCGACCTGACCGGCTGGCGTCGCGAAGATGAATTGCCCGGCTTCGACGAGGCGATCGACGAGGCGTTCGAAACCGTCGATGTCAGCCGCGAGCTGCCGATCGTCACCGGGTACTGCCGCTGTGCGGAATCCCTCGTCCGGTCCTACGACCGCGGCTATACCGAGGTCACCATGTCGCGCATCGCCGTGCGGACGGGGGCCCGGGAAGCCGTCATCCACAAGGAATTCCATCTGTCCTCGGCCGACCCGAAACTGGTCGGTCAGGAAAAGGTGCGGGCGATCCGCGAGACCAGCTATGACGTCGCGGACCAGCTGTCGAATATCGGCATGGAGGCGATCCATCCCAGCGCCGCCAAGGGCCTGCGTCAGAACGGCATTCCCCTGCGCGTGAAGAACACGTTCGAGCCCGACGATCCGGGCGCCGTCATTCGCGACGACCATCCGAAGACCGATCCGGGCGTCGAAATCGTCGCGGGACGGAAGAATGTCTATGCCTTCGAGTTCTACGAGCCGGACATGGTCGGGGTGAAGGGGTATGACGCCGCCATCCTGAACAGTCTGAAGCGCCATAAGATCTACATCGTCGCCAAGAGCTCGAACGCCAACACGATCACCCATTTCCTGGCGGCGTCGCCCAAGCTGTTGCGCCGGGTGGAACGGGATCTGGCCGCCGAATTCCCGACGGCGCGCCTGTCGACCCGCGCGGTCTCGCTGGTCACCGCCATCGGCCGCGACCTGAAGGTGCCGGGGCTGGCCCTGCGCGCGCTCGCGTCCCTGGACAAGGCGGGGATCGAGCCGATCGGCTTCAACGACATGATGCGCAAGGTCGACCTGCAGGTCATCGTCGACCAGTCGGACCACGATGCGGCGATTCAGGCCCTGCATGAAGGGCTGGTGGAGGATCAGTCGGGCAGCGAAGAGAAGGCGGCGGCCTGACCGGCCGGGCGGTTCATGGGGCGAGAAAGGCCCCTGCTTTCGCAGGAGCCCGCCCGTCCTCGACCCTCAGACCTGTGCTGCGTCTGCGGTGTCTGCGTTCAACCTTCCCGTCACCCCGGTGAAGGCCGGGGTCCAGGGAATTGGGCACAGGACCTTGCATGCGGCCCTGGATTCCGGCTTTCGCCGGAATGACGATCTACGACTTTTGGTCCTGACGAAGCAGGACTTCAAGACAGACGCGCCTTACCCCGCCTCGTCGATCACCGCCTCCGCGGCGCGCAGGCCGGTCATGTAGGCGCCGTGGGTGGTGCCGGCATAATCGAAAATCGTGTGCTCGCCGCACAGGAACAAGCGATCTTCGATCGGTTCGGCCATGCCGTCGAACTGGCTGGGTCCGCCGCCCGGGCGCGGATAGGCGTAGGCGCCGAGCGATTCCGGATCGGTCGACCAATGGGTCGCCAGCATCTGGACCGGTTCGGTCACCGCGTCGCCCCAGACACCGCGCAGCACGTCCATCCCGTCGGCCTTCATCTGCTCGTCGGACATGCGGTCCGCGACCGGCGCATAGGCGCCGACGCTGAGCCCCAGCAGGACGTTCTCCTTGCTGAAGGTCCGGTAGTTCAGCCAGTAGTTCCAGCGCCCCTTCTCTTCGGTGATGATCCCGAAATACTGGGTTTCGATGTCCCAGAACGGTTCAGCAAATTTCAGCGCCAGCTTGGTGACGCTGTTGAAGCCGACCCGGTCGATCTTGGATTGGATTTCGTCCGGCAGCGGCGGATCGAAGGCGATGCTGCCTGCCTTCAGGACCCCCAGAGGAACGCTGCAGATGACGTAATCGGCGGTGATTGCGCCTTGATCGGTCGTTATCTCGACGCCTTCATCCTCGTCATACCAGATGGACCGAACCGGCGTGGAAAGACGGATGTCGAGACCGTCGGCGATCGGTTTCAGAATGGAATCATAGCCATTGGCGACGACCACATCGGGCAGGTCGAAGACTTCGTCATCGTCATGATAGACAGCCGACAGGTCCTCGATCGGCGCGCCTTTCGAAAACTCGGTATAGGCGGACAGGGCCCACAGCACGCCGGGATCGGATAAGGCTTCAGGATAAAGGTCGCTCAGCGCATCGCGCAGGCTGCGGCGGTCGTTCAGTTCCAGGGTCTCGTCGACCTTGCCCAGGGCTTCGGCCCAGGTTTCGTTGATTTCCTCGATCTCCGCCTCGTCCCATTCCTCGCCGTCGGCGCTGTAGACGACAAGGTTCTCGTCATCGGTGGTGAAATAGGTCGAGCCGACGGCATCCGCCAATTGCTTCGATGGATTGTCCTGGGACGGGCCGTGGATCCAGCCGGCGCCGACTTCGAACGGCGCGTCCGGCCCCAGCGACCAGTCGGTCAACAGCCGCCCGCCGATATGCGGCTTGGCTTCCAGAACGATGACCTCCGCCCCCTGATTCTTCAGGGCCTTCGCGGCGGCAAGGCCGGACAGCCCGGCGCCGACAACAACGACCTTTGTGCCCTCCAGTGCCTGGGCCCGCGCGCGTCCCATCGGTGTCGCTGCCAATGCGCCGGATGCGAACAGAGCCGCCTTCAGGAAAAACCGGCGATCCAATTGTCGTTGCGTCATCTATCATTCCCCCAAACTTGTATCTTTGAGCCAGGGTAAGCCGGAAATGGCCGGGGCCAAAGCGAAACATCCGTTGCATTGAATGGTTCTGGCGGATACCTAGCCCCGGTTCTGTGAGAGGGCGAGTGATGGCGAAACGCAAGAAGGGCGACCCGATCCATGGCTGGGTCGTGCTGGATAAGCCGGAAGGCATGGGGTCGACCGATGCCGTGTCGGCGGTGCGCCGCACGTTGAACGCCCAGAAGGCGGGCCATGGCGGCACCTTGGACCCGTTCGCGACGGGTCTGCTGCCGATCGCGCTGGGGGAGGCGACAAAGACCGTCCAATACGTCATGGACGGGGCCAAATCCTATCGCTTCACGCTTCGTTTCGGTGTGGAAACGGACACGCTGGACCCGGAGGGCGAGGCGATCGCGACATCGGAAATTCGCCCCGACGATGCGGCAATCCAGGCGGCAATTCCCGGTTTTCTGGGCGAAATCGAGCAGATTCCGCCGGCCTATTCAGCGATCAAGATGGACGGGAAACGGGCCTATGACCGGGTGCGCGCCGGCGAGACGGTGGAGATGCAGCCGCGCCGGGTTCGGATCGACGCGCTGCGCCTGATTGGCCGCCCGGATGCCGATCACGCGATCTTCGACGTCGATTGCGGCAAGGGCACCTATATCCGCTCCCTGGGACGCGATCTGGCAAAGGTTCTGGGGACGGTTGGCAGCCTGACGGCTTTGCGCCGGACAAAGGTCGGGCCTTTCGCGGAAAACCAAGCAATTTCGCTTGATGCGCTGGCACAGATCGGGCATAAGCCCGGCCAATCGCGGGGGCTGCTCGCGATTGAGGCCGCGCTGGACGGTATCCCGGCGATGGTCTTGAGCGAAGTGGAGACGGTGCGCCTGAGAAATGGCCAACCGGTCCCGCTTCTCCGAAAGGTGGACCTGGCGCGCATCGCCGATCTGAAAGACGGGGATGAGGTCGTGGCGTTCTGCGGCGAGGAAGCCGTGGCGCTGGCCCGGTACGGAAAAGGCGAAATCCGCCCCGTGCGCGTGCTGAACCGCTGATTAGGGACTTGAACGAACCCGGTACCGTGAAAAGGAACGCGTAAGAAATGTCGATTACCCAGGAAAAGAAGACCGAACTTATCGGTGAGTTTCAGGCCAAGGAAGGCGACACGGGTTCGCCGGAAGTGCAGGTCGCGGTTCTGACCGAACGGATCAACAACCTGACCGAACACCTGAAGACCCATAAGAAGGACTTCCACTCCCGCCGCGGCCTACTGGTCATGGTCGGTAAGCGCCGTCGTCTTCTGGATTACACCAAGAAGAAGAACGAGCAGCGGTACAAGGACCTGATCGAGCGATTGGGTATCCGCCGCTAAGAGATTTCGGCTAGGGCGCGGCTCCGACAGGGACCGCGCCCTAACTCGTTTTAGGGTTTTCGCCCGGGCTGGCCGAGCCGGATACGACACGAAACCCCTCCCAGGCGGCCTATCCGCACGGGGATCATCGAAGAGCGGGACAGCGATATCAGGATGCGGACGGTCGAGTCCGACATGCCGCGCTAGACCGATCCGGGCCAGGACGTCGTGGGTGCCCGGGTTCCGCTATGGCATTCGATGCATTCCATAGGAGCAGCCGCCGAACGATCTCGGGCAAGGGCCCGGAATCGTCGTATGTGACTGGAAAGAAAAGGAAACTATTTCCACATGTTCGAAATCCACAAAAAATCGATGGAATGGTGCGGCCGCACCCTGACGCTGGAAACGGGTAAGATCGCCCGCCAGGCCGACGGTGCGGTGCTCGCCACCTATGGCGAGACCTCCGTTCTGTGCGCCGTGACCTTCGCGAAAGCGGAAAAGCCCGGTCAGGACTTCTTCCCGCTGTCGGTCCACTATCAGGAAAAGACCTACGCGGCCGGCAAGATCCCGGGCGGCTTCTTCAAACGCGAAGCCCGTCCGTCGGAAAAGGAAACGCTGACCTCGCGCCTGATCGACCGTCCGATCCGCCCGCTGTTCGTGCCCGGCTTCAAGAACGAAGTTCAGGTCGTCTGCACGGTGCTGAGCCACGATCTGGAAAACGATCCGGACATGGTCGCCATGGTCGGCGCCTCGGCGGCGCTGACGATCTCCGGCGCCCCGTTCATGGGCCCGATCGGCGGCATCCGCATCGGCTATATCGATGGTGAACTGGTCGCCAACCCGACCATGACCCAGGTCAAGGAAGACAGCAGCCTGGATCTCGTCGTTGCCGGCACCCAGGAAGGCGTCCTGATGGTCGAATCCGAAGCCAAAGAGCTGTCGGAAGAAACCATGCTGGAAGCCGTCATGTTCGCGCATCGCGAAATCCAGCCGGTGATCGACCTGATCATCGATCTGGCGGAATCGGCTGCGAAAGAGCCGTTCGAACTGCCGGCGCCGGATCCGAACATTGCCGCGGTCGACGCCCGTTTGCGCGAAATCGCGATGGATCCGCTGCGTGCCGCCTATTCGATTCAGAAGAAGCAGGACCGCGTTGAAGCGGTTGCCGCCGCCAAGGCCGAGGCCCTGGCGAAGATCGAGGCCGAAGAGCTGGACGTCGCGCTGGCGGCAAAGCTGTTCAAGGATCTGGAAAAGGACGTCGTTCGCGGCAACATCCTGAAGACCGGCGAACGCATCGACGGCCGCAAGACCGATCAGGTCCGCCCGATCGTCGGTGAAGTCGGCATCCTGCCGCGCGCCCACGGTTCGGCCCTGTTCACCCGCGGTGAAACCCAGGCGCTGGTCGTGACCACGCTGGGCACCGGTCAGGACGAGCAGATCATCGACGCGCTGGACGGCGAATCCCGTCAGCACTTCATGCTGCACTACAACTTCCCGCCCTACTCGGTCGGTGAAGCGGGCCGCATGGGTCCCCCGGGCCGCCGCGAAATCGGCCATGGCAAGCTGGCCTGGCGTGCCCTGAACCCGATCATGCCGTCCAAGGAAGACTTCCCTTACACGATCCGCGTGGTCTCCGAGATCACCGAATCCAACGGGTCCTCCTCCATGGCCACCGTCTGCGGCACCTCGATGTCACTGATGGATGCGGGTGTCCCGCTGCCGAAGCCCTGCGCCGGTATCGCTATGGGCCTGATCAAGGAAGACGACGGCGTTGCGGTCCTGTCGGACATCCTGGGTGACGAAGATCACCTGGGCGACATGGACTTCAAGGTTGCCGGAACCGAGGAAGGCATCACCTCGCTGCAGATGGACATCAAGATCACGTCCATCACCGAAGACATCATGCGCACGGCCATCGCCCAGGCGAAGCAGGGCCGTCTGCACATCCTCGGCGAAATGGCGAAGGCGATCACCGCGGGCCGCGAAGGCGTTTCTCAGAACGCCCCGCGCATCGTCACCTTCCAGATCAACAAGGACAAGATCCGCGAAGTCATCGGGACCGGCGGCAAGGTCATCCGCGAGATCTGCGAAGTCACCGGCGCCAAGGTCGATATCGAAGACGACGGGACGATCAAGGTCGCGTCGGTCGATGCCGAAGCCGGTCAGAAGGCCGTCGACTGGATCCAGTCCATCGTCGCCGAGCCGGAGCCGGGCAAGGTCTACCGCGGCAAGGTCGTCAAGGTCATGGATTTCGGCGCCTTCGTGAACTTCATGCCGGGCCGCGACGGTCTGGTGCACATCTCCGAACTTCAGGTCGGCCGCACCGCGCAGGTCACCGACGTTGCCAATGAAGGCGATGAGGTTTGGGTGAAGTGCCTCGGCATGGACGAACGCGGCAAGGTCCGCCTGTCGATGCGCTGCGTCGATCAGGAATCCGGTGAAGACATCGAGCATACGCTCGAAAAGCCGGAACGCGCCCCGCGCGAAGACCGTGAAGGCGGCGGCGACCGCCGCCCGCGCCGTCCGCGTCGCGACTAAGACTTCGGTCAACGCTTAGCGAAAACCCCCGGTCCTATGGGCCGGGGGTTTTTGTTTGCCCACTTATAAACCAAATAAGGCATTTTTCGGAGCAATTCATTTTTTGCTAGAATTTTTCATCGCTCTCACCAGTTATATTCCACCCAAAAATGTTGGGTATGACTAACAATAATTCAAATGGAGAGTGCTATGGGCAATACGCCTGCAAATGGACCGAGCAAATCAGGCAAACCTTCTGGTGGTGGTCGCGGTAATAATCCGCCTAAAGGCAAGTAAGGGTATCCCCGGCCCATGTAAGGGCCGGGGATTCATCATTACGTCGATGGCTGTGCATACACTGCCTCAGCAAGCGAGCTTGAGAGTTGTCGAACGCAATGGACCAAGTTGCGATTTGGATGGGGGTGTTGCTGCCGCCGATCGCATTATGGCCGTTATAGTTCGTCGTCTGGTTCAACGCCTTCAGCTCCTTGAAAATCGCTGCAGCAGTCCATGGATTGGTGGTCGACTTGCCCGGTTTGACCGGAATGGCAGCGCCGGATTCGCAGACGGACATCAAACCGGGCAGGGCCCCTGGTTTCCACGTCGGTGGTCCGGAGCGCTGTGGTATCGGCTTCAGACATGGCTTCTGTGGCTTCGTTATTGGTGTTCGTAACGGCTAGGTCATCGACCTTGCCAATGTAGGCGACGAGGTTTGGGTGAAATGCCGCGGCATGGACGAACAAGGCAAAGTCCGCCTGTTGATTCGCTGCCGCGACGGATCGCGACAGCGGAAGGTCCCGAAAGCGGCCCCCAAGAAATCGGGGGCCGTTTTCGTTTCCGACGAATTTCGGTTCCATCCTGCCGGGCAGCTTGGCTAATCTCGCGCCATGCGCACGCCGAAAATCGTCACGACCTTAAAAACCTACTCCTGGGCCCTGTTCCGGGAGGATGCGGTCGCCGGCGTCACGGTTGCCATGGTGGCAATCCCCCTCAGTCTCGCAATTGCCATTGCATCCGGTGCGGCACCGGAAACGGGTCTCTTTACAGCGATTGTCGGCGGTTTCCTGGTATCGCTGCTGGGCGGCAGCCGGGTGCAGATCGGCGGGCCGACCGGGGCCTTCATCGTCGTCGTGTTCGGGGTGATTGCCGACCACGGCTATGGCGGGCTGGTTCTGGCGACTTTCATGGCCGGCATCCTGTTGCTGATCGCGGCCTATTTCCGGTTGGGACGCATGGTTCAATATGTGCCGGAATCCGTCGTCAACGGGTTCACCATCGGTATTGCGGTGATCATTGCGACCAGCCAGATCAAGGATTTGCTGGGCCTATCGCTGACCGACGTGCCGGCGGATTTCATCCCCAAGATTGCCGCCTTCTGGGCTGCGCGGGACAGCATCAACCTGCCTGTGGTCGCCGTATCCCTGGTCAGCATCGTGCTGATCGTCGGGCTGAGGATGAAATTGCCGAAGTTTCCGGGGTTGATCGTCGCTGTCGTCGTCGCCTCGGCCGGGGCGGTTTGGCTCGATCTGCCGGTCGATACGATCGCCTCGCGCTTCGGCGCGCTGCCGGACAGCCTGCCGGTGCCCGCCCTGCCGGAGATTTCCGTCCCGCGGATCCTGGAATTGTTGCCGTCTGCGTTGGTGATCGCCTTCCTAGCGGGGGTCGAATCCCTGCTATCCGCCATGGTGGCCGACCGGATGATACAGGGCGCGCATCGTCCCAATGCGGAGCTACTGGCCCAAGGGTCCGCCAATCTCGCCTCGTCCCTGGTCGGCGGTCTGCCGGTCACCGGAGCCATCGCCCGAACGGCGACCAATGTGCGGGCCGGCGGCAAGACCCCGGTCGCCGGGCTGGTCCATGCGGTCACGGTATTGGCGGTGATGATGCTGGCGGCGCCATTGGCCGGTCGAATGGCGATGCCTGCCCTGGCCGCGATCCTGATCCTGACCGCCTGGAATATGAGCGAACCCCAGAAATGGCGCAGTTACGCCGCCGCCCCGGTCGGCGACTGGCTGCTGTTGCTGCTGACCCTGGTGTTGACGGTCGTTATCGACCTGACCGTCGCGATCGGTATCGGCGTGGCCGTCGGCCTGGTCCTGCGCCGCTATCAAGGCCGCCTTCAGCCCGACAAATGGCGCATTCCCAGGCGCTAGCGAGAACACGGAGAAGGCTCCTGCTTTCGCAGGAGCACGATAAAAGGAAGACCGCGTTCCTGCGGAAGCAGGAACCTTCGCCGTTCTACGCTCTACCCAAACGCCTTCGCCATGACGTCGGCCAGTTTGCGGGCGAAATCGGCCGGGTCGGGGAGGGTTTCGCCTTCCAGGATGCGGGCCTGATCGAGCAGCAGGGTCGGGGCGGCGCCCAGATCGCCTTTGCCGTCGGGGCCGGCCTTGGTGTTCAGGGCCGCGATCAGGGCATGCTTCGGGTTGATCTCCAGAATGCGCGGGGCGCTTTGCTCCAGGCGGTTATGCTGTTTCAGCAGCCGCTCCAGATGCATGTCCATGGCATTGTCGTCGGCGACCAGACAGACGGCGCTGCTGGTCAGGCGGTCCGAGGTGCGGACATCCTTTACCTGTTCGCCCAACGCCAGTTTCAGAGCGATGACCAGGCCGTCGACGACGCTTTCGGCCTCTTCCGGCTTATCGTCCTCGTCCTTGGCCGCGTCCTTCTTGATCTTCGATAGATCGGCGCCGCCGCGGGTCACGGATTTGAACGGCTTGCCGTCGAACTCGCCGATCATCGGCAGCCAGAACTCGTCGACCGGATCGGCCATCAGCAGGACCTCGACCCCCTTGGCGTCGAAGCCTTCCAATTGCGGGCTTTTCTTCAGCGTGTCGATATTGTCGCCGGAGATGTAATAGATCGTGTCCTGGCCTTCCTTCATGGCCTCGACATACTGGGCCAGCGAGATCAGACCGTCGCGCTTCGACGACTTGAAACGGCAGAGTTTCAGCAGCTGTTCCTTGTCAGAAGTGCCCTCATACAGGCCCTCTTTCATGACGAGACCGAAACGATCCCAGAATTCCGCATAGGATTCGGGTTCCTTCTCGGCCTTCTTGTCCAATTCGCCCAGGACGCGCTTGACCAGACCGGCGCGGATCTTGGAGACGACCGGGTTGTTCTGCAGCATCTCGCGGCTGACATTCAGCGGCAGGTCTTCGCTGTCCACCACGCCGCGCAGGAAACGCAGCCAGGACGGCAGCAGGTCTTCGCATTCTTCCGTGATGAAGACGCGTTTGACGTAGAGTTTCAGCTTCGACATCCGCTCCGGATGGAACAGGTCGAAGGGCCGGTCGGTCGGCACGAAGACCAGGCCGGAATACTCGATCACGCCTTCCGCCTTGAAATGCAGGGTCAGCCACGGCTCGTCGAAGCCATGCGAGACATGACGGTAGAATTCCGTGTATTGCTGATCGTCGATGTCCGATTTCGGGCGGGTCCACAGGGCCGAAGCCTCGTTCAGCCGTTCCGCCTCGCCCTCCTCGTTCGCCGGGTCTTCCAGCTCGATCGGGAAGGGAATGTGGTCGGAATAGGTCTTCACGATGCGGTGCAGGGTGTCCCCTTCCAGGTATTCCTTGGCATCGTCCTTCAGGGTCAGCGTGATCTGGGTGCCGCGGCCGTCCATCTCCGCCGGTTCGACGGTGAAGCCGGTGCGGCCGTCGGAGGTCCAGCGCCAGGCCTCGCCCTCGCCCGCTCGCTTGGACAGGACGGATATTTCGGTCGAGACCATGTAACCGGAATAGAAGCCGACGCCGAACTGGCCGATCAGGCTGACATCCTTCTTCTTGTCGCCGGTCAGATTGTCGACAAAGGCGGCGCTGCCGGACCGGGCGATGGTGCCCAGATTGTCGATCAGCTCCTGGCGGGTCATGCCGACGCCATTGTCGGCGATGGTCAGGGTGCCGGCATCCTTGTCGGCGCGCAGGCGGATCTTGAACGCCGCGTCGCCCTCGGTCAGGGCCGGGTTCTCGATCGCCAGATAGCGCAGCTTGTCGCAGGCGTCGGCGGCATTCGAGATCAGTTCGCGCAGGAAAATCTCCCGCTCGGAATACAGCGCATTCGCGACGATATCGAGCAGCCGTCCGACTTCCGCCTGGAAGCCCATCGTCTCGGCACCGGCGGTCTTGGCAGCATTGTCCTTGGTCTTATTTGCCATTTCGTAGGTCCTTTTCCCCGAATCGAATATTGGAATTTCCCCGCGCGATATAATTTCCTAGGGCCGGAACCTCAAGGCCGGGCCTGCCCGCCACTCTGCTGACCAAGACGGAATTTGCATGCCCTCCCCCGTATTCGACCGGCAATTCGACCCGCATTATGGTGAGACAGTCTCCCTGACGCCGACCGTCCGGCGCATCGTGGCGGAAAATCCCAGCGCCTTCACCTTTTACGGCACCGGAACCTATATCCTGGGCCGGGGCCGTGTCGCGGTGATCGATCCCGGGCCGCGCCATCCGGCGCATCTGGCTGCCCTGCGCGCCGCGCTGTCCGGTGAGACGGTGGAGGCGATCCTGATCACCCATACCCATCTGGATCATTCCCCCCTGGCACGGGAACTGAAGGCGGAAACCGGGGCCCCCACCTATGGCTATGGCCCGCATGGCGGGGACCGCGACGGGCAAACGGTAGAGGAAGGCGCCGACCGCGACTTCGTCCCGGATATCGCGGTCAAAGACGGCGACAGGATCGACGGCACCGGCTGGTTGGTGGAGGCGGTGCATACGCCGGGTCACACCTCGAACCATCTCTGCTTCGCCTATCCCGCCGAAAAGGCCCTGTTCAGCGGCGATCACGTCATGGGCTGGTCGACCAGCGTGATTTCCCCGCCCGACGGCGACATGGCGGCCTATATGGCGTCGCTCGAAAAACTGCTGACCCGGAATGACGATCTTTACTACCCGACCCATGGCAATCCGATCCGCGATCCGAAACGTCATGTCCGGGATTTCATCGCCCATCGCCGCGACCGCGAGGCGCAGATCCTGACCTGTATCGCCGAAGGATACGCTACGATCGTAGACATGGTGCCCGCCATGTATCGCGACGTGCCCCAGAAGCTGCATGCGGCCGCGGCGCGGTCCGTCCTGGCCCATCTGGTTCAGATGACGGCGGAGGGCCGGGTGATCTGCGACACGGCGGAGCCGACCCTGCGGTCGCGCTACTCCCTGCCCTGACACTCGTGTATGACTCCATCGCTCGATAAAGAAGAGGAAACGTCCATGTCCGACCCGAAGACCCTGCTGCAGATGGCTGGTGCCGATCTCAGCCCGGCCTCCCTGTCCCAATCCGCGCTGGTGCTGATCGACTGTCAGAACGAATACCGCAGCGGCTTTCTGCCCCTGACCGGTGTCGACGCGGCGGCGGGTGAATGTGCGGCACTTCTGACCCGCGCCCGGTCGCTGGGCACGCCGGTCATCCATGTCAAACATGTCGGCAAGCCGGGCGGCGCCTTCGATCCGGGCGGGCCGGGCGGTCAGATCATGGATGAACTGACCCCCGCCGAGGGTGAAACGGTGGTCGAGAAAGGCCTGCCGAACAGTTTTGCCGGCACGAATCTACAGGACGCCCTGTCCGCATCCGGCCGCAAGACCCTGATCGTCGCCGGGTTCATGACCCATATGTGCGTCAGCGCCACCGCCCGGTCGGCTCTGGACCATGGCTATTTCACGACCGTCGTCGATGGCGCCTGCGCGACCCGGGACCTGCCGAAGCCGAAAGGCGGGGTGCTGAAGGCGACCGATCTGCATGATGCGGCGCTGACCGCGCTGTCCGACCGTTTCGCGGTGATCGCGCCGAATGCCGCTGCGATCCCGGACTAAGGCGATCCCGAACTAAGGGAAGTCTTCTCCTAAAGCGCGGCGTGGATTACCAATAGGGGGATTTCCACGAGTTCAGGTGACCCCCGGCAGATGACCGACGCCGCGTTGCAGCAGCTCTTCAGGACCGCCATCGCGGCGGCGGACCGGCATCGTCTAGAAGATGCCGTCATCGCCTTCCGCGCGGTCCTGCTGGCGCAGCCGGATTACGCGCCGGCCCTGCACGGGCTGGGCGTGGCGCTGCGCAGGCTGGGGCGTGTGGCGGAATCCGAGGCCGTCCTGCGCACCGGGATCGAACGCCATCCGCAGTCGGTGGACCTGCTGATCGCACAGGCCGAAACGCTGGAGGATTGGGGCCGTCTGGATGACGCCGTCGATCTGGCGGAAAAGGCGCATTCCCTGGGACCCGACGATGGCCGCCCGATGGCCGTCCTGGCCCGGCTGCGTGAACGGCAGGGGCATGGCGGTCTGGCCCGCGCCGCCCTGGAATCCGCCGCCGCCAGCCGCCGTCCGACCGCCGCCGCCCTGACCGCGCTGGGCCGAATGCAGCGTCAGGCGGGCGAGATCGCCCTGGCGCGCGAAACCCTGGACCGGGCGGTCCGGGCCGCGGGCAAGGAAGACATGGCCGCCGCGCGGGTGCAGCGGGCCATCGCCATGCTGTGCAATGGTGAGATCGCCGAAGGCTTTCGCGAATACGACTGGCGTTGGAAAACGGGGCTGCTGCCGTCGCTCAATCCCGGCCTGCCGCCCTGGACCGGTGATCCCTTGGCGGGCCGGACGCTGTTGGTCCGTGCCGAACAGGGAATGAGCGAAAGCCTGCAGTTCTTCCGTCTGGCGGCCGGGATCGAGGGCGGGCGGGTGATCTTCGAGGCGCCGCCGGCGCTGGTGCCGATCTTGAGGGCCAGCCACCGGGTCTATGAGGTCGTGCCGGAGGGCGGGCCGCTGCCCAAGGCCGATTGCTGGGCGCCGCTTCTGTCCCTGCCGCGTTTGTTGAAGATCGACGCCGATACGATCCCGGATGACGTGCCCTATCTGCGCCCGGATCCAAGCCTGCTTGCCCCGTGGCGCGAACGGCTGGGGCCGGGTCCGAAGATCGCCATCGCCTGGCAGGGTGGCGAACCGCTGTTCGAACAGCGCAAGCGGGAAATCCCGCTGGCCGATTTCGCGCCCCTGGCCGCCGTCCCCGGCGTGCGGCTGATCAGTCTGCAGAAGGGCGGGGGCCGGCAGCAAATCGACGCCGTTCCCTTCCCGGTCTACGACCCTACGGACGAGATGGATGAAGGCGATGCGGCGTTCATCGATACGGCCGTCGTCATGCAGGAATGTGCCCTGGTTGTAACGGCGGATACGGCCATCGCCCATCTGGCCGGGGCCCTGGCGCGGCCGTGCTGGACCGTGCTGCCGGAAGGCGGCGACTGGCGGTTCGGCTGGCATGCGACGCAAAGCGCCTGGTACCCGACCATGGAATGCCTGCGCAAACCGCCGGGCGGGACCTGGCGCGACGTGTTCGACCATATCGCGCGGCGGCTGATCGCGATCCGCGAAGGGCGGGAGGATCCGGCCGCCGCCGACGAGGCGCCATCCGCGCAGGGCATGGGTCAAGCGGCGCCTTACGGTGCCGGTCCGGACGACCTGTCCGGGAATTGACGCGAAGTTGAACGGCATTGCGGACGATAGCGATTTCCGTTTTGATCGGCTGTGCACATATACGCGTATAGACCTTCACGGATGCCGTTCCCGACGGAATGGCCCGAAGAGGGCAGGACCGGCGCTGGCGTCCCCGACCGGACGGCGCCGGGCAACTCACGAGGAGACCACCTTATGAAGAAAACGTTCGCGGCCGTCCTGCTGGCGGCATTCATCCCCGCCTCAGCCCTGGCCATGGGCTTCGGCAGCAGCAGCGACGATGCGACCTATGAAATGGGCTTCGAGAAGGCCATGGCAGGCGACTACGAAGATGCCATCGATGTCTTGAAGCAGGTGGTCAAGGAAACGCCGGACAATGCCGATGCCTGGAACATGCTGGGCTTCAGCTACCGGAATTCCGGCGATTCCGACAATGCCTGGGATGCCTATGAACGCGCCCTGGCAATCGACCCGAACCATAAGGGCGCCCACGAGTATATTGGCGAATGGTACCTGATGCAGGGCGATGTCGCCTCGGCCAAGGCGCAGCTGGAGAAACTCCAGACCCTGTGCCCGTCCGGTTGTGAGGAGGCGGAAACGCTGGCCTCCTCCATCTCCAAGGCCGAAAACTCCTGACCGATCGCGTCAGGACGCCCTTCAGGACGCCTTTGCGCGAACCGCCGTCACGCGCCTCAGCGGTGTTATGGCGGCGGATTCCGTACCTTCGCGCAAAACGGTGCGGTTCTCAGGGAAGGTGACGGTTACCGTCGTTCCCTTGCCCTCCGCGCTGGTCAGATCGAACTGCGCCCCGTGCAATTCGGCGAAAACCTGGACCAGGGCCAAGCCAAGCCCCATTCCGTCGCGGCTGCGGATATAGGGTGAACCGAGACGCCCGAAACGGCTGAGCGCCTTCGGAATATCCTTCTTGGCGATTCCGATCCCGGTATCGGCCACGGCAATCCGCACCCGTCCGTCCGGTGTCATCCCGGCGCTCAAGGTGATACGCCCGGCTTCCGGGGTGAACTTGCTGGCATTGGTCAACAGGTTCAGCAGGATCTGCTTGATGCGGATCGCGTCGCCGCGCAGCCACGGCAAGGACTCCTCCACCTCCAGCGCCAGGGTCTGTTTTTCGTCCTGGATCCGGCCGGTGACGAGCTGAACGCAGCCGTCGACAATCTCGTGGACGTCGCACAGCGTGTCTTCCAGCTTGGTCTGGCCGGATTCGATCTTTGCCATGTCGATGATATCGCTGAGAAGCTGCAGCAGATGGCGCCCTGCCATATTCACTGTCGACGTATATTCGACATAACGCGAATTGCCGATCGGCCCGAAGATTTCCTGCTTCATCATGTCCGAGAAGCCGATGATGGCGTTCAGCGGCGTGCGCAACTCGTGGCTCATATTCGCCAGAAACTCGGATTTGGTCCGGCTGGCCAGTTCGGCCTCTTCCTTGGCGTCGATCAACTGCCGTTCGAAGCGTTTGCGTTCGGTGATGTCGGTGATGGTCCCGGCCATACGCAACACACGGCCGGCCGGATCGCGCACGGCGACACCACGGCTCAACACCCAGGTAACCCGGTCCGGCGCGCGGCTCGGCGGCGCCAGCCGGAACTCCAGGTTCAGACTGTCCGTTTCGCCGCGCAGGACATCCGCAATATTGCCTAAGTAAAGATCGTGATCCGCCGGGTGGACGAAATCGGTGATCTGGCGCGGGTCATAGACCCGGCGCACCGTGTCGGCGTTGCAGATTTCCAGCAGCCGCCGGGTCAGCAGCACTTCGTTCGACCGCAGATTCCAATCCCAGACGCCGTCGCTGGCACCGCGCAGGGCCAGTTCGAAGCGTTCCTCGGTCCAGCGCAAGCGCTGTTCGGTTTCCGACGCGCGGATCTGCTGGCCACGCAGGGCGACGATGGACAGGCCGACCGCCAGCGCGGAGGCGGTCAGCACCACCAGGGTCGTGCTCGCTGCTCCGCCGGGTGTCAGGGCGCCGGGGAAAAGGGCCAAAGCCGGATCGATTGCCGCGACCAGGAAGGCCGCCACCAGGAAGCGCAGGCCCCGGCCGCGGCCCCGGCGGCGCAGGACGAAGCAATATCCGGCCAGCCCTGCGGCGATTCCGGCCGCCGAAATGTGAAGGGCCGGTGTCAGGACCGCACCGAGCGGCGGAGCCGTCGCGGCCAGAATCGTCGTGACGGCCAGCATGGCGCATCCCAACACGGTGTGCTGGCGCGATACCCGGGCACCCAGATGGTCCATCAAGCCCATGCCGATCAGAAACAGTGACAGTGCGATCAGGCCGATCCCCAGCGGGTCCAGGGCCGTTTCGAATCCGGGCGGCATCGGCAGGACGGGCGACAGGGGCGCGGCGGCAATGCCGATGCCCATCAGCACGAAACCCGGTGCCCAGTACCGGATCGCGCGCAAGGCACCCGGCAACAGCATCAGATAGCCCAAACCCGCCGCGCCGGCCCAGGCGGCCGCCAAGGGCGGGATGGCACTCAACCAAACTGTGTCGGGATCCGTCACTGCGACAGGCCCTTTCCGATATTCCAAGTTCGGCGGGGATCGGGGAGCGCCTTAGTGGCAGCGTCCCGGATCGCGCGGCGCCTTTCTAGAGATCAAGGGTAAAGATTTGGTTTCCGCTTCCGGGAAACCGTCAGGGGCAGGTTAACCGGCGAGGGTCCTTTCGCGGATCATCTCCGCCAGGCAGGCCCGGCGCGCATCGGCATCCAGGCTCGGACCGCGCAGCTCGACATGTTTGACGGCCAGGTCGCTGCCCGCCGGATACAGGAACAGATCCAGGATGCAGGCCTTGCCGCGGAACTGGCGGACTTCGACCCCGCCGTCGCGCCGGACCAGATCGGGCTTGCCCAGCTGCGCGGCGACCGACACGCCCTGCAATCCCATGAACTGCATCGGGTCGTCATTGACCGGCGGTGCGGCCGCATCGCTGCCTGCAACCGTTCCACCGACGGATTTACGGGCCGGTTCGGGGGTGGCCGCCGCGGTCTCGACCGGTTCGGGGCTGCCGACCGAAGTCAGATTGTCCAGCGCCTGACACCCGGTCACGGTCAACAGGGCGGCGAGGGCGCAGGCAAGGGATATGCGTGTCATTTCAAGGCTCATTTGCGCTCGGCCGGCGGGGCATCCAGGGCCTCGAATTCGGCGCGGCGCGGCAAGGTTTCATAGAAATGAACCATGGCGGCGGCGGCCAGGACCGGCGCAACCAGGTTGACGACGGGGATCGACATCAGGAAGACCGCCAGCATGCCGAACAGGATCAGGCGCAGCCGATGCGCCCGCCGCAACCGTTTCGCCGGGCCGGGCGCCATGCGGCGTGCCGCGACCAGCTCGAAGAATTCGCGCCCGATCAGATAGCCGTTGACGATCAGGAACAGGAACGCGCCGGCACCCAACACCCAGATCAGCAGCAGATAGAGCGGCAGCACGGCCACGTTCAGGGCGATCGTGACGGCCAGAAATTTCAACGCGCCAAAAACGCCTTCCACAAGCGGTTGGGCGCGCGCCGATCCGTAGCGTTGCGGATAGTGGCGCTGTTCGACCGCTTCGCAGATCGAATCCAGAAACAGGCTGATGACCGCGACAGCGGCAACCGGGAACAAGAGCCAGGTCAACCCGCCCGCGCCGATAATGAACGAGACCCAGCCCACCTCGTCGCCATAGCTGCCCATCCATTCAAAGACCGGGCCGATCAGCCAAAGTTCGGTCCAGGGAACCTGGTTCAGCGCCCATTTCGCCACGGAGAACAGTGCGAACAGCGTACCGATCGCGCCCAGGATGCCGATCAGCACGACATTGCGGAACCGGGATTCGGGCAGTTGTTCGACCGCTTTGACGAAGGCGTTGATCATGCGCGTACCGACCTGGTTCCGGGTTCGGAATTCCGCGCGCGCGAAATCCCCTCTATTTCCGGGGCTATCTAGCGATCACGGGCCGGATTTACAAGCGATCGGCGGATTCGCCGTTCCATTTGTCCCGGGGATCCGGCCCCGGCTCGGTGGGCGCCGCCGGCGGATCCGGATCGCGGACATAAAGGTCGCGATAGGCATGCCAACTGGCGAACCCGATCAATGGCAGGGCGACGACCAACCCGATATAGAAGGTCGCCATGCCGGCCGCGACGACGGTGACGATCACGGTGCCCCAGATCATCATGGGCTTCGCATTTCGGAACACGGCGACCGCGCTCAGGGTCACGGCGGAGAAGATGTCGATCCGCCGGTCCAGCATGGCAGGCAGCGAAATTGCGCCCGCGGTAAACGCGAAGGCCGCGAAGACCCCGCCGACCGCCGTGCCCAGCGCCAGGAAGCCCCAGCCTTCCGGGGTGAACAGGGCCTGTTCGACCATGGCCCGGAAGGTCAGGCTGACATAGGGGAAGGTCAGGGCGAAGACGATGACCGCGATGCGGACCCAGATCATCATGAACAGCATCAATACCGCCCCCGCCGTCATGACGTGATAACCGTTGCGACGCCAGGCCAACAGGGTCGCGCCAATGGTCGGTGCTTCACCCTGTTCCAATTGGCGGCTGATCTGGTACATGCCGATGGTCAGGGCCGGTCCGACGATGAAGAACCCGCCCCACATCGGCGCGATCAGATGGCCTTGATTCAGCAGCGCCAGTCCGGCGGTGATCGCCAGGCTGATGCCGGCGAACAGGCCGCCATACAGCAGGGCCAGCGGTTTCGCCCGGCGGAAATCCTGCCATCCGGCCAGCAACCAGCGGAAGGGCGCGGCGGTCGAGACTTTGCGGATGCGGTCGGCATGCGGGAAGGCCGCCAGCCCGTCGTCTATCGGCGGCTCGATCCTGTCTGACATCTTTCCCCCCGTCGGGTTCCTGGGCTTGGCGTATATTCTGTTGGAGCCCGGGCGTCGGGGCATTGAGGCGTATCAAATTTCAATACCGGCCCCACTCCCTTCCGCCAGATCCCGCATTCCAAGTGCATCGCAATAGGATATCATGAGGGGACCGTGCGACTGGCCCGGCGATGGATTGGAAAGTCCGGACGATGTGGGACGGTTTCGAGATCGGCTTCGTGCTGATCCTGATCATTGTGGTGTTCTTCGGCTTCGTGCGGGAACGCATGGCGCCGGAGATTGTGGCGCTGTGCGGCGTGGGTGGGTTGCTGGCGACCGGCATCCTGTCGACCGAGGACGTTCTGGGCGTATTTGCGAACAGTGCGCCCGCGACCATCGCGGCGATGTTCGTGTTGAGCGCCGCGCTGCAGCGCACCGGCGTTGTCGAGGCGATGGGCCGCCTTCTGTCGGACCGCGCGGCGGGGTCGCCGGTTCTGGCCGTGGTTGCCATGCTTCTGGCTGCCGCCACGGCCTCGGCCTTCATGAACAATACCCCGGTCGTCGTCATTCTGACGCCGGTATTGCTGGCTTTGGCGCAGTCGGTCGGAACCAAGCCGTCGCGCCTGCTGATCCCCCTGTCCTATGCCGCCATTCTGGGCGGCACGACCACGCTGATCGGCACGTCGACCAATATTCTGGTAGACGGGGTGGCGCAGCAGCACGGCATGGCCCCGTTCGGCATGTTTGAGATCACCCTGGCCGGTCTTTTCATGGCGGCGGCGGGGCTGATCTATCTCGGCCTGTTCGGGCGGCTGCTGCTGCCGGACCGAGACTCCCTGACGGAATTGCTGCCGAAGCCGTCGGACCGGCGGTTTCTGTCCGAGGTCCTGGTCCCGCTCGATTCACCGCTGATCGGAAAGCGCATCGCCGATGCCGGGTTTAGCCAGCCGCGCGGCTTCCGCGTGGTGGATTTGATTCGAGGGGAAATTTCTTTCCGGACCCGGTTGGACGACCAGATCCTGCGGGCTGGCGACCGCATCGTCCTGCGCAGCGGCATCGCCGATATGCTGGCCCTGCGGGAGGCCGGCGACGTCGCCTTCGGCGGCGCGGACAGTCATGCGATCGAGCCGATCGGCACGCGCGAGACCCTGATCATGGAAGGCATTGTCGGACCGCTGTCGCGTCTGAAGGGCCGCCGGGTGTCGGATCTCGGGCTGCGCCGCCTCTACGGAATTTACATTCTGGCCGTCCATCGCCAGGGGGAACGGCTGGCGGCGACCTTTGACAGCATCCGCCTTCGCATGGGCGATACCCTGCTGTTGGAAGGGCCGGCCGACGGCCTGCGCCGCCTGTTCGACAATCAGGAACTGGTCAATCTGGTGCAGACGGAGGAAAAGCCCCTGCGCCGCCGCAAGGCGCCGATCGCGATCGCTGCCATCGCCGCCGTGATGGGCTTGGCCGCCTTCGATGTCCTGCCGATCGCCGCCCTCGCGCTGATCGCCGCCACCGCCGTCGTGGCGTTCGGCTGCCTGGACGCGGAGGAAGCCTATGGCGCGGTGCATTGGAACATCCTGATGCTGATCTTCGCGATGCTGGCAATCGGGGTGGCGATGGAGAAATCCGGCACGGCGGCGCTGTTGATCCATGGGCTGCTTTGGCTGACGGTCGGGCTCGGGCCCGTTGTCACGCTGTCCCTTCTTTATCTCTTCACGTCGCTTCTGACCGAGGCGATGAGCAACAACGCCGTCGCGATCCTGGTGACGCCCATTGCGATCGGCCTTGCCCAATCGATGGGCGCCGATCCGCGCCCCTTCGTCGTCGCGGTGATGTTCGCCGCCAGCGCCAGCTTCATGACGCCGATCGGCTATCAGACGAACACCTTCGTCTATAATGCCGGGGGCTATCGCTTCACCGATTTCGTGAAGGTCGGCCTGCCCCTGAACATCCTTCTCTGGGCGGTCGCGAGTTTCGTCATTCCGATCTTCTGGCCGCTTCTGCCCTGACCGATCGGGTTCCGGGTCGCGGGGAAACCTTGACTCCAAAGTTTTTTGTATACAGTATTCAAATTGATCAACGGCCTTGGAAACAGCCCGATGCAGCCCCTGACCGAGCGTACCAGTCTTGCGGAAGAAGTTCATGCCCGCCTCGTGGACGCCATGGTCTCGGGCAGCCTCCCGCCCGGGACGCCCCTGCGGCAGGAAAGACTGGCCGAGGAGCTGAATGTCTCGCGACAGCCGATCATCCAGGCCCTGGGCATGCTGCGGCGTGACGGGCTGATCGAACCGGCCGGCCGGCGGGGCTACAAGGTCGCGCCGGTCGATGCCGCTCTGGTGCGCCATGTCTATGATGTGCGTGCGGCGTTGGACGGATTGGCGGCCGGACTTGCGGCGGCGCGGCCCGATGCGGTGCGGCGCGATGTGCTGCTGGCGGAAGAAGAGGCGGGGCGCCAGGCCCTGGCGGGCGGCGACGTCCCTGCGCTGGTCGATGCCGATATCGCCTTTCATCAGAAAATTTACGCCCTGTCGGATAATCCGCTGCTGCCGGAAGCGTCCGCCGCGGTCTGGCGGCATATCCGCCGGGTGATGCGCGCGGTGCTGGAAAAGCGCGCCGCCCGCGCCTCGGTCTGGCAGGAACATGCCGGTATCGCGGCGGCGATCCGCGACGGCGACGCCGCCCTGGCCCGGCAGCTTGCCGAGCGTCACGCCCTGGGCGCCGCGGATCAGCTGATCCGCTGGATGACGGAACAGCCCGACACCGAAACACACACCAAGACCACCCAGCCCGTCCGTTTCGGATCGGTCCTAGGGTGACAAAACCGGAGGAACCCCGATGAAACTCAACGACAAGGACCTTGCGGCCTTCAGGGAGGAGGGGTTTGCCTTTCTGCCCGGCCTGTTCAGCCGCGACGAAGCGGCGCTGCTGCTGGACGAGGCGCGACAAATTTATGCCACCGACCGCGAAGAGGTCTGGCGCGAATCCTCCGGCGTGGCCCGGACGGCCTTCGCCGCGCATACCTATAACGAGGCCCATCGCCGCCTGGGTGCGCATCCGCGCCTGATCGGTCCCGTCATGCAGATCCTGGAAGAACAGGTTTACATGCATCAGTACAAGATCAACGCCAAGGCCGCCTTCGACGGCGACGTCTGGCAATGGCACCAGGATTACGGCACCTGGCAGCGCGACGACGGCATGCCGGAACCGCGCGCCTTCAACATCGCGCTGTTCCTGGAGGATGTGACCCCCGCGAACGGCCCGCTGCTGTTCATTCCGAAGAGCCATAAGGCCGGGGTGCTGGAGGCCGGGCACGATCTGGAGACAACCTCCTATCCGCTTTGGACCCTGGATCGCGAGACGGTGTCGCGCCTGGCCAAGGACGGCGGCTGCGAAGCACCGGTTGGGCCTGCCGGCTCGGTGGTGATGTTCCACGGCAATCTGGTCCATGCCAGCCCGCCCAATATCAGCCCGTTCGACCGGACCATCGTCTATCTCAGCCTCTGCGCCGTCTCCAATCACATCACCCAGTTCAAGCGCAAGGAATGGATCGCCCATCGCGATTTCACGCCGATCGAAGCGCTGGCGGATGACTGCCTCGACGAACTGGTGGCCGCGCGACGGGCTCAGGCGGCGGAGTAAGACAATATGAATTTGGACAGCAAGCTTCGCCGCCGCGCGGCGGAGGGTAAACCGGTGCGAGTCGGGATCATCGGCGCGGGCAAATTCGGCGCCATGTTTCTCAGCCAGGCGGGACATCATCCCGGCTATCACGTCCTGGGAATCGCGGATTTGAGCGCCGAGCGCGCCAAGGCGTCGCTCAAGCGCATCGGCTGGACGGAAGACCGATACGCCGCCAAGGATGCCGCCAGCGCCCTGAAGGACGGTACGACCTGGATCACGGAGGATTCCGATGCGCTGATCGAGGCTGACGGGCTGGAAGTCCTGATCGATGCCACGGGCAGCCCCGCCGCCGGAATCCGCCACGCGTTGAAGGGTATCGAAAACGGCCGCCATCTGGTCATGGTCAATGTCGAGGCCGACGTGCTGGCCGGGCCGTTGCTGGCCCGCAAGGCGGAGGCAGCCGGGCTGGTCTACAGCCTGGCCTATGGCGATCAGCCGGCCCTGATCGCCGAGATGGTCGATTGGGCCCGCGCGGTCGGCCTGGACGTGATCTGCGCCGGGAAGGGGACAAAATATCTGCCGGCCTATCACCATGTGACGCCGGACGATGTCTGGACGCATTACGGCCTGACGCCCGAACAGGCGGCGGCGGGCGGCATGAACCCGCAGATGTTCAACAGCTTCCTGGACGGCACCAAATCCGCCATCGAGATGGCGGCGGTGTCGAATGCCTGCGATCTGGTTCCGCAGGATCACGGGCTGGAATTCCCGCCCTGCGGCGTCGACGATCTGCCGCGCGTCCTGTCGCCGCGCGAAACCGGGGGGCACCTCTCCCGCAAGGGCACGGTCGAGGTGATCTCCAGCGTCGAGCGGGACGGCCGGCCGGTCTTCCGCGACCTGCGCTGGGGTGTCTATGCGACCTTTGAGGCGCCGAGCGATTATGTCGCGCGCTGCTTTTCGGAATACGGCCTGCTGACCGATCCGACCGGCCGCTATTCGGCCATGTATAAGCCCTATCACCTGATCGGGCTGGAGCTGGGCCTGTCGGTCGCCAGCGCCGCCTTGCGCGGGGAACCCACCGGCGCGCCGCGCGCCTGGTCCGGGGATGCCGTGGCCGTGGCCAAGCGCAGCTTGAAGCAGGGCGACACGCTGGATGGTGAAGGCGGCTATACGGTCTATGGCAAGCTGATGCCGGCGGCCGCGTCCAAGGCGGCAGGTGCCCTGCCCATCGGCCTCGCCCATGGCATCGCCCTGCGCAAGTCCGTGGCCCCGGACCAGGTCCTGACCTGGGAGGATGTCGCGGTCGACGAAACCGACCCGACCTACCGCTTCCGGCGCGAGATGGAGGCGGCTTTCGGCGGGTGATGCGGCCCGAGTGAACGCAGAGAACGCGGAGGTTCCGCGTTAAGTTTTCTCTCTTTGGTTTCCCAAGGCTCAGGAGTGAAGGCTGGACGCCCCCCTCTTGCGGCGGGCGGGCGAAGGCGGTCTAGTAGCGCCGCCTGCCCCGAACGACCTTCGCCCGGAGAGAAAGGAAGTCCCGCATGACCGCACCCTATGCCATCGTCACCGGCGGATCCCGTGGGATCGGCGCCGCCTGCTGCCGCATGCTGGCGGCGAAGGGGCTGGATATCGCCTTTTCCTATCGCGGCGACGATGCTGCGGCGGCGGCGCTGACACAGCAGATCGAGGCGGCCGGACGCCAGGCACTGGCGGTCAAGGCGGATATGGCGACCGAAGACGGTGTGGTGCAATTGTTCACGGCGGCGGATGGCCGGTTCGGCGCGCCGCCGGCGCATGTGATCGTCAATGCCGGAATCACGGGCAAGATCCGGCGCGTCGTGGATATGAGCGCGGCCGAAATTCAGGCCGTCACCGATCTGAACGTCGTCGGCGCGCTTCTGACGGCGCGGGAGGCGATCCGGCGCATGTCGACCGAGCGGGGCGGCCCTGGCGGCGGTATTGTCCTGGTGTCTTCCGTTGCGGCCTGGCTCGGCTCGCCCAACGAATTCGTTCATTACGCCGCCAGCAAGGGTGCCGTCAGCACCATGACCCTTGGCCTCGCCAAGGAGGTCGCGCGCGAAGGCATCCGGGTCAACGCGGTGGCACCGGGTCTGATCGACACCGATATCCATGCCAGCGCCGGCGCACCGGACCGTATCGAACGTCTGCAATCCTTGGTTCCGATGGGGCGCGGCGGCACCGCCGAGGAGGTCGCGGAAGCGATTCTGTGGCTCCTTTCGGACGAATCCCGCTATGTCACAGGCACCATTCTACCGGTCAGCGGCGGTCGATAACCCACGACCTGTTGCCGATATGCACTTTTAATCTCATACATTTGACGGCATAACCTTGCGACGCGGGTAAGCGCGCAACGGGTTGCAGAAGGCAACGTTGGGGGAAGCATGTCGGTTACGGTTCGTATTTTGGGTGCAGCGGCGCTGCTCGGCACGCTGGCCTTTGGCATTGCCGCGGAACCGGCACAGGCCCGTGACGAAGGTCTATACTTCGCGATCCGCGGCTTCGGCGGCTATTCCGATCCCGGCGATATTGGCAGTTCCGGCACCGGCACGCTGACGGAACGCAATACGGCCGATCCGGCAGCGGGCGGCGGGGCGGCGCTGGGCTGGCGTCTGGGCGACACGCCGCTGCGCTTCGAATTCGAGGTCCTGCACCGGGTCCGCGTCGATGTCGATCTGCGCGATACCGCCAACAGTGTCGGCTATGAAAACAATCTGTCCTCGACCACGGCGTTGATCGGGCTGGGCTACGAATTCCGCAATGACAGCCGCTGGACGCCGTTTCTGGCGGCCTATGGCGGGATGGCGCGGAACACGTCCAGTGTCGACCGCACCAATCTGAACAACGGCACCGTCACGACGACCGAAAATGACGACGACAATCTGGCCCTGGCCGCGGCGGCAGGGTTCGACTACCGCCTGACCCAGGTGCTGGATCTCGGCGCGTCCTATCGCTTCTCCTATCTGGGCGGTTTCGACACGGGCGCCATGGCGGGCGGCGAGAGCATTGACGGCTCGCCCTTCACCTCCCACGATCTGGTCCTGTCGCTGCAATTCAACTTCTGACCCGCCGAGGGGCCATGCCCCGGCGCGGGATGCAGGTTTCATGTCCGAAGGTCCGCTGATCCGCTATCGCGCGATGGTGCGCGACGGAATCCTCAACGCCGATTCCATGCAAGCCCTGGCGGCGGAAAAGCTGCAGGGCCTGCATGCCGCCCTGGCGAAATACACGCCCCGGGACGGTGCAGGCGGCTGGAAGGCCAAGCTGGGTCTGGCCCGCCGCCGCGAAGACCCGCCGCAGGGGCTCTATCTCTATGGCGGTGTCGGGCGCGGCAAATCCATGCTGATGGACCTGTTCTTTGAGAACGCCCCGGTCGAACGCAAGCGCCGGGTCCATTTCCACGAATTCATGATCGAGGTTCATGGCGACATCCACGCTTGGCGCCAGGCCCAGAAAACGCGCAAGACCAAGGAAACCGACCCTCTGCCGAAAATCGCGGAGCGGATCGCCGACGAGACCTGGCTTCTGTGCTTCGACGAGTTTCACGTCACCGATATCGCCGATGCGATGATCCTGGGCCGCCTGTTCTCCGCCCTGTTCGATCGCGGGGTCGTGGTGGTCGCGACCTCCAACTGGCCGCCGGACGATCTCTACAAGGACGGCCTGCAGCGTGAGCAGTTCGTGCCCTTCATCGCGCTGATGAAGAAGAAGCTGGACATCCTGCATCTGGACTCGCCGACCGATTACCGGCTGATCCGCCTGAAATCGATCAAGACCTATCACGCGCCGCTGGGTCCCGCCGCCAGCCGCCAATTGACCAAGGCGTTCGACGATCTGACCGAGGGCGCGGTGGCCGAGGCGGACAGCCTCATTGTGAAGGGCCGTACCGTGCCGGTGCCCAAGGCCGCGCGCGGCGTCTGTCAGGTCCGGTTCGACGATCTATGCGGTAAGCCCCTGGGAGCGGAGGATTATCTGACCCTCGCCAGGCGCTATCACACCGTGATCCTGGACGGCGTCCCCCGCCTCAGCGAGGACCGGCGCAACGAGGCGAAACGCTTCATGACCCTGATCGACGCGCTTTACGAACGCCATTGCAACCTGATCATGGCCGCCGACGCCGCCCCGAACGACCTCTACCGCGAAGGCACCCACGCCTTCGAATTCGAACGCGCCGTCAGCCGCCTGATGGAGATGCAGTCCGCGGAATACCGCGAGAAGCCGCACCGGGATTAGGGCCCTCACCCCTACCCTCGCCAGAAACCTAGAAAGATGGAACGCAGAGGTCGCGGAGGAGACGCGGAGGGCGCGAAGGCGTCTTTGGGACACTCGGCGAACTCTGCGGAGCCTATGCGCCCTCCGCGTTCGAGCGTGTTTTCGGGCCACCATTGCCGTCATTCCGGCGGAAGCCGGAATCCAGGGGTGTATGCAGGATCGTGCCCAATTCCCTGGACCCCGGCTTTCGCCGGGGTGACGAGAGTTGTCGGTGTGAGGAGCCTTTCTGGCTGCCGCAGACCGAACAGCGCGGGCCCTGCGCCGGATACCTAACAAGACGGAACGCAGAGGACGCGAAGGCGTCAATGGGACTCTCGGCGAACTCTGCGGAGCCTCTGCGCCCTCAGCGTTCGAGCGTGTTTTCGGGCCACAATTGCCGTCATTCCGGCGAAAGCCGGAATCCAGGGGTGCATGCAGGATCGTGTCCAATTCCCTGGACCCCGGCCTTCGCCGGGGTGACGAGAGTTGAGGCGGTGTGAGGAGCCCTCTCAGCCGCCGCAGACCGAACAGTCGGGATTCTTCGGTACCGCGATCTTGCGGAACGTCTGGTCCAGCGCGTCGAACAACAGCAGATGGCCGGCCATGGAACTGCCGAGGCCGAGCAGTTCCTTCAGCACTTCGGTCGCCTGCAGGCTTCCCATGACCCCGGCGACGGCGCCGAAGATGCCGACCGTGTCGCAGCGCGGTACCAGACTGGGGTCGGGCGGCTCCGGGAAGAGGCAGCGATAGCACGGGCCGGTCTCATAGGCCTTGTAGGTCGTCAACTGGCCCTCGAACCGGACCAGGGCGGCGCTGACCAAGGGCTTCTTCAATTTGAACGCCGTGTCGCTGGACAGGTAACGGGCGGCGAAATTGTCGCTGCCGTCGACGATCAGGTCGTAATCCGCGAACAGATCCTCGGCATTGTTCGGGCCCAGCCGCATGCGGTGTTCGATCACCTCGACATCGGGGTTCAGCAGGGCGATGCGTTCGGCGGCGCTGCGCACCTTGGGCTGGCCGATCTCCTCGGTCGAATGGATGATCTGGCGCTGCAGGTTGGACAGATCGACCACGTCGTGATCGACGATGCCCAGCGTGCCGATCCCGGCCGCCGCCAGATACATCAGTACCGGCGCGCCCAGGCCGCCCGCACCGACGACCAGCACTTTGGAGGACAGCAGTTTCAACTGCCCCTCCTCGCCCACCTCGTCGAGGATGACGTGACGGGCGTAGCGTTCCAGGCGGGTGTCGTCGAGTTCGTCCATGGTCGTTCCTGTCAGCCGCGTTCCTGCGAAAGCAGGAACCTTCGTTACCCCGGCACTGTGGTGGACCCTATCAAGGCTCCTGCTTTCGCAGGAGCACGGCCGCTGTAAGTCTAAAGCCCGTCGAACAGGCTGGTCGACAGATAGCGTTCCGCGAAACTGGCCAGGACGGTGACGATGGTCTTGCCCTTCATCTCCGGACGCTCCGCGATCTCCAGGGCGGCGGCCAGCGCGGCGCCCGACGAGATGCCGCAGGCGACGCCTTCCAGCTTGGCCGCTTCGCGGGCCGTAGCGAAGGCCGTTTCGTTAGCGATACGAAGCACCTCGTCGATCACATCCTTGTTCAGATTGTCCGGGATGAAGCCGGCGCCGATGCCCTGAATCTTGTGCGGACCGGGCTTGCCGCCGGAAATCACCGGGCTGTCTTCCGGCTCCACCGCGACGATGCGAATGCCGGGATTGCGCTGTTTCAGAATCTCGCCGACCCCGGTGATCGTGCCGCCGGTGCCGACCCCGGCGACCAGAACGTCGACCTTCCCGGCGGTATCCTTCCAGATTTCCTCCGCCGTCGTGACGCGATGGATCTCCGGGTTGGCCGGATGGGCGAATTGCTGGGGGATCACCGCGTCCGGCAGGGTCTGCACCAGCTCCTCCGCCCGCGCGATGGCGCCCTTCATGCCCAGTTCCGCCGGTGTCAGGTCGATCTCGGCCCCCAGAAGCTTCAGCATCCGGCGGCGTTCCATCGACATGCTTTCCGGCATTGTCAGGATCAGGCGGTAGCCCTTTGCGGCGGCGACGAAGGCCAGGGCGATCCCGGTATTGCCCGATGTCGGCTCGACCAATGCGGTCTTGCCCGGCTCGGCGATGCCCTGTTCCTCCAGCGATTGGATCATGGCATAGCCGATGCGGTCCTTCACGCTGGACAGCGGGTTGAAATATTCCAGCTTGGCCAGAACCTCCGCCTCGACGCCATGCGCCGCCGTCAGGCGGGACAGGCGGACCAGCGGCGTCGCGCCGATCGTGTCGAGGATGCTGTCGTAAACCTTGCCGCGGAACTCACCGGTCGTCATGTCCGATCCACCCTTGGAACCATTGTCGTTATGCGCGCCCGACTTTAGCGTAGGAAACGCCTGCGGCAAGTCATGCGCCGCGATTAAGGGGGAAACCGCCATGCCCGATACGCCGGCCGCCGATCCGCGCGCCTTGTTGAGCGATCCCGCGCCGATTGACGAGGCCGCGATCCGCGCCTATCGCCTGGACCGGGTCCGCGCGGCGCTGGCGGCACGCGATCTGGCAGGTATCGTACTTTGGGATCCGATCAATATCCGCTATGCGACCGGGTCCCGGAACATGCAGGTCTGGACCATGCACGCGCTCTGCCGCTACGCCTTCGTGCCGGCGGAGGGACCGGTCGTGCTGTTCGAACTGGGGTCGTCCCGGCATCTGAATGCGGGGCTGGAGACGATCGACGAGATCCGTCCCGCCCTGTCTTTCGACTACATGATCGTCGGGCCGCGCGGGGAGGAATTCGCCCGGCGCTGGGCGCGCGAGATCGCGGACCTGATGCGTTCGGCCGGGGGCGGGCGACTGGCATTGGACCGGGCCGACCTGCCGCTGGTCCGCGCGCTGGACGCGGAAGGCGTGGACAGTGTCGACGGCAAGGGCGCGATGGAACATGCCCGGGCGGTCAAGTCGCTGGAGGAGATTCGCGCCTTCAAACGCTCGCTGGAAGCCTGCGAAGGCGCGGTCGGGGACATGCGTGCGGCATTGACGCCGGGCATGACGGAACAGCAGGCGCTGGGCCATCTGTTGCGCGGCATCGTCGATCGCGGCGGGGAATATCCGGAAACGCGGCTCCTCACCTCCGGCCCGCGCACCAATCCCTGGTTTCAGGAAACGGCCGACCGGGTCATGCAGGCCGGAGAGCTGCTTAGTTTCGATACCGATCTGATCGGACCCTACGGCTTTTACACCGATATCTCCCGCAGTTGGACCGTGGGCGAGACCCGGCCCAGCGACGGGCAGCGTCGTCTCTACGATCTGTCCCGGCGTCAGATCGACCACAACATGGCGCTGCTGCGGCCGGGTCTCGCCTTCCTGGATTATTCCGACAAGTCCTTCCAACTGCCGGAACCCTATATCGCTAACCGCTATGCCGATGTCGCGCATGGCTGCGGACTGGGCGTGGAATATCCGCTGATCTGGTACAAGGAGGACGCGGATTGGGGCGCCTATGACGGCGTGTTCGAAGAGAACATGATCGTCTGTCTGGAAAGCTATGTCGGCGCAACGGGGGGACCGGAGGGCGTGAAGCTGGAACAGCCGGTCTGGATCACCGCCGGCGGGCCGGTCCTGCTGTCCGACTATCCGCTGGAGGACAGCTACGCCTGAGCGGACGGTACCCCGGTAATCGACCGCACAATCTGGAGAACGGAGTCGCCAAAGCCCCGGAATTGCGCTAGTTTTTGCGGTGGAGAGAGAAGCTCTTGCGCGGGCGGTGGCCCGGTACCTTTGGAGAGAGGGGTACCGGGTCTTTCATGACAAGCCGCCGGGGCGCCGCGACAGAATGTCGGTTCCCGACCGATAACTTCCTTCGGTCGACAGACGGGGACGGCGACAGACCGTGGCACTGACCGTGTTCGATCCGGGCAGCGTGTTCACCACGCTGGCCTTCACGCCTTTCGAACGGGCCGACCCGCTTGTGCGCGCGATCCAATCCGCCGCGGTGGAGCCGGCCGGTTTCAGCACCCTCAATCAGGTCGGCGACCGGACATTTCGCGGCTTCACGGCGGATTCGGCGGGCATTCAGTCGCGGCCATTGCAGTTGGCGCTCGACAATTTCCTCATCCTGTCCTCGCTAACCGCGAAGTTCGAGAGCCGCTTGCAAGACACGCGCGACGGTTTTCTGCGGGTGCGCGAGACCCTGACCGACGCGATCCGAAACGAGCGGCCCAATCTCAGCAACCCAGCCGAAACGACATTGCAGAATTCCCTGCTGGCCCAACTTATTGCGGCGGCGGAACAAGCGGGTCTTCTGGAGAACACGGCATCGAAACCGGTGGCGGTCCCGAAGTATCTGGACTTTACCCGGCGCCCGGCGGAAAGCGCCGTCTTTGGCGATACCCTGTCCGGCGTCGCCCGCGAAGGCGGATTGTCGAGCGCCTTCGTGAAAGGCGTGTCGGTCGCGGCCGGCGAAGAGGTGCTGCTTTCGAACCTGCTGATCGGCGCGCAAAGCGGTACCGCGACCCATTACGCGGTGTCGATCCGCAACGAGCTGGGCGGCCAGGCGGAATCAGGGCTGTTCGACGGCGGCGGCTTCGCGGTCGCCAATGGGGCGGTCTTCACCGCCGCGCAATTGTCGGATATCCGCGTCGTCGCCGCAACGGGCGGCATCGGATCGCTGGACTATCTGTCCATCGTCGAACTGCGCGATCCGGAGGGCGATCTGGTATTCGAAGGGCGCGGCGCCTACCGCACCGTCGCGGTCAATTCCACCGCCGCGGCCGAATTGCGGTCCGAAGGGGTCGGCGGGGCGGAACCGATCAAGGATTATCGTTTCTATACCGAATCGGGCACGGCCTTCACCCGGATCCGGCTGCATGTCGAGGGCGTGAATTCCCTGGGATATACCGACGCCCTGTCGGCGATCGAAGGGGGCGCGCTGCGGGTCAGGATCGGCGAAGAATTGCTGGACGGGTCGATCAATCGCGGCCAGATCGACCGCAGCCAGTCCAGCGGCGACACGCTGGTCGTCGTCTTCCCGTTCCAGGCGGCAGAGGACGGCTTGGCCCAGAACGGGCTGGATGTTGAATTGCGGGCCGTGGAGGCGGGATTCGATCTGACCACCGTGACCGCCCGCGTCGATTTCCCCTAAACCCCGTGCCGCGGCAGCGCAGCCGTATGGACAGCCCCCGGCGGCTGGTCTAGAACGCCGCGTTGAAGTGTAAGTTCACGCTGCGGCGAGGCCGCAGACTCCGTGGGGGGATCACGGATAGCAAGGTCTTAATCATGACACAGCTCAATTCCTATCGCACCGGGCCGGACGAAGACGGGGGATTCGGAATCTACGGCGGCCGCTTCGTTGCGGAAACCCTGATGCCGCTGATCCTGGAAGTTCAGAAGGCTTACGAGGCCGCCAAGGACGACCCGTCCTATCAGGCGGAAATCGACTACTACGCGCAGCATTATGTCGGCCGGCCCAGCCCGCTGTACTTCGCCAAGCGGATGACCGAAGAGCTCGGCGGCGCGAAGATCTATTTCAAGCGCGAAGAGCTGAACCATACCGGCAGCCACAAGATCAACAATGTGATGGGTCAGATCCTGCTGGCGCGCCGCATGGGCAAGACCCGCATCATCGCCGAAACCGGCGCGGGTCAGCACGGCGTCGCGACGGCCACGGCCTGCGCCCTCTTCAACATGCCCTGCAAGGTCTATATGGGTGCCGTCGACGTGGCCCGTCAGGCACCCAACGTGTTCCGCATGAAGCTGCTGGGCGCCGAGGTCCAGGCGGTGGAAAGCGGTTCCAAGACCCTGAAGGACGCGCTGAACGAGGCGATGCGCGACTGGGTCGCCAATGTCGAAGACACGTTCTACATCATCGGCACCGTCGCCGGGCCGCACCCCTACCCCGCCATGGTGCGCGATTTCCAATGTGTCATCGGGAACGAGGCGAAGCAGCAGATGCTGGAAGCCGAAGGCCGTCTGCCGGACACGCTGGTCGCCTGCGTCGGCGGCGGGTCCAACGCGATGGGCCTGTTCCACCCCTTCCTGGACGACAAGAGCGTCAACATTGTCGGCGTCGAGGCGGCGGGTCACGGGATCGAGACGGGCGAGCATGCCGCGTCGCTGACCGGCGGCCGTCCGGGCGTGCTGCACGGCAACCGGATGTATCTGCTGCAGGACGAGGACGGACAGGTGGTAGAGCCCTATTCGATCTCGGCCGGGCTGGATTATCCGGGCATCGGGCCGGAACATAGCTGGCTGAAGGATTTGGGCCGCGCCCAATATGTGCCCGTCACCGACAAGGAAGCGGTCGACGCTTTCAAGTTCTGCAGCCAGTTGGAGGGCATCCTGCCCGCATTGGAATGCGCCCATGCCATCGCCTATGTCCGGAAGCTGGCGCCGACGCTGCCCAAGGATCACATCATCTGTATGAATATGAGCGGCCGGGGCGATAAGGACGTGAATACGATCGCTGAGATCATGGGGGTGTCGCTGTGAGCATGGCCGAGACGATGGACACCGGTTTTCAGCCCGATTCCGGCCGTATCGCCGCCCGTTTCGCCAAGTTGAAGGCGGAAGGCCGGGGCGGGTTCTCCACCTTCGTTTCCGCCGGCGATCCCGATTACGACACCGGTCTGGAAATCCTCCTGGGCCTGCCGGATGCCGGGGTCGACATGATCGAGCTGGGCATGCCCTTCACCGACCCGATGGCCGATGGACCGGCGGTCGAGGCGGCCGGTCTGCGCGCCCTGAAGGCCGGTCAGACCATGACCAAGACCCTGGCCATGGCGCGCGCCTTCCGCGATGTTCATCCGGATACGCCGCTGGTGCTGATGGGCTATTACAACCCGATCTATTCCTATGGCGTAGACCGTTTCCTGACGGATGTGAAGGCTGCCGGGGTGGACGGGTTGATCGTCGTCGATCTGCCGCCGGAAGAAGACAAGGAGCTGTGCCTGCCCGCCCTGCGCGCCGGCATCAATTTCATCCGCCTGGCCACACCGACGACCGACGATCACCGCCTGCCGACGGTGCTGCGCAACACGTCCGGCTTCGTCTATTACATCTCCATCCTGGGCATTACCGGGACCAAGGAGATTCAGGCCGATCCGGTGCGTGGCGCGATCACCCGGCTGCGGCGTCACACCGATCTGCCGATCATGGTAGGGTTCGGCATCCGCACGGCGGAGCAGGTCCGGGAAATCACCCAGGTCGCCGATGCCGCCGTCGTCGGGTCGGCCATTGTCGACCGGGTGCGCACCAATCTGGACGCCGACGGCAAGCCGCTGCCCGGCTGCGCCAAGGCGGTCCTCGACTATGTCGCGGAACTCGCCGCGGGCGCACGGAACTGAAAACGGTAAGGACTGTCCCATGAACTGGCTGACGAACTGGGTTAAACCCAAGATCAAGGCGCTGGTCGGCGAGACCGATGTCCCGGACAATCTCTGGCACAAATGCCAGAACTGCGGACAGATGATCTTCCACCGCGACCTGGAAACCCATGTCCATGTCTGTCAGCATTGCGGCCATCATCTGCGCCTGCCGCTGGAAAAGCGGCTGCAGCATCTGTTCGACGATGGCGCCTATACCAAGGTCGAACTGCCGCGCGTGAAGATCGATCCGCTGAAGTTCCGCGACAAGAAGCGCTATACCGACCGGCTGAAAGAGGCGCAGGCAAAGTCCGAGACCGGGGAAGCGATTACCGTCGCCCACGGCAAGGTCGAAGGCCGCCCGGTCGTCGTCGCTGCCTTCAATTTCGACTTCATGGGCGGGTCCATGGGCATGGCCGTCGGCGAAGGGTTCCTGACCGCCGCGCGTCTTGCGGTGATGCAGCAGGCGCCGCTGATTGCCATTCCCTCCTCCGGCGGCGCGCGCATGCAGGAAGGCTTCCTGTCGCTGATGCAATTGCCGCGCACGACCATCGCCGTCGAAGAGGTCAAGGAAGCGGGCCTGCCCTATATCGTTCTGCTGACCGATCCGACCACGGGCGGCGTCTCGGCCAGTTTCGCCATGCTGGGCGACATCCACATCGCGGAGCCGGGGACGCGGATCGGCTTCGCCGGGCGCGACGTCATCGAACAGACGGTGCGCGAAACGCTGCCGGAAGGTTTCCAAACCGCGGAATATCTGCTGGATCACGGCATGATCGATCTGATCGTTCCGAGATCGAAACAGCGTGAGACCCTGGCCAATCTGATCGGGCTGCTGATGGACGGCAAGGCGTCGGCTCACAGTGCCGCCGAAAAGGCCGATGATGCGGATGAGGACGGCGGGGACGAAGGCGACCTGGCCATTCCGACGCCGGATGCCGGCCCCACCGCGGGCGACGCGAAGCCCGCCTGACCCTTCCAAGAGAGACGGCCGACGCGCCGGGTCCGGTCATGACTGCCGCTCCCTTCACCCTCGACGCGCCCGACGCGGCCAGCGACGAAGTGCTGGCCCGCCTGATGCGCCTGCACCCCAAGGTCATCGACCTGTCGCTGGGCCGGACGCAGGATCTGCTCGACCGGCTGGGCCGGCCGCAGGACCGCCTGCCCCCGGTTGTCCATGTCGCGGGCACCAACGGCAAGGGATCGACCATCGCCGCGCTGCGCGCCATCGCGGAGGCGGCGGGCTACAAGGTCCATGTCTATACGTCCCCCCATCTGGCGCGCTTCCACGAGCGCATCCGTCTGGCCGGCGCGCTGATCGGGGAAGACGCGCTGACCGATCTGCTGATTGAATGCGAGACGGTGAACGAGAACCGGCCGATCACCTTCTTCGAAATCACGACCTGTGCCGCATTCAAGGCCTTCGCCGATACGCCGGCCGACCTGCTGCTGCTGGAAACCGGGCTGGGCGGGCGATTGGATTCCACGAATATGGTGGACCGTCCGGCGGCGACCGTGATCACACCGATTTCGATCGATCATGTTCAGTTCCTGGGCGACACCCTGCGGCAGATCGCCACGGAGAAGGCCCATATCCAGAAAGCGGGCACGCCCTCGATCGTCGGTCCGCAATCCGACGAGGCGCTGGCGGTGGTCAGCGAATACGCTCAAACCGTCGGCGCGCCGCTGGCCCGGTTCGGCCTCGAATGGTCGGCAACCCCGGATGCGGCGGGCGGATTCCGGTTCGACAGCCCGGCCTGGAGCGGCAGCCTACCCGCGCCGAACCTGCGCGGCGGCCATCAAGTCATGAATACGGCCACGTCGGTCGCGGCGGCCCTGATCCTGCGCGATCAGGGGTTCGACCTGCCCGACACGGCACTGCGCGACGGGCTGGGCCGTATCGACTGGCCGGCACGGCTGCAGACTCTGACGCGCGGGCCGATCGCGGAGGCCCTGCCCGGCTGGACGGTGACGCTGGATGGCGGGCACAACGCGGCGGCGGGCGATATCCTGGCCGAGGAACTGGCCCGCTGGGCTGAGGAGGATCGGCGCGACTTCGGCGCACCGCGCCCGGTTCATGCGATCTGCGGCATGATGAACAGTAAGGCGGCGACGGATTTCCTGCGCCCCCTGGCACCCTATCTGGCCGGATTTCAGACGGTCGCCATTCCGGGCGAGGAAAATGCGTTCTCCGCCGATGATCTGGCCAGCATGGCCCGGACGGCGGGTATCGCCGGCGCCCGGGCGGCGTCGGACATTCCCACGGCGGTCGCCGGCCTTGCCGGTTTGCCCGTCCCGGCGCGCCTGCTGATCTGCGGATCGCTCTATCTCGCCGGCCGGATTCTGCGCCGCAACGGCTGATCCGTTCCGGCCCGCGCAGGTCCTCTCCGGAAATCGCTTACATCCGCCTGGGCCGGGATGATAGACTGCCGGTCCATAACGATAACGCGCACAGGGGATCAAATGACGACAAGCGCGGAAGCCGAGGGTCGACAACGCGTCTTTCTGGTCGTCGTGGACGACAGTGAGGAAATGGAGGTCGCACTCCGTTTCGCCTGCCTCAGGGCCAAGAACACGGGTGGACGTGTGGCCCTGCTCTATGTTCAGGAACCGGCGGAATTTCACCACTGGCTGGGCGTCGGGGAACTGATTCAGCAGGAACGACGGGAGGAGGCCGAGGCACGGCTGAGCGACCTGTCCGCCCGCGCCCAGGAGATATCGGGATCGATTCCGATCCTGCTGGTCCGCGAGGGCAAGCGCGGCGAGGAATTGTTGAAGCTGCTGGACGAGGATCCGTCGATTTCGATCGTGGTTCTGGCCGCCAGCACCGACAGCGAAGGCCCGGGGCCGATCATCAGCTACATGATGAAACAGGGCAGCGGGCGCATGCGGGTTCCCCTGACCATCGTGCCGGGATCTCTGTCCGTGGAACAGGTGGAACAACTCACGTGAGGAGGGGTGTCCGGCTTTGGGGTTGACCTGACGGCGCCGAATGCCATCTATGCACCCGTCGGGCACGCGATGCGCGCCCGGCTGAAATGGAATTGCGAGGACGCGATGTTTATACAGACCGAACAGACGCCGAACCCGGCCACCCTGAAGTTCCTGCCGGGACGTGCGGTTCTGGACGGCGCGGATCCGGTGGATTTCCCGGATGCGGCCGCTGCCGAAGGCGTGTCGCCGCTGGCGGGCGCCCTGTTCGAGATCGAAGGCGTCACCGCGGTCTTTCTGGGTCAGGATTTCATTTCCGTCAGCAAGGCCGACGATCGTGAATGGTACGTGCTGAAGCCGTCCGTTCTGGGCGTGATCATGCAGCATTTCACCGCGGGCCGTCCGGTTCTGGCCGGGTCGGGGTCCACTGCCGGCGGACAGGCGTCCGGCGCGGCAGAGGCCCAATACGACCCCGAGGACGAGGCCGTTGTGGGGCAGATCCGCGAATTGTTGGAAACCCGTGTGCGCCCGGCGGTGGCGCAGGACGGCGGCGATATCGTTTTCCACGGCTTCAAGCAAGGCGTGGTATTTTTGACCATGCGGGGGGCCTGTGCGGGCTGCCCCAGCTCTACCGCCACGTTGAAAATGGGGATTGAGAACATGCTGCGGCATTACATCCCCGAAGTGACGGAGGTCCGCGCCACTGCCTGACGGCAGGGTTAAGCGGATCCGATCAGGAGCACAGGCCGGACCGGGACGCCCGAAGAAACGGGCCCACCCGATCCAACTTGGTACCACATACCCTGGCACCCGGCCCCGGCGCGAACCGCCGGGGGTCCGTTTGTGTTTGCCGCCTAAAGGGCTCTCCTAAGAACGCCTTGGGCTTTGCGGCATGGGATAGAGGATGGGGTCGATGACAGACGCTACCATGATGGGCGGCCTGCCGCCGCAAGTTGGGCGTAACGAGCGCTGGATGCCATTGTTCGCCCTCGGTTTCGCGGCCGGTGTGGGCGCGGTTTTGGCCGTATCCATGCTGCAAACGCCGGTCTCGCTGACCGATACCCTGCGCCGGGACCGCGCCTCGATCGAACTGCCCGTCGTGCCGCGCATTCCGATGTCGCTGCTGCCGACGGATCTCAGCCCGCCGCCCTCCCCGGTCGATGCCTCCGATGCCGCGCCGATCCGCGTCCCGGTGCCGGAATTGCCCGCCCGCGATGTTTCCGCCGCCCCGGTTCCGTCCTTCAGCGTCGCGTCTCTGGAAACCGAATTCGACGCGCTGGACTATCGTCTGGCGGATATCCGCACCCAGTCCAGCGGCGTACCGCGCCTGGTGGCGGAGGCCGTTCCGGGCGATCTGGAGGAGATCCAGGATATTCCGCGCCGCAAGGCCGTGTTCTTCAAGATGGTGCTGCCGCTGGTCCTGATCGCGAATGAGCGCCTGGAGGCCGACCGGGCCCGCATCGCCGATTTGCGGGCACAGGAAGAATCCGGCCAGAACCTGAATGCCGAAGACAGCGATTGGCTGGCCCGTCAGTTCGAGCTTTACCGCGTCGAAGAAGGCGATTGGGATATCCTGCTGCGGCGCGTCGACGTCGTACCGCCGTCCCTGGCGATGGCCCAGGCGGCGATCGAAAGCGGCTGGGGCACCTCCCGCTTCGCCCGGGAAGGGAACGCATTGTTCGGTCAATGGGTCTGGGGCGACGATGCCGACGGCATCGTGCCGGAGGACCGGGTTGAAGGCATGACCCACAAGATCCGCGCCTTCGACACACCGCTTCAGGCGGTCATGGCCTATATCAAGAATCTGAACACGCACCGCGCCTATCGCGGGTTCCGCGATATTCGCGCCAATCTCCGCCGACAGGGCGCCGGGATCAACGGCATGACCCTGGCCGAGGGGCTGGAATCCTATTCGGAGAAAGGCCGCGACTATATCGATTTCGTGCGCAGCATCATTTCGGTGAACAAGCTGCGCCCGTTCGACCGGGCCCGGCTGCGCGACGCCCGCGCCTGACGTGAAGCCGGCCGCGCCCCGCCGATCAGTTCGGCGGCGCGACGTAATACTGCATGCCGAACCAGCGCCAGCGGCCGTCACGCGTCGGCATGGTGCAGTTGATCCGCGTACGGCCGGCCGCGAAGGGCGCGTCGAAGCGGACTTCGATGCGGTTGCCCAGCCGTTCGAACTGGGTGATCCGGCTGGTGTCGGAATGATAACAGTTCAACGCCCCTAACCCGTCTGTATCACCGTCGACCGAGAAGCCGAAGGCCGGCGGATTGCCCGGCCCTTCGGCGGGCAGCAGAGGATCCTTCGGCGTCAAACCGGAAACCCGCAGCGGGCGGGTGTTGATCAGGCGCCGGAACCGGTCGATGCCGCCGTAATTCACATTGATCGGGAAGCGCGGCAGATAGAAGCGGTCGCTGGTTGCATTCGCCACACCGGAATGCTGGCCGAACGCCGCTTGATATCCCGCTTCGGCGGTAAGCTTCATGATCTCCGTGCTGGCCTCGCCATAGGGATAGGCGAACAGTGTGGGCGCTTGGCCGATGCGCGACGCGATGCGCTGTGCGGAATCGACCAGTTCCAACCGGTTCCGGGCCGCCGACCGGGTCGGCATATGGGGGTGGGTGACGGCCTGACTGCCGATTGTCACGCCGGCATCGTGCAATTCCTTGATCTGATCCCAGGTCATGTAGCCGGGAATGCCGCGATCGACCGGCTCCGTCGCCACGAACAGCGTGAAGGGCAGATTTTCGCGTTTCAACAGGGGCCAGGCGCGTTCGAAGACGGAAGTATAGGCATCGTCCACCGTGATCGCGACCGTCCGGTCCGGCAAATCCCGCCCGTCGCGCAGCGCCGAGACGATGTCGGATAGCGGCACGACGTTGAAATCGCCGTTGGTCAGCTCCGCGATATGGGCTTCGAACTGGTCCATATCGACGCTGGTGCTGGGGTAATCGGCCTCGCCGAACCGGTGATACATCAAAATCACCGCCGCTGCTTCCGGATCCTGGGACAGGGCTGGTCCGGCAATGCCGATCGTCGATGCCGCGACCGCCAAAGCGGCCAAAGCCCGGCGCAGCGCCGATGCGCCCGTTTCGCCAAATGCCATCCCAGTCTCCATGCTCGCGGGGCCGTCTTGCGAAGGGCGCAGATTAACCATGTCAAAACCCCGTTAACAATCCGAAAGTCCGGTGTTTCTCGGGCATGACACTTGCCTTGCGACGCCGCGCGGGGCAGGTTCCGGCGATCCGCCAAACCGTGACATCGGGACCTGGACGACATGCTGATATTGGGCCTGGATTGCGCCGGTTCCGCCTGCTCCGCCGCCGTGATCGACGATGGCGTGGCACTGGCCGCGCGCCAGGAGGTCATGCGCCGCGGGCAGGCCGAGCGGATCGTGCCGATGATTGCAGAGGTTCTGACCGACGCGGACCGGACACCGGACGCGCTGGGGGCGGTCGCGGTGACGGTGGGCCCGGGCGCTTTCACCGGTGTCCGCATCGGCATCGCCGCGGCCCAGGGCATTGCGCGCGCTGCTGGATGTCCGGTCGTCGGGATCACGGTCACCGACGCTCTGGCCAACGCCGTTCCGCCTTCCGACGGCGAGACCTTGGTTGTCGTGCTGGACAGCCGCCGGCCGGATCCTTTCGTTGAGCGATACCGGTTATCCGGAAATGTCTGGCGCGGCGACGGGCCCTGCGCGTTGCCCGGGGGGCTCGGCGCCCTAGCCGCGTTCCTAGAGGGCGCCCAGGCACCGATACTCGCCGGCGATCTGGCGGAGGAGGCGCGGGCGGCCCTTCGCACCGGGCGCGTCGCCGAAATATCGCCTCATCCCGACCCGGTGCGCGTCGCGACGCTGGCCGAAAGAGCGCTGTCTGGGGGCGAGGCTGCCCCCGCCGTTCCGCTCTATCTGCGGGCCCCGGATGTATCGGCCCCGTCGAAGGACCGTGCGCGCAGGCCGTCTGGCACATGACGCGGGTCGCCATTCAGCCCGTCGGCACCGAGGCGTTTCGAGTTATCGCAAGGCTCTATGCCCTAAGCTTCGACGATCCTTGGCCGGAACCTTCGGTTCGAGAACTTCTCTCTGCGTACGGGACCTGGGGTCTTGTCGCGCTGACCGGTGAGGCCAAGGACCCGGCCGGGTTTCTGCTGGCCCGGGTCGTCGCCGACGAGGCGGAAATCCTCTCCATCGGCATTTCTCCAGACCACCGCCGCACCGGGCTGGCCAAGGCGCTGATGGCGGCGGCGATGCCGCGGATGGCCAATTCCGGTGCGGTGAATGTATTCCTGGAAGTTGGCACGGACAATCCGGGTGCGATGAACCTTTACTTTGGATTGGGTTTCTTGGAGGTCGGGCGCCGAAAGAAATACTATCGCCGACAGGACGGAAGCTATGCCGATGCCTTGGTGCTACGGAAACCACTACTTCGAACGTCCTAGAATACCTCTCTTAAAAGTTTCGTTAACAGGGGCTTGAAATTAGTTCGATCAGGTTAATTCTGTTCTTGCAGCAACTCTAATTTTCTTGCTAAGTCCCGTTAAGCCCGGAAAAAGGAAGAAAGGTACTTTCCTTCTTTCTTTCACGGGGCTGGTGAGAGAAATAGAAAAATTCGCTGGGCACTATATATCGGGTTCGTGGGATGAAGTCTTGCGTATACCCACATTGAATGAAAGGTCGCAAAATGGCGGAAGCAAATGAAACGGACATCAGCTCTTCGGAACTGTTGCAGCTGACCTCCGATATCGTCGCCGCGCATGTTTCCAATAACTCCGTCCCGTCTTCGGAACTGTCGGGCCTGATCGAACAGGTTTACCGCACGCTGGAGCAAGTCGGGAAAGCGCCGGAGCCGGAAGCTGACAAGCCGATCCCCGCCGTGTCGATCAAGAAATCGGTCCATCCGGACTATCTGATCTGTCTGGAAGACGGCAAAAAGTTGAAAATGCTGAAGCGGCATTTGAAGACCGCCTATGATATGTCGCCCGAAGAATATCGCGAGCGCTGGGGTCTGCCGGCGGATTATCCGATGGTCGCGCCGAACTATGCCAAGCAACGCTCGAAGCTGGCAAAAGATATCGGCCTCGGCCGGCGCAGCCGCAAAGCCAAATAAACCCGCGGGGCATTCCCGTGCGATGATGCGGTATTCCGGGATCTTGAGAAGGCTCCGGGATGCCGCGAAGGCGCTGTTGGTCGCCGGGTCCAATCCGTTTGATCCGGCGCACGCCTGCCGTTAGTGTAGAGCAACTCGAATCAGGGACGGTAGGGGACGCCATGGCGGACGGAAACGATCCACTTCGCATCGAAAAGCTTTGCTCTGAAAAGGGCCTGAAGATGACGGAGCAGCGGCGCGTCATCGCCCGCGTCTTGTCGGAAAGCGCCGACCACCCGGATGTCGAGCAGTTGCATCAGCGCGCGACGGAGGTCGACCCCCGGATCAGCATTGCGACGGTCTATCGCACCGTGCGCCTGCTGGAAGAGGCGGACATCCTGACCCGTCACGATTTCGGTGACGGCCGTGCCCGGTACGAGGAAGTGTCGGACGAGCATCACGATCACCTGATCGACATCGATTCCGGTGAGGTGATCGAATTCCACAACGACGCGATCGAAAAGCTTCAGGAAGAGGTCGCGCGTTCCCTGGGATACAGGCTTGTCGATCACCGGCTGGAACTGTTCGGCGTGCGGCTGGACCGTAAGGACAAGAAAGCCAAAACGTGAGTGCACCCAGTAGTTTGAATGCGTCGCTGGCCCAACTGACCAGCAACAATCTTGGAATCCGTCTGGCCGACGGCGATCCGGCCTTTATCGATGCGTCGCAGGCGCTGCGCTATCGTGTCTTTTATGAAGAGATGACCGCCAAGCCGACCGACGAGATGGCGGCCCGCAAGCGCGATTTCGACGATTTCGACGCCGTTGCGGATCACCTGCTGGTGGTCGATCGGGACCGCGGCGACGGGCCGGAATCCGTCGTCGGGACCTATCGGCTGACCCGGCGCGAGGCCGCCGCACGGCACGGTCAGTTCTACACGGTCGACGAATACGATATCTCCGCGATTACCGATCGGCCGGACGAGATCCTGGAACTGGGACGGTCCTGCGTCGACGAAGCCTATCGCACCCGCCATGTCATGGAACTGTTGTGGCGCGGCATCGCCGCCTATGTTTTCCATTACGATATCGAATTGATGTTCGGCTGCGCCAGTATTCCGGGAACGGATCCCGACGCGCTGGCCTTGCCGCTCAGCTATCTCTATCACAATCACCTCGCACCGCCGGAGAAACGCCCGGTGGCGTTGGCGTCGCGGCATGTGGAAATGAACCGCATTCCGGCCGACCAGATTGATCGGCGCCAGGGCTTGGCCGCGGTGCCGCCGCTGATCAAGGGCTATCTTCGCCTGGGCGGTTATGTCGGGGACGGCGCGGTGATCGATCCGCAATTCGACACGACCGATGTCTGCATTGTGGTCGAAACGCACAATGTGACCGGCCGCTATTACAAGCACTATTCCCGGAAAACCGGGGAAGGAAGCGGAGATGAGCGCGCCTGAGACCGGTAACGGCGTGCCGGCCGGCGTGACCGTGCCTCCGGCGGCGGAGCGCCGACCGGGATGGTTTCCGGCACTCGACGGTCATCTGAAGCCGTCGCGCCTGCTGGGCGGGTTGCGCGCGACCGGTATCGCGCTCTGGACCGTCTGGATGACCTGTCTGAACATCCGCAGCGCGCTCAGCCGCCGCGGCATGACGCCGGCGACCACCATGAAATGGCACCGCAACGTGCTGCGCCTCGCCGGAATCGATGTGACGATTACCGGTCAGCCGGTGCGGGATCGGCCGGTCATGGTCGTCGCCAATCACGCCTCCTATCTGGATATCATCACGCTGGGCGCTCTGCTGCCCTGCTCCTTCGTGTCGAAGTCGGAAGTCCGGCATTGGCCGGTCTTCGGCTGGATGGCGGTGCAGCAGCGCACGATCTTCATCGAGCGCGATCCGCGCAAGGCCGCACATCACCTGGGCGAGATGAAGGCCCGGCTGGAGCAGGGGGCCTGTCTGGTCCTGTTCCCGGAAGGCACCAGCACCGACGGCGGTCGGGTCCTGCCCTTCAAATCCTCCCTGTTTCAGGCCGCCTCCATCGAGTTCCCGGAGACGGGAGAGATCGAGGTCCAGCCGGTCTCCATCGCCTATTCGCGGTTGGACGGCATGCCGATGGGGCGCGCCCTGCGCCCCTATTACACCTGGTATGGCGACATGGAACTGGCACCACATCTGATCGACTGGCTCGGGCTCGGTTCGTTGGGCATCGATGTCATCTTTCACGAGCCGGTGCGGCTGTCCGAATCCGGCGGCCGCAAGGGCCTTGCGGCGCGGACGCAGGCGGCCTGCGCACTAGGTGTGGAATCGGCGCTGCGCGGTCGGCCGGAGGCGGTCGAAACCCGCGCTGCCCTGTCCGTCGATCCTTGAAGTCGAATCAGGCTTGGGCTAGACTCGTTTTCAGGTCCAAGCGGCCGTGATCGGCAAGAACAGGCGGTATGCAGCGCAGCGCACACCCAATAACAGCTTGTTTATCGGCAATCCGGCGATTCCCGCCGGCGGTCGTCGGGACGGCCGCCGCATGACCTGTCTCCGGTGCGGTGTTTCGGGCGGATTCCGCGCGGCGCGTGCCGAGCCTTCACTCTCTGCGGCATTGACGGAAGGCGGCCCGGTGCCCTATCAGGCGCGCGACCGCGAATTCCCGCCCATTGCGGAACGAGAGCGCCAATGACCCAGAATACCGCCAGCAACACCCGCAAGGTCCATATCAAGACCTATGGCTGTCAGATGAACGTCTATGATTCCGAGCGCATGCTGGAAACGCTGCGGCCGCTGGGATTCGAGATGACGTCCGAGGCGGAAGGCGCCGATCTGGTGATTCTGAACACCTGCCATATCCGGGAAAAGGCGTCGGATAAGGTCTATTCCGAACTGGGCCGCCTGCGCGAGGCGCAGGGCCGCAAGAGCGAGGCCGGCGGCCGCATGATGCTGGCCGTCGCCGGTTGCGTCGCCCAGGCCGAAGGCGAGGAAATCCTGATCCGCGCGCCGCAGGTCGACATGGTTTTCGGGCCGCAGACCTATCACCGCCTGCCGGAACTGATCGCGCGCGCCGACCGGGAAACCGGGGCGCGGCAGGTCGAAACCGACTTTCCGGTCGAGGATAAATTCGACCACCTGCCCGAAGAGCGTCAGACCGCCGGGGTCACGGCCTTCCTGACGGTGCAGGAAGGCTGCGACAAGTTCTGCACTTTCTGTGTCGTTCCCTACACGCGCGGGTCCGAACAATCGCGCCCGGTCGCCGCGATCCTGCGCGAGGCCGAGGGTCTGGTGGCGCAAGGTGTGCGCGAAGTCACGCTGCTGGGCCAGAATGTGAACGCCTATCACGGCATCGGACCGGACGGACGGGAATGGAGCCTGGGCCGCCTGGCCCGCGCGCTGGCCGAACTGCCGGGCCTGGACCGGATTCGCTATACGACCAGTCATCCGCGCGACATGGATGATGAGCTGATCGCGGCCCATGGCGATCTGCCGGCGCTGATGCCCTTCCTGCACCTGCCGGTGCAGAGCGGGTCGGACCGGATCCTGGCGGCGATGAACCGCAAACATGCCGCCGACGAGTTCCGCCGCATCGTCGACCGCCTGCGCGCGGCGCGTCCGGATCTGGCGCTCAGTTCCGACTTTATCGTCGGCTTCCCGGGCGAGACCGACGCGGAATTTGCCGAGACCCTGCGCCTCGTCACCGATATCGGTTTCGCGTCCTCCTTCTCGTTCAAGTATTCGCCGCGACCGGGCACGCCGGCCTCTTCGATGGCCGATGCGGTGCCGGAATCGGTCAAGTCCGACCGTCTGGCCGCGCTGAACCAATTGCTGGAGGCGCAGCAGGAGGCCTTCAATCACGGCTGTGTCGGGCGGCGCCTGCCGGTGCTGATCGAAAAGCCCGGCCGCAACCCCGGACAATTGGTGGGCCGGTCGCCCTATCTTCAGCCGGTCCATATCGACGGAACCGCCGATCTGATCGGGCGGGTGGTCGATTGCGATATCGATTCCCTTCGGTCCTACAGCCTGTTCGGCCGGATCGCCGCTCTCACCCCTGAAGAAAGGGCCTGCGCTTGAATTCGATCCCGCACGGCGACGTGGCCGTCGAGCCCCGCGTCATCGACTTCGACGACAACCGTCTTCTGCCGGAATTGTTCGGCGAACATGACAAAAACCTCGTCCGGATCGAAACGCAGCTTGGGATTTCGCTGATCAATCGCGGCAATCAGATCGCCATGACCGGCCCGAAAGACGCCGTCGAACTGGCCGAAGCCGGGCTCAAGCGGCTGTATAGCCGGTTGAAGGGCGGGGAGCGGATCGAGGACGCCGATGTCGACGCCGCCCTGCGCATGGCCGGCCAGCCGACCGACCTTTTCGGCCAGCAGGAACCGGTGATCCGCACGCGCCGCCGCCAGATCGGACCGCGCACGCCGACGCAGGCCGAATATATCGACGCGATCTATGGCCATGACCTGGTCTTCGGCCTGGGTCCCGCCGGGACAGGCAAGACCTATCTGGCCGTCTGCATGGCGGTGTCAATGTATCTGTCCGGTCAGGTGGAGCGCATCATTCTGTCCCGTCCGGCGGTCGAGGCCGGAGAGCGCCTCGGCTTCCTGCCCGGCGACATGAAGGAAAAGGTCGACCCCTATCTGCGGCCGATCTATGACGCGCTCTACGACACGCTTCCGGCCGACCAGGTGTCGCGTAAGCTCGAGAACGGCGATATCGAGGTCGCGCCCTTGGCCTTCATGCGCGGCCGGACGCTGAAAAACGCCTTCGTCCTGCTGGATGAGGCGCAAAACACGACGGCGATGCAGATGAAAATGTTCCTGACCCGACTGGGCGAGAACAGCCGCATGGTGGTCACCGGCGATCTGTCCCAGATCGATCTGCCGCCGGGTCAGATTTCGGGCTTGGCCGAAGCGGTGCAGACGCTGTCCGACGTCAAAGGAATCTCGATGATCCGTTTCAGCGCGGCCGATGTCGTGCGGCATCCGCTTGTCGCGCGGATCGTTCAGGCGTATGACGCGCGGGACGCGGTGAAAGCCGGCGGAACGAAACGATGAGCGACCCGGAATCCTGGGACATCGCGATTTCGGTCCTCCAGGGCGACTGGACCGGTCCGGACGAAGAGACGGTGCGGCGCGCGGCCTTGGCGGCCCTGGGCGCGGTAGGTCCGGACGGGCCGCTGGAACTGTCGGTCGCGCTGGCCGACGACGCGACGGTGCGCGAGTTGAACCGGGATTACCGCGGACAGGACAAACCGACCAATGTCCTGTCCTTTGAGGCCGGCGACGACCCGATGCCGGGTCAGCCGTTGATCCTGGGCGATTTGGTGCTGGCGCGCGAGACCTGCGCGCGCGAGGCGCTGGAATCGGATAAGAGTTTTGGCGATCATCTGACGCATCTGACGGTGCATGGCGTTCTGCATCTGTTGGGCTACGACCATATCGAAATGGACGAGGCCGAAGAGATGGAAGCGCTGGAAGTTGAAATTTTGGCGGAAATGGGGATCGAGAATCCCTATCTTGAGAAGCCGGAAGCGGTTTAGAGGCGAGTTTTCGAGAGGATCATGGCGGACCAGATTACGACGAGCGACACCGGCTCGGCCGACCCCGGAGCGGGGGAGCCGAGTTCTAGGAAGCCGGGTGGCCTGCGCGGATTTTTGCGCGCGCTGCTCGGCCGAAACGGTGACTCGCAGCTTCGCGACAGTTTCGAAGAACTGCTGGAGCAGCACGACGACCGCGAAACCCCGATCGACCCGGACGAACGGGCGCTGATCGACAACATCCTGAATGTCGGCGAGGAAACGGCCTATGACGTCATGGTGCCGCGCGCCGACATCGTGTCCGTGCCCGTCGACACCAATCTGGACGACTTGGTCGCGATCATGTCGCGTCAGCCGCATTCGCGCTATCCGGTGCACCGCGAGAGCCTGGACGATGTCCTGGGCATGGTTCACATCAAGGACGTGCTGGCCGCGACCACGGAACCGCGTGAGAATTTCTCCATCCGCAAGGTCATGCGCAAGGTCCTGTTCGTGGCGCCGTCCATGCGGGTACTGGACCTGCTGCTGCAGATGCGCATGAACCGTCTGCATATGGCGCTGGTCGTCGACGAATATGGCGGCATCGACGGGCTGGTCACGATCGAGGATCTGGTTGAGGAGATCGTCGGCGAGATCGAAGACGAGCATGATGTCGACCGGGGCCCGAAGATCGAACGCAAGCCCGACGGCACTTGGATCGCGGATGCGCGCCTGGATATTGAGGATCTGGAGGATCGGATCGGTCCGGTCCTGACCGAAGAGGAGCGCGAGGAGGATATCGACACGATCGGTGGGCTGGTCTTCACCCTGGCCGGGCGTGTGCCGATCCGCGGCGAGCTGATCCCGCATGAAGCGTCCGGGCTGGAATTCGAGGTTCTGGAGGCCGATCCACGCCGGATCAAGCGCATCCGGTTGCGCTACCGCCCGCCCGGCGCGGTCAACGATGCGATCCCGCCCAGCCCCGCCAAGGCGGCGGAATAACACGCGCCGCCGGCGCCTTTCCCGGAAGGAAGCCCAAGAATGACCGACCGCCCGTCCAACGGAGGTGTCGCCTTCGTGACCGGCCTTCCGGGGCGGCTCGGCGCGCTGGGTCTCTGGCGGCGGCGCGGTCTGCTGTTCGGTCTCGGTGCCGCCACCGTATTGGGTCTGCCGCCGGTCGATGCCTGGCCCGTCGCCTTTCTGACCTTGCCGATGCTGATCTGGCTGCTGGAAGGGGCGCAGTCCCGGAAGCAGGCTTTCGGGACCGGCTGGTGGTTCCTGTTCGGCTATTTTGCCGTCGGCTGGTACTGGATTTCCAACGCGCTGCTGGTTTTCTCCGCCAGCTTCGCCTGGATGATCCCCTTCGCGCTGATCGGTCTGCCCGGCGCCCTGGCGGTCTATGGCGGTCTTGCACTTCTGATCCCGCATATCCTGCTGGGGCCGGGGCCTCAGCGCCGGGTCGCGCGCGTGTTGTTGACCGTGGCGGCGCTGGCCGGGGCGGATATCGCGCGCGGTTTCCTGCTGACCGGCTTTCCCTGGAATGTCTTCGGGTATCTGTGGTCGGGCACGGAGGCGCTGAGCCAGTCCGCCGCGTTGTTCGGGGTGTATGGCATTGGCCTGCTGGTGCTGTTGTCCGGGGCGCTGCCGGCGCTTGCCGCAAATGGTGGGCGTAAGGCCATTGCTGCCCTGGCCGTCGCCGTGGCAATTCCGCTTCTGACCTATGCCGGTGGCGCCGCCCGGCTGGCCGATGCGCCGGATTTGGCGGTTCAGCAGGCCGACCCGGCCCTGCCGGGTCTGCGCATGGTGCAGGCCAATGTGCCGCAGCGGGAAAAGTGGCGGCATACTTTGCGCGAACGCAATCTGCAAATCCATCTGTTGGATAGCGCGGAAAACCGGCCGGATTGGGTCGGCACGGTCCTGTGGCCGGAAACCGCCGCCGCCTTTCTGGTGGAAGACAGTGATGATTATCGCGGCGCGATGGCGCGTTATGCGGTGCCGGATAATGGCTATCTGATCACCGGCGCGCCGCGCCGCACGCTGCAGCCGGAAAAGGCCTTGTTCAACTCCGTCGTGGCGATCGACGGACGATCGGTGGTGCGGGCGCGCTATGACAAGGCGCATTTGGTCCCGTTCGGCGAATATGTGCCGCTGGCGAAATACATGCCGTTTGGCAAGGTGGCGGTTGGAGAGATCGACTATTCCGCCGGACCCGGCCCCCGCACGATCCATCTGCCCGGCCTGCCGTCGTTCTCGGCGTTGATCTGCTATGAGGTGATTTTCCCCGCGGCGGTGACCGATCCCGCGGACCGCCCCGCCTGGCTGCTGAACGCCACCAATGACGCCTGGTACGGCCGGACGGCGGGACCGTATCAGCATTTGCAGCATGCCCGGATGCGGGCCGTGGAAGAAGGGCTGCCCCTGGTTCGGCCCGCCAATACCGGGATCTCCATCGCCTTCGACGGGTATGGCCGTGAAATCGGGCGCATACCGTTGGAAACGCGTGGGGTTTTGGATTTGCGTTTGCCGCCGCCACTGCCCGCCACTGTTTTCGCGCAACAAGGCATGACTCTACCCTTGGTTATGCTGGGCCTGCTCGTTATCGGCGGTCTCTTTGCGCGGCGCATCAAGGTCTGACAGACCGGAAATGTTGACCATCTGACCGACGGGCGGTACCTATGATGGAACGCACGCAAGAGGCGTATCGCGTTGCCGTCGCCGCGTCCTTTTCGCGGCATGGTTATGGGGAGGTCGGTCCGGGCCTGCAACCCGGCCGAAGCGGAAGAGCGAACGGCCATGACCAATGGGGATAAGCTGGATGGCGGCGGCCACGCCGCACGGCGCAATGCCGTCGATGTTCAAGTCGGAGAAAGGCTGCGCGAACGGCGTATGCTGTTGGGTCTCAGTCAGGAGAAGCTGGCGGCGTCGATCGGCCTGACTTTTCAACAGATTCAGAAGTATGAACGGGGCGCGAACCGGATCGGCGCGGGCCGGCTTTATGATCTGTCGCGCCGTCTGGATGTGCCGATCGGCTATTTCTTCGCGGGATTGGGCCCGGAAAAGCCGGTTCATGCGGACAGGTCGGCGCAGATTGATCCGCCGCCGCAGCATCGCCGCGAGAGCGCCGATCTGATCCGCGCCTATTACCGGATTGAAGACCCCAAAATGCGTGCCTGTATGGTGGAGTTGTGCCGCGCGATGGCGCGCGCGGCGCGCCCGTCCCGATCGCCGGACGGCCTAGTATTGACGTAGTGGAAAAACCCCCGTAACTAACCGCCCGCCCTTGCGCCCGCGGCGCGGATCAGCCCAAATGCCCGCGGTGCTGATCTGCCAACCCATGAGACTGACCCTAGGGGGGACTACCAGTATGGCCAATTCGTTCCTGTTCACGAGTGAATCCGTATCCGAAGGTCACCCTGACAAGGTCTGCGATCGCATTTCCGACGAAGTCGTCGATCTGTTCCTGGCTGCCGATCCCGGCGCCCGCGTCGCGTGCGAAACGCTGACGACGACGAACCGGATCGTGATTGCCGGCGAAGTGCGCGGTCCGGAAAGCGTCGTGGCCAACGGCGAAGTGAACAAGGAAAAGATCGAAGCCCTGGCCCGCGCCGCCGTGAAGGATATCGGCTATGCCCAGGACGGCTTCCATCACGACCATGCCGAAGTCCAGATCTACCTGCATGCCCAGTCCCAGGATATCGCGGTTGGCGTCGACGCCGCCGGGAACAAGGACGAGGGCGCGGGCGACCAGGGGCTGATGTTCGGCCATGCCCGCCGTGAGACGGATGTGCTGATGCCGGCGGCGATCCAGTATTCGCACGACATTCTGAAAAGCTTGGCCGAATTCCGCCACAGCGACCCGAACAGCGGCCTGGGCCCGGATTCGAAGAGCCAGGTGACCCTGAAATACGAAGACGGCAAGCCGGTCGGCGTTACCTCGGTCGTCGTTTCGACCCAGCACGATGCCGGTTTGGAACAGCCGCAAGTGCGCGAAATCGTCCGCCCGCATGTCGAAAAAGTCCTGCCGAAAGGCTGGTTCCCGTCGGAAGACGAGTTCTATGTCAACCCGACCGGCCGTTTCGTGATCGGCGGTCCGGACGGCGACGCCGGCCTGACCGGCCGCAAGATCATCGTCGACACCTATGGCGGCGCGGCCCCGCATGGCGGCGGCGCGTTCTCCGGCAAGGATCCGACGAAGGTCGACCGCTCGGCCGCCTATGCCGCGCGCTATGTCGCCAAGAACATCGTAGCCGCCGACCTGGCCGACAAATGCACGATCCAGGTCGCCTATGCGATCGGCGTGTCCAAGCCGCTGTCGCTGCTGGTCGACACCCACGGCACCGGCCGCGTGTCCGAGGACAAGCTGGTGAAGGCCGTCAGCGAGGTCATCGACCTGTCGCCGCGCGGCATTCGCGAGCACCTGAATCTGTCCCGCCCGATCTACGCGCCGAGCGCGGCCTATGGCCATTTCGGCCGCCAGCCGACCGACGAGGGTCATTTCAGCTGGGAGCGCACCGACCTGGTCGAAGCGCTGAAAGCCGCCCTGACCTGATTTTAGGGCCTGATAGCAAGGGAGGCCGGCCCCGGATTTCCGGGCCGGTCCGCGCCGGACATGAGCCACGAATGGTCGGATGCCAGTCGTCCGAAGTTTTTCGGCCGCCGCAGGGGCCGTTCGCTCAACCCGACGCAACAGCGGATTCTGGACGATAAACTGCCCGGCCTGTCGGTCGACCCCGATGCCCTGCCCGCCGATCCGTCGGATTTGTTCGACGTTGAAATCCGCGATCTTTGGTTGGAAGTCGGGTTCGGTTCGGGCGAACATCTGGTCGGCCAGGCCGGTAATCACGCGGACATCGGTTTTCTGGGCTGCGAACCGTTTATCAACGGCGTTGCCAAGATGGTGCGCGATGCCGATGCGGCGGGCCTGCGCAATGTAAAGATCCTCGCGGATGATGCGCGGCTGCTGCTGGATGCGCTGCCGGATGCCTGCCTGGGCCGCGCCTATGTCCTGTTCCCCGATCCCTGGCCCAAGAAGCGGCATCGCCCGCGCCGGTTTGTCGGTCCGGACAACCTGCCCCGCCTTGCCCGGCTGTTGCGGCCCGGTGCCGAATTGCGCTGTGCCACCGATCATCCTGACTATCTCGACTGGATGCTGTATCATGTCGGCCGCAGCGCCGCGTTCGAATGGCTGGCGGAAGGTCCGAAGGATTGGCGCGACCGCTGGGACGATCATATCCCGACGCGCTATGAGACGAAGGCTTTGGCCGGCCGACCCTCCTATCTGCGTTTCCGGCGGGTCTGACGGACCGGGTCTTGAATTGCCGGGCCGTTTGGCGTATGTAGCGCGCAGTAACTTTCATTGTATCGCCTCATCCTATGGGAGCGATGGATGGGGGTGGGCTGCGGCCCGCCCTTTTTTGTTGGCAACGGAAGACTGAATGACGCTCGAAAAGCGTATCGCGGATATGATTTCACCTGCCCTGGAAGATATGGGTTTCGGGGTGGTCCGCATTCGCTTGTCAGGCTCGCAGCGCGTCACCCTGCAGATCATGGCCGACCGTCTGGACGAAACGCCGATCACGGTCGAAGATTGCGCCGATATCAGCCGTGCCGTCTCCGCCATTCTGGATGTGGAAGACCCGATCGACCGCGCCTACGCGCTGGAAGTCAGCTCCCCCGGTATCGACCGGCCGCTGACCCGTCCGCGCGATTTTGAGCGCTTCGCCGGGTTTGAAGTAAAGATCGAACTGGACCAGATCATGGACGGGCGCCGCCGCTTCCGGGGCATCCTGGGCGGCATCGACGGCAATGCGGTCACGATCGAAACCGACACCGCGGAGTTCCAGATCCCGTTCGAGGCGATCCGGGATGCGAAACTGGTCCTGACCGACGCGCTGATCGAGGCGAGCCGCGCCGCCGCCGACGGTCAGGAAGGAACGGCGGAGGGATCCGCGGTCTGAACCCGCGCCCACCGCAACGAATTTTGACGGACTGATAGTCATAAGGACGTGAATACGATGGAAGGCATCACGATCACCCGCACCGACATGCTCGCCGTGGCCGACGCCGTGGCGCGCGAAAAGGGGATCGAGCGCGAGCTCGTGCTGGAGGCGATGGAACAGGCCATTCAGAAGGCCGGCCGTTCCAAATACGGCATGGAGCACGACATCCGGGCGGCCATCGACCGCAAGACCGGTGAGATCGTCCTGGCCCGCTATATCGAGGTCGTCGAGCCCGACGCCCTGGAAGACGAGGTCAAGCAGGTCACCGTGGAACGCGCGCGCCGCAAGAAGCCGGATGCCGTCGTCGGCGACTTCCTGGTCGACCGCCTGCCGCCGATCGATTTCGGCCGTATCGCCGCCCAGACCGCCAAGCAGGTCATCGTCCAGAAGGTCCGCGAAGCCGAACGCGAGCGTCAGTACGAAGAGTACAAGGACCGCGCCGGCGAGATCGTGAACGGCCTTGTGAAACGCGTCGAATACGGCAACGTCACGGTCGATCTGGGTCGTGCCGAAGCGGTGCTGCGCCGCGACGAGATCATCCCGCGCGAACATTTCAAGCGCGGCGACCGCGTGCGCGCCTTCATCTACGACGTGCGCCGCGAGCCGAAGGGCCCGCAAATCTTCCTGTCGCGCACCCGGCCGGAATTCATGGCCATGCTGTTCGCTCAGGAAGTGCCGGAAATCTATGACGGCATCATCGAAATCAAGAAGGTCGCCCGCGACCCGGGCAGCCGCGCCAAGATCGCCGTCCTGTCCAATGACGGCTCGATCGATCCGGTCGGGGCCTGCGTCGGCATGCGCGGCAGCCGCGTCCAGGCCGTCGTCGCCGAACTGCAGGGCGAGAAGATCGACATCATCTCCTGGCGCGATGAGGATGCGGCCTTCGTGGTGAACGCCCTGGCCCCGGCTGAGGTGACCAAGGTCGTCATGGACCCCGACACCAACACGATCGAAGTCGTGGTGCCGGACGAACAGCTGTCGCTGGCCATCGGCCGCCGCGGTCAGAATGTGCGCCTGGCGTCGATGCTGACCGGCTGGAACATCGACATCATGACCGAGGAACAGGAGTCGGAGAAGCGTCAGCGCGAATTCGCCGAACGCTCCGAACTGTTCATGGAAGCGCTGGATGTCGACGACATGATCGCCCAGCTTCTGGTGACGGAAGGTTTCACCTCGGTCGAGGAAGTCGCCTATGTCCCGACCGACGAACTGGCGGCGATCGAAGGCTTTGACGAGGACGTGGCCGAGGCGCTGTCCGAGCGCGCCAACAGCCACCTGGACGAACAGAACCGGTTGCTGGAGGAAAAGCGGAAGGAACTGGGCGTCGAGGATGCGCTGGCCGAGTTCACCGGCTTCTCCAACAAGCTGCTGATCAAGCTGGGCGAGAATGAAATCTGCACGGTTGAGGATTTCGCCGGCCTGGCGGCCGACGAGCTGACCGATCCGGCGGACGGCATTCTGCGTGGCGAAGATCTGAGTGAGGAGGGCGCGACCCTGATGGTCATGAATGCCCGCGTCGCCGCTGGCTGGATCACCCAGGAAGAATTGGACGCCATGTTGGCGGCGGACGAGGAAGCCTCCGAGGAGGAAGGCGAGACGGCCTGAACGGAACGGCCTTAACAGGACGGGCGGGGTAGGACGCGATGGCGGAACCGGAAGACCCGGACCTGCCGGACCTGGCGACCGACGACGGGACGGCTTCGGCGGGCCGCGAACCGATCCGCCGCTGTCTCGCCACCGGTGAGCGCCGACCCCGGGAAGCGCTGATCCGCTTCGTTCTTGGTCCCGACGGCGTGCTTGTCCCGGATTTGGCGGCAAAGCTGCCGGGACGCGGAATGTGGTTGAGCGCCGATCCGCGAAGCATTAAGACGGCGCTGGATCGGAAGCTGTTCGCCCGCGCGGCGCGGGCGGCGGTGACGGCGCCGCCGGATTTGGCCGACCGAGTGGCCGATTTGCTGGCGCGGCGCTGTATCGAAACCGTTTCCCTGGCGCGGCGCGCCGGAGAGGCGGTCTGCGGGTTCGAAAAGACCCGCGCGGCCCTGAAGGGCGATCCCGGCGCGGCGGTCCTGCTGCAGGCCTCCGACGGCGCCGAGGACGGCCGGGCCAAGCTGGCCGCGCTGGCCGGCGGAGCGGTACCGGTGGTCGCGGTGCTGAACGCCGCGGAGCTGGGCGAGGCGTTCGGCCGGGACATGGCCGTACACGCGGCGCTGGCGCCGGGCGGTCTGAGCCGCCGCTTCCTGACGGAAGCCGGGCGGTTGACAGGTTTTAGAGAGACGGCGGCCGGCATGGGTCGGCCAGTCGGAAAGGACGATGGATGAGCGACGGAACTTCTAAGAGCGGCGGCAAGCTTTCACTCGGGAAACCGGGCAAGCTGAGCCTGTCCAAGACGGTCGAAAGCGGCCAGGTGCGGCAGAGCTTCAGTCACGGCCGTTCCAAGACCGTGATCGTCGAGACGAAGAGCCGGCGTTCCTTCGAACGGACCGATGGCGGCGACATGAAGGCCGTCAAGGGCGGCGCCGCGCGTCGTCCGGCCCAGGAAGGCAACAAGCTGGTCGCGGAAAATCCGCTGGACGGCCTGTCCGAAACCGAACGCCAGGCCCGCCTGCGCGCGCTGGAAGGCGCCGCGAAGGAAGAAGAGCGCCGCAAGATCGAGGCCGAAGAGGCCGAGCGCCGCGCCGAGGAAGCACGCCGTCGCAAGGCCGAAGAGGAAGAGGCCCGCCGCAAGGCCGAGGAAGAGGCTGCCCGCCGCGAGGCCGAGGAAGCGGAACAGAAAACCGCCGAAGCCGCCAGCGCCCCGGAAGTCAAGGAAGAGCCGGCCCAGGCCGAAGCGCCGGCGGCTGCCGAGGAAATTCCGCTGCCGCCGTCCGAGAAGCCTGACGCCGCGCGCGCCAAGGCCAAGGTCGAAGCGCCGGTGGATCCGGCCGCTGCCGACAAGGACAAGAAAAACAAGGGCACCATGCGCCTGCGGGGCGAACCGCGCCGCCGTCAGGGCAAGCTGACCATTACGCAGGCCCTGGAAGACGATGACGGCGAAAGCCGGGGCCGTTCGATGGCCGCTTTGCGCCGGGCGCGCGAGCGGGAGAAACAACAGAACCGCGAACGTCTGTCGCGCGGGGAGAAAGTCGTGCGTGAAGTAACCATTCCGGAAGCCATCACTGTCGGCGATCTGGCCAACCGTATGGCCGAACGGGCGCCGGACGTGATCAAGGCGCTGATGAAGATGGGCGTCATGGCGGCCGTCAACCAGGCGATCGACGCCGATACCGCCGAATTGGTGGTGGAGGAGTTCGGCCACCGCGTGAAACGCGTGTCGGAAGCCGATGTCGAAGACGTTCTGGTGAAGCCCGAAGTGCCGGAAGGCGAAGGCGTGCCGCGCGCGCCGGTCGTCACCGTGATGGGCCATGTCGACCACGGCAAGACGTCGCTGTTGGACGCGTTGCGCGCGACCGATGTCGCGGCGGGCGAGGCCGGCGGGATCACCCAGCATATCGGTGCCTATCAGGTCACGATGACGTCGGGCGACACGATCACCTTCCTGGACACGCCCGGCCACGCGGCCTTCACGTCGATGCGTCAGCGCGGTGCGCAGGTGACCGACATCGTCGTGCTGGTCATTGCCGCCGATGACGGGATCCAGCCGCAGACGGTGGAAGCGATCAACCACGCCAAGGCGGCCGAAGTGCCGATCATCGTCGCGGTCAACAAGATCGACAAGGAAGGCGCCGATCCGACCCGCGCCAAGACCCAGCTTCTGGAACACGAATTGGTGCCCGAAGACATGGGTGGCGATGTGATCTGCATCGAGGTTTCGGCCCTGAAGCGGCTCAATCTCGATGCGCTGGAAGAGGCGATCCTGCTGCAGGCGGAAATCCTGGAACTGAAGGCCGATCCGGCTGCCCCGGCACGCGGCGCGGTTGTCGAAGCCAAGCTGGAAAAGGGCCGCGGCTCCGTCGCGACCGTCCTGGTGCAAAGCGGGACCCTGAAGGTCGGCGACATCTTCGTTGCCGGTCAGGAATGGGGCCGTGTCCGTGCGCTGCTGGACGATAAGGGCCGCCCGGTCGAACAGGCCGGTCCGTCGGTTCCGGTCGAGGTGCTGGGCATGCAGGGAACGCCTCAGGCGGGCGACGAATTCGTCGTTCTGACCGACGAATCCAAGGCCCGCGAAATTGCCGATTACCGCCAGCGCAAGGCGCGCGAGGCGCAGTTCACCATCGCCGGCCGCGGCACGCTGGAACAGATGTTCGAGAAGGTCAAAGCGGGTGAGGCGGAGCAGCTTCCGGTCGTCGTCAAAACCGACGTCCAGGGCTCGCTGGAGGCCATCACCGCGGCGCTGGACAAGCTGGCGACCGACGAGGTGAAGATCCGTGTCCTGCACGGCGCCGTCGGCGGCATCACCGAATCCGACGTGACGCTGGCGTCCTCGACCGGCGGCGTGATCGTCGGCTTCAACGTCCGCGCCAACCCCCAGGCCCGCGATCATGCGCGCCGCGACGGGGTGGATATCCGCTATTACTCGATCATCTACGATCTGATCGACGACATGAAGGCGGTCCTGTCGGGGATGCTGGCGCCGGAAGAGCGCGAGGAATTCCTGGGCTATGCCGAGATCCGCGACGTCTTCGCGATCACCAAGGTCGGCAAGGTCGCGGGTTGCATGATCACCGACGGCGAAGTCCGCCGCGGCGCCAAGGTGCGCCTGCTGCGCGACGATACGGTGATCTACGAAGGGTCGCTGAAACAGCTCAAGCGCTTCAAGGACGACGTCCGCGAGGTCAAGCAGGGCTATGAATGCGGTATGGCCTTCGAAAACTACGACGATATCAAGGTCGGCGACGTGGTCGAATGCTTCGACGTGCAGTCGGTGAAGCGCGAGCTGTAGTCGCCGTTCCGGACCAAGGCGAGGGAGTCCGGGTGTGAGTGACAAAGAACCATCGCAGCGTCAGTTGCGTGTCGGAGAGCAGATCCGGCACGCGCTGTCGCGTATTCTGGCCCGGGGCGAGTTGCGCGACCCGGCCCTGACCAATGTGCCGATCACCGTCTCGGAAGTGCGCTGTACGCCGGATCTGAAGACCGCGACGGCCTATGTCCTGCCGCTGGGCGGGCAGAATGTGGATGAAGTCATCTCGGCGTTGAAACGCGCCGGGGCCTTCCTGCGCGGTCAGGTCGCCCGCGAAGTCCGCCTGAAATACACGCCGGGCCTGCGCTTCATGGCCGACGATTCCTTCGACGAAGCGAACCGTATCGATACGCTGCTGCGGCGTCCGGAAGTCGTGCGCGATCTGCGCCCCGGTGCGGCAAACGACCCGGACGAGGACGACGACGATCCCGCCCGCAGCGCCGGCGACGACTGACCCATCGACGGCTTTCTATCACGGATAGAAAACTAAAGACGCCGAGAATAGACCGTTCATTAACGTTTCGTTAACCCCGGACTGCGACTTTACCACCCGAGTGTGGGGAGCCTTAGGAGGCTCCAGTGTTGCGCAATTCTGGTCGTGTCGTCGTATTTGCAGCTTCCCTGCTTGCAATAGCCATTGCATTGGCCGTTTGGGGCATGTTCTTCGCGCGCGGGATCACCGATAGCAGCGCGCCTGTCGTCGATTCCGATGCATCGCGCTTGGTGAGTGCGATGGCCGAACTGGATGGCAATGTCCGTCAGGCGGCTCTGTGGCGCGGCATGGATAATTGGGGCACGACCGCCAATCCGGCGTTTCTGGAAGCGATCGAGCTGGACCTGGAGCGTCTGACCCATCTTGTCGATGTCTTGCGCCGGCACCTCCCCCAAGATGACCAAAGCCCGTCCATTGAACCTTTGGAGGCTTTGGTTGCGGCGTATCGCAAGCAATTGGCCGATATAGAGGCCGATCCGGATGCCTATGACGCGTCACGCGCCGCATCCGAAACCGCACGGTCCGTCACCGCCGCGCGTGCCACCTTGCTGCGTCTGAAGGAATGGCGGGATAAGGTCGAGGCGGACAATACCCCTAGATCAGAGGTAATCGGCACGGATGGGGTGGCCATCCTCGGTTTGCTGCTTCTGGCAGCACTGACGACGATAGCACTGGCCGGTGCCTTCTGGCTGCGACGTGAGTTCCGCACCCATGAAACAACCAGCAACGCCCTCGCCCTGTCAGATGCGGTTTTCGATAACTCGCCGGACGCAATGTTGTGGATCTCCGCCAGCGGGGAGGTCTTGCGGGCCAATCAGCAGGCGTCGGCCCTGTTCGGTTACGAGCCCGCCGTTCTGCGCGGCACAAAGATTGAAGCGCTGATGCCCCCCAGGTTCCGCGAAGGGCATGCCGACCTTCGGGACGGCTATCTGCGCCGCCCAGCACCGCGTCGCATGGGATCCGGCAAGGATCTATACATCCTCAACAGTTCGGGACATGAAGTGCCGGTGGATATCGCGCTCAGTCATATCGACCGGGGGCCGAACTCGGTCGTCATGGTATCGATCCGCGATGTGGCCGATCAGCGCAAGATGCAGGAGGGGCTGAAGGACGCGCGGGTCGCGGCGGACCGTGCTAACCGCTCGAAATCCGCCTTCCTGGCGAATATGAGTCACGAGATCCGCACTCCGCTGACCGCGGTCCTGGGCATGGCGGATATTCTGGATTCTACAGAGCTCACCGACGATCAACGGCACTATGTTTCGACGATCCGCCAGTCGGGCAAGCATCTTGCCGGTCTGCTGGACGACATTCTGGATCTGTCGAAACTGGAGGCCGGTCGACTGGTTCTGCGCTCAGAGCCTGTAGATTTCGATGTCCTGTTGAACAGCATCAAGACCATGTTCGGACCGGCGGCGCGGGCCAAATCGGTGGCACTGACGGTCGATCCCTTCAGTCCCCCGGCGGGAATGGCGATCCAAGGCGATATGCTGCGTCTACGTCAGATCGCCTACAATCTCGTTGGTAACGCCGTAAAATTCACCGATACCGGCAAGGTCGCGGTCAGTTTTACCCTGACGCGTGACGCGGATCGGGAGGACAATGGATGGTTAACGCTTAGCGTGCGAGATACCGGCATTGGAGTCCCCAAGGAAAAGGCGGAATCGATCTTCCTGCCTTTCATGCAGGCCGATAATGATGAAAATCGGCGGTTTCAGGGCACCGGGCTGGGTCTGGCCATTTGTTCCCGTCTGATCGACCAGATGGGCGGCCGTATCACATTGGAAAGTGAGCCGGGTCAGGGCAGCCATTTCCTGGTCGAAGTACCGCTGACGTTGATCCGGGATGAAGAGAAAACACCCAAAGAGACCGCGGCGCGTCATGACAAGCCGGTCGTGCCTGCGGAGCGGATCAAGGGCTTGCGCATCCTGGCGGCCGACGACAATCCCGTAAACCGGATGCTGATCGTCAGCATGTTGTCCGCAAAAGGATTCGCCGTTACCATCGCCGAAGACGGTGCCGAAGCACTAGCCCGCTTCCGCGAAGATCATTTTGATGTCGTATTATTAGACATTCATATGCCGGTCATGGATGGCATGGAAACCCTGAAGGCGATCCGTGCCAGCGACGAGGGTCGCAATCTGCCCGTCATCGCGCTGACCGCCGATGTCATGTTTGGCAGCGTGGTGGAATATCAGAAGGCGGGATTCAACGACTGTGTCGCCAAACCAATCGACTGGAACGTTCTGGTGGACGCGATCGGCCAGGTCTATGCCATGTCAGGCCGGGCCGAGGGGGCAGGGGTGCAATGAAAAACCCCCGCCGAAGGGCGGGGGCTCGTCATTGAAACGCCGTCTATCAATCGATCAGACGTGCTGGTTCAGCCAGCTTTCCAGATCGCTTTTCTTCGCGGCGCCGACCTTGGTGCCGACGACCTGGCCGTCCTTGAACAGCATCAGGGTCGGGATGCCGCGCACGCCGTATTTCGACGGGGTCAGCGGGTTGCTGTCGATGTCCAGCTTGGCGACCGTCAGTTTGCCCTGCATGTCGCCGGAAATTTCATCCAATGCCGGGGCGATGGCCTTACACGGACCGCACCAGTCGGCCCAATAGTCGACCAGGACCGGTCCGTCGGCCTGAAGTACTTTCGATTCGAATTCGTCGTCGGTGACGTTGACCGTACTCATGGCGTAACTCCTTTGCCCGTCATGGACGGTGTCTACCCCGTCGGCGGGTCGGGTGGTTGTGGCTTCCGATTGTCAGGTGCCCCGTATCGCTGATCCGAATCTAGGCAGGGGAGGATTCGGAATCAAGCGTGGGCGTCCATCAGCGTGTCCGGCAGGGGCACAAGACGGGGCGTTTCGGTGAAAACCAGCGCACAGCGGATGGGGCGGTCCGGATAGATTTGCCGCAGAATCGCCCGGTATCCCGCCATTTGCGCGAGATAGGCGGCCGGCACGCGTTCCGGGTCCGCCGGTGCCGGACGCAGCGTTTTATAGTCGAGGACAAGGATCTCATTCCCCCGGATCAAAAGCCGGTCGACCTGTCCGGAAACCGCAAATGGCCCGGTCGATTCGCCGGGCCGCTCGATCAGACCCGCAAGCGGCACCTCGGCGCGGCTTCCCGGTCCGAACAACGGCGCAAAGGCCGGGTGTTCAAGGACACCGAATGTCTCGTCCCGCAATTGTGCCTGCTGCGCCGCGCTCAGGCCGTGGGCGGGCATGGCGAGGTATCGGGCGGCGGCATCGTTCCGCCGCGCCGGGGGCAGGTCCGGCAGGGTCTGCAACAGCCGGTGCACCAAAGTCCCCCGCTTGAAACGCAGCGGATCCCCATCATCCAACGGCGATCGGACCGGCGGATCGGCGGTATCCGGCCGGCTGGGCGCCAAGGGCTTAGGCGGGGACGGTTCGCCGGGGGGCGGCGCGGTCAGCCATCCCGGTGCGCCGGGGCTATCCGTCACCGCCTCCGGCGCGACCATCGCGACGGCAGCGGCCTCGCCCGTCTCGTAAACCAGAGCCTCCGCCTGCCATTCCGGGACCGGGGAGATCGCGGTTTGGCGCGTATCCTTCAGCCGTTCCAACCCGCTTGTCACAAGATCGTACCAGTTCCCTTCCGCCGGTTTCTGGCGGGCTAGGCGGCCGGTCACGATCAGGCGGGATTCCGCCCGGGTCATCGCGACATAGAGAAGCCGCCGGTACTCCCGTTCGACCGCGTCCTTCTCCGCCTCCTTCAACTCGGCGGCAACGGTCTCCTCATACCGGGCGGAGGGCGTCCAGATGGGCAGCGCCCCGCCCTGCGGCCTGGGCAGCCAGCGCAACGGCGCGCTGCGGGCGCCGCTTTTGGTCAGGGCGTCCGGCAGAATGACAATGGGTGCCTGAAGACCCTTTGCGCCATGCACGGTCATGATGCGGATCTCGTCCCGCGCCTCGGTTTCCAGGTCGCGCTTCAGCTCGGTATTGCCGCGCGCGAACCAGGACAGGAAGCCTTCCAGCGTTGGTGTGCGTTTGACGTCGTGGTCGAGGGCGAGGCTCAGAAACTCCTCCAGCGGGTCCTCGACCTCCGCGCCCAGCCGGGCGACCAGGGCCTGCCGCCCGGTATAGACCGCCTCGTCCGCCGCCATGCGGCCCGGCCCCGGACAGGGCGACAGCAGCGCGCGCTGGAACAGCTCATATGGCGGCAGCCTGTCCGTGGCCTGCAGCAACCCGTCGAACCAATCCGCCGCCGCGCCGAAACGTGGGTCGTCCAGCCGCATCCGGCTCAGGCTCTGCCACAGGCTGGCCGATCCCCGGCCATGGGCGATCCGGAACAGATCGTCGTCGTCGAAACCGACGAAGGGCGATTTCAGCACGCAGGCCAGGGTCAGATCGTCCTGGGGCAACAGCAGCGCGCGCGCCAGTGCCAGCAGGTCCATGACCGCAATCTGTTCGGTCAGGGCGATGCGGTCGACCCCGGCGACGGGTATGTCCAGCCGTTTCAGTTCGCGGACCAGCGCATCGATCAGTTCGGTACGTTTCTGCAGCAGGAACAGGATATCGCCGGCCCGGATCGGCCGGCCCTCGGATTCCAACAAGGTGCCGCTGTTCAGCCAGTCCCGGACCGTCGCGGCCAGTCCCGCCGCCAGAATCTGTGTCGCGTCGGCGCCGGGGGTCCCGGTGGCGTCCGGCGGGGCGAAGGGGTCGATCTCCGCCGCATCGCCGGGTGCGGTCGGCGTCCAGGCTTCCACACGGCCGCGCAATTGGGCCTTCTTTGCGAAGGCGTAATGGCGCAGAGGCGGTTCGTCCGGCCCCACGACGCCAATGCTGGCGGGCGGTTGGGCGAAAGTCGCGTCAACGGCGTCCAGCACCGCCTGAACGGAGCGGAAGGACACTTCCATCGGGACGGGGCGGATTGTGGTGCCGCCGGATTCGGCAGTTTGAGACAGGCTGTCGCGCCAGGCGCGATAGCCTTCCGGATCGGCGCCCTGGAAACTGTAGATCGATTGCTTGGCATCGCCGACCACGAACAAGGTGCGTTGCTCGCCGGCGCCGGAGAAAAACTCGCCGATCAATGCGTCGACGATGCGGCGCTGCTCGCCGCTGGTATCCTGCGCCTCGTCGATCAGCAGATGCGACAGGCCGCCATCCAGCTTGAACAGGACCCAGGGCACATTGTCGCGGGTCAGTAGCGCGCCTGTCTTCTGGATCAGATCGTCGTAATCCAGCCGCGCGGTCGCCCGCTTGTAATCCTCATAGGCGCGCAGGACTGCCGCGCCCAGCCGCAACAGCGCCTCGCTGGCCCGGGCCGTGCCCTGACGCCGGATCCGTGCATCGACGGCCAGCAGACGCTCCTGCTCCGCGGTCACCGCCTGGGCGCTGTCCGGGCTCGCCTCCACGACTTTCTTGACCAGGATGCGGGTGTTCGGCGTGCCCTTGTCGGTGATGAAGGCGCGGAAGTAACGGTCGAATGTCGCGATCCGGGTTTCCGGGCCGCCGTTCAGCCAGGCCTCGATGACGGGCCATCGCTCCTCATTCGCCTTGCCGCCGAAATCGCGCAGCACCGCCACGACCCGGCGTAGGGCCGCGCCGTCCAAGGCCCCGTCAGCACAGGCCTCGGCGACAATACTCGCCTCGTCCAGCTCCGGTTCCGCCCCCAGGGCTTCGTAAAGACTGGCGATCGCCCCGTCGACGCCGCCGCATTGGCGCAAGGTTTCGGCCAGCCAGGCCCGGCGGCGGGACATTTCGCCCATCAGGTCGGAGAACCCGCTTTCCACCGCGCGGGCCGTGATCTGTTCCAGCGCGGCGCCCAGCGGTCCGCCGGCCAGGGCTGCACGCAGGACCGTCTCCTGCGCCAGGTCCATTGCTTCCGATGCCTGGCGTTCGTCCATGGCCTCGAAATTGGGGGCGACGCGCGCCTCCAATGGGAACCGGCCCAGAACCGACTGACAGAAGGAATGGATGGTACGGATGCGCAACCCGCCGGGCAGGTCCAGAACCTGGGCGAACAGGCGCCGGGCGCGGTTCATCTTCTCCGGCGTGACACGGCCGCCATCCAGGCGCCGGATGGCGTTCTCCAGCTCGGCATCGCTCAACCGCGTCCATTGCGACAGGCGGCGGTGAATGCGGTTGGCCATCTCAGACGCCGCCGCCTTGGTGAAGGTGACGCACAGCAAGCCGTCCGGCGCGGCCCCGTCGACCAGCAACGCCAGCACCCGGTCCGTCAGGACCTTGGTCTTGCCGCTGCCGGCGCTGGCCGCGACCCAGACGCTGGCCTTGGGATCGGCGGCCCGGCGTTGGATCAGGTCGGGATCGGGTTTCGGGGCAGTGGCCGCGTCGCTCATGCGCTCTCCTCCCCGCCTGCCGTGCCCAGCGACCATTCCTTGATCCGTGCCAGATGGGCGTAATCGTTGAACCGGGGCGCCAGCTCGGCGCGGGGGACGGCCGGATAGGGCGTCGTCTCCAACTCATAGGCCTGGACCAGGGCGGTCAGCTTCTCCGCAACTGCTTCGGCCAGCGCGTCCGCGTCCAGCTTGCCGTCGGTCTGGATGCTGCCGGGCGGGTCGCCGCCGCTGAGCTTCCAATACGACAATTCGACCACCGGACCGGGTGCCACGCCGGGGAAGCCGCCGGCTTTCAGGATCGCGGCCTCCAGCGGCAATTGCGGCGCGGTCAGGTCGGCGACGGATTTCTTCGACGGCACGAACCCGGTCTTGTAGTCCAGGATGGCATAGCCGCCCGTCTGGAAAAGATCGATGCGGTCGGCCTCGGCGGACAGGGTGAATGCGCCCCGGGCGGTCGGGATCTTCAGGCTGCCCTTGATTTCGGTATGGCTGGCGGCCAGTCGCGCGCGCCGCGCCGCTTCCTGGGCCAGGAACCATTGGGCGATGCGGATGTAGCGCGGCCACCAGAAGGCCTTCACCGCCGGATTGGCCAGGACCTGGGCGCCGAAGGCCTCCTCCCCGAAAGCGAGAAGCCGCGCCTCCGCATCGTCGGGCAGGGTGTCCGGATAGGCCTTGGTGAAGGCGTCGAGGGCGCGGTGAATGATGGTGCCCTTGTCCGCCGCACCCAGATCGGCCTCCAGCGGGTCCAACACGTCCAGGCGCAAGACATACTGGGCATAGATCGAATAGGGGTCGCGCATCAGAAGCTCGATCCGCGTCGCCGACAGGCGGGACGGGCGGGCATCGGCGGGCGGGGTCGGGGCCGGGCGGGCAAGCACCGGGAGACGGTCCCGCCGGTCCAGGTCTTTCTGCCAGGACAGGCGCAAGGCCGACCGGCCGTTGTTCTTGGGCAGGCGACCCTCCAGGCCCAACCGTTCGGTCAGGGTCGCCAGACGCTCCAGCCATCGGGCGGGGACGGTCTGCTGCCCGCCGCTTTTCTCCGCGCGCAGCAGCACCACTTCCGGCGCGCCGCAGGCCTGTGCGAAGTCATGGGCGGCCAGGCCGATCCGGCGTTCATGGGCGGGCAGGCCGAAATCGCGCCGCATCGCCCGGGACATCCAGGGGTCGTCGCCAGGTTCCGGCGGCCAGATCCCTTCGTTCAGCCCGGCCAGGACGAAGCGGTCGGCATGCTGAAGCCGCGCCTCCAGCGGGCCCAGAATGGCCAGCCGTGGATGGGCGCCGTGGCGCGGCCGCACAGTCTTGCCCTGCATCAGCGCGTCGATCAGCGCGACATAATCGCCGGACCCGACCGGCCCCAGCAAACCGCCATGGGGAATCAGGTCATGGATGAAGTCGGCCAGCGCCTCGCCATCGTCGTCGCGCCAGACGGAATCCGCGCCGGGCCGGTCCTCGCGCGCGGCCAGGTTCTCCGCCGCGCGGATATGGGCCGTCAGAACCTGGTCGAACGGCGCGCGCCCTGTGGTCAGCAGGTCGGTCAGCGGCGACAGGGCGGCATCGATGGCATCGGTCAGGCGCGCCGCATCGTCCAGAATCTCCGCCGCCGGGCCGTGCGGGTCGGTGCGGCGGGCTTCGATCGCGCGGCGCAGTCCGTCGGCGCCCCCGGACGGTTTCGGGCCGCGCAGGCAGGCGATTTCCAGATTGCGGACCGCCCGGCGCATGTCCTTCGGCCGGCCGCCCAGTGCCGCCATCGGATGTTTCAACAGGGCCAGCAGGGCGACGGGGCTCAACCGCGCCGCCACCGCCTCAGCCGTCAGGCGAAAGAACCGCCCGGCCTCGGTCTGGGACAGGGGCCGGCCGGCGGAATCGTCGATCCGGACCCCCCAGCGGTCCAATTGGGCGGCGACCCGGCGCGCCAGCATCCGGTCCGGCGTGACCAGGGCGGCGGTCTTGCCGGGCACCTCCAGCACCTCGCGCAGGCATTGCGCGGCCAGTTCCGCCTCCGCCGCGGGGGAGGGCGCGGCCAGCCATTCGACCCCGTCGTAGGCAGCGGGATCGATCCGGTCCAGGCTTCGCCATCGGTCGGTCGTCTCCGCCGGACGCAGCGCCTCGGCGATCAGACGGGTCCGGGCGGCCCGTTGCGGCGGCGTGTCTTCCGTGCCGGTCCATTCGGCCACGGCGTAGCGACCCGCGCCCAGCTTCTCTAGCAATAGCGCCAAACCGAATTGGGGATGGGTCGGATCGCGCCGGACGGCGGGCCAGTCCTCCTCCGCCAGAACCCGATCCAGCCCGGGCAGAACCACGGCGCCATTCGGTAGTTGCGAGACCGTAACGATCAGTTCCGCCGTGGCCGGGATGGACCCTGTGGAGCCGGCGACGATGACCGGATGCGCCGGCGGCGCGTCACGCCAGGCCTGGGCCTGGGCCCGCATCAGGCGGCTGCGCCGTTCCGCCGGATCGATCTCGCCGGATGCGGCAAGATAGGCCGGCCATTCGCTGCGCAGGATGTTCAGGAAGACGACGGTCTGTGCCCAATGGTCGGCATATTCCTCCGGCACCAGGGATTCCAGATTGTCGAGGGTCAGCCCCTCCGTCTGGACCTGATCCAGCAGCCGTGCCAGTTCCTTGGCGAGCAACAACGCCTGATCCGGCCCGATCTCGTCCAGGGCCGGGTCCGCCTTGGCCTGGGCGTTGCGCAGGGCCTTCACCAACTCGGTCAGACGCAGCACCCGCTCCGTCGTCGAAATTGCCGGCGGCAGGTCCACCAGATCCGCCAATGCGCCGGATTCGTCGCCCGGTGCGGTCAGGACCAGTTCCTCCTCGTCGACCTCGCCGATCGGCCGCATCCGCGGCAACAGCATGGCCTTACCGCCGGTCTGCCGTAAAAAGGCCTCCCGCAGCGACCGGCAGGCGCGGCGCGTCGGCAGCAGGATCACATAATCGGACAAGGCGAGGGGGTCCGCCGCCGTACGGGCCAGAAGCCCCTCGGCCAGCGCGTCGACGAAGGGCCGCCAGGACGGGATGGAATAAAGCTGGGTCACGGTGTCGAGACTAACGGCAATTCGCGCGGGTCGCCAAGCGCGGGCTTCGCCCTCACCGGGTGTTGGATGCGGTATGGCCCAGTTCGATCACGGTCTGCGTCTCTTCCAGCGCTTCCGGCGTGCCGACATGGTACCATTCGCCGTCATGGACCAGGCCGAAGAGGCGGTTCGACGCCGCTGCCTTCTCGAACAGCCGGACCAGGGAGAATGCGCCCGCAGGCGCCCCGACGAACAAGTCCGGGGTCAGGATGGACAGGCCGGCGAAAAGATAGGGGGCGACCTGCTGTTCGGCGCGCCGGCGGGCATGACCGGTCGGGTCCAGGAAAAAATCCCCGACACCGCGGTAATCGCCGCCCGCCGTCGCCACCGGATGCAGCAGCAGCAGCGCGTCCATGGTTTCCGGGTCGAATGCATCGCGCATCCGGGCGGCCGCCGGCTTTGGGCCGTCCAGCCAGACCGTATCGGCATTGGCGACGAAGAACGGCTTCTCCCCCAGCAACGGCAGGGCATTGGCGACACCGCCGCCGGTATCCAGAATGTCTGCCTCGGGCGACAGGGTGACGTCGCGGGCATCGTGGAAATGCGCTGCGATCTGGTCGCCCAGATAATGGCTGTTCACCACAAAGCGGGTCAGTTTCACCGCGCGCAGCCGCTCGAAGGTCCAATCGATCAGCGGTTTGCCGCATAACGGGACCAGGGGCTTCGGCATCGTCTCGGTCAGCGGGCGCATGCGCTTTCCGAAGCCCGCGGCCAGAACCATGGCGGTGTCGATATCGGTCATGATCGGGCGCCATCCTGTGCAGAAGCCGACGCCGCGGCCGGGGCCCGGCGCAGGTCCGGCGGAAAGTTCATATCATACCATTCTTTCAGATCGCGCAGCATCGGATGGCGCAGACCGCCCTCCAGCCAGCCCCAGGTACGGGGAATGTGGCGCAGATAGCTGGATTTGCCGTCGCGCCGGTCCAGCCGCGTGAAAATGCCGACGATCTTGGTTGCGCGCTGCACGCCCATAACGGCGTAGGACAGGGCGAAGGCGTCGCGCGGCATGGCCGGGAAGGCGTTCAGATAGCGCCGCATCAGGCCGTTGGCCAAGGCATGGGGCACGTCGCGCCGGGCGTCTTCGAACAGCGACACCAGGTCATAGGTCACCGGCCCGATCACCGCGTCCTGAAAATCCAGCAAGCCGCAGGCCGCTTCCGCCGTCCGGTCCGGCAGGTGGATCAGATTGTCGACGTGATAGTCGCGCAGGACCAGGCTGGACGGCACCGCAAAGGCATGGCCCAGCGCGTTTCGCCACAATCCGCGAAAGACGGCACGGTCCGGCTCCGGGCAGGGCGATCCTTTCACCGCCGGCCAGAACCAGTCGATCAGCAGATCGGCCTCTGCGGCCAGCTTGTCGCGGCTGTAATCCGGCACCTGCGCCGCCGGACGGAAATCGCGCTGCAGCCGGATCAGCGTGTCGGTCGCCAGGCTGTAAAGCTCATACTCGTCGCCGCCGCGCGCCAGGACACGGGTATAGGTATCGTCGCCCAGATCCTCCAGCAGAAGGAACCCGTTCTGAGGATCTTCGGCCAGGATCTCCGGGGCGCTGAGACCTTGCGCGGTTAGAAGTTTCGAAACCGTAACGAAGGACCGCACGTCTTCCTTGTCCGGCGGGGCATCCATCAGGACGGCACGGCGGCCGCCCAGTTCGACCCGTTCATAGCGCCGGAAGGACGCGTCGTCGGCCAGGTTCCGCCGGGCCGCGCCGGGCCATCCGGACGCGGCCAGAAATCCGTCGATCGCCGCATTGCGGTCATGCTGCATCGCGCAGTACCTCTTCGATCCGGTTTCGCCATTCGGCCGGTGCGGCGATCCGGGCCCGCCTTCCGTCGCCGTCATGGACGATGTCGATCCGCAGCGCCCGGCGGGGCAAGTCGGGCCCTAACCGGTCCGGCCATTCGATCAGGCTCGCCGCCTCCGCGAAGGCTTCGTCCAGGCCCAGTTCCACCGCATCGGCGCGGCCGTCGAGCCGGTAGAGGTCGACATGCCAGATTTCCAGATCGTCGGTCTCATAGGTCTGGACCAGGGTGAAGGTGGGGCTGGGTACTTCGGCCTCCGGATCGCCCAATCGGGCGCGAATGGCGGCACGCGACAGGGCGCTTTTTCCGGCCCCCAGATCGCCGGTCAGCGCGACGACGTCGCCCGCCGTCAGCGCAAGGCCCAACGCCGCCCCCAGCCGGGCCGTCGCATCGGGATCCGGCAAAAATAGGTCGAAAGCCGGTTCCAGGTCGGTTCTGTCGGGTTCGGATGGCGGCACGGTCGGCTCGAAAAGGGCGTTTCTGCGAAGAAATCCGGCATCGGGCGCTTGACGGTCCGGGCCGGTGCCTCTTCATATCACTCCGATTCCGCAAACCCAACCGTTCACACATTCGGGGTGCCAACCATGACCGAGACCGCCGCCGCGCCGATCGAAACCGATGTCGTCATCGTCGGGGCCGGGCCCGTTGGCCTGTTCGCGATCTTCGAACTGGGCATGCTGAAAATCCGCGCGCATATCGTCGATTCGCTGGAAGAAGTCGGCGGACAATGCACGGCCCTGTATCCCGAAAAGCCGATTTTCGACATTCCGGCCCATCCGCGCATCGACGGCGCGGCGCTGATCGAAAATCTGGAGGCCCAGGCAGCGCCCTTCGATCCGGTCTATCATTTGAACCAACAGGTGTCGGTCCTGACGCCCTTGGCGGAAGGCGGTTATGCGCTGGAAACCTCCAAAGGCACACAGTTTCGATGCAAGGCCGTGATCATTGCCGCCGGCGGCGGCGCCTTCGGCCCGAACCGGCCGCCGCTCGATGGGCTGGCCAAGTATGAGGGGACGTCGGTCTTCTACATGGTGAAGCGGCGTGAGGATTTCCGCGACCGAACGGTGGTGATCGCCGGGGGCGGCGATTCCGCGGTCGATTGGGCAATGTCGCTGCCGGAAGTGGCACGGAAGGTCTATGTCGTGCACCGCCGCGACAAGTTCCGCGCCGCGCCGGAATCGGTGGACCGTATGATGTCCTGGGCCGAAAAGGGTAAGCTGGAACTGGTGACGCCGTGTCAGCTCAGCGGCCTGGAAGGCGCCGACGGTCGCCTGACCGGGGTGAAGGTCAAGGATTTCGACGGCCATGAGCGGCTGTTGGAGGCGGACGTTCTGCTGCCCTTCTTCGGACTGGCCGCGAAGCTGGGGCCGATTGCGGAATGGGGCTTCACGGTGGACCGCAATACGATCCCGGTGGATCGGGCGACCTGCGAGACGCCGCTGCCCGGAATCTTCGCCATCGGCGATGTCGCGATGTATGAGGGCAAGCTGAAGCTCATTTTGCAGGGATTTGCCGATGCCGCGGCCGCCGCGCACCGCATTCACGGCATCGTCTATCCGGGCGAGGCCCTGCATTTCGAATATTCGACGACCAAGGGCGTGCCCGGCTGACGGTTGTCCGGACGGTTACGCGTCCGTCAGTCGGCGGGCTCGAAAGAGCAGATCAGGGTAACCCCATCCTCCGCGACCTCCATGCGGCCTTTCTGGGCGTGGATCAGTGAACGGGCCAGGCTGATGCCGATATCGGCGCCGGTCGCCAGGGCATGCTCGACAATATCCAGATCGGGATTGCCGGACGCCCGGCTGGCCCAGGCGGAATCGTCGGCCAGGGTCAGCGGGACGGTCATACGGATGGCCGGGCGGCCCGCTTCCTCGGTCAGAACAATGGCCGCCTCCGGCCCGGTCGGGGCATGCCGCGCCGCATCCGCGATCAGGTAATGCAGCGCCTGGAACAGGCGCCGGCGGTCCGCCAGGACCCGGCCAGGGCGTGTCGGCTTGTCGAAAGTCAGCCGCGCGGTCAGCGGCCGGTCGCGCAACACCAGCTCGCAGACCTCCGGCATCATGGTCGCCAGATCGATCTCGACGGATTCCAACTGCATGAAGCCTGCCTGCACCGCCGCCAGATCCAGAATATCGCCGATCAGATCCGACAGGTCCGACGCCGCGACCAGGATGTCGTTGACATAGGCCTTCTGCCGTTCGGTCAGGGTGCCGAAGGTTTCAAGGCGCAGTAACTCCGCGAAGCCCATGATGGCGTTCAGCGGCGTCCGCAGCTCATAGGACACGTTGGAGACGAACCGGCTTTTCAACAGGTCCGCGTTTTCCAGGGCGCGGTTCCGTTCGCGCAGCGCGCGTTCGACCTGGGTCGAATCGGTGATGTCCAGGTAAAGCACCAGGCATTGCCCGTCCGGCAGGGGCACATAGGCGTAGTCCATCACCCGCCCGTCGACCAGGTTCATGCGGCCCTGGCGCGCGGCCGGTTCCGACACCGATGTGATCAGGCGCCGGCGCAAACTCTCCCAATCTTCCTCGGTGCGCAGCATGCCCTTGGCGTAGTTCGCGACTTCCGAGATATGGGGCTCCGTCGCCAGCCAGGCCGGATCGAGACCGAACAGGCCCGCATAGACGTCGTTGAACAGTTTCAGCCGACCGTCCCGACCGAAGACGCAGACCCCTTCGAACAGCGAGTTCAGGGTCGACCGCTGCACCGCGGTCAGGGTGTTATGGGAGCTTTCCAGCGCCAATCGGTCGGTCACATCCTCGTATTGGAAAATCAGACCGCCCAGGGGATGTGGCGAGGCCACGGCCCGCACCGTCCGCCCGTCGGGCAAGTGCAACAGGTCTTCGCGCGGTTCGATCAGGGCTGTGAACAGCTGTTCCATCTGGCGTTTGAAAGCCGGGAAATCGGACATTTCCGTCAGCTGCCGGTTCTCGCGCAGCAGCTCCAGCAAGGTTCCGATGACGGGCTGGTCGTCCAGGACGTCATGGGACAGGCGCCACATGTCGGCATAGGGCGGGTTGAAGAATTTCAGCCGCCGGTCGGGTCCGAAGATCGCGATGGCCGAGGTCAGGCGTTCCAGCACCTGATCCTGTACCGCGATATGTTCGGCAAGGGTCATCTGCAGGTTTTCCAAGGCGGTCATGTCCTGGGCCATGCCGGCGACGATGCCCTGATGGCCGGGTACCGGCGATTCCAAGACATCCATGGCGTGACGGTCGCCGCCCAGGACGATGTGGCGGCTTTCGCTCTGCGGCAGGCCGGTGCGCTGGGCCAGGCGCGCCAGATCGATCGCCCGTTCCGGTGCACCCAGACTGCGGGATCTTTCGTCGCCGCCGAACATGTCGCGGAAGGCCCGGTTGTGCCCGGCGATCTTCAGGCCGTCGCGATCGCGCCACCAGACCGGATGCGTTACCGTGTCGAGCACGCCGCGCAGCAGCGCCACTTCATCCTCGCGCTCCGTATATTGTTCGGCCAGCCAGGCCGAGGCGCTGTCGTCGCGCAGCCAGATCGCCGCGTCACCCTCGACCGATCGGCCGCAGAGGGTCAGGACCAATCCCTCCTCGTCGGTGTCGACGGTCATTTCGAACGGACGGCCGTCGCGGATCATGGCGGCCGCGGATTCGCCGATCGCCTCGCGATGCCGGTCGGCGAAACGGGCCAAAGCCTTATCGGGTGCGACGAGGCGGTCGGGGTCCAGCTTCAGGATCGCGGCGGCGGCCGGGTTCGGGCGCCAGCCTTCCGGCCGACAGCGGATGACGCCATAGGGCGAGTCTTCCAACAGCGCCTGCAGTCTGTCGACGCGCGCCTCCGCCCGACGCCGGGCGGTCCGCACGCGCCACAGCAGCATGCCCAGGACAGCGGCGGCCGCACATCCGGCGGACGCGATATAGGGCCAAACCAGTTCGGGCGATTCCATCCGGCGCATTTCCCCTTACGGACCGCGGCCAGTCTAGTGCGGTTCGCCCGGATGCTGAAAGGGGGGTACGAAAAAGGCGGCGCATCCGCGATGCGCCGCCCTTTAACGCTTGGCCGGTATCCGGCCGGAACGTAGCGCTTAGTAGCGATAGGCTTCCGGCTTGTGCGGGCCTTCGACGGCGACGCCGATATAGGCGGCCTGCTTTTCGGACAGTTTGGTCAGCTGCGCGCCGACTTTCTCCAGGTGCAGCGCCGCGACCTTCTCGTCGAGATGCTTCGGCAGGACATAGACCTGGTTGTCGTACTTCTCGGCATGGTTCCAAAGCTCGATCTGGGCCAGGACCTGGTTCGCGAAGGATGCGCTCATCACGAAGCTGGGGTGACCGGTCGCACAGCCCAGGTTCACCAGACGGCCTTCGGCCAGCAGGATCAGCTTCTTGCCGTCGGGGAATTCGATCTGGTCGACCTGCGGCTTGATGTTGTCCCATTTGAAATTCTTCAGGCCGTCGACCTGAATCTCGCTGTCGAAATGACCGATATTGCAGACGATCGCCCGGTCTTTCATGTCGCGCATATGGTCGACGGTGATGACGTCGACATTGCCCGTGGCGGTGACGAAGATGTCGCCGCGCGGGGCCGCGTTTTCCATCGTTACGACTTCGAAACCTTCCATCGCGGCCTGTAGGGCGCAGATCGGGTCGGCTTCGGTGACCAGCACGCGGCAGCCCGAATTGCGCAGGCTTTCGGCGGAACCTTTGCCGACATCGCCATAGCCGGCGACGACGGCGATCTTGCCGGCCATCATCACGTCGGTGGCGCGGCGGATGGCGTCGACCAGGCTTTCGCGGCAACCGTATTTGTTGTCGAATTTCGACTTGGTGACGCTGTCGTTCACATTGATGGCCGGAACCTTCAGCGTGCCCTTCTTCGCCATTTCATACAGGCGGTGGACACCGGTCGTGGTTTCTTCCGACAGGCCCTTCACATCGTCCAGCAGCGCCGGGAAGTTCTCGTGCATCCGGACGGTCAGGTCGCCGCCATCGTCCAGGATCATGTTCGGAACCCAGCCGTTCGGCCCTTCGATCGTCATGTCGATGGCCCACCAGAATTCTTCCTCGTTCATGCCCTTCCAGGCGAAGACCGGGACGCCCGACGCGGCGATGGCGGCGGCGGCGTGATCCTGGGTCGAGAAGATATTGCAGGACGACCAGCGGACTTCCGCGCCCAGCGCCGTCAGGGTTTCGATCAGGACCGCGGTCTGGATCGTCATATGCAGGCAGCCGGCGATGCGGGCGCCCTTCAGCGGCTGAGCCTTGCCGAACTCGTCGCGCAGTGCCATCAGGCCCGGCATCTCGATTTCGGCCAGTTCGATTTCCTTGCGGCCCCAATCGGCCAACGAGATGTCCTTGACTTTAAAGTCCTCGGCCATGGTCTTCACCCTTTCACGTTTGGAACGGGCGCACGGCTGGGCGCCCCGGTATTGCGCGGAGTCCGCAATTTGCGGGCATATACCAGCGCAGCCCCATGCGGGCAAGGCGCGGCGCGCCCAGACGTTGAATCCCGACCTCGGCGCCGATGCATCCTTTCAGCCATACCAACCCTGGTGCGGTTGGGAAATTACATGTCGACATAGAGGGCAAATCACTACAGAAAGTATGAATAGGAGAGATTGGGCATATCTTCACAGTATCTGGTATGTCCGACCAAATAACAGGAACGATGAGAGGCGGACATGAATCGCCTGATCCTTATTACCGCTGCGACGGCCTCGGTCTCCGCGCTGGGCATCGGCGCGGCGGCGGCCCGTGACGACGGATTCTATCTGGGTTTCGGCGCGGGCTACAACATTCCGCATGAACAGGACCTGGACGTCCCGAACACCGACCAGTCGATCGAGCATTCCGGCGGCCCCGGCGCTCTCGGCACCTTCGGGTTCAAGTATGAAGAAGGCTGGCGGTCGGAACTGGAGTTCGGCTATCGCACCAGCACCGTCGAGAACATCAGCGCAGGCACCGCGACCGGCGACGTCGACGCCTGGACCTTGATCGTCAACGGCCTCTACGATTTCGAAGCGGACGGCTTCTCGCCCTATTTGGGGGTCGGCGCCGGTGTCGCCTATCTGAACTATAAGAATGTCTCGCCGGTCATCACCGCCGGCGGCACATCGTCCATCGATGATTACGCGGACCCGAACCTCGCCCTGCAGGCGATCGCGGGCGTGTCCTTCGAATTGCACGACAATGTCGAGCTGACGGGCCAGTACAACTTCCTGGCCGTGCCGGAAGTCGAGGTCAATACGGCCAATGGCGTCCGGTCCCGGTCCGAATTCTACGATCACCTGTTCACGATCGGCCTTCGCTACACCTTCCCGGTCGGCAATTCGCGGCCCGAGGCAGAGCCGGAACCGCTGCCGATGAAATCGGCGGTCGAACCGGTGCCGGAACCGGAGCCCCAGATCGCCGCGGTTCCGCCGCCGCCTCCTCCGCCGCCTCCGCCCCCGCCGCCACCTCCCCCGCCGCCCGCGGTGGAACCGGAGATCACGCGGAACTTCATCGTCTATTTCGACTGGGATAAAACGGAGCTGACGCCCGCGACGGAGGCGATCCTGCGCCAGGCGGCCGGCTTTGCCCGGGACGGCAACATTGCGCGCATCATCCTGACCGGCCACGCCGACACGTCGGGCACCCAGAAGTACAATATGGGCCTGTCCGAGAAGCGGGCGGATCGGGTGCGCGGCATGCTGGTCGAACTGGGCATGCCCGCGACCGGTATCGTCACCTTCGCCCGGGGCGAGGAGGAACCGATGGTCGCGACCGCCGACGGTGTCCGCGAACCGAAGAACCGCCGGGTCGAAATCCTGCTCGAGTGATCCGAAAGCGAACCGGGCCGACGCGCATACCGCTTGACGCGCGGCCCGTCCGCGCCGCATGGAAAGCGTCATGGCAATTCTCTCGGCGCATCGGCTGACCTGCCTGCGCGGCGCGCGGCTGGTCTTCGAAGATCTGGGCTTCACGCTCGATGCCGGCGGCGCGCTGCTGCTGACCGGGCCGAACGGCAGTGGTAAATCCAGCCTTCTGCGCCTTCTGGCGGGTCTTCTGGAGCCCTTCGACGGGCATCTGGAGATCGACGGCGCGCCGGTCGCGGCGGATCGCGAGGGGCAGCGCGCCCGGATCGCCTATATCGGGCATGCCGATCCGGTCAAATCGACCCTGACCGTGCGCGAAACCCTGTCCTTCTGGGCTGACCTGGCCGGACTGCGGGATCGTCGCAGGCTGGACGCGGCTCTCGGCGCGCTCGACCTTTCGGCACTGGCCGATGCGCGGGGCGCGATCCTGTCATCAGGTCAGCGCCGCCGCCTGTCCCTGGCCCGGCTTCTGGTGTCGGATGCCGATATCTGGCTGTTGGACGAGCCTACAGTGGGGTTGGACACAGTGTCGGTGCGCGCGGTCGAAGACCTGGTGGCCGATCACCGCCGGAACGGGGGGTCGGTCGTCCTGTCCACCCATATCGAATTCACCCTGCCGGGCGGTCAGTCCCTGGATCTCGGCGATTACGCGCCGGGCGCTTTCGGGCGGGTCCCGGCATGATGGGGTTCCGCGCCGTTCTGCAGCGCGATTTGCGCCTGGCGATACGGCAAAGTGCCGATCTCGCCCTGGTCCTGGGCTTCTTCGTCATCGCAGCGTCCCTGTTTCCCTTCGGCGTCGGGCCGTCGCCGGACACGCTGGCGCGCATTGCGCCGGGCGTGATCTGGGTCCTGGCGCTGCTGTCGGTCATGCTGTCGCTCGATCGGCTGTTTCAGCAGGACCTTGCCGATGGCAGTCTGGAACAGATGGCCCTGTCGCCGACGCCGCTGTCGCTCGTTGTTCTGGCGAAATGCCTGGCGCATTGGCTGACGACCGGCCTGCCGCTGATCGCAATCGCGCCGCTGATCGGCATATTGCTCAATCTTCCGGCCGAGGGCTATGCGGTCCTGCTGGCGGGGCTGGCGCTCGGCACGCCCAGCCTCAGTCTGATCGGCGCGGTGGGCGCGGCGCTCAGCCTCGGGGCCCGCCGGGCAGGCTTGTTGATCGCGCTGCTGGTTTTGCCGCTCTATATCCCCATCCTGATTTTTGGGGTGACAGCCGTGGACGCCGTCCTGACCAGCGTGCCGCCGACCGCGCATTTCCTATATCTCGCGGCGATCCTGATGGCGGCGATTCCGCTGGCGCCGCTGGCCGCCGCCGCGGCGGTTCGTCACGGTGTCGAAGGTTAGGGCGTCGGAGGACTGGTCGGACCCGAAAGTTTGAGCCAAATCAACGTGCACGAAACGGCTGGAGCGTGTAGGACAAGGGCGGATCGCCCCTGCCCCGCGGGGTCGAGCAGAGCATGATGGGATCGAACGGGATGCATCGGTTCGCGAATCCGGGTCAGTTCATGCGTGTGGCGGACAGGGTGCTGCCCTGGATTGTCGCGCTGTGCCTGCCGTTGATCGCCGCCGGGCTGTATTTCGGCCTTTACGCCTCGCCGCCCGACTTCCAGCAAGGCGAGACGGTCCGGATCATGTATATCCATGTTCCCACGGCCTTTCTGGCGCAGGGTGCCTATGTCGTGATGGCGCTGGGAAGCGCCAGTTTCCTGATCTGGAAACATCCGCTGGGCGACCTGATCGCCCGATCCGCGGCGCCCATCGGCTGCGTCTTCTGCATCATCTGCCTGGTCACCGGGTCGCTTTGGGGCCGACCGACCTGGGGCACCTATTGGGTATGGGATGCGCGGCTGACGTCGATGCTGATCCTGCTGTTCCTGTATTTCGGGTATCTGGCACTGGCCAATGCCTTCGACGACCCGGCGCGCGGCGACAAACCGGCCGCGATCCTGGCGCTGGTCGGCGTCGTGAACATTCCGTTGATCAAGTTTTCGGTCTATTTCTTCAATACGCTGCATCAGAAATCGACCTTGGCGGGCGATCTGTTCGGCGCGGTGTTCGGCGAGCCGGAGGCGGCGGTTCAGGCCGAGAACCTTCCGGCCGATCTGGCGGCGGCGGCCGCGCAGCAGGGCGGCGATCTGCCGCCGGAAATGCTGTTGCCGCTGATGCTGATGCTGGCCGGGTTCACCTTGGCCTTTCTGGCGCTGCTGATCCTGCGGCTGCGCGGGGAATTCGCGTCGGTGCGTCTGCGGGCGCTCCGGGCCGGTTTCCGCGCAGAACCGCGCGGCGCCTGAGGCGGAAAGGGATCCATGTTCGAGACGCTTGCAGATTTCTGGCATATGGGCGGCAACGGCGTCTATGTCTGGGGCTCGTATGGACTATGCGCCGTCTTGATGCTGGGATTGGCCGCACAAACGCTGCGCCGGATCCGGACCCGTCAGCGGGATCTGGACCTGTTGCAAGACAGCCGCGCGCGGCGTGATCGGACGGAGGGCGCATGAGCGAGACGGCGGCAAGACGGCGGTCCCCGGCGGCGCAACGCAAGCGGATGCGCCTGATCCTGGTCGTTTGCGGCGTGACCTTCCTTGGGGCGGCGACGGCCCTCACCCTGACCGCCCTGCAAAGCAATGTGAACCTGTTCTTTGGCCCGACGGAAGTGGTTGAGGGCAAGGTGCCGGCGGGCGCGACCTTCCGGATCGGCGGGCTGGTCGAGATTGGCAGCTGCCGCATCCGCGGCGACGGGGTGACCCGGGAATTCGTGGTGACCGACGGCGCCAACCGTGTGACGGTGACCTATGAAGGCATCCTGCCCAGCCTGTTCCGCGACGGCCAGGGCGTCGTCGCCCTGGGCCAACTGACCGACGCCGCCGGTGAATTCCGGGCGGAGGAGGTTCTGGCCAAGCATGACGAAACCTATATGCCTGCGGAAGCGGTGGAGGCGATGAAGCGCGCCGGCACCTGGCAGGAGGGCGGCGGCGAGACGGTCGCGGCGGCCGGCGCGCCCTCGGGCGCCAATCCCTGCAAGGGCTGACCAAGAGTTGCGGAAGGACGGGAGCGAGACAGCATGATCGCGGAATTGGGCCATTACGTATTGACCCTCGCCCTGGGCGTGGCGCTGATCCAGGCGACGGTGCCGATGCTGGGCGCGGCGCGCGGCGACCAACGCTGGATGGCGGTGGCGGCCCCGGCGTCGCTGGTCCAGTTCGGCCTGCTGCTCTTTGCCTTCCTGGCGCTGATCCACGCCTATGTGACGTCCGATTTCTCGGTCCTGAACGTGGTCCAGAACTCCCATTCTCTGAAGCCGCTGCTTTACAAGGTGTCCGGTGCCTGGGGCAATCACGAAGGGTCGCTGCTGCTCTGGGTGACGGTGATGGCCTTGTTCGGCGCGCTGGTCTCGATATTCGGGGACAATCTGCCGCCGGGTCTGAAGGCGCGCACCCTGTCGGTACAGGCGCTGGTCACGGTCGGGTTCCTGCTGTTCATGCTGCTGACCTCGAACCCGTTCGAACGCATTTTTCCGGCGCCGCTGGAAGGCCGCGACCTCAATCCTTTGCTGCAGGACCCGGGCCTCGCCTTCCATCCGCCGATGCTCTACATCGGCTATGTCGGCCTCTCCATCGTCTTTTCCTTCGCGTGCGCGGCGCTGATCGAAGGCAAGGTCGACGCGGCCTGGGCGCGCTGGGTCCGGCCCTGGACGCTTCTGGCCTGGGCCTTTCTGACCGGTGGCATCGCGCTGGGTAGCTGGTGGGCCTATTACGAGCTGGGCTGGGGCGGCTTCTGGTTCTGGGATCCGGTGGAGAATGCCAGCTTCATGCCCTGGCTGGTGGCGACGGCCCTGTTGCATTCCGCCATCGTGGTCGAAAAGCGCGATACGTTGAAAAGCTGGACCATCCTGCTGGCGATCATCGGTTTCTCGCTCAGCCTGATCGGCACCTTCCTGGTGCGATCGGGCGTGCTGACCTCGGTCCATGCCTTTGCCAGCGATCCGGAACGCGGGGTCTTCATCCTGGCGCTGCTGGCGGTCGCCATCGGCGGGTCCTTCGCGCTCTATGCCTGGCGTGCACCGTTGCTGACGGGCGGCGGTCTGTTCCGCCCGATCAGCCGCGAAGGGGCGTTGGTCCTCAACAATCTGCTGCTGACCACGGCGGCGGCGACGGTCCTGCTGGGCACGCTCTATCCGCTGTTCCTGGAACTGGCGACGGATGACAAGATTTCCGTCGGTCCGCCGTTCTTCAACGCGACCTTCGTGCCGATCATGGCGCCGCTCTTCGTCGCGCTGGGCGTCGGGCCGCTATTGCCCTGGAAGCGCGCCGATCTGGCGCCGGCCTTGCGGCTGCTCTGGGTCGCCTTCGTCTTCACGCTCGTCGTGACGATCGTCGCCGGTATCGCGGTTTGGGGACAGGCCGCAATCGCCCTTCTGGGTCTGGGCCTGTCGGCCTGGCTGATCGGTGCGGTCCTGACGGAACTGTACCGGAAATGCCGCCCGACCCAGACCGTGACGGCGGGCCAGGCTCTGCGGCGCTTGACCGGATTGAGCCGCGCCGCCTGGGGCATGACCGCCGCGCATCTGGGGATCGCCGTGGTGATCGCGGGCGCCACCGGCGCGTCGCTTCTGACCCAGGAAAAGATCGAGGCGGTCACCATCGGCCAGACGGTGGAAGTCGGCGGGTTCGACTTCACCCTGACCGATGTGCGCGACGTGCCGGGGCCGAACTACAATGCCGAGCGCGGGACCTTCTCGGTCGTGCCTTCCGGATCCGCCGGCGCGGAACCCCAGATCCTGCAATCCGAGAACCGGCAATATGTCTCGAACGGTCAGGTGACGACCGAAGCGGCGATCCGATCGACGCTCTGGTACGATCTTTATGCGGTGCTGGGCGATCCGGCCGGGCAGGGCCGGTTCACGGTGCGGCTCTATTTCAAGCCGCTGGTGCCCTGGCTGTGGATCGGGTCCACCTTGATGGTTCTGGGCGGGTTCCTGTCGCTCAGCGACCGGCGGCTGCGCGTCGGCGCGCCGAAACGCAGCGCCGCACCCGCCGGCGGAAAAGCACAGCCCGCGGAATGAGGACGATCTGATGAGCGACGAAACGAACGCGCCGGATGCTGAACGGCCCAAGCGGCGCTGGTGGCTTGGCCTACTGCCGCTGCTGATGTTTTCCGGCCTGCTGGCGGTCTTCGCCTATCAGCTGATCGGCGGGCGCGATCCCAGCATCGTGCCGTCGGCCCTGATCGGCGATCCCGTGCCGGCGGTGGAACTGCCCGCGCTGAAGGCGGATAAGCCGGGCTTTGGTCCGCAGGATTTCGGTGGTGGGCCGATCCTGGTCAATGTCTTCGCCTCCTGGTGTGTGCCCTGCCGGGTCGAACATCCGCTGATCACGGCGCTGGCGCGGGATTACGGCATCCCGGTTTACGGCCTGAACAGCAAGGACCGGCGCGAGGCGGCGATTGCCTGGCTGGACGAGCTGGGCGATCCCTATACCCGGATCGGCTACGACCCGAACGGCCGTGCCGGGATCGAATGGGGCGTTTACGGCTATCCGGAAACCTTCCTGATCAATCCCGAGGGCGAGGTGGTCTATAAATATGTCGGCCCGATCACGCCGCGCCTGCTGGAGGAGGAGTTTCTGCCCCGCATCGACGCGATGAGGGCGCAATGACCCTTTGGCAGAAACTCATTCTGGCCGTCGCCGGATTGATGGCGCTGGGACTTCTGGCCGCGACCCCAGGTATGGCGGTCCTGCCCGATGAGATCCTGGACGACCCGGCCCTGGAAGCTCGCGCCCGGGAAATTTCGAAGGATATTCGTTGCCTGGTCTGTCAGAACCAGTCGATCGACGATTCCAATGCCGACCTGGCGCGCGACCTGCGCATCATCGTGCGCGAACGCCTCGTCGCCGGGGACAGCAATGCCGAGGTCAAACGCTACCTGGTCGATCGCTACGGCGATTATGTTCTGCTGACCCCGCCCATGGCCTTGGGGACGATCCTGCTCTGGGTCGGACCATTCGCCTTCGTCGCGTTTGGCGCGGTGGCGGTTTTTATTTGGTTCAGGGGGCGCTCTGTAGGGACAGCGGTTCCGAGGATGGCGGAATCTGGCGGTTTGAGCGCCGAGGAACGCCGCCGCATCGACAGCTTGCTGGCGGAAGATTCGTCGCCGGGCGGCGGTGGTAAGGGCGAGGGAGGCCGCGAATGATTTTCTGGGTATTCGCGGCGTTGGCGACCGTTGCGGCCGGTTACGCCGTGCTGCGCCCGCTGTTGCGTGAGGCGCCGGGCGCCGAAGAGCCGGATGTCGCCGATTATGACGTCACGGTCTACAAGTCCCAGCTCCATGAGGTCGCGCGCGATCTGGACCGTGGCCGCATCACCGCCGAGGAGGCCGAGGCCAGCCGGGTCGAGATCGGCCGCAGATTGCTGGCGGCGGACCGGCGGCGCCAATCGGCCGTGCGCGAGCGGCGGTCCGGCACCGGCTCCCAGGCGGTCGCGGCGGCGTTGATCGCGGGGGCTCTGACGCTGACGGTCCTGCTGTATCTGGACCAGGGCGATCCGGCCAATCCCGACATGCCCCTGGCCCTACGGCAGGCCGAACGGCAATTGGCCCAGAATGCCGGTGGTGCCGGGAGCCAGCCTGTGGCCGGGGAGGACGGCGAGGCGGGCAATCTGGACGACATGGCAGCGCAACTGACCGCGCGACTGGCGGCGGGGGACGGCGCCCCGGCGGATTGGTCGCTGCTGGGTCGCACGGAAATGATGCGGGGCAACTACGCCCAGGCGGCCGCCGCCTATGAAGAGGCGTTGAAGAGCTTCCCGGACGACGCGGCGCTGAACTCCGCCTATGGCGAGGCGCTGGTCTTCTGGTCCAATGGCGATGTCAGCGATACCGCCGCCGCGACCTTCCACAAGGTTCTGAGCCTGACCCTGGACGATCCTCGGGCGCATTTCTATCTCGGCGCCTATGACCGCCAAGAAGGCCGGTTGAAAGATGCGCTGACCCGGTGGGTGGCCTTGTTGAACCGGGCCGGACCGGATGCGACCTGGGCCGGTGTGGTGCGGCAGCGCGCCGAGGAACTGGCCGCCGATATGGGCGTCGACCTGGAGGAAATGCTGCTGGCAGGCGCCGCCGCGGCCCCGTCTCTGGCCGATACCGTCGCCCGGAATTCCGGTGGTCCGACGGCGGAAGACATGGCTGCGGCCGCCAATATGACCGAGGCCGAGCGCCAGGACATGATCCAGGGCATGGTGGACGGTCTGGCGGCGCGGTTGGCGGACGATCCGTCCGATTTCGACGGTTGGCTGCGGCTCATCCGCTCGCGCATGGTGCTGGACGATCGCGACGGCGCGCAGGCGGCATTGGACACGGCCGCCGCGCAATTCGCCGCCGCCCCCTTCCCGATGCGTCAGTTGACGGCGCTGGCGCAGGAATTGGGGCTGGACACGCCCGCCCCGGCCACCGCCTCGACGCGAGGGCCCAGCCAGGAAGACGTCGCCGCCGCGCAGGACATGACGGCCGAAGAGCGGCGGGAGATGATCGAAGGAATGGTCGGCGGCCTGGCGGCGCGCCTGGAAGAAAATCCGGACGATCTGCAGGGCTGGATCATGCTGGGCCGGTCCTACACGGTGCTGGGACGGCTGGACGACGCCGACGCGGCCCTCGCACGGGCATCGGACCTGGCGCCGAACAATCCGGAAATACTGATCGATCGTGCCCGGATCCTGCGGGCCCAGGCCGGTGAACAGCAGACGCCCGAAAGCGTTGCCCTGATGCGCCGGGTCGAAAAGATCGCCCCGGGGAATATCGAAGCCTTGTGGTTCCTGGGACTCGACGCCTATCGGGGCGGGAATCGAGACGTGGCGCGCAGCTATTTCGAGCGCGCCCTGACAGCCTTGCCGCCTGAATCGCCGGAACGTGCCTCTTTGGAAGCGGAAATTAACCGATTGTTTGCAGAACCTGTTGGAAACTAGTTTTAGAAATCGCCTGTTCGTGTATGGAAGGGGTGTTTGGCCCCTGTGACACAAATGCGGTTTCACGGTGATTCAGTTCCGGTGCGAGGTAGGACCATATGACCAGAGGTAAATTGTTCCGTATCGAGCAATCGCGGTTTCCAAACGGCAAGCAATCGGCCGTCGCCGAGGCGCCGGCGGACAGCCGGGAACTCGCCGAGATCCGTCGATCGATCGAAGGGTTGCGCAAGGAAGTGCAGGCCCTGTCCGCCGGCGGCACGGCCCAGCAGCCATCGTCCAGCAGCGTCGACGCGGAAACTTTCAAGAAGCAGATCGTCGAGGCCGAGCGGCTGAAATTCGACCTGCAGGAACTGTCCGAGGCCATCGAGCGTACGAAACAGGAAATCGCCACCCTGCGCAGCGCGGATCCGACGAACGACAAGATCGCGACCGCTTCAGAGGCCCTGCGCGCCGTTGTCGGCGACACCGAATATGCGACGAACGGGATCATCAACGCGGCGGAGGCCATCGAAGATGTGGCCGGACGCCTGCGCGCGGAGTTGTCCGGCGACTCCCAGACCCAGGTCGACGAGCTGTTCGAACATGCGACCGCGATCTTCGAGGCCTGTAACTTCCAGGACATTACCGGTCAGCGCATCACCAAGGTCGTGAACACGATGGAGTTCATCGACGAACGGGTGCGCAAGATGATGGAAATCTGGGGCGGCGACAGCGCCTTCGCCAGCGTCACGAGCGGCGAAGAAAAGGCCCCGCCGAAAGCCGGCGAGGAACTGCACGGTCCGGCCATCCAGGGCGACGGCTCGATCAGCCAGGACGAAATCGACGCCCTGTTCGATTGATCGGGTTTCCGCGACGACAGGTCATTCCGTCGTACCGGGGCAGGTCCGGCCAAGATGGGTGACCTCGATCACCGTGCCCTGCTGACAGAAGGACATCTGCGCCTCCGAACCGCAGACGCAGACCGTCTCGCCGAGGCGATAACCCGTCATGTCGGAGTAGAAGCTGTAGAGCCGGTCCTTGCCGTCGCGCATCGCCTGGCAGGTGGCGCCCTCGCCGGTCAGAACCCCGACGACGCAGCCCTCCGGCACGGGAGGGGGCGGCGGCTGGCAGGCGGCCGCTAAGAGGGCCGCTGCCAGTGCCGCGCCGAGCCGGCGGAGGTCACGACAGGCTGTCGCGCCCGATGGCGATGAATTTCTCACGGCGGTTCTTGAGCAGTTCGTCGACGGTCTTGCCGGACAGCTTGTCCAGGGCCTCGCCGAAAGCGTCGCCGACGGCATCGATGGTCGCCGCCTTGTCGCGATGCGCGCCGCCCAGCGGTTCCGGAACGATCGTGTCGACACCGCCCAGTTCCAGCAGGTCCTGCGCCGTCATGCGCAGGGATTCCGCCAGTTTGGGAGTTTCCGCGACGACCTTCTCCGATCCGTCCTTCTTCCACAGGATGGTCGAGCAGCCTTCCGGTGAAATCACCGAATAGACCGAATGTTCCAGCATCATCACATTGTCCGCCGCCGCGATGGCGATGGCCCCGCCGGAGCCGCCCTCGCCGATGACCAGCGACACCAGCGGCGTCTTCAGCTTCAGGCAGGTTTCGATCGACCGGGCGATGGCTTCCGCCTGGCCGCGGGCCTCCGCGTCGACACCGGGATAGGCGCCGGGCGTGTCGACCAGGGTCAGGACCGGCAGGCCGAACCGTTCGGCCAGTTCCATCAGGCGGATCGCCTTGCGATAGCCTTCCGGGCGGGCCATGCCGAAATTGTGCTTTACGCGGCTGGAGGTATCGGCGCCCTTCTCATGCCCCAGGATCACGACGGAACGGCCGCGAAAGCGTCCGATCCCGCCCTGAATCGCCTTGTCGTCCGCAAAGGCGCGGTCGCCGGCCAGCGGCACGTAATTGTCGATCAACCCGGCGACATAGTCCGAGAAATGCGGCCGGTCCGCGTGGCGGGCGACCTGAACCTTCTGCCAGGGCGACAATTTTTGATAGGTCGCGCGCAGAAGCTTGTCAGACTTGGCCTGCAGGCGTGCGACCTCGTCCGCGATGTTCACGCCGCCGTCGTCGGTCAGGTGGCGCAATTCCTCGATCTTGCCTTCCAGATCGGCGATCGGCTGTTCGAAATCCAGATAGTTCCGCATGGCGCGGGCCACTAGCCCCCATTTGTTATCGCTCGCGGGTTCACTAGCACACGCATCCCGCATTGCAAATCTCCGCTGTGCCGCTTCCCAAGCGCGGCAGGTCTGTTCTAAGGTCTCTTTGTGCGGGAGGACAGAACGCGGGGCGCACCGGGGGCGGATGCAGGACAGTCGGAACAGCAATCCTACAAAGGACGCGGAAGAACCGAAAACCGGCGCGGGTTTCGGGCCGATCGGACTGATCTGGCCGATCGCCCTGGCGCTTGTCCTGATCGTCGCGGCCCTTGATGCCGGCTCGATCGTCGGGGCTTTCGACCTGGACCCGGACGGTGTCGAGGCGGCGTGGCTGACTAAGGGCCTCACCGCCCTGTTCTGGTTCGCCGCCGCCTTCGCCGCGCAGCGCTGGCTGCGGGTCCTGTTGTGGACCGGGATCGTCGAGGCGCGTTCGGGCGTCCCCGCGCCGGGCCTTCTGATCGACATGTCGGCCGCGCTGATCTATGTCGCGGCGCTGATCATCGTTCTCAGTTTTGTGTTCGACCTGCCGGTGACGGGGCTGCTGACGACGTCGTCCATCGTCATTGCCGTCATCGGTTTTGCCTTGCGTGGCATGATTTCGGACCTGTTCACCGGGGTCGCGCTGGGGGTCGAGCGGCCGTTCAGTATCGGCGACTGGGTCGAACTGAACGACGGCACGGTCGGTAAGGTCGTGATGATGAACTGGCGGGCGACGCGGCTTCTGACCAAGGAAGAAACCACCGTCATCATCTCCAATTCCGAATTGGCGACCGGCCGGTTCAAGAATTACAGCACGCCCGACCGATTCTTCCGCGACGAGATCGAAATCCTGCTGGATTATTCCATCACGGCCTGGCGCGCCGAACGCCTGCTGAAATCGGCGATCTGGTCGGTGCAGGAAGTGGTCGACGTGCCGCGCGAATCCGAGGTGCGGATCAAGGAATTCACCGAAAGCGGGACGGTCTGGCTGGTCCGGTTCTGGATCCCGGATTACGGCAGCCTGCACCGCCTGCGCTATGAGGTGCAGCGCGCGATCCTGCGCAATATGCATTTCTCCGGCGTGCATGTCCCGGCCCAGCGCATCGAATGGCGCAGCCTGCCGCGTGAGGCGCCGCAGCGCGACATCGATTTCCTGCATGCGATCGACCTGATCGCGCCGCTGACGGACGAGGAAATTCTGGTCATCAACGATCAGATGACCCAGCACCTGTTCAAGCGCGGCGTGCCGGTCGTCTCGCAGGGCGAGGCCGGACATTCGCTGTTCGTGGTCAAGGAAGGCATGCTGTCGGTCTTCGTCGCCGGGGCGGATGGGCGCGAAACCCGGGTCGGGTCGCTGACGCCCGGCGCCTTTTTCGGGGAGCTGTCGCTGCTGACCGGCGCCCCGCGCGGCGCGACCGTGGTGCCGGAAGTGGATTCGGTCGGGTTCGAGATCACCAAGAACACGCTGGCCCCGATCCTCCAGCGCCGCCCGGAACTGGCGGAGCGCCTGTCGGAGACCCTGGCCGAACGTCAGATGCGGACCCGCGAGGCCTTCGCGGCGCTGGACGCCGAAACCGGTATCGAACGCCGGGCCTCCCTGAGCGAGGAATTCCTGAAAGGCATCAAGAAGTTCTTCGGGATCTAGGCGGTGCGCCGTCGTTGATCCGGTTCGGGCCGGCTTGCGTCAAATTATGTCGGAAGCGGGATACTGCGCGCCCGGCGGCGCGGCATTGTGGAGGTCCCGCAACCGCAAGAGCACCGCCCCATGACCAAGATTGCCGAAATCCGTATCCGCCCGCTCGTCCTGCCCCTGCGTCAGCCCTATCACTGGTCCTATGGCGTGCGCGACAGCTTCGCGGTCAACCTGATCGAGATCATCGCCGACGACGGCACGACCGGGATCGGCGAGGCGACCGTGGCGCCGGATCAGGCGGGGTCGGCGGCGATCCTGAAACGGCTGACGGCCTTCTTTGTCGGCCAGTCGCCCTTCGATGCGGACGCGCTGACGGATCGCGCGGCAAAGGCCGGGTACTATGCCAATGGCGCGAATGTCATGCGCGCGGCGAACCAGATGATGTCCGGCTTCGACATGGCGCTGATCGATCTTCAGGGCAAGCTGACCGGCCTGCCCGCCCACAAGCTGCTGGGCGGGGCGAAACGGGAGAAGGTCGGCTATTTCTATTTCCTGCAGGGCGACACGCCGGAAGACCTGGCAAAGGATGCCGCGGCCGGCATGGCGGCGGGCGAGCGCGTCTTCTATCTGAAAGTCGGGCGCGCGGAACAGATCGACCTGGATATCGTCGCCGCCGTCCGGGCGGAGATCGGGGGGAGCCGCCTGCGCCTGGATGCCAATGAGGCCTGGGATCCGTATCAGGCGATCCGCATGGCCAAGAAGCTGGAGCGCTTCGACATCGATTTCATCGAACAGCCCACCTCAAGCTGGAGCCTGGAGGCGCTGGCCCATGTGCGGCAGTCGATCGGTATCCCCGTCGTCGCCGATCAGGCTGCCTTCACCCTTTATGACGTCTATGAGATTTGCCGCCGCCGGGCGGCCGATATGATCTGCATCGGCCCGCGAGAAATCGGCGGGGTCCGCCCGATGATGAAGGCGGCCGCCGTGGCCGAGGCGGCGGGCATGAAGATCTGCATCCACAGCTCCTTCACCTCGGGCATCACGACTTGCGCCGAACATCAGATTGCCCTCGCCATGCCCAATCTGGACGACGGCAATCAGATCATGTGGCAATTGGCGAAGGACAATACGGTCGCGACGCCCGGCCTGGCCCCGAAACAGGGCTGGATGCGCCTGCCCGACGCACCTGGTCTGGGATTCGAGTTGGACCACGCCGTCATCGACGCGGCAGAGGCCAGGTTCGACGCCGGACAGTAGCGAGATTCAGCGCCGGGCCCGGATTGGTTCCAGCTTGGCGCTGTTCCGTCGCCCGCGCGGCAGACTCGTTTCGTCTTCGAAAAGATCGGCGAGCTGTTCCATCATCGTGCCGCCCAATTGATCGACATCGACAATGGTGACGGCGCGGCGGTAGTAGCGGGTGACGTCGTGGCCGATGCCGATGGCGACGACTTCGACCGGCGATTTGGTTTCGATATAGTCGATCACGTCGCGCAGATGGCGTTCCAGATAATTGCCCGGATTCACCGACAGGGTGGAATCGTCGACCGGTGCGCCGTCGGAAATCACCATCAGGATGCGGCGTTCCTCCGGCCGGCCCAGCAGGCGCTGGTGCGCCCACATCAGCGCCTCGCCGTCGATATTCTCCTTCAGCAGCCCTTCGCGCAGCATCAGGCCCAGATTGCGGCGCGCGCGGCGATAGGGCAGGTCCGCCGGCTTGTAGACGATATGGCGCAGATCGTTCAGGCGGCCGGGATTGGCGGGCTTGCCGTCGGCCAGCCATTGTTCGCGCGCCTGCCCGCCTTTCCAGGCGCGGGTCGTGAAGCCGAGAATCTCGACCCGCACGCCGCAGCGTTCCAGGGTGCGTGCCAGAATGTCGGCGGACATGGCGGCGATGGAGATCGGCCGGCCGCGCATGGAGCCCGAATTGTCGATCAGCAGGGTGACGACGGTATCCCGGAACTGGGTATCCTGTTCCAGCTTGAAGGACAGGGGGTGGGTCGGGTTGGTCACGACGCGGTCGATCCGCGCGGTGTCCAGGATGCCCTCTTCCAGGTCGAATTCCCATGACCGCTGCTGCTGCGCCATCAGGCGGCGCTGCAGGCGGTTCGCCAGCTTGCCGATAATGCCCTGGATATGGGTCAGCTGCTGATCCAACATGGTGCGCAGCCGGGTCAGTTCCTCGGCGTCGCACAGGTCCTCGGCGCCGACGACCTCGTCGAAGCTTTCGACATAGGCCTTGTAGAATTTTTCCTTCGGGACGTTCGACAGGTCGTTTTCCGGACGCCAGCGCTTGCCGGAATCGCCGGGCTGTTCCGCGCCGGGCGCCTGCATCATCTCGCCGGACATGTCCTCGTCGGCGAAATCGCCCTGATCGTCGTCCTCGCCTTCGCCCATGGCGGAATCGGACGCGCCCTCGGCCTGGGCGGCATTGTCTTCGCCGCCCTGTTCCTCGTTTTGGCCCTGGGCCTGATTGTCGGACTGTTCCTGATCGTCGTCGCTCTCGCCGTCCTCCGCGCTGTCCGGCACGTCGTCGCTGCCGACATCGATATCCATCGCCCGGATCAGGCGGCGGGCGGCCTCGCCATAGGCGTCCTGATCGTTCAGCAACGGCGCCAGTTCGCGCAGGGCTTCGGCGATTTTCGGGGCGATCTGGCCACGCCATTGTTCGACGGCGTTGCGGGCGGCCACGGGCGGCGCCTCGCCGGTCAGATGCTCGCGCGCCAGCAGGCGCACCACTTCCGGCAGGGCGCTTTCGGTCTTGTCCTCGATCCGGTGGAAGCCCATGCGGCGGTACCGCTGTTCCAGGGCGGCGGCCATATTGGCGCGAAGCCCGGCCCGATCCTTGCCGCCGACCGCCTCGATCCGGGCGGATTCCAGAGCGTCGAACAGCATCGGCGCGACCTCTCCGGCCGGACGGTGGGCGGCGTGCTTCTTGGCGTCATGGTGGCGCAGGCGGCAGGCCAGGTGATCGCCCTCGCCGCGGACCTGGGCGACCTCCTCAGCCGGCAGGTGGCGCGCCGGGAAAGGCAGACGCGCCCGTTCCCCGGTCATGTGGGCCGGGTCTGCGCCATAGGCGACCTCGATATCCGGGCGTTTGGCGACGGCCCGGAAACAGGCGGCATTGGCCCGCTTGAACGCTTCCAGCGGCCCTTCCCGATCGGCTGAGGACATGGCCCTGCCTCCGGTCAGTGGACCTGAATTGCGGCGGTGGAATCCGGCAGCTCCTCGCCGAAGCAGCGCTGGTAATACTCTGCGATGGCGGGGCGTTCGGTCTCGTCGCACTTGTTCAGGAAGGTAACCCGGAAGGCGAAGCCGACATCGTTGAAGATGCGGGCGTTCTCGGCCCAGGTCAGCACGGTGCGCGGGCTCATGACGGTCGAGATGTCGCCGCCGATGAAGCCGGTCCGCGTCATGTCGGCGCAATGCACCATGGCGGAGACCACTTTGCGCTTCTCGTCCGTGTCGAAATCCGGGCATTTGGCCAGGACGATGCGGACTTCCTCGTCATGCGGCAGATAATTCAGCGTGGTGACGATCGACCAGCGGTCCATCTGGCCCTGGTTGATCTGCTGTGTGCCGTGATACAGGCCCGACGTATCGCCCAGGCCGACCGTGTTGGCCGTCGCGAACAGGCGGAAATGCTTGTGCGGGCGGATGACCTTCGACTGGTCCAGCAGGGTCAGCTTGCCTTCGATTTCCAGCACGCGCTGAATCACGAACATGACGTCCGGACGGCCCGCGTCGTACTCGTCGAAACAGATCGCGACCGGGTTCTGCAGCGCCCAGGGCAGGATGCCTTCGCGGAATTCCGTGACCTGCATGCCGTCCTTCAGGACGATCGCGTCCTTGCCGATCAAATCGATACGGCTGATATGGCTGTCCAGATTGACGCGCACGCAAGGCCAGTTCAGGCGCGCCGCGACTTGTTCGATATGGGTTGATTTCCCGGTGCCGTGATAGCCCTGGATCATGACGCGGCGGTTATGGGCGAAACCTGCCAGAATCGCCATCGTCGTCTCGCGGTCGAAGACATAGGTGTCGTCGACATCCGGCACATGTTCGGTGCGGTCGGAGAAACCGGGGACTTTCATGTCGCTGTCCAAACCAAAAGTCTGGCGCACGGAAACTTCGATATCCGGCGCGTCCAGGGCGTCCACGCCCTTTCCGGCGGCACTGTTCTTCGTCATGTCAGGCTGGCTTTCGTACGTTCGGGTTACTCGGTCTGCGTCGATCCGTGATCAGGATGCCTCGGCTTTGGACGTGAAGTTAGCGCGCAACGTCGCATAGGCCAGGTTGATCCGCTTCAGCCGCTCCTCCGCCTCGGAATCGCCCCCGTTGACATCCGGATGAAGAAGCTTGGCCAATTCCTTATAGCGCGCCTTTAGGCCGGTCAAGGTGAGCGGCGGCGCAAGGTCCAGCGCCCGCATGGCCCAAAGTTCGGTGCCGATGGGGCTGTCGTCCGGCGGCGGTTCGGCCTTGGTGTCGTCCTCGGAAAAGAAACCGGTGCCGTCCTTCATCCGGAACTCGCCGCCTTGACCGGCCATGCGCTGCATGCCCAGGGGCCAGGTCGGCCGGCCCCAGACCGTGTCTTGGCGGATGATCCTGTCGATATCGGACTGGCCCAGGCCTCGGCAGTAATCCCAGGCGGCGTTGTACTCGCGGGCGTGCTGCTTGCAGAACCAGAAATAGTCGCGCAGCCGGTCGCGCGATTTCGGCGCCGGATGCAGGCCTTCCTCCAGGCATTCCGGATGGGCGCAGAGTCGCGGTGCGGCTGCGTGATCCCTCGGGTCTCTGGTGGCGGTGCGTCCCATTGCGGTCCGGTCATTGTCAAACGGTCTGAGGATTCCCACTATGGGGATGACGTCGGGCCCGGACAAGGATGACGGCCCTCCCACCTGCGAAAGGTTGTTGAAACAATGATGACGGATGTCGAACGCGAGATGGAACGCAAGCTGCGCGCGGCTTTCGACCCGGCGGCGCTGGTCATCGAAAACGATTCCCACCGCCATGCAGGCCATGCCGGATCGCCCGGCACCGGCACCTCGCATTTCACGGTGACGATGGCGTCGGAAGCCTTTCGCGGGACCACCCGCGTCGACCGGCAGCGCAAGGTCTATGCCGTTCTGGCGGATGAGTTGTCCGGGCCGGTGCATGCCCTGGCCCTGAAACTGTCGGTGCCCGGGGACTAGGCGGGTCAATTGCCCTCGTAATACTGCGGCCAGACCTCTTTCACGACCGGACCGTCGGCGCGCATGGCGTGGCAGGCGTCGATATGGCCGGGGCGCTTGTCGCGGCTTTGCGGCTCTTCCTCGACCGGCAGGCCGAAATCCCGGCGCGCCTTGTTCCGCGAGGCGTAGGCGGTCTGATAGCAGACCGTCGCCATCGGATAGAGCAGCTCGGTCAGATGGGTACAGCCCGACTTGCCGCCCAGCCGAAGTTTCACCGCGCGGTGGAATCCGGGACCGATGCGCAGGCCGATCAATTGTTCATAGGACGGCGTGATCGCGTGGCAGACGTCGTAGGGGCTGGATTCCGTGGCCGCCTCCGCGCCGTGGATCAGCATCGTGTCGTCGATGGTGATGCGCAGCCACATGTCGTGCACCGGCTCGCCCGCCGCGACCTCGCCGCGATGGCTGTTTTCGAAGGCATAGGTCTTGGTGTCGCGCATATGCCCTTCGATATCCCACAGACCGTCGGCGCGGAAATAGCCCCGGACCTGGATGTCGCGGGTGTGGTAATGGCGGCGTTCGACGCCAGGATCGCTCAACGGCATGCGGCAGGGCTCCTTACTCGGTCTCGCCGGGTTCCGGCTCGCGCGGCGGCGTTACCCGCAACGAGGTGATCTGGTTGCGCTGGCGGCGCAGCACCTCGAAGCGGAAACCGTGGAACAGGAAGATCTGACCCGGTTCCGGGATCAGCCGCGCTTCGTGCAGGACCAGCCCCGCGATGGTCGCGGCGTTCTCGTCCGGCAGGTTCCATTCCAGGTCGCGCGCCAGGGTGCGCAGGGTGACGTCGCCGTCGACGAGGAAGCTGCCATCCTGCTGCGATTTGACGCCGGGGACGGCGATGTCGGTCTCGTCGTCGATATTGCCGACGATTTCCTCCAGAATGTCCTCCAAGGTCACGATGCCCATGAAGGCGCCGTATTCGTCGACGACGATGGCGAAATGCTCCCGGCGCTCCCGGAAGGCCTGAAGCTGGTCCAGCAGCGTCGTCGAATCCGGGATGAACCAGGGCGGCGTCGCCAGGGCCGCCAGGTCCAGATCGTCCAGCTTGCCGCCGCGCGCGTGGATTTCGCGCAACAGCGCCTTGGCATGCAGCACGCCGGAAATGTCGTCCGGGTCCGACCGATAGACCGGGATGCGGGTATAGGGACTGCCCAGCACCTGTTCGACGCAATCCGGCACCGCATCGCCCAGATCGATCATCGCGACCTGGCGGCGGTGGGTCATGATGTCGCTGACTTCCACATCGTCGAGGTCGAGGATCGAACGCAGCATCTCGCGCTCGTGCCGGATATCCGGGTCCGCGCCTTCATGCAGGTCGATGGCCCCGCGCAGCTCCTCTTCGTGCTGTTCGACGCTGATCGACGTCGACAGATCGACGCCAAAGGGTCTCAGCGTCGCCCGCACGACGATCTGAACGGCGGATGTGACGGGCGCGAAGATGAAGACGATCCAGCGCATGATCGGCGCTACGGCCAAAGCCACCGCGTCGGTATGCACGAGTGCATAGGTTTTCGGCAGGACCTCCGCGAAGATCAGGACCAACAGGGTCATGACGATCGTGGCATAGGCGACGCCGGCCTCGCCGAACAGGCTGACCAGGACGGAGGTCGCCAGGGCGGAGGCCAGGATGTTGACCATATTGTTGCCGAGCAGGATCGCCCCGATCAGCCGGTCCTTGCGTTCCAGCAGGCGCAGCACGGTCGTCGCGCGCCCCTCCCCATTCTTCGCCTGCTGATGCATGCGCGATCGCGAGGTCGCGGTCAGCGCGGTCTCCGACCCGGAAAAGAAAAAGGACAGGACCAGCAGCAGGAAAATCGCGCCGATGGCGTAATATTCGGATTCGCTCATGCCGCGATCGCCTCTTCCAAAACGGCCGTCAGGTCGGCGGGGTCGACATCCTGGGTCTGAAAGGCAGACCCGATGCCGCGTGCCAGGATGAAGGTCAGCTTGCCGTCCTTGACCTTCTTGTCCGTGGCCATGCGCCCGACCAGATCCCGCGCGCTCCAGGCGACACCGGGGACGGAGGACGGGCCGGTGGGCAGGCCCAGCTCGCCCAGATGGCGGGCGAAGCGGGCGGCGTCCTGGCCATCGCACAGGCCGAGGCGCGCCGACAGGTCGAAGGCCATGACCATGCCGATCGATACGCCCTCGCCATGCAGCAGGCGGCTGCCGTACCCGGTGGCGGATTCAAGCGCATGACCGAAAGTATGGCCGAAATTCAGCAGCGCGCGCCGGCCGGATTCGCGCTCGTCCTCGGCGACGATGCGGGCCTTGGCTTCGCAGCTCACCTTGACCGCATGAATGCGGGCGGCGACATCGCCGTCCAGCAGATCGGCGCCATGGGTTTCCAGCCATTCGAAGAAGGGAAAATCGTCGATCGCGCCGTATTTGACGATCTCGGCATAGCCCGCGCGCAGCTCCCGGACCGGTAGGGTGTCCAGGACCGTCGTATCGGCCAGGACCAGCCGCGGCTGGTGGAAGGCGCCGACCAGGTTCTTGCCGGCCGCGACATTGATCCCGGTCTTGCCGCCGACGGAACTGTCGACCTGCGCCAGCAGGGTCGTGGGGATCTGAATGAAATCGATGCCGCGCAGGGCGATGGCGGCCGCAAACCCGACCAGATCGCCGATCACGCCGCCGCCCAGCGCGGTCAATGTCGACCCCCGTTCGATCCCGATGGCGAAAATCCGGTCCAGCAGGGCCGAGAGCTGATCGACGCTCTTTGTGCCCTCGCCCGGCGGCAGGACGATTGCCTCATGACCGATCCCGGCCCGGTCCAACGACGCTGTCAGGGTTTCCAGATGCAGGCCCGCGACCGTCTCGTCGGTGACGATGATCGTGTGCTTGCGGCGCAGAAGCGGGGCCATCAACGCGCCGGCCTCTGCCAGAACCGTGGGCCCGATATGAATGTCGTAGGAACGGTCGCCCAGGGCGACAGGCACGGTGGCGCGGGTCATTGCGGTTGGCTTTCCAGGTGATCGGCGACCGCGTGGAGCACCCGTTCGGCGGTCTCCTCCTTCGGCGCGCGGTCGGACAGGACGGTGACATCGGCCTCGGCATAGACCGGATAGCGATCGGTCATCAACTGACGCAAGGTGCCCTTGGGGTCCTCGGTCTTCAGCAGGGGACGGTGACTGCGGCGGCTGACGCGCTCCCACAGAACATCGAATTCGGCGTTCAGCCAGACGGTCAGCGTTCGGTCCTTCATCATGGCGCGGGTTTCAGGGTCCATGAATGCCCCGCCGCCGGTGGCCAGGACGCAAGGCCCTTCCTCCAGCAGGCGGGCGATGACGCGCCGTTCGCCGGCGCGGAAATAGGCCTCGCCATATTGCCGAAAAATTTCGGCGATCGAACAATCGGCGGCGCGCTCGATTTCGTGATCGGCGTCATAGAATGGCAGCTTCAGGCGCTGGGCCAATTGCCGGCCGACCGCCGACTTGCCCGCGCCCATCATGCCAACCAGAACGATCGTGCGCTCGATCGCGACCGGCGGGGCAGAGGTGACTTTTGCCATACCGTGTGTCATGGGGCGCCGACCGCCCCGCCTCGAATCCGTTCGCGGCGCGGTTTCGCGCCTTTTATCCTGGTCGCAGAATTGCCATAGTCGGCGAATAGGGTAAAGCCTGCGCTGCATTGCCGAACACTCGCGTCCAACTGCCTGCAAATCTAGGAGGAACGGTGGGAAAAGTCGTTTTGTTTCTGATCGGCCTAATCTTCGCTGCCCTGGTCGGCGGCGCGATCTATCTGATCGCTTACGATATCCCGGCCCCGACCGCGCCGGTTGAACGAGAATTGGACGATGCCCGTTTCCCCAAATCGTGACGTGACGCCACCGGTATCCCTGCTTCTGATTGCCGCCGCCCTTTGGGTCGGTGCGGCGGGCGGAGGCGTTGCCCAGGCGCAGGTTCAATTGTTCCCGCCGTTGGAGACAGAACCCACTGCGAGCCCGACGCCCGCCCCGGCCCAGCCGAGCGCGCCCGAAGGCATGTCGGTCGAAAGCCTGGACAGTGTCGACGCGGAAGCTGTGGGCGCCGTCGTCGATCCGTCGGAGGCGCTTCCCGCGACCTTGTGGACCGGATTGTCCCGCGCGACGGTCGCGGCGCTGATCGATGGGCTGCCGGCGGCCGGCGACTATCCGGCGGCCCGAAGCCTGTCGCGGCGTCTGCTTCTGACCGCGGCTTCGCTGCCGCCCGCCGACAGCGATCCGCCGGTTTCGGTGTTGCGCGCACGCGTTGCCGCCCTGGCACGGCTGGGTTTCTCGGCGGATGCGGCAACCCTGGCGCAAACCGGCGCGGATGCGCTGCGCGATCCGCAGGGGCAGGCGGCCCTTGCCGGCGCGCAATTGGCGGCATTCGACCTGCCCGGCGCTTGCGCGACGGCGGTGCAGGCCGCCACACGCGATGCGTCGCCGTTCTGGGCAAAGCTTCTCGCCTTCTGCCAGGCGGTCGCGGGTCAGAAGGATCAGGCTTCCCTGGCGGCGCAGACCTTGCTGGATATGGGCGAAGACGATCCGCTGTATTTCATGCTGATGGACAGCATTACGCTGGATCTGGCGCCCGAAGTCGGCGGCCTGACCGCTGTCGGGCCGCTGCATTATGCGATGTTGCGGTTCGCCGATGCGCCCGTGCCCGGCGATCTGCGTGATCCCAACATCGCCCTCCTGGCGGCGCGGCGCAGCGACGATCTGGCGGCGGCCGAGGTTGCGGCCCTGCGCGGGCTGTTGCCGCCCGGCGATCTGGCCGACAAGTACCTGGCCGAGAAATTCAAGGAATCCGCCCTGGATACCCCGCTGGAAGTGCTGGACCAAATCAGTCCGGCCGGCGGACGGGCGCTTTTGTATCAGGTTCTTTTGCGCTGGGAGATCCCGGCCCTGCGCGCCGAAGCGGTCGCGACGGCCCTCGACCGGGCGGCGGCGGACGGTGTCGGGCTGGCCGTGGCGCCGGTCTTCGCCGGTCCCGCCCTGGACATTCCGCCCAGCGCCGATCTTTTGTGGTTCGCCGAAGACGCCGCGCGCCTGTTCTATCGCACCGGGCATATCGACCGCGCCCGTGCTTGGCATGCCTTGCTGCGTAACGCCGCCCTGACGGACACGGCGGCAGCGGAATCGGACGCGAGACTGTGGCATCTGGCAATGCTGACGGGCGAGACCGGAACCGCGTTGGGCCGGTCGCGGCAAGGCTGGGAAGAGGCTGTCGTCTCCGGTGCACGCGATGCCGATCGCGGCCGGACGCACCTGGCTTTCCTGCAGGCGCTGATCGCCGCGTCCACAGGCGCGGAAGCGGTCGCCGGCGAGGCCGAACTGCGTGCAGCCGCCATGGCGGCGGCGGCCGAGGACCGGCCGGGCGCGTCCGCCCTAACGCTGGATCTTCTGGATCAGGCTGCCAGCGCAGGGCGCAGCGGCGAAACCGCGGCCCTAAGCATTGCTGCCCTGGCGTCGGCCCCGGCCCCGGAACTCTCGCCGTCCACCGTGACCGCCGTGGTACGGTCCTTGCGCCGGGCCGGTCTGCAGCGTGACGCCCGCAGACTGGCTGTCGAGGCTGCGGTTCTGGCTGCGCCGGAGCCCCGGTCGCCCGACTGACCGGCGGCGAAGCGGCCATGTCGCGGCATATCGAGGCGTTTCTGGAAATGCTGGTCGTGGAGCGCGGGGCGGCCCGCAACACGATTCTGGCCTATCGCCGCGACTTGCAGGATTACGCGGGCTTCCTCAGCCGCCGGGGCACCGCCCCGGGCCAGGCCGCGTCGGAAGACGTGTCCGCCTATCTGTCCGGCCTTGCGGCGGACGGGATGAAGGCGTCGACGGCGGCGCGCAAACTGTCTGCGCTGCGGCAGTTCCACCGGTTTCTCTATGCCGAAGGCTTCGCCGACCGCGATGCGACGGCGAATGTCGATGCCCCGCGCCGCGGCCGTCCCTTGCCGAAAGTCCTGACCGAGGCGGAGGTCGATATCCTGTTGGAAGCCGCCCGGGCCGAGCCCGGTCCCGAGGGGGTGCGGCTGACCTGTCTTCTGGAAGTGCTCTATGCCACCGGGCTGCGGGTCAGCGAACTGGTCACCCTGCCGCTGTCCGCCGCGCGGCGGGAGGAACCCTTTCTGACGGTGCGCGGCAAGGGCGGCAAGGAACGCCTGGTGCCGCTCTCTGCCCCGGCGCGCGACGCGTTGCGTCTCTATCGTGACTGGCGCAAGGTCTTCCTGCCGGGCGAGGGGGCGGAAAGCCCTTTTCTGTTTCCCAGCCGGTCCCAGGAAGGTCATCTGACCCGTCAGCGTTTCGGGCAGATGTTGAAGGAACTGGCGCTGAAGGCAGGACTGGACCCGGCGAAGGTCAGCCCACATGTCCTGCGCCATGCCTTTGCCGGACATCTTGTCGCCCATGGCGCGGATTTGCGCGCCGTGCAGCAGATGCTGGGCCATGCCGATATCTCGACAACGCAGATCTATACCCATGTCCTGAACGAGCGTTTGGCGTCGCTGGTGTCGGAAAAACATCCGCTGGCGAAACGATCCCGCGACTGAACCGGTGTTATGACGGGGCGTCCCGGCAGTGCCGCCCGACCTCGTCCATGCGATATCGGGCTTGAATTTTCCGTGGTATGGAATTAATTCCGCATTACGGATTTAAACCGCCCATCAGACCGGGAGAGCAGACCCATGAGTTTCCACATCGTCGAACAGGCCACGCCGCGCCTGAACCGCAGTGAACTGGCCGTTCCGGGCAGCCGTACGGAATTGTTCGAAAAGGCCGCGCAGTCGGATGTCGACGTCATCTTCCTGGATTGCGAAGACGCCGTCGCGCCGGATGAAAAGGAGCAGGCGCGCAAGAACATCATTCAGGCGCTCAACGACATCGACTGGGGCGACAAGACCATGTCGGTCCGGATCAACGGTCTGGATACGCATTACATGTATCGCGACGTGGTCGACATCATCGAACAGGGCGGCGAACGGCTGGACCTGATCATGATCCCGAAGGTCGGCACCGCGTCGGATGTCTATGCCGTCGACATGTTGGTCACCCAGGTCGAAGCGGCGGTGAAGCGCAAGAAGCGCATCGGGTTCGAACTGATCATCGAAACCGCGCTGGGCATGGCCAATGTCGATGCCTGCGCCGCCGCCTCGCCGCGCAATGAAAGCCTGCATTTCGGCGTGGCCGACTATGCGGCGTCGACCAAGGCGCGGACGACGGTCATCGGCGGGCCGCACCCGGATTACGGTGTCCTGACCGACAAGGACGGCGACGCCCCGCGCGACTACCACTGGGGCGATATGTGGCATTACGCGATCAGCCGAATGGTCGTCGCCGCCCGCGCCAACGGGCTGCGTCCGGTCGACGGTCCGTTCGGCGACTTCTCCGATCCGGACGGCTACAAGGCGCAGGCGAACCGCGCCGGTGTGCTGGGCTGCGAAGGCAAATGGGCGATCCATCCCAGCCAGGTCGCGCTGGCAAACGAACTGTTCTCGCCCTCCGACGCTGACGTGACGAAAGCGAAACGCATTCTGGAAGCCATGGCCCAGGCTCAGAAGGAAGGTAAGGGCGCGGTGTCGCTGGACGGCCGTCTGATCGACATTGCGTCGATCAAGCAGGCGGAAAACCTGGTGGCCAAGGCCGAGGTGATCGCCAACCGCTGATCCCGGTCAACCCAGCCGGTCGAGCAGTTCGGTCAAGATCTTCTGCTCGTCCGGCGTCAGCGGGCTCAGCGTCCGGGCGGAAACCGCCTTGGCGCTGGGGATCAGCTTCTTGGCCAACTCCCGGCCTTCCTCGGTCGGAGACAGAATGGTGCGGCGCCGGTCCTTCGGGTCCGGCGCGCGCTGTACCAGGCCCCGTTCCTCCAGACGCCGCATGACACCCTGGATCGTCGCCGGATCCATCGCCGTCAGTCGGCCCAGATGGTTCTGGGACATCGCCCCGTCGTCGCACAGCCGCATCAGGGCCGCGAACTGCGTCGGCGTCAGGTTTGGATCCTCCAGGGTTTCCTGGAAGATCGCGCTCGCCCGCTGATGGGCCCGGCGCAGCAAATGACCGATCTGACGTTCGACGCGATAATCGGGGGCAGACTTGTCCGTCATGCGATCTCCACCGCCGGTTTCCGGGCCGGCCAGTTGACCATCAGAATGCCGATGGCAACGGGGATCAGACCGATGATGTCGGTCGCCCCGACCGGCTCGCTCAGCGCCAGCCAGGCGATCAACATCGCGATTCCGGGATTGAGGAAATGGAAGGCGCTGGCCGAGCCCGCCCCGGCCTTGCGGATCAGCGCAAACCACAGCAGCAGCGCGCCGAAAGTCATGACGATCGCCGAATAGGCCTGGGTCCAGACGAAGGTCCAGCCCCATTCGATGTCGGGAATGTGGCCTTCCAGAAGGATCGCCGCCGGCAACAGCACGACCGATGCGGACAGCGCCTGGACCGCGTTCATCGCCAACGGATCGGCATGACTGCCGCGTTTCTTGTAAAGCACGGTACCGCAGGCCAGACAAATCATGCCGATGGTCGCGATACCGAGACCGAAAGGATCGTCGATCTGAAGGTCACCGCCCAGACGGTGCCACAGGATAAACCAAGCCCCGGCCGTGCCGAAAATCAGGCCCAGCACCTTTAGCGGCGTCAATTTCTCGCCCAGGACAGGCCACGCCAGGGCGGTCGTCACCAGCGGCATCAGGCTGGCGATCAGCGCCACCATGCTGGACGAGGTCATCGTGAAGGCGATAAAGGCCAGGCCGAGATAGGCCGCATTGTTCAAAATGCCCAGCCAGATCCCCGTCCATCGGTCCGGGCCGCGCGCCGGAAGGCCGCGTCGCATCACCAGCAGCACCAGCCACATGACCAGAAAGGCCAGGCCGAAGCGGATGGTCAGGAACCAGAGTGGCGGCGCCACCTGAACGGCAAACTTGCCGACCGTAAACGCGGAACTCCAAAGCGTGCAGAACGCCAAACCCAACAACAAAACTTGCCACCCGATACGCATGAACCTCTACCCGATCTACCGTTTCAACCGCATACGCCAGACGCCCTTGAAATCATCCGGATCGACCGGTTCGCCCCGGCGCGTGATTTCGATCCGCCCGATGCGGGCCAGAAAAATCGCCTGCTCCTTCACCGCGCGGCGATAGCGCTTGTAAAGGTCGCGGCCGTCACTGGGTTTGCGCCGTATTTCCGCGTAGGCGCGGGCGATGTCGTCCGGCGCGGCGGATTTATCCGCCGGCAGGGCCGCGAGCTGATCCAGGATGACCGTCGCCACCGGGTCCAGCGGCGCCGGGTCCTTCGGTGGCAGGTCATTCGTATTGTCGTCACTCACCTTCATACTTCCTTCTATTCGGTCCGCAGTTTCAGGCGGTATCGCCCTTCCGCGTTGATCGGGTCGACCCGTCGGCCGTCGCGGCGGGCCGTGATCTCGCCGCGATTGACCAGAATCTGCGCGGCCTGATCAATCGCATATCGCTGGCCCTTCTCGTCGGGATCGATGCCGATCCGGGCGTAAAGCATCGCCGCATCCGTTTCTCCATTACCGTGCAGATAGTTGAGGATCTGCCGTTGGAAGGTTTCGGTCGATGGCTGCAGGGAGCCCAGAAACAGCCGACGCGCAATGTCGGAAAGGCCCATGTCGTTCCCATCTGCGGCGGGGTTGCGGGATGGATGGCGGACTATGGACGGCGCGCCCGCCCTTGTCCATATTGCGGACATGACGGATAGCCTGATGACATTGCTGCTGGCGGTCGCGGTTTTCGTCGGCAGCCATTTCGCCCTGACCGGCGACGGGATTCGAAGGGCACTTGTGGCGCGGCTGGGCGAAGGCGGATTCGGCGCCGCCTTTTCGGCGGTGGCTGTGATTTTCCTTGTCTGGGTGGTGATGTCCTACGGCGCGGCGCGAATGGACAACATTCTGCTCTGGCCGCATGTTCCGGCGCTGAACATGGTACCGGTCGTGGTCATGCCCTTCGCCCTGGTCCTGATCGTCTGCGCGGTTACGACGCGCAGCCCGACCGCCGCCGGCGGGGAGGCTCTGGCCAGCGACCCCCGGCCGCAGCAAGGAATAGTGACCGTCACGCGCCATCCGATGCTGGTCGGTGTCACGCTGGCCTGTTTCGCCCATATGGCACCGAATGGCGACGCGGCTTCAGTGATCCTGTTCGGTGGATTGGCGGTCCTGAGCCTCGGCGGGATCGCCCATATCGATCAGCGCCGCCGTCAGTCCCTCGGTGCGAAATGGGGGCCGATTGCCCTGACCACGGGCGTGGTGCCATTCCTGGCCGCGATACAGGGCCGGACACGAATCGACTGGTCCGGCATCGGAATCTGGCGGGTGGTGCTGGGGTTGGTGTTGTATGTGGTGCTGATCTACGCCCATGGATGGTTCACCGGCGTTCCGCTCGGCTGGTAATACCAATACCCCACCTGTTTTCCGTCCAAGGCTTTGGACAATATGACGAATCGATGATACCACGGCCATGGTTAATACGGGGGGAAACACCCACGGGGGAGGAAACCATGGCCCGCTCTATCGCCGAGGCGCAACAGGAGCTGGACCGGCTGAACACAATGCACCGATCGTTGCCCGATCAACGGGATGCGGCGGCGATCAAACTTGCTCAGCGGATTCAGAGCGTCCAGCAGGAAATTGAAAAATTGTCCGCCGCACCGGCTCAAGCCACGAAGCCAAAATCGTCCGGATTCAGCTTGGCGACAGTCTTCACCGTTGTCCTCGTCGTTGGGCTCGGTGCGTTCCTGGTTGGTTACTTCGGACTGGCTGCCGGCTCCTGACAGGGCCTGGACATACTTGATTTGTCACGCTTAATACGAATTTAAGACTTATTCCGTACTCATTGTCCGGGTGTTCTGGCGCTGGGCGGGAACCGGTGTTTCGGCGGAACCGGAATGCAGGGGATAACCGGGCGTCGGGAGCGGTAGACCCTTTTGTCCGGTCAAGAACCGACGCAGGATAGGTTTCGAATCCTTTGATGAGCAGCATCAGTGTCATCGTTGTCGGCAGCATCCCCGATGTCGACTGGTCGCTTCCGGCCCTGGGTCTGGACGATTCCATCGAGATTCAAGTCGAAACGGCGGCGACTCCGGATGACGCGCTGGAGGCCATTGCTGTCACAAATCACGATCTTTGCTTTATCGGCGGAACCGTCGCGACCGCCAGCGCCATTCTCGGCGATCTGGCCCAAGCCGGTCTGAAGACCCGTGTCGTGCCGGTTCTGAGCGGTCGCAATGTCGGCGACCGCCGTGCCTTGCGCGCGCTGGGCGCAATGACCGTGGTCGATGCGGACGGCCATTTTCCGTTCATCGTCCCCCATCTGATCGCCGGCGCAATCGAGCGCAAAGCGGAGGCGATGCGCTATCGCGACGAGCGAGAGGGTCTGATTCGTCAGCTTCTCGATCTTCGGGACGAGCAGGAACGGATTGATGAGCAATCCTCGCAATTGGTCGAGATGGCAGAAGATCTGCAGTTATCGAAGGATACTCTGGAGCGGCTGAACTCCGAGAAGAACCGGTTGTTCTCAATCGTCGCCCATGATCTCCGCAGTCCGTTCAATTCGATCCTGGGCTATGCGGAATTGCTGGCCGCGACGGCGGACAGGCTGTCGCCGGATCAGGTCAAACATTATGCCGAAGCGGCGCATCTGGCCGCCAGCAATGTCTTCAAACTGATGCAGACGCTGCTGGAATGGGCACGGCTGCAAATGGACCATGTCGATTTCGAGCCGTGTCAGGCGTCGCTTTCGGACCTGACCGAAGATACGATGAAGGTCTATGAGAACATCGCTCACCGCAAAGGCATCGAGCTGGAATTCGATGTCCAGCAAGCGGAAGCGTTCTGCGATCCCGGCATGATTGAGACGGTCATCCGCAACTTGGTGAACAACGCCGTGAAGTTCACCAAGACGGGGGGTACCGTCCGCTTGAAGGCCGAACAGGTAAATGGCGCGATCACGGTGTCGATCCGGGACGACGGAGTCGGCATGACGCCTGATCAGGTCGCCAAATGCTTCAGTATTTCCGGCAACGTCAAAACCACCGGCACCAGCGGCGAGACAGGGACGGGACTGGGCCTGCTGATGTGCAAGGACTTGGTCGAAAAGAATGGCGGTCGGATTCACGTTGAATCCAAAGTCGGCGAGGGGACGACCTTCACGTTCACCATTCCCGCGACGCATCAGGAAGTCTTGCGTCACTCCGTTGGGTAAAGTCCGAAGCCGGTGCCGGGATTAGCCGCCGGCCAGGTCAGCGCCGTGGCGTTCGAATCCCCCGCAACAGACAATCGCCGAACCCTCGGAACCCGGGTGGTCATTCCCAGATCGCGATAAACCTGGAATTCAGATCCAGACTTCCGGTGGGTCGCCGTCGACCAGCCGTTCGAGGCCGGTTTCTGTGCCGTAGGGCGGGGCGGGTCAGTCCTCCGACCGGTTCGTTTCGTCCCGGTCCCGGGGATACCGCTTCATATTTTCGATGGCCGGAAGCCAGGATTCCCGCCTCACGGTCCACAACTCGTAAGTCGGAACGAAGCGGTCGGGCTCGTCCAGCGCGCCCAGATGAACCTCGATCTCGTCCCCGCTGCACGAAAAGACGGACGAGCCGCATTGCGGGCAGAAATGACGACCCCGATAGTCGCGGGTTTCCCCCGTGACGGTCACGGCATCCCCGGGAAAGATCGCCGATGCGTGAAACAGGGCTCCGTGGTGCTTGCGACAATCCATGCAATGGCACAGGCCGACCCGAAAGGGATCTCCCTGGGCGACTAACCGGACCTTCCCGCATTGGCACCCGCCGTTGACTGTTTTCATGATCCATCTCCTGCCCGTTCGATGACGATCGCGGAAGGTCAGGCGATATTCAATGGCACATCCAGAGCGGCGCGGGTGAAGGATTCGATATAGTCCAGCAGATTGTCGGATGCCTGCATCGCACCTTCGGTTTCGCCCTCGCCGATCGCCTGCGCCAAGGTGGCGTGCAAGGTCGCGCAGCGCGGCAGATCCAAGACTTCCTTGTAATGCATGTACCAGAACCGACGGGACAGACCGTGGGTCAGCCCCATCGCGCGCTGGGCATATTCGTTCCGGCAGGCCCGGGAGACCATGAGGTTCATGTCGCGATCAAGGCGCATGAAACCGACATCGTCGCTTCGGTCGGCGCAATCGCGCATCTCCTCCGCGAGGTTGACGAATAGAGTCCGTTCATCGGCAGAGGCCCGCTTGGAGGCGAGTTTGGCCATCAGCCGTTCCAACTCCCGGCGGACGCGCAGCAATTCCAACTGACTGCGGACATTGATTTCGGACACCATGACGCCGCGGCGCGGCAGGATCACAATCAACCCTTCGCGGGCCAAACGCTGCAACGCTTCGCGGATTGGCGTCCGCCCGATACCCAAAGACGCCGCCAGCGCGTTCTCGGACAGGACCTGTCCCGGCTTGAGCTCCAGGGTGACAATGCGTTCTTCCAACTCGGCATAGGCCTTGTCGGTCAGCGATGGGGGCAGTCCTGCAACCATTGGCAATTTGTTCCAGTCGTCTTTCAGGGGCTTGAATGTGCAACACGTCATGCCTCTTGACAACGTGTCGACACATGACCTTCAATTGATATGTCAGTAGTCGACTAAGTACACATAATAAATATGTTAAAGGGGAGGTTGGCGTCGTGGAACGCAAGAAGCGGACGATAACTGAGATCCGCGAATCCAAGACATCCGGCGAAAAGATGGTCTACACATCGGTGCCCGACTACACATCGGCGCAATGGGCGGAAGCCGCCGGGGTCGATGTCTGCGTGGTCGGGGACAGCCTGGCCATGATCGCCCATGGTCACAAAAGCACCATTCCGGCCACGATGGACATGATGGTGATGCATGCCCAGGCCGTGCGCCGGGGCGCGCCGAACACATTCGTCCTGGGCTGCATGCCCTATCAGAGCTATCACACGGTCGAATCCGCCCTGAAGAACGCCACACGCTTCATGCAGGACGCGGACAGCGACGCCGTGAAGCCGCAAGGCGGCAAGTCGCAGGCGCATATCCTGAAGGCGCTGGTCGATGCGGGCATTCCAACCGCGTCGCATATCGGTCTGACGCCGCATACGATCGCGGTTTTCGGCGGTTTCAAGATCCAGGGCAAGACGGCTGAGGCCGCGCTGAAGATCCTGGAAGACGCCTTCGCGATCCAGGATGCCGGCTGTTTCATGCTGGAATTCGAGGCGGTGCCGGCCAAGATCGCCGCGGTCATCTCTGAACAGCTTGAGATTCCGACCATCGGGATCGGAGCAGGCGCCGGCACGGACGGGCAGATACTTCTGTCCTATGACCTGCTGGGGGTCTTCACGGATTTCAAACCGAAATTCACCAAACGGTACGCGAATCTGACCGAAGTCGCCGTAGCGGGCCTGTCCGCCTATGTCCGCGACGTCAAATCCGGCAGTTTCCCGGACGATGACCACAGCTATGGCGTGGCCGAGGAGGAATACGAGAAGTTCCTCACCCTGGTCGAACGCCGCCGTCAGATGTGACCGGCGGACCGGACAAGGAAGCCCGCAGATGAAGACCTATACCGGAACCCGCGCCTTCGACGGCTTGGATGTGCGCGTCGATGGCGAAAAACTGAACCCGCGCACCGATCTGAAGCTCCTGTCGAAGAACGGCTTCGAATGGAGTTTCGAGGGCGCGTCCCCGCATCAACTCGCACTCGCCATTCTGGCGGATGCGACCGACGACGCGACCGCGTTGCGATTGTCGCGGGATTTTATGGAACAGATCGTCGCGAATTTCGACAACGACTGGGAAATGACCGAGGCAGATGTGAAAGCCGCGGTGCAAGCGCTGGAACGGGCGTGAAGATCCGTCCTGCAAGGGAAAACCGACAACCATAAATCGATCGGGAGGAAGTCTATGAGAATCTCAAGTTTGAAGGCGGCCGCGGCAGCGGCATTGATGACGGTGTCGCTCGCGTCGCCGGGCTTGGCGCAGGCCGAGGAGAAGAAAACCCATTCGTTCCAAATGGCCACCGGCTGGGCCGGCGGGCCGCTGATGGATATCGGCGCCCAGGCCTTCGCGGACAAGGTGAAGGAACTGAGCGACGGCCGGATCGCCATCGAAGTCTTCCCGGCCGGAACATTGGGCCCGGGCCTGAAGGTTTCGGAAACCGTCAAGAACGGCGTCGCGCAATTCGGCCATACCTGGGCCGGCTATGATTGGGGCGCGGACCCGACGGCGGTCCTGTTCGGCGGTTATGCCGGGTCCTTCGATACGGAACGCATGCTGCACTGGCTCTATCGTGCCGGCGGTGCGGAACTGCAGGCCGAATGGCGCATGGACAAGTTCGACCTGGTATCCATGCCGTTGTTCATTCGCACGGCGGAAGTCTTTCTGCATTCCCGCAAGTCGGTCAAAACGCTGGAAGACCTGCAGGGTCTGAAGCTGCGCACCGCCGGGGCCTGGCTGGACATCTCGCGCGGCATGGGCGCCGCACCGGTCACCATGCCCGGCGGCGACGTCTATACCGCACTGGAACGCGGGGCCATCGACGCGACGGAATGGGGCACGCTTTGGGAAAACATCGCGCCCGGTTTCCACCGCGTGACCAAATACGTGATCATCCCCGGCATCCACCAGCCGACCGCCCCGTTCGAACTGGTGATCAACAAGGACGCCTGGGCCGAACTGTCTGAAGGCGATCAGCAGATCGTCCGGGAGGCCGCTTTCCTGACCACCATGAATTCCTGGCTGACGATCGGTCAGGAAGATGCCAAGGCGCTGGAATTCTTCCGGGAGCAGGGTAACGAAGTCGTCGAACTGGATCCGGAAGTCCAGTACGCCGCGCATGAGGCCGGTATCGCCTGGGCCGACGGCATCGCCGCCGACAATGAATGGTTCAAGCGCGTTCTGGACGACCAGAAGGCCTTCGCCAAGCTGTGGTCGGGCGCCAACCGGTACCGCACCGTACAAGTCCGGGGCGAATAAGCCTAACGGACGGTTTCCTCGAACTATCCCCGGCCGCCATTTGGCGTGCCGGGGAGTATTTCCGGACGGTATTCATGCGCAGCGTCATCGCCTCCATTGAATGGTTGAGCGAGGGGGTCGGCGGCTTGGCCGCGTTGATCGTCATCCCGCTCGTTCTCGCCACCTGTTACGAAGTTTTCGCCCGCTATGTGCTCGGCTCCCCCACGATCTGGGCCTTCGAGCTCGGCTACATCCTGATGGGGCTGCATTTCCTGCTGGGCGGTGCCATTACCCTGAAGCGCCAGGAACATGTGCGTATCGATTTGATCTACGCGCGGTTGAGCCGCCCCCGTCAGGCGCTGATCGATCTGGTCCTCTATGCCCTGATCGTTCTGCCGGCGCTGGTCCTGATTTTCCTGCGTCTCGCCGATTACGCGACCGAGGCCTTTCTGTCCGGCGAGACCACCGGCCAGTCCGCCTGGAACCCGCAAATCTGGCCCCTGCGCGCCATCATCGCCGCCAGCTTCCTGTTGCTGACGCTCCAGGTGGTGGCGGAGATCCTGAAATGCGTCGCGATCCTGCGCGGCCGGGACACGGTAAACGGGGAGTCCGGCCAATGACCGCATTGTTGATGTTTCCATCCTTGTTCGGGATGATTTTCCTGGGCTTCCCGGTCGCGTTCTCGCTGCTGGCGGTGGCCTTTGTCTTCGGCATCCTGACCTTCGGCGATGCCGCCCTGTTCCAGTTTACTCAGAAAATCGAGGACGTCGCCTCGAACTTCGTCCTGGCGGCCGTCCCCTTGTTCGTCTTCATGGGATCGATGCTGGAGCGTTCCGGGATCGCGGAACAGCTTTTCAGCGCGGTTCATCTGTGGACCAAGCGGCTGCCGGGCGGGTTGGCCGTCGGTACCGTCATCATGTGCATCATCTTCGCCGCGTCGACCGGTGTGATCGGGGCGACCGAAACCGTCGTCGGCCTGCTGGCCATCCCCGCGATGATGAAGCACCGCTATTCGAATTCCCTGATTTCCGGGACGATCTGCGCCGGCGGGTCCTTGGGCACCATCATTCCCCCCTCGGTGGTCGTGGTCGTCCTGGGACCGATCGCGAATGTGTCGATCGGCGATCTGATGGTCGGCATGATCGTGCCCGGCCTGATCCTGTCGGGGCTTTATATCGTCTATATCATCGGCCTCTGTCTGGTCCGGCCGGAAGAAGGCCCGCGCGTGGTCGACGAGGAAGACGACATGCCTCTCGCCGAGAAACTGGCGATCACGGGGAAAGCCTTGCTGCCGCCACTGTTCATGATCTTCGCGGTGCTTGGTTCGATCATGCTGGGCTGGGCGGCCCCGACGGAAGCCGCGGCGCTGGGCGCGGCGGGTGCATTCGTGCTGACCGTCTTTTACGGGAAGTTCAACCTGAAGACCTTCTGGGAAGCGCTGGTCAAGACGATCACCGTGACCTCGATGATCATGTTCATCCTGCTGGCGGGCAGCCTGTTTACCGGCATCTTCGTCGCCAGCGGTGGCATGGGCGTGATGCGCGCGATGATCAACGCGGTCGAAATCGGACCCTGGGGATTGTTGTTCATCTTCCTGGGCCTGGTCTTCATCGCCGGGTTCTTCCTGGAATGGATTTCGATCCTGCTGATCTTCGTGCCGTTGTTCATGCCCTTCGTTCTGTCCGGCGGGTTCGAGCCGGTCTGGTTCTGCATGCTGATCCTGGTGATGATCCAGACCAGCTATCTGACCCCGCCGATGGCGCCCGCCATCTTCTATCTGCGCGGGGTGGCGCCGGACAGCATCACCCTGGTCCAGATGTACAAGGGGGTCGTTCCCTTCATCGTCATCCAGATCATCGCCCTGGGGATCGTCATGGCCTTCCCGCAGACGGCGCTCTGGCTGCCGGATCAATTGCTCGGCTTCAGATAGGAGGTTCGTCATGACGCCGGAAGAGATTTGTGCCCATGAAACCCGTCTGATTTCGCAGGCCGATAGGCAGCGGTATTTCGACGATGGCGGCATCGTCGTACCGGGCGTTGTCGGCGGGCAATGGCTGCAACGCTGCCGCAACGCGGTGGCACGCCTGAAACGGCAGAGCGAAAGCCTGACCCAGTCGGACAAGGTCTTCGATCTGGAACCGGGCCACCGTCCGGATAATCCTCGCCTGCGCCGGGTATCCAGCCCTTGCGATCAGGACGCGGTCTTCTGGGAACTTCTGACCGATGGGCCGCTGGGCGACCTGGCGATGGATCTGCTGGGGCCGGATGTGAAGTTCTATCAGGCGAAACTGAACTTCAAATCGCCGAAGGGCGGGACCGAGGTGCGCTGGCACCAGGACCACCCCTTCTTCCCCCATACCAACCACGCGGTCCTGACCATGGGTGTTTATCTGGAAGACTGCACCCTGGATCACGGACCATTGGAGATCATTCCGGGCAGCCATAAGGGCGAGATCTTCAATCATTACGATTCCGGCGGCGTCTGGCGGGGTGAGATCTCTGCCGCCGACAGCAGCCGGATCGACGATTCGAGCGCGAAAGTCTTCGATGGCGCCGCCGGGTCGGTGACGATCCACAATTACCGCACCGTGCATGGCTCGAAACCCAACCGGTCCGACGGTGCGCGGCCGTTGCTGCTCTATGTGCTCAGCGCCGCGGACGCCCTGCCCTATACGTTCCAGCCGCTGCAATCGGCTTATGAACAAGCGGTCGTGCGGGGCCGCCCGGCCAGCCATGCCCATCACGAGCCGGGCCGGTTCCGGCTGCCGCCCGATTGGAGCGGCGGCTATGGGTCGATTTTCGCCTCGCAACAGAAGGAAGCGGGTTAACGGCGCCCGCCGGAAAGCCAGAGAAATGGCGGCCGCCGCCCATGCCTCTTGATGTTTGTGACAGTCTAATGTATAACTGATATATCAGACAGACAGCCTAGGACGGGACCTGGGCCGCCTTGCAGGAGAAAGACCATGGAACTCAGTGAAAGCCCTATGACGCCGCGCCAAAAAGACTATCGTTCGGTGTATCGGTCACGGATCGACGGCTGGTACAACGGCTTCCTGCATGTCGCGATCATCTATTCGATCGGCGGATTGGCGCTCTGGTACTACGCCGCCCATATGTCGAACGTGCTGTGGTGGGAATGGCTGGTCGTTCCGGTGACCTTCATCGCCTGCAACATCTTCGAATGGGCGCTACATAAATACGTGATGCACCGGCCGATCAACCTGCCGGGCCTGCGCGCCGTCTATCAGCGCCATACGCTGCAGCATCACCAGTTCTTCACCGAGGAGGAAATGCGCTTCGCCAACGCCCATGATTGGCGCGTCACTTTCTTCCCGCCCTACGCGCTGGTGGTCTTCATCCTGATGTCGATCCCGGGCGTGGTGGTTCTGTCCTTCCTGTTCGGCAGCAATGTCGGCTGGCTGTTCATTTCGACGACGACGGGCATGTATCTGCTCTATGAGTTCATGCATTTCTGCTGTCATGTCGAAGACAACGCCTTCGTGCGCAACATGCCCTTCGTCAACACGCTGCGCCGCCACCATACCGCCCACCATAATCAGTCGATCATGATGGAGCGGAACATGAACCTGACCTTCCCGATTGCCGATTGCCTGTTCGGGACTTCGGATCTGAACCGCGGATTGCTGGGCCATATTTTCAACGGCTACAGCACGAAATACGTGAAGACCGATATGCGGAAGGTCGCCCGCACGCCGCGCGTGAAGGCCGGCGCCCCGGCCGAAGCCCCGGCGAATTGAGGAGGCGAGGATGCCCCTGCCCTACAAAATCGCCCTGTCCCTGATCGTCGCCCTGGTCGCCGCCCTGGTCGGCTGGTTGGAAACGCAAGGTCCGCAGCCCGATCTCGCCAATATCGTCTACGCCATCGCCGGCATCATGCTCTTCGGCCTCTGGGTCTTCCCGGAGGCAGGCGGCGGAAAGCCGGCGCGGAAGAAATAGGCGGTTACGGCCCGCCATAACGAAGTCGGGAGGCGCCAATCGGCGCCTCCCTTTGCTTTCGGCCAGTAAGACAGGGATCGTCGCCCTTCGGCCCAAAAGGCGCACCTCTTGACCGATGCTGCCCGGTCAGCGCGTCGCGGCCTGTGACATGGCGCGCGCCGCGGTATCGATGGTATTGGCCACGGCATCTGGTTGGGTCAGAAACGGGACATGGCTTGCCTCGACTTCGACGATTTCCGCGCCGATGCGTTCCGCCTGCTGCGTCAGCAAACGCGGGTCGATCGCCCGGTCCCGGGTCGCGACTATTGCCCAGCTCGGCTTCGTGCGCCACGCCGCCTGCGTCAGCGGGGTGCCGAAGATCGCCATGTTGATCGGCACTTGGGAGTCGCGAAGAAAGGCGGCATCGTCATCGGTCGTGTCGCCGGCAAAGCCCGCCTTGAACAGCGCCATATTGACGAATCCGAAACCGTCCGGACCAGGCTCGATAACAAATTCGGGCGGTGCCGGAATTTCCGCAAACTGATCGCCCGTGGTCTCGCCGATATCCGGGGCCAGCGCCGAGACATAGACGAGGCCCGCCACATTCGGGTCGGTGCCGGCCTCGGTGATGACGGACCCGCCATAGGAATGGCCGACCAGAATGCTCGGGCCGTCCTGCCGCGCCAGAATGCGGCGGGTCGCGTTCACATCGTCCTCAAAGCGGGTCAGCGGATTCTGCACGATCGAGACGCGATAGCCGCGTGCGGTCAGGATGTCATAGACACCGCGCCAGCCGGACCCGTCCGCGAAAGCGCCGTGAACGAGAACGACGTTTCTGACGGCTTGATCGTCCGGGATCGGGCCAACGGGCTCGGCCAGGGCCTGGCCGGATAATGCGGCGGCCGTTGCAGCGGCCAACATGGTGGTGCGAAGGGTTCGGGTCATGGTCTGCTTCTTCTGTTTCGGTTGGGGGTCGGTTTGAAACGCCGGATTTCTCGCGATCCGCCCCGGTCAGGGGGATTGGTGCGGAAGTCCGGACTCAAACGGTTGGTATCGTGCCGCCGTCGATGACGAATTCCGTCCCGGTGATTGTCGCGGCACGATCGGAGGCGACGAACGCGACTAGGTTCGCCACTTCTTCGGGGGTCGACGGGCGTCCGATCGGGATGCCGCCCAGCGACCGCATGATGATGGCGCGGCCGGATTCCAGGTCGACACCGGCATCTTGCGCGATCCGTTCGGTCAAGTGCCGCGCCGCTTCGGTATCGATCCAGCCGGGCGATATCCGCGCAACGCGAACGCCCTTCGGCGACACTTCCTTCGACAGACTCTTGCTGTAGGTCGAGAGAGCCGCCTTTGCCGCCGCATAGGCGGTGGTCGATTCCGGCAAGGGCAGGGAACTCTGGATCGACGTCACATGAATGACGACGCCGGAACCGCGTTCCACCATGGCCGGGACAAGCGCGCGGTCCAGCCGTACGGCCGGCATGAGATTCAGGTCGATTTCCCGCAGCCATTCCGCGTCGCCAAGCGCCTTGAAGCCGCCGGCCGGCGCTGAAGACCCGCCGAGCATATGTATGAGGATATCGATCTCTCCCAGACGGTCCCGGGCGGCTGAAACGAGGCGGTCACAGCCTTCGGGCGTCGTCAGGTCGGCCGCGACAAACAGATCATCCGCCATTGCGGTGGGTTGGGACCGCGCCGCGGTCAGGACCCGCGCGCCGAACTCGCGGAAGAGGGCCACGCATGCCGCCCCCGTCCCACGGGTGCCGGAGGTGATCAGAACCCGCTTGCCGTCGAAATCGAGAAAACCGCTCATGCGCCGATCTCCAACTCGGCGATCCGTCCGTCGGAAAGACGAAAGGCGAAGGACAGGAGTGTCGGACTGCCCGGAAAACGGCCGGTAACCGTGGCCCGAACAATGATGCGGTCTTGGTCCCGCCGGACACTGTGCGGGACGGATGTGTTTTGATACCGCGCCTTGGCCGCGCGCCACCAGGATGTGATGGCAGCGTCGCCGACATGCGTCCCGCCCTCGTCCAGGACAACGGCGTCCCGGGAGAATGCGCAGAGCGGAACGGCACCGTCTATGACGGCATCCGCAGCGAAATAGGATTGCACGGGTTCCGGTAGAGTCACGACGGTTTCCTTCTTTGCGATCACGGTTCCAGCAATCTGGGCATGGACCTGTGTTCCGATAAGAAGGATAATTCGGTATGAGTAATTACGAATAACGGGATAATGAGGACCATGTATCGCCCTTCGCTGAACGACCTCGATGCCATCCTGACGATCGCCCGGGACGGCACGTTTCGGGGCGCCGCCCAAACGTTGGGCATGTCCGCGACGGCATTGAGCAATGCCGTGGCGAAGTTGGAGAGCAGTCTGGGGGTGCGGTTGTTCAACCGGACCACCCGCAGCGTGTCTCTGACCGATGCCGGACGGGCCTTTGTCGCGCGGGTCGGCCCGGCCCTGCTGGATATTCACGGTGCGATGGACACGGCCCGGTCCCAGCAAGCGACGCCGACGGGAACTTTGCGAATCAATGCCTTTGCGTCTGGGGCTCGGGAAATTCTGAGGCCGCTGATTCTGGACTATCTGCACCGCAATCCCGCAGTGCATGTGGATCTTGTGACGGAGGGACGTCTGGTCGATATCGTCGCGGAGGGCTTCGATCTGGGCGTGCGGCGCCTGGACCTTGTCCCTGCGGATATGATCGCGGTGCCGCTGGGCCGAATGCAACGCTACGCCGTGGTCGCGTCCCCCACCTATCTTGAACACCACGGCCGGCCGGCCACACCGACGGATCTTCTCAATCATCGGTGCATCCGTATTCGTCTGCCGAACGGCGCCCTGTTCCGATGGTATTTCGAGAAACAGGGGGAGACGGTTCAGGTCGACGTTTCCGGGCCGATCACCTTGGACGAGACCAGCCTGGCCCGCATGGCGGTCCTGGAAGGGGTCGGTATCGGTCTTTTCCTGGAACACAACGTCCTGGACGACATCGCCGCCGGAACCCTTGTACGCATCCTGGACGATTGGACCCCGCCGCTGGCCGATCTCTGCCTCTACTATCCCGGCCGCCGCAACCCGCCTGCCGCCCTGAAGGCGTTCATCGATCTGGCCCGCAGATTCGCCAGAGGAGGAGGGCGGACCGATAAGGCCTAATCGAAGGCGTTCGATAGAATGGCGGGGAGGTTCACAAGGACATTGAAGAACGGCAGGGCGACCAGAACCACCAACAATCCGCTACGGCCATACGTTATGTGGCGAAACCATCGGATCAGGTGGCGAAAGTCCTGCGTCACGGGTCCGTCGGCCGTCACCGCCAGCCGCTTTCGGGTTGCGACCGGGCGGGTTTCCGGGACGAACAGCATCATGCCCATGACACATTGCGGGATCGCCGCGGCCAGCAGCAGGATCGCCGGAACCAGGTTGGGCGTTGCATGAAATGGGAAAGTCCAAAATATGCCCATGATCCAGAAGACGATGCCCAGAACCATCTTTGCCGGTCGGTTGAACCCGGGAGGCATGATCCGTTGCGTTTCGGATGGGCGCAGCAGCAGGGGTGTCGGCCGTTCCGAGTGCAGCAGTTCCGCGCCGGCGGAATGTAGCCGATTGGCCTCTCGCAACTTCATGCGCCTCAACCGCGTCGCGCCGATCAGATGGCCGATCAGGAACACCGAACTGACGCAGGGCGCCATAAAGGCCAGTACGGTAATGCCGGAAGAGTATTCGGCCTCGGGCTCGGTCAGGTCGGGTTGGGAATAGAACACAATTGCGACCGAAACGGCGTAGAGTAGCGTGAGGACGGCCGCACACCGGAGGGACCATCTGAAAACGCCCTCCTGCAAGGCTTGGAAGGCTTCGGCCGATCGTGATGCCTCGGGAACGGTCAGAATGACCGCGGGGCCCTTGGCGGTCGGCCAGAAAAGAACTTGCCCGCGCTGGTGCTTGAAGAACCCGTCCACCGGGAGATGCCCGGTTGCGAGTTTGAATATCTTGTACTCCGCCATATCCCCCGGGCTCAAGCTGCGCAAAGACGCGCGCGCGTGACATCGTATCCGGAATCGACGAAGGGGCAAAAGGCGACCAGCGCTGCCCGCAATAGGCAGCGCTGGATTACGCGCATTCCAAGGAAATCAGATCCTTGAGGATCAAGCACGCGGCGGGGCGAACTTGGTCAGGTTGATCCCGGCGACCGCCGATTTGTATTCGTCGATGCTCGGCGTCCGGCCAAGAATGGTCGACAGCACGACGACGGGGGTCGAGGCCAGCAGCGACTCGCCCTTCTTCTCGTCGGAATCGGCCACGACGCGGCCCTGGAACAGGCGGGTCGACGTTGCCATGACCGTATCGCCCTTGGCGGCCTTCTCCTGGTTCCCCATGCACAGATTGCAGCCGGGACGTTCCAGATAGAGGATGTTCTCATATTCCGTCCGCGCCTTCGTCTTGGGCGCGGTATCGTCGAATTCGAACCCGGCATACTTCTTCAGGATGTCCCAGTCGCCTTCGGCCTTCAGCTCGTCGACGATGTTGTAGGTCGGCGGGGCGACGACCAGCGGCGCCTTGAACTCGACCTTGCCCTGGGCCTTTTCGATGTTGAGGAACATCTGCGCGATGATGCTCATGTCGCCCTTGTGCACCATACAGGACCCGACGAATCCCAGGTCCACCTTCTTTTCGGCGCCGTAATACGAGATCGGGCGGATGGTGTCGTGGGTGTAGCGCTTCGCGATATCGATGTTGTTCACATCCGGGTCCGCGATCATCGGCTCGTTGATCTGGTCGAGATCGACCACGATTTCGGCGAAGTAATGCGCATTGTCGTCCGGCTTCAGCGCGGGTTGCTCGCCGGATTTGATCTGCGCGATGCGCTTGTCCGCCTTGTCGATCAGGCCGCGCAGCATCCCGGCCTCGTTCTCCATGCCCTTGTCGATCATGACCTGAATGCGCGACTTCGCGATTTCCAGGGATTCGATCAGGGTTTCGTCATTGGAGATACAGATGGACGCCTTGGCTTTCATCTCCGCCGTCCAGTCCGTGAAGGTAAAGGCCTGGTCGGCGAGAAGCGTGCCGATATGCACCTCGATGACACGGCCTTGGAAGACGTTTTCGCCGCCCGATTGGGCCAGCATCTGGGCCTGGGTCGCGTGCACCACGTCCCGGAAGTCCATATGCTCGGCCATCTTGCCCTTGAAAGTGACTTTGACCGAATCCGGCACGGTCATACTGGCCTGGCCGGTCGCCAGCGCCAGGGCCACGGTCCCCGAATCCGCCCCGAACGCGACGCCCTTGGACATCCGCGTATGCGAATCCCCGCCGATGATGATCGCCCGGTCGTCGATCGTGATGTCGTTCAGGACCTTGTGGATGACGTCGGTCATCGCGGGATAGACGCCCTTCGGGTCGCGCCCGGTGACCAGCCCGAACTTGTTCATGAAGGCCATCAGCTTCGGCGTATTCGCCTGCGCCTTCTTGTCCCAGACCGAGGCGGTGTGACAGCCGGACTGATACGCGCCGTCCAGAACCGGCGAGATCACGGTCGCGGCCATGGCTTCCAGTTCCTGGACCGTCATCGGGCCCGTCGTGTCCTGCGACCCGACGATGTTGACCGTCACCCGGGCGTCCGATCCGGCATACAGAACCTTGCCTTCCGGCACGCCGACGGCATTCCGGTTGAAAATCTTCTCGACGGCGGTCAGGCCGCGGCCCTCATGGGACACCACCTTGGACGGCGCAAAGACCGGTTTCGGTTCGACGCCCAGCGTTTCGGCGGCAAAGATCTGAACCTTCTTGCCGAAATCGACGGCGTAGGACCCGCCAGCCTTCATGAACTCGACCAACTGCGGCGAGAAGGCGGCGGCGACATCGGCCAGTTCCTCGGAACCGTCCTCGTTATAGAGCTTCTTCGCCTTGGTATTGATGGTCAGGGTCGTGCCCGTCGCGACGGAATACTTCTCCACCAGCACCGGGTTGCCGTCATTGTTGACGATAACCTTGCCGTTCTCGTCGACCTTCTTGACCCAGTTCTTCAGGTTGATCCCGATGCCGCCGGTCACGCCGACGGTGGTCAGGAAGATCGGCGAAATACCGTTGGTGCCCGCCACGATCGGTGCAATGTTGACGAAGGGCACATAGGGGCTGGCCTGGCGGCCGGTCCACAGAGCGCAGTTGTTGACGCCGGACATGCGGGACGAGCCGACCCCCATGGTCCCCTTTTCGGCGATCAGCATGATGCGCTTGCCGGGATGCTGGATCTTCAGCGCCTCGATTTCCTTTTGCGCGGCCTCGGAGATGAAGCACTTGCCGTGCAGTTCGCGGTCGGCGCGGGAATGCGCTTCGGCCCCAGGCGACATCAGGTCGGTGGAAATGTCGCCTTCCGCGGCGACATAGGTGACGACTTTGATCTCCTCCTCGATATCGGGAAGCTTGGTGAAGAATTCGGCGTCGGCGTAGCTTTTCAGAATGTCTTCGGCGTGTGCGTTTCCGGCCTTGTACGCCGCCGCCAGACGATCCTGGTCCGCGTCGTAGAGGAAAACCTGGGTCTTCAGGACCTCGGCCGCCGGCTTGGCGACATTGTCATCGTCGCCCAGGGCCAGGTCCAGCAGCACCTCGATCGACGGCCCGCCCTTCATATGGGACAGAAGTTCGAAGGCGAATTCCGGGGTGATCTCGTCGACCGAAGCCTGGCCCAGAATGATCTCTTTCAGGAAGGCCGCCTTGACGCCCGCCGCGCTCGTGGTCCCCGGAAGCGTGTTGTAAATGAAGAAATTCAGTGAATCCGCGCGGTGCTCATGCCCCACATCCTTGATCTGCGCGATCAGCGCCTCGACAAGCGCCCCGTCTTCGATCGGCTTCGGGTGCAGGCCCTGTTTCTTACGATCTTCGATTTCTGTCAGATAATCGGAATAAAGTGTCATGATGAATCTCGCCGGATGGGTTCTGAAATCGGTGCCAATCACCGCTGAGTAGCTATTTACCCAACCCCGGTAAGACACGCAATGGCACCCCATGCCGCAGGGAATAGGGTTTTGTGGCGGGACCGCCGGGTGTCGGTCGTCTATCCGGCCCGCAAGGCGAGTTCTTCTTCGGCCGAGAGGATCGGGGCGCCGCTGATTGCGCGCGATTGCCGGCCGTCCACGCCGACCAGCTTCTCGCCGACCAGCGTCACGCGATACAATTGGCGGTCAAAATCAGTGTCGAAAATGTCCGATGGGGCGAGATGGGCGGTCGCGCGATTGTCCCAGATGGCCACGTCGCCCGGTTGCCATTTGTATCGGACCGAATATTCCGGGCGCACGGAGTGTTCCCAGAGAAACTGAAGCAGGGCCTGGCTTTCTCGGGGACCGAGTCCGTCTATCCGATAGAGAAAATCGGGGCTGACAAAGAGGACCCGTTCCCCGGTGACCGGATGCACCGTGACCAGCGGGTGGCTGCTTTCCATGAACCGGCTCTCGATCTTGGAAAGATATTGGGATGCGTTGGCTTTCTCGGACGGAAGCTCGAAGCGATGCAGCCCGTCGAGGGTCTCCAGGAATTTTCGAAGCGGTTCGGATAGGCCGAGATAGGCGGCGGCGAGATTGGTCCAGAACGTATCGCCGCCATAGGGCGGAATCTCGACACCGCGGAGAATGGATACCGAAGGCGGATTGACCGCGGCCGTGATGTCCGTGTGCCAATCGGTCCACGCCCTCAGGATCTTGTTCGGGCGGATGCTGTTCGCGGTGCGATGCTTCCCGACCGAATAGATTTCCGGGAAGGTTTCGTCGTGACCGAAAACCGTATGGCCGATGGTGGGCCGCCCCAATTGCCGTGCGAGCGCCGTATGGGCGGCATGATCCAGGAATTGACCCCGGATGAAGATGACTTTCCACCCGACCAGCGCCTGTTGCAGCTCGTCCAAGGCGCCGGGCGACAAGGGGGCGGACAGATCAAGCCCCTCCAGTTCCGCGCCGATATGCAGCGTCAGCGGGCGCGTTTCGAAATGGCTAAAATCCAGTCTCGGTGTGCGGATCATCGTCGGTCGTCCTCCGGAATGATGCGAAGCCGGTTGCCTCGATGAGAATGCTGCCAAGGATCAGATATGCTGTAAAATACCGTTTATTCGGTTAGATTTCAGTTTTGATATAGCTGGAAATCTGCGCTCAGGGGCGTTCCAAGCGTGCTGTCGGGGATCATAAGGATTAGGGGACGCCCATGAACATGCGACAGTTGGAGGCTTTCCGCGCGGTTTTCCGGGCCGGGTCGGTGTCGGGCGGCGCGGCCCTTCTTCATACCTCCCAACCGAGCTTGAGCCGCCTGATCGCCGACCTGGAAGCGTCGATCGGCTTCGCCCTGTTCACCCGGGGGCGGCGCGGCATGGTCCCGACGATCGAGGGGCGGCTCTTTCACGAGGCCGTTGAGAAATCCTACCTAGGCATGGAGCGTCTGAGGGACACCGCGCGGGGTATTGCCGAGAGCCGCGACGGGGAGATTGCCATCGGCTCCATCCCGTCAGTGGCCCAATCGCTGGTGCCGAGGGCACTGACCGGCCTGCGGGACGTCTCATCAAACCGGCGCATACATATTTCGGTCGGAACGGCGCCGGCGATGATCAATGCTGTGCTTCTGAACGACATCCATATAGCTGTGGTCGGTGCGACGGTGACGCTTCAGGATGTCGAGATCGTCTTCAAGATCGAATTTGACGGGGTTTGTCTGATCCCGGAAGGCCATCCGATGGCAGGGTCCGAGGGCCCGGTCGACATCATGGCATTGGATGCGGGTTCGTTCGTGTCCTATGACCGCCAACTGCTTGAGGTCATGCGGTATTCCCCGAGCGTGATCGATCACATCGTGGCGAACGCGGCGGTTACCTCCAACTCGACACCGACGCTTGTTGCGGTATCCCGGGCCTTGTCCAAACCGGCGATCGTCGAACAACTGGCAACCAGAACCACCGGCCTGACCGAGGGGTTGGTCGCCCGGAAAATCCTTCAGACCTCCAGGCACGGCCTGGCCCTGGTAAAACGGCCCGACCGAGTTCTCCCGCCCCCCGTCCAGGAATTCGCAACAGCATTCCAGAACATCGTGACAAGGCTGTTTGAGGGGGAACAGACTTGACGGACGGCGTTAGACCCCGTCGGCAAGCCCGTCCCATACATTCTGATGGCGTGCAGTCTGTGAAGCGAAACAAGACATGGCATGCAAGCGCCCCGATGGGCTGGGACGGACTCTACCGAAATGGGCAAGATGTTTGAGGTTGCAGGTCACGGACCCAACACTAATCGGCGCCGGCGCCTATAAACCCTACGGCCTCGATCTCGACCTTCAGCTCCGGAGTCGCCAATTCCTTGATCCCGATCAGGGAGCAGCAAGGAAAGTCGCCGGTGAAGAACTCAGCCCTCGCTTTCCAGACTTCCTCGCGTTCCGTGATATCGGTGACGAAGATCGTCAGCTTGGCGATATCGTTCATCTTGCCGCCGGCGGCCTCCACCATGCCTTGAATCTTCTCAAAGGTCCGCTTCGTCTGCGAATACATGTCCTTTTCGCCCATGACATTGCCTGCCAGGTCGTGGGCGGTCATGCCGGACACGAAAAACTGATCGCCGACGCGCTTGCAGTTCGACCATGTGCCGGGTTTCGGTTCCTTGACCTTGTCGCTGAGAATGCGCTGCATCTTCATGGTGTTTGGTCTCCTAGTTGTTTGAGGATGAAATTGAACGGGGCGCTTCCCGGCGCACCGATATCGGCGATGACGCTGAAATGATGGCGATCCGGCACGATTGCGGTCTCCGCCGACCGGCCGCTTTCACGGAGCAGTGACGCGAAGTCTTTGGTCTGCGCATGGAAACCGCCCGGTTCGCCGTCGCCGATGCCAAGAAACACCGGGACCGAGGCTGGCGGTAATTTGCGGACCGGACTGCAGTCGGCAATGGTCGCATCGTCCAAATTCAGCCACTCGTCGGCATAGCTGCCGCGCAACGGCGCCAGATCGTAAAGGCCGCTGAAGGCGCAGAGCCCACGGATCCCATGCACATCCAGTCCGGCGGCGGCCAGACCGTCGGCGGAGGCGGCCATCGCCGCCAAATGCCCGCCGGCCGAGTTACCGGCGATCACCATGCGCTGCAGGTCCAGCCCCTGCGCGATGCCGTCCGTTCCAAGCCAGGCCATGGCCTTGAAAATGCTGTCCACAATCTCCCTGAGCGAGGCCGCCGGGGCCAGGGGATAACCGATCGACACGAAGGCGATGCCCCGTTCCGTGAAATGCGGGGCGAGGCAGGCTCGATCTTCCGGTCGTCCACCTTTCCACCAGCCGCCGTGAATGAATGCCACGAAAGGCACGCTGCCCGGCATGTCCGGCTTGAAGAGTTCCAGGCGCTCCCGGGGATCCGGGCCGTATCGCAGCCCCAGAACCGCGTTCGGGCCGTTCCGGACGGCCTCGCTTCGGACGGCATAATCCTTCAGCACGTCCGGAACGTCACCGCGTTCCATGTCCAACCAGTAATCCGATGCATCCATCTGCCCTGCATCCATTTGCCCTGAATCCTTCATGCCACGATTGCTGCCCGGTGCTCCGTCACACACTGATCAGAATTTCGACCTTGTCCCGTTCGGCGGCCAGCGCCGTGGTGTCGCCGCTCCAGGCGATGCGGCCTTTCTCGACGACATAGTGCCGGTTCGCCAGTTGGCGCAGCCGGTCGATATGCTTGTCGATGACCAGGATCGACTGCCCCTCGCGCTTCAGCGTCTCCAAGCTGCTCCAGATTTCCTCCCGAACGACCGGCGCCAGGCCCTCGGTCGCTTCATCGAGGATCAGAAGGCGCGGGTTCAGCATCAGTGCCCGGCCGATGGCGAGCATCTGTTGTTCGCCGCCGGACAGTTGGTTGCCCATGTTGCGTGCCCGTTCGCTGAGCCGCGGAAACAGGCCGTGCACGCGGTTCAGGTCCCACGGTCCCGGCCGCCGTGTCGCCAGCAGGTTCTCCTCCACCGTCAAGTTCGGAAAGACGCGGCGTCCTTCGGGTACGAGCCCGATCCCCAAGCCCGCGACCCGGTGGGCCGGCAGCCCTGTGATGTCCTTGCCATCGAACCGGACATTGCCGTGCAGCTTGTCCTTCAGGCCCAGGATCGACATGACCGTTGTCGACTTGCCCATGCCGTTGCGACCCATCAGGGTCACGACTTCGCCCGCCCCGACGGTCAGTGAAATCGAATGCAGTACCTTGCTGCGGCCATAGGCTACACCGAGATTTTCGACCTCAAGCATGGGCCTCGCCCTCCGTTCCCAGATAGGCGTCGCGGACGTTGGGGTCCTTGCGGATATCATTAACCGTTCCGGAGGCGATGATGCGGCCGAAGCTCAACACACTGACGCAATCCGCCAAGGCGAAAACAGCCTCCATGTCATGTTCGATCAACAGCATGGTGACATGCCCCTTCAGGGAGTGAAGCAGGGACACCATGCCATCCGCCTCGTCTCGCCCCAATCCGGCCAGCGGTTCGTCGAGAAGCATCAGAACCGGGTCCGACGCCAATGCCATCGCGACCTCAAGCTGGCGCTGCTCGCCATGGGACAGTTCGCCGGCAAGCCGGTCGGATCGATCCGCGAGCCCTACCTTCGACAATTCCTCCATGGCCCGGCTGCGCGCCCGCGGATAGGCGATGGCCGGCCGCCAGAAACTCAGCCAACCACCATCGCGAAGCTGACTGGCCAGAAGCACGTTTTCGAGCACGCTGAAATCCGGGCACAGGCTGGTCACCTGATACGACCGCGCCATACCGAGCCGGACACGCGCCGGCGTCGCCAGTGCGGTTACGTCCTCGCCCTGAAAAACGATCCGGCCCGAATCCGGCCGTAAGGCGCCCATCAGCTGCGCAATCAGCGTCGTCTTTCCGGCTCCATTCGGTCCGATGATCGCGTGCAGCGTTCCTGGTGGAACGCTCAACGATACATTGTCGGTCGCGGCAAGACCGCCGAACCGCTTGTTGAGACCTTCAACCGAGAGAATGGGTTCAACCATGATTGCGCCTCCTGGACAGCAGGCCCATCACGCCCTGCGGCGTGTAAAGCGCGACAGCGATCAGGATGGCGCCGACCGGGATGGCCCAGTATTCGGTGATGCCGGATAGCACCTCTTCCAGCGCCAGGAAGGCAACCGTCCCGGCCAGAGGTCCGAACACGCTGCCGAGGCCGCCGAGGACGACCATGACGATCAAGTCGCCGGAGCGTGTCCAATGCAGCATCGCGGGACTGACGAAACCGGCATGGTTCGCCATTAGGAACCCGGCCCCGCCGGCGATGACCCCAGCGACGGTGAATGCGACAAGGCGGACCCGGAACGGCTCATACCCCATGGCACGGGTTCGGGCCTCGTTGACCTTCGCGGAACGCAGGACCAATCCGAAACGGGAACTCGACAGCCGGGCGACCAGGAACATGGACGCCGTCAGATAGGCCGCCGACACCCAGTAGATCAGATAGTGTCCGCTGAGTGCCTGCCCCAGGAACCGGCTCTTCGCGAAGACCGTCATGCCATCGTCTCCGCCATAGTCATAGGCGCCGACGGCGGCCAGATAGAACATCTGCCCGATCGCCAGGGTGATCATCAGAAAGTAGATGCCTTTGGTGCGCAGGCTGACCAGGCCGACGAACAGCGCGACCAGAACGGACAGCACCAGGACGGCGACCAACTGCAGGAACCCGTTCGACAGCCAGGTCATGCCGTCATTGAAGGCGTGGTGGCTGGCGATCCCGACGACATATCCGCCGATGCCGATGAAAACGGCATGGCCCAGACTGATCAAACCGCCATACCCCATGATCAGATTGGTAGCGACCGCCGCCGAGGCCAGGATCAGGCAACGCGAGGCCAGCGACAGCAGGAAGAGATCGTCCAGCCAATAGGCGATAGGCGGAACGGCGCAGAGCAGACCGATCAGAATCGCAAAGGACACAAGCTGTTTGCGCATCAACCGGCCCTCCGTGCAAAAAGGCCCTCTGGTCGCACGACCAGCACGCACGCCATCAATAGATAGATCAGCATGCCCGACAGGGACGGGGCCAACGCGGCGGAGACGGAATCGCCGGCCAGGAAGGAGATGATCGCTGCCATGTAGGATCGGCCCAAAGTGTCAATGAACCCGATCAGCAGCGCCGCCCAGAAGGCGCCTTTGACATTGCCGACCCCGCCCAGAACGATCACCACGAAGGCGATAATCAGGATCGGTTCGCCCATTCCGATCGTTGCAGACATGATCGGTGCGGCCAGCGCGCCGGACAGTCCGGCCAGCGCCGCGCCGAGCCCGAAGACAAAGGTGAACAGCAGCCCGATATTGACACCCAGCCCCCGAACCATATCGCGATCACTGGCCCCGGCTCGGATCAGCATTCCGACCCTCGTCTTGACAATCAGCACATAAAGAAAGATCGAGACGACGATTCCGCAGACGATGAAGACAAAGCGATAGAGCGAGTAATCGAGCCCCGGCAGCAGGGGCACCGAACGGTTCAGCGCATCAGGCAGGGCGAGAGAAAGACCCTGCGCGCCCCAAAGCGCCCGCGCGACCTCGTTGAGGATGAGAATGAACCCGAAAGTGACCAAGACCTGGTCGAGGTGATGGCGCTTGTAGAAATGGCGCAGAACGGTGACCTCCATCAGGAAGCCAAGCGCCATCGTCAGCACGATCGCCACCACGACAGCGAGATAGAAGTTTCCCGTCTCACCCGCGACCCATGCCGCGATGAAGGCGCCGAACATGAACTGGGAGCCGTGGGCCAGGTTGACGAGATCCATGATCCCGAAAACCAGCGTCAGGCCGGCGGTGATCATGAACAGCATCATTCCGAACTGCAGCGCGTTGAGCGATTGTTCGAGAAACAGAAGCGTTGCGGTGTCAGGCATCGAGATCTCCAGGGAAGCCGGGTGGTCGGCCCCGCCTTTGTGGCGGCGGGGCCGAACCGGATCAGTTCATCGAGCAATTGCCGGCGTAGACGTCCTGGAAGTCCGACAGGACCTTCTTCACAATCTTGGTGGTCAACTCACCGTCTGCCCCTTGCACCACTTCGATCTGATAGAAATCGTGGATCGGGAAGTGGTTGTTGCCGAACCGGAAGTTGCCCCGCACTGAATTGAAATCCGCTGCCTTCAGCGCTTCGCGTACCGCATCCTTGTCGCTCATGTCGCCGTCCAGCTTGCGGACGACGCTGTCGATCAGCATCACCGTGTCATAGGCCGTCGCCGCAAAGTTCGACGGGTTCCGGTCGTACTTGGCCCGGAAGGCTTCCACGAATGTCCGGTTTGCCTCGTTCTCCAGGTCGATCGACCAGAACAGCGCCATCTGGGCGCCAATGGCGGGCTCACCGATACTCGGGATCGTCAATGCGTCGAAGGTGTAGACCGAGTAAAGCGGGATCGTGTCCTTCAGGCCGGCCTGCTGATATTGGGTTACGAACTGCAAGGCGTGCGCCGGCGGGTAGAAGACAAAGACCGCTTCGGGATCGGCGGCCCGGACGCTGGCCAGTTCACTCGAGAAATCCAGCTGATCCGGCCATTTCGTCATCGACGTGCCGACGACCTCGCCTTCGAAGGTGGAAATCACGCCTTCCACCATGTCCTTGCCCGCGGCGTAGTTGGGGGCCAGCGCATAGATCGACTTGGTCCCGGCCTCGTTCAGGACATGACCGACCGCGGCGGGCGCCTGACCGTTCTGAAAGCCGACCGCGAAGAACCACGGATTGCAGTAATCGCCCGCGAGCTGATGCGGTCCGGCATTGGTGCTGATGATAAAGGTTTCGTTCTCGACGGCCGACGGAAAGGACGCGAGCAGAACATTCGAATAGTTGTAGCCCAGCAGGAAATCGACCCGGTCCTGGAGGATCAGCTTGTCGGTCTTCTGCTTACCGATCTCCGGCTTCAGCCCGTCATCCTCGACAAGGAGTTCGATATCGTGGCCGCCCATCTTGTTGCCCAGCATCTCCAGCGCCAGATCGACGCCGCGCTTCGTCGCTTCGCCGCCCGCACCGGCACTGGTGGTGAATGTGGTCACAAGGCCCAGCTTGATGGTCTCGGCGGACGCGCCCACCGGCATGGCAAATGCCGCGACGGCGGCAGCCATCGTGGCGAGCGTTTTAACGGATGGTTTCATCATGTTTCTCCTGTTCGGTGTTTATCGTTTCAACAATCGAGTGCTGTTGTGGCCTTGCGGCTCTTCTTTTGTGCGGGGGGTCACTCCGGCGGGCCGATGCGGGCCCGGACTGCGCCGACGCCGTCGATGCGGCCCAGAAGTTGGTCCCCGGGAACGACTGGCCCGACCCCGGCCGGCGTTCCGGTGAAGATCAGATCTCCCGGGCGCAGGGTGTAGAATTGAGAGAGGTTCGAGACGATCTCGGGCACCGACCAGATCAGCTGATCGACGCTGGAATCCTGTTTGATTTCGTCATTGACCCAAAGGGCGATCCGGCCGGGGATCGGCCCATCGACCGGATCCGATGGGCGGATCGCGCCGATTACCGCGGAATGGTCGAAGGCCTTTCCGGTTTCCCAGGGCCGCCCCTTGTCCCGCGCGGCCAGTTGCAGGTCGCGCCGCGTCATGTCCAGCCCCGCCGCATAGCCGAACACGGCGCCGGGGGCGTCCGACACATCCACATTACGGACTGTCGCTCCGATCGCGATGACCAGTTCCATCTCGTAATGGAAGTTCGATGTCATCGTCGGATACGGGATCTCGGCGCCATCCAGCACCAGTCCCTCGGGATACTTCATGAAGAAGAAGGGCGGATCGCGTTCCGCGTCGAAACCCATTTCACGAGCATGTTCGGCATAGTTCCGGCCGACGCAGAAAATGCGTCCGACCGGGTAGCCCGCCTCCTGTCCCGCGACCGGCACCACCGGGCGTTCCGGCAGGGCGAAGCCGGCGGGATCGGCATTCCGTTCCAGCCCTGCTTCGCGCAAGCGGCGCTCCAGATCCTCCAGCCTGTCCGAGCCCCAGAACGCCTCGCCGCGAAAGGTGAAATAGGGAACGCCGAGGATTCCGGCCTGTTCGCACCATTCCATGACGGAAGCGAGTTGCGCGTCGATCTCGCGGGTCTGGTCGGCGGCCGCGGTCAGTTCCGCTTCCGTTACCCCTGTTTCCAGCGCGATCTGTCGCACCACATTCGCGTCGCTGATGTTCCGGCCGTGGCTCCAATAAGCGCGATTGCACGCGATGGTGAAGGGCCGGAATGCGTCTGATCCGCTGGACAGAAGATACTGGCCCAGCCGCGAAGCGTCCTGAACACCCTTGAGACGCCATTCGATCGGCGGGTCCCAGGGCAGGCCCGCCCATTCTGCGCGGCGCTGACAATCCTGCCGGTTATAGCCGAAGCGCGGATTGTCGAGCGTGACCGGGAGGCTGGACGGCCGGGGCACATCCGCCGCAATTTTCCAATCCACCTCAACGTCGAACCGGTCCCCCAGATCCAGCATTCGATCCACGATCAGGGCGCAGAACGGGCTGCGGTAGTTGAAGAGTATCATGACGCGGTTGGTACCCAATTTCATGCTCCGTTCAGACATACGGGGAGCGTCGACCGCCACGGTGCCGCAAGCGGTTTCGGCGTAACCCTTTGTTATGATTTACGTACCGTCGAAAGTTCCGGTGACGGTCTGCCGGCCTCCGTTCGCTTCAAACGGTTGCTCCCGCACCATGCCCAGCGCGGCTAGCGCCGGCCGGTCGGTGATCGAGAACAGGAACGCGTCTTCCGCGCCGCATCGATGTTCGTGCCAGGCCCAGGTCGGAATGACGAAGACGTCCCCGGGGGACCAGTCGAACTGAATTCCGTTGATGACCGTGGTTCCGACCCCTGAGATGACATAGACAACGGTGCTGGTCGTCATCCGGTGGGCCAACGTGTCTTCCCCGGCGCGCAGCAATTGTGCGTGACAGGTCATGGTTGGCAGTGTCGGGCCGGAATTGGTCGGATTGATATATTCCAGAATGATCCCGTCGTACGGGCTTCCTTCGCTGTCCCGCTCGGCCAGCAACGCTGCGCGCATATCGGACCAGGGATAGCGGAGGACGGGATGCGTGTCGGGATAGTCGCCCCAGCCCGATGGCCGGAACAACCCCAGACGGCGCTCAGAGAAATCGCCGGGACGAGGCGGGCAGTTGCCGGCCTCGCCCGGTTCGAACAGGCTGGCCTGCATCAGGTTCACCAGCGGGAAATCCAGGGCGTCCAGCCAGACGATGTCGTGTTCGGTCTCATTCTCATGCTCGTGCCAGGTCCAGGACGGTGTCAGGACGAGATCGTTCTCCTCCATCCGCAGGGGTTCCCCTTCGACCCGGGTATAGACCGCGCCGCCCCGGCTCTTCGCCGCAAAGCGGATTGCGCCCGCCATGTGCCGGTGCGCCGGAGCGCGCTCTCCGGCACGGACGAGTTGGAAGGCGGTCGCGATGGTATGGCTTGCACTGTAACTGCCGGGCAGGTCCGGATTGTGATGTTCCATCGACCGGCGCTCGGCGCCGCGCTCCGGTGTGATCAGGTCGCCGGCGCGCATCAGCAACGGGATGACATCGTTCCAGCGCCACAGCCAGGGGCGATAGCTTGTCCGCGGCTCCTTGGTCACGAAGTCGGAGATGTATTTCCATGTCGGCGCCATGTTCGCCGCGCGCATATCCTCGTGAAGCAGATCGAGAGAATCGTTCTTCAGCATTGTCCCTGCGCGGCCCGGGCCGCCAATATCGTTATCGTTCACTCAATCGATAATTGATGCATACATCGGCTGTCAATTATTTTATCGATAAAAAATTATTTGATCGATTATATTGTTAACCCTCGACAGTGCGGCTCACGCGCTCGGTACAGCGGCACGGCGGTTCGAGGCCTTTCCGTTGACATCGGATGCGGACTGACCTCTATATCTGTTTTCATCGGCAATATGAAAAATTATCGAGAAGTTTAGGATCGCATGTAATGGCCAACCGACCGAACCAAGGGCGCTCCACGGTCCGCGTGGCACCGGGCTGGAACGCGGAGGAGCCGGATTCAAGCTCCCTGACGCAGGCCGCCCTGGATGCCATACGGGAAGATATTCTGTCCGGCGAACTGACGCCGAATACGCGCCTGCGCATGCAGATGCTGCGCGAACGCTACGACATCGGCGCCAGCCCCTTGCGGGAGGCATTGTCGCGTCTGGTATCCGACAATCTGGTTCTGTCCTTGCAGCGCCGGGGATTCGTGGTGGCGCCGGTTTCGTTGAGCGACTTCCGGGATCTGACAAATCTTCGAAAGCTCCTGGAGAAGGAAGCATTGTCCCAGGCTCTGGCGAGAGGGGACGACCGCTGGGAGGCCGCCATTGTTGCCGCCTTCCATCAGTTGAACCGGGTACAGGAACGCTTCGATCCGAATGATCGCGACAGCGTCGTCGCCTGGGAGGACATGAACCGCGAGTTCCATGATGCGTTGGTTTCAGCCTGCAAGTCGCCCTGGCTCTTACGCACGCGCAACACCGCCTATATCTGCTCCGAACGGTATCGACGGCTCTGTCTCAGCATCACCTCCATCTCCCGCGATGTGAAGGCCGAACACAAGCAATTGCTGGAGGCCGCGATGGACCGGGACGTTTCGACGATCCATGTCCTGATCTCCGAGCATTTGGAGGCAACTTTCCGCAAGGTCGAGGAAAGCGGAAAACTGGACGAGGTCGCTCTGGATCACGATTGAATTATCGGTAATTCATTTTTTTATCGATAGTTTGTTGACAAGCCGCATGCCGCTTCGCATGCTGCGGCTCCCATTCGGCAACGGGAGCAAAGTGCCATGACACGCGGTTCCAGAAAGTTCATTGTCGCCGGCGGCGGCATCGGCGGGCTGTCGATCGCCTATGCGCTGGCCCAAAAAGGCCATGAAATCGCGGTCCTGGAGCAGGCGACCGATTTCACCGAGGTGGGCGCAGGGATCCAACTGGCACCGAACGGCATGCGCGCCTTGGCCGATCTCGGCCTCGCCGATCCGGTAATGCCCTATGCCTGGAAGCCGGAAGCCCTGCAGATGCGCAATGGCTATACCGGCGCGCCGATTGTGAAGCTTCCCACCAATGCGGAATTCGCGCAGCGCTACCGCGCGCCCTATTGTGTCGTCCACCGTGCCGATCTTCTTTCGATCCTGCTGGATGCCTGTCAGGCGGAAACAAGGATCGACTTGCAAACTGGCGCCCGAGTCGAAGGTTACGAGGCGGCAAATGGCGGGGTGTCGGTGCGGCTTTCATCAGGCGAAACGGTGGAAGGCGACGCCTTGATCGGTGCGGACGGATTGCGGTCCGCCGTACGACAGAAAATCGTCGGTGACGGCGCCCCGGAAAAGCCGCGGCACGTCGTCTATCGCGGCGTGGTGCCACGGCACACCATCCCCGACGCCCTGTGGTGCCAGGACGTTGTCATGTGGTGCGGCGACGGCGCTGATTTCGTGCACTATCCTCTGCGGTCGGGTGAGTTGTTCAATCTCGTGGTCACCTTCCGCTCCCCGATAGAGCTTGAGCCCGACGACATCGAGGGGTCGCTCGAAGACATGACCGCTCCCTTTAGCGGCTTCGCGCCCGAGGTCCATGAATTGCTGCGCCACCTGCCGCATGAGAGGCGGTGGCTCGTATCGGATCGCGAGCCGGTGGCGAATTGGGCCGACCGCAATGCCGTCCTATTGGGCGACGCGGCCCATCCCATGCTGCAATACATGGCCCAGGGTGCCTGTCAGGCGTTGGAGGACAGTGCCGAACTGGCCGCGTCCCTGTCGCGCCACTCCACGATTGACGAGGCCTTTCGGGCCTATTCGCATAAGCGCTACCTGCGCACCGCCCGCGTCCAGCTCAGCGCGCGCCGATTCATCGAAGTCTGCCAGGCCGGCCCGGTCTTCGACCAAGTCCGCGACCATTACTTCAAACATCGGCCGGTCGAGAAACTCTACCAGGCCATAGATTGGCTGTACTCCGCCGAAAGCCATCTGAGGTTCGAGTAAACTCGAACCCGAGGGTGCGAGCGAGCCGCAGCCGCGAGATCCGCCCTTACTTTCCGTCGCCCATACCATACATGGTTTCGCGGAGGCGCAAGGGGTGGGGTGCGCGTCCGAACACTAGAAATTCCAAACCGATTAAGGCTTCGTACGACGGATCAGATCCTATACTGTTTCTAAAAAGTTTCGCCTCCTGGTCGTGACTTACCTTTCGCCCTGGGACTTCAAGATGCGTAAATGCTTTATGATGCCAGTTGCAGGACTGATCCTATTGGTAGCAATCGCAACCGCCACTTTCCTTGAGTTCTCCGCAAATGAAATGACAGCCAGTCTCGAGCCGTCCCCAAAAGAACTTATGGAGAATGGTAAAATCCTAACAACTCAGACTGCGGGGGCGACGGTCGTTCTTTACGACCACCGCATGTTCATTTGCGAGTTCGGTGGTAAGCTTCGTGACCAATCCGCCGCATTCGGACCGTGTTTCGAATCCGAATTCCTCGAAGAGTACAAATAGACAAAGGGATCGCCACTAGCCCCCCACGCGCGCCATGGCAAAGAACAGCGCCAGTCACTCGACCCGGTATGGCTTGGGGAGGTTCTACGGGCAGAGTCTGGCAGGGGTGGTAATTCCAAAAAGTAGATTCGGGATCACGCGACCGCATTTATCCAGGAACGGACCTTACCCAAATCTGGAAGAAGATTAAGGGCTTAGGTCATTAGCACCGAAACGCTCAATCCGATTTGCTCTGACACTTCCCGCTTCAGCCTTCAGAGTCGATCGTGAACACTGTGGTCTCGGAACCGCGCCCGCGCAGTTGCACGCGTCCGACTTCGCGCCAGACATAGTCGCCCCTCGCCTTATCGCGCGTATCGCTCGAGATACATAACGTCTCTCCAACGTCCTTACCCAGTGCCTCGAGCCGCGCGGTGGTGTTCACGGCATCGCCGACGATGGTGTAATTCATCCTCGCGCTGGCACCGATGTTCCCGACAAGCACCGTGCCTGTGTGAATGCCGATCCGTGTAACCAACGGTGGCTCGCCGTCAGCCTCCCGTTTGGCATTTATCCGCGCGGTGACGGATTGTATCTCAAGCGCCGCCGCCAGAGCCCGGTCCACATGATCGGACTGTTCAACAGGGGCGTTCCAGAAAGCCATTAACGCATCGCCAATGAATTTATCGACCGTGCCTTCGCGGTCATTGACCGGCAGCACCACGGCTTCGAAATAGTCATTCAGCATCTTGGCAAGCTCGTTCGGCGACATGCCATCGGAAATCGTGGTGTAGCTGGCGATATCGGTAAAAAGGATGGTGACCTCGCGTTCTGTCGCTTTCACATCGCGACCGCTGGCTTCCATGGAGATCAGCTGACGGACCAGGTTCTTCGGCACATAGCGCGCAAAGACTTCGAGGCCGCCTAACATGGCTGCGAACGCCTGTTCGGCTCGGTTCAATTCCGTGAACCCGCTGAATTTGTGGTCACGGGGGACGATGTTGAGGCTCTCCACTTCCTTCGCCGCCGAAGACAAACGAATGATCGGACCGACGATCCCGCGCCCGACCAACACGGCGAAGACAACCGCGCCAATGAGGATCGCCAAGCCCACAAGGGCGATCATTTGTGCCCGCTCCACCGCTGGTCCAAGCACGGTATCGCGCGGGACCACGTCTGCGGTGTACCAACTCTTGTAGCCAAACCGGTCGACTTCCGCGACCGAGACCAGCCATCGGCGCTCGGCCACCGTCACCTCACCGATTTCGGTTTGACCGCCGTCAACGAGGGCGAAGACGGCTTCGGCGACCGGATCCGACAGATCGCCGATGGAGGGGACCTCCTCCCACTTCGCGAAGGTTTCGAGACCCGCGAAGGTCGGATGCGCCAAAACATATCCCGTTTCGTCGAATGCGAACCGGTATCCTCCGCCCTGGTCATCGGTGTCGGAAATGTGCCCGGAAATCGTCGCCACGCCCAATTCTGTGAAAATGCTGCCGATCGGGGCACCTTGCGGGTCGGCGACGTGTATGGAGTATTCGATAACCGGGCGGTCGTCTTCGTTCAGGAAGATATCGTCGAATCCCTCCGTTCCGTCCCCTGGGCGACCCGCCTTCACATATGCAAGGGTTTCGCCATCCGGCCGGTAGGTCAGGTCAGATTCCGGCGGATCATCCCCGTCCTGCCAGACAAGGACAGTTGAGCCGTCCCGGCGAACCAGAGTTAGGTCGTACAGGTAATCCTTGTTGCGGACGAAGGCGCTGAGAACCGCAATCGCGTAGGGATCGGAGGCACTCTGGTTCGACGCACCCACCAGTTCTGCCAGGGTGCGCATATCTTCCTCAACCTGCCGAAAATATTCGATCAGATTTTCCGCAATCGCGTTCGTGCGGTTCTGCTGCAGTCGGCGGGTCACTTCGAGCGCCGACTCCATGGATCCGAACGTGCCAAGCGCTCCGACCGTACCAACGGAGAGCACGATAAGAATGCAAACGCCAAAACCGAGGACAAACTTGACGCTTTTCATGATGGCTTGGACTCCAGCTGCCGGTTCGGCGGAGTAATTTCCGCCAGGTTCGACCACCTCAGGCCGGAAGACCTCGGACGAGAAACTTCCGTAACCTGCCCCCGTCGTGGACGTTTCCAGTTCTTGTGGCCTGCCAGAAACCTCGCTCACATATGGCACCTACCGATATCGAATTGTCTCAAAGACGCATCTTGTTGGAACCCACTCTCAGGAAGCGAGTTATGTGTCAGTCGAGACGCGGGTTAGGTCAGAATTGATCGCTGACGAAGCGATTTGGTTGCGTTTGTCCGCTCCGGGTCAATGGCGAGGCAGGCCCTTGGCTCCTTCGCCGGCGGACGTTAGGCAGGATCATCCCCATGGATGCCAGACCGAACTCCGTCGACTGCGTCTGGACATGCAGGGGAACCGGTTTCAATCGCAAACTCCAGACAAATGGCGAAAAGTCGGAGATCGGTTCCAATTGTCGCGCATACACCGCTTTCGGCCATGATTGGCCGTACCAATCTGATTGCCTAAGGGTCCAACAGTGTCGGGGAAAGCCGATGCGGCCTTTAGATGTTGTAGAAATCCACAGCAATTGTCCACTAAGGGTCAAGAACAGGCGGCTTTGCATGTCGGCCTGATCGTCCGTTCGGGCGCGTATGGCGGACGGTGCGCGAACGGCAGGCCGTTCGGGTTCGAGGTTCGGGTCCGAGCGTTAGGCGCCGTCGGTCCAGTCCGTGCGGCAGAACCCTAATACCGTAAGGTAAGTTTCCAGGGTTATGTGACTTCTCACACCCCCGAACTAAACGTCCAAATTTGCCACTTTCAGCGCGTTTTCCTGGATGAAGTCGCGGCGGGGTTCGACGATGTCGCCCATCAGGGTGGAGAAGACGGTATCGGCGTCGTCGCCATGGGCGACCCGGACCTGCAGCAGGGTGCGGGCTTCCGGATCCAGGGTGGTTTCCCAAAGCTGGTCGGGGTTCATTTCGCCCAGACCCTTATAGCGCTGGACCGACAGGCCCTTGCGGCCGGTCTGGACGATGCGGTCGATCAGGTCGATTGGGCCGGTGATCTTGTGGCCGTCTTCCTTGATATGCAGGGTCGCGCCGTTCTGGCTGTAGATCTCCTGCAGATGGCCGGCCATGCCGTCCAGCTTGCGGGATTCGCCGCTGCGCAGCAGTTCCGGGTCGACCTGGATGCGTTCGGTGACGCCCCGGTTCACGCGGGTGAAGACATAACCGTTCTCCGCGCTCGCCTCGCCGGTCCAGCCCCTGGCATGTTCGTCGGACAGGCGGTCCAGCACCTTGGCGACGAAATTCGCGGCGTCGACGGCCAGGTTGATGTCCTGCTGCAGGGTCGCGCTCAGCGCGCCATAGATCGCCAGTTGCTCGATCACCTGGGCGTTGCCGCAGGACCGGGCCAGCGGCTCGATCAGGCGTTTGGCCTCGCGGGCGCGGCTGACGATGGCGCTCAGATCCTCGCCGGCCCGCTGGGCGCCATGGGCGTCGGTCAGGACGGCGTCGCTGAGCCCGTTGGCGACCAGGAAGGCCTCCAGTTCGGGCTCGTTCTTGATATAGCGCAGCTTGCGCTCGCCCCGCTTGACCAGGAAGAGCGGCGGCTGGGCGATATAGAGATAGCCCGCATCGACCAACTGACGCATCTGACGGTAGAAAAAGGTCAGAAGCAGGGTGCGGATGTGACTGCCGTCGACATCGGCGTCGGTCATGATGATGATCTTGTGATAGCGCGTCTTGTCGAAGTTGAAATCGTCCTTGCCGATCCCGGTACCGAGCGCGGTGATCAGCGTGCCGATCTCCTGACTGGACAGCATCTTGTCGAAGCGCGCGCGCTCGACATTCAAGATCTTGCCCTTCAGCGGCAGGATGGCCTGGAACTTCCGGTCGCGGCCCTGTTTGGCGGAACCGCCCGCGCTATCGCCCTCGACCAGGAACAATTCGGACTTGGCCGGATCGCGTTCCTGACAATCGGCGAGCTTGCCGGGCAGGGAGGCGATGTCTAGCACGCCCTTGCGGCGGGTCAGTTCGCGGGCCTTGCGCGCGGCCTCGCGGGCCGCGGCGGCCTCGACCGCCTTCTGCACGATCTTGCGGGCCTCGCCGGGGTTTTCCCCGAACCATTCGGCCAGTTTCTCGTTGACGATCGCCTCAACCACCGGGCGAACTTCGGACGAGACAAGCTTGTCCTTGGTCTGGCTGGAGAATTTCGGATCCGGCACCTTGACCGACAGGACGCAGGTCAGCCCCTCGCGGGCGTCGTCGCCGGACAGGGTGACCTTTTCCTTCTTCGCCAGGCCGCTATCGGAGGCATAGCCGTTGATCTGACGGGTCAGGGCGCCGCGGAACCCGGCCAGATGCGTGCCGCCGTCGCGCTGGGGGATGTTGTTGGTGAAACACAGCATGGTCTCGTGATAGCTGTCGTTCCATTGCAGGGCGCATTCGACGGTCAGGCCGTCCTTCTCGCCGGTGATCAGCACCGGGTCGCCATGCAGGCTCTGCTTCGACCGGTCCAGCCAGGAGACGAAGGCCTGGACCCCGCCTTCATAATGCAGGTCGACGACCTTCTTATCGGCCGAACGCGCATCGGTGAGCTGGATATGAACGCCGGAATTCAGGAAGGCGAGTTCCCGCAGCCGGTGTTCCAGCGTGCCGAAGTCGAAATCGGTCATGGTGAAGGTTTCGGGCGACGGCAGGAAGGTGATCTGGGTACCCTTCTCGCCCACGCTGTCGCCGACCACGGCCAGCGGCGCGACGGCGTCGCCGTGTTCGAACCGCATGCGATGGGTCTTGCCGCCGCGCTTGATTTCCAGTTCCAGCCAGATCGACAGGGCGTTCACCACCGAGACGCCGACCCCATGCAGACCGCCGGAAACCTTATAGGAATTCTGGTCGAACTTCCCGCCGGCATGCAGCTGGGTCATGATGACTTCCGCCGCCGAAACGCCCTCGGTCGGGTGCATCTCGGTCGGAATGCCGCGACCGTTATCGGACACGGTGACGGAGCCGTCGCCGTTCAGCTTGACCTTCACGATGTCGCAATGGCCGGCCAGTGCCTCGTCGATCGCGTTGTCGACGACTTCATAGACCATGTGGTGCAGGCCGGTGCCGTCATCGGTATCGCCGATATACATGCCGGGCCTTTTGCGCACCGCTTCCAGGCCCTTCAGGACCTTAATGGAATCCGCGCCATACTCGTTCACGCTCTGGCCGAGGCCGTCCGTATCCGATGTCGAATCGTCACTCATACCGAACCCAATCCAGTCACTTGGTTACACTGTCATCCGGCGGGGCGAATGGTCGCCGCCGCCACTTCGAAATATTGCGCCCGGCCGCCCAAAGCGCCGAACACCCCGGCATCCGTGCCGGTGATCCAGGCCTGCAGGCCCAGGCCCAGCACCGTGCCGAACAGCGCGTCGCGCCGCGCCTCGTCCAGATGCGCCGCCACCTCGTCCAGCAGCAGGACCGGTCCGGCGCCGCGCTCCGCGCCCTGCAGCCGCGCATGGGCCAGGACGATGGCGATCAGCAGCGCCTTCTGCTCCCCGGTCGAGCATTGCGACGCGGGCAGGCCCTTGGCCAGATGCGTCACCGCCAGGTCCGAGCGGTGCGGCCCGACCGCGGCGCCGCCGGCCTCGGCGTCGCGCCGCCGGTTGTCGCGCAGGGCCGCCGCGAAACGGTCCTCTGCCTCCAGCGCGGGCAGCTCGGCCAGCCAGGTCTCCACATCGCCGTCGACGGCGATTGCCGCGCCGGGGAAGGGACCGTCCTGCCGGGTGCAGGCACGGGCCAACCGGTCCGCCATGTCGCGCCGGGCCGCCGCGATGGCGATCCCCCGCTCGATCATCTGGGCCTCCAACGCGCCCAACCAGGTATCGTCGCCGGTCCCGTCCTTCAACAGCCGCGCGCGCTGACGCAAAGCCTTGTCATAGGCCGTAACCCGACCGGCATGGGCCGGATCGAAACCATAGATCAGCCGGTCGAGGAACCGCCGGCGCTCGCCGGACGATTCCTGGAACAGCCGGTCCATCTGCGGCGTCAGCCAGACGACGGACAGATGCTCGCCCAATGCCGCCTGACTGCGGCCGGCCTCGCCGTCGATCCGGACCACCCTGCGGTCGCCTTCCGGATCGCGCCCGGTGCCCAGATCGACCGGGCCGGTTGCCGTATCGACCGTTCCGGCGACAGCCCAGGCCGTCCCAGTGCCGCCGCCGTCCGGTGAAACCCGATCCAATTCCTGCGTCTTCGCCCGCCGCAAGCCGCGACCCGGCGTCAGCAGCGAAACGGCCTCCAACAGGTTCGTCTTCCCCGCGCCGTTCTGCCCGGTCAGGACGACGGGGCGCGGGTCCAGATCCAGCGCCGCCGACAGATAATTCCGGAAGGCGGTCAGCCGCAACCGGCGAACCGCCAAGGCCCGAACGGGTCCGGTCTCTGACATTGCCATTCGCGTCTCGGCCGACGCTGCGACGAGGGTGGACACGAAGCGGTCACACCCGCATCGGCATCAGCACATAAAGCGCACCGGGATCCTCGGAATCGCGGACGATGGTCGGAGAGGCCGCATCGGCCAGAACGAACTGCGCCTGGACGCTTTCGATCTGATCCGCGATATCCATCAGATAGCGGGCGTTGAAGCCGATTTCGATGGAATCCTTGTCGTAATCGACCGGCAGTTCCTCGACGGCCGTGCCATTTTCCTGGCTCGACGCGCTGAGCGTCAGCTGTCCGGCATCGATGCTCAGCTTCACGGCGCGCAGCTTTTCGGTCGCGATGGTCGACACACGGTCGACGGCCTGGGAGAAGCTGTTGCGGTCGACGGACAGGATCTTGTCGTTGCCGGTCGGAATGACGCGTTCGTAATCCGGGAAGGTCCCGTCGATCAGCTTGGAAATCAGCACCGCCTCGTCGAAGGCAAAGCGGATCTTGGTGTCCGACAGGGTCACGGTGACCGCGCCATCGGTTTCCTCGATCAGCTTGCGCAGCTCGGCCACGGTCTTGCGCGGCACGATCACGCCCGGGATGCCCGCGGCACCCTCCGGCAGGTCGATCTCGACCCGCGCCAGACGGTGCCCATCCGTCGCCACGGCGCGCAGTTTGGGCTCGTCCTCGGTGACGCTGTGCAGATAGATGCCGTTCAGATAATAGCGCGTCTCCTCGGTGGAGATCGCGAAGCGCGTCCGGTCGATCAGAGTGCGCAGCGCGCCGGCATCCAGATCGAAGCTGTGCGGCATGTCGCCGCCGGCCATGACCGGGAAGTCCTCCGTCGGCAGGGTCTGCAGCGTGAAGCGCGACCGGCCCGACGACAGGATCAGGCGGTCGCCCTCGCCCGTTGCGTCCAGATCGACCTGGGCGCCGTCCGGCAGCTTGCGGACGATGTCGTACAGCGTATGGGCGGGCGCCGTGATCGACCCCGGCGTGGCGACTTCCGCCGCCGTGCGCTCGACGATCGAAATATCCATATCGGTCGCGTTCAGGCTCAACATGCCGTCGCGCGCCTCGATCAGGACGTTGGCGAGGATCGGGATGGTATTGCGGCGCTCGACGACACTCTGCACATGGTTCAAAGCGCGAAGCAGCGCGGCCCGTTCAATGGTGAGTTTCATGGCTTAGAAGATCGTTTCCGTGTTTGGTTTCACCTTAAGCGTCCGCGGGGACCCTGTACTTCCAGCATTTCCGGGCGAAAACGCCGCGAGCGCACTCCCTATTCGTCAGTCTCGACCCATGCGACCCCGCTTCCGGGGATCGTGCCCGCCCCGTTCAATCGAGGTCGGACTTGGGGTGGTTTCGCGGATGGACCGGGCCGAATCGCGAGACCGGATTCCGCCCGCCGGACCGAGGATTTCGACGGTTTTGCCGAGGGGTCCGAACGGGACCGGACTATAGCATGCGCGCCCAAGAAATCCGCGTTTTTTTTGGCGATTCCCGGGCGCGCGCTCCGGCGTCGAGGCGGCTCCGGAAGCTGCTTTGTAAGCCTCTGATATTACGGAGTTATTCAAAAACTCTTAAGTGGAGGTACCTGGCCCGTTTCAGTCCGTGTTTGCGGCGCAACGGGTCCCGATTCGTCCGTCCGGGGCGATTTTCGCGAATCACCCCTCCAGCATGCGCCGCAGCAGCTCGACATCCTCCGCGAAGCTGTGGTCGCTCTGGCGCAGTTCGTCGACCTTCTTGACCGCGTGCATGACCGTCGTGTGGTCGCGGCCGCCGAACTTGCGGCCGATCTCCGGCAGCGAACGGGCGGTCAACTGCTTGGACAGATACATCGCCACCTGACGCGGCCGGGCGACGGCGCGGCTGCGGCGGGCGGAATGCATTTCGGAAACCTTGATGTTGTAGTGTTCGGCGACGCGCTTCTGGATCTCTTCGATGGTCGCCTTGCGGTCATTGGCGCGCAGCAGGTCGTGCAGCACGTCCTGGGCATTTTCCAGGGTGATCGGGCGGCCGACCAGATTGGCGTAGGCGACGAGGCGGTTCAGGGCGCCTTCCAGCTCCCGCACATTGGACGAGATGCGGTGGGCCAGAAATTCCAGGACTTTCACCGGCACGTCGACCTGCATCTGCTCGGCCTTGGATTGCAGGATGCCGAGGCGCAGCTCGTAGGTGGTCGAATGGATTTCCGCGACCAGGCCCCAGCCCAGACGCGACTTCATCCGGTCCTCGATCCCGTCCAGCTCGGCCGGAGACTTGTCGGCGGAGATCACGACCTGGCGGTTCTGGTCCACCAGGGCGTTGAAGGTGTGGAAGAACTCTTCCTGGGTGCTTTCCTTGCCGGCGATGAACTGCACATCGTCGATCATCAGCACGTCGACGGAGCGGAACATCTCCTTGAACGCCATCGTGTCCTTGTACCGCAGCGCCCGGATGAACTGGTACATGAACTTTTCCGCGGACAGATAGAGCACTTTCTTCTGCGGCGCGGTGGTGCGGATATGACCGGCGATGGCGTGCATCAGATGGGTCTTGCCCAGGCCGACGCCGCCGAACAGAAACAGCGGGTTGAACGGCACATTGGGCGCCTCGGCCACGCGGCGCGCGGCGGCGAAGGCCAGCTCGTTCGGTTTGCCGACGATGAAGGTCTCGAAGGTGAAGCGCGGGTCTATCGGGGCCGACAGATTGGCGGCGGCGACATCCTCCGGCGCCTCGGTCAGTTCGGCGGCCGGCAAAGCGGCGGCCTCTTCCGGCAGGTCCTGCGCCGACGGGCGCTGTTTCGCCTGTCGGACCGAGACGGTCCGGATGCTCTGCCGCTCCGACGCCCACAACGCGGTCAGGCGTTCGCCATATTGGGATTCGATCCAGTTGCGCATGAAGCGGGTCGGCACGGACAGATGGACCGTGTCGCCGTCCAACCCTTCGAAGGTCAGCGGTTTGAGCCAGCTGCGGTATGCGTTCTCGCCGAATTCCTCGCGCAGCGCCGCGCGCACGCGCGCCCATTGCTCAGTCGTAGTGCCGTCCATTGACCGACGTAACCCCCGCCAAATTCGATGCGGCCAGTTTGGCCCGCTTTCGCCTATACCAATCGTCGATCACCGACGCCGAAAAACGCCCAATGCCGTCGACCCGTTCCAGTTCTCCGACGGCCAGCCCGCCGCCGGTAGGAGCCGGATCCCCGCCTGAGCGGCGCCGCGATCCTGCCAAAATACCTGCCCACCCCCGCCGTTACCGCTTGTTCGTTTCGGACCGAAGAGGTCGTCTACGAAAATACGGTCCCGGCGCCCGACCCGCTGCCCCGGTCAATACCGGGAACGGGACGGAGAATTATCCGGCCGCCAGCGCCCCCGTGCCGGCCGAACAGGATCGGTGGAACCCTAAAGCGCAAAGTAATAGGAACCCGGCAACGGCAACGCCGTTGGATGTCTCCTCACTACTTTGTACTCCCCAAGGACGAGCGCCAAAAACAAATGCAGGCCTCGCCGATGCCCGGCAAGCGACAGTAGAAACAGTTCCGAAGAAAGCATAGACCAGGCGTGATTAAACTGAACGACCTATTGTTGCTTCTTGTCCTCGGTTTTTATCTTTCATTTTATTGAAAGCTCTACTGTTCTTCTGGTTCCGGGAAGGTATGACCAACCTCACCGGAAGTGATCCTACTCAGCGGCTATTTGCCGATCAAGCCGCCTGCCAGGGTGATTCGGAAAATAAATCTGTTGACTCTGAACCCATTCTGACTCCGCCGGAAGCCCTCAAAACACACACAATGTATTGCGCCGCGAAAAAGCGTTGCGAGTCTGCGTGATGGCAAATGCATCCCCGGAACTCCGCGATTTTTGATCCATGGACAGAAATATTACGGTGACGTCCGGGTGTGACGGAAAGGCGACAGAACGATGAATGGGCAAGCGAAACCGCCGCCCGGAGTCCGGACGGCGGTTCGATCAATCAGGTCCGGGAACCGAAGATCCCGGAAGCAATCCGTCAGGCGCCGACGGCCTTCACGCGGTGCGTCAGGCGGCTGATCTTGCGGGACGCGGTGTCCTTGCGCATGACGCCTTTCGACGCGCTGCGGTGCAGTTCCGGCATCGCCACTTTCAGGGCGGCCTCCGCGGCTTCCTTGTCGCCGGAAGCGATCGCTTCCTCGACGCGGCGCACGAAGGTGCGGACGCGGTTGCGACGCGCCATGTTGCGGTCGGTGCGTTTCTTGGTCTGGCGGATGCGCTTCAGCGCGGATGCGTGGTTCGCCATGTCTTTGTCTCTTGCCTTCCAGGGCGCCGGTCAGCGCCGGGCCAGTCATGTATCAGATCGGCGGGGCTTATACGGATACCGGACCGGCCCGTCAACCCCGCACTGATCCCTGGGACCGCAATCAGCGGTTCTGCCATTTCGGGGTGCGCTTTTCCGCGAAGGCCGCCATGCCTTCCTTCTGATCTTCGGTCGCGAAGGTCGAATGGAACAGGCGGCGTTCGAAACGGACGCCCTCGGCGAGCGTGGTCTCGTAGGCGCGGTTCACGGATTCCTTGGCCATCATCACGATCGGCCGCGACAGGCCGGCGATCTGGGTCGCGGTTTTCAGCGCGTCGCTCATCAATTCGTCATTCGGGACAATGCGGCTGACCAGTCCGGCGCGCTCCGCCTCGGCCGCATCCATCAGACGGCCGGTCAGGCACATTTCCATGGCCTTGGACTTGCCGACGAAGCGGGTCAGGCGCTGGGTCCCGCCGGAACCGGGAATGGTGCCGATGGTGATTTCCGGCTGGCCGAACTTGGCGTTTTCGGCGGCGATGATGAAATCGCACATCATCGCTACCTCGCAGCCGCCACCCAGGGCATAGCCGGCGACGGCGGCGATGATCGGCTTGCGGCAGGTCGTGATCCGCTCCCAGCCGTCGGTGATGAAATCCTGAAGATAGACGTCCATGAAGGACTTCTCGGACATCTCCTTGATATCGGCGCCCGCGGCGAAGGCTTTCTCGGACCCGGTCAGGACAACCGCGCCGATCGCATCGTCGGCTTCCATATCGTCCAGCGCGCGGCCCAGTTCTTCGATCAGGCCGGCACAGAGCGCATTCAGCGCCTTCGGACGGTTCAGGGTAATGATGCCGACCGCATCCTTCTTCTCCGTCTGAATGAATTCATAGCCCATGGGGTGATCCTCGTAGATGTCGTTGGAAAGGGGGCCCGATTATTCCGGTGCCAGCGTGAAGCGCACGCTCAGCGCGCCGTCAGCGCCGAAAAAGTCGATGGCCAGTCGTTCGCCCTCGCGCCGGTACCGGCCGTCGGCCAGTTGTTCCCATCCCAGCGAGGGCAGTGTTTCAGCATAAAAGGCGAGTACCTCCTGCCGGTCGGTGTCGCCGGTGGCGAATGCCTCGACGATCCGTCCGGACGGGGAATCGAACACCATGCCCGCCTCGTCCACCGCCTCCAGAACCGGAGCAAGCGGCAGATCCTCGGAGCCTTCGATGAAGCTCTGCGCGCCGGCACCGGCCAGCGCGGTTGAGATCACGGTCGCGACGGCAAAAACCGTCCATGCAAGGCGTCTTCCCATGGCGGATTTGCTATCCCGTTTTGATGCCCTGCACAATGACGATCTGAATCAGATTGATTTCGCTGGATTTACCGTAACCGGCGGCTCATCGCTGATGGCGCGGACAGTAAAAACTGGACCGGCCCGACTGCACGATCCGCACGACCGTACCGTCGCAACCGGGTTGGCGGCAGGGCTCTCCTTCCCGGTCATAGGCGTCCCAGGAATGCTGAAAATAGCCCAGCTCCCCCGTCGCCTGAACGTAATCCCGCAAGGACGACCCACCGGCCTCGATCGCGGCGGCCAGGACCTCCTTCACGGCGGGGACCAGACGCGCGGCGCGCGCACCCGCCACCGTATGGGCCGATCTCTTGGGGCTGATTCCGGCCCGCCACAGCGCCTCGCAGACATAGATATTGCCCAGGCCGGCCACCAGGCGCTGATCCAGCAGCGCCGCCTTGATCGGCGTGCGCTTGCCCGCAAGCGCGGCGGAGAAGGTCTCGGTGCTGAAAGCGTCGGACAGCGGTTCCGGCCCCAGATGCGCCAGATGCGGGCTTGCCGCCTCTCCGCCGGGCGGGATCAGATCCATGAAGCCGAAACGCCGGGTGTCGTTGAAGACCAGCCGGCCGCCATCTTCGACTTCAATCAGGACGTGATCGTGCTTTTCGACCATGGCCCAGCCGGAATTGTGCCCGGCCTGCCCGCTGGATGCCTGCGCGCCCGGCGTCACGGTGAACCGGCCGGACATGCCAAGATGAACCAGCCAGGTCCAGCCGTCCTCCAGCCGGATCAGAATGTACTTCGCGCGCCGCTCGATGGCGGCGATCCGCGCGCCTTCCAGCCGTGCGACGAACCCGTCCGGAAACGGAAAGCGCAGGTCCGGCCGGCGCTGCTCAACCCGGAACAGGCGCTTGCCGGCCAGCGCCGGGCGCAATCCGCGACAAACGGTCTCGACTTCAGGCAGTTCCGGCATGCGGATAGTCTTTGATTAGTGGAGGGCCAGCGCTATTGTCTGGCCCATCATGAGCGAAAATTCCAGCGATAACGCGAGCTTCGGCTATCGCGACGTTGAGGCGGAGGAAAAGCCCGGCCTGGTGCGGGGGGTCTTCTCGTCGGTCGCGTCGCGCTATGACCTGATGAACGACCTGATGTCGGGCGGAATCCATCGGCTGTGGAAGGCGACCTTGATCGACCAGATCCGCCCCCGGCCGGGTCAGCATCTGCTGGATGTCGCGGGCGGGACCGGGGACATCGCCTTCCGCTTCCTGGAGGCGGGCGGCGGCCGGGTGACGGTCTGCGACCTGACCGAGGGCATGGTCCGGGTCGGCCGGGACCGGGCCATCGACGCCGCACGCCTGACGGGGCTGGACTGGACCGTCGGCGATGCCCAGCGTCTGCCGATCGCGGACGGCAGCGTCGATGCCTATACCATCGCGTTCGGCCTGCGGAACGTCACCGATATCGACAGCGCCCTGTCCGAGGCGCGCCGGGTCTTGCGGCCGGGCGGCAAGTTCCTGTGCCTGGAATTCAGCACCGTCGCGCTGCCCGTGCTGGACCGTTTGTACGACGCCTATTCCTTCAAGGTTCTGCCGGCGCTTGGACGCTGGGTCGCGAAGGACGAGGAGAGCTATCGCTATCTTGCGGAATCGATCCGGCGCTTCCCGCCGCAGGACGTGCTGTGCGGCAAGATGCGCGAAGCGGGGCTGGAACGCGTCGGCTACCGCAACCTGTCCGGCGGGATCGCGGCAATCCATCAGGGCTGGCGGATTTAGAGCGGGATGTTTCTACCGATCATTCATCTCACCCGGCTTGTCGGGATCGCGCGGACTCTGGCCCGCCACGACGCGCTGTGGCCGCTGGAAATGGTCAGCCGCCGCGCGGCGCCGCTTCGGGCCTGTGTCTGGTGTCTCAGGATACTCTTCCGCCGCCGCCGCCCCGGACGCCCGGGGGAAAGGCTGGCCGTCGCGCTGGCCGATCTGGGCCCCAGCTTCGTGAAGCTGGGTCAGGCGCTGTCGGTCCGCGCCGATCTGGTCGGTGATGAGGTCGCGCGCGATCTGGAACAGCTGCAGGACGGTCTGGATCCCTTCCCGACCGACAAGGCCGTCGAGACGATCGAGGCCACCTTGGCGATGCCGCTGGCCGAGGCCTTTGCAGAGTTCGACCGAAATCCGGTCGCCGCCGCCTCCATCGCCCAGGTGCATTTCGCCACGACCGCCGATGGGCGCGAGGTCGCGGTCAAGGTTCTGCGGCCCGGGATCGAGGACAGGCTGGAGCGCGATATCGGCCTGTTCCGCTTTCTCGCCCGGTTGGCGGAAAGGGCGCATCCGCCGGTCCGGCGCCTGCGTCCGGTCGCCGTGGTCGACACGTTCGAGGAATGGATCCGGGTCGAGCTGGATCTCCGTCTCGAAGGTGCGGCGGCCGCCGAGCTGAAGGAATATTGCGAAGGCGACGAGGGGTTCCACGTCGTCGATGTGGATTGGGAGCGCACCGGTCAGCGCGTGCTGACAACGGAACGCATCCGGGGACACAATATCGACGATGTCGAGGCGCTGCGGGCGGCGGGCCACGATATCGAAGACATCCTGGCGCGGTCGGCCCGCATCTTCTTCCTGCAGGTCTTTCGCGACGGCTATTTTCACGCCGACATGCATCCGGGCAACATGTTCATCGATGCCGAAGGGCGGCTCTGTCCGGTCGATTTCGGGATCATGGGTCGGGTGACGCGGCGCCAGCGGCTGTTCATGGCGGACACGCTGGTCGGCTTCCTGGGCCGCGATTACCGCCGGGTGGCCGATGCCCATTTCGAAATCGGCTATGTTCCGCCGACCCAGTCGCGTGAATTGTTCACCCAGGCATTGCGGGCCATCGGGGAGCCGGTTCTGGACAAGTCGCTGAACGAGATATCCGTCGGCCGTCTGCTGGAACAGATGTTCCGCACCACCGAACGCTTCGACATGCCGACCCAGCCGGATCTGCTGCTGCTGCAGAAAACCATGCTGGTGGCCGAAGGCGTGGGGCGGAAACTCAATCCCGACGTCAATATGTGGCTGTTGGCCCGTCCGCTGATCGAGGAATGGATGATCGCCAATCGCGGGCCGGAGGCGCGGATCGTCGAGACGGTGCGCGACACGATGGAAAGTCTGGAACGCCTGCCCCGCACCCTGCGCAAGGCGGAGGAGACCCTGGACCGGCTGGCCAAGGCGGGCATGAACCCGGATGGCAGCCTGCGGGAACCGGGTGGAATGCGGGAAAACGTGCGTTTCTGGGGGCCTGTGGTCGTTCTGGCGGTCTTGGGGGCGATGACAATAGGCCTGTTCAACAACTGACTCCTACATTTGCAGTCAGGGACCCCGTGGGACACCACATTTTGAGGTGCCGAGGGAGCTAGAAAACTTCATTCGTAGTTTTTTGACCGTTAACCTTCGTTTAACTATTTCGATCCCAAACGGATTAACCGGTGTAGAATATGAAAAACTCCCGCGCTTGTCCCTGGGCCGGGAATAATCTACATAGATGTCCTGTTTTATAGCCGCCCGGCGGAGAGGCCACATGACGGCATCGCATCGCATCGTTCTGATCGTTTCAGGGGGTATCGCCGCCTATAAGTCGCTGGAGCTGATCCGGCGGCTGCGCGAACGCGGCGTCGCGGTCCGGTGCGTCCTGACAAAGGGCGGGGCGGAATTCGTGACCCCCCTGTCGCTGGCGGCCCTGAGTGAGGACAAGGTCTATACCGACCTGTTCTCCCTGACCGACGAATCCGAAATGGGCCATATCCAATTGTCGCGCCAGGCAGACCTGATCGTGGTCGCCCCGGCCAGCGCGGACATCCTTGCAAAGATGACCGCCGGCCTGGCGGACGATATCGCAACGACCGTTTTGCTGGCGACGGATAAACCCGTCATGGTGGCGCCCGCGATGAATGTCAGAATGTGGGATCATCCGGCGACACAGGACAATCTGGCGACCCTGAAACGACGTGGCGTCCGGGTGATCGGCCCGGACGAAGGCCCGATGGCCTGCGGCGAGTTCGGATATGGGCGTCTGAGCGAACCGGAAACGATCGCGGCGGCCATTCTGGACGCTCTGAAAAAAGATACGGCACCGAAACAGCCCTTGCTGGCCGGGCGGTCCGCGCTGGTGACATCGGGTCCGACCCACGAACCGATCGACCCCGTCCGCTATATCGCCAACCGCTCCTCAGGCAAGCAGGGGCATGCCATCGCGGCGGCACTCGCGGCCCAGGGCGCGCAGGTTACCCTCGTCTCCGGCCCGACCCGGCTGGACGATCCGGCGGGGGTCGAAACGATCCGGGTGGAGAGCGCGCAGGAGATGTTGGATGCCTGCCGCAAGGCGCTACCGGTGGATGTGGCCGTCTTTGCCGCCGCCGTGGCCGATTGGCGGGTCGAACAGGCGGCCGACAGCAAGCTGAAGAAGCAAGACGGGTCCGCACCGCCGACCCTGTCCCTGACCGAAAATCCGGACATTCTAAAGACCGTCTCAAGCGCGCCGAAAGACCGGCCCGCGCTTGTCGTCGGTTTCGCCGCCGAAACGGGATCGGTCGTCGAAAAGGCGATCGCCAAACGCGGTCGCAAGGGCTGCGACTGGATCGTTGCGAACGACGTCTCGACCGGCAGCGGCACGTTCGGCGGTGAGGACAATCAGGTCCATCTGATCACGCCGGAAGGTGCGGAGGAATGGCCGCGCCTGTCCAAGGCCGAGGTCGCCGAGCGTCTCGCCGACCGCATCGCCGCGCATTTCGCCTCCGAAACCGACAAACCCGTTCTGATCCAGAAAGGCTGATCCCGCCATGTCCGATCCCGTTTCCGTCCGCGTCCAACGCCTGCCCCATGCCGAGGGCCTGCCGCTGCCGGCCTATGGCAGCGCGGAAGCGGCGGGCTGCGATCTGGTTGCGGCGGTGACGGAAACGCTGACGCTGACCCCCGGCGCCAGCGCCATTGTGCCGACGGGCCTGAAGATCGCCCTGCCCCCCGGTTACGAGGCGCAGGTCCGCCCGCGATCCGGACTGGCGGCCAAGAACGGCGTCACCGTCCTGAATACGCCGGGTACGGTCGACAGCGATTATCGCGGCGAGGTTGGGGTTATCCTGATCAACCACGGGTCGGCGGATTTCGCCGTGGAGCGCGGCATGCGGATCGCCCAGATGGTGATCGCCCCGGTGCTTCAGGTGGCCTGGCAGGAGACGGACGACCTTAACGAAACGGCGCGCGGGGCAGGCGGCTTCGGGTCGACCGGTGTGAACTGAAAAACGAAAAGGCGAAAGGGACGAGGGACCAATGCGGCTGACCAAGAAACTGATGTTCGCCATCGAGGCGGTGCTCGACATCGCCTATCATGCCTCCGACCTGCCGGTGCAGTCGAAGGAGATCGCCGACCGTCAGGGCATCCCGCGCCGCTATCTGGAACAGGTCCTGCAGCAACTCGTCCACGCCGAAATCCTGCGCGGCGTGCGCGGCCCGCGCGGCGGCTACCGCCTGGCCAAGGAACGCCGCCGCATCACGGTCGCCGAAATCGCCACCGTCGTCCACGACATGGAAGGCGGCCGCGACCCCCTGACCGACCCGGCGGGCAGCGAGCTGGGCCATACCGTCCTGCGCCCGATCTGGCAGGAAATCGAAGAATACGCGATGGAACGTCTGTCCAAGACGACCATCGAAGACCTCTGCATTTCCGCCCAGCGCGCGGGCATCGAAAGCCATTCCCAGAACCAGTTCGACTTCATGATCTGAGGCGGGGCGCCGCGCGAGATCCGCAAAGGTTCCTGCTTCCGCAGGGAGACGGGTGGGAATTGGCCCGACCTTCCGGCGAAGGTGCCAAATGCGCCATCTATTCTGAAAGCGCCCCGATCACCGCGATGCAGAGGCGCTGCCGGTGATGGTTTCGGCGCCGTCGACGATGGAGACATTGGTGTCCAGGGCTCCGGCCACGACGCCGTTCACGTTGCGGACCCGCAGGTTCACGGTGCCGCTGGTCGCGCCGTTCAGGGTGAAGTCGTCATCGGTGTCCTTGAAGGGCTTCAAGTCGCCATCGCTGAAGGAACTGAACCGCTCCCCGCCGTTTTCGAAGATATTCGTATAGGTGTCGGGACCGGCATTGATCGCATAGTTGCCGGAATTCGTTCCGGTCCAGGACCCGTTCATCTGAAACTGGGCCGTCTGATTGCCGAAATTGAAGGTGCCGGAGAAAGTAAAGGACCCGGTCGATCCCTGGTCGCCCGTCAAATTGCCGCTGCCGGACATGGTGGCCGTGCCGGTCGTCACGCTGACCAAGTCGCTGATCGTGGTGACCCGATCGGCCACATTGCTGGTTATGGCCGGCTCTCCGGTGTCGTCGTTGCTTTTCCCGCCGGTGGCGCCCGGGTCGGTTGTTTGATTGCTGCCGCCGACGGCGATGTCGAGCGTATTGCCGGCCAGGCTTCCGACACTGGCGCCGCCGATAGACCCGGACAGGCTGGTGTCGGATCCGCCGGAGGATTGGCTGTTGCCCTCGTCGGACGCTGTTTCCTCGCCATCCTGTTCGTCGGTCGCGGCGGTTTGGGACGGTGCCGCCGGGCGGCCCTGACGGCTGGTGCCGACGGCGCCCAGCACGGCGTTGATCGTGTCCAGCGGGATCGCGACCGGGGCGGAGGGCGGACCATCGGCGCCCAGGATGGTGCCGTAGCCGCTGCGCGAGATCGACACGCTGCCTTCACCGTTGGAAACCTCGATCCGGCCGACGCGTTCCTTGCTGGATCCCTCGTCGCCGGGCCCGATCAGAACGACCAGCGCCTGGTCGCCGGACACGACGCCCGCGACGATGGTGCCGCGAATGCCGATCGTGCCCAGGGGCGTGCCGATGGAGACGGAATCCGGATCCTCCTGGCCGACCAGCCCGGTGGTGAAGCGGAAGGCGCCCTTCAGGACCTGGGCGGCGACCTTGCCGGCATTGGTTTCCGGGTCGTAGACGAATTCGTCGATGATCAATTCGGCATTCGGACCGATGGTGAAGACCGTTTCGTCCAAAAGCAGAAGCTGCATCTGGCCGTCGGCAGCGGAAGTGATGGAATCGCCCAGGAAAATCTCGTCGCCGCTGACCGCGTCGCGTCCGACCGTATCGGTCAGGCGCGCAACCTGGATGGAGCCGGTGACCCCGGCGGCAACGCCCGCCATTTCGGCCGCGCCGGCCGGGGTATAGGCCATAAGGCCGCTCAGCGCCGCCGCCGTCAAAACCGTCTTCCAAGATCGCATCGCTCGGTCTCCGCCTGTCATCGCCCCGACTTTTCCCGCGTCTCTTTCATATCGTATGGCGCCCGGCACCTGTAAGTGACACCGGTCACAGCCGCCTCAGAATGTCCATTTCCGGGTCAGGAGCACATCCGCCCGGCGGTTCCAGTACTGATAGTTCCGAATGTTCGACATCGACCGGTAGACCTCGCCCGTCGCCGAGGCCACGGTCTTGCCCAGACCGTCGCGCACCGCGTCCGGCATGCCGTCCAGGTCGATCAGGGCATTGATCGGCGCCCCGATCCGCGCGCGGACCCGCACGATGTCGTCCTGGCGCTGGCGTGCGGGGTCGACAAACGGGTCGCCGCGGAAGTCCTGACGCCGTGCAAGGCGCAGATTGCCGCCGACGAACACGCCCTTGTCCAGAATCCGCAGGTAATCCGCTGTGAGCCCGTGCCGCCAGTTATGATCGTAGTTGAAGGCGCCGTATTTCGCCCGTGCGTCATAGGTGAAGGTCAGCCGGTTGCGGGCGTCCAGATCCCATTCCAGCCCGACCAGCCCGTCCAGGCGCCAGCCGGAATCCTGGACGGCGGAGGTGGTCTCGGAAATCCGGTTGAAGCCTTCATTGGTATAGCCGGCCTGCCCGAACAGCGCGATGTCCGGCGGCAGGGGCACCCGCACCTTCACCTGTCCGCCGTAATTGGCGTAATAGCGTTCGTGGGACAGCCACAGGACGCTGTGAAACACTTCCGGTGTCAGGGTGAAGCCCGGCAGGCGCAGGCGCAGTCCGGCATCCACGGCATAGGACCCGACATCCAGCCGGTCGACATTGACCTTGTCGTTGAAATAGCCGGTGGCGGAACCGATCAATTGATGCCGGGCCTGGAAGCCCAGATCGTAGGCGACGTCGACCCGGCTGAAGGCCGTGAAGGCGAAATCCCCGGTCCGGTCCGATTGATCGTCCAGCCGGGCCGGAACGCCGGCGAATACGACCTGGCGATTGGCCGGAACGCCGGTGATGTTCCAGTCATAACTGACGCCGAACCCGGTCAGCAGGCTTGCCTCCCAGCGGCGGCGCCGGTTGTTGATCTGGGCGATCAAGCCGTCCAGTTGCGCGCGCAGATCGGGCGGCATGTCCAATTGCCGCAATTGCTCCAGCTCGCGCTCCGCCGTTTCCAGGCTGTCCAACCGGATCAGGACCAGGGCATAGAACAAGCGCACTTCATGCAGTTTCGGTTCGACCAGCAGCACCCGTTCCAATGTGGTCGCCGCGGCCTTCAATCGGCCCTGTTCCACCTGCTGACGGGCATAGGCGACGTTCAGGGCGATATTGTCGGGGTCTTTCAGAATTTCCGCATAGGTGACCTTGCGGGAGGACCCGGATTGCAGCGCCTGGCGCACTTGGGTCAGCGCGTCCAGATCGTCCGCGGCGGCGTCGACTTCACCGCGCGCGCGGTCCGGATCTTCCGTTTCGACGGTACTGCCGCCGGTCTGCGCCTTGGCCGAACCGGCAAGCACCGGCAACAGGAGGCCCAGGCACAGAAAAAGGGCGGCCCCTCGGCACGCCCAAGACCTTCCGGATTGTCGGCCTGCGCTGCGACGCACGGCTCTCCCCCAACTCCACCGATCCCGTCTCGGCGGATAATACCGCCCTGCCGGCGCGCCTCCCCAAACGCCCGGCTGCGAGACTACAATCTAGAAACTTGGAATGGAAAGGCTTTCCTTACCGTCCCAGCAACCGACCGCGCAGGCGCAAGCGCAGCGCATTCAGCTTGATGAAGCCTTCGGCGTCGCGCTGATCGTAGACGCTGTCTTCCTCGAAAGTGACGATGTCGGCGTCATACAGGCTCTTCGGCGCGCTGCGGCCGGTGACGATGACATTGCCCTTGTACAGTTTCGCGGTGACGCGCCCGGTGACGGCCTGGCTGGCGTGGTCGATCGCGGCCTGCAGCATTTCGCGTTCCGGCGAGAACCAGAAGCCGTTATAGACCAGCTCCGCATAACGCGGCATCAACTCGTCCTTCAGATGCATGGCGCCCCGGTCCAGGGTCAGGCTTTCGACCGCGCGGCGCATAGCGAAAAGGATCGTGCCGCCGGGCGTTTCGTAAACGCCGCGCGACTTCATGCCGATGAAGCGGTTTTCGACGATGTCGATACAGCCGACACCGTGCTTGCCGCCCAGCTCGTTCAGCTTGGTCAGCAGGTCGGCGGGGCTCAGCGTCTGATCGTTGACCGCGACCGGGTCGCCGTTGACGAAGTCGATGACGATCTCTTCTGCCTTATCGGGCGCGCTTTCCGGCGTGACCATGCGGCTGAGGATCAGGTCCATATCCGCCGGCTGGGCCGGATCTTCCAGAATTTTGCCTTCGGACGAGATGTGCATCAGGTTGGCGTCTTGCGAGAAGGGCGCCTCGCCGCGCTTGTCCTTCGGCACCGGGATCTGATGCTTTTCGGCATAGTCGATCAGCTTGGTACGCGACGTCAGGTCCCATTCGCGCCAGGGGGCGATGATCTTGATATCCGGCTTCAGCGCGTAATAGCCCAGTTCGAACCGAACCTGGTCGTTGCCCTTGCCGGTCGCGCCATGGGCGACGGCGTCGGCGCCGGTCATCTCGGCGATCTCGATCTGGCGTTTGGCGATCAGCGGACGCGCGATGGAGGTGCCCAGCAGGTAAGTGCCTTCATACAGCGCGTTGGCGCGGAACATCGGGAAGACATAGTCGCGCGTGAATTCCTCGCGCAGGTCGTCGATGAAGATCTCCTTGATCCCCATCATTTCGGCCTTCTTGCGCGCCGGTTCCAGCTCTTCGCCCTGACCCAGATCGGCGGTGAAGGTCACAACCTCGCATTTGTAGGTATCTTGCAGCCAGCGTAGGATGACCGACGTGTCCAGACCGCCGGAATAGGCCAATACGACTTTCTTTACGGATTTGGTCATCTAGAACGTTCCCTATGCTGACGCGGTGTGATACGGGCACGGCTGGGTCGGGCCGCAGCCAACCGGCGCGACCCGACACGGCGTTCTAGTGGGACGGCGCGACCTTGGCAAGTGGACCGGTCGCTATATGGAAGGACTTCATGGCTGAGGCCGAGGTTGTGACGTGAGCGAGAACGAGGGCAGGTCCGGAAACATGCCGAATGTGACGGCGGCGTCCCGGAGACTGACGGTTCGGGTTGTCGTTGCGCTGTCGCTGATCGCCGCACTGGCGACCGCCGAATTCGTGATTTCCAAGCTGATTGTCGATTCTCAAAGCGCCTATGCCCGATTGATCAATATCAGCGGGCGGCAGCGAATGTTGAGCCAACGAACCGCCGGCCTGGCGGCGGAAGCCTCGCGCGAAGTGACCCTTTATGGTGCCGCGACCGACGAGACGCGGGCCGATCTGCGGGCGGCGATCGACCTGATGCGCCAGTCCCATCGCGCCCTGACGATGGGTGACCCCGGGGCGGAACTGCCCCCGCCCGACGACGCCCTGACCGACCATTATTTCAATGGCGCGCAATCCCTGGACCTCCGCATCCGCGACTTCCTGGATACTGCGGAACGGGTCGAGCGCGATACCAAGACCGGCATCGCCTCGCCCGCGGATTTGGACCATCTGTCGCGGGAGGCGCGGCAGCCGCTGTTGCAGGGGCTGGATAACGCCGTCCTGTTGTATCAGCAGGCAGCCGAGAATTCGCAGACGATACTAAGCCGGATCACGGTCGGCCTCTGGCTGGCGATGCTTGTTTGTGTGGTCCTGATCGGCGCGCTGGTTCTGTGGCCGGCGATACTGTTCGTGCGGAGCAACCTTCTGCGCGCCGAGGAGGGCCGTGTCGTCGCGGAACGGGCGAATTTTGCCAAAACTCAGTTCCTGTCCAGTATGAGCCATGAAATTCGTACGCCGATGAACGGCATTATCGGCATGGCGGATTTGCTGGCGGCGGAACCGTTGGAGCCGACCCAGAAACGCTATGCCGAAATTGTTCGTCGGTCGGCCCGGTCGCTGCTGTCGATCCTCAACGACATCCTGGATGTCAGCAAGATGGAGGCGGATCAGCTTGTCCTGGAACAGGTGCCGTTCAACCTGTCGCGCCTGATCGGGGAAGCGGCGGAGGTCTTCGGCAGCGATTGTTCCGAGAAAGGTCTGGATTTGACCCTGGAACTGGAGCCGGAGCTGGATGCCGGCGTTCTGGGCGATCCGACGCGCCTGCGCCAGGTGCTGACAAATCTTATCAGCAACGCGTTGAAATTCACCAAAGAGGGTGGCGTTACCGTCCGCGCCTTCCGGCGGGAGGTGTCGGACACGTCCTGGCAGGTACGTATCGAGGTCGAGGATACCGGTATCGGGTTCGAGCCCCATATGGCGGAATACCTGTTCGAGGCGTTCACACAGGAAGATCAGACCACGACGCGCCGCTTCGGCGGCACTGGGCTGGGCCTCGCCATCGTCCGGCGTATTGTCACCGCGATGGGCGGTGAGGTGCGCGCCGACGGCCGCCCCGGCGTAGGGGCGACCTTCCGCATCGATATCCCGCTGGAAACCAGTGCCGAAATTCGTGCCGGTGTCGCGCAGGAGCCGGATGAGGCGGCGGCGCCAACCCAGGAATCGGACTGGACCGCGGCCCGCATTCTGGTCGCCGAAGACAATGAAACCAATCGGGAGCTAATCGGGACGTTGCTGTCGGCGTTGGGCTGCGGGGCGGTCGACTTCGCGGAGGACGGCGTGATCGCGGTGCGGATGGCTGCCGATACGAAGTTCGACGTGATCCTGATGGATTCACAGATGCCCAACATGGACGGGATCGAAGCGGTTCGGACCATTCGTGCGACGGCAGGACCCAATACCGATACCATGATCGTCGCCTTGACCGCGGATGCGCTGGACCGTGCGCGAGAGCGCTATCTGGCGCATGGCTTCGACGACTATCTGGCCAAACCGATCATGCCGCATTCCTTGTATGAAGTGCTGAGTCGCGCGCTGGAACCGCCGGGTCAGTGAAGGACTGGGCTTTCCGTGCCGGCAGGGCTGCAATGCGCGGGGCCGCGCAGTTCCGGCAGGTCCCAATCGCGCATCGGCAGGATCAGCCCGGCCCGCTCCAGACAGGCCGCCCAAACGGACAGCGGCGCCTGAACCGCGCGGGCCGTCGCCGCAGGGGCCAGTGCATCCATCACCGGCCGCGCGGCGGGTGCCGCCCCGGCTTGGTAACAGGACAGCAGATGCAGGATGCGGCGTTCGTCCTCGGACAGGGTCGCCGCGCAGGGGAAGCCGACGGACAGTTTGCGATGGCCGCCAATGCGGAAAGCCCACAAAGTGCCGTCGATGGAGGGCATGGCGTCGGGAACGCCGGCCTTTTCATAGGCTATGGACAGGATGTTTCGGTGAGACCCGTCCGGCGTAACCGACTGAGTCCAAAGGCGTAGGGTCCAGACCGCAAGCCGTTCGGCGAACTTAAGGTCGTCGAAACGGACCGCGTGGTACAGCGCGTCGATCGGTCCGGGTCCCGCCATTCGGATCAGCATTCCGCCACGCCCTCCATCGTTCCGTGTGCCCCATGGCGCCGCGACAGGCGGCGTCCACGCAGCAGAAACAGGCTGTCGGCCCAACCGCAGGTCGGACCGCGCGGCGCATCCGATTTCGGGCATCCGGTGCAGCATCCGGAACTAGGGGCCTGTGTCATTGTCGTCTCCTTCCAGGACGGTCGATTTTCGCCGCCGTCCCAGTGTTAATAACGCGATTGCGAATCATTCTCAATATTAAAATTGAGGCATTTTCGGGCCTGTCATCCATCGCGTGATTGGGCGCCATCGACACCGTTTATGAAGGCCCGGAATTTCGCGGTTTCCAGCGGTTTTCCGCTTGCGGCGGCGCGCATTCGCTGTCACAGGGCAAGGGAGGTTCGCAATCGATCCAAGGGGGAGATCACGTCATGGGCGCACGCAACATTCTTATTGTCATGGCCGATCAACTGACGCCGTTCATGGTCGGCTGTTACGGCAACGGCGCGGTGAAGACCCCGCATATGGACCGGCTGGCGTCGGAAGGCGTGCGTTATGACGCCGCCTATACGAACAGCCCGCTGTGCACTCCGGGGCGCTACGCCTTCATGACGGGTCAGTATATCTCGCGCTTCGGTGGCTGGGATAATGCCGCCTATCTGCCGTCGACGGTGCCGACCTTCGCGCATTACCTGCGCATGATGGGGTATCGCACCGGCCTGGCCGGAAAGATGCATTTCGTCGGCGCGGACCAATTGCACGGTTTTGAGGAACGCCATACGACCGACGTCTATCCGGCGGATTTCGGCTGGGTCCCGGACTGGCGGCAGCCGGATGAACGGATCGATCTTTGGTATCACAACATGTCGTCCGTCATTCAGTCCGGCCCGGCGGCGATCACCAATCAGCTTGAATATGATGACGAGGTCGGTGCGGCGAGCTTGCGGGCGATCTATGACGCGGCGCGGACGCAGGACGGCCGGCCCTTCTGTCTGGTCGCCAGCTTCATCCATCCGCACGATCCCTATGCCGCGCGGCCCAGCTTCTGGAATCTGTACGAAGACACGGACATCCCGCTGCCGACGGTCCCGCGCCCGGCGCGCGCCGATAACGATCCGCACAGCCTGCGCCTGGAGAAGGTTTCCGCGATCGACGCCGTCGATTTCGGCCCGGAGGACATCAAGCGGACCCGCCGCGCCTATATGGCCAATGTCTCCTATGTCGACCATTGGCTGGGGCGCTTGCGCGACGCGTTGGACGAATGCGGCCTGGCCGACGACACGGCGATCCTGCTGGTCGCGGATCACGGCGACATGCTGGGTGAGCGCGGCCTGTGGTACAAGATGAGCTTCTTCGAATGGTCCTGCCGGATTCCGATGGTGCTGCATGTACCGGGCCGGACGCCGGCGGGCATGGTGGTCCGCGAACCGGTCAGCCAGGTCGACGTGACCCCGACCTTGCTGCAACTGGCCGCCGAGGGGACCGGCGCGGCGATTCCGGAACCGGTCGATCCGCTGGACGGCGAAAGCCTGTTGAACTTCGCCGACGGCAAGACCGATCGGAACCGGACCGTGGCGGAATACACCGCCGAAGGCACCGGCCAGCCGATGCTGCTGCTGCGCGAAGGGACCTGGAAGTACACCTGCTGCCCCGGCGATCCGGAACAGTTGTTCGATCTGGCCAGTGATCCGAACGAAGTGACCAACCGCGCGGCCGACCCGAATCAAGCGGACCGCATGGCGATGTTCCGGGGCTGGGCCAAGGAACACTGGGACCCGTCAGAAATCTACGACCGGGTGCTGGACAGCCAGAAGCGCCGCCGCGTCCTGTCCGGCGCGCTGCGGATCGGCAAGCATCATGGCTGGGATTGGCAGCCCAAGCGGGACGCGACCGAGGAATATTCGCGCAGCCATATGGACCTGACCGAACACGATGTCGCGTCGCGCTATCCCCGGCCGGTTCCGTTCGAGCCGCGCTGGAAATAGCGGGACGGCGCCGGGGATCCGGGCCGCTCATCGGATTGGGTATAAGGGTCAGGGCGCGGTTCGGCCCTTGGCGATGAAAAGCATGCGGTCCAGGTCGCAATGGCGCTCCAGGTGATCGGCCAATCGGTCCAGCGTCTTCTCGACGGTGGCCTCATAGACCGCGCCGCTCTCGCGGCCCTGCCGGAAGCCCGCCAGATAGGCCGACCGGAACGCGTCGGAGGCGAAGATGCCGTGCAGATAGCATCCGGCGACCTGGCCGCCGGCGGCAATGGCGCCGTCCGGACGGCCGTCGATTTCCACCGCCGGTCTGTCGCAGCCAGGGCCTGTGGTGCGCCCCATATGCATCTCATACCCCGCGATCGCCTGACCGGTCGCAAGGTCGCGGCCCGCTGCCTCGACCAGCTTTTTCGGGCCCTGCAGCACCGTTTCGACATCCAGGAGCGACAGGCCGTCCACGGTTCCCGGCGGCCCCTCGATCCCTTCCGGGTCCGAGATCTTGCGGCCCAGCATCTGGTAGCCCGCGCAGAGCCCCAGCACCCGGCCGCCGCGCCGAAGATGGCCCAGAAGGTCGATATCCCAGCCGTTGCGCCGGAAATCCTCCAGATCGGCGATGGTCGCCTTCGACCCGGGCAGTAGGACCAGATCCGCGTCGCCGGGCAGGGGTTTTCCGCCAGGTACGATTTCCACCGTGACATCCGGTTCGCCGCGCAACGGATCCAGATCGTCGAAATTGGCGATGCGCGACAGGCGGGGAACGACGATCTTGATCGGCCTCTCGCCGGTCCCGGCCGTTGCGATGGCGCCCCGGTCCATGGCCACGGCATCTTCCGCCGGCAGCAGGACCGCCTCGACGAACCAGGGCAGGACGCCCAGGCAATCCAGGCCGGTGCGCGACCCAATGGCGGCGATCCCATCGTCGAACAGTGAAACGTCGCCCCGGAACTTGTTGATCAGATAGCCGCGTATCCGGTCGCGTTCGGCGTCGTCCAGTACCGCATGGGTGCCGACGACGCTGGCGATCACCCCGCCCCGGTCGATATCCGCAATCAGGATGACCGGCAGATCGGCCGCCTCGGCAAATCCCATATTGGCAATGTCGCCCGCCCGCAGATTGATTTCAGCCGGGCTGCCCGCCCCTTCGACCAGGACCAGATCGGCCCGTTCGGCCAGGCGCGAAAAGCTTTCCAGCGCCTTGGGCAGCAAGGTCTGCTTCAGGCCGTAATAATCGCGCGCCTTGGCGGTGCCGAAAACCTTGCCCTGGACGATGATCTGCGACCCCATATCGGTCTGGGGCTTCAGCAGGATCGGGTTCATGTCGACATCCGGCGCCAGGCCGCAGGCGCGGGCCTGCAGGGCCTGGGCCCGGCCGATCTCGCCGCCGTCCGGGGTGACGGCGGCGTTGTTCGACATGTTCTGGGGTTTGAACGGCGCGACCCGCAATCCGCGCCGTGTGAAAGCCCGCGCCAGACCCGCGACCAGCAGGCTCTTGCCGACATCGGAGCCGGTCCCCTGGAACATGATCGCGGGGGCATTTGGCGCGACCGTCATCCCGACGGGCTCCCTTCGGCCTATTGCGAGACCAGGCTCTTCAACGTGGCGCGCAGCGAATCCGCGTGCGGATTGCCAGCCTTGCCCTCCAGGACGACGGCATGCGGCGACACGGTTTGCCCGTAATAGGACCGGATGTAGCTGCCGCGCGGCACCAGGGCGGTGCCTTCGATATTCACGCCGACAAAGGCGCCCTTTGAGATCGAATAGGCGATGATGTCGGCATCCAGATTGGTCGTCGTCGACGCCTCGGCGCTGCTGCCATAGGGGCCGATCGCGCCGCTCAACTCGCCGCCGATCTGAACCTGATCGTCCAGGATCGCCTGCAATCCGCGTCCGGTCATGATGATCAGCAGCAATTCGGAAGTCTGGCCGCCGATCTGCAGCCCGATGGAGGCGGAGCCGACCGAAACGAAGGACGGATAGCTCCATTCATTGTTTTGGGCGCGGGCCATCAGAACGCCCGAACCGCCTTCGCCGCCGATGATGAAGCCGCCTTTCAACAGGGTCGGTACGACGACCACGCCCTTGGCCCGGCGCAGATAGGTGCGGATGTAATCCTTGAATTCGGGATGGTCCCACATCCGCTTCACGGTGAATTCGGCGTCGTTGACCAGTTGTTCGGCGTCCAGCTTGTCCGCGCGGGCGGTGCCGTAGGGCAGGGCTGTCGCCAGGGCGAGCACGAGGGTTAACGCAGCGATGATACGCATAGGGTCGCTTCCTTTCGGTTCCGGCGCGCGGCTGCCCGTCCGGGCGCGGCTTAGAATTCAATTCCGATCTGCGCCTTCACACCGGCGCGGAACGGATGTTTCACCTGGGTCATTTCGGTCACTAGGTCGGCCGCCTCGATCAGTTCCTCTTTGGCGTTCCGGCCGGTCACCACGACGTGCAGCATCTCCCGTTTGCCCGTCAGCGTCGCCATGACGTCCTCAAGGTCCAGATAGTCGTAACGCAGGACGATGTTCATCTCGTCCAGGATGACCATGTCGAAACTCGGGTCCGCCATGGCCTCCTTCGCGAAATCCCATGCCGCTTGCGCGGCCGCGATGTCGCGGGCGCGGTCCTGGGTATCCCAGGTGAATCCTTCGCCCATCGCCTTCATGACGCATAAATCAGGAAAATGTTTCAAAACTTCGCGCTCGCCCGTGTTCCAGACGCCTTTGACGAACTGGACGATGCAGACCTTCTTGCCGTTACCGACGGCACGCGCGGCCAGGCCCATGGCGGCCGTGGTCTTGCCCTTGCCCTTGCCGGTATGGACGATCAGCAGGCCCTTCTCGATTGTCTTGTCGGCCAGCATCTTGTCCCGCGCGGCCTTCTTCTTCGCCATTTTCTCGGCGTGGCGGCGGTTGATCTCTTCTTCGGTCATCCCGTCGGTTTTCATCGCTTCGACACCTTAGCACCCATTATCCCGGACAGGGCGGAGAGTGCCGCCGATTCGTCGGCAACGCCAGCCGGATCAACCCTATCCGGGTAGTGAAGGGGATGAATGAGGCGATTTCGGGACGGGGGAGGCTGCCCGTCACTCCGCCGCCAGGACCGGGTGGTCGGCGGGCTTCTGCAGGGCCGCTTCCTGGCGTTCCTTGGCTTTGGCCGCCTCCTCCTCGCGCTTGATGCGCGCGGCGGTCATTTCCATCTGGCGCAGGCGGAACTCGGCGTTCCGGACGCGTCGGCGCAACCGGCCGGCGCCCAGGAAGGCGGAGATTGCGCCGATGGCGAATCCGATCAGCAGGACGACGAAGACCAGCAGAACCACCGGCACCGCGACCACGGTTTCGAAGGGGTAGAGGCCCAGGGACACGGGCTCCGTATTGGCGACGGCAAAAGCGACCGACACGATGATGATCGGCAGGCCGATCACAATTCCAAGAATTTTCGCTATTGCGCGCATGGGGTCCCTCCGAGGCTTGCCGCCGACGGTACCCAGCTTACTGCGAGTCGTTCAACCGCTCACGCAATTGTTTGCCGGTCTTGAAGAACGGAACGGATTTGGCGTCGACATCCACCGCTTCGCCGGTGCGCGGGTTGCGACCGGTCCGGGCGTCGCGGTCCTTGACGGAAAAGGCACCGAACCCGCGAAGCTCCACACGGTCTCCCCGGGACAGGGCGTTCGTGACCTCTTCAAATACCGTCGCCACAACCCGTTCGACGTCGCGCTGGAACAGTCCGCGATTCTGCGCGATACGGGCGATCAAGTCGGATCGCGTCATTCGGATGTCTCCCGCCGTTTCATATGCGCGCCGCCCCCGGAACCGGTTGTTTCTTCTCTGGCGCGACTCTCAACCCTTGCAGACCCTGCCAAAGGCCTGATTTCCCTTCAAGGACAAAGACTTGTCCAAAACCTGCCAAGTCATTGTTTTGCCCGCGTTCGCGCCTCCGGCCGCGCCGGAAGGGTGACGCTGCGGGTCTCGAAAAGCGAAGGGCCGGCCCGCTTGCGCAGGGCCGGCCCGACGTTTTCCGTCAGACGGGGACGATTATTCGTCGCCCGACTGCTCTTCCTTCTTCTTCAGCGCGGCGCCCAGGATATCGCCCAGGGACGCACCGGAGTCAGAGGAGCCATAGTTGGCCATGGCCTCTTTCTCTTCCGCCGTTTCGAAGGCCTTGATCGACAGGGTCAGCTTGCGGCTGGACTTGTCGATGGCGGTGATCTTCGCATCGACCTTCTCGCCTTCGGCGAAGCGGTCCGGGCGCTGTTCCGAACGATCGCGGCTCAGCTCCGCCTTGCGGATGAAGCCCGGCAGCGAGTCCTTCACCGTCACTTCGATGCCGTTGTCCTGCACCTTGGTGACCGTGCAGGTCACGACGTCGCCCTTGCGGACGCCGTCCATGGCTTCTTCGAACGGATCGCTTTCCAGCTGCTTGATGCCCAGCGAGACGCGTTCCTTCTCGACGTCGACGTCGAGAACCTTCGCCTTGACCCGGTCACCCTTGTTGTAGCCGGCCAGCGCCTCTTCCGGGGCGGTGTGCCAGTCGATGTCCGACATGTGGACCATGCCGTCGATCTCTTCGGTCAGGCCGACGAACATACCGAATTCGGTGATGTTCTTGATCTCGCCTTCGATCTCGGCGCCCACCGGATACTTCTCGGTGAAGGTATCCCACGGGTTTTCCTGGCACTGTTTGATGCCAAGCGAGATGCGGCGCTTGTTCGGGTCGACGTCCAGGACCATGACTTCGACTTCCTGAGAGGTCGAGACGATCTTGCCGGGGTGGACGTTCTTCTTGGTCCAGGACATTTCCGACACGTGGACCAGGCCTTCGATACCGGCTTCCAGTTCGACGAACGCACCGTAGTCGGTGATGTTCGTGACGCGGCCCGTGAAGGACGCGCTGACCGGGTATTTGGCTTCGACGCCTTCCCACGGATCCGCAAGCAGCTGCTTCATGCCCAGCGAGATGCGCTGGGTTTCGCTGTTGAAGCGGATGACCTGAACATTGACCGTCTGACCGATCGACAGTTCTTCCGACGGGTGGTTGATGCGGCGCCAGGAGATATCCGTGACGTGCAGCAGACCGTCGACACCGCCCAGGTCAACGAACGCACCGTAATCGGTGATGTTCTTGACGACGCCTTCCAGAACCTGGCCTTCCTTGAGGTTTTCGACCAGTTCGGCGCGCTGTTCGGCGCGGGTCTCTTCCAGGACGGCGCGGCGGGACACGACGATGTTGCCGCGGCTGCGGTCCATCTTCAGGATCTGGAACGGCTGCGGCGTGTTCATCAGCGGCGTGATGTCGCGGACCGGGCGGATATCCACCTGGCTGCCCGGCAGGAACGCGACGGCGCCGTTCAGGTCGACCGTGAAGCCGCCCTTGACGCGGCCGAAGATCACACCGTTGACGCGCTCGCTGTTGTTGAACTGCTCTTCCAGCTTGATCCAGCTTTCTTCGCGGCGGGCCTTCTCACGGCTCAGCATCGCCTCGCCGTTCTTGTCTTCCATCCGCTCGACATAGACCTCGACGGTGTCGCCGACGGCGATTTCGGCCGGCTGACCCGGGGCGGCGAATTCCTTCACCGGCACGCGGCCTTCAGCCTTCAGCCCGACATCGATCAGCGCCATGTCGTTGTCTACGGAGATCACGATCCCCTTAACTACCGTACCTTCGAGCGAGTCGCGCTCGCCCAGGGATTCTTCCAAAAGCTCGGCAAAGCTCTCTTTTGCCATGATTCAGTTGTTCCTTTCAGTCTGGTTCGGTTTTCCGGCCGTCCGGTTGTCTCCGGCGGTCTCGCCCCAAAAAGAAAACGGCCCGCCGCGCGCTTAGGGCTTATCGCGCGGCAGCCGGCACATCGTTACTGTCTGTCGCCCTTCTTGTTCCGCCAGGGTCCGCGGCATCAGCCACGGCCGAGTATCGGGGGGCGCTCCCTGTGCTCTTGCAATCGGTACTCTCGTGTCCTGAAGGTGTTAGAAGAGTTCGGGATCGCCCGAATCTTCCGCCAACACATCCAACGCCTCCTGCACCTTGCCGCCCACGATCTTGAGGGCTTCGGCGAAGGCCTGTTCCACATCCAAGGCCGAGGTGTCGAGCACCGTGGCGTCGGCGGCGGGTTTCAGCGGGGCGCTCGCGCGGTTCGTGTCGCGGGCATCCCGGGCTTTGAGTTCCTCCAAAACGCGGGGGTATATACTGGTCTCGCCCCGATTGAGCAACTCTTTGTGGCGTCGGTCGGCCCGGACTTCCACGTCCGCGGTTACGAACAGCTTCGCCGTCGCCTCCGGACAGATCACGGTTCCGATGTCGCGGCCGTCCAATACGGCGCCCTTTTTTCCTTCCGGCGGCATGGCGGCGAAGCTGCGCTGAAACTCCAGAAGCGCCTGCCGCACGCCGTCGATCGCGGCCACTTTCGACGCCGCCGAGGCCGCGTCGTCGCCGCTCAGCGCCGGGTCGTCCAGTTCGGTCGTGTCCAGGGCGCGGGCCGCGGCCTCCGCCGCTTCCTCGTCCTCCGGGTCGCCGCCGGTCCGCACGACCTTCAAGCCCACGGCACGGTACAGCTTGCCGGTATCCAGATAGGCGAAATCGAAATGCGTCGCCAGCCGCCGCGCCAGCGTGCCCTTGCCGCTGGCCGCCGGCCCGTCGACCGCGATAATGGGAAGGGTGGGCTGGTTCATGATGGCGTCTCCGCTTCTGCTTACTGCGCGCCGATGCCGCGCATCAGTTCCAGGAAGTTCGGGAAGCTGGTGCGGATCGGGGCGGCGTCGTCGACGGTCACGGGCTTTTTCGTCACCAGGCTCAGGACGTAGAAGCTCATGGCGATGCGGTGGTCCAGATGGGTCGCGACCGGGGCACCGCCGACAATATCGCCCGGCCGGCCCTCGACGATCATCCAATCCGGTCCATCCTCGACCGTGACGCCGTTGGCGATCAGGCCGTCCTTCATGGCGGCGATGCGGTCGCATTCCTTGACCCGCAGTTCGCCGACGCCGCGCATCACCGTGCGGCCCTCGGCGCAGGCGGCAGCGACGCTCAGCACCGGATATTCGTCGATCATGCTGGCGGCGCGTTCCGGCGGCACCTCGATGCCCTTCAGCGCCGAATGCCGGACGGTCAGGTCGGCCACCGGCTCGCCGCCCGCGATGCGTTCGTTCGATATCTCGATATCGCCGCCCATGTCGCGCAGGGTGGCGATCAGGCCGGTGCGGGTCGGGTTCATGCCGATATTGGGCATCTGGACCTCCGATCCCGGCACGATCAGCGCCGCGACCATCGGGAAGGCGGCGGAGGACGGGTCGGCCGGAACCAGGATGTCCGCCGCCGTCAGTTCCGGCTCGCCCAGGACGGCGATGCGCGCCCCGCCGCCCGCGATTGCCTCGCGCGTCACGGTGCCGCCGAAATGGGTCAGCATGCGTTCGGTATGGTCGCGCGTGTCGACGGATTCGATCACCGCCGTCTCGCCCCGCGACATCAGCCCGGCCAGCAGGACGGCGGATTTCACCTGGGCCGACGGGACCGGCAATTCATAAGTAATAGGCAGGACCGGTTCGGCGCCTTCGATCATCAGCGGCAGGCGTCCGCCCTCGCGACATTCGATCCGCGCACCCATGGCGCAGAGCGGGTCGGTCACCCGCTTCATCGGGCGGGAGCGCAGTGAGGCGTCGCCGGTCATGAAACAGCGGATCGGATGCCCGGCCAGGATGCCCAGCAACAGCCGCGCCGCGGTGCCGGAATTGCCCATGTCCAGAACATCGGCCGGTTCGGCCAGCCCGCCCAGGCCGACGCCGGACACGCGCCAGGTGCCGGCGGGGTCGCGCTCGACCGACGCGCCCAATTGGCGCAGGGCCGCGGCGGTGGCCAGAACGTCTTCGCCTTCCAGCAGACCCGTGATCCGGGTTTCCCCGACCGCCAGCCCGCCCAGCATCACCGACCGGTGGGAAATCGACTTGTCCCCCGGCACCCGGGCGATGCCCGAAAGCGGGCCCTCGGCGCGGGCGGAAATCGGCTCGGCGGCGGCAGTGGCGGAAGCGCTCATAGGGCAGGGCCTCGAGTCGGTAAGGTTGCGGACAGGCATCCGGCATGGAACGCCGCCGGGCGAGCGGCTTTTAGCACGCGCTCCCCGGTGTGAAAATCCGCTCTATGGCTTAAACCGCTGGAGGAAATCGTCCCGCCGCGACGGGGCGGGCCGGGTTAGGCAAAATTTGCCGCCCGGCGGCCCGGAGGCGGGTCGAAGCGGCTCTGGACAGACCCACGCTCGGCGTCGCGGGATTGTGCCTGCGTCGCGCTTTGTTCCTGGGCGTTGATCAGGACGGTCATGGCGGCGGGGCCCATGCTGATCCCGGTACCCGGCGCACCGCCGATGGCAAACCCGGCGGCGGAAGGGGAACTGGCGGCGCCGGCCTGACCGAATTGCTGGGCTTGGACGCCGCTCTGATTGGTCGCGATGCCGGCGGCATTGTCCTTGGTCAGGGACGAGGCCGCCATGCGCTCCTGAATTTCCTGCTGGATCATTTGTTCGATCGACGCGCGGTCGCCGGTCTCCATCCCGGCAAGATCTGCCTCCGACAGTCCCATCGAAGCGAGAATCTCCTCGCGCATCTCCTCCAGCTTCTGGGCGCGCACTTCCTCCGCCCATTTGGAGAAGCCGATTTCCTTGATGCGCTGAACCGCCGCGACATTGGGCGGCAGGCCTTCATTCACGGAGGCGGTGTCGTGGGTTTCCGCCGATTTGCCCGCGGCTTTCTTGCCATAGGCCGCGTTGCCCATGGCGGCCGCGCCGCCGAACAATGATGATACCGCGTCAAACATCCGCGGATCCTCCCGTAAGAATTGCGTCGCCGAAGCGAAAGCAATTCCCGTGCCGGTCGCAGATTCCGGGGCCGCGTTCGAAATAGCTTTTGACAGCGCGACTTGAATTTGGCAAAGGCGCGCGCCATGGGTCTTTTACGGCCCGATCGATGAATTCCGGAACCGGTCACTCGGACCGGTTCCAACCCCGAAGGAGGACGACGGCGTGGCGAAACCTGAATGGGGCTTCAAACGCACCTGTCTTAGCTGCGGCGCGAAGTTCTACGACCTGCAGAAGACTCCGATCGTTTGCCCGTCCTGTGAGGCGGCTTTCGATCCCGAAGCGGCGACCAAGCTGAAGCGCGGCCGCCAGCAGATCGCGGACGAAAAGGCCAAGAAGGAAGCCGAGAAGAAGGCTGCCAGCAAAGAGGACGAAGACGATCTGGATTCGGATCTGGACGACGATCTGGTCGATGACGACGATGACGGCGTCCTGGAAGACACGTCCGACCTGGACGACGACGATGTGCCTGTCGTCGGCGGTAAGGGCGAAGACGACGACGATTCCTGATCCGGGATCGGAAAATCACTTGCGGGACCGCGCGCGGTGTGTATAACGCATGCCGCCGCGCCGGACAGGGGCCAACCCCGACCGGCCGCGTCCCAAAAGGGGCCATAGCTCAGCTGGGAGAGCGCTACACTGGCAGTGTAGAGGTCAGGAGTTCGATCCTCCTTGGCTCCACCATCGAAACCCCTCGGGAAACCGGGGGGTTTCGTCGTTTCGGGATTGCTCGCGCGTCTACCCCGTCGTCTTCGCCGGGGCCGCGCCGGGAAGGGTGACGGTGACCTTGGTGCCTTTGCCCATCTGGCTTTCGAAGGCGATGCGGCCGCCCATGGCTTCGGCGAGGCGCTTGGTGATGGCGAGGCCGAGGCCGACGCCTTCCTCGTTCGCCTGATAGACCGCGTCGCCCTTCGCGAAGGGCTCGCCCAGCAGCGGCAGGCGTTCCGGCGGAATGCCGATGCCGGTATCCTTGACGGCGATGTCGATCATGCCGCCCGCGGCCTTGGCGGTCGTCACCGTGACCCGCCCGTCCGGCGGGGTGAATTTCAGGGCGTTGCCGACAATGTTGATCAGGATCTGTTGAATCGCGCGCACGTCGCCGACGACGACCGGGGCCGGGTCGGGGATGTCCCAGACCAGGCGCGGCCCGGCGCCGCCCTTGGCGGTGCGCGCGCCGGTCAGGCTGGGCAGGGTTTCGATGGCGTCGCCGAGATCGACCGGCTTGCTGGCCAGATCCAGCGCATCGTTGTTGATCCGTGCCAGGTCCAGCATGTCGTTGATCAGGTTCAGCAGATGTCCGGCGCTGTAATGCACGTCCTCCAGATACTGATCGCGCTTTTCGGATGTCATCCGGACAATATTGCTGCGCATCAGGTCGGTGAAGCCGATGATCGCGTTCAGCGGCGTGCGCAGCTCATGGCTGAGCGTCGCCAGGAATCGGTCCTTGGCGGCGTTGGCTTCTTTCGCCTCGGCGAGGCGGCGGCCCAGTTCGGCCTTGTTTTCGATGTCGCGCGTCACGTCCCAATTCAGGCCGATGACGGAAACGACCGCGCCGCCGTCGTCGCGGCTGGGTTCGGCATAGGCCTGGATCCAACGGGTGGCGCCATCGGTCTTGCGGCGGATGCGGAACAGGCGCTGGAACCGCGTGCCATTCTCGATACTGTGCGCCAGGGCGGTTTCCGTGGGATCGAGATCGTCCGGATGGCAGGTGCGGCGCCAATCGTCGATATGATTGCCAAAAGTTTCCGGTTCGACGCCGAAGATCCGGAACATCTGGTCGTTCCATTCCAGTCCGTCGGTCTTCGGATCGTATTCCCAAACCCCGATCGCGCCGCTGTCGACCGCCAGGTTCAGGCGCTGGACATGCCGTCGGATCTCCCGGTTGCTGGCGGCCAGGCGGCCATAGACCATCGCAAGGGGCAGGGGGAAGACCAGAGCCGACAGCGCGATCGCGATCAACAGTGGTCGGGACCGGCTCGACCAGGCGGCCAGTCCGGCGTCGGTGGTGAAACCCGCGACCAGTGTCAGGTCGGCGACCTTGGATCGGCTCCAGGCGATCACCATGGCCGGGTGCTGCGTATCCTGAGCCGCCGTCTCCAGCAGGCCGGCGGCCTCGCGTTGGGAGGTGATGGCCTCGGCCAGATAGTTCTCCATGCCGGTGCGCGGTCCGATGGTTATCCAGATGTCGCCATTGCTGCGGATCAGCGCGACTTCGGAACCCGGCGGCCAATCGGCATTGCGCCACCAGCCCAGGATTCGGTCGACATCCAGGCACAGACCGCCGAACCGGGAGCTGCGCGTGCCGCCGAACCGGACGGTCAGCGCCGCGCGCAACCCACCCTGGGTTCCCGTCGGACCGACAGGGCCGAGGGCCGTGCCGACCCGATCCGTTCGCTCGTGCCACAGTTCGTTGGGACAGGCGCCGATAACGCCGCCGCCGCCGGCATCGTGCAGGCCGCCTGCCGGAATCGCCGCCGCCCGGCAATCTGCGCCGGACAATTCGTAACATGAAATCCGAAGCTGCGTTGCCGCCGCCAGGCGCGCCACGGCAATATGCCCATTCAGATGGGCATCGGTGGCCAGGGTCACCTCCTGAAGCAATTGCCTCAGCCGTGCCTCGGTCTGGGAGATGAATTGACGATAGGAGAATGTCGCGATCAGACTGCCCAGCAGCAATACGATCGCCGTTGTGATGAGCCAAACGCTCCACGAAACTCGGCGCAGACGCCGATCGTGCTTCATCTTTCCATTCCCGCCCCTGCGCACCGGTTGTTCCGGTGCGATTTCCCAGGCGAAATAAGAGTATCCGAATGCTGTTAAGGAAAGACTAATCTTAACCCAGAATGCCGGTATTGCCGAAAGTTGGACCTTTTCGGGCGGTAAGCGTTAACCAAAACAAGGCGAGGTCGCGGTGGCGGAAAAACTACCAATTTCAGGCGTGGGAACCGTGGTGATACGGTCCGGTGAAGCCGGGGACGACGTTCTTCTGGTTCGGCGCGGCAAGGAACCGCGCAAAGGGCAATGGTCGATTCCCGGCGGCCGACAGGAATGGGGCGAAACCGTCCGGCAGGCTGCGATCCGCGAGGTTTGGGAGGAGACCGGTATCGAGGTGGAAATCGCCGGGCTGATCGATGTGATCGACGCGATCAGCCCCGGGCCGGACGGAGAACCGGTTCACCACTACACACTGATCGACTTCGCCGCCCGGGCCGTCGGCGGCGACCTGCAGGCCGGGGACGATGCCGCCGAAGCGCGCTGGGTTCCGGCGGCCGACGTCGATGCGCTGCTGGAATGGGACGAAACCCGACGCATCGTCCGGTCCGCGCTGGATATTCTTGGCTGATAGTCAGACACAGCCAAATATCAGGGCGGCACGGATTTTCGGACACTGCGCTTGCCAGGGGCGGCGGGTTCGGACAGCATCGCCGCCGTCCGCCCGCCATCCCGCCGAGAGGAAATCCAACCATGCCGATCGGGCATATCCGACCCGCCGTCGCCGGCATCGAAGAACAACAGATTCTGGCCGTCTCCAAGCTGGCCCTGGGCGATCCTTCCGTCATCGCCATGTGGTATGGCGAAAGCGACCTGCCGACCGATACGGCCATCCGCCAGGTCGCCATCGAATCGCTGAACGCGGGCGAGACCTTCTATGGCCACAAGCGCGGCCTGCCGGAATTCCAGGCGGCGCTGGCGGCCTATATGTCCGATTTGTACGGCCGCGCGATCGCGCCGGACAGGGTGTCGCTGACCCAATCGGGCATGTCGGCGATCATGATGATCTTCCAGACCATCCTGGATCCGGGCGACAATGCCGTCATCGTTTGCCCGGTCTGGCCGAATGCCCAATCGGTCGTGCGCGCCCTGGCCGGGGAGCCGCGTTATGCCGTCCTGGACAATGATGAGGCGCGCGGCTGGCATCTGGACCTGGAAAAGGTCTTCGCCCAATGCGACGAGCGAACCCGCGCGATCTTCGTCAATACGCCGAACAACCCGACCGGCTGGACCATGCCGCTGGATCAGATGCGCGACCTGCTGAATTTCGCGCGGGAACGGGGTATCTGGATCGTGTCGGACGAGGTCTATGCCCGCATGGTCTATGACGGCCGCGCCGCGCCCAGCTTCCTGGAAATAGCCGAGCCGGACGATCCCGTCCTGTCGGTGAACAGCTTCTCCAAGAGCTGGGCCATGACCGGCTGGCGGATCGGCTGGATCACGCATCCGCCGCAGATCGGCGAACTGCTGGGGAACATGATCGAATTCAACTATTCCTGCGTCCCGACCTTTCTGCAGCGCGGCGGCATCCATGCCATCGAACAGGGCGAGAGCGCGGTTGCGGCGATGATCGGCCATTGCCGGACGGGGCGGGGGATCTGCAGTCAGCGCCTGCCCAACCTGCCCCGCGTCAGCGGCTATCGCGAGCCTGAGGCCAGCTTCTACGGCTTCTTCCGGATCGACGGGACGGAGGACCGGACATTGGAAACTTGTCAGCGTCTGGTGCGCGAGGCCAAGGTCGGGATCGCCCCCGGCACCGCCTTCGGTCCCGGCGCGGAAGGCTGGTACCGTCTGTGCTTCGCGCAGTCGCCGGAACGCCTGTCCACGGCGTTCGACCGGTTGGAATCCGGCCTGGCGTCGCTCTGACCGATAGGCGCAATTTTAGCTGAAATACCAAATACTTCCCGTTCAATATTCGTTGACGGGAATGCGTTCTTCATGGGCAAATCGCCCGATGGAGGAGCGTGGTATGAGAAAGCTTGGTTTTCTGCGCGGAACGGCGCTTGGCTTGAGCCTCGCCCTGTTGGCCGGATGCGTCACGGATCTGGAGGCGATGGTTGCGGCCGGGTCGCCGACCGCGCCGTCGCTGATGAAGGCCGGGGATTCCCGCCGGGTCAGCGGCGATCTGCCCGGCGCGGCGGCGCTTTATCGCAGCGCCCATGAGGCCGGCCCCGACGAGGCCGCGCCGCTGGTCAAGCTGGGCGAGACCCTGGCGGCGGCGGGCGCCTATGACGATGCGGCGGAGGCGTTCCGCGCCGCCCTGATCCGCGCGCCGGACGATCACGACGCCCAGCGCGGCCTGGCCAATTCCCTGGTCGGATTGGGTCAGCCGGCGCTTGCGATCCCCTACTATGAAAAGGCGCTAACCCTGGCGCCGGACGATTGGCGCGCCGATCTGGGCTTAGGTGTGGCCCATGATCTGGCGGGCGACCCGTCGGCGGCGCAGGACAGTTACCGCGCGGGCCTCGCCAAGGCGCCGGACAATCCCGAACTGAAGAACAATCTGGGCCTGTCACAGGCACTGGCGGGCGATACGCCCGCGGCGCTGTCGCTGTTGGAAGACCTGATGCAGGTCCATGACCGGAACGCCCGCTATCGCAGCACGCTCGCCATCGCCTATGCCCTGGACGGGCAGGAAGGCGCAGCGGCGCGGCTGATGGCGGAAACGGAGACGGCGGAAACCGTGTCGCGCAACCTGTCGCTGCTGCGGACGGTGCGCGCCATGCCGGACCATGCCCGCAAGGCACAGGCCATCCGTACCGTCTATTCCGGGTGAATCTCTAAAGCGAAATCAGCGCGTCGATGGTCTTCAGGATACCCGGCCCGATCAACACGATGAACAGGGCCGGCAGGATGAAGATCACCATCGGCACGGTCAGGACCGCGGGCAGACGCGCCGCCTTCTCTTCCGCCTTCATCAGGCGCTGATCGCGCATTTCCGCTGCCAGGACGCGCAGGGACTGGGCCAGCGGCGTGCCGTATTGCTCCGCCTGCGCCAGGGTCCCGGTAAGGGCGGAGACCCCGGGCAGGTCGGTGCGTCGGTCCAGATTGGCCAGGGCGGCCCGCCGCTCCGGCAGGAAGCCCAGCTCGACGGCGGTCAGTTCGAACTCGTCGGACAGTTCCGGGCACCCGCCGCGGAATTCGCGCGCCACGCGCTGAAAGGCGGAATCGAGGTTCAACCCGGCCTCGGTGCAGATCACCATCAGGTCCAGCGCGTCCGGCAAGGCGCGGCGCAGCACGGTCTTGCGCCGGTCAGACAGGTTTTTGCAATAGGTGTCCGGCGCGATATAGCCGCCGCCCACCGCCAGGCAGGACAAGGCGAGCTTCATGAAGGATGGGATGTCCCCCGCGATCTGCAGGACATACAGAAGGAAGGCGGCGACCAGTCCGAACGCGGCCGGCAGGATCATCTTCGCGGCCAGGAAGACGGCGATGGCGTCGCGCGACCGGATGCCCGCGCGTTCCAGTTTCAGCTGGGCGTCCTGGGCCTGGGCGCTGCCCATCAGGCGGAACCGATGAACCAGCCGCTTGGCCAGGCTCAGTCCCGCCGGGGCCAGACCGCGCCGCTCGGGCGCCTTGATCGTGCGGCCCAGATCGGCGCGCCGCTCCAACAGCGCGCGGGCCCGGCGGTTGGACGGCCCGCGCTCCGTCAGGGACAGCCACAGGGCGGCGGCCCCGGCGGCGGCGGAGGTCGCCGCCGCGGTCAACAGCGCGGTTTCCCCGGTGGCGACGGCGATGATCTGTTCCGCGAGCGCCATGCCTTCTCCCTCAGATGTCGAACTTGACCATTTTCATCATCACCGCCGCGCCGACCGCGATGCTGGTCAGGCCGCAGGCAACCATGATCAGGCCGCGTGGATCGCTGAACAGCAGCATGACGTAGTCGCGATTGACGATGTAGATCGCGGCCGAGACGGCGAAGGGCAGCGAGCCGATGATATAGGCGCTGGCCCGGGCCTCCGACGATACCGCGCGGATCTTCAGCTTCATCTGGCGGCGCTTGCGCAGGATGTCCGACAGGTTCTGCAGGGTTTCTGTCAGGTTGCCGCCGGTTTCCTTCTGGATCGACAGGGTAATGCCCAGGAAGCGCAGTTCCGGCACGGCCATGCTGTCCGAGACCTTGGCGATGGCGTCCTCCACCGAATGGCCGATCCGCACCAGATTGACCACTTCACGGAAAATGCCGCCGACCGGTTCCGGCGCTTCCCGGCCCACGGCGGACAGGGATTCGCTGACCGGAAGGCCGGCCTTAAGGCCGCGCACGACGATGTCGATCCCTTCCGGCAGATTGGTCAGGAACCGGGTTTCGCGGCTGCCGATCCGGTTCGACAGCACCATATGCGGGATCAGCAGTGCCGCCCCCAACCCGCCCAGCAGCACGACCCCGACCGCCATGCCCGAGGCGGCGAGCGCGACCGCCACGATCGAGCCGACCACCAGCGAGAAGGCGATATAGCGGCGCGGGTCGGGCTTGTAGCCCGCCCGCGACAGCCGCCGGTTCAACTGGCTGCGGCGGGGCAGGGCGGCCATCAGCACGCCGGATTTTGGCCGGTCCCGGGTCAGGCGGATTGCTTCCGCCGCCGCGCGCGATTGCGGCGCGGCGCGGGCGGCTGTTTGGATCAGGCGCCGCGTCCTGGCGCGGCGTTCGCGGTCGAAAGCCGTCATCGCGGCGAGACCCAGGGCCAGTCCGGCGATCAGCGCCAGGCCGATCAACCCGTATTCGACGCTTTCGCTGGACAGGCCCGGGATCATGGTCAGATCACCGCGTCCAGCAGCGGGCGGTCCAACCCGTAATAACCGGCCTTGTCGGTGAAGGCGGGGCGCAGCCCGGCGGATTCGAACCGGCCGATCAGCTTCCCGTCCGCGCCCTCGCCCTCATAGCGATAGCGGAACAGTTCCTGTGTCGTGATGATCTCGCCTTCCATGCCGACCACTTCCGTCACGCTGGTAATGCGCCGGACGCCGTCGCGCATGCGGCTGACCTGGACGATCATGTCGATGGCGGCGACGATCTGGGTCCGCACCGCCTTTGGCGGCAGGTTCGCGCCCGACATGCCGACCATGTTTTCCAGCCGGGTCAGCGCCTCGCGCGGGTTGTTGGCGTGTAAGGTGCACATCGACCCGTCATGGCCGGTATTCATGGCCTGCAGCATGTCCAGGGCCTCGCCGCCGCGCACCTCGCCCAGGATGATGCGGTCGGGGCGCATGCGCAGCGCGTTCTTGACCAATCCGCGCATGGTGACCTCGCCCTTGCCCTCCAGATTGGGCGGCCTGGTTTCCAGGCGCACGACATGGGGCTGCTGCAATTGCAGTTCGGCGGCGTCTTCGATGGTCACCACGCGCTCGCCGGTGTCGATCATCCGGCTCAACGCGTTCAGCAATGTCGTCTTCCCCGACCCGGTGCCGCCGGAAATCAGGATGTTCAGCCGCGCCCGGGATGCGATCTGCAGCACCCGCATCATCGCATCGGACAGGTTGGATTGCCGCGCCATGACCTCCAGCGTGATCTTCTTTTCGGCGAATTTGCGGATCGAGATCGATGCCCCGTCGATGGCCAGGGGCGGGACGATCACATTGACGCGGCTGCCGTCTTCCAGGCGCGCGTCGCACATGGGGGAGCTTTCGTCGACCCGGCGGCCGACCCGGTTGACGATGCGCTGGGCGATGGCCAGCAGATGCTTGCCGTCGCGGAACACGACATCGGTCAGTTCCAGCTTGCCGTGCCGCTCGACATAGACCTGGTTCGGGCCGTTCACCAGAATGTCGGTGATCAACGGATCGTCCAGCAGCGGGTCCAGCGGTCCCAGACCCAGCATGTCGTTGACCAGCTGGGTGACCACATCGCGCTGTTCCGCGCCGTTCAATTGCAGGCCCAATTCGCGCAGAAGATCCGGCAGCATGCGCCCGACCTCCGTCGCCAGGTCCGGGCGCGGCAGCTTCACCGCCGCCGCCGGATCGATCCGTTCCATGAAGGGGCCGCGGATTTGCGACAACGCCGCCGCGATGCCTTCGCGGCTGGTCGTCAGCTCATCGCGCCGCGCGGCGGGCGGGCGGGTTTCCTGGCGCGGTGCGGGTGCGGATTCCATGACGGCTTCCGGCTGGGACTTTGCGGCCAGATAGATGTTCAGAAGCGCGGTCGTCAGGTTCCGGCGCTGCAACGCGTTCAGCGCCAGGCCGGTGCGGTCGAGATACTGGTCGACCTCGCTGCGGACGAAGGCGGCCTGGTCGGTGCGGCTGGCGCCTCTTCCCGGTCCGGCGCTGAAGCTATCCAGAGCGGCCGTGACCTGATCTTGAAGCCGGTCGCGCAATTCCATCAGATCCGGCAGGCCGCCATCATCGGGCCGGCGCCGCGCCGCACGGTTGGCGATATCGTCTACCAGAGCCATTTGCGCTTCGCCTTGCCGGTATGGATGCCGTCCGTCGGGGCCGCCGGAACCGCCCTTTCGGCGATGTTCCGGACGGCGCGGGAATAGGCGTGTTTCGGTTTCAGCCGCGCGGCGACCGGTTTGCCGGCGGATGCGGCCTCTGCCGCCGCCTTGCCGTCCAGGGGCACCAGCCAGTCGACGGCGCATTCGCAGGCCCGCTCGAACTCGCGGCGTTCGATCGGCGGCGCGCCGGTCGCCGGCACGATTCCGACCAGGGTCAGCGCCGTGTCGGGCGCGCATTCGCGGCACAGGGTCCGCAGCCGGATGGAATCCCGCAACCCGCCCAGGCTCAGATCGGTGACCAGCACCACTTCGTCGGCCCGGCGGATCAGGTCGCGTGACGCGGGCAGCATGGCACGCGGCAGGTCCACCATGATGGTCGGCACGCTTTCGGCCACCGCCTCGATCAAACGAACCGGCCCGTCCGGGACCGGCATGGTTTCCAGTCCCGGATGTTCCTCCGCGCCCAGAACGAACAGATTGTCGGTAGCGTTGATCATGGCGCTGCCGACGAACAGGGGGTCGATCCGCTCCGGATGTTCCAGCGCCTCGCGCAGGCCGCGCCCGGGCAGCAGATCCAGGGCCAGCGTCGCGGTGCCAAAGACCAGGTCCAGGTCGACCAGCGCCGTCTGGGTCTTCAGTTTCTCCGCCGCCCACCAGGCGCAGGAAACGGCCAGACTCGTCGTGCCGACCCCGCCGCGGCATCCCAGGAAGACCGTCACGCGCGGGGTCAGATGGGGTGTATCCGAAGTCTCGCGCGCGGGGCGTCCGGCCGGAACGCGCAAGGCGGTCAGCAGATCGTCATCGTCCAAGGGCGCGACCAGATAATCCGACGCCCCGGCCTCGCGCAGGCGGCGATAGGTGCGCACATCGTCCCGCCGCCCGACCGCCAGCAGCCGCGCGTCCGACCGGGCCGACAGGACGGACAGCGCTTCCACGGCGTCGTCCGGATTCTCGATTTCCAGCAGGATCACTTCGGCCGCCGGTGCGTCATCGGCCAGCGCCGCGGCCAGACCGCCCGGCAGGACTTCCGCCATGGCGATGCCGCAGCCATCCGCCAGCCGGGCCAGCCCGTCGCACAGGGCGGTATCGTCGATATAGGCGACGACCCGGTCGGGCAGGCGTGTCGTCACTTTACGGGATTGTTCCATCGCCATGACCGTCAATCCCCCACCGTCGCCGTTTCCATCGGATCGCTGACCCATTTGATCGTGTGCTGGCGATAGGCGCGGATCGCCAGCATGTCGGCCTGTGTGTTGTAGAGGGCGTCGGCTTCCCGGCCGGCCAGAAGGTCATTGGGATCGGCCACCATGCGGGCCAGGTTCGATACCTGCGAACAGCCCCAATGGGCGTCCGGCTTGTTGTCGAAATCCGCGTCGTCCGACCAGTCCCCGCAATTGGGCGGCGTCACGACCAAGCGCACGAAGGTCGCGCTATAGGCCCCGCCCTGGACGGCGGTTTCTTCCGGCGCGGCCAGAACGCGGATGCCGGTCCCGGCCAGCCGCCGCCGCAGGTGTTCGCGGGTTTCCGGCGGCGCGGTGACAATCAGCCGGTCGCCATATCGGGCGCCATTCCGGGCCAACAGCAGATCCAGCGCCGTGTCCCCCGCCAGGCCCGGTTCGATCACGGCGCGGTCGGTGACGGTGTCGAAAACCGGCTCGCGGCGCAGTTCCGCGTCGCTGCGGATCTGGGTCGGACCGCACGCGGTCAATAGCCCGGCGAAGACGAGGATCAGCGAAAGGGATCTCATGATTCTTCCTTCCTCAGCGCAGCAGGAACCCGCCGGGGCCTTTCAGCCCCTGGGTTCCGTCGCCGTTCAGCGGGATGCGGCGCGTATCCGGGACGCGCGGGGTGTGATCGGCGGCATGGGCCATCCGGTCGGCGTCGGTCGGCGCTTCGAATCCGTCCGTCGGCAGGGCCAGCCGCCCCGAGGTCGGTCGCACCACATAAGGCGTGACGATGACCACCAGCTCGCTTTCGTCGCGCTGAAAATCCGTCGACCGGAACAGCGCGCCCAGGATCGGGATCTCGCTCAGCCCGGTAACGCCGGATACGTCCTGATTGGTGGTGTTCTGCAGCAGACCCGCGATGGCGAAGCTTTGGCCGCTGTTCAGGTTCACCGTCGTCGTCGCCTGCCGCACGGTCAGGGCCGGAATGTTGAACCCGTTGAAGGCGACGGCCCCGGCGGTGGCCAGCTGGCTGACCTCGGTACTGACCTTGATGTGCAGGCGGCCGTCGCCCAGCACGACCGGCATGAAGGCCAGGCTGACGCCGAATTTCTTGAAGACGATGGTGATCGCCCCGTCATCGCCGTCCGGGACCGGGATCGGGAACTCCCCGCCGGCCAGGAAATTCGCGGATTCGCCGCTCAACGCAGTCAGGTTGGGCTCGGCCAGAACGGTGATCAGACCCTGGTCGTCCAGCGCGTCGATCAGTCCGTTCACATCGAACCCGCTGCCGTCCTTGGCCAGCGACAGGATGCTGGACCCGTCCACCGCACCCGAAATGAACCCGCCGGTGGCGAGGCCGAAGCTGAATTCCCCGGCGGTCTTCAAAATGTCCCAACTGAAGCCCAGGCGCTTGGTCGTCTCGCGGCTGACCTCGGCGATGCGGACGCGCAGATTGACCTGGTTCGGCGTGCCGACCCGCATATGGTTCAGGATCAGCCCGTCCTCGCCGATCACGGTCCGCGCCAGTTGGAAGATGTCCTCTGCCGCCTCGGCGCTGGGCACATGGCCGGAAATCACCAGCGATTGCCGGATCGACGCCAGTTCGACCTGGGCATCCGGCTGTACGACGGCGATCAACTCCTGCAGCCGCACGGTGTTGTGGCGCACCTGGATACGGCGCGACAGCAGCACCTCATCATTCGGGCCGATCACGGTCAGGGTCGTCTCGCCGGCCGCTTTACCGAACAGATAGAGCAGCATCGGGGTCCGAAGCTGGACATCGGCGATCTCGTCATTCGCGACATAGACCGCCGTCGCCCGACCGGCCAGCGCCAGCATCTCGCCCGCACCCAGATCGATGGCGATCGGGCCGGATTGGCCGGGCGCATCGGCCGTATGGGTTTCGGCCTGTGCCGGTGTTGCGATGGATGGGACCGCAACCCCCCATCCCGCGCCGGCGATGGCGGCCAGGATCAGTGCCAGGGCTCGAAATCGGGATGTCATGATCCCGAGTCCCGGAATTCCACCGTTTCCGCCTGGCCGCGCCGGAACACCGTCACGGTGACTTTCGGCGGTGCCGGTTTGGCTGGCGCGCCGCGTTCCGGCTGGGCCGGGGCGGCAATGGGGGGCAGCAGACGGCTGGCCTGGCTGTCCCAGGTATAGGTCTGCTGGGGATCGGAAGGGGTCGCCGTCGCCAGGGCGTCGGGGTACTGCGCCAACGAGCGCAGAGCGAGGGACAGGCGCCCCATTCTCAGGGCGACGGCGATCACTTCGGCCGACTTGGAATCAACTTCCAGCGTGGCCGTCTTGGCGAGGGTCGGTTCGCCCTCGGTATCGTCGGTACGCTGGTCGACGGCCAGCACCCGGATGTCGGTCAGAACGGTCTCGGTCGCCAGCCGCTTCACGCGCTGGGACAGCTCGATCTCATGGGTCAGCAACAGGTCCACCCGATCGCCCGGGAAGACGAAGCCGGCGATTCCGGTCGTCGCGTCGACCGGCACCGATACGGCGCGCAGGCCGGGTCGCAATACCGCAGCCAGAAAGCCCCGGTCGCCCGGCCGAATGACGCGGCCGCTGGTCAGCGGCTCGCCAGACGTGATCGCCCCGCGGATCACCGCGCCGGTCAGGCCCTCTTCGCCCAGCGTCGCCCGCGTCAGATAGGTTTCCGGCAGGTTGCTGCTGGGAAACGGCGTCCAGACGAACTGGTCGAGATTCAGGAAGGTGCCACTCGGCAGGTCCTCCTTGGCGACCAGCACCTCGACGGTGTCGATGGTCTCGACCTGTACCGGCTCGCTCGCCTGCAGGGCCAGCAACTCGGCCCGGCGGTCCTCCAGCCAGCCCCGCGCTACGGTCACCGCGCCAAAGGCGGCGGCGCCGGCGACCAGCAGCAGAAGCAGCAGTTTGATGCGCATCGCCCCGTCCTCCGTTCAACCGCCCAAGGGCGGCCAAAGGCCGGCGAAGGCGAAGCAGGCGGCCGCCGCGATGGCGACGCCATAGGGGATCTGGGCCGGCGGTTCCGGATCGACCGGCAGGCCGGCCGCCATCAGGACCGTGCGCACCGGGCGGCTCAGCATCCAGGCGAAGGCCAGAATCGCGCCGAATATCAGCGTTTGCAGGACCAGCGCGACGGCAATCTGCGGCCCGGTCCATAATGCCAGGACGGCCAGCAGTTTCGCGTCTCCGGCGCCGAAGAACTGAAAGGCATAGGCCAGGAAGCCGAGCGCCAGGACGCAGGCGAAAGCCGCCAGATGCGCCCCGGGATCCGCGCCGGATATCAGAATCCAGACCGCGCCCGCCGCGAACAGCGCGGCACTGATCTTGTTTGGAATGGTGAAGTGGCGAAGATCCGTCGCCGCGGCCCAGACGGTCAGCGCAAGGCCGACGATCAGGACCGCGTGACGGGCATCCCCAAACTGCCACAAGGATACAAGTGGATCGAACATCGCTACCGGTCCCTCTCGGTGCGTCGTGATCGCAAGCCGCCTTCCCGTTGGGAGGCGGAACCAGGCGCTATTATCCCCCGCGCCGGATTCCGCCCCATTCCCAACGGGGCCGTGTCGCGATTACTCGGTGCCGCCACCGCCTTCGGTGCCACCGCCGCCGGCGCTGCCGGTCGCGGATTGCGCCGCGTTGTCCAGCTCGGTCTGGACAACCGTGAAGATGTCGACAAGCGAAGTCCCCATCAGTTGCAGCGCACCGATGGCGGCCACAGAGACCAAACCGGCGATCAGACCGTATTCGATGGCTGTCGCCCCGGATTCATCTTTCAGGAAACCTGTGATTTTCTTTGTCAGCATAGACCTATCCTCCTCTCTGCAAGACACGAAGCCGGCAGTTGTGCCGAATTCTTGGCGGATTGCCGGTATCCACATTCAAAAAGTCCGATTTGAAACGCAACGAGTATCGAGTTGGATGTGGAGCTAAAATGATGGAGATTTATTTGGTTTTGATTTGCAAATATAACTATAAATTTAGATAATTCTAAAAGTATTGGTTACAGCTTTGACACAACACAACATTTTGTTTTGATTGATGGTATTTTCTATAAATGATAAGAACAATTTTGTCCTTATTCATCTCTAAGCCCGAACGAAAGTTTCATTCGGCAGTATATTTTCCTAACAATCGGCATGAAAATGCCTGATTGATGGGGCGCCTTCGCGGTGTTTGGTTACCTTATTCGACCAAACAATACACCAGCGCCACTGCGCCGGCGCTGCGCAAGGCGTCGCCAAGCCCGTCGATGGACGTCTCGTCGATGTATTCCGAGAAGGTAAAGTACCGGTCCCGCCGGTCCGGGGTCAGTTGCGCCGCGGCGATCGCAGCGGGGAAACTGCGCGGGGCGGCGGTATTGAAGCGGCCCCGGCGTGGTGAACCGGAGATCACGACGCCGGCCACGCGGCCTTCGGACACAAACAATGGCCCGCCGCTGATGCCGCCCAGCGTTCCTTCGAAATCGGGATAGCGCCGCGATTCCGCCCAGGTCAGGACGGGCTCCGCCCGCTCGTTCCGATGCAGCGCGACCGATACGGCGCGGCCGATCAGGGTTCCGGTGACTTCCGCCGGTATTCCCTGTGGATAGCCGACGCCGAACCCTGTCTCTCCCACGGTCGGAAGCCGCTCCGCGATCTCCAGGGCCGGTGTCCTCAAGGTATCGGACAGGATCGCCAGGTCGGCGTCCGGGTGAATCCAGATCCTGCCGGCCCGGACGGCCTCGCCCGGACGGCGTTCGATCCCAACCGTCTTGCAGCCGTCGACGACATGGCGTGCAGTCATCCAGATACCGTCGGAATCCAGCGAAAAGGCGGTTCCGATACTGTTCTTCTTCGGCCCGCCGCCCTGAACCTGGATGATGGGATCGCGGGGACTGGGGTCGGGCAGGGCCGGGCCCGTCGGCATCGGGCGCCTCTTTTCACCGGGTCCGCGCTGAACATCCTTTTCGCCCCCGAAGGCGCCCAGCAGCGATGCTGCCAGCACGCCGAACAGGATCAGCAGCGCGCCTATATCGACGGGACGCATGCCGGCGGGTCCGTTCTATCCGGATACCGCCGCCGCGTTGAAGGCGGCGACGGACAGTTTCGCGGCGGAAACCATGATGGCCGGGCCGATTTCGCCCGCTTCGATGCGCGCCGGCAGGCCGCGCAGCACCAGGTCGATCGCGCGGAAAACCAGGATCTGCAGAATGACGGTAACCGCCCCCCAGACCAGGATGTCGGCGGCGTTTACGCTGGACGCCATCGCGAAAGCCAGCGGCAGGGCGAGGCCCAGCATCGCGGCGGCCAGCGTGACGGCGGCGGCGACATTGTTCTGCCGGATCAGGGTCAGTTCGTGATAGGGGGTGGAATAGGCGTACAGTACGACGCCGGCGATCCAGATCGCCAAGGTCAGTCCGAAATGCAGCAATAGATAAGGAAAACCGGCCAGCAGGCTTTGCAGGATCGGGGCGAATTCCATGGGCGCTATAGTCCTGTTGCGATGAATAGACGGCGGACGGGTTCTAATCTGCGGATGGGGGTGTCCAGGCCAGGATCATATGCGGTGACGGTTGGTTCAAATCGTCGACGCTCCAGATATACAGGCTGGGATTGCCTTCGACGACGCGGTTGGCATTGTGATAGCCCACCTTGGCGGCGGTCCAGATCCGGATCTCGCCCTGTATCCAGAAGCCGTTGGCAATCAGGTCCTGACGCATCTTGGCCGGCAGCCGGTCGCCGAACAGCTCCATGATATGGGGTTCGCTTGCGAATCCGGCCTCGGCCAGCGATTGCAGGGCCGGGTGGCCGGTCGCCTCGAACCGGGCGATATAGTCCTGCGCGCTTTCGGCGGTCCAGCGCCGCAGGCCCAGTACGATCCCCCGGCGGGTCGGGAAGCTGTATTGCTTCTCCTTCGCCAGGCTGCCCTGCTTTTCGTATTTCACCTGATACTCGGCATTGCCCAGATAGGTGACTTCCTTGAAGCCGGAATTGCGCCGCATCTCGTTTTCGTAGATGCCGACATACTCGTCGATCGCATGGCCCTGCAATTCGCCGCTGCCGATCCGCTGCAGGAACAGAAGCTGCGTCAGGGTGCCGTCATAGGCGACGGCGTAGCGCCCGTCGGGGGCGACCTGCATGGTCAATTCGAACTTGTTCGGCAGGTAACAGCTGGCCGTCAGCGCCACGAACAGCGCCAATACGGCCAAATGCAGGGATGAACGGATCGAACGGTACGTCATGGCCGGAAGCCTATCCCTCTCCGCGGTCGGTTACAAAACGGAATCGGACAGGATGGCATCGATTGCGGCGCGCGCCTCGCCGGGCATCAAGCCGCCTTCCCGGGTCGCGCATTCGGCCCAGAACCCGTCGATGGCGATCGCCAGCCGCAAGGCCACGGCCGGCGCTGCGCCGGGATCCGCCGACATGCCACGGAGCGACCGGCGCAGGGCGGCGATCTGGCGGCAGCGAATCGCGGCGTGGATCCGGGCGTAATCCGGGACATAGGCGACCCGCGAGGTGAATTGCAGCCATGCCGCCGCGCGCCGCACCGTCAGGATCGACGGATCCAGATGGGCGTCGATACAGGCGGATAGGGCCGCGCGGCCGGACCCGTCCGCGATCCCGCCGGCCGTCAGGCGGTCGCGATAGGCTTCGGCCACCGGCGCACGGACGGCCCGCATCGCCGCCTGCAGCAGGCTCGCCTTGTCGCCGAAATAATGGTGGACGATCCCGGCCGAGGTTTCCGCCCGCGCCGCGATGCGCTGGGTCGTCGCCGCGTCGTGCCCTTCCTCCGCGACGACGGCAAGGCAGGCCTCGACCAGTTCCTGCCGGCGGATTTCTTCGATCGATCGGCGCGCCACGGCCCCCTAATCCCCATAAAGATCAATCCGTTGTTTCATCCAACCATTTATTGATTGATCGTTCAATTTATTATTCGTATGAAAAATTAATGAATGCTGACCGGAATCATCGGGTTCCGGTTCACCTCGCCCCGAGATTCGTCTAGGCTCTTCGCATGACAGGACGAAACGCGCCCGCACCGGGACCGTCACGCGCGACACCCTCGCGCCGCCGCGGGTCAATCCGCGCCGTCCTGGGGCCGACCAATACTGGCAAGACCTTCCTGGCCGTCGAACGCATGCTGGGGCATGCCAGCGGTATGATCGGTTTTCCGCTGCGCCTTCTGGCGCGGGAAAACTATGACAGGATCGTCGACCGGGCCGGACGGGCCTCGGTCGCGCTGATCACGGGGGAGGAGAAGATCATCCCCCCGAATCCCCGGTTTCTGGTCTGCACGGTCGAGGCGATGCCGATGGACCGGGATGTCGATTTCCTGGCCATCGACGAAATCCAGCTCTGCGCCGATCCGGAACGCGGTCATATCTTTACCGACCGGTTGCTGCACGCCCGCGGCCGTCACGAGACGATGTTCCTGGGCTCGGACAGCATGACGGAAATGATCCGGCTGCTGGTCCCCGATGCGGAGATCGAGGGGCGCGAACGGCTGTCGACCCTGTCCTGGGCCGGGGAGAAAAAGCTCAGCCGTCTGAAGCGGCGCAGCGCGGTCGTCGCCTTCTCGGTGGATCAGGTCTACGAGTTGGCGGAGGCCTTGCGCCAGACGCGCGGCGGGACAGCGGTGGTGCTTGGCGCCCTCAGCCCGCGCACCAGAAACGCCCAGGTCGAGATGTATCAGGCCGGCGAAGTCGACTATCTGGTGGCGACGGATGCGATCGGCATGGGCCTGAATATGGATGTGGACCATGTCGCCTTTGCCCAGCTTCGCAAATTCGACGGCGCCCGGCGGCGGATGCTGACGGCCCCGGAAATCGGGCAGATCGCGGGGCGCGCCGGGCGGCATATGAATGACGGCACGTTCGGCGTCACCAACAATACGAAGCCGCCGGATCCGGAAGTTCTGCGCCGGGTGGAAGAGCACGATTATCCTCCGGTCAAACAGATCTACTGGCGCAACCGCGCCCTGGACTTCGCCTCGCCCAAACGCCTCTATGCCAGTTTGAACGAATATTCCGGCCGTGACGAACTGGTCCGCGCGCGCGACGCCGACGATCAACTGGTCCTGGCCGCCTTGATGCGGGAAGCGGCGGTGGAACAACGCACCGGCAGCCGCGACCGTGTCCAATTGCTGTGGGATGTCTGCCAGGTGCCGGACTTCCGCAAGACCATGCCGGAACATCATGCGACGCTGGTGGCCAGCCTGTTCACGCATCTGGTCGACCGGGACGGGCGATTGCCGACCGATTGGGTCGCCGGGCATATCGAACGGTTGGACCGGACCGACGGCGATATCGATACGCTTACGGCGCGCTTGGCCCATATCCGGACCTGGACCTATATCACGCACCGCGCCGATTGGTTGGACGGCGCCGCCGATTGGCAGATGCGCACCCGCCAGATCGAGGATTCCCTGTCGGACGCCCTGCATCAGCGGCTGACCGACCGGTTCGTCGATCGCCGCGCCGCGGTGATCGGCCGGTCGCGCGGCGCGGAGGGGGCGGAAATGCTCTCCGCCGTCAATGCCAAGGGCCAGGTCATCGTCGAAGGCCACGTTGTCGGCCATATGGAAGGCTTGCGGTTCCTGCCGCATGAGGCCGCCGACCGGCGCGAGGCAAAGGCCTTGATGGCCGCCGCCCACCGCGCGCTGACATCCGACGCGCCGCGCCGGGTGCAGGCCGTCGAACAATCCGAAGACCAGGCCTTCGGGATGACGCCGGAAGGCCGCATCACCTGGCAGGGCCGCGAGATTGCCCGGGTGGAACGCGGCGATTCCCTGCTGTCGCCGCGCTGTGTCCTGTTGAGCCATTCGCTGTCGGAATCGGTCCTGGCGGAGCGAGTCCGGCTACGGGCCCAGTCCTTCCTGGACGGATATCTGCGCCGCCGTCTCCCGGCGCTTTATACTCCGGCCGTGTCCGCCGCCGATCTGGATTCGCCGGCCCGGGGGCTTCTGTTCCAGCTGCGCGAAGGGCTTGGCGCGATGGCGCGGCGGGAGGCACGGGACAATCTGAAGGCTATGGGCGACGACGCGCGGGCGGCCCTGACCAAGGCGGGGCTGCGGCTCGGCCGCGATTGGATCTATCTGTCCGGCATTCTGGATGTGAAAGCCGTGCGCGCCCGGGCGATCCTCTGGGCCGCCGCGTCGGGACGCCCGGTGCCGGAAATCCCGAACACGACCGCACCCAGCCTGCCCGCCGACCGGGTTCCGGAACAGGTCTGGCCGTTGCTGGGTTACGCGCCGCTGGGGCCGATCGCGCTGCGCCTGGATCGGTGGGAGCAACTTGCGGCGCATTTGCGCAACCGCAAGAAGGGGGCCCGATTCGAGCCCGATGCCGAATTCTGCGCCCGGCTGGGCCTGGCGGCGGACGATCCGGCACTTCCCGGTGTATTGCGGGCGCTGGGCTTCAAACAGGAAGCCACCGGGGACTCGCCGAACGCCGCCTTCGTCCCGGTCTCCCGAAACCGCGGTGCGAAGCGCAAAGGTCATAAGAAGCAACAGTCCGCCAAGCCGAGCCCGGCCCGTCCAAATCCCGATTCCCCCTTCGCTGTGCTGCAGGATCTAGTCGTCGGGAAGAAATCCGCACAAAGCCGCTAGGAAAGCTTCGTCTCACATCTCGCATACGGAGTTTGGGATTGGAAAATTGTTCATTGCGTATATAGCAATATAGCTATATACAGATTTCATGACGGACCGAATAGAACAGGCCAAGGCGCTGGCCAGCGATGCGCGGATGAAGATCCTGGACTGGTTGAAAGACCCGGGATCCCATTTCGCCCATCAGATGACCGGAGATCCGGCGGAAATCGGCGTCTGTGTCACCCTCATCGCCGAAAAGCTGCAAATGAGTCAGCCCACGGCCAGCCGCCATTTGGACCAGTTGCGGCGCGCCGGGTTTCTGTCCGTCCGGCGCATCGGCCAGTGGTCCTTCTTTTCCCGGAACGAGGAAGGACTGAGCGAATATGCGCGGTGGGTCCGTGACTCTCTTTGAAGAGGCGGATGCGCGGCTGTTGCCCGGATTTAAGCGCACCTTCGTGGATGTCGGGAACGGGCCGGTCCGGGTGCTGACCGCCGGGGAGGGGCCGCCGCTGCTGATGCTGCATGGCGATCCGCAGACCCATCTGTGCTGGCACAAGTTGGCGCCGCGTCTGGTGGAGAACCACACTGTCATACTGACCGACCTGCGCGGACGCGGGGAAAGTCACAAGCCGGGTCGTACGGCCGGTCATATTGCGTATTCCAAACGCGCGATGGCGGCGGAACAGGCCGCCGTCATGCGCAGCCTGGGGCACGACCGGTTCCGGTTGGTCGGCCATGACCGGGGCGCGCGGGTGGCACGGCGTCTGGCGCTGGATTTCCCGGAAAGGGTGGAACGCCCGGCGGTCATGGATATCGTTCCGGCCCTGGATTTCTATGACGGCGTCAGCTCCGACCTGGCCCAGGATTATTACTATTTTTTCTTCCTGACCCAGCCGCATCCGGTGCCTGAGCGGCTGATCGCCGGGGACCCGGCCGGGTTCGTACGGGAGATTCTGACCGGCCTGTCGTCGGAAGGAGTGCCCTATGAAGACATCGCAATGGACGTCTATCTGAGGTCCGCCGCAACGCCCGACGCGGTCACGGCGATGTGCGAATGCTTTCGTGCGGGGTTCACGACGGATCGGGATCACGACCGCGCGGACCGGGCGGCCGACCGCCGCATCGCCTGCCCAACCCTGGCGATGTGGGGCGAAGAAGGCGTCGCGGCCCGGCATTTCGATATGGCGGCGGTCTGGTCCGGATGGGCGGATACCCTCCGCGTCGCCCCGATGCCGGGCGGCCATTTCATTCCGGAACAGGCACCGGACGAAGCCTATGACGCGCTAAACGCTTTTCTGAATTGAAAGGGGCACCATGACCTATCGTCTCGACCACATCACAATCGTCGCGGCCGATCTGGACGAGGGCGTTCGTCACGTGGCGGCGGCGCTGGACTTGGAAGTTCCGGCCGGCGGCAAACATGTTCAGATGGGCACCCATAACCGTTTGATGCGCCTGGGTGAGGGGATTTTCCTGGAAATCGTCGCACCCGATCCGGCGGCCGACCCACCGGGCCGGGCGCGCTGGTTCGGGCTCGACGCCCCGGGTTCGACGCGGCTCGCAACCTGGGTCGCCGGGGTGCCGGACCTCGATACCGCCGTCGCCCGTTATCCGGTGGCAGGAAAGGCGGAACCGATCACGCGCGGGGCGTTGAACTGGCGAATCTCCGTGCCGCAGGATGGGTCGCTGCCGATGGACGGGGCTTTTCCGACCTTTATCGAATGGCCGCCGGGACCGCATCCTTCCGACTCCATGCCGGATCTCGGCTGCCGCCTGTCCGTCCTGCGCATTGGTCATCCCGATGTCGCCCCGATCGCGTCCTTCGCCGCGGACTATCTGAAAGATGACCGCCTGGTCTTCGCGGAATCGCCAGGGGCGGGCCTGGTCGCGGAAATTGACACGCCCTCGGGACGGCGGCTTCTGGTGTGAAGGCACTTGGGATCGGACGCCTGTCCTTCTATGGTTCAGTCATAGACTGCCCTTTACCAAGGTATTCCGCGTCCCGATGTCCAAACAGCGTATCGACAAATGGCTGTGGCACGCGCGCTTCTTCAAGACGCGCAGCCTGGCCTCGGACGTCGTGTCGGCGGGGCATATCCGCGTCAACCGCCAGCCGATCCGGAAACCCAGCCACGCCGTGGGGCCGGGCGATGTTCTGACCTTTCCGCAGGGCCCGCATATCCGGGTAATCGAGATTCTGGGACTGGCGGAACGCCGCGGACCGGCGCCTGAAGCCCAGGCGCTCTATTCGGATCTATCGCCGCCGCAGCCGAAACCCAAGGTGGACCAGCCGGCCCCGGTCGCCGTCCGAGATGAAGGCGCCGGACGCCCGACCAAGAAGGAACGGCGCGAGATCGATCGGCTACGCGGCGAGGATTAAGCGGCAAGAAACAGGCGGCAAAAACCAGTCGGCAGCGGGCCCGCGCCCGCCGCCGCTTTCATCGTTTCCGGCCGGTGTGCCTGCTCAACTATAGGCGCCCGCGGAATAGGTCAGCTCGTAACTGTGCGAGTAGATTTCAAACACGATGCCGAACGGGTCCTCCACATAGACCATGCGATAGGGCTTCTGGCCGGGAAAATACTCGCGGACCGGCATGCGCTGCTTGCCGCCGGCATCGACGATGCGCTGTAGCAGGCCCTCGAGGTCCGGGTCCTGGACGGCAAAATGAAACATACCGATCTGCCGATGCTGCAGATTGTCTTCCGGCTGGTAATTATCCGGAAACTCGAACAACTCGATCCCGATCCTGTCCCCCGTCGCCATATGCGCAATTCGGAAGGACCCCCAGTTGGGTCCGAAGACGTCCGTGCACATCACGCCAATCGGGCTGTCATCCTCGGTTATGCGCGTCGGTTCCATGATGACATAGAAGCCCAAAACGTCGCGATAGAAGGCGACGGCGGCGTCCAGATCGGGAACCGAAAGCCCGATATGAGAAAAAGTGCGGGTGGTAACATTCGACATGGCTGACTCCTTTCCTGTGATTTCTGTCGCCTGACGGATGACAGGAATCTGGACGGCCCATGTCGAAATATGAAATTATCAATATAACTTATTATGATAACAATTCGGAATGACAATGTTGAACGCCACCTGGCTGGAAACCTATGTCACGCTTTGCGACGAAGGCCATTTCACGCGTGCCGCCCGGCGTCTCAACATGACCCAGCCCGGTGTGTCGCAGCATCTGCGAAAGCTTGAACAGCAGGTCGGTCAGGCGTTGCTGTCCCGCGATGGAAAGAGCTTCGTGCCGACGCCGGCGGGTGAAGCGGTTCTTGCCCTTGGCCGGAGTCGACGGGAGGAGGAAAGGCGTCTGCGCGCGGCATTGGCATGGGATGACCCCGACACCGGCGAGGCAACGCTCGCCTGCTCGGGAAGTCTGGCTCTGCTGCTCTACCCGTCGTGCCTGACATTGATGCGGGACGCTCCAGGCCTGCAGATCCGGCTCGAGGCTGCGCCGCAAGGCCGGATTGTCGATGGTGTGCAACAGGGCGCGTTCGACTTGGGTATTGTCGATGCTGCCCCGACAGGCGCCAGATTGGCCGGTACCCGGATCGGTCAGGACGAACTGTGCCTGATCCTTCCGAACGCGGCGCCGGCAGCGCCGGATTTCGCGCGGCTGCAAGAACTTGGGTTCATCGCCCATCCCGATGGGGCGGGCTATGCGGAGCAGGTGCTGGCCGCGAACTATCCTGCGGATTTTCGGGGGGCGGAAAGCCTGAGGATACGAAGCTATGTCAATCAGATTGGACAGATACTGGAACCCGTTGCTCAGGGAATTGGCTACACGATCCTGCCGCGCAGCGGTTATGAGGCGTTTCACCGTCGCGATCGGTTGAATGTGGTTGAACTGGACGAGCCGGTGGTCAGCGACCTCTGGCTGATCCAGCGAAAGGCCCGCGTCTTGCCGGCACAGGTCGTGCGCCTTGGCGACATGGTCCGAAGCAGTTTCCGGATGACGAACCATGTCTGATTGCCGGCCGAGACGATAGGTGGGGCGTTCTATTCGGATCTGTCACCGCTGCAGCCGAAACCCAAAGTGGACCAACCGGCCCCGGTCGCCGTCCGGGATGAAGGCGCCGGCCTGCCGACCAAGAAAGAGCGCCGGGAAATCGACCGGCTGCGCGGCCAGGATCAGCCCGAATCCCCTGCCAGTCGCGGTGACGCCGCTTTGACGGCATTTGCGACATGGTCGGTAAAAGCCGTCATCCGGGCGATGCCGCGCAGATCGGAATGGATCAGGATCCACAGATCGATTTCCAACTCCGGGACCGGCGACAGCAATCTGCGATAGGCCGGATCGCGATCGGCCAGATAGCAGGGCAGTATCCCGGCCCCCGCCCCATCACGAACGGCCGCAGCGATGGCCAGCATGGAATCCAAACGATAGGCGCAATGCACACCGAAGCCCTGCCCCGTCATCCAGCGCTCCAGAGCCGGATAACCCATGCGGGCATCGGGCCCGATCCAGGGCACGGTATTCGGTGCGGCGTCGGCGGGATAGCGGGAGCGAGCGAGATAGGCTGCCTGAGCGATCCGGCCGATCCTGCGTCCGGTCAAATGGTTCGGCGGATCGGCGGCCGGTCGAATCGCGATATCGGCCTCCCGCCGCGACAGGTCGAACCGGTCGTTCGACAGCGCAACCTCCAGGGCGATGTCGGGATAATCGACCCGAAAGGCCTCGAAAACCGGGGACAGCAGGCCAAAGAATAGCGTGTCCGTCGTCGTGACACGGACCGTGCCGGACGGGCGAAGGTCGCGGCCCGCGAGTCTGCGCTCGATCCCGAAGACCTCCTCGGCGATACGCGCGGCGGCGGCGGCCGCCTCCTCGCCGGCGGCGGTCGGGGCATAGCCCGTGCGCGACCGCTCGAACAGACGCACGCCCAATTGGGATTCTATCTCGCCAAGGCGCCGGAAGACGGTGGCATGACTGACCCCCAACAGTCGTGCCGCGCCGGAAAGACTGCCGCCCTCCGCGATAGCGCGGATGTAATTCAGATCGTTCCAATCCAGCCGGTTGTTCATCTTTGCAAAGTCCGCTTGCCAAAATTTCCAATAAACGATCAAAAACGATAACACTATTCTGGCGTTCGGATCACCAACCGAACAGGAGGCCGCCCATGCGCGTCCATATCGTCCATGCCCATCCGGAACCGGAATCCTTCAACGGCGCGCTGACCGAAACCGCGCGCCGCAGCCTGGAGGGGCAGGGGCATCACGTCTCGATCTCCGACCTCTATGCCGAGGGGTTCGATCCCGTTGAATCCGGAAACCACTATGCCGACCGCACCGACCCGGACTATTTCGCCGCCTTGGCGGAACAGCGGCATGCCGGCAAAAGAAACACGGTGCCGGGGCAGGTCCAATGCGAGATCGATCGGCTGATCGCAGCCGATCTGGTGATCTTCCAGTTCCCGATCTGGTGGCACGGTCCGCCGGCCATTCTCAAAGGCTGGTTCGACCGAGTCTTCCTCAGCGGGCGCCTGTATACCGGCAGCATGCGGTATGACAGGGGCTTTTTCCGGGGCAAGCGGGCCCTTACGTCCGTCACGACCGGCGCGCCGGCTGCGGCCTTCGGGCGGAATGCGCGGGGCGGCGACATGGACCAGATCCTCTGGCCCGTACACTATTCCCTGCATTACATGGGCTTCGGCGTCCTGCCGCCCTTCGCCGCCCATGGTGTTCAGGGCCACGGCTATGCCTATCGCGATGCGGCGGGCGCGGCGGCGCTGCGCACGGATCATTTGCGGCGCTGGTCGGACCATTTGGAAGGGCTCGACCGCCTCAGCCCGATCCGGTTCCCCGGCTGGGACGATTGGAACGAGGATGGCGCGCCTTTGGTGCGCGCAGGCTAATTTTGTCGGTTACAGAGCAAAGATGGCGAAATTTGAATGATCCGGGACGGATTTCAACGCGTCATTTGCAGCGCGACTCTTTTTAGATAGCCTGCAATCGCGCCGGCCATTCTACCGCCCGATTTCCGGGTATCGGCCTTCCGCATTTCTATGGAGTGACGAAAGCCGCCATGTCCCGGTATTCCGTTTTCAGTGTCCTCAAGGGGGGATTGACCGGGCAGACGCATTGGGGCCGCGCCTGGCGCGATCCCGAGCCGAAGCCCGAATACGACGCGATCATTATCGGCGGCGGCGGTCATGGCCTCGCCACCGCCTATTACCTGGCCAAGCTCCACGGCATGACCAATATCGCGGTCCTGGAAAAAGGCTGGCTGGGCGGCGGCAATACCGGCCGGAACACGACCATCGTCCGGTCCAACTACATGCTGGAGGCGAACGCGCATTTCTATGAGCATTCGCTGAAGCTGTGGGAAGGCCTGTCGGTCGACCTCAACTACAACGTCATGTTCTCGCAGCGTGGGGTCCTGAACCTGGCCCATAGCGATGCGCAGATGGACGCCTACGCCCGGCGCGGCAACGCGATGCGCCTGAACGGCATTGATGCCGAACTGCTGGACCGGGAACAGGTCCGGCGGTATGCGCCGGTGCTGGATTTCTCCGATTCGGCGCGTTTCCCCATTGTCGGTGGCCTATTGCAGCCGCGCGGCGGTACGGCACGGCACGATGCGGTCGCCTGGGGCCTTGCGCGCGGTGCGGACAGTCTGGGCGTCGACATCATCCAGAACTGCGAAGTCACCGGCTTCGACATTCAGGGCGGGGCGGTCAAGGGCGTCCAGACCACGCGCGGCCCGATCAAGGCGGAGAAGATCGGAATGGCCGTGGCCGGACATACCAGCCAGGTCGCGGCGCTGGCCGGACTGACCCTGCCGATCGAAAGTCACTTGCTGCAGGCCTTCGTATCGGAACCGCTGAAACCTTTCATCGACGGGGTGGTCACCTTCGGGGCCGGACATTTCTATATCAGCCAGTCCGACAAGGGCGGCCTGGTCTTCGGCGGCGATCTGGACGGCTATAACTCCTATGCCCAGCGCGGCAACCTGCCGCTGATCGAGCATCTGGGTGAGGAAGGCATGGCCCTGATGCCCGCCATCGGCCGTATCCGCATGCTGCGCCATTGGGCGGGGGTCATGGACATGTCGATGGACGGCAGTCCGATCATCGGCAAGACGCCGATCAAGGGCCTCTATCTCAACGGCGGCTGGTGTTACGGCGGGTTCAAGGCGACACCGGGATCCGGCTGGGTCTTCGCCCATACCATCGCCCATGACGAACCCCATTGGATCAACCGCGATCTCGATCTCGCCCGTTTCCGTGACGGCCGGATGGTCGACGAGCGCGGGGCCGGGCCGATCCCGGGCCATCACTGAGAAGGACGGACGGATGTTCCGCTTCACCTGCCCCCATTGCGGCGAACGCGACGTCGTCGAATTCAGCTATGGCGGGGACGCCAGTGTCGTCGTGCCGGATCTGGCCGCCGGCGAAGATGCCTGGTTCGACGCCGTCTATCAGCGCGACAATCCGCGCGGACCGCATGTCGAGTATTGGCACCATGTCGCCGGCTGCCGGCAATGGATCCGCGTCGAACGCGACACGCTGACCCATGAAATCCTGGCCTGCGGCCCGGCCACCGGCCGGACGCGGCCCGAAACAGGCGGAGAGGGCGCGTAAATGAGCGGCAATCAACCGAACCGCATCCCCGATTTCGGCCGGATCGGCCGCGACGAGCCGCTGCGCTTCACCTTCGATGGCAAGGCCTATACGGGCTATAAGGGCGACACCCTGGCGTCGGCCCTGCTGGCCAATGGCGTCAAACTGGTCGGCCGCAGCTTCAAGTATCACCGGCCTCGCGGCGTCTTTTCCGCCGGGGTGGAGGAACCGAACGCCCTCGTTGCCCTGCGTGAAGGCCCGCGGCGGGAACCGAACACACGGGCGACGGTCGCCGAACTGTTCGACGGGCTGGTCGCCGAAAGCCAGAACCGGTCGCCCAATCTGAAATACGACATTCAATCGCTGAACCAGGCGATCGCGCGGTTCATCCCGGCAGGCTTCTACTACAAGACCTTCATGGGTCCCTTCGCCAATACGCGGCTGTGGATGTTCTTCGAAAAGATCATCCGCAAGTCGGCGGGCATGGGGACGGCATCGGGCGAGGCGGATCCCGACCGCTATGACCGGATGCACGCCCATTGCGACGTTCTGGTGATCGGCGGCGGCGCGGCGGGGCTCAGCGCTGCACTGGCGGCGGGAGAGGCCGGCGCGCGCGTGATCCTGGTCGACGAAACGCCGCGGCTCGGCGGGCGGCTGAATCAGGATGTCTACAAGATCGGCGATCTGTCCGGCGGCGAATGGGTCGAACAGACGGTCGCCAAGCTGACCGCGCTGCCGACCGTCAAGCTGCTGACCCGCACCACGGCCTTCGGCTATTACGACGGCAATCTGATCGGCGCGGTGGAGCGGGTTTCCGACCATCTTCCCGAAACGCCGGTCCATCTGCCGCGTCAGCGCTGGTGGCGGTTCCGCGCGAAACAGGTGATCCTGGCCACCGGCGCGACCGAACAGCCGCTGGTCTTCGGCAATAACGACCGGCCTGGCATCATGCTGGCCGGGGCGGTGCGCGCCTATATCAACGAATACGGCGTGCTGCCGGGCCGGCGGGCGGTGATCTTCACCAATAATGACGACGCCTATCGAACGGCGCTGGATGTGATAAATGCCGGTGGGGCGGCGGTCGCCGTCGTCGACGCCCGCAAGAACCCCCGGTCGACCCTGATCGACCATACGCGCGGCAAGGGCGTGACGGTCCTGACTGGCCATGCGGTGGTCAACACCCATGGTCATTTCGAACTGCAGGCGGTCGACGTCGCGCCGATCGATGGCGACGGTGCGGCGCGTCGGTTGGACTGCGATCTGCTGGCGATTTCCGGCGGGTGGCAGCCGAATGTGCACCTGTCCAGCCAGACCGGGGCGAAACCGGTCTGGAACGACAAGATGAATTGCTTCCTGCCCGGAACGCCGAAACGGCCGGAAGCCTCGGCCGGGGCGGCGGCGGGCCGGTTCACGCTGGCCGCCGTTCTGTCGGACGGTCATGCGCGCGGGACACAAGCGGCCGCCCTGACCGGCCATTCCCTGGACCGCGAGGTCAGACTGCCGCGCGTCGACGCCGAAACGCCCGCCCCGCCGGAAGCCCTGTGGGAAGCGCCGGACCCGGCGACGGGCCATCCGAAGAAATTCGTCGACCATCAGGACGATGTCAGCGCCGACGACGTCCGCCTGGCCCATCGGGAAGGCTATGTGTCGGTGGAGCATCTGAAGCGCTACACCACGCTGGGCATGGGGACCGACCAGGGCAAGACGTCGAATATCACCGGTCTGGCCATCATGGCGAAGCTGCGCGGCCAGCCGATTCCGGCGGTCGGCACGACGACCTTCCGCCCGCCCTATACCCCGATCGCCATCGGTGCGATGGGCGGGACGGAGCGCGGTCAGCACTACAAGCCGCGCCGCCGCTCGCCGATGCATGACTGGCATCAGGAACGCGGCTGCGAGTGGATTCCGGCGGGCCTGTGGGACCGGCCGCGGCACTATCCGCTGACCCCGAACGAGACCTTGCGCCAGGCCTATGTGCGCGAGACCAAGCAGACCCGCCAATCCGTCGGCATCTGCGACGTCACCACGCTGGGCAAGATCGATATTCAGGGCCCGGACGCGGCGGAATTCCTGAACCGGGTCTATACCAACGGTTTCGCCAAACTGCCGGTCGGCAAGGCGCGCTATGGCCTGATGCTGCGCGAAGACGGGCAGGTCTATGACGACGGCACGACTTCGCGGCTGGGCGAGAACCATTATGTCATGACGACGACCACGGCGAATGCCGTGACCGTCATGGCCAAGCTGGAATTTTATCTTCAGGCGGTCTGGCCCGACCTTCGGGTCAAGGTCGTCAGTGTGACGGAGCAATATGCCGCCATCGCGCTGGCCGGTCCGAACAGCCGCAAGGTGATGCAGAAGATCGTCGATATCGACCTGTCGGACGACGCCTTTCCCTTCATGGCCTGCGGACCCTGCCATGCGGTCACGGACACCATTCGCGCACGCTTGTTCCGGATCAGTTTTTCCGGGGAACTGGCCTATGAAATCAACGTGCCCAGCGATTATGGCCGTTTCGTCTGGGATGCGCTGACGGACGCGGGCGCGGAATTCGGCATCGTGCCCTACGGCCTGGAGGCCCTGGGCAATATGCGGATCGAAAAGGGGCATGTGGCGGGCGCCGAACTGGACGGCCGTACCACGGCGGACGATCTGGGGCTGGGCAAGATGCTGTCGGGCCAGAAGCCCTTCGTCGGCAAGACCCTGGCACAGCGCCCGGGCCTGACGGCGCCGACCCGCAAGAAGCTGGTCGGCCTAGTGCCGGTTGACGGCAAAACGGCGCTGCCGAACGGGTCGCAGATCATCGAACTCGCCGACCGCGACAAGCCTCGCCCGGTCAAGATGATCGGCAATGTCAGTTCGAACGGGTTCAGCCCGGAATTGAACACGCCGATCGCATTGGGCCTGTTGGAAGGCGGCCTGGCGCGCGAGGGCGATACCGTGCTGGTCGCCTATCCTTTGAAGAACCTCTACATCCCGGCGACTGTGCGGAACCCGCATTTCGTCGATCCGGAAGGGAAGCGCCTCCATGGCTGACGAACACCAAGCGCCCGCCGAGCCGCAACGCCGATCCGCCCTGCAGGGGCATTATCTGACCGGCGACTTCGGATGGCTCGTCGATGGCGTCCCGGGCATCGAACTGTCCGAACGCCGCGACCTGGCCATCGTCCATATCGACGCCTGGTTCGACAAGCATGGCGAGGTCCACCATGCGCTGCGCGACGATTTCGATCTGACACCGCCGGAAAAGCTGCGCGCGGTCGAGCTGGGTCAGCGCGCGATCCTGTCGGTCGGGCCGAACCGCTGGCTGGTGGTCGAAAAGGAAAGCCGCGATCTCTTTGCCGCCGTACGCAAGTCGATCCCCGAGGACTGGGCGGCGGTTACCGATCAGGGGCATTCCCGCGTCTGCTGGCGTCTGGAAGGGCCGGCGCTGCGCCAGGTCCTGTCGAAAGGATCGACCCTGGATTTCGACACTTTCGGCGATGGCGATTGCGTCGGGACGATCCTGGGCCATTTCACGGTGACGATCCACGGACGCGGGCCGTCGGGCGCGGATATCTATTGCGCCCGGTCTTTCGCGCCGGACCTGCATCATTGGCTGGTCGAAGCCAGTCTGGAATACGGCCTGCGGGTCACCGACCCGGTTTAGAACCCGAACGCCGCGGCTCAGGCGACCTCGATCACCGCATCGATTTCGACCGCGACATTGCGCGGCAGCGATCCGGCGCCCATGGCGAACCGGGCATGGGCTCCCTTGTCGCCGAAGATATCGCCGATCAGGTTCGACGCGCCGTTGATGACTTCGGGGTGCTGGGTGAAATCCGGCGGGCAATTGACGAAGCCGCCCAGTTTCACGATCCGCACGACACGGTCCAAATCTCCGCCCAGGGCATCCTTGGCCTGGGCGACGATATTCAGGGCGCAGACCCGCGCGGCCTCCTGGGCCTCCTCGATGGAGATTTCGACCCCGACCTTGCCGATATGGCGCAATTCGCCGTTCCACAGCGGAATCTGACCGGCGACGAAGAGCTGATTGCCGGTCCGGACGTAGCCGACATAGGCACCGGCCGCCTTCGGGGCCTGCGGCAGTTCCAAACCCAGTTCCTTCAAGCGCGCGTCGATTGTGCCGGCCATATCGGTATCCCCATAGTTCGGTTGGTTGTCTTTGGCGCGGACTATAGACAGCGCCCGGTTGCCCTGTCCATGGCGCGGCGCGGCGGATTCGGGCGCTGCGGCGACAAGGTGCTTTGAATTTGGGCGCTGCGTTGCTATCTCCATCGGGCAGGATTGTTACAGACAGGCTTCCAAGGACATCCCGACAGGCATGCGATATGAGGTTCCAGGCGTACTCGACCTGACGCTTCCGGACACGGATGGCGTGCCGCTGATTCTGGATTCGCCGCATTCCGGCAGGGACTATCCGGATGATTTTCAGCCGCTGGTCGGACGTCACGATCTGCGTCGGGTGGAAGATGCCTTCGTCGACAGCCTGTTCGAACGGGCGCCGGATTTTGGCGCGACGCTGCTGAACGCGCGCTTCCCGCGGACCTATATCGACGCCAACCGTGCCGCGACCGATCTCGACCCGGCGATGCTGCTGAGCCCCTGGCCCGAACCGATCCGCCCGTCGGAAAAATCGCGCCTGGGACACGGTCTTGTGTGGAAAACCTATCCGCCGGACCGGCCGCTCTATCCGGGTAAGCTGGCGGTCGACGCCGTGCGCCGACGGATCAACGAATACTGGCTGCCCTATCACGAGACGCTGGAGACCGAGATCCGTCGTCTGCACATCGCCCATGGCCAGGTCTGGCACCTGAACTGCCATTCCATGCCGTCGACCAGCAGCCCCTATATCCCGGGCCGGGCTGGCGTGCGGGCCGATTTCGTGCTGGGCGACCGGGACGGCACGACCTGCGGGCGCGATTTCACGGCTTTCGTGCGCGATACGCTGGAAGCAATGGGGTATTCGGTACGCCTGAACGATCCTTATCGCGGGGCCGAGCTGGTGCGCGCCTATGCCGCCCCGTCGGAGGGCCGGCACAGCCTGCAGATCGAAATCAACCGCGCGCTCTATCTCGACGAACAGGCGATCGAGCCGGGACGGGGTTTCGAGACCTTGCAGAAAACGCTGACGGAGCTGATCCGCGCCATGGCGGCCTATACCCGGGATCGCACCGATCCGGTCGCCGAAGCGGCCGAATAACCGGCTAACCCGCCGCCTGTTCCGCAGCGATCCGGGGCATGGCCTGGGGCAGGAATACCTGAACCTTCGTTCCCCGGTCCGGCGCACTCTCGATCTTGACCTTGCCGCCCTGAAGTTCCGCGAAGGATTTCACCAAGGACAGGCCCAGACCGGTTCCTCCCAGATTCTGTTGGCCGTTCTTGTCCGACCGAAAGAAGGGTCGGACGACCTCGTCGATTTCGTCCTCGGGGATGCCGGGCCCGGTATCCGCGACGGACAGGATCGCGCTGTCGCCGTCGACGCGGATGCCCACCAGGATATCCCCACCCGGCGGCGTGAACTTCAGGCTGTTCGATACCAGGTTGATACAGGTCTGTTTCAGCAGCCGCCGATCGGAGGTGATGTCGGTCCGTGCGTCGGGCAGGCTGGTGCGGATGTGAATGCGCTTCCGCCGCGCCTCTTCCGTGAACATCAAAAGGCATTCTTCAACCATCCGTGCGGCCTCGAAGCGCTCGCGGTTGATCGCCAGGGCATTGGCCTCGATCCGTGCGATGTCCAATATGTCTTCGATGATCGACAGAAGATGCCGGCCGCTGGCGGTGATGCTCTGGGCGCAATCCTTGTATTTGGGCGACCCGACCGGTCCGTAAAGCTCTTCGCTGGTGATCTCGGAGAAGCCGATGATCGCGTTCAGCGGCGTGCGCAGCTCATGGCTCATGTTGCTCAAAAAGCGGGATTTGGCCTCGCTTGCCGCTTCCGCCGCGGCGCGGGCACGGCGTTCGCCATCCGCGCGGCGTTCGCTGCGCCGGACCTCGAACAGCAACAGCAGCACGACCGATCCGCCCATCAGAAAGATCGCGACGGTCGAATAGAGGTGGAAGGTATCGATTTCCAGCAACTCGTTCAGCAGCTCCGATCGTTTGTCGCCGATGGCAATCGTGCGCGTAATGTCGTGCAGGGCCGGACGGAACGGGATCAGGGCGTCGGCGATCCGGTTTCTCGCGGCCAGGTCGCCCGGCTGCAGAGTCTGAACGTCTGGTTCTATCCGGCGCACGGCTTCGAACAGCGCCTGAACCGTCTCGAACGCGCCCGGCACGCTGCGCGCGGTAGACGCTTCCGGGCCGGTGAGGAAGATCGGGAACCGGCTCCATAACAGATCGTATTTCATGAGAACATGGCCGTGGGACACGCCGTGGCCCATCACATACCCATCCAGATCGACCAGGAATCCCAGCATCTCGCGCTGCATCTCGCTGGCGATCCAATGATTGGTCCGGGTCAGATAGGCATAGGCCTTCCGTTCCGTCTCGGTGCTGTATTGCTGGATCGCGATCAGGATCAGCAACATGATCCCCACACCGACGGAGACGCCGATTCGCAATCGCCAGTCTTCAAATGCGCCGAAAAGCCGGCCCCCCACCCCGCGCCGCATGGCTTACTGCAGCTCCATCGTTCGAAGCTGCCAGACGGATTTGTCGTTGTTCGGATTCGGCGTCAGGGCATCCTGATCTTCATTCGGATAGATGATCCAGAGCGGCCCCTTGTCGCGCACGCTCATTGGGGCGCCGTTCTGGCGGATCGCCACAATGGGTCCGAATTTCGCGGCGTCCGAGACCGGGATTTCGATGGCATAGCCGTTCAGCGCCGACGCCTTGATCCGCGAGCCCTCGGCCGCGACCGCCAACAACAGGTCGGTCAGCGACGGTCCGGTGAAAATTTGGTGTCCTTCCGTCCAATCGGTGAAGGTCCGCATGTCGGTTTGCGGCAGGTCCTCCAGCATCGCCATGTCGAACTCCGCCCCGCCCGGCATGTTGGTTCGACCGATCTGGCCGGTGATCGAAAGGACCACCGGGCCGGTCGGCGACGGCAGAGTCGTCTGCGCCCAGGATGGCCCCCCGGCAATCGCCATCAATACGGCAAGCGCAACTGCCGCAAAAACTCTCGGATGCATTTGTCGCAAGTCCTCTTGTGAGGGTAACCAGATCGCGCAAGGGTCGATGATACTGCAATTACCGGGGGACGCCAGATCGGGAATGACCAGGACCGACGAAAAGCCGCGCGCCGTCGGCCGTCCCGATGCAACCTGGCCGATTTGTCCCTACCGGTTCAGCCTGGCCGGTTCAGCCCGGCCGGTTTCTGGGTGGGCGGTGCCGGCCGGTCTTTTCGGGCGGCTGTTTGCGCACCCATTTCACGAAGCGCCGGATTTCTTCCTGCCGCAGCAATACCTCGGGGGAATTGAGATGCGCCGCCAGCGTCTGTTCGTCGTAAAGACTGTGCAGCTTCTTGTGGCAGATCCGGTGCAGCCAGCTCCATTCCCGGCCCTTATGCTTGCGCGGCACCCAATGATGCCGGTCCACCGCCGTGCCTTTCGGCATCGGCCGCCCGCAGATCGGACAGGGTCCGAGGTCTTCGGCCGGCGGCGGGCCGTCTTCAGGTTCAGGGAGGTCGGGATGGGTCACGGCGCCTCCATCGGGACAGTCAGCCCCGGCTTTGGTGCGGGCGGCCGGGCTCGAACCGGCACGATCCAGGATCGAGGGATTTTAAGTCCCTTGCGTCTACCAATTCCGCCACGCCCGCATGCGCGATGGTGCCGGGGGAAACTACCCCGCGGCGGCGCTGCGGCGCAAGATGGGAGGCGGCCGGAAGATAATCCGGCGCGCTGTCACGCTTCCGGGACGCTGAAGAACAGTTCTATCCGTTCCACGACCTCCGTGAGGGTCGGGACCCCCAGATTCTCCATCAGGTCGGGCAGGGCCACCCAGGCGGCGATCGTCAGGACGAGGATGACGCCAAGACCGATGGCCAATGCTTTCAGACTCAGCCCGTCGCCGCGATCCTTGTGCAGAAATCGGCCCTCTGTCCCGTTCGCCGTGACGCTGTCGCGCAGCAGCAAAGGAACGGTCCCGCCCAGCGTATCGCCGCGGTCCAGTTTGATCTTGCGTCGTTTCGGTCTCATTCAGTCGCCAGCCGGTGCCAGGATATCGGGGGAGGGGCCGGGAAACGGGCCCACACCGCCTCTGTCGCATGAAATTGCGGCGACTTCGTGACGGTGCGGGGTCGATATGGGACTATTGTCCAATACCTTATGCCAATATTGGCACAGGAGGGGCGATGGAACGCGACATGCTCTATTTCGGCCTGATCGCGGGCGGGGCGGTGCTGCTCTGGCTCGCCTTCCGGCGCGGCTTGCCCAGCCGGGGCCGCATGTCGCTGATCGCCTGCGGGGTTGCCGTGGGCCTGGCGTATCTGCTGCTGTTCAATTTGATCGGGTGATGGGCGGGACCGGCGGCGGACGAGTCAGCTGCCGCGTACCAGGCGCATGCGCGGATGGACCTGGTCGGATCGCAAACCTTCCACGACACGCAGGAATTCCTGCAGATCGTTCTGGGTTTCGCTGTCCACCGCCATCAGCTTGTTGATCGTCTCGCCATCGTCCGAAAGCGGCAGCAACAGACGGGCGTAGGAGCGGGAGCGCTGGTCGGTCTGCAGAATGATCACGTCGGCCCGGGGCGCCCGCTGGCGGCAAGCGTCCAGGTAATGCGCGTGGATCAGCTCGCCATAGGCTGCCGGCGTCAGGTCGCGCGGCCGCAGCGCCGTCAATTCCTTGCCGTGGACGTTGCAGATTCCGGTTCCGCTGAGCCGGTACTGGAAATCGATCCCGTCCGGGCCGTCGATCACGTCGGCCAACAGGATGCGCGGCAGGATGTCCGGCATTTCCAACGGGTCGATATCGCGGCGGCGCGGGGCGATGCGATCGCCGCGTTTGGTGTCCCAATAGGAATGCGCCCAGGCTAGGTCCGGATAGAGATCCAGACTTTCCCGTACCGCTAGGTTTGCCGAGGTAATCGACTGAACCGCTTCTTTCTGACTGGCCATGTGCCGGTCTCTTTCACCTACACACTAAGGTCACCTTTGATCGCAAGTCCAATATGGCACGCGGATGTTAAAAATTCGTAACTGAATCGACACAATCCCTGCGACGTCAGGGCGCGGCTGTTTCTCCCGGCAGGGGGGCTGACAGGCGTTCCGGCGTCCCGCCCAGCGACCGGATCAAGGCTTCAACGTCCAGTGCCGCCTGTTCCAGACGTTCCGCATCCTGACCGCGCGCGACGACCGATAACTGGAAGGCGGTCTTGGTCCAGGCCGGGTAGGAGCCGAAATCGATGTCCGGATAAGTCCTGGCCAGATCACCCAATCCGGCCGCGACCATGCCTTCGGGCAGGTTGCTGCGGATCGTGACGGACAGCATCGGCCGCCCGCCCTTCAAGGTCGGCAGGATTCCATCCAGCATGGCCTGCATGATCTTAGGCACGCCCGCCATGACATGGACATTGCCGATCCGGAAGCCCGGTGCGGCCGAGACCGGATTGTCGATCAGTGTCGCGCCGACGGGAATGCGCGCCATGCGCAGCCGCGCCTCGTTCAGGTCCAGATCGGAATTGGCGTAATGCCGTTCCAGCCGGCGCAGGGCCTCGTCGTTGATCGGCAGGTCGACACCGAAGGCCTGGGCCACGCAATCGGCGGTAATATCGTCATGGGTCGGTCCGATCCCGCCGGTGGTGAAGACATAGTCGAAGGCGGCGCTGATTTCCGTCACCGTGCGGATGATGGTCTCGGGAATATCCGGGATCACCCGTACCTCCATCAGCCGGACGCCGACGCTGTTCAGGCGTTCCGCGATATGCGGGATGTTCTTGTCATGGGTCCGCCCGGACAGGATCTCGTTGCCGATGATGATCAGGGCCGCGCCGACGGTATCCGCCATAATGCCTTACGCCTTCTCCAGATTGTCGATTGTCAGGACCGGCAGGTCGCCGGCCGGGGTGAAGCCGAAGATCTGCCCGTAAAAGGACAGTTCCGCATGCAGGGCCGCCTTGATCGCGTCGGCCGTGCGGAAACCGTGACCCTCACCCTCGAACAACAGATAGGCCACCGGCACACCGTTTCCACGCAAGGTTTCGACCATCGCTTCGGCCTGGTTCGGCGGGACCACCTTGTCTTCGGATCCCTGCAGGAACAGGACCGGGCAATCGATCCCTTCCGGATGTTTCAGGGCGGAGCGCGCGTGATAAACCGCCTTCGCCTCGGGCCAGGGGCCGATCAGGCTGTCCAGATAGCGGCTTTCGAATTTATGCGTATCCTGGGCCAGGGTCTCCAGGTCGCCGATGCCATAGGACGACCGCCCGGCCTTGAACACCGACCGGAATGCCAGCGCGCTCAAGGTCGTGTAGCCGCCGGCGCTGCCGCCGACGATGATCAGGCGCTCCGGATCGACATCGCCCCGCTTGGCCAGGAACCGCGCGGCGTTGCAGCAATCGTCGACATCGACCACGCCCCAATTGCCCTTCAGGCGATCGCGATAGGCACGGCCATAGCCGGTACTGCCGCCGTAATTGACATCGGCGACCGCAAAGCCGCGCGTCGTCCAGAACTGGATTTTCGCGGCGTAGCCGTTGTCGGCCTGGCCGGTCGGGCCGCCATGGCCCATGACGATCAGCGGAGGCTTCTCGCCGTCTGGCACCCGAAAGTCGGGATTGGCAGGGGCGTAGAAATAGGCATGCGCCGTCAGCCCACCTTCGGTCGGGAAGGCGATGGCTTCGGGAATGGACACACTGCCCGCCGGGGGCGGATCGTTGCTGCTGAGCCGCAGAACCCGTTCCGGCTCCGCCGCGCCGAAGGTCAGTTCGACGATCCCGCCAGGCCCGTCCGGGCGCGCGGCGGAAAAAACGATGCGGCGACCGGCGGCGGTCAGGCCGTCGAAGCGCGACCAGGGCAGGTCGATCGGCGTCGCCTTGCCGCTTTCCAGATCGAACAGGGCCAGACGCCAATCCCCGTCCAGTGCGAAGGTCACGACGGTGGTGCGGGCATCCAGGATCGCGTAGGTCCGCATACCGAACTGCCAATGAGGCAGGCCGAATTCGGCGGCGGCGCGATAATGCGCGGGCGGATCCCCATCGCGGTACAGGTTCCAATAGCCGCTTTGGTCCGACACGTAATACAGCGTGCCGTCCGGCCCGTATTCCGGCTGGAAGACGCTGATTTCGTCGGAGCCTGCGACGTTGCGCGGAACGCCGAGCACCCGGCCGTCGCCGTCCAGACGTGCCTCGCGGCAAACCGTACCGTCCCACGGCATGTTCGGGTGATACCATTCGATCCAGGCCAGTTTCGACCCGTTCGGCGACAGCTTCGGGGCCGCGTAGAAATCGGCCCCTTCCGCCAGGGACGTGACCTTGCCGTCGAAAGCCACGGCAACCAGCAGGTTTTCCGATTCCTGTCCGTTCCGGGCTCGCTCGGCGACGGCGATCAGGCGTTTGCGCGGTGCGTCGACGATGAAATCGGCGAATTCCAGCCGTCCGTCGCCCGCGATCGCCCGCGGGGCATCCTGCCCCGTCGCGGCATAGATCATTCGGTCCGCCGCGTTCAGATACCAGGCGGTCCCGCCGGCGGCGACATAGGCGCGGCCGCCATATTCGTGGACACGGCTGCGCACATTATGGTCTTTGGCGGACAGGTCGGCGGCGCCGTCCTGTTCGGTCCAACGCACCAGGGTCGTCCGGCCCTTGTTCCACGGGCGCAACTCCGTCCAGTAAACCGCGTCCCCGTCGATCCAGGGCAGGCCCAGACCGACCGTGGCACCGGTGATCGCATCCGCGCTCAGCGGGGACGCCCAGGACCCGCAGGGCGCGGGCGTTTTCCGAATATCGTCAGGCATGGATTTCCTTCGTCGCGGAGATTGTGCGGCGGGGCAGAGGGTAACGGTCAAAACCCGTTTGACAAGCAGGGGGCCGATCCATATGTTCCGCCGGTCTTTCGCCAGGGGCGGCTGAAATCGTGCCCTGTGGAACCGAAATAACGGAGAAGCGCCATGCGCATCGCAAGCTCGCTGAAGACGCTGAAGAAGCGTGAAAAGGATTGCCGTATCATCCGCCGTCGCGGCCGGGTCTACGTCATCAACAAGAAGAACCCGCGCTTCAAGGCGAAACAGGCCTGAGGTTGCGCCCGCCGCGTCTCTGCGGCGGTGCTTCGCGTGTTCCGAACCGCGCCCCGACCCGGGCGCGGTTTTCGCTTGTCCGCTTGCCGGGACCGAACGACGGCATAGCTGTTTTTCCGCTCCGCGTCGGAATCGCGCATGGACGCGAAAGGCCCGGCGCGATATCGACACTGCTGGGCTTTCGAAAGAAATGCGGCCGGATCGCGAAACCGGCCGGTAGGGGTGGATTCCATGGGTGATAGAGATCTGCGCGGCAAGCCGGTCGCCGACGCGATCCTGGAGAAAGTGCGGGTCGAGGTCGACAGCCTGACCGACGCCGGGTGGCCGCCGAAACTGGTGTCGATCACGGTCGGCGATGTCGAGGCCGTGGACGTCTATGTCCGCAACCAGCGTCGCGTGGCCGAACGGGTCGGCATCGCCTTCGAGGAACGGGCCTTCCCTGGCGATGTGACCCAGGAGGAGATGGAAGTTGCCATCTCCACCATGAATGTCGATCCCCGGGTCACCGGCATCATCATTCAGCGCCCGGTCCCGCCCCAGATCTCCATCAAGGCGCTGCAGACCGCCGTGCATCCGTTCAAGGATGTCGAGGGGATGAACCCGACTTCCATCGGGAATATCGTTTATAACGAGCTGGATCTCGCGCCCTGTACCGCCGCCGCGTCGGTCGAGTTGCTGAAAAGCACCAATCTGCCGATGCAGGGGCTGGAAGTGGTCGTCGTCGGCCATTCCGAGATCGTCGGCAAGCCGATCGCCTTCCTTCTGATGGCGGAAGGTGCGACGGTTACGGTCTGCCACCATATGACCCGTGCCCTTTCCGTCCATTCGCGCCGGGCCGATGCGGTCTTTGTCGCGGTCGGAAAGCCCAAACTGGTGACCGCCGATATGATCAAGCCGGGCGCGGCCGTGATCGATATCGGCATCAATGCGATCACCAAGGAAGACGGTAGCGAGGGCATCTGCGGCGACGTCGATTATGATGGCGTGTCCGAAGTCGCGGGCTGGATCACCCCCGTGCCGGGCGGTGTCGGGCCGGTGACGGTCGCGATCCTGATGCGCAATACGATGGGCGCGCTGAAGCGCCAGAAAGCGGCCTATGAGGCCACCTTTACCCAGAACAGTGCGGCGGAGTGAATTTGTGAGCGATAAACTGGATGTCGAATTCTGCCGCGCGCAGTTCCCGTTGATGTCGAGCGCGGACGGCGCGCCGGATGCCTATTTCGAAAATGCGGGCGGCTCCTATGTGCCGCGCCAGGTCATCGATGCCATGACCGCCTTCATGACCGACAGCCAGACCCAGCCGGAATGGCCCTTCGCCGCCGCCAAGCGGGGCAAGGCACGGATCGAAAAGGCGCAGAAGGGCATCGCCGCCCTGTTCAACATTTCGCCGGCCGAACTGGTGATCGGCCCGTCGACGACCCTGAACAATTACGTGCTGGCCCAGGCCCTGCGCCCCGGTTTCGCGGAAGGCGACGCGATCGTCGTCACCAATCAGGATCACGAGGCCAATGGCGGCTGCTGGCGGCGGCTGGCCGATACCGGGATCGAGGTCCGGGAATGGCAGCTCGACCCGGCGACCGGCGACCTCGATCCGGCCCGTCTGGACGCACTGTTGGCCGACGGCAAGGTAAAACTGGTCGCCTTCCCGCATGTCTCCAACGTCGTCGGCTCGGTCAACGACGTGAAGGCGATTACCGCGAAGGCCCATGCCGCCGGGGCCATGACCGTGGTCGACGGGGTCGCCGCCGTGGCCCATACCCTGTCGGACCTGAAGGACCTAGACGTCGATTTCTATCTGTTCAGTTTCTACAAGCTGTTCGGCCCGCATCTCGCCATGCTGTACGGCAAGAAGGACCGGATCGACGCCGTCGCGAACCAGAACCACTTCTTCCATGAAGGCAATGGCGCGGCGATGCTCAACCCGGGCGGCACCAACTATGAATCCGCCGGGTCGATCGGCGGCATCCTGGACTACTTCGACGCGGTCTACGACCATCAGTTCGATGCGCCCGCCAACGATCCCCGCGCCCGCGCCACCGCCGTCTACCGCCTGTTCCAGAAACAGGAAGAGGCGGTGATGAAGCGGTTCCTGGACTGGCTGGACACCCGCCCGGAAATCCGCCTGATCGGCCGCCGTGAGGCCGATTGTCACCGTCGTGCCGCAACCTTCAGCCTGGTCGTTCCGGACCATGTGCCGGAAGCCTTGGCCGAGGCGCTGGGCGACAAGGGCCTATGCGTCGGCGCCGGTCATTTCTATGGCTACCGCTGCATTCAGGCGCTGGGGCTGGACCCGGAAGTCGGTGTGCTGCGCGTCTCCATGGTTCATTACACGACCGAAGCCGAGGTCGACCGACTGACTGCCGCTTTGGACGAGATTCTGGGCTAACCCGCGATCTTGCGGACGCAGATCCAGGTCCAGCGCAGGGCGAGGATGGTCATGACCACGCCGCTGGCCAGCAATATGCCTTCGTAGAGGCCCGCCGCGCCCCGGTCGAGGACGATGCCCAGCCAATAAGCGGCCGGGATCATGAAGACGACGAAGCCCAGGAAATTCAGCAAGGTCGGGACCCAGGCGTCACCGGTCGCGCGCAGGGAATTTCCCAACGTGAACTGCGCCCCGTCCATGATCATCGCCGCGCCGACCAGCATCGTCGCCGGGGCCATGACCGCCAGCAATACCGGGTCGGTGATACGGTAGACGACGGACATGGTTTCCATCGGCATCAGATAGAGCACCAGCGCAAACGGGGTCAGCATAAGCATGACCCAGAAAACCCCAGTCCAGCCTGCCAGCGCCCGGTCGGGCCAATCCCTGCGGCCATGGGCGACGCCGACGCGCACCGCCGTTGCGCTGGCAATGCCCAGCGAGATCATGAAGATCATCGCCAACAGGTTCATGTTGACGCTGAACGAGGCCAATTCGCTGGCTGCCATCCAGCCCGCGAAGATATGCATGACGTGATAGGCGCCGCTTTCCGCCGCATAGGCCGGCCCGGCGGCGTAACCGTGGCGCCGTGCCGTCCGGCCCCCGACGACCCAGCCGGGCACCGGCCGGGTGCGGATGCCCCATTCCTGCCGGCCGCCCAGATACCAGACATAACCGACCACATAGACCATCATGCCGACCCGGCAGAGCGTCGTCGCCAGCGCCGCGCCGTCAGCCCCATCCACGCCCAGGCCGCCGTCGATCAGCCACAGGTTCAGGGGGATGTTCAGAATATTGGCGCCCCAGACGGCGATCATGCCCGGCATCGGCCGGCCCATCGCCTCCAGATACATGTTCGTGCAGATATACAGCAGCATCGGGATCAGGCCGATGCCTTGAATCCGCGTGACGGTGGCGGCCTCCCGCGACAGGTCCGGCGACTGGCCGGTCGCCAGGAAGTAATATTCGGCGAACAGGGTCAGGACGAATCCGGCCCCGGCCAGGATCGCGGCATAGGGAAGGGCGCGACGCCACACGGCACCGGTATCCACCAGCCTGCCCTCACCGCGCAGGTGACTGGTCTCCACCATCGTCCCGAACATCAGGCCGATACCGCAGACCAGAAGGAAGACGAAGGCGGACGTGCCCAGGCCGTAATGCCCGACCTCTTCCGCGCCCAGCGGACCCAGCATGACAGTGTCGGCCAGCGCCAGGGTCAGGATGCCCGCGCGGCTGGCCACGACCGGTACCGCCAACCGTCCCAGTTCCGCCGAATGCCGCATAAACCGCCCGAAGAACCAACGGGCGCCGGACTGATCTACGGAAGGATGCGGGCCGCCCAATGGCGGGGGTGGTGGGACCGGGGTGCTCATACCGTTTTAGGTGTACCGGCGGGCGGGTCACGGCAAGCGAAATCGACCGCCGCCACGCGTTTGTGTCCCGGTGCGGGTCCGGCCGTAGATCGCGGTCGCGTCCGGGACGGGAATCCGACATTTTTGTCGCATGGCAACACGGCTACTTGAATACATACCAACCAGTCGGTATTTAATTGGTAAGGAGATGAGACATGCCCATGCTGCCGGGAAAGAAAACCAGTAAGGAAAAGCTGCTGGACGCCGCGCTGACGGTGATCCGCACGAAAGGCTATTCGGCGACCTCGGTCGACGAGCTTTGCTCGGCCGCGGGCGTGACCAAGGGTGCGTTCTTTCACCATTTCAAGAACAAGGACGAACTGGGTGTTGCGGCGGCCGATTACTGGTCCGAGGTGACGGGGGCCCTGTTCGTCGATGCCCCTTATCACGATCTGGACGACCCGCTGGACCGCATCCTGGCCTATGTCGATTTCCGCAAGGCACTGCTGCAGGGGCGCGTGCCGGAATTCACCTGTCTGGTCGGAACGATGGTGCAGGAGACCTATGAGACCGCACCGTCGATCCGCGAGGCCTGCCAGCGCAGCATCACCAGCCATGCGGCGAAGCTGGAAGCCGATATCCAGGCCGCGATGGATCAGCGGGGGCTGACGCCGGACTGGTCTGCGCGGTCATTGGCGCTGCACACCCAGGCGGTGCTGCAGGGTGCGTTCATCCTGGCCAAGGCCGAAGGCGGCGCCGATTCCGCCGTGGAGATCGCCGCGGAAAGCGTGGATCATCTGCGCCGCTATATCGAACTGGCTTTCGCGGTACCCGCCGGTTCGTCACGATCAGCTGCCTAGTCCGAGGCGGTCCGGCTCGGCCGGATCAGAACATCGTGTCGATGACCCGGTCGGGCGGGTTGTGGCCGTCGACCCAGGTTTTGACGTTGATGATGACCCGTTCGCCCATGGCGATGCGGCCCTCGATCGTCGCAGACCCCATATGCGGCAGCAGGACGACATTGCTGAGCTTGATCAGTTTCGGGTTCACCGCCGGCTCGTTCTCATAGACATCCAGACCGGCCCCGGCGATCTGACCCTGAGACAGGGCCTTGACCAGTGCCGCCTCGTCGATGACTTCGCCGCGCGAGGTGTTGACGACATAAGCATGGGACTTCATCAGGTCCAGGCGGCGGGCGTTCAGCAGGTGATAGGTTGCCGGCGTGTGCGGACAGTTGATCGACAGGATGTCCATATGGGCGATCATCTGGTCCAGGGACGACCAATAGGTCGCCTCCAGTGCCTCTTCCAGGCTTTCCGGCACGCGGTTCCGGTTGTGGTAATGCACCGACAGGCCGAATCCCTTGGCGCGGCGGGCGACGGCGGTGCCGATCCGGCCCATACCGATGATGCCCAGCCGCTTGCCCCAGATCCGATGGCCCAGCATCCCGGTCGGGCTCCAGCCGGTCCAGGATCCTTCGCGCACCAATTGCTCGCCTTCCACCAGACGACGCGGCACCGCCAGGATCAGCGCCATGGTCATATCCGCCGTGTCCTCGGTCAGGACGTCCGGCGTGTTGGTCACGATTATCCCGCGCTTCTTGGCGGCGGCGAAGTCGATATGGTCGACCCCGGTGCCGAAACTGGCGATCATCTTCAGCTTGTCCCCGGCGGCGTCGATCACCTCGCGGTCGATCTTGTCCGTCACGGTCGGGACCAGGATTTCGGCGCGTTTCACCGCGTCCAGCATCTGATCGCGGGTGAAGGCCTCGTCGGCCAGGTTCAGCTCGCAATCGAACAGTTCCATCATCCGGGTTTCGATGATGTCCGGCAGCTTGCGCGTGACGACGACTTTCGGCTTCCTGTAGGTCATGGCGTGTCCAACCCCCGATGGTCCCGGTCTCTTCGTTCTAGGGCCGCGTGCGACGGATTTCCACAGTCCGGCGCGTCCCTGAATCCGGGTGCAGCGCTTTCTTTATAGAAGAATCGCGTTATAGGAAACCGTTGCCGCCCGATAGGTCTGTCCCGAGGAATCGATGCGCCGGATCGCGCTCACATTGCTGTTCTCCGTCGGACTGGGTGTCGCCCTGTTGTCCGCCGGTGCGCCGGCCCAGGCGCAGAGCGGCGGCCAAGAGGTGGGACAAGGGGCCGGACAGGGCGCGGGCCAGAGGTCGGGCCAACCCATTCCGCGCATGGTGTCGATCAAGGCGGCGGAGGCGAATGTCCGCACCGGCCCGGGTGTCGATTATCCGATCCGCTGGGTCTATCGCCGCCTCGACATGCCGGTCCAGGTCATCGCCGAATTCGACAAATGGCGGAAAATCCGCGATTGGGAAGGCGACGAAGGCTGGGTCCATTTCGCGCTGCTAAGCTCCCGCCGGACGGTCATCGTCACCGCGCCGGAAACGACCCTGCGCCGCCTGTCCGACGAGGCCTCGCCCGCCGTCGCCCGTCTGGCCGAGGGGTTGGTCGCCCGCGTCGAATATTGCGAGCCCGTCTGGTGCCTGGTCACCGTGCTGGGATATGACGGCTGGCTGAAACGCAGCGATGTCTGGGGTATCGAGCCGGGCGAAACGCTGCAATAGTGCCGGTCAGGCGGGCGCCGCTTCCCCGAACAGGTGGCTCAATCGTGCCTGCCAATCCCCGGGAACACGGGATGCCCGGCCCATCGCGTGGAATCCGAAATAGAGATGCAGGACCAGGGTCGAGAGCTCCCGGCGGTGCGTGTCGTTTCTGCCAATGTCGAACCGGCACAGAACGCCCTCGATCGCCGCGCGCACCCGTTCCGCCATTCGGCCCGTGCGTTCGGCGACTGTCGCGTTGAATGGCGCGAGTTCGACCATGGCGTTGCAGATGAAGCAGCCCTTGTCCGCGGCATCGCCGGTGCAGGCGAACAAGGGTGCGAGGCAGGCCGAAGCGCTGTCATCCGTTCCGGCGCTTAGTCGCTCGACGACGGTCGAGACGATCTTGTCGTCGTAGTAATCCAGCGCGGCGAGATAGACCGATTCCTTGTCGTCGAAGGCCTTGTAGAAACTGCCCCGGGTGATGCCCATCGCGGACAGCAGGTCCGGCAGGTTGGTCGCCGCATAGCCCTTCATCCAGAAAACGCGCATCGCGCCCTGCATCGCCGTGTCGGTGTCGAACTCTCTGGGTCGCGCCATGGCCCATCCTTACCGCGATTCCGGTCCCCGCATCACGCGGCGATCACACTCTGTTGTTTTGTACCAACTGGTTCCTAACCGTATGTCTGCAGCAGGCGCAGCATTCGATCCGGATGCCGCACCGGAAACCAGCCGCCGCCGAACTGTGTTGCGGCAGCTACAATTCGGGAGAATCAGACATGAAATCCATCGCATCCCTTCTGGCGGGCGCCGTCGTCTCGCTATTCGTCGCGGCCTCCGCCATGGCCGCCGGCGTAGAACTGAACACCTCGCAGACCGGTCTGGCCCTGCAAGGCTACGATCCGGTTGCCTATTTTACTGAAGGAAAGCCGGTTCAGGGCAACTGGCAAATCACGTCCCAGTATCAGGGCGCGACCTACCGTTTCGCCAATGAGGCGCATAAGGAAAAGTTCGAGGCCGATCCGGCGGCCTATGTCCCGCAATACGGCGGTTACTGCGCCTTCGGTACGGCGATGGGCTTCAAATTCGACGGCGATCCGACCCAGTGGCGCATCGTCGACGACAAGCTGTATCTGAACCTGTCGGCTGAAATTCAGGAAAAATGGCTGGCGGACGTCCCGGGCTATATCGACCAGGCCGATGGCAAATGGGTCGACATCGCGACGAAATCCCCCGCGGAACTGCAGCAGTAAGCCGTTCCGCATTTCGGCCGGGGCGGGCGGCCCCCTTCGCCCCGGCCGATCCTTTCTCAGATAGGGCTGCGGTAGCTCGGCGGACGCCGATCCATCCATGCCGACAGCGCCTCCCAAGTATTCGGTGTTTCCGCCACCCGGGCGAACTGCTCTCCTTCAATCCGCAGACCTTCGGCGATGGGTACGTTCAGACCATGGGCGACGGCGCGCAGAATGGCGGAAACCGGCTCTGGCGCGTGTTCCAGGATCCGGCGGGCAAGATCCAGGCTGGCCGCCATCAGGTCGTCATGTGGCACGACCTGGTTCACCAGACCGAGTTCCAGCGCCCGCTCCGGTCCGAAATCCATCCCGGTCAGAAGCAGCTCCAGCGCGCGCTTGCGGCCGGCCAGTCTGGGCAGGCGCTGCGTGCCGCCGAAGGTCGGCGGAATGCCGATGGCGACTTCCGGCTTGGCAAAACGGGCGCGATCGCTGGCAATGGACAGCCCAGCCGCCTCCGTGATCTCGCAGCCGCCGCCATAGGCAAGGCCGTTTACCGCGACGATGATCGGCTTCGGGAAGGTCTCGATACGGGATGTCAGAGCCTGACCGCGCCGCACGAAAAGCCTTAGCGCCGTATCCACGCCATGCGAAATGCTGCCGGCAAATTCGGGGATATCCGCACCGGCCGAAAAGGCGCGATCTCCGGCGCCGGTCAGAATGATTGCCCTCAGGGCGGGGTCCGCTTCAATCCGGTCCAGCGCGCTCAACAGTGCGTCCACCAACTCGTAGTTGAGGGCGTTCAGCTTCTCCGGACGGTTAAGCCGCAGTATCGCGATCGCGTCTTGGCGCGATTCGATGACGGTATTGGACATGGTCTGGCTCCTGAATTGCGTTTCGAACGGGGCCAGGCTAGAAAACGGGACAATCTAAGTACACTCACCGGTCGGTATACATGACGAAATCGGCAAATCAGACCAAGGACAAGATTCTGGAGGCGGCCAATGCGTTGTTCTACCGCGACGGCGTTCGGGCGACCGGCGTGGATGCGATTGCGGCGCGCGCCGGAATCACAAAACGCTCGCTCTACTACCATTTTCGCAGCAAGGACGATCTGATCGAGGCCTATCTCGTTTCTCGGGATGAGCCGAATCTTGCCGCCTTCCGGCGTTGGTTCGGCTCGTCGGACCGTAGCTTGGAGGATCGTTTGGCGGGGTTGTTCGACGGGCTAAAGCGGGCGACGCACCACCCGGACTGGCGCGGCTGTGGCTTTCTGCGGACGGCGGGCGAGTTGGCCAACATGCCCGGTCATCCGGCGGTGCGCGCGGCGTCGCGCCACAAACAAGCCATCGAATCCTGGCTGGCCGATGAGTTCTCAGCGGCGGGTGTGGCGGAGGCTGATGCCCTGGCCCGTCGTATGCTTCTTCTTATCGATGGGGCCTTCTCCGCAATGTTGGTCCATCACGATACAGCCTATATCGACGCCGCCGCGGCCGCGGCCCGGGACCTTGGCGCCATGGCGCAGGCGAAGGGCTGAAAAGCAACCGGCCCCCTGCTTGGGGCAGGGGGCCGGGGCGGCGGATCCCGTTACCTTGGGGGGTCAATCGAAATCGGCCGCCAATGCGTCGCGCGACGCCTCGGTGAGGACGGCCATATGGCCGTATTGCTCATGGGAGAAACCGACGAGGACCTGATCGGCGGATTTGAACGCCGCAATCTGCTCGCCGGTAAACGGGAAATGAATGAACTGGACCGAGGATGCCTTGCCGTCGGCATTGGTACGGTCGACATCGGCTTCCGGGACGCCCACGACTTCCTGGCCGCCGAAGCGGATGAACATCGTCTCCTCAACCCCGCCCAGGCGGCTCAGGAAATTCTTACGGCGGATCGGATCGTCGATCTCGAACATGACGGTCGCGGTCAGCTCGCTGCCGTTCGGGATCATCGGGTTGTAGGCGCTGAGTTCATCGGCGATCTGCTCGTCGCCGCCCTTTTCGATATACAGCATCTCCTGCACCTGGTGCAGCATCGTGTCGTAGTTTTCGAAATAGCAGGTTGCGACCGGTCCGATTTCGATCCGGCGGTGCTTCTTCTGGGCGATCAGCGCGGCATGGCGCTGTTTGCGGACTTTGACATAATCCGCCAGCGGCAGGATATCGGCCTGGGTGATTTCACGTTTGGTCATATGTTCCATCTCTTCGGTTCTCCGTTAGAGGCTTCCACCCGGCGGCGTTCCGCCGGTCCCCCACAAAGCCCTTTCCTAAACTCCATTGCGAATGGGTCGCAACTACATCAGCCCGTAGGACTTGGCCAGCAATACGATCGGATGGGCGGCCAGTTCGGGCTCGACCCGCTCCGCGCCCTCGCCGGGATCCTCCGGGTTGCGCTCGATCCCCTGCTGGATATGCAGACCGGCCAGCGGGCATTCGGACGCAATGAACTTGGCCTTTCCCTTGGCCTGCATCTGCTTGAAGACCGGTTTGCCGACCTTTAAGCCGACGTCGAAATTGTCTTTCATGACGCCCCAGGACCCGCCGTGGCCGGAGCAGCGCTCGACCGCCGCGATCCGTGTGTCGGGGATCAGCCGCGCCAGTTCCGCGCCTTTCTGACCCATATTCTGGGCCCGGGCGTGGCAGGAGATATGGATCGCGATCGGACCGTCCAGCGGCTGCATGCCTTCGGCCAGCCCGGTCTTCTTGGACAGGGCGACGACATATTCCGAGATGTCGTGCGATGCCTCGGCCAGGGCCTTCACATCCGGATCGTCCGGCGCGATCAGCGGCCATTCGAATTTCAGCATCAAGGCGCAGGACGGGACCAGGGCGATCACGTCGTAGCCTTTGTCGATATAGGGTTTCAGGGTCTTGGCGACGTTCTTCGCCTTGCCCGCGACGGTGCCGATATCGCCCTGTTCCATCTGCGGCATGCCGCAGCATTCGGGATAGACGATCTCGCATTCGACGCCGCTCTTGGCCAGGACCTTCACGGCTGCCTCACCGATCTCCGGCGTGTTGTAGTTGCCGTAGCAGGTGGCGTAGATCACCGCCTTCTGTCCGGCGGCCGGGCCGGTCGGATCGGCCTTGGGCAGGTCGCCGGCCATATCCAGCAAGGTCTTGCCGGCGAAGGGCGGCAGGGCCGCCTCCTTATGGACGCCGGCGATGGACTGCATCACGCCGCGGGTCAGGCCGTTCGTTTCCTTCGTCGCCCAGTTGGCGATCCCGGCAACGGCGCTGCCCAGCTTGCCGTTGCGGTCGGTCTTGGTCAGTTGCCCTTCCATGCCGCCGCGCAGGCCCTTGCGGTTCTCGACCGCCCGGTAGCGCAGCATCAGATGCGGGAAGTCCAGGTTGAATTCATGCGGCGGGACATAGGGGCACTTCACCATGAAGCACATGTCGCACAGGGTGCAGGCGTCCACGACCGGCTTGAAATCCTTGGAATCGACGGAATCGAGCTCTTCGGTTTCGGAACCGTCGATCAGATCGAACAGGCGCGGGAAACTGTCGCACAGATTGAAGCAGCGGCGGCAGCCATGGCAGATGTCGAACACCCGCCGCAGTTCCTCGTCCAGCTTCGTCTCGTCATAGAAATCCGGATCGTTCCAGTCGATCGGATGCCGTACCGGTGCGTCCAGGCTGCCTTCACGCATAACCCGTCTCCTGACCTGTCATCTTTGATAAGCCCGCGCGACCGGCGCGAGGCAGGCGGGAATGGCGGCGGGCGGCGGCGATTGTCGGCGCGCCGCCCGCGGCCAGATATCCCGGCCGAAGCCTTATTCCATCGAATCCAGGGCTTTCTGGAAACGACCGGCATGCGACTTCTCGGCCTTCGCCAGGGTTTCAAACCACTGGGCGATCTCGTCGAAGCCTTCTTCGCGCGCGGTGCGCGCCATGCCCGGATACATGTCGGTGTATTCGTGCGTTTCGCCGGCGATGGCGGCTTTCAGGTTGTCGGAGGTTTCCCCGATCGGCTCACCGGTCGCCGGATCGCCGACTTCTTCCAGATATTCCAGGTGGCCATGGGCGTGGCCGGTTTCGCCTTCCGCGGTCGAGCGGAACACGGCGGCGACGTCGTTGTAGCCTTCGATGTCGGCCTTCTGGGCGAAATACAGGTAACGGCGGTTCGCCTGGCTTTCGCCGGAGAACGCTTCTTTCAGATTTTCTTCGGTCTTGCTGCCCTTGAGGGACATGGTCACTCTCCTGTCCGGTTTAAGGCCGAAGCCGCGGCGAAGGCCGCGACGCCGGCAGAGATATGGTCTCACCGATCGTCCGCATCCGCGCCGGTACCAACGACACGAAATTGGAACGGTCGCATGCTACCCCAGAGTCGGCAGGAGTCAACAGTTTATAATCGTTCTAATGTACTGTTTATTGGATTGAAGACGCGGCCTAAGCCGGATCGCGCGTTCAGGCGCTCCGCGTGACGCGGATGATCACGTCGACACGATCCAGGACCGTCCCGTCCGGCGGTGTCGGCAATTGACCGACTTCGACCGAATCGACCGGGATGTCGACCAACTGACCCATCGGCTCCACAAAGAAATGGTGGTGGTCGTGGATGTTGGTATCGAAATAGGACCGGCCCTGGCCAATGACAACCTCACGCAGCAGCCCGGAATCCCGGAACTGATGCAACGTGTTGTAAACCGTGGCCAGCGATACCTTGACCGACGCATTGCGCGCCATGCCGTGCAGCTGTTCGGCGGTGATATGCTGATCCCCGCCGTCGAACAGCAGTTTGGCCAGCGCCAGGCGCTGGCGTGTCGGGCGAAGACCGACCTCCTTCAGCCGCGCGAGCGCGTCCGCAAAGGGGCGCTGCGCCGTGCCGGTATTCGGTTCGCTGTCATGGCGATGTGCCATTCGACGGTCTCCTAGTCCAAATCTCCGCGACATATATCGTCAGAGGAATTCTAAATTCAAGCGTTAACACAATAAGCTAGGTGTCTTTTTGGAACAACACCAATTCACAGCACTGTGTTGGCCCGATTCTCAGACTCGTAGATTTACACCGATTCCCATACAATATGTGGCGATTTCTTGGGTCAGATACGCTATATCGGGCGCATGGCACGTAAACCGAGACAGGAACCGCCGCCCCTGAAACGCGGCGGTGCGCGAAAATCCGCGGCAAAAAAGGCTGCCGCCAAGAAAACCGCCGGGCGGAAATCGCCGTCGGCCCGGCCGGCCCGTGGCCGTTCCGGCCGACCCCCGCGCCGGTTCTGGCCGCGGCTTCTGCGCGGCGCGGTCTCCGTCCTGATCTGGGGGCTGGTCCTGACGTCGGCCGTGATCGGCTGGTTTGCCTGGGACATGCCCGACCCGGAAGACGTGCTGGCACGCGACGTTCGGCGGCCGGGCGTGACGATCCTGGCGGCGGACGGGACGGAACTGCTGAAGGTCGGCGATCTTTACGGCCACCCCGTGAAGCTGACCGACCTGCCGCCGCATGTACCCCATGCGCTTCTGGCCACCGAGGACCGGCGCTTCTATTACCATCCCGGTGTCGACCCGATCGGCATCGCCCGGGCGCTTTACACCAATATCGCGGCCGGCGGCGTGCGTCAGGGCGGCAGCACGCTGACCCAGCAATTGGCGAAGAATCTGTTCCTGTCCCGCGACCGGACGATCCGTCGCAAGGTGCAGGAGGCGTTGCTGGCCTTCTGGCTGGAGGCGCGTTACGGCAAGGACCGGATTCTCGAAATCTATCTGAACCGGATCTATCTCGGTGCCGGGGCCTATGGCGTCGATGCGGCGGCCAGGCGCTATTTCGGCGTGCCCGCGGCGCAGGTTTCGCTGTGGCAGGCGGCGGTTCTGGCGGGATTGCCCAAGGCGCCGTCGGCGCTGAACCCGTTCCGGTCGCCGCAGAAATCGGCGGAGCGTGCGCGTGAGGTGTTGGATGACATGGTGCGCGCCGGCTTCATCACGGCGGACCAGGCCCAGGCCGCCAAGCGGAACAGCGTCGCGACCATGCCCATCGACACGGCCGGGGCCCAGACCCGCTGGCTGGCGGAATGGGCGGTCGACCGGGCGGCGGACATTCTGGGCGGGGTGGACCGGGATATCCTGGTCGAAACCACCCTGGAATCCGATGTTCAGCGCGCTGCCGAAGCCGCCGCCGCACAGATCGGGCCGGAAGCCAGGGCAAAAGGAGCGTCGGAACTGGCGCTGGTCGCCATGCGGCCCGACGGCGCCGTCGCGGCCCTGCTGGGCGGCGCCGACCGGCGCGGCAGCGCGTTCAACCGCGCGGTTCACGGCAAGCGGCAACCTGGCTCCTCTTTCAAACTCTTCGTCTATCTGGCCGCATTCGAGGGCGGTCTGACGCCGGATACGCCGATCGACGATAGGATCGCGCCGATCGAGGGCTGGTCGCCGCGCAATGCCGGGGCGGGGTATCGGGGCGTCGTGACCTTGCGCGAAGGGGTGGCTCGCTCGATCAACACGGTCGCGGTCGCGGCGATGGAAACGGTCGGGCGCAGCCGGGTGGTCGATATGGCGCGCCGCCTGGGCATTACCGCAAACCTGAACCCCGATCCGGCCCTGGCGCTGGGCGTCTATGAGGTCAGCCCGATGGAAATGGCGGGGGCTTACACGACTGTGGCCGCCGGCGGACATGCCGCGACGCCTTACATCGTCCGGCGCGTACGGGACGCCGCGGACGGGTCGGTGATTTACGAGCGCGAGGGCGGGCTGGGCCCGCGCATCCTGTCGCCGCAGGTCGTCGCCATGACGAATGACGTGCTGGGCGCGTCCGTCGCCTGGGGCACCAGCAAGGCCGCCGCCTTGCCCGGCCGCCCCGCCGCCGGAAAGACCGGCACGACGCAGGATTACCGCGACGCCTGGTTTGCCGGCTATACGCCGCAGCTGACCGCCGTGATCTGGATGGGCAATGACAACGGCCTGCCGACGGACGGTGTCTATGGCGGGCTCTACCCGGCGCAGATGTGGCGCGTATTCATGGAACAGGCCCTGTCCGGCGAGGCCGTCGTCCCCCTGGCGCGCGGTCTGGAGACGCAGAGCGGCGGTTAAGCCTTCCCGATGCTCCTGCGAAAGCAGGAGCCTCCGCAAACCCAGCGCCTTTGTTTGGCGAAGAAGGTTCCTGCTATCGCAGGAACGCTATTCAGGCCGATGTCAGCCCCCCGCGACGATCTTCCGCGCGAAACGGTCGATCCGGGTGCAGGCCTCACGCAGCATTTCGGCTTCGGCGACGAGGCCCAGGCGGATATGGCCCTTGGCGCTGGGGCCGAAGGCACCGCCGGTCATGACGCCGACCTCTTCCTCATCCAGCAGCCGGGCGGCGAAATCGAAATCGCCCAGGCCTGTCGGGCGCACGTCGACCATGGCGAACATGCCCGCCGACGGGCGGCGCAGGACCAGGCCGGGCGTATTGCCCAGCGCCCCCATGACGATATCGCGCTTGCGGTGATAATCGGCCAGCATGGCCAGCCGGTCCTCCTCCACGCCGGGCAGCGGGGTTTCGGCCAGCGCGGCGGCCGCGGCCTCCTGAATGAAGGGCGCGCTTCCATACAGCATGCAGCAGGCGAAATCGCTCAACAGTTCGGAAAATTCCGGTGTCGACACGGTCCAGCCGATGCGCCAGCCGCTCATCCGGTGGGATTTCGACAGCGACCCGATGGTCACCGTGCGCTCGGCCATGCCGGGCAGGGTGCAGGGCGCGACATGCTCCCCGTCATACAGGAAGTCGACATAGACCTCGTCCGAGATCAGCCAGAGATCGTGGCGCTTACACAGATCCGCGACCGCCTCCATCACCGAGCGCGGATAGACGGCGCCGGTCGGGTTGTTCGGGCTGTTGAGCAGGATGACGCGGGTCTTGTCCGTCACCGCCGCTTCCAGCCGGGCCGGGTCGAGGACGAAGTCGGATTCCGGATCGGTCTTGACCGCGACCATCTTCGCGCCGCTGGCCTGGGTCACGCCGGGATAGGTCGCGTAATAGGGTTCCGGCACGATCACTTCGTCGCCGGTATCGGTCAGGCACATCAGCGTAGCGAACAAGGCGTTCTGCGCACCGGAAAACAGACAGCAGGCCTCTGGCGCGACCGTCTGGCCGGTCAGGGCCTTGTGCCGCCGGGCAATCCCTTCCTTTACCGCCGGGGATCCGGTCAGTGCGGAGTAATGATGCAGGCCTTGGTCCAGCGCGTCCTTTGCCACCTGGACCAGCGCCGGGTGGGTCGTCGCGGTCCGGTCCTCGCCGACCGACAGCACGATGATCGGCTGGCCCGCCGCGTGGCGCGTGACGGCCCGGCGATGGATTTCCCAGGCCTTTTCTCCCATCCCGCCGACCCGATCGGCGATCCCCGAAAAACGCATGACTGTTACCCTTGTTCAGAATGCCGGAACCGGCGGCGCGCAAGACGGCGGCAACTTCCTTCAATTCTTCGGGGCGGGCAAGTCCGATGCGATCTCTTCGCGGCCCGACGGCAAGGGCGCGGCCGGGTTCTTGGCGAAAACCGCGATATCGGCGATGACGCGGTCGGCGTTCAAGTCGCGGGTCAGCATGTGAAAGCCGGTGTCATAGATGGCCAGACGCCAGCCCGCGCCGGGGGTCAGTCGCGCCACCACCGCCTCCATGGCGTAACCCGGCAGAATGTCCTCGTTCAGCCCATAGAGGATCAGCGTATCACCGCCCAACGCGGGCACCCCGTCATAGGCCCGGTCCATCAGCCCGACCAGACCGTGTACCGCGTCGATCCGCGTGCGCCGGATCATCAGCGGATCGCGGCTAATCGCGCGCAACACCTCGATATTGTCGGTCGGCCGCCGCCGGATATGCGGCGCGATTTCCAGCCAGGGCAGGGTATGGGCCATCAGCGCCAGCGGCCAGCGCTGCCACCAGGGCATGACCGCCCGACCCCAGACGGCGGGGGCGGACAGGATCACCCGGTCGATGTCGGGCTTGGGCAGGCTGGGATCGGTCAGCGCCGCGATGACCACCGCGCCGCCCATGCTCTCCCCCAGCACCGCGACGGGCAGGCCGGGGTGACGCAGCCGTAGCAGACGGACAACGGTCTGCAGATCGGCGGCCAGCGCCAGGTCGCCATGCCAAAGGCCGCGCCCCGCCGTGCGCCCGAAGCCGCGCTGATCATAGGCATAGACCGCCATCCCGCGCGCCGCCCATTCCGGCGCGGCGCTTTCGAAGGCGCGGGAATAATCGTTGAACCCATGCAGCGCCAGCAGCACCGCCTCCGCCTCGCCGTCGGGCATTGCCGCCCGATAGGGCAACCGATACCCGTCCGCCATGACGAAGGCATCCGCCTCCATCCCCGCAGACCCCGCCACCGGCCCCAGCCCCTCGACCCTGGGCGTGCAGGCGGCGAGGAGACAGAACAGCGGGACGAGGATGAAGCGCCGCATCGGTGCCCCGGGCTAATCCCGGCTGCTGCGGGTGATCTGCAGGAAGATGTCTTCCAGGTCCGTCTCTTCGGTCGACAGGTCGTGGATCGTCAGCCGCGCTTCGTTCAGGGCGGCGATGATTTCGCCGGCGGTCATGGCGGAGGGGCGGTAGGCGATGGTCATGACCGTCGGGCCGCCGGCCGGGCCATCCTGCTGGATTGCCGGGTTCAGCTTGCGCAGCGGTTCCGGGATGTCGGTCAGGGTTTCCTTGACCGTGACGCGCACGGTCTTGGCGTCCAATTGGCCCAGCAGGCTGCGCTTGTCGTCATGGGCGACCAGCTTGCCATGGTTGATGATGGCGATCCGGTCGCACAGTTCCTCGGCCTCTTCCAGGTAATGCGTGGTCAGCAGCACGGTCGTCCCGCGCTTGTTCAGGGCCACGACATTTTCCCAAAGCTGCTGGCGCAGTTCGATATCGACCCCGGCGGTCGGCTCGTCCAGCACCAGGACGGGCGGATCGTGCACCATGGCCTTGCCGATCAGAAGCCGCCGCCGCATGCCGCCGGACAGGGTCCTTGCATAGGCGTCGCGCTTGTCGGTCAGGCCGATCATGGCCAGGATTTCTTCGGTCCGGCGCTCGGACGACGGCACGCCGTACAGACCCGCCTGCACGTCCAGCATCTCTTCCGGGGTGAAGAACGGGTCGATGTTCAGTTCCTGAGGCACGACGCCGATGGAGGATTTCGCCATGCGCGGATTGTCGGCGACGTCATAGCCCCAGACCTTCGCGCTGCCGGCGGATTTGACGACCAGACCGGCCAGGATGTTGATGAAGGTCGACTTCCCCGCGCCGTTCGGGCCCAGAAGGCCGAACAGGCTGCCGCGCGGAATCTGCAGATCGACATTCTCCAGCGCCCGTTTCTCGGCGGTCTTGCCCTGGCTGCGATAGACTTTGGACAGGCCCTTCGCCTCGATCGCGAAATCCGGGTCGGTCATCACGCGATCGTCGGCGCGTGTTTCAGAGTCCAGCGGCATGCTGCGTCGGTCCTCGTTTCGGTTCCCTTGGCCGCCGCATCGGACTTGCGCGGATGGGGTAGGCTGGGTCATAACGGCTGTGTGGCGTCGCGACGCCGTGAGCCCCCTAGATAGGGCCATGGGCCATCGGGGGCAAGCGCTGACGCGGAAACGCATTTATGCCGAGACGCCGAAAGCCCGGTACAGGGGCGCGGTGTCGGCGTTGGAGCCTTGGTGAGAAGGACCGGAAGAATGGGTGTGCCGTCGATCGACGAACCGGAAACCGTAACCGTCGAGACCAGCCGCGTGAGCTGCGATGGCGGCGGCGGGGCGCTGGGTCATCCGAAAGTCTATCTGCAGATCGGGCCGAGCCGCCGGGTCGATTGCCCCTATTGCGACAAGCGCTTTGTCCTGAAGGACGGCGTGCCGCTGGGCGGGCACCACTAAGCCCCGATCAGAGTTTCAGCACGTCCTTTGCCGTATCGATGAAGGCGCGCAGCTTCGGGCTGCGCGAGGCGCGTTGCGGGAAGTACAGGAAGAAGCCGGCTTCTCCATCACGCTGTCCTGCAGGATCTCGACCAGGCGGCCGTCGGCAATTTCTTCGCGCAACAGCGGTTCGTAGACATAGACGATGCCGAAACCGTCCAGGGCGAGCTGGCGGGCGTAGGATACGTCATTGACCACGATCGATCCCTTGACCTCGATCGAAACTTCCTCGCCGCCATCCTTCAGATACCAGTCGAACAGCGTCTCCGACTTGGACTTGCGATAGGTGATGCAATTGTGATCCTGCAGGTCCGAGACCCGGACCGGGGTGCCATGCCGCTGCAGATAGGATGGCGCGGCGACCAGCGCGGTGCGGAATGGCGGGGTCAGGCGGATCGCCACCATATCCTCCGCGATCATCCCGCCAAGCCGAACGCCGGCATCGAACCCGTCCGCGAAGATATCGACGTTGGAATTCTCGCAATAGACCTCGATCCGCAGATCCGGATAGCGGTTGGTCATCTCGCGCACCACCCGGTCGATACACAGGGCGATCGTCGGCGACGGAATGTTCAGGCGCAGAAGTCCGGTAACCCGTCCATTGGCCGCCCGGGCCCGGTCGACCGCGTCCGCGATGTCCGATGCCGCCGGTGCGGTGGCGGCGACAAAATCGCGGCCGGTTTCGGTCAGGGACACGCTGCGGGTCGTGCGCGTGAACAGCGGCAGGCCCAGGCGATCCTCGACCGACCGGACGGCATGGCTCACCGCCGACGGGCTCATGGACAGCTCTTTGGCCGCCGCGGCGAAGCTGCGGCTGCGGGCGACGGCCAGAACGGCCGGCAGATGAATCAGGATGTCTCGGTCCATTCGTGAACCATATCGAATAATGTAATCGATTTGAACGATGTTGTTTGGGGGAGGGCCGGTCACCACTTGCCGTTAGGAGGCCAAATGGGGGCGCGCGTCCCGCGTTGCAATCCATCGGCACAGAAATCAGGGGACGAAATCATGATCAAATTCACGCTCAACGGGGCGGAACAGACCTTGGATGTCGATCCGGACATGCCGCTGCTCTGGGCCCTTCGCGATCATGCCGGTCTGACCGGCACGAAGTTCGGTTGCGGTCTGGCGCAGTGCGGTGCCTGCACGGTTCATGTCGACGGATATCCGACCCGGTCCTGCCAGACCTTCGTCGGCGACGTCGAAGGCGCGTCGGTCACCACGATCGAAGGCGTCGGCGACGACAAGGTCGCGGCGACCGTCCAGACGGTCTGGGCCGAAATGGACGTGCCGCAATGCGGCTACTGTCAATCCGGCCAGATCATGTCGGCCGTCTCGCTGCTCAGCGAAACGCCGAAACCCACGGATGAAGACATCGACGGCGCCATGTGGGGCAATCTCTGTCGCTGCGCGACCTATCAGCGGATCCGCGCGGCGATCCACGAAGCCGCCCGCCGGTTGGAGGCCTGATCCATGCTTGCACACACTCTGCAATCCATCGCCCAACGCGCCACGGACACCAAGCTGTCGCGCCGCGGATTCCTTTTGGCCGCGGCCGCCACGACGACCGGGCTCGCCGTCGGCTTCCGGCCCGCTTCGGCCGACACGGCGGCAAAAGCGGCTGTCAGCCCGTTCGAAAGCTATGTCGAAATCGCCAAGGACGGGTCGGTGACGGTCCTGTCCTCGCAGTTCGACATGGGGCAGGGGGCCTATCACGGCCTCGCCACTCTGGTGGTCGAGGAACTGGGCGTCGGTTGGGACCGCGTGTCGGTTCAGGGCGCCTATGGCAATGCGGCGCTCTATGGCAATCTGGCCTGGGGCGGCGCGGCGCAGGGGACCGGCGGCTCGACCTCCATGGTCAGTTCCTGGCAGCGCTATCGCCAGGCCGGCGCCGCGGCGCGGGAAATGCTGAAAGCCGCCGCCGCCGAAGCCTGGGGCGTGCCGGCATCCGAAATCACCGTGTCGGACGGCCTGCTGTCCCATGCCGGATCGGGCCGCAGTGCCGATATCGGCGATTTCGCGGAAGCGGCCGCTTCTCAGCCGGTTCCGGCAGAGGTCGCGCTGAAGGACCCGTCGGACTGGACCCAGATCGGCAATACCGATCTGCGGCGGTATGACCGTGTCGGCAAGACGCGCGGCGAACAGGATTTCACGCTGGATGTCCGCCTGCCGGGCATGTTGACCGCGGTCATGATCCATCCGCCGAAATTCGGCGCGACGGTCGCGTCCTTCGACGCCGCCGAAGCCAAACAGTCGCCGGGCGTCGTCGATGTCGTGGCCATCCCGCGCGGTGTCGCGGTGGTCGGCCGGGACATGTGGTCGGCGCTGAAAGCCCGCGATCTGGTCGCGGTCGAATGGGACGAAAGTCAGGCCGAAACCCGGGGTACGGACGAAATCCTGTCGGAATATCGTGCCTTGGCCGATCAGGCCCCGGCGGCGATGGCGCGCAATGACGGCGATGTCGCAACCGCCCTCGCCAATGCCGACAAGGTCCTGGAAGCCAGTTTCGAATTCCCCTTCCTGGCCCATGCGGCGATGGAACCGCTGAACGCCGTTGCCCACATGAATTCTGATGGAATTCTGGAAATCTGGGGCGGTCATCAATTGCCGGATCTTTACCAGTACCTGGCGGCGGTCACGGCGGACATCGACCCGCAGAAGGTACGGCTTCACATCATGAAGTCCGGCGGCGGGTTCGGTCGCCGCGCGGTCGCCGACGGCGATGTGGTCGTCGAATCCGTGGCCATCGCCAAGGCCATCGGCTGGCAGGCCCCGGTCAAGGTGCAATGGACCCGCGAGAACGACATGCGCGGCGGCCGATATCGCCCGGCCTATGTCCACAAGCTGCGGGCCGGGCTGGATGCCGACGGCAAGCTGATCGCCTATGAGGATCACATTGTCGGCCAGTCCATCGTCAAGGGCACGCCGTTCGAGTCCGCGCTGGTCCATAACGGCGTCGACCATACCTCGGTCGAAGGGGCGTCGAACCTGCCCTATAAGGTGCCGAACCTGTCCGTGGGTCTGACGACGACGGATGTGAAGGTTCCGGTCCTGTGGTGGCGCTCGGTCGGATCGACCCAGAACGCCTATGCGGGCGAGGTCTTCATCGACGAGGTGGCGGAAGCCGCCGGGGCCGACCCGGTCGAATTCCGCCTGGGCCTGCTGACGGACAAGCCCCGTCATGCCGAAGTCCTGCGTCTGGCGGCGGAAAAGGCCGGCTGGGGCAAACCCCTGCCCGAAGGCCGGCATCACGGGGTCGCCGTGCATGAAAGCTTCGCGTCCTTCGTCGCCCAGGTGGCGGAGGTCTCCGTCGACGGCGGCGATATCCGGGTGCACCGGGTCGTCTGCGCAGTCGATTGCGGCACCGCGATCAATCCGGACACGATCCGGGCGCAGATCGAAGGCGGGATCGGTTTCGGCCTCGGCGCGATCATGAGCGAGGAAATCACCCTGACCGGCGGCGAGGTCGATCAGGGCAATTTCGACAGCTATGAGCCGCTCAGGATCGATGCCATGCCGGAGGTCGAGGTGCATATCGTCCAAAGCGATGCACCGCCGACCGGCGTCGGGGAGCCCGGTGTTCCGCCGATCGGCCCCGCCGTCGCCAACGCGGTCTTCCGGGCGACCGGGCGTCGCCTGCGCATGTTGCCCTTCCGCAAGGGTATGACGGCCTGACCGTTCCGGAGCACCTGTGAAAATCGGGGCCGCATTCCATCGGGATGCGGCCCTTTTTCATGTCTGCGATTAACGAATCTTTAGCGCTTGGTACGCCAATATCCCCTGGGTGATTCAGGATAAGGGGCAGGACTAATGAATATCGGTGAGGACATACCCTCCGCGCATGTTGCGATACTGGACAACGATCTTCCGGTATCTTTCGACATCCGCAATCTGTTGACCGGGCACCGATGTCTGATCATCGGGGCACCGCAGGCCTTCACACCGATCTGTTCCAAGACCCATGTGCCGGAAATCGCCTGTGACCTGGAACGCTATCGCGCTTTGGGGTTCGACCGATTCCTGGTCATCGCGCCGGACAACCCTTGGACCATGAAAGCCTGGCAAAGACATTTCCCCGAGGCGGAGGAGTTCATCTTCCTGTCCGACGGAAATATGGATTTCGTGCGGACCTGCGGCCTGACCGAACGCTGCGCGGGTCTGTTCCTGGGCGAATGTTCGAAACGCTATGTCATTCAGACCACCGGGACACGTATCGAACATATCGATGTCGAGGAGTCGGTGCTTGTGGTCAGCCGCACCGGATCACAGGCACAATTGCACTCGCTGGTCGATACCGAATCGGATTCCATGTTCGAAATCGTGGACGCCTGATCGGAACTTCAAATCATGGCCATTCGCCCGCCGCATCTGCGCCGAAGCTGGCTTTTCACCGGCGGCGCGGATCGGGACACCCAATTGCGTGCCGGTGCCAGCGGTGCCGATGTCGTCATCCTGGAACTGGAAGATTTCACCCGCCCGGCGCAGCGTCCCGCTGCCCGCGCCCTGGCGGCGGAGCTGTTTCCGGCCTGGCGCGCGGCGGGGGCGGTTGCGGCCGTTCGGGTCAATCCGCTTGCAGGGGACGGCATGGACGATCTACGGGCCGTGCTGCCCGCCGGGCCGGACGTGGTCATGCTGCCCAAGGTCGATGGGCCGGAACGCATTCATGAACTGGCCCAGGCGGTTGATAGTATCGCCGGCGGCCGGGCGGCGGTGGAACTGGTGCCGAATGTCGAACTGGCACGCGGCCTGATGCAGACCTTCGATGTCGCGCAGGCCGATCCGCGCGTCACCGCCTGCCTGGTCGCATCCGAGGACATGGCCGCCGATCTGGGCGCGGAGAGAGGGCGCGACGGGACCGAGCTTCTCTATGTCCGCCAGCGCTTCCATCTGGAATGCCGCGCGGCGGGTGTGGTTTCGATCGACTGCCCCTATACCTATACCGATCTGGACGGATTGGAGGCGGAAACGCGGCATGCAAAGCGGTTGGGCTATACCGCCAAATCGCTGGTCCGGCCGGATCATGTCGGTCCGATCCACGAGGTCCTGACCCCATCGCCCGACGCCCTGGATCAGTCGCGCCGGATCGTCGACGCTTTCGACCGGGCCGAGACCGCCCATGTCGAGCTGGACGGTGTCATGCTGGAACTGCCCATGATCTCCAACGCGCGGCGCCTTCTGGCCCGGGCGGCCGAATTCGACGCCTGGGCCGGCCGTTAGCCTGTCATCATTGCGGTGTAGCGGCGCTGCATTTCGTCCGGAGTCACGTCCTCGATGCTGTGGCCGATATTCCAGCGGTGACCGAACGGATCGATGACGCAGCCCGACCGTTCGCCATAAAACCAATCCTGGGCCGGGGTGGCGACGGTCGCGCCCGCCGCCTCTGCCTTTGCGATGGTCGCATCGGCGTCGTCGACATGGATATGCAGTGTGACGGAAGTGCCGCCGACGCTGGGCGGCGCCTGGATTCCGTATTCGGGGAACTCCTCCGAGATCATCAGCACCATCCCGCCGAAGCGCATTTCGGCATGGCCGATGCGGCCGCCCGGCTCGGTCAGGCGGAATTCCTCCTCCGCCCCGAAGGCATCGCGATAGAAGGCGATGGCGGCGGCGGCGTCGCGGACATGGATATAGGGAAACAATTCGTGGATCGGCATGGCGGCCCTCGTTCTGAACGGTCGGTATCCCGAACCATAGCGGCCAGTCGATGCGTCGTATTGTAAGTTTTGTTCCGGTTCTGCCGTTAGTCCGGCATCGGCAGATGATGCGCGGCGGCCGGTCCTAGCCGGCGATAGGCGCCCGGCGTGAGTCCGGCGATGGCCCGGAATTCATGCTGAAAATGCGCCTGATCCGCGAAACCGGCGGCATAGGCGATGTCGGCCAGATCCGCCTCCTCACCATCCGCCAACAGGGTCAGTGCCGCGCGGAAGCGGATCAACCGCTGATAGCGCTTCGGCGTCAGGCCGACCGAATCCCGGAACAGGCTGTCGAACCGTTTGCGGTTCAATCCGCTTGCCGCCCTCAACAGGCCGATCCGCGCATCCGACGACAGGGCGCCCAGGGTTTGGGCAATGGCGGGATGCAGACCAATGGGGCGCGGCGTCAGCCTTTGCATCAGGAACGCTTCGAACGCCGCCAGCCGCGCCGTCTCGCCCGTACAGGCGGCGATACGGTCGACAAGCCGTGCCGTGGCCGACGATCCCCAGACATCCTGCAAGGGGATATGGCGTTCGGCGAGGTCGGAGGCGGAGACGCCGAACAACAGCGGCGCCACGCCGGGCCTCAATAATGCGCCGACGCTGGGGCCGCCGCCGTCCAGAAATTTGACATAGTGTCCGCTGCGCGGCCCGCCGATAACCGCATTGGAAAGGATCTGGGGCGCGGTGGGATCCGTTGGCTCCGCGATCCGGAACGGTGCGCCGCCGATGCGGATGGCCAGGTGGCATTGACCGGTCGGCAGCACGGCCTCACGCCGGATCCGCCCGGTCCCGGGACGCGCCGGGGCGGCCCAGATCACCTCGATCAGGGAACGCAGCATGGGATGCGGCGGTCGGGACAGGGTCATGGCAGGCTCGTTTGGTGTTATTCCCCAACTTAGACACCAGTCCCCCGCTTGTCGAAGTTCCAACGAAAAAGGGCCGAAACCGATCTTGGGTTCCGGCCCTTTCCCGAGGGGGGCGATAAACGGGGATACACAAACAGGGGTTAATCGGTCCCGGCGTTTAGCTGGCTTCCAGCCAGCGGCCTTCGAGCGTCCGGGCACTGTCGGGCCGGCCCCAGCGCAGCAGGCTGGCGAACCGGTCCTGCGTGCTGTTCAGGGACTGCCAGAATGCGAAGGCCGTGGCCTCGTTCCGCGAGCGCAGGGCATGGCTTCCAGGGATTTCGGACAGGGTATGATAGGGCGTCAGGAACATGGGGATACTCCTTCAAATCCGGGTTTCCGAGGGGAAGCGCGACCGGCGGTGACGCTTCATCTGTACGTAATCTGGGGTATCCCGTGAGGCTTCACAAACGAGTAAATTTCTGACTATAAGTAAGTTCAGATTACTTATGAGAGGCGCCATGCCACGCAATTTGCCGCCCCTTGCCGCGTTGCGCGCCTTTGAGGCCGCGGCCCGGCATCTGAGCTTCAAATCCGCCTCGGAAGAGTTGCGGGTAACCCCCGCCGCGATCAGTCAGCAGATCAAGACGCTGGAGGATTATACCGGGGTGAAGCTGTTCCGGCGTCTGACCCGGGCCCTGGCCCTGACCGAGGCGGGGAAGCAGGCGGCGCCCGAAGTCTCCGCCGCGTTCGATCAGTTGGAGGACGCCTATGTCATCATGCGCAGCGGCGGCCGGGCGGGGCCGTTGACGGTCAGCCTGCCGCCGTCCCTGGCGTCGAAATGGCTGGTGCCGCGCCTGGGCCGGTTTCACGAGCGTCATCCCGAAATCGACCTGCGCATCGATGCCAATACGCGTCTTGTCCAGTTCGACAAGGAGGCGATCGACATGGCGATCCGGTTCGGCATGGGCAGCTATCCCGGCCTGAAAGGGGAACCCCTGTTCCAGACCCGGACGCTGCCGGTCTGCAGTCCGAAACTGACGAAGGGGGCGAATGCGCTCAAGCATCCGGCCGACCTTAAGAATCACACCTTGATCCATCTTCAGGAGACCGGGGCGGCGGCCATGGAGGATACCTGGGCCATGTGGCTGCGGGCGGCCGGAATCGACGATGTCGATCCGACGCGCGGTCCCCGCTTCAACACCTATTCCCTGCTGATCGACGCGGCCCTGGCCGGCCATGGGGTGGCGCTGGTGGAATATGTCTTCGCGGATGAGGAACTGACGAGCGGCAAGCTGGTGCAGCCCTTCGCCGATGTGCCGATCCTGAACGCCAATCTGGGCTATCACGTCGTCTATCCGCCGCATCACGCGGACGATCCCCGGCTGCAGGCGTTCCGGGCCTGGCTGTTCGAGGAGCGCGACCGGACCCTCAACATTACCGTGCCGGGGCGGTGATCCTGGACGCCTAACTCCCCAAAGCGAGCGGGGGCCCCTGAAAGGAGCCCCCGCCGGGTTTCGCGCTTTGCATGAACGCGTCGTTTTGCTGGATCCCTGACCCACCGGCCGTAGTGAGTGGGGTCCGTCCACCGCATCGGTTTTGCGGCGGATGCTGCACCGTCGGAGTCTCACCGACCGCGTGAGGAAAAGTGTCGCGCCGATATGACCCTTGAGTCAATGGGGTCATCTCGTGCCGCGAATTCGCACCGCACTAGCGGGCTAAGCGATTTTCCGGATTGGCGATTTCGGCCAGGACGGGGCCGGTATCGTTGCGCCGCGATGTCCAAAGGCCGCGCCTTTCTGCTTCCTGCAGTCGGGCGGCGATGTCGGTCAGGGCGTCCGGGTTGGTCCGTTCCAGGAAGGCGCGAACCTCCTCGTCCATCAGATAGGCCTCGAACACCGCGTCGAAATGGTGGTCGGACACGGCCCGTGCCGTTGCGGCGAAGGCGAACAAATAGTCGACCGTGGCGGCCATTTCGAAAGCGCCTTTGTAGCCATGGCGCATGACGCCCTGGATCCATTTCGGATTGACCACGCGGGCGCGCACGACCCGGCCGATCTCGTCTTCCAGGCTGCGGACTTTCGGGCTTTCCGGACGGCTGTGGTCGTTGTGATAGACCGGCACCTTGCCGCCGGACAGGGTTCGGGCGGCGACGGCCATGCCGCCTTCGAACTGGTAATAGTCGTCGCTGTCCAGCAGGTCGTGCTCGCGGTTGTCCTGATTGTGCAGGATGGCCTGAACCCGGCCCAGGCGGCGTTCGAACCCGGCGCGGTCGGCCGCGCCCTCCTTGCCGGCGCCATAGGCGTATCCGCCCCAGGCCAGATAGGCGTCGGCCAGATCGGCCTCGGTCGTCCAGCCCTTCTCGTCGATCAGGGCCTGTAATCCCGCACCATAGGCGCCGGGCTTCGATCCGAAGATGCGCGAGCCGGCGCGCGCCGCCGCGCTGTCCGCGTCAACGCCGTCTGCGATCAGGCTCGCCGTCTCCTGACGTACCCCGGCGGCCAGCGGGTTGACGTCCTCCGGCTCATCCAGCGCCGCGACGGCCCGGGCGGCGCTGTCCACCAGATCGATCAGGCCGGGGAAGGCATCGCGGAAGAAGCCGGAAATGCGCAAGGTCACATCGACGCGCGGCCGGTCCAGCATGTCGGCGGGCAGGATTTCGAACCCCGTGACCCGGCGCGATGCGCTGTCCCAGGTCGGCCGCACGCCCATCAGCGCCAGGGCCTGGGCGATGTCGTCGCCCCCAGTGCGCATATTCGCGGTGCCCCAGCAGCTCAGCGCCAAGCGTTTGGGATAGTCGCCATGTTCCTGGGCATAGGTTTCGACCAGCAACTGCGCGGATTTCCATCCCAAGGTCCAGGCGGCTGGGGTGGGCACGGTGCGGGTGTCAACGGAATAGAAGTTGCGGCCGGTCGGCAGCACATCGGGGCGGCCCCGCGTCGGAGCGCCGGAGGGACCGGGTGCCAGGAACCGGCCGTCCAGCGCGGTCAGCGCCCCGGTAAGTTCGGCGTTGCCGCTGTCGGTCACGGTGGTGCGCAATGGGCCGTTCAGCCAGGCCAGCACTGCGGCGCTGGCGGGGCCGGGGGCTTCTTTCCGTCCCAGTACCAGAAGCCGGGCCAGGCTCTCCAGCCGTTCGACGGTATCGCCCAGGCTGCGCCAGGGGGCGCTGTCCAGGGCCGCCAACGCATCCGGGCGCGGGCCGGTCCAGGCGTCGCCCATGACACAATCCAGCGGATCGAATGCCGGATCGAAGCCGAAATCCCGCGCCAGGGCGCGGATCAAGGAGGCGTCGCCGCTTTCGCCCTTGCCGCGCGGCACCCGGGCCAGCGCGACCAGAAGATCGGTCAATCGATCGCCGTCCGGTGCCCGGCCGAAGATATGCAGCCCGTCGCGGATCTGCATTTCCTTCAACTCGCACAGGTAATTGTCCAGCTTGGCCAGCGCCTGTTCCTCGTCATCGCCGGTATCGATGCCGCAATCGGTGGCCAGGCCGATCCGGTGCGTCAGGTCCAGGATGTCGCGCTTCAGCACCTTGATGCGGCGCGGATCGGTGCCGGCGGCCTCGAAATATTCGTCGACCAGCAGTTCCAGATCCTTCAGCGGTCCATAGCTTTCCGCACGGGTCAACGGCGGCGTCAGATGGTCGACGATCACCGCCTGGGCCCGGCGCTTGGCCTGTGTGCCCTCGCCCGGATCGTTGACGATGAAGGGATAGATATGCGGCAGGGGGCCGAAGACGGCCTCGGGATAACACGTCTCGGACAGGGCCACGGCCTTGCCCGGCAGCCATTCCAGATTGCCGTGCTTGCCCATATGCAGGACGGCCTGGGCACGGAAGGACCAGCGCAGCCAGGCATAGAAGGCCAGATAGCCGTGCGGCGGCACCAGATCCGGGCTGTGATAGGTCGCCTGCGGATCGATGTTATAGCCGCGTGCGGGCTGTAATCCGATCGCCAGCTTGCCCAGCCGGAAGACCGGCAGCGCGAAACGGCCGCAATCGACCTCGCCGGGGCGGAAGAACGGATCCTCTTCCGGCGCGCCCCAGCGCTCGGTCACGGCATCCTGGACAGGTTGCGGCAAGTCGCCGAAGAAAAGCTGATAGTCGGCCAGCGACAGGGATTCCCGCTCCTCGCGGCCCTGGTTTGTCGCGTTGGTCGGGCCGGCCTTCAGATGTGCGATCAGGGCATCCCCATCGTCGAATCCGCCCTCGATGGCATAGCCGGCTTGTTTCATCGCCTCGATCAGGGCGATGGTCCCCGCGGGCGTGTCCAGCCCGACGCCGTTGCCCAGCCGTGCATCCCGGTTCGGGTAGTTCGCGAAGACCACGGCGACCCGCCGCTCCGCGACCGGTGTGCCGCGCAGGGCGAGCCAGTTGGCGGCGAGCTGCGCGACGAAACGGCACCGATCCGGGACCGGCTCATAGGTAACGATATCCGCCTGGGTCAGCGGATCGCGCCGGGCCGCGCCCTTGAAGCTGACCGCGCGGCTGAGGATACGGCCGTCGACCTCCGGCAGGGCGACATTCATGGCGATGTCGCGGGCCGACAGGCCGCGCGTGCCCTCGGCCCAGGCGTCGCGATTCCCGCCGGAAAAGACGACCTGCAGAACCGGGCAGTCCTGCCCGTCGAACGGCGTTTCGACCCGCGCCGCACCGGGAACCGACAGCGCGAAGCCGGTACCGTTCAAAACGATCCCCGCCCCACCGTCGGCCAGCAGGCCGCGCACGGTGTCGGCGGCGACCGGGTCTTTCAGGCTGGCGGCATAAACCGGCAGCGCATCCACCCCGGCGGCGTCCAGGGCATCGATCAGGGTATCGATGACCGCCGTATTGGCCGCCTGGAAAAGCGCGCGATAGAAGACGATGGCGGCGACCGGGCGTCCCTTGGTGCGGGGCAGATCAGCCAGATCCGGCAAGTTGCGGCCCGGCCAGTACAGGCCGGCGCGCAGCAGCGGTGCCGGCTCCCGCCATTCGGCGTCGCGGTTCAGCAGGGTCGCGGCATAGGCCAGCAGATGCTCCGCATTGTCGATGCCGCCCTGCACGAAATACTGCCACAGGCGATGGACCGTATCGCCGGGCAGGCTCGACAGACCGTGCAGTTCCGCATCCGGCTGATCGTCGCCGGGCAGCCAAGCCAGGGCGATGTCCTTCTTGCGGCACAGGGCCGTGACTTCGTCGACGCCGTAAGACCAGTAGCCGCGCCCGCCCAGCAGGCGGCCGATCACCAGCTTGGCCTTCGACAGGGTCTCTTCGAGATACAGGTCGACGGAATAGTTATGGCCAAGATGCAGCAGATTGGCGCAGCGCAGCGTTGGGGCATCGGGATCGGCGGCCAGGCGGCGTTCCTGGGCGGCGGCCAGACAGGCGATTTCCGTGTCCGCGGCGGTCAGGATGACGATGTCGGCCGGATCTTGCCCCAGATCGACGGCTTCCGATCCGTCGTCGATCCCGCCCGGCGTTGCCGCTAACAGGTGCATGAGGGACCTCTACTGCAGGCGGGCGGGTAGGCGAAAGAAAATCAGTCTTCGACCGAAGGCTCTTCGCCGCCCGGAATGGCCATGCCGATCAGGTGATAGCCGCTGTCGACAAAGTGCACTTCGCCGGTGACCCCGGCCGACAGGTCGGACAGCAGGTACAGGCCGGAATTCCCAACCTCTTCCAGCTCGATGTTCCGGCGCAGCGGCGACGACTTGCCCTGCCAATTATAGGTGAAGCGGGCGCCCGCGATGGCCGATCCGGCCAGGGTGCGCATCGGTCCGGCGGACAGCGCATTCACGCGCACGCCGTTGCGGCCCAGATCGACCGCCAGATAGCGCACCGACGCTTCCAGGGCGGCCTTGGCGACGCCCATGACGTTGTAGGACGGCATGACCCGCTGTGCGCCCTCATAAGACAGGGTCAACAGGCTGCCGCCGTCGCGCATCAGGGGTTCCGCTGCCTTGGCGACCGCGGTGAAGGAGAAGCAGGAAATGTCCAGCGTATGCCGGAAATTGTGCCGCGTCGTGTCGACATAGCGGCCCTTCAGTTCTTCCTTGTCCGAATAGGCGATGGCGTGGACGACGAAATCGACGCCGTCCCAGACCTTGCCCAGTTCCTGAAAGGCGGACTGGATGCTGTCGTCATCGGACACGTTGCAGGGCAACAGCGCTGCGGCGTTCACGCCCGCGGCCAGCGGCTTCACCCGTTTCAGGAACGCGTCGTTCTGATAGGTGAAAGCCAGTTCGGCCCCGTGCTTATGGCATGCTTCGGCAATGCCCCAGGCGATCGAATGGTGATTCGCCACGCCCATGATAAGGCCGCGCTTGCCGGCCATGAGTTTCTTCGCGGTCATGTCTCGGCTCAGTCCGCGTATTTCCGGAAAGCCAGCGTCGCATTGGTGCCGCCGAAGCCGAAACTGTTCGAAATCACAAGGTTGAGGTCGATATCGTCGATCCGCTCCCGCGCGATCGGGACGTCGCCCAGTTCCTCGTCCAGGTCGTCGATGTTGATCGACGGGGCGATGAAGTTGTTGTTCATCATCAGGATCGAATAGATCGCTTCCTGGACACCCGTCGCACCCAGCGAATGGCCGGTCATCGACTTGGTCGACGAGATCGTCGGAATATTGTCGCCGAAGACTTCGCGGATCGCCTCGATCTCGCGGGAATCGCCGATCGGGGTCGACGTGCCGTGGGTGTTGATATAGCCGACCGGCTCGTTCAGACCCTGCAGCGCCAGCTTCATGCAGCGCACCGCGCCTTCGCCCGACGGCTGAACCATGTCGTAACCGTCCGAATTGGCGCCATAACCGACGATTTCGCCATAAATCTTGGCGCCGCGCGCCTTGGCGTGTTCCAGCTCTTCCAGAACGACCACGCCGCCGCCGCCGGAAATGACGAACCCGTCGCGGTTCTTGTCATAGGCGCGGCTGGCCTTGGTCGGATCGTCGTTATAGCCGGAGCTGAGCGCGGGCATGGCGTCGAACAGGACCGACAGGGTCCAGTCCAGCTCCTCGCCGCCGCCGGCGAAGACGATGTCCTGCTTGCCCCATTGGATCAGTTCCGCGCCGTTGCCGATGCAATGCGCGCTGGTCGAGCAGGCGGACGAGATCGAGTAGTTGTAGCCCTTGATCTTGAACGGCGTCGCCAGGGTCGCCGAATTGGTCGACGACATGGCGCGCGGCACCATGAAGGGGCCGACGCGTTTTGCGGATTTCTCGCGCGCCGTATCCCAGGACCACAGCATGTTCTTGGTCGACGGTCCGCCGGACCCCATGATCAGGCCGGTGCGGTCGTTGGAAATTTCCGATTCCGTCAGGCCGGCATCGGCGATCGCCTGGTCCATCGCGATATAGTTATAGGCCGCACCATCGCCCATGAAACGCAGCAGTTTCTTGTCGATATGCTCTGCGACATCGATGTTCGGCTTGCCATGCACATGGCTGCGGAAGCCGCGCTCGGCATATTCTTCGCTGAAGCTGATCCCGCTGCGGCCTTCGCGCAGGGATTCCAGCACTTCATCCTGACTGTTCCCGATGCAGGACACGATGCCCAGCCCGGTGACAACGACACGCCGCGTATTCATGGCTATCTCGCAGCTCCACCCGTTCGATATGTTTTGTATTCGCGTCTCACACCCGCATGTAGGGGCGCGGCGCGACGATTACGAGGCGTCCGCGCCTTCTGTTTGGAACAGACCGACCCGCATGTCCTTCGCTTCTGCGGCGGGTTTTCCGTCGACACGAACCATGCCGTCGGCAATCCCCATCACCAGGCGGCGCATGATGACCCGCTTCAGGTTGATTTCATAGGTGACCTTCTTGGCCGTCGGCAGGATCATGTCGAACAGTTTCACCTCGCCGACACCCAGGGCGCGACCGCGGCCCGGTGCGCCCATCCAGCCCAGGAAGAAGCCGACCAACTGCCACATGGCATCCAGGCCCAGGCACCCCGGCATGACCGGGTCGCCCTTGAAGTGGCAATCGAAGAACCAGCGGTCCGGACGGACTTCGTATTCCGCCAGGATCTGGCCTTTGCCATGCTGGCCGCCGTCTTCGGTGATCTGGGTGATGGCGTCGATCATCAGCATCGGCGGCAGCGGCAATTGCGCGTTGCCCGGGCCGAAGAGCTTGCCTTTGGCGCAATCGATCAGTTCATCGTAAGAGAAGCTGCTCTGCCGCGCGGCTACGGTCGCCTGGTTTCCCGTCAAGTGTTCGCCCTCATTCCTAACAAACAACCGTCCGGCACCATCGTCTTGCGGGCCGGATAACGAATTCAACATTTCAGTCATACCGAAGATGCCCCCGGAACACAATGGATAGACGACAGCGCGTTTCGGATGTCAAACGGGGCGCAGCCCGCGCCTCTCAAGGCCTGTACGCGTGCGGCGGCGGAGTGTTGCTTGCCCGGGCTTGGTCGGCGACTTGGGCGGCGGTCTATGCCTGTGAAAGTCTTGATTTCCGCGGCCTTCGCGCGGTCTTGACCAACGGCGCCTGTTACGAAGGCGTCTGACCTGCCGGGGCGGTGGTCGAGGTATCGGGACACGGGTCCGGTCCAATTCCCGATTGGACGTCGCGTCTTTTACACGCGGATGGAAATTTGTCGCGAAGCCGCGATGTCGCCGCGGTTCGATCCGTTACGCGGGGGCACCGATTCGGGTTGGCGGCATCCGGCTTTCCTGACGGATCGAACGTGCCTTCCGGGGCGCGCCCGGTTTTCCGGGCTTGGCGGCGGCGAACGGTTTTCCAGTTGACGTTCATTGTGTGAACGCGGTAAGCGTTCGCGCCGTGAACACGAACCGGAAGCGCCGCCCGCGATGAGCGAAAAGGACACTTCGGAAGACAGTATGGCGATCACGTTGGGCCTCCTCGCCGCCGTCGAGCGAGAGGAGAGCGTGACCCAGCGGTCGCTGGCGGGCGAGCTTGGTATCGCCCTCGGCCTCGCCAATGCCTATCTGAAGCGTGCCGCGCATAAGGGCTGGATCAAGGTTCAGCAGGTACCCCCCAACCGCTATGCCTATTATGTGACGCCGCAGGGTTTTGCGGAAAAGGCACGGCTGACGGCCGAATATCTCAGCAGCTCCCTGACCTTCTTCCGCCGGGCCAAGGATCAGATCGGCGAGGCGCTGGAAGGCTTCGCTGCCGCCGACCGGCGCAAGGTCGTCCTGATCGGGGTCAGCGAGCTGGCGGAGATCGCGGCGCTGTGCCAATTGCAGATCGATGTGGAATTGGTCGGGATCGTGGATCCCAAGAGCCACAAGGACACTTTCGCCGGCCTGCCGGTGGTGCGCCGCCTGGAAGACCTGCCCGCCGCCGAATCCTACCTGATCACGGATGTCCGACAATCGCAGGAAGCCTATGACACCATGGTCGCCCGGTATGGCGCGGACCGCGTCAAGGCGCCGATGCTGCTGCATATCCGCTTGGCGGCCGCAGGGTCTTTGCCGGAGAGCGGGCCATGATGCACTGGTATGTGGTCTATACCAAGGCGGGTCAGGAACGCTTGGCGGAGGGCAATCTGCGCGCCCAGGGGTTCGAAACCTATCTGCCGCGCCTGGCATCGCGTCGGAAAGATGCGCCGCGCGGGGCAGAAGTAACGGTTCCGATGTTCTCCCGCTACATTTTCGTGCGGATCGATGTCGACGCCGCGCCGTGGCGGTCGATCAACGGAACCTTCGGCGTGTCCAACATCGTCAGTTTCGGCGAGCGACCGGCGCGGTTGCCGGACGCGGTCATCACCGAATTGCGCAGCCGCGAGGATGATGACGGGATCGTCCGCCTGCCGACGGTCGCGCCGTTCCGGCCCGGCGAATCGCTTGAGATCTCCGAGGGCCCGCTGTCCGAGGTTCGCTGCCTGTATCAGGCACGGACCTCGCAGGAACGCGGCATCGTGCTGATGTCGCTGCTGGGCCGTCAGGTGCCGGTGCGCGTTCGGCAGGAAAAACTGCGCCGCGCGTCCTGATCGCGGAACCGGCCGGACGCCGTTTCCTCTTGCCACCGTCCGACGACTGGCCCTAAACCGCTGGCATGTTGTTTTGGCTGACATACGGCCTTGTCCTGACCCTGGCCGGGATCGTGCTGACCGGGTTCACACTGTCCTGGCTCAAGCGGCGGGCAATTCTGGACGCCCCGAACGACCGGTCCAATCACGAGACCCCGACCCCGCGCGGCGGCGGTCTGGCCATCGTCGGGACGGTGCTGGCCGGTTGGGCGGCAGTCGTCGCGCTGCGCCCCGATCTGACGACAGGGCTGCATCCGGGCATTCTGTTGGCCGCGATCCTGCTATGCGGCCTGTCCTGGATCGACGATCTGCGCGGTCTTGGGGCGGGGCTCCGGCTGCCCGCGCATCTCGCCGCCTGCATCGCCGGGGTCTGGCTGCTGCCGGGTAACGGAATGGTGTTTCAGGGGCTGTTGCCGGGCTGGGCGGATTTCGGACTGACGGTTCTGATCTGGGCCGGTTTCGTCAATTTCTACAATTTCATGGACGGAATCGATGGGATCACCAGCGTTGAAACCATCGGCATCGGCACCGGGCTGATCGTCGTCGCCGCGCTGCTGCCGGCCGAGACGCTGCCTGTCGCCGGGCCGCTGACGCTGGTCGCGGCCGCGCTGGGTTTCCTGTGGTGGAATCGCCCGCCGGCGCATTTGTTCATGGGCGATGTCGGCAGTGTTCCGCTGGGCTTTCTTCTGGGCTGGTTTCTGCTGTTCCTGGCGGTGAAGGGCTATTGGCTGCCGGCCCTGCTGCTGCCGGCCTATTATCTGGCCGACGCAGGGATCACGCTGCTGCGCCGTGCCGCCCGGTTGGAAAAGGTGTGGCAGGCGCACCGGGAGCATTTCTATCAGCGGGCGGTCGCGCTGCGCCTGACACGGGGCTTGTCCCGGGCGGCGGCACATGGCCGTATTTCCGCCGCGATCGGATGCGTAAATGCGGTCCTGGTCGCGGCGGCGGCGCTGTCCCTGTCTCAGCCGTTGGCCGCAATCTGTATCGGTGTCGCGGCGGTAGGAGGTTTGTTGTGGTGGATGACCCGGTAAAGCCTGGTGCGACGGTCCTGGTGACCGGTGCGACCGGCTTCGTCGGTCGTGTCGTCTGTGCCCGCCTGACCGAAGCCGGATACACTGTCCGAGCCGTCGGACGGCACGAGGTCGGCGAAATCCATCGCGGGACGGATTGGGGTGCCGTCCTGCAAGGCTGCGATGCGGTGGTCCATCTGGCCGCCCGCGTCCATGTCATGAACGGGCCCGCCGCCGGGGAAGACGAGGACGACGCCTATCGCGAAGTCAATCTGCACGGCACCGCGACCCTGGTCCGGCAGGCGCGGTCGGCCGGTGTCCGCCGTTTCGTCTTCATGAGCACGATCAAGGTCCTGGGCGAATCGGGTGTTGAGGTCCGTCCCGACGATCCCCCCGCCCCCTATGACGCCTATGCCGTCAGCAAGACCGAGGCGGAGGCGGCGATCCACGATCTGGCGGAGGATATGGATGTCGTTATTCTGCGCCCGCCGCTGGTCTATGGACCCGGCGTCCGGGCCAATTTCGAACGGCTGATGGGGCTTGTCGCGTCCGGCTGGCCGCTGCCCTTCGCCGCGATCCGGAACCGGCGCAGCCTGATCCATGTCGGCAATCTGGCGGACGCGGTGCGCCATGCCTTGTCCTGCCGTCCCGGCACCTATCACCCGAAGGACCGGCGCGACCTGTCGCTGCCGGAACTGACGCGGCTGATCGCGTCCGGTATGGAACGGCCTTGCCGGTTGTTTCCGGTACCGCCCGCTCTGATGCGGATCCTGGGGCGGTTGACGGGCCGCCGCGCGGCGGTCTCGCGCCTGACCGAGACCTTCACATCCGACGGCTCGATGGACGGCTGGGTGCCGCCCGTCGCGACGGAAGACGGGATCGACAAGACAGCCTGGAGCTATCTGCGCCGGCACGCCCGGTGATCCGCGCCCGCTTGCGCGGAATGCGGGTCGGCGCTATACGCCACGTATGTTGGGGCCACTCCGCCATAACCGCGCGCGAATCGCCTTCGCCCACGATGTGGTGATGGCGGCGGCGTCGTTCCCGCTGTCGCTTTATCTGCGGGTTGGCGATTCCATGCCCTATTTGGCCGACCGCTATCTGTGGCAGGGCACGGCCATCTTCACCTGTATCGCGGCGGCGGTCTTTCTGTTCAGCCGCCTCTACCGCGGAATTTGGCGCTATGCGTCGATCAACGATCTGGTCGCGCTGACCCGCGCGGTGACCATCGTCATTCTGATCTTCCTGCCGCTGCTGTTCATTATCACGCGGCTGGAAATGGTCCCGCGGTCGCTGCCGATCATCAATTGGTTCGTGCTGCTGGCCATGCTGGGCGCGCCGCGCTTTCTCTACCGCCTGCTGAAAGACCGGCGGCTGGACAACATCCTGGCCGTAAACGATCCGAACCGGATGCCGATCCTGCTGGTCGGCGCCGGCGACGGGGCGGAATTGTTCCTGCGCGAAATGCAGCGCGACCGCCACTCGCCCTATCAAGTCGTCGGCATTCTGGACGAGAAGGGCACCCGCGTCGGCCGGGAAATTCACAATGTCCCGGTTGTCGGCACGTTGAACGATCTGCGCGACGTCATCACGCGGGTGCCGATTCCGCCGCGCAAACTGGTGATCACCAAAGAAAATCTGGACGGCGAACTGGTGCGCCAGGTCGTGGAGAAGGCGGAACGCCACGGCCTGAGCGTGTCCCGCGCACCGCGCCTGACGGAGCTGCGATCCGGTCTGGATTCCGACCGGCTGGCGATCCGCCCGGTCGCGGTGGAGGATCTTCTGGGCCGGCCGCAGCAGCCGCTGGACCGGGAATCCATGGCGGCATTGGTGCGCGGCCGCCGGGTCCTGGTGACCGGCGCGGGTGGAACGATCGGGTCCGAATTGGTGCGGCAGATCGCGGCGAAAGAACCGGCGGAGCTGGTTCTGTTCGATGCGTCGGAATACCAACTTTACCAGATCGACATGGAACTGGCCGAGACCCGCCCCGGCCTGAAACGGGAAGCGATCCTGGGCGATGTGCGGGACCGGGGCCGGGTCGACGAGACCATGGCGCGCCTGCGCCCGGAACTGGTGTTCCACGCGGCGGCCCTGAAACATGTCCCGATGGTGGAGGCCAATCCGGTCGAAGGTGTCCTGACCAACGCGCTGGGCAGTCGGATCGTCGCCGATGCCTGCCGCGCGGCGGGCGTCGCCTGCATGGTTCAGATCTCGACCGACAAGGCGGTCAACCCAACCAATGTGATGGGGGCGACGAAACGGATCGCCGAGGCCTATATCCAGGCCCTCGACCCGGTATCGCGGGCAGAGGGCGGCACGCGCTATGTCGTCGTGCGCTTTGGCAATGTCCTGGGGTCGACCGGGTCGGTCGTGCCGCTGTTCCAGCGCCAACTCGCGGCGGGCGGGCCGCTGACCGTCACCCATCCCGACATCACGCGCTTCTTCATGACGGTGCGCGAGGCGGTTGAACTTGTGCTGCAGGCCGCCGTCGTCGGGATGGAGGATGCCGAGGCGGCCGGTCGGATTTTCGTCCTGGATATGGGGCGGCCGGTGAAGGTCATGGACCTGGCGCACCAGATGATCCGGCTGGCCGGGCTGCAGCCCGACAAGGATATCGAAATCCGCATTACCGGCCTGCGTCCCGGCGAAAAACTTTATGAAGAGCTGCTGCATGGCGGGGAGGCGGAGCTGCCGACCCGGGCGCCGGGTATGACCCTGGCCGCCCCGCGCACCGTTGATTTGGACGCGATGCGCCGCGCGCTCGACGAACTGGAATCCGACGCCCGCGCCCGCCGCCGTAACGACGTTTTGCGGCGGATCGGTGCCCTGGTGCCGGAATACGAGGCCGACCCGGCGACGCTGGCATCCCGATCCGATCCCGAAACTGATCCAGAATCTGACTCCGAGCCGCCACTCGACATGCGGCATATCGCGGAATAGAACCGGCAACCGGCCGACATCCCGGAACGATCACGAAGGAATAGACCCCGCCATGAGCGATCATCCCATCCAACGCGCGCTGATTTCCGTTTCCGACAAGACCGGACTGGTCGAATTCGCCAAGGGGCTGGCGCGCCACAAGGTGCGGCTGCTGTCGACCGGCGGGTCGGCGAAGATCCTGAAGGAGGCGGGACTGGCGGTGACGGAAGTGTCCGACCATACCGGCTTCCCGGAAATCATGGACGGTCGGGTCAAGACGCTGCATCCGTCGATCCATGGCGGCATCCTGGCGCGCCGCGACGATCCGAAGCACCGGATTGCCATGGAAACCCATTCCATCGCGCCGATCGACATGGTCGTGGTCAATCTCTACCCCTTCGTCGAAACGGTCGCATCCGGCGCCAGCTATCAGGATTGCATCGAGAATATCGATATCGGCGGTCCGGCCCTGATCCGCGCGGCGGCAAAGAACCATGAAACGGTGACCATCGCCACGGATCCCGCCGAGTACGAAAGCATCCTGCAGGCGATGGACGAGAATGAGGGCATGACGTCGATCGAGCTGCGCCAATTCCTGGCGCGTGAGGCCTATTCCCGCACCGCCGCCTATGACAGCGCGATCGCGAACTGGTTCGGCACCCAGCAGGACGAGCTTTGGCCGAAGCGGATTTCGGTCGCCGGACGCCGGGAGATGAAACTGCGCTATGGCGAGAACCCGCATCAGCAGGCGGCGCTTTATACCCGCGCCGGCGATCACCGGCCCGGCGTCGCCAATGCCGAACAGCTTCAGGGCAAGGAACTCAGCTTCAACAATATCAACGACGCCGACGCGGCCTTCGAACTGGCCGCCGAATTCGACGAGCCGGTGGTCGTGATCGTCAAGCACGCCAATCCCTGTGGCGTCGCGACGGGCGGCACGGTGGCGGAAGCCTGGGACAAGGCACTGGCCTGCGACCCGGTTTCGGCCTTCGGCGGCATTGTCGCGGTCAACCGGTCGGTCAATCTGGACCTGGCGGAAAAGCTGAAAGAACTGTTCCTGGAAGTCGTCATCGCGCCGGAATTCGGGCCGCGCGCCCGCGAAGTCCTGGCGACGAAGCCGAATGTCCGCCTGCTGCGCACCGGCGAAATGCCCGACCCGGCGGAGAACCGGACACAGGTCCGCACGGTCGCGGGGGGACTGCTGATCCAGAACACCGACAATGGTCGGGTCGAACGGTCCGATCTGAAGGTCGTGACGGAACGCCAGCCGACCGATCAGGAAATGGCGGACATGCTTTTCGCCTGGCGCGTCGCAAAACATGTGAAATCGAACGCCATCGTCTATGCCCGCGACGGTGCCACGGTCGGTGTCGGCGCCGGTCAGATGAGCCGCGTCGACAGCGCCCGGATCGCCGCCTGGAAGTCCAAGGAACAGGCCGGGACGGAAAATTCCGTCGTGGCGTCCGATGCCTTCTTCCCCTTCGCGGACGGGCTGATGGAGGCCGTGAAGGCCGGCGCGACCGCCGCCATTCAGCCGGGCGGATCCATGCGTGACGAAGAGGTGATCCGCGCCGCGAACGAGGCCGGTATCGCCATGGTCTTCACCGGCATGCGCCACTTCCGGCATTGATGAACTGCCGCTATGCTGACCGGCGTCGTTTCCAAGGAGGCGGATGAGCCGGTGGCCGAGCGGGAGTCCAAACTGTCCTTTCGCGATTATCGCGGCGAGGTTCGGGCGCATAGCCACGGCCACCATCAGTTCGTCCTGCCGCTGCGCGGGGCGCTGGAACTGGAAGCCAGGGGTCGGGGCGGCTTCGTCGACGACCTGCGCGGGGCGCTGGTCCCGTCCGGCGATCTGCACGCCTTCATCGGTCACCGGTCCGCCCGCTGCGCCATCCTGGACGTGCCGGAAGCCGGGTCGGATCTGCTGAACGCGGCGGCGCAGGGGCGCGGCGATCCCTTCTTCTCGCTCGATCCGGCCCTGTTCCACCTGCTGCGCTTTGTGGAGGCGCGGGGCATGAATGACGGCGGGATCGAAGGTCTGCTTTTGGCGACCGCGCTGGAAAGCATCGCCGCCGGTCAGGGCAAGACCGAGCCACGCCAGTTGCGCCGCGCGATCACCTTCATGGAAGCGCAGAGCCACAAGCCCCTGACCGTGGCCGATATCGCCCAGGCGGCGGCGCTCAGCGAAAGCCGGCTCTACGATTTGTTCCGGACCTGGATCGGCGCCGGTCCGCAGGCGCATCTGACCGCGATCCGCATCCGCCGGGCCCGGGCGGCGCTGACCGGAACCAACCTGCCCATTGCCCAGATCGCCCAGGATAGCGGTTTTTCAGATCAGACTGCCTTCACCCGCGCCTTCCGGCGGCTGACCGGCACGACGCCCGCCGCCTATCGCAAAGGCCGAGAATCCGAAACCGGAGTTTCGATCTAAAAATCGGCGGCTGGGGACAAGATTTCCGCGCCGGGCCCTCCTACCTTTCGGGAAACCGAACCCCGAAAGGATGACCTCCGATGAAATTGACCGATTTCAAGGCGCTGACCTTCGACTGCTACGGCACGTTGATTGACTGGGAAAGCGGCGTTTACCTGGCGACCCAGGCGATGCGGACGGTCGGCAATCTGTCGATCTCCCGCGATGAACAACTGGAAGCCTTCGCCCGTCATGAATCCACGGTTCAGACCGAAACCCCGGCGGCACTGTACAGCGACGTCCTGACGGAAACCCATCGCCGCATGGCGGCCGATCTGGGCGTGAAGGGGCTGACCGAGGACGACCACCGCCGCTTTGGCGAGTCGGTCCCCTACTGGCCTGCCTTCGACGATTCCGCTTCGGCGCTGCGCCGGCTGAAGAAGCATTTCCAACTGGTCATCCTGTCCAACGTGCATCGCGCCGGGTTCGCCGCCAGCAACCGGCGTCTGGGCGTCGAATTCGACCACATCATCACCGCCCAGGATGTCGGCTCCTATAAACCGACGCCGCGCAATTACGAGGTGATGATCGAAGACATGGGCAAGCGGGGCATCGCGCCGTCCGAAATCCTGCACACGGCGGAAAGCCTGTATCACGACCATTGGCGGGCCGGTCAGTTCGGGCTCAGCCGCGCCTGGATCTATCGCCGCCACGGCCAGGAAGGGTTCGGCGCGACCCGCAAGCCGGAAATCGATGTCACGCCGGAATGGAAGTTCCACTCACTGGCCGAAATGGCCGACGCGGTCGAAGCGGAGGCGTAAGGCCCAGCTCCGGTGTGGCTGACTGTCCCGGCGCGGTTCCCTGTCCGCGCCGGGACTTTTGCTTAGCGCGACCCGGCGATCAGTTTGATCCCCGCCAAGCCGAAGGCGAGGCCCGTCACGCCCTCGATCCATCGGCGGAAGCGGGCATAGCCATCGATCATCCGACGTGTCGAAAAGACGATCGCATAGCCTTCGAACACGCAAATGCCCAGCAGCCAGCACCCGCCGACCACCGCGAAGGCCGCCCAGCCGGGCGCATCGGGCGTGATCGCAAGGGCAATGATGGCCAACCAGGCGAAAATCGATTTCGGATTGGTCAGGTGGATTGCCAGGCCGGTCGAGAAATAGCGGATATCGGACCGCCTTTCCGTCGTTTCCGACAGGGCGACCGGGCCGGAACGGGCGGCGGAACGCAGCGCCTTGAAGGCCAGCCAGAAGAGGTAGAGCCCACCCAGGATCCGGATGATCTCCGTGATCCCGGCATATTGCGCCAGCAAGGCGGACATGCCCGCGGCGGCGAGGCACCCCCAAGTGGCGGAGCCCAGGACGACCCCGCCCGCCAGGAACATCCCGGCGCGGCGCCCACGGCGCATGGCCGTGGTCATGATGGCCAGATTGGCCGGGCCCGGGCTGGCCGTGGCAATCAGATAGGCGCCATAGGCGATCAAAAGATCGGGCAAGAAAGCAAAAAAGGTCATGGATTGGTTCCGTCGGAGGCGGCGCGCGAACGGCGGTAAGACTACGCCTGTTGTTCCGCCCCTGACCAGCCCAATTCCGGCTTGGCGGGCGGGGGTGGGCCCGGCACACTCGCGCCCATGACCGATACGGACCTTTCCCCCGCCGCCGCCTGCCGCCGCTTGCTTCGACAAGCCGACCGGGCGACGCTTTCCACCCTTATGGCCGATGGATCCGGCCCCTATGGCTCGCTGGTTCTGATCGCCAGTTCGCCTGCCGGGGAGCCGCTGATGCTGTTGAGCGATCTCGCCGATCACACCCGGAACTTTGGTGCCGATCCGCGCGTCTCCCTGATGATCGACGGCACGGCCGGGCTCGACGACCCCCTCACTGGGGCGCGGGCCACGGTTCAGGGCCGGATCGAAAAGGTTGAGGACAATCTGTTGCGCACCCGCTATGTGCGGCGGCATCCATCGGCGCGGTTCTATGCGGGGTTCCGGGATTTCAACCTCTACCGCATCGTGCCGGAACGCGCGCATCTGGTGGCCGGATTCGGGCGCATCCATTGGGTCGAGGCGGGCGACGGTCTTCTGTATGGCGGGACGACCGAAACCCTGGCCCAGGCGGAGGCGGAGATCCTGGCCCATATGAACGCCGATCACCTGGATGCGATCGGGCTTTACGCCAACCGGCTGCTGGGTCGTGAGGGCGTCGGCTGGTTCATGACGGGCGTCGATCCGGAAGGGTGCGATCTGCGCCGGCAGGGCGCGATCGCGCGGCTGAATTTCGAGGGCGCGGCCGAGGATTCGGATGCGGTGCGCCGCGAACTTGTCGGATGCGTCAAACGGGCGCGGCAAATGGGCTGATTTGGTGCGGTGCAGCGCGGATTTTCAGGGATTCGCGACTCGCCAACACGGTGTGCAGCCGGTATAAACGACGCCCCGGCGGGCAGTAGAGACGTGCTGTCGCAACCGTTGGCCGCGCGCCGCCGGATTGGGTCGAAGAGTAGGCAATCGAAAGGCGCCGGAATGCCGGCTCGCCGCATCCCGTATCCGGCCCCGGATCGGCGGTGCATGATCGTTTAAGCGAGACCGGTAAGGCGCAACAAGGAGGAAACCTTGGCGTCCGAGAAAACTGTCACCCGCAGCTCTTATGGGCTGGGTAAGCACGGCGTCGTCAACACGGCGACGCAACACTGGAACCTGGGCGCGGAAGCGCTGTACGAAGCCACGGTGCGCCGCGGCCTCGGCACGGTGACGAAGGGCGGGGCGCTGGCCTGCCAGACCGGCAAGTATACGGGCCGGTCGCCGAACGATAAGTTCATTCTCGAAGAGCCGAAAACCAAGGAATCGATCTGGTGGGGCAAGGTCAACCGGCCGATCAGCCAGGATCGTTTCGATCGCCTGCACACGATGCTCTCGGTCTATCTGCAGAACCGGGATCTCTATATCCAGGATCTCTATGCCGGGGCCGATCCCGCGCACCGCATCAAGGTGCGCGTCGTGTCGGAAAGCCCATGGCATGCGCTGTTCGCGCGCAACATGTTCATCCGCCCGCCTGCCGAAGACCTGGCGAATTTCGTTCCGGACGCGACGATTCTGCACGCGCCCTTCATGAACGCGGTGCCGGAACGCGACGGCACGAATTCCGAATGCTTCGTCCTGGCCGACCTGGCGCGTAAGCTGGTGCTGATCGGCGGCACGCAATATGCGGGCGAGATCAAGAAATCCGTCTTCGGCATGATGAACTACATCCTGCCGGAAAAGGGCGTCCTGCCGATGCACTGCTCCGCCAATATCGGCCAGCAGGGCGATGTCGCGGTCTTCTTCGGCCTCAGCGGCACCGGCAAGACCACGCTGTCGGCCGACGGCACGCGTACCCTGATCGGCGATGACGAACATGGCTGGTCGGACAATGGCGTCTTCAATTTCGAAGGCGGCTGCTATGCCAAGGTCATCAATCTGAGCCAGGAAGCAGAGCCGGAAATCTACGCCACGACCCGGCGTTTCGGCACGATCCTGGAAAACGTCGTGTTCGATCCGTTCACCCGCGAAGTCGACCTGTTCGACGGTTCGCTGGCGGAGAACACCCGCGCCTCCTATCCGATCGACTTCATTCCGAATGTCGAGCCGACGGGCATGGGCGGCCTGCCGAAGAACATCGTCATGCTGACCGCCGACGCGTTCGGCGTTCTGCCGCCGATTTCGGAGCTGACGCCGGATCAGGCGATGTATCACTTCCTCAGCGGCTATACGGCCCGCGTCGCCGGTACGGAACGCGGCGTCACCGAGCCGCAGGCGACCTTCTCGACCTGTTTCGGCGCGCCCTTCATGCCGCGTCATCCGACGGTCTATGCCAAGATGTTGGGTGAGAAGATGGCCAAGACCGGCGCCCGTTGCTGGCTGGTCAACACCGGCTGGTCCGGCGGCCAGTACGGTGTCGGCAAGCGTATGTCGATCCAGTACACCCGCGCCATGCTGCGTGCCGCGATCGAAGGCAAGCTGGCCTCCGTCGCCCGCGTTCAGGACCCGAATTTCGGCCTGCTGGTGCCGGAAAACTGCCCGGACGTGCCGAACGACGTGCTGCAGCCGAAGACGACCTGGTCCGACGGTTCCGCCTATGACGAAACCGCCCGCAATCTGCGCGGTCTGTTCCAGGACAATTTCAAGCAGTTCGAAACCGATGTGTCCGACGACATCAAGAAGGCCGGCATCTACGCCGCCTAATCTCTCTCGGACCTTTGATTTCACGCGATACGCCCGGACCTTCAGGTCCGGGCGTTTTGCATTATCGCTCAGTAATCCAGATCGAGCATTTCCGGCAAAGGGTCCCAACCGGAAAATTTGCACATGCCGAGGATGATCGATTTCATCGGCAGATTCGGCCGCCAGAGATCGTTTCCATGCAAGAGGAGAAACCGATTGTAGAAAGCCTCTTTCAAGGTGCTTTCTCCACCGGCCAATTCATAGGCACGATCTATCAAATCGGGCTCTCCGCCGCATACAAAGAAACTGTCCGTGCTGCCATAGAGCCCCCAGTGCCCGTCGCGTGAAAACGCGTAGCCCGCGCCGAGGATGAAGGCAGGCTGCTGCGAATACGCGAAGGCACATGCTGCTTCCAACGGCGGTGAGGTCACCGCGCCGTACATGGAATGATCCAGTGAATCCAGATTGTCCGTGTCTGCATCCGGCAATTGGCGTCCCATATGAATGATCTCGTCAACTTCCCGTTCCGCCAGAGCGTCGAATAACGGCCTTAACGGTTCCCAATCCGTTGTCTCCGGTTTCAGGAAATGAACATCCCTCGGATCATCCTCTCCCAGAGGAGACACCGACAGGCCGCCGCTCCAGGGATCGCTTAATCCCGCGAACGCTTTCCATTCCGGGTTCCGGAAAAGCTCCGGCCCGGGATCCAGGTTTACGAAGCTTTCCGGGTTGCCGTAGGGAACGAAAATACGGTTCAGGACAGGCCGGAACAGCCGGTCTGTTTCCCGCTGGGAGTAGCGCCGATGGTAGTATCCCCGGCAATGCATCACGTCCATAAGGGACTCCTATTCAAATCGTATCTTGAACACGATCCCGCCATCGCTGCGCCGATACAGGGAAAACTCGTTTGTCGGCTTGTTTGTTCCCGACTCCGACCAGGTTCGGTAAGAGATTGAGTGCGTTCCATCCGCGCCGTCACCGTCCAGTGGGTGCCACCAAAGCTGTAGCCGTTCTCCCGGATTACCATGGTGCGCAGCATTGGCCGGGTCGCCGCCATCAGCGCGGATGATTTCCTCGAACAGTCGGCGGGCGTCTTCCAGCGGTGCCGATCCCTTCGATACCGTGATCTCACTATATTTTCCATTCGTCCCCGTTTCGGTCGTCAGCCGTCCGCCGTCGGTCGCCATCCGCAGCAAGCGGCGTATGGCCTCGTTCGGAACCTTATTCAAATGACCGCGCAGCTTCCCGATTTTCTGCCGCCGTGAGTTCGACACGTCAATGTTGTAGTAGTTGCCGTTGCTATCCTCAATGCGGAGGATTGTGCCTTGCGGCAAGGTTCCGGATTGGTCTTCCGAAGGGGGTGTCGGGGCGCCGTCCGCCGGGCCGGTTCTGTCCGGGAAAACCAGCGAGAACCCTTCACCCAGACCGGATTGATCTGGGAAAGTCTCGATACTTGGCGCGGTCGGTTTCTCCGGGAAGACCTCGATATGGCCTCCGGGCCGATGCTCTGGAAAGGTCTCCATTCCCTCGCTGCGCGGGTCGCCGCCCAGCGCGCCGTCGATGCTGCGGGAAAGCGTGTCGCGCGTATCGTCGTCCATGCTAGAGTCCGAGGGCGGCCAAGCCGGCTGCGGCGGCTTCGGCGGCTGGGATTGCAAGCGGCCCGAGGGCGACCTGAACCGAACCATCGGGATCGTTCTTTGCGCTTTCATCCGCCTGGTTCGACGGCGCGCCAGACCCGCTTTTTTCGAAAGGCGCAACAGCCGGTCCCATCGCATTGGGCGAGGCGGGTGGCCCGCCTTTTCCGTCGCCGGATGGGGCCGACAGCGGCATGGCCAAATCGCCCGCCTGCTGCTTCATTTCGCGCAAGGACAGGGCCGGGCGTTCGTCGCGGCCCCAACTGCCCGGCGCGCGTTGACCGGGATAGGCGGCTTGCCACAACCGGCCGATCCGGTCGCGATAGGCGTCGGATTCCGGACCACGCCGGGTATAGCGCGGATCGCGCATCATGCCGGTCAGGAACCGGTCGATTTCAGACGTCGGATCTTGTTCTCCGCCGAACCAATCCGAGTCTCGATTGGGCAGAGGCCTTTTTCGGACCATGTCGTTGCGCGGGCGCGATGAAGGCTGATGAATACGCATTAATTTATTCCTCTTTTGTTCAGTTTTCTGAAGTTGACTGCCAAAATGACTTTTGTCGGTGTCCGGTTTTTGATGGCGCTGCGTTCCAGGGGGCGGGCGATATCTGTCCCCGCCTACCCTGGTATGAAAAGCGGAATAGAAGCTATGTCCTGGCCAGCAAGGCGGGCGTCGGCTCCCAGCCCGCCAAACCGCAGAGTGTCAGAAGGAATTCCTTTCCTGGCATGCCAGGGCTGTAGGGAACCCTAGGGGCAGCGCTGAAGAAGCATGCCTTCAGAAATTCCTCGCCACCGGCATTGTCGATGTAGCGCGCCATGAGATCCGGTTCGCCGCCGATAACGGTGAAATCGTCCGTATCGCCGTAAATGCCCCACCGCCCGTCGCGGGAGAAGATCACGCCGTCCACGATGATGTGACAGGGCTCCTGATAATGCGGGACGGGCAGCATATCCGCGGCGGGCGGTGTTGTGATGGCGCCCTTGTAGACTAGTTGGCCTTTCCGATCCCTATCCAGAAGGTCGGCCGTTTCGTCCAGGCCCGGCTCACGCGGGATGCTCATATGCACAATCTCGTCGATTTCGAATTCGACAAGCGTCCGCATGAGGGGGCGCAAGGGCTCCCATTCCTTGGTTTCAGGGTTCCAGAAATTCTCGTCCTTCGGACCCGGTTCCTCGGTCGGACGACTAATCAGGCAGCCCCACCAGGGGCCGGGAATGCTGACGACCGTCTTCCAGTCCGATTGCCGGAACACCGCCGACGCGGAGTCTCGGCCGCCAAGGAGAGACCGTTTATCGTCCGCCGGCAGAAAGATGCGATTGAACACCGGCAAGAAAATGTCTGCCGCCTCCCGCTGGGTGTAGCGGCGGTAGAAATCCTGGCCATATTCCTTTACGTCCATGATCTACTCCAAATCTGACTCTTGTCTCTCATAGCGGATTTTTAGAACAGTCTGATGGTTCTTGATCCGGGATAGGACAATTTCGTTGGTGGTGTCCGCGCTCTTCGAACTGCCCATGGAGCGGAACGTTATCGTGATGCCCGAATCCGGGCTGTCCCCGTCGATATTGTAAATTCGAACCCATATGTCGCTGTCGGGACCACCAATATCCTCAGTGGCCGGGTCCCCGCCATCCGCCCGGATCAATTCTTCGAATTCCCGGATGGCCTGCTTGATCGGTTCCCCCTCCGTCGTCTTGGTCAGGTTGCTCATTTTTCGGTTGGCGCCTGAATCCGTTGAAAGCCGGCTTCCATCCGTGATCTTCATCAAGAGCCTGCGGACTGCTTCAGTCGGCGCCGCATTGAGATGACCCTTCAGGCGCCCCATTTCCTTGGGTCGGGCACCGGATACGTCGATACCGTAACGGGTGCCCGATTGGTCCTCGATACGCAGGATCGTGCCGTCGGGCAGATATCCCGTCTGATCCTCGAACGGCGGCACGCCGGCCTTGGCCGCCAATTCGCGGCCATCGGGGAACACCAGGACAAGGTCGTCCGGATCGCCGGAAAGGTCCGGAAACACCTCGGCATCGTCCATATCCGGCGGATCGGCTGGAAAGGTTTCCACCGTGCCCTCCGGACTATCCGCCGGGTAGGTCTCCATTCCTTCGCGGCGCGGGTCTCCGCCCAGCGCACCGTCGATGCTGCGGGAAAGCGAGTCGCGCGTATCGTCGTCCATGCCATAGAGCCCGAGGGCGGCCAAGCCGGCTGCGGCAGCCCCGGCGGCCGGGATCGCAAGCGGTCCCAGCGCAACCTGAACCGAGCCGTCGGCTTTGCTCTTTGCGCTGTTATCTGCCTGGGGCGACGGCCTTCCGGCTCCGCCCTTGTCGAAAGGCGCAGCGGCCGCCCCCATTGCCTCGGGCGGGGCAGGCGTCCCGCCAATTCCATCGCCGGACGGGGCCGAAGCTGGCACAACCAAATCGCCCGCCTGCTGCTTCATCTCCCGCAAGGACAGGGCCGGGCGTTCGTCGCGGCCCCAACTGCCCGGTGCACGCTGTCCGGGATAGGCGGCTTGCCACAACTGGCCGATCCGGTCGCGATAGGCGTCGGATTCAGGACCGCGCAGGACATAGCGCGGGTCGCGCATCATGCCGGTCAGGAACCGGTCGATGCCATCGGGGTCGGTATCGGGATCGTCGAAAACCGGAACCATGACCGGGCCAGGGAACTCTTCGGATCGCTTGGGCAGTCGCTGGGTGCGGGGAGTCCCCACGGGCCGGGCTCGGCCGATTGTGTGGTAAAGCATAATTGTTTCCGTTTTGTTCAAAAATTAAAAAGAGTATGTCGGGAGGCACCTTCGCCAATCCGATCTTCGTACATAATATGTTCCGCACGCCTTTGGTGCAATAAGAATCGGGAAATCGTCTTTTCGGGGTGCCTTACTGCGCGGCGGGCGCGACGTCGAGAAGTTCCAGATTCCGGCGGGCATCGTCCGCGGCGGGACGGCCGTCATGTTCCTCGATCAGTTTTAGCCAGTCGTGCCGGGCGGCTTCCTTGTTCCCGGCAAGACGGTGCAGGATTCCGCGCTCCAGAAGCGCTTCCGGATGAGACGGGTCCAGGTCCAACGCCCGGTTCGCATCCTCCAGGGCGAGGTCGTTCGCCTCGACGAAACGATAGGCGCTGGCCCGCATGGTGAAGGCGTTGGGGTCGGTCGGGTCCAATTCGATCGCGCGGTTCAAATCGTCGATACATTCCCAGAACCGGTCCATCTGGCCCAGGACAAGGGCCCGGTCGACCAGGATCATCACCCGATCCGGAGTCAGTTCCAGGGCGGCGGACTGAACACTGTAGGCGCGTTCCAGATTGCCGGCCTCCATCCAGGCGATCCCGGAATGGGCCAGGATATCGGCGACGATTTCCTTCGGCGCGTCGTCCGGCATCTGCTGCGCCAATTCTTCCAGCCGCGCGGCGGCCTCCTGATAATGGCCCAGCATCATCAGCGCGACCGCGGCGCAGTGCCTGGCCGGTGTCCCGCCACCCATATCCTGCCAGCCGAGCGCCAGTTCGAACGCTTCCGACGGGTCGATCCGCGTCTGCTGCATACAGGAACGGTATTGCTGTTCGTCGACAGTGCCCAAGGTCTGGGCCCGCGCCGACGCGCCCGCTAAAATCGCGATGGGCAGCAGCAGAAGAAGTAGGAGGTGGACTGGTTGAAGCCGGTTGTGCATACCCCTAAATTCGACGCCGCGACCCGCCGACGCAAGCCCAACTCGCCGCGCCGGATGCAATTTTCTCCCATGCCCGCCAATCCGCTCCAGGAGACGCAGATGACCGATGCCGAACCGCCGAAACCCCATCTTTTCATTTTCGGCTATGGCTATTGCGCCGAGGCGCTGGCGGAAAGTTTGGTTCACGAGGGTTGGAGCGTCTCCGCCACCTGCCGCGAAGCGGACAAACAGGACCGGTTGCGCCGGTCCGGGATCGATGCGCATCTGTTCGACCGGGACCGGGCCCTGGACGCGGCCGGCCGGGCGGCGCTGAGGCAGGCCGACCATTTGCTCAGTTCCGTGCCGCCGGATGCGGCGGGAGATCCGGTGATCGACGCCCATGCGGCGGATATTCGCGACGGCGCGCCTTATGCCTGGATCGGCTATCTGTCGACGACCGGGGTTTACGGCAACCGGGACGGGGGGGAAGTCGACGAGACCTCCGCCCTGACGCCCAGTGGGGAGCGCGGCCAGCGGCGGGTCGACGCGGAAGCCGCCTGGTTCGGTCTGGCTGCCGCCGGACCGGTGCACAGTTTCCGCCTGGCCGGAATCTATGGTCCCGGCCGGAACGCGCTGGAAACGGTCCGTCAGGGCCGTGCGCGCCGCGTGGTGAAGCCGGGTCAGGTCTTCAGCCGGATCCACCGCGACGACGTGGTCGCCATTCTGCGCGCCTCGATCGCGCGCCCGAATGCCGGGGCGGCCTATAATTGCTGCGACGACAACCCGGCCCCGCCGCAGGACGTGATCGCCCTTGCCTGCGAATTGCTGGGGGTGGAACCGCCGCCGGAAGTGCCTTTCGACAAGGCGGAACTGTCGCCCATGGCACGCAGCTTCTATTCCGATAACAAGCTGGTGTCGAATGCGCGCATCAAGCAGGAACTGGGAGTAAAGCTGGGTTGGCCGGACTACCGTAACGCCCTAAAATCGTTGCTTGACCGAGAAAACACGTAACTTTTGCGAATATTTTGATTCGTATTCTACATTTTTCACGTTAAGATTGTCCTCGGATTGAAGTGGCCGTTCTGGCGGACGGCTGCGAAATCCGGGGGAGAACTATCGTGGAACTTCTCGACGCCGCATTGGCGCTGGTCCTGACGCTTGGGGCGTTGGGCACAATCGTTACCATGCTCATGGAACTCATTTTCCGCGTTTTCTGCATAAGGGCGCGGTTTCTGAAAACCATGATCCAGGATTATGTCCTGCCGGAAGTCCTGAACATTCCCATAGTCAAGACAGCCTTCGCCGCCGCAACGGGCGCAGCGCCGACCGAAGAGACAGCCAAGGCCGCCGAACGCAAGCTGGTCGAAGCGATCATCGGCAATCCGGCCGAGAAGGTGTCCCTCGAAAGACGCATTATCGGTCCGGGCGGGGCCTATGAACGGATTACCCTGGAACATTTCCTGTCCCGCTTGATCGAAGAAACCGGGTTGCGGGGCCGGATCGATACGGCGCGCGCGGAGGTGCGGGCGGCTTTGGTCGAGTCGGCACGCATCTTCGACAAGATGTCGGGGGCCACGGTCACCAGTTTCGCAACGCGCGCCCGGGGATGGTCGCTGGTCATCGGCATCATTCTGGCGTTCGCGGCGAATGTTGACGGATTGCGCCTGTTCGAGACCTACCGCGACAGTCCGGAAACGGCGCTGGCGATCATCGCCGATCAAGACGATCTGGCAGCGGCCGATGCCGCCGCGACGGACTCCTTCCGCGCTGCACTCGCCCTGGAGGCGGAGGTCAGGGCGCTGGAAGAGAAGTATCGAAGCGCGAATGAGACCGAAAAGGCAGCCGCCAGGGAAGCGCTGGTGGCGAAGCAGCAGGAACTTGCGAAACTGGCCGATCCGGAAGCGATGCGCCAATTGCTGGCTGGATCCGCGGATATCCTGAAAAACCTTCAGGATCGAAATCTGCCGATCGGTTGGCAGCAGTTTCCGTATTGCCAGAAGGCCGGGGCGGCGGCGGACGCGTTGTGTGGGTCCGACCAGGGTCCGGATTATGTCTTCTGGTTCTTCCGCGTGCTGGTGACGGGGCTGTTGATCGGTCTTGGCGGGCCCTTCTGGTTCGACGTCGCCAAGCGCCTGGCGGCTGTCCGCACGGTTATACGCGGCGGCAAGAAGGACCAGACCGGTCCACGCACGGGCGAGGATCCGGCGGGCAATGCCGCGCCGTTCAGCGCGATCCGCAACCAGGTCGATGGCGTGATCGACGCCTTCGCCGCGGGTGTCGGTGCCCGCCCCGCCTCGGTGCGCCGCTATCTCGACTGACCGGCCCGACAAGGAAAGGTATTCGCCATGGCTATTCCGATTTCGTTGATCGTTCTGGGATTCCAGGCGGCCTTGGAACTGGGCGAAGAGGGCCGATTGATCTATCGCGACAGTCTGCGCCGAAACGGCGCGGTCCTGCCGCCTCTGACCTATACCGGCGACGATGCCGGGGAGCGCGCCTATCAGGCGCTGCGCGGCGTCCAGGCGTCGCTTCCCGCCGCTGTCCTGTCCGAATTCGAGCAGCTTAAGGACACCTGGAACAACATCCCCGACAAATCCACGCCGGCGGGGCAGCGCATTGCCAATCGTCTGACCGGATTGGCAAGCCTTCACGTTGCTGATTTCCAGCAGTCGCTCGGATCGAACGATATACGCAATCAGGGTTGCTATGTCGTGCTGGTCAAGCAATGGGGCGACGCGGCGGAAGCCGAACCCTGGGCCGGACGGCTGGCGGTCAGACTGGCGCGATTGGGTCTCAGTTTCGTGGCCAACCAGCCGGGCGCGGTCGGGTTGGAAGGCAATGCCGCGCGCCTGGTCTCGTCGTTGGCGTTGAATCTGATCCCCCAGCTGGAGGAATTTCAGAACACATCCCAGCCGTTCGCTGAAAAGGCCTTCATGATCTTCAGTCAGGCCGGCTTGAGCGCGCTGCAATCGAATATCGACGAGATGATCGACGAGGATCATCTGCGCGACATGTCCAAATCCGTCCTGGTGCCGCTGGTCAAGGCATTCGAGGCGGATTCGCTGTCCGCCATAAAGGTGCGCGACCTGCTGCTTGGGCCGATGTCGGAGGCGGCCATCGGCGCGCTGATGCGCAATCAGGAAGCCTTCCTGGGGTCCAAATTCAAGACGTCTGCGGGCGATCCGGCGTCGGCGGGCTCGTTGATCGGCGAGTTGACCCGGTCGGTGCTGACGGCGCTTCAGGAGAACGGGCTGATCGACGATTTCGGCCGCGACGGGGCGTTGCGAATCTATAACGCGCTGTTGGACTTGGCGGCCGAGCGCCCGGAACTGTTCATCGACGCCGACGGCAAGATCCAGACCCTGGGCGAAAATGTCCTGGAGGCGCTGGCGACGCAGCTCCGCGCCGCGCCGCCGCCGTACAACAAGGCCGCGATCGGCGAGGTCGTGGCCGCCGCTGTCGATGCGGTCGGGCAGACCGCGCCGGTGTTGTTTGACCGGACCGGCGATTGGGGAACTCTGTCCAACGACCTTCTGACCCATCTCGTCCAGAACGTGACCGCCGGGCTCAGCGGCGCGCTGCGCGCGCAGGACGGGACGGACAAGGTGCTGGAGAAACTCTTCAGCAAGGATCAGGCTGCCGCTCTGGTTCATATCGCGGCGACCCGCTTTGCCGCGACGCCGGGCATGATTGCACCGGACGGGTCACCCGAACTGCAGGCCTTTATGGGTATCGTCGCGGCGTCGATCCGCGATTCCGGGGCGCCGATGCTGTCGGCGGAGGATTGGCTGAACGTGGCCGCGCTGTCGGCCGACGCCGTGGCCGCTAATCCCGGCCGCTTGATCGACATTTCCACCGGCAATGCCCAGACGGATCAGGTCCTGTATGGCGTCGTATCCGCCGTCATCGCCGGGGCGGCGGGCGATATGCGCAACGCCGCCGATGTCGCTGCGGGCCGCCGGTCCGGCAAAATCCTGTTCGGCGAAAGCCTGGCGGACGCCATCCATGTCGCGGTGAAGACCGCCGCCGGGAATGTCACGAAAGCGGCCGCGAATACGGCGGCGATCCGCGGCCTTATGGCCGCCCTGCAGGACTATGCCGCCGCCCATGTCGGATCGTTCGGGGAGCGGGAAATGCGCGAGGTCCTGCGGGACCTTCTGCCCTATGTCGTCCAATACGGCACGGTGCCGACCCTGACCGACGCCTTGATCGAATCCCTGATCAGCAGCGATTCGCCCCTGCCCGCGCCGACCGACACGGGCGGCGTGCAGTAAGCCAGCCGACAGGAGAACCGGACCATGCCACCGACCGTCCCGCCTCGCCGTATCGCCGCCTTGCTGCTCGCGATCGGCGTAACCCTGACGCTGGCCGCCTGCAACGAAGCCAAGCTTGCCAGCCTGGAAAACCGTTTCAGGGACGCGGCGGCGGAGGAGTTACGCTGTCTGCAGTCCCAGTCGGACGCCTCCGTCTCCGCGCTGGAAAAATTTTCCTGCGCGGCGCAACCGGAGCCGGTCTATCGTGCCATCGCCGAAGACTCGGCGGCGGCTCGCGAATCGACCTTGAACGACGACGATCTGAATCTGCAGCTCTGGTATATCCAGGCGCTGGCCGGGGCCAAGTCCAAGTCCGCGCTTTCCAGCGTCATCGGCGCTGCCGACGCGGCGAAGCAGCTCTGCGTTGGGGATCGCGCCACCCGGTTCGTCGCCGAATGCACCCTGATCCGCGTCGCCGCCGGCATGGCCTATCATGAAAGGCTTGCGCGCCTGTATCTCGAGTTCAAATCCTTTGCACGCCCTGAGGCGCGCGCGGAATTCACCCAAGCCGTCGCAGGGACAGAGGGCGACCGGCTGACGCAGGAATGGCTGCCGATCGTCAATAACTACAAGGCGACGACGGACGTTTTCACCACCATTCAGAACTCCCTGATCGGTACGGATACCGCCGTCACGACCATGAAGTCGAATTTGCAGGTCATGGCCGCCACGGCGAAAGGGACGCGGACCAATGTAATCGGCTTCTTGCGCGCGACTATGATCGGCTCGCGGGAGCCGGATGACAATGCGGGACACCCGGTATCGGTCTGTACTTGTGCGGCAGCGTCCTACGGCACCGATGCCGATTGCTACACGAAGCCGATTCCGGACGGCAATCCCGAGGAAATGCGCTGGCAGGGCCTCTATTATCAGCTTGCTTGCGCCCTGGAAGAAGGAAGGCGGGTCGATCTGACCCATTGGTAACCGGTTCAGCGCGCCGAGACGGATTCGACCGCGCGCCACAGACGGTCCAGATCGGGCGGGTCGGACAGGCGGTGGCCGCCGCCGTCGATGACGTCCAGGGTGACGCGGGTCGCCGCCAGATGCTCGGCGACCCGGCGCGCATGGTCCAGCGGCACGACCTCGTCGGCCGTGCCGTGCAGAATGTGAACCGGCCCCGACACCGCGATCTTCGGTCCGTCCAGGATTTCGTGCCGGGCGCTTTCCTCGATCAGCGCGCGGGTGATCGGGTAGGAATCCTCCTCAAATTCCGACGGGCGGTGCCAGACGCCGTCCTGGTCCAGGGCCTGACGGGCGGCCGCGTCCAGTTGCGGCAGCATCAGTCGGCGTGGGAAATCCGGCGCCGGCGCGATCAGAACCACACCCTGGATCCGTTCCGGCCGGTCGCGCGCCAGCAGCAGCGCCATCCAACCGCCCATGGAGGAACCGACGACAATCTGCGGTCCGTCGCAGACCCGGTCGAAGATCAGTCTCGCGTCGTCATACCAGTCGCCGATGGTCCCGTCCGCAAAGGCGCCGCCGCTTAAGCCGTGCCCCCGATAATCGAACCGTACGAAGCCGCGTCCGGTCTCGGCGCAACGCTGGGCCAGAAAGGCCGCCTTGCCGCCATCCATGTTGGAATGAAAGCCGCCGCAGAACAGGATTCCCGCATTTCCGCTGCTTTCGGCCGTCGGATCGCTTGCGTTGCGCGGGATATCCCGGTATGCGATCCTTGCTCGACCGGTGGTACCCGGTTCCGGTTGATCGAGCGTCTTGACGGTATCCAGGTGCGCGTTTTCGGACATGGATGGAGCGGATCCTTCGGGTGGCGACGGACTGACGAATTGTGACGATGGTACGCTCTAACACGGAAGACGACCCGACCGAAACCGCGCCGGCCGAAACCGCCGCGACACGGTATCGCGGTACGGTGCTGCAAGTCCTGCCGGCCCTGGTGACCGGCGGCGTCGAACGCGGCACGATCGACGTGGCACTGGCGTTGAAAAACGCGGGTTTCCGGGCGCTGGTCGCCTCTGCCGGCGGGCCGATGACCCGGGAACTGCACCGTGCCGAAATCGAGCATGTCGAGCTGCCGCTGGCGTCCAAGAACTATTTCACGATGCGCCGGAATGCCGACCGCCTGGAAGCGCTGATCCGCGACGAGGGCGTCGACATCGTTCATGCGCGCAGCCGCGCCCCGGCCTGGAGTGCGCTCTGGGCGACGCAGCGCACGGGCGCGCGGTTCGTGACCACGTTCCACGGCACCTATAATTTCAGCAACCCGCTGAAGCGGTACTACAATTCGGTCATGACTAAGGCCGACCGGGTGATCGCGATCAGCGAGTTCATCCGCCGCCATATCCATGACAATTACCGCCCGGACGGGACCAAGGTTCGGGTGATCCATCGCGGTATCGACATGGATCTGTATTCCGGCGAGAACGTCGCGGCGGAACGCCTGATCCGGCTGTCCGAACGCTGGCGCCTGCCGGACGGCGTGCCGATTGTCATGCTGCCGGGCCGCATGACGCGGTGGAAGGGTCAGACCCTGCTGCTGCGCGCGCTGGCAGAGATGACGCACCGTCCTGTGCGCTGCCTGCTGGTCGGCGACTCCCAGGGGCGCGACGCCTATGTCCGCGAGGTCGAGGATCTGGCCAAGCGCCTGAAGGTCGATCACATGGTCCATGCCGTCGGCGGCTGCGACGACATGCCCGCGGCGCTGAAACTGGCCGATATCGTGATTTCCGCCTCGACCGATCCGGAAGGGTTCGGCCGGGTCGCCGTCGAAGGCCAGGCGATGGGCCGCGTGGTGATCGCCCCCGCCCATGGCGCCGCGCCGGAGCAGATCGAGGATGGCGTGACCGGTTGGCTGTTCCGTCCGGGCGACGCGTTCGACCTGGCCAACAAGCTCGACCGCGCGCTGGATATGGGCGCCGAGGCGCGCATGGCAATGGGTCAGGCCGGGATCGAGAATGCCCGCAACCGCTTCACCAAGGCCGGGATGTGCGCGTCGACCTTGGACGTGTACCGGGAATTGCTGCAGGCGCCCGCCGCCAGCGCGGCCTAAGACATCTTGATATGGCGGACCTTCCGACCGGCCTGAAACGGGTCCTTGTGATCAAGCTTGGCGCGCTGGGCGATTTCGTCCAGGCGATGGGACCGTTCCAGGCCATCCGCACGGCCCTGCCGCAGTCGGAAATCACGCTGCTGACGACAAAACCCTTTGCGGGTCTTGCAGAACGGTCGGGCTGGTTCGACCGGGTCTGGGTGGATGCCCGGCCGCGCGGTCCGCTGGGCTATCTTGCCCTGCGCAATCGGCTGCGCGGCGGCGGGTTCGACATGGTCTTCGATTTGCAGACATCGGACCGCTCGGCCCTGTATTGGTGGCTGATGTGGCCGGACAGGCCCTATCTGTCCGGCATCGCGCCCGGCGCGTCCCATCCGCATGACAATCCCGCCCGCGACCGCATGCACACGCTGGACCGCCAGCGCGATCAATTGGCCAGAGCCGGCATCGCGGAAGTGCCGATGCCGAACGCGGCATGGATGAATGCCGACCTGTCGGCGCTGGCCCTGCCGCAGCGCTTCGGCCTGCTGGTCCCGGGCGGCGCGCCGCACCGGCCGGAAAAGCGCTGGCCCGCGGACCGTTATGCGGCGCTGGCCACGCGTTGGGCCGCCGGTGGATTGACCCCGGTTCTGATCGGGACCGCGGCCGATGCCGAATGGACCAGCGCCATTGCCGCCGCCTGTCCGGACGCCCTGGACCTGACCGGCAGGACCGACCTTTTGCAGCTTGCCAGTCTGGCCCGCCGGGCGGAGATCGCGGTGGGCAACGATACCGGCCCGATGCATCTGGCCGCCGTCGCCGGCTGCCGCTGCGTCGTTCTCTATTCCCATGCCTCCGATCCGAAGCTGTGCGGACAGAAGGGGCCGCAGGTCACGATCCTGCGGGTACCCAATCTGACCGGCCTGAACGAGATGGACGTTCTGGCCGCCTGCACCGCCCTGGCGTAGGGAACTGAATTTCCTTGCCCCGAAAACGGGGCTGCGATACACCCCGCCCGTTCGACTATTTGACGAGCGGTGCCGTCCAAACGTCCTTCGTAGGGGCGAGGCGGTGCCGGAACCGAACGTTGACAGGTTGTGGGGGCGGCCCTTCGAAACGGGCCGAGATACCCGCGATCCGGAAACGGTGCCCCGTTTGGTTGACGGGACCTGGATGGAGACAAGACGCCATGGTGGCAATTACCCTTCCCGACGGCAGTGTGCGATCCTATGACGGCCCGGTGACGGCGCTGGATGTCGCGACCGAAATCGGCCCCGGCCTGGCGAAGGCCGCGGTGCTGGCCCGTGTCGACGGCACGGAATGGGACCTGAACCGCCCGATCGAAACCGATGCGAAGCTGGAACTGATCCGGCGCCAGGATGACGAGGCGCTGGAACTGATCCGTCATGACGCCGCCCATGTGCTGGCGATGGCGGTGCAGGAACTGTTCCCCGGCACCCAGATCACGTTCGGCCCGGCGACGGAGGAAGGGTTCTATTACGATTTCCATCGCGAGCAGCCTTTCTCGTCCGAAGATTTCGAGGCGATCGAAAACCGGATGAAGGAGATCGTGGACCGCGACGTGCCCATCGTGCGCGAGGTCTGGGACCGCAAGGACGTCGCCGATCTGTTCGCCGAGAAGGGCGAGAGCTTCAAGGCCGAATGGGTCTGGGAACTGCCCGAGGGCGAAGACATCACGATGTACCGCCAGGGCGACTGGATCGACCTGTGCCGCGGCCCGCATCTGCCGTCGACCGGCCGTCTGGGCAAGGCGTTCAAGCTGTTGCGTCTGGCCGGGGCCTATTGGCGCGGCGACGCCAACAATCCGCAGCTTCAGCGCATTTACGGCACGGCCTGGCGCGACGAGAAGGAGCTGAAGGCCTATCTGCACCGCCTGGAAGAGGCCGAGAAGCGCGACCACCGCCGCCTGGGTCGGGAACTGGACCTGTTCCATCTTCAGGAAGAGGCGCGCGGGTCGATCTTCTGGCATCCGAAGGGCTGGACGGTCTACCGTACCATCGAACGCTATATGCGCGACCGTCTGGACAAGGCCGGTTATGTCGAGGTCAAGACGCCGCAGCTCGTCGACCGCGCGCTGTGGGAAAAGTCCGGCCACTGGGAGAAGTTCCGCGAGCACATGTTCATCGCCGAAGTCGATGAATCCGACAGCACGTCCGAGGACGGCGCGAACCGGCGCATGCTGGCGCTGAAGCCGATGAACTGTCCGGGCCATGTGCAGATCTTCAAACAGGGCATCAAGTCCTATCGAGATCTGCCGATCCGCATGGGCGAGTTCGGGTCGTGCCACCGGTACGAACCGTCGGGCGCCCTGCACGGTATCATGCGGGTGCGCGCCTTCACCCAGGACGATGCGCATATCTTCTGCACCGAAGACCAGATCGAATCCGAGACGAAGATCTTCATCGACCTTCTGGCGTCGATCTATCGCGATTTCGGTTTCGAGGATTTCGCCATCAAGTTCTCCGACCGGCCGGAAACCCGCGCCGGGTCGGACGAGACCTGGGACAAGGCCGAAGACGCCCTGAAACGGGCAACCGAGGCGGCCGGCGCCACCTTCACGCTCAATCCGGGCGAAGGCGCCTTCTATGGTCCGAAGCTGGAATTCGTGCTGCGCGACGCCATCGGCCGGGATTGGCAATGCGGCACCCTGCAGGTCGATTTCGTCCTGCCGGAACGTCTGGATGCCACCTATATGGCCGAGGACGGCAACCGCTATCGTCCGGTCATGCTGCACCGGGCGATTCTGGGGTCGTTCGAACGCTTCATCGGCATCCTGATCGAACAGTTCTCGGGCCGGTTCCCGATGTGGCTGTCCCCGGTTCAGGCGACGGTGGCGACGATCACCAACGACGCGGACGGCTATGCGGCCGAGGTGCTGGCGAAGCTGAAAGCGGCCGGGCTGCGGGCGGAAAGCGACACGCGGAACGAGAAGATCAACCTGAAGATCCGCGAATTGTCGTTGCAGAAGGTTCCGGCCGTCCTGGTCGTCGGTAAGCGCGAACAGGAGGAAGGCACCGTCGCCCTGCGCCGTCTGGGCGGCAAGGATCAGGAAATTCTTGCGCTGGACGACGCAATCCATATTCTAAGAGAAGAAGCGCGATCCCCTGCGGGCGCGCCTTAAAAGTGTTCCGGTGCGGGCGTGCGGGATTTCCTGCACGCCTTCGGCATACGGAACGGATGGTTACCCAACATCAACGACACCGGCCGGCAATCGGTCGAGGAGGCTCCTATACGCAGACCACACTACGCTCCTCCCCCCACCAAGGAGGGCCCCCGCGTCAACGAGGAAATCACAGCGCGGCAAGTCCGTGTCATCGATGACGACGGCGAAAATCATGGCGTGATCACGGTAGAGGAAGGCATTCGGATCGCCGAAGCGGCAGGTCTGGATCTGGTGGAAGTGTCCCCCAACGCCGACCCGCCGGTCTGCAAGATCCTCGACTACGGCAAGTTCAAATACGAACAGCAGAAGCGCAAGAACGAGGCGCGGAAGAAGCAGAAGACCATCGAGGTCAAGGAAATCAAATTCCGCCCGAATATCGAGCAGCATGACTATGAAGTCAAAATGCGCGCTTTGAAGAAATTCATCGAAGAAGGCGACAAGGTGAAGGTCACGCTCCGCTTCCGCGGTCGCGAAATGGCCCACCAGGAGCTGGGACTCGAAGTGCTGCAGCGCGTCCAGGCCGAAATGGACGAGCAGGCCAAGGTCGAACAGCGCCCCAATATGGAAGGGCGCCAGATGATCATGGTCCTCGCCCCGCGCTAAGGCGCCGGACATGCAAACGGAATTGGCGGCGCCCCGGAAATGGGGCGCCGCTTTTTTTGCTGCTATTTCTTTGACTGTCAGGGCCGGTCCCCTAACATGTGCGATTGGTTGCATGTTTGGCGGGCGGAAGAAGCGCAAGTGATACGTAGTAGTAGACCGGTGATCGACCGCGGTACCTATTCCTGCTTTGAACACCGGGAACTGTGGACGCTTTTCAATTACTGGCACGCCAAGCGTGACGGCCGCGCCTTGCCTTCCAGACAGGACATTGATCCTGTCGACTTGGGCCCGATCCTGTCCGGAATCTGGCTGTGCGACTACGAGGCGGAGCACGACACCATCCGCTACCGGCTTGCCGGGGAAGCGGTGTCGATTGCGACGGGAATTTCCACGGTTCGCGGAAAGCTGCTGTCGGATCTGGTTCGTCCGGAAGAGTTCGCACGCGTCAACGCGCTGATGCTGCGTGTTCTGACAGAGCCAGCGATCTTTCACACAGACGGTTTCGTCTATCGATCTGTCGGACGCTATACGCGTGCGGAACGGCTCGCGTTACCGTTGTCCAGCGATGGCGAAACGGCGGACGGCATGGTTGGCGTCACCGTCATTTACGACGGGCCGAACGCGGTCGACAAGAACCCGTCCGAACAGGTTCGCTCAACCTTTCTGCCGATTCCGGAATAGAGGGGAAAAGGGCGCGAGGCCGGCCCTTTCGACCGTCCGCCGCCTAGTGCAGCGTGACCGGTTCGATGTCCAAATGTTCCGCCGCGAACAGGGCCGCGTCGGCGGTCGCGGCGGTGGCGAGCTGGCTGCCATCCGCGTCACGCAATTCGTATTGCGGGCCTTCGTCGGTTTCGACGAGGCGAATATAGCCGACATCTCCCGCGCCGAGGCCAAGAAGCTCGTCCAGGGTGAGGGATTTCAGGTCGGTCGTTTCCATCTCTTTCTCCTTCGCCTCAGGCATCTTCGACGTCCAAGGCTTTCGGCGCGTTCGCCGATTTCGTTTTCCGTCCCGCATTGATCGCGATCTTCTCGACGCGCGTTTCGGGGCGGGGGCGGCGCAGATCGATATCCAACAAACCGTTGTTCAACGTCGCACCGTCAATTTCAATCCCTTCCGCCAGGACAAACCGGCGTTGGAACTGGCGGGCGGCGATCCCGCGATGGAGGAAGATCCTCGTCTCGCTGTCGTCCGTTCCCTGCCGGCCGATGACGACCAATTGATCGTCCTCGCGCTGGATCGCCAGATCCTCTTCAGAGAACCCCGCTACAGCTAAGGTAATCCGAATGCGGTCTTCGTCCAGCTGCTCGATATTGTACGGGGGATATCCGTCCGACGACATCTTGGCAACCCTGTCGAGAGTCCGCTCGATCTCGTCGAAGCCCAGCAGAAGCGGGCTGTTGAACAGCGTCATGCGCGCCATGGGCTGCCTCCTCCTTGCGATCGCCCGTAGCAGCGGCGATCAAGCGAGAGCCGATCCGCGGTCACGGACCCTTCATAGGCGTCCGTCCGCTCTTCCTATTTTGGTCAGCAGAGCCGGAAATTCAAGCGGCTGCGGTGTTTCCCGATCCGACCGGCGCGGGCATACTGCGGCCACCGCGCCACGCCATTCCGTTCGAGGGTCCGATCCGCATGTCCGAAACACCCAAACATCTCTATCTCGTCGACGGTTCCGGCTATATTTTCCGGGCATTTTTCGCCCTGCCGCCGATGAACCGCGCGGATGGTACGCCGACGAATGCGGTGTTCGGCGTGACCAGCATGCTGTTGAACCTGATCGAACAGACGGATGCCGACTATGTCGCGGTGATCTTCGACGCCAAGCGGCAGAATTTCCGGAACGACATCTATCCCGACTATAAGGGCCATCGCCCCGACGCGCCGGAAGAGCTGATCCCGCAGTTTCCGCTGATCCATGAGGCGGTGGACGCGCTGAACCTGCCCTGTCTGCAGATGGAGGGGTTCGAAGCGGACGATCTGATCGCGACCTATGCCGAACAGGCGAAGAAGCTGGGCGCGGAAGTGACGGTCGTGTCCTCCGACAAGGATCTGATGCAGCTGGTCGACGACCGGGTGTCCATGTGGGACCCGATGAAGAATATCGCGATCAAGCACGACCAGGTGGTGGAGAAGTTCGGCGTCGGTCCCGACCGCGTGGTCGATGTTCAGGCCCTGGCCGGGGATTCGACCGACAACGTGCCGGGCGTGCCGGGTATCGGCATCAAAACCGCGGCGCAATTGATCAACGAATATGGCGACCTGGATACGCTTCTGTCCCGGGCGGAGGAAATCAAGCAGCCGAAGCGCCGGGAAAGCCTGATCGAACATGCCGAAATGGCCCGGATCTCGCGCCAATTGGTGCGGCTGAAGAACGATGTCGAGGTGACGGTGCCGCTGACCGAGCTGAAGCGGCGCGATCTCGACCGGGACCGCCTGATGACCTTCCTTCAGGCGAACAATTTCAAGCGCCTGATCGCCCGTGTCGGCGACGGCACGGAGACCGGCGGCGCGGCGGACAAGGCGGCCGACGTACCGGCCCCGGCGGACGCGGAATACGAGCTGGTCCAGGATACCGACGCGCTGAAAGCCTGGGTCGCGCGGGCGGAGAAGGCGGGCGTTGTCGCCGTCGATACCGAAACGACCTCGCTGAACCAGATGCGCGCCGAATTGGTCGGAATTTCCCTGTCCGTCGAGGCGGGCAAGGCCTGCTATATCCCCGTTGCCCATGTCGCGCCGGGATCGGGCGGCGGCGACCTTCTCGGCGGCGGAGCGGAGCCGCCGAAACAGATCGCCAAGGCCGAGGCATTGGAAATCCTGAAACCGATGCTGGAGGATCCGGGCGTTCTGAAGGTCGGCCAAAACATCAAATACGACGCCGTGATCTTCGCCAATGAAGGCATTCAGGTCGGCCCCATCGACGACACGATGCTGATCAGCTTCGTGCTGGAAGGCGGCATGCACGGCCATGGCATGGACGAATTGTCGGAACTGCATCTGGGTCACAAGCCGATCGCCTATTCCGAAGTCGCGGGCAAGGGCAAGTCGCAGATCAGCTTCGCCGAAGTGCCGCTGGACAAGGCGCGGGATTACGCCGCCGAGGACGCGGACGTCACTTTGCGCCTGTGGCAGATCCTGAAGCCGCGCCTGTTGGAAGAAAAGCTGACGACGGTCTATGAGACCATCGAACGGCCGCTGGTGCCGGTTCTCTCCGCGATGGAGCGCCGGGGCATTCAGGTCGATCCGACGGTCCTGCGTCAGATGTCGAGCGATTTCGGCAAGCGGATGATGGAACTGGAGGACGGGATCAAGAAGGATGCCGGGCGCGACTTCAATGTCGGATCGCCGAAGCAATTGGGCGAAATCCTGTTCGACGAGATGGGGCTGCAAGGCGGCAAGAAGACCAAGACCGGCGCCTATTCGACCAATTCGGACGTGCTTGAACCGTTGCGCGACGCCCATCCCATCGTCGCCAAAATTCTCGATTGGCGCATGCTGTCGAAACTGAAGAGCACCTATACGGATTCCCTGCCCGAAGAAATTCATCCGGAAACGAAGCGCATTCACACCTCCTATATGATGACGGGCGCGCAGACCGGGCGGTTGAGCTCGACCGATCCGAACCTGCAGAACATCCCGATCCGGACGGAGGAAGGCCGCAAGATCCGCCAGGCCTTCGTCGCGCCGGAAGGATCGACCCTGATCTCGCTGGATTATTCCCAGATCGAACTGCGCCTCGTCGCCCATGTGGCGGACATCAAGCCGCTGATCCAGGCATTCCGAGACGGACAGGACATTCACGCCGCGACCGCGTCGGAAGTCTTCGGCGTGCCGCTGGCCGACATGACGCCGGATATCCGCCGCAAGGCCAAGGCGATCAATTTCGGCATCATCTACGGCATCTCGGCCTTCGGTCTGGCGAACCAGATCGGGGTGGCGCGCGGCGAGGCCCAGGACTTCATCAACCGCTATTTCGAACGCTTCCCCGGCATCCGCCAGTTCATGGACGAAACCGTCGACTATTGCCGCAAGCATGGCCGGGTGGAGACGCTGTTCGGTCGGCGTATCCACATCCCGACGATCAACGACAAGAACCCGATGCGCCGGAACTATGCCGACCGTCAGGCGATCAACGCGCCCATTCAGGGCAGCGCTGCCGACATCATCAAGCGCGCCATGATCCGGATTCCAAAAGCGCTGGAAAGTGCCAGGCTGACCGAAGACGCGAAACTGCTGCTTCAGGTCCATGACGAATTGGTCTTCGAAGCGCCGGAGGATAAGGCGGAGGCGGTCATCGCCTGCGTGAAGGATGTCATGGAAGGCGCCGCGTTGCCGATCCTCGACCTCGCCGTCCCGCTGGTCGTCGAGGCCGGAACCGGCAAGAGTTGGGCGGAGGCGCATTGATGGCCGGGGCGACGGACTCCAAGCGCGATATCCCGAAACCGGCCTTGATTCTGGGGCTGGCGGGGCTGATCCCCTTCTTCGCCCCGGCGCTCGGCCTGTGGAGCGGCGACCCGTCCCTGATCCACAACGCGTTGATCATGCAATTCGGCTATGCCGCCGTGATCCTGTCCTTTCTGGGCGGGGTGCATTGGGGGCGTGCGCTGGCCGGGGACGCCTGCACGCCGAACTGGGCGCGACTGATCTGGTCGGTGACGCCGGCGACACTGGGCTGGGCGCTGCTGCTGCTGCCCGATGCAAAGGTCATTCTGGGTGGGTTCGCGGTCGCTTTCGCGCTGGCCTTCCTGGTCGACCGGAAGGCGGTGGCCGTCGGCATGTTCCCGGCCTGGTACGGCAGGCTGCGCAAGCTTCTGACCATCGGTGTCCTGACGGCGCTGATCCTGACCCTGGCCGCCGGATACGGCGCGATCGCGGTCTGATTCACGAATGGACGCGGTCTGGCTGGAAGCGGCGCTGAACGGTCCCTGGACGCGGGATATCCAGCCCGGCATTCCGATCACCGTGGACGAGATCGTCGCGGAAGGCGTCGCCTGTGCCGAGGCGGGGGCGGCGATCATCCATGTCCATGCCTTCGACGAGGCGACCGGGCGTCAGCGCGACGATTGGCGGACCTATGCCCGGATCATCGAAGGCATCCGCGCGCGCTGCGATGCGCTGGTCTATCCGACGATCCCCTTCCCGGGCGCGATGGGCGATCCCAACGCCATGACAGGCGCGCAGCGCTTCTCACACACCGCGGAACTGGCGAAGCGCGGATTGATCGATTGTGCCGTGGTCGATCCGGGATCGGTTCAGATCGCCGGGTTCGACCGCATCGAGGCAGGCGAGACCGGGTTTCTCTATGCCAATCCGGGGGACCATATCCGCGCCGGTCTGGAACTGGCGGCAGAACACGGATTCCATCCCGGCTATGCGATTTACGAACCCGGTTTCACCCGTCTGGGCGCGGCGCTTCATGCCGCCGTGCCGAACTGCCCGCGACCGATCTACCGCTTCATGTTCTCGGAGGGTTTCGCTTTCGGCTTCCCGCCGCAAGAGTGGGCGCTGGCAGCCCACCGGCGGCTGTTGGACGAGGCCGCACCGGGCGCGACCTGGATGGTGGCGGGACTGCGGGTCGATATCACGCCGCTGATCGAACCGGCGGTGGCGTCGGGCGGTCATGTCCGGGTCGGGTTGGAGGACGCGCCCTGGGGGTCGGCCCGGTCCAATCTGGATTGGGTGACGGACGCCGTCCGGCGGATCGAGGCGGCGGGCGGGACACCGGCGACGCCGGATCAGGTGCGCGCCGCGCTCTGAGCTTTCTTGGCGATCTGCTGTTCCCGTCGGGCGACATAGAAGGCGGAGGCCGCGATCAGCCCCGCACCCAGCCAGGTGACCAGATCGGACGTCTCCCCGAAGGCGAAGAAGCCGACCACCGCGACGAAGGGCAGGCGGGTATAGTCGAAGGGCAGGACGATCGACGCATCCGCGACGGCAAAGGCATTGGTCAGGAAGATATGGCTGATGGCGCCGACCGCGCCCATGGCGATGCCGACCAGCCACATCTCCATCGTCATCGGCTGCCAGACCCACATCGCCGGGCCCAATGTGCCGAAAGTCAGGATGACATTGGTCCAGAAGACGATGCGGTCCGCCGGTTCCGTGCGGGTTAACAGCTTGATCACCAGGGCGGCGACAGCCATCCCCCCGGCCGCCCCGATGGCCCAGAAGACACCGGTCTCCAGCGGGATCATGCCGGGCCGCAGGATGATCAGCACGCCGACGAAACCGATGGCGATGGCCGACCAGCGGCGGGCGCGGACAATTTCGCCCAGCAGCAAGGCGCTGCCGATGGTCGCGAAAAGCGGTGCGGTGAAGCTGATTGCGGTGACTTCCGCCAGCGGCAGCATGGTAACCGCCGTCATCCACAGCATCACGCCGATGCTGGCCGACAGGCCCCGGAACAGCATCAGGCCGGGCCGCACGGGTTTCAGATAGGCAAACCCGTTGGCCAGGATCGGACGGATCAGGAAAGGCATCATCGCGCCGGCTGCGAAGATCGAGCGCAGGAAGGAGATCTGCAGCGGATCCAGGCCCAGATTGGACGCATATTTGACCAGACCGTTCAGCCCGGCGAACAGCGCGGCGGCCAGGGTCATCAGTGCCGCGCCCAGCATCGGATTGTTTGGCTTTGCCGGGACCGGCGCCCGGGGCGGGGCGTGTTTCGCGGCGGGAACGTCGACTTCGGTAACGGGCGGGCTCATCCGGGGCTTTGAGCTTGTGAGAGAAGGCGTCGGACCGGGGCTTCGCGCCGCCTTGGCCTTCCTATTCCTCCGTGCTATCCCCTTACGCCATAAAGAACAAGGCGGGGGCGTGGCACGACCATTGTGCCGGAACCGCACAGACCGTCAGAACGCTATACCGAGCCAGTATTTGAGAAGGAGTCGAGGGGGATGACCGAGCCGTTGTGGACGCCCGATCCGCAGGCTGTCGAAGCCAGCAACATGACCAAGTTCCGCCGTGAATGCGAACGGCGCTGGTCCGTCGATCTGCCGGATTACGATGCGTTGTGGCACTGGTCGGTGACCGAGGTCGAGAAGTTCTGGGACACGTTCTGGGACTTCGCGGGCATCAAGGCGCAGGTCAAGGGCGAGCGCGTTCTGGCCGATGGCGACAAGATGCCGGGCGCGAAATTCTTCCCCGACGCCAAATTCAATTTTGCGGAAAACCTGCTGTCCCGCCGGGACGACAGCGACGCCATCGTCTTCCGGTCGGAAGACAAGGCCCAGAAGCGTCTGACCTGGAATCAACTCTACGATCTGGTCTCGCGCCTGCGTCAGGCGCTGGCGGCGGCCGGTGTGCAGCAGGGCGACCGGGTTGCCGGCTTCGTGCCCAACATGCCGGAGACCATTGCCGCCATGCTGGCGACGGCCTCGCTGGGCGCGGTCTGGACCAGTTGTTCGCCCGATTTCGGGGTTCAGGGCGTGTTGGACCGCTTCGGCCAATCGGAACCCAAAGTGTTGTTTACAGCGGACGGGTATTTCTACAACGGCAAGACAATCGAAAGCCTGCCGCGGGTACGGGAATTCCTGACCGATCTGCCCAGCGTGCAGCAGGTCGTGGTCCTGCCGCTGATCGACGCGGAACCGGATTGCGAGATGGTGGCGGGCGCGGCCTCGCTGGCCGATTTCATCGCCGACTTCCCGGCGCAGGAGATCGACTTCCCGCAACTGCCGTTCAACATTCCACTCTACATCATGTATTCGTCGGGCACGACGGGTAAGCCGAAATGCATCACCCATGGTGCCGGCGGCACGTTGCTGACGCAATGGAAGGAACATCTGCTGCATTGTGATGCGGGCCCGGAAGACCGGACCTTCTATTTCACCACCTGCGGCTGGATGATGTGGAACTGGCTGGTCGCCGGATTGGCCTGCGGCTCGACCCTGATGCTCTATGACGGCTCGCCCTTCGCGCCGGACGGCGATGTCCTGTTCGATTTTGCCCGGGATGAGAAATGGACCATCTTCGGCACCTCGGCCAAATGGATCGACGCCTGTGCCAAGGCCGGGCTGAAGCCGATCGAGACGCACGATCTGTCCACGGTTCGGGTCATGTGTTCCACAGGGTCGCCGCTGGTCCCGGAAAGCTTCGATTATGTCTATCGCGACGTGAAGAAGGACCTGCAGCTCAGCTCCATTTCCGGCGGCACGGATATTCTGGGCTGTTTCATGTTGGGCAATCCGGTGAAGCCGGTCTGGCGCGGCGAGATCCAGTCGCCGGGTCTGGGCATGGCGGTCAATGTCTTCGACGATAACGGCAAGCCGGTGGTCGGCGAACAGGGGGAACTGGTCTGCATTCGGCCCTTCCCGTCCATGCCGTTGGGCTTTTGGGGCGACGATACGGGCGAGCGCTATCACGCGGCCTATTTCGACAAATATCCGAATGTCTGGACCCATGGCGATTTCATCGCCCAGTCCGAACATCATGGTTTCACGGTTTACGGCCGGTCGGACGCAACGCTCAATCCGGGCGGGGTGCGGATCGGCACGGCGGAAATCTATCGCCAGGTCGAAAGTTTTACCGAGATCCTGGAATCAATCGTCATCGGCCAGATCTGGGACAACGACACCCGTGTCGTTCTGTTTGTCCGCATGCAGCCGGGGCACGCGCTGACCGAGGATCTGATCAAGTCGATCAAGACCCGCATCCGCACCAACTGCACCCCGCGCCATGTCCCGGCCAAGGTCATCGCCGTCGCCGACATCCCGCGCACGCGCTCCGGCAAGATCACCGAACTGGCCGTCCGCGATGTCGTCCACGGCCGCCCGGTGAAGAACGCCGAAGCGCTCGCCAATCCGGAAGCGCTGGATCTCTACCGGGACCTGCCGGAACTGCAGTCGTAACCGAAGAGCCGGTCAGCGCCTGAAGGCCGACCGCAGGGCGTCCGACATGGCGTCGGCGGCCGGGTCGTCCTTCAGGGCCGGGGCGCGGCGCAGGACCAGGGTCGTGTTGGGCAGCGGTTCGGGGAAACCGTCTTCTGCGCCAAGGATGGTCAGGCCGTCATGGATGCTGCCGCGCGACAGCATGCCGACGGCGATTCCGGCGTCCAGCGCGGCGATCACGCCTTCGGAGCTTTCGCTGGAATAGACGATGCGGTAGGGGCGGCGCAGCCGGGCCAGATGTTCCAGCGCCTCGTTCCGCCACCAGCAGTCCCGGTCGAACAGGGCAACGGGCACGGGTTCGCGCCGCCACGCGGTGTTGCGCCGGGACGCGGCCCAATGGGTCGTTTCCTGCATCAGGATTTCGGCGTCGGGTGGGGCGGTTTCGGCGTCATAGACGGCGAGATCCAGCTCGCCATTCTCCAGCGCCGAAGAGAACCGGCTGCTCATCGCGCATTGTACGACGATCTCCGTTCCCGGATGGGCCGCGGTGAAATCGGCGATAACGCGGGAAAGCTGGCCGTGGCGGATTTCGTCCGGAAGCCCAACCCGCAATCGGCCTGTCGTCTCCGCACCGGCGAAAGCCCTCATCGCCCGGTCCAGATCGCCGACGACCTGCCGCGCCACCTTCTCCAACTGCTCGCCCGCCGGTGACAGACGCACGCCCCTTCCATGCCGTTCGAAAACCGGACGGCCCAGTAGCGTTTCGAGCTGCTTGATCTGCAGGCTGGTGGCCGATTGGGTCCGGAAAATCCGGTCCGCGCCGCCGGTGAAACTGCCGGCATCCGCGACGGCCAGAAATGTGCGCAAGGCATCGCTGTTCAGGGAACGGGCAGGCAATCCATCAGTCATTCGAATAGCTCATAGAAGAAATACAAGTTTCTCAAATGATAGGCCGTGCCGCAAACTGCGTCCATCGTCATTCCGAACGGCGCTGGAGACCGGCATGAGGCAAGGGACATGAGACAAGGCATCGGCTGGTTGGGTCCGGTAAGGCCGGGCCGGGTCATCCTTCTGTCGGCGGGCTTTGCGGGGGCCGTCGCCACGGCGGTCTATCCCGGGGCGGCTCTGGAAACCTTCACCTTTGTGCTGCACAGCCTGCTGTCGGTTGCGCCGATCGTGGTGCCCGGGATCCTTGTCGCCGCCTGGGTTACGTCCAGCGGTGCCGGAGGCCGGGTCGCGGCGGTCTTCAACGGCCATGCGCTCAAGACGGTTCTTGTCGCCTCCGCCATCGGGGCCGTGACCCCGGTCTGCGGCGTGACCGTCCTGCCCTTGATGGTGGGCCTGCTATCCGCGGGCGTACCCCTGGCGCCGGTCATGGCGTTCTGGCTGTCCTCGCCCGTGACCGACCCGGCGATGCTGGCGACCACGGCGGCGACGCTGGGCATGGATTTCGCGGTCGGCAAGACGGTCGCCGCTTTCGGCATCGGCATGCTGGGCGGCGCTGTGACGGCTCTGATCGTAGGGCGGGATTGGGTGCAAAATCCGCTGCGGGAAAACGGCATCGTCCGCGGCTTGCAGGAACAACGGCCCTGCGGCTGTGGGCCGTCGCAATTCGTGGCGGCGCCCTGGGTCGATCCGGAACGGCGCGCCGTCTTCCTGCGCCAGGCCTTGGTCACGACCCGGCTGATCCTGATCTGCCTGACGCCTGCCTTCGCGGCCGAACATGTGCTGCAATCCGTGCTGGACCCGCATGCCTTGGCGCCGCTGGTTGGCAAGGATGTCTGGTGGGCTGTGCCGCTGGCCGTTTTCGTCGGGGCGCCGGCCTATCTGGACGGCTATGCCGCGTTGCCCCTGACCCGCGGATTGATCGATCACGGGATGGCGCCGGGGGCGGCGATGGCCTTCCTGGTGTCCGGCGGCGTGGTCAGCATTTGGGGCGCGATGGCGATCCTGCCAGTGTTGAGGACCAAGGCTTTCGCACTCTACCTCGCGATCGCTCTGACCGGGTCCCTGATCGCGGGTTGGGTGTTCGGCCTCGTGGTGTGATATCCTGGCGTCGATCCAAGCCGGAGCCGAAACATGACCCGTCGTACCGCCCTGCGTCTTGCCGCTTTGTTGCCGCTCGCCGCCCTGATCGCTGCCTGCAAGAAGCAGGATGGCGAAGATAAGCCGGCCGTCGAAGGCGAGGTCGGGGGCAATCAGGACGCAGGATATTGACCGCCGGCCCGCCGGTGGTTCGAACGGCCGCCTGTGCGTGCGGGCAATTGACGGCGCGCTGTTCCGGCGAGCCGGTTTCGGTCTCGCTGTGCCATTGCCTGGACTGTCAGCGCCGGACCGGCAGCCCCTTTGGCATCGCGGCCTTCTTCGACATTGCGTCGGTCGCAACAGGCGGCGAGTCCGCCGAGTTTCTGCGGCGAGGGGATAGCGGGTTCGATATCGCGTTTCATTTCTGTCCGCGATGCGGCGGTACCGTCTACTGGTATCCCGCCGCGAAGCCGGGCTATGTCGCCGTCGCCGTGGGTGCCTTTGCCGACCCGTCCTTCCCGAAACCGACCAAGAGTGTCTACACGGACCGGCGGCATCCCTGGCTGGATACGCCTTGAACCGCCGTCAGCGCAAACGGTAGACCCAGTTGTTCCATTTCACATCCGGCTCTCCGCCCATGCCGCGATAGAAGCGTTCGGCCGGTTCGTTGCCGTTCATCACGGTCCAGATCAGCTCCCCATAATCGCCGGTCCTGGCGATCTCCGTCGCGGCGGTGAACAGCACCGACCCGAGGCCCCGGCCCCGGTCGCGCGGGTCTATGAACAGTTCCTTCAGGACCAGATTGGGTTTCAGCGTATAGGTGAAGGGGATTTCGTACAGAACCGCGATCCCGGCCAGGCCGGGACGGTCCGCCGCGTCGATCACAAGGGCACGGAACTGTGCCTTCTCGCCGAAGCCGCGTTCCAGCAGCGCCTCTTCGGTCACTGCGAAATCGTCGATATTCTTCTCAAACTCCGCCAATCCGATCATCAGCCGCAGCATCTCGGCGCTGTCTTCCGGGCGGGCCGGCCGCGCAACACGGGTCATCGCTCGTCCAATCTTTCGACCATTTTCGACGAGTTTTACAAATCAAGGTCTGGCATGTCGGTCAACATGCGGGACCGCCATGCCCGGCGCTCGAACGCGACGAATTGCCGTACCGTGCGGGTTGGGGCCCGTTATGCCGTCAGCCGGCCGTTCTGGAAGTCGCGGACCGCCTGGATCAGTTCGTCCTGGCTGTTCATGACGAAGGGACCATAGCGGGCGACCGGTTCGTTGATCGGACGGCCCTCGCCATAGAACAGGGCCGCGCCCTGCGGCCCCGCCGTCAGGACGACCTCGCCGCTGCCGGTCAGTTCCGCCAGGGAGGGCGCATCGACATGGCGCGCCGCGCCCTGTGCGCCGGGACCGGAAACCGTTCCTTCATAGACACTGACGAAGGCATTATGGCCTTCGGGCGCGCGCAGCGGGATCTTCGCACCGGGCGCGGCGTCGATGCGCAGCAGGCGGATATCGGTCTGGGTCCGGGCCGGTCCGTCGACGCCGTCATAGGCGCCGGCGATCACACGGACGGTCACCCCGTCCTTCTCCACCACCGGGATATTCGCGTCGGTCAGATCCTGATAGCCGGCCGGCGCCATCTTCTTCGACGCGGGCAGGTTGACCCACAGCTGAAAGCCGCGCATCCGGCCCGCGATCTGTTCCGGCATTTCGGAATGGATGATGCCGCGCCCGGCGGTCATCCATTGCACGTCGCCGGGACCGATCACGCCTTCGCCGCCGGTCGAATCGCGATGGCGCAGGCGGCCGTCCAACATGACGGTCACCGTTTCGAACCCGCGATGCGGATGGTCGGGGAAGCCGCCGATATAGGAATCCGGGTCGTCATTGTCGAACCGGTCCAGCATCAGGAACGGATCGATCATGTCGCATTGCGGCGTGCCGATCATGCGGGTCAGCCGCACCCCGTCGCCATCCGACGTTTCCATGCCTTTGATGATCCGGTCGATGACCATTGCGCGTCTCCATTCCTATGCCGTTCGGGCATTCAATTCACCGAATGTCGATATAGTTCGGATCGACCTTTGAAAAATCCACCTGCTTGGAAACAGTCCGTCCATCGCAGGGCGGTAAAGGGTTTCGGAGGCGGTATCATCTTACCTTAATTCGGCTGTCACAATCTCATCGATTGTTTCGTCATCATTCGGAAACGAAGCCATCACGCTACGGTCAACAGACAAGCGTAAGGGAGACCCCCGCGCGGCACGAATCCGCGCGGATCCATGATTCTTTCATCGCATCCGACATCAAGGGGGAGCAACCCATGTCCTTTTCCCGCCGTTCCGTCCTGAAGGGCACCGCCGCCATCCTGGCCGCGCCGGCCATCCTGCGCGCCCATGACGCCCTGGCCTCGTCCGGTCAGGTCGACGTCTTCGCCTGGGGCGACTACATCCAGGACAACATGATCCAGAAGTTCGAAGGCGACACCGGGATCAAGGTCAACCTGTCGACCTTCGGTTCGAACGACGAAGCCGAAAACAAGCTGCTGGCCGCCGGCGGCAAGGGCTTCGACGTGATCTTCCCGTCCGTCACCAACGGCCCGAACTACTATCCGAACAACCTGTTGGCCCCGCTGGACGAGAGCAAGGTCGCGATGGACAACATCATCCCGTCGATGGTCCGCGACTCGATCAACCTGGGCGCCACCTATCGCGGAAAGCGTTACCTGCTGCCGTTCGATTGGGGTACCGAGGCCATCACCTATGACAGCGAAAAATGGCCGATGGACCGTGACGAGGTCTCCTTCGGGTCGCTGTGGACGCCGGAAGCCAAGGGTGCCGCCGCCTTCCGTCAGAAGTCGGTCATCATGGGCGTCGCGATCTATCTGGACGCCACCGGCGAAGTCCCGTCCAACCGGGCGCTGGACATCTACAAGTCGGAAGACGATGCCCGCCGCGTGTGGGACGGCTGCACGAAGTTCATCCTGGAGCGCAAGGAGAACATCGCAGCGTTCTGGAACAACGCGACGGAAGCCACGGCGGCCTTCACCGATGCCGGCGCCACGATCGGCCAGACCTGGGACACGACGGGCCTGCTGCTGAACCGTGAGAACGCCAAGTGGAAGTACCGCATGCCGAAAGAAGGCGGGATCACCTGGATGGATTCCATGGGCGTCACCGCCGGTGCGGCCAATGTCGACCAGGCCTATGCCTTCATCAACGCCATGCTGGCGCCGGAAATGGCCGGCATGTTCGCGATGAACACCGGCTACAATTCGGCGGTCAAAGGCGCGGCCGAATTCGCGGGCGAGGACTACAAGAACCAGTTCAACGAAGTCTACACCGAAGAGGCTCTGGCGAATCTCTGGTGGTGGCAGGCCGATACCCCGTATTTCGCGCCGCTGCGTCAGGAATACGTGGAAAAGATCACCAACGCCTAAGGCGTCGGTTTCGGGAACCCGGGCGGCCATCACCGCCCGGGTTTACCGCTTCAAGGGCAGTATTTGTTTTTTGATATTCTGGGAAGGGGGAGCCCATGCGCGGCAAGGATGTGCGTCTGGAAGACGTTGTGATGCGATTCGGCGATTTCACCGCCGTCCAGAAAACCAATCTGAAGATCAACGCGGGCGAGTTCTTCTCCGTCCTTGGCCCGTCGGGCTGCGGCAAGACGACGATCCTGCGCATGGTTTCCGGCTTTATCGAGCCGACCGAGGGGTCGGTCTTCATCGGCGAGGACAATATGCGCGGGCTGGGCCCGGCGCGACGGCCCACGGCCCTGATCTTCCAGAACCTCGCGCTTTTCCCGTTAATGAGTAATTGGGAAAACGTCGCCTTCGGTCTCGAGGCGCGCGGCATCGACAAGAAGACCCGCCGCAACCGCGCCTTCGAACTGCTGGCGCTGGTCGGGCTGCAGGGTCACGAGGAAAAGACACCGGCGGAATTGTCCGGCGGCCAGAAGCAGCGCGTCGCCATCGCGCGCGCCCTGGCGGTGGAGCCGGCGGTACTGTTGCTGGACGAACCGCTGTCGGCATTGGATTTGAAACTACGCCAATACATGCGGGCTGAATTGAAAGAAATCCAGCGCAAGACCGGCGTCACCTTCATCTTCATCACCCATGACCAGGGCGAGGCCCTGACCATGTCCGACCGCATCGCGGTGATGAAGGCAGGTGTGGTGGAACAGGTCGACACGGTCGACAATATCTACGCCAATCCGAAAACGCCCTTCGTCGCGACCTTCGTCGGCGAGAACAATGTGCTGCAGGGTAAGGTCGCGCAGGCCGACAAGGAATATGCCGTCGTCGAAACCCCGCAAGGCCCGCTGCGCGGGTTGAACCAGGACGGGCTGTCCGCCGGGGAGACGGCGATGCTGTTCGTCCGACCGGAGCGCACGGTTCTGGTCAATGGCGTCATCCCGGACAATAGCTTCGAGGCGCATTTTGAGCGCCGCGATCTGGAAGGCGCCTATGTGAACCTGTTCTTCAAGACCGATGCCGGACCCTTCATCGTGCATGAGGCCAATCGCGGCCGGCACGGCGATCTGGCGGGCGCGGCCAAGGTCGGCTTCAACGCGGGCGACGCCATCGTCATGCGCCCGGGCGAGGTCGACAATGAATGAGCTGATCCGAAGTTACGGCAAGGGGCTGACCACCGTCTTCGTGACGCTGACGGCGTTCTGGCTGTTGATCCTCATCATCCTGCCCCAGGCCTTCATGCTGGAACATTCGCTGTGGATCATCGACCGCGACGATCAGCTGGGCATGAAAATCGACCGGGCCTATTCCGACTTGGGCCTGATGGAATACGACCTGACCAGCAAGGAGGGTGACGAGAAGGTCGCCTTGCAGGAAGAGGTCGACGGCCTCAAAGCGACCATCGCGGAACTGGAGGCGCAGGAGACCGATCCGCCGACGGTCTATGGATTGCAGAACTACACCAAGATGTCGTCGCTACATTTCACGATATTTGTAAAAAGTATCGTCTATGCGCTGATGGTGACGGTTCTGGCCTTGATCGTGTGTTACCCGATCGCGTTCACCATCGCCAAGCTGGCGACACCGCAGCGGGCGGCCCTGTTGCTGCTGGGGCTGATCATCCCCTATGCCATCAATGAATTGCTGCGCGTCTATGCCTGGCTGATGATCCTGGATTATCAGGGGGTGGTGAACAGTTTCCTGGCCTGGCTGGGCCTGGTCAATTTCGAAAGCAAGAGCTGGGTTCCCTTCCTGGAATACTCCGGGTCGGTCTTCGTCGCGCTGATCTATGCCTATGTCCTGTTCATGATCTTCCCGATCTACAACACGGTCGACACGCTGGATAAGAATCAGTTGGAGGCGTCGCGGGACCTGGGCGCATCGACCTTCCGCACCCATTGGCGGGTCGTCATCCCCCATGCCAAGCCGGGGATCGCGGTCGGCTGCATCATGACCTTCATGCTGTCGGTCGGCTCCTATTCGGTGCCGCAGATCATGACGCGCGGGAAGTCGGGCGATTGGTTCTCGCAGCTGATCTACCGCCAGTTCTTCGAAAGCCAGAACTGGAATGTCGGGGCCGCCTATTCCTTCAGCCTGGTGCTGGTCTGCCTCGCCTTCATCCTGATCATGATGAAGGTGTTCAAGGTCGGCATCCGCGACATCGCGAAATAGGGGGACGACAGAATGACCGCCACCACCTCTGATTCCGCCGTCACCGTCGCGGCCGGCGCCCCCGCTCCGGCCGGACGCCGGGCCGGGACCGAATGGTCCGAAGTGATCCTGAAAATCTATATCGGGGTCTTCTTCCTCTATCTCTTCGCCCCCTTGCTGGTCATGTCGCTGGCCGCGTTCAACGCCTATGAGTACCCGTCGGTCACGCAGTGGCGCGGCTGGACCCTGAAATGGTTCGGGGAACTGGCGGAGGACGACCGCATCCTGCAGGGGATCGTCAATTCGGTGATTGTCGCCGCAGGCGTGATCGGCATCTCGCTGCCGCTCGGCCTGTCCGGTGCCTTCATCCTGACCAGACTGCAAAGCCGCTTCAACAATGTGCTCTATGCGACGCTGGTCTCGCCGCTGCTGATGCCGGGGATCATTCTCGGTATTTCGACCCTGATCTTCTGGGGCCGGGTCAATGTGTCGGGCGGGTTGTTGCTGACGATCCTGGCCCAGGCCAGCTTCATCGCGTCCTATTCCATGCTGCTGTTCATGGCGCGTCTGCAGCGTCAGGACCGAGTGTTGGAAGAGGCGGCGCTGGATCTCGGCGCGTCCAGTTTCTTCATGTTCCGACGCATCACCTTGCCGTTCCTGATGCCGACCATTCTGACGGCGGCGGTGATCGCCTTCCTGCAGTCGATCGAAAACTACAATACGACGGTCTTCGCCATCGGTGGCGACTGGACCCTGGTGACGGAAATCGGCTCGCGCTTCCGTTTCGGCCTGTCGCCCGTTATCAATGTGATCGGTGTCCTGTTCGTGATCGTCACCGTGGCCGCCGCCACGCTGTATACGATCCAGAAGGAACGCGAGCGCAAACGGAAAGCGGCCCTGAAGTAAGTTGACGGTCCAGATCACCTTTCGTTGTCCGCCGGAATGGCGGGAGGTTCTGCCGCGGCCGGTGTCGGGGCGGCAGGGGCTGCCGGACTGGCTGAAAGCCATGCCGCAGGAGGCGCATAGCGCGCTGATCGGCCAGGATGTGCGGACGGTGAAACATTGTCCGCCTTTCCTGGACGCGATGGGCGGCGGCTGGCTGATGCCGCTGCTCTGCGACGTCGCGGTAACGGACGGGCCGGATTTCGCCTGGGATTGGGATCTGCCGCCGGCCGCCCAGAATCGCCTGACGCGGTCGCCGATTTCCTTGCATGTCTCGGCCCAGTTGGACGGCGTGCCCTTTGCGGAACCCGGCATGGCCGCAATAAAGTTCAACAGCGCCTGGACCGTCGAGGTGCCGGACGGCTGGTCCGTGCTGTTCACCCACCCGGTCAACCGCTTCGACCTGCCCTTCCGCACCCTCACCGGCCTGGTCGATTGCGACGCGTTCAGTCACGGCTTTGTCCATTTCCCGGCCTTGTGGACCGACAGGGATTGGACCGGAACCCTGCCCGCCGGCACGCCGGTCGCCCAGCTTTGGCCCGTTCCGCGCGGCGTTGAAGCGGTGTTCGGCACGTTGGACGGGGAGGATGCGGATAAGGTCGAGGAGACCCTGGACCGGATCGGCGATGCGCGCGGGGGCTACCGCAAGAACTTCCGCGCGGGCGGCGGCTAATCCTTAAAGCCGCATCCCTGCGAAAGCAGGGATCTTCTCTGTCCCCGCGCTCTGCTGGGCCGTCGAAGGTTCCTGCTTTCGCAGGAACACGGGATCGTTGGAACGCGGAGCGCGAGGGGGGATCGCAGAGGACGCGGAGGGGGGGCAGGACGTCTCGGCGTCCTCTGCGAAAACGCCGCGTCCTTTGCGTTCCTAATCCTGGTTCCTTGCTGAACACGCCCGTCATTCCGGCGAAAGCCGGAATCCAGAGCCAAGTGCAGGGCGGGTGCCCTGTTCCCTGGACCCCGGCTTTCGCCGAGGTGACAGGTTGAGAGGATCGGTCTTGAGACTACGCCGCCTGGGCCAGAAGCGCGCCCTTACTGGCGGTCAGGAAATCCTCCAGCGCCCGCGGCTTCGCTCCGGTCAGCGTTTCGAAATCATTCGTCACCATGGCGATCTTGCCTTCGCGGGTATTGGCGTCGAAGGAGGCGAAGATCGGGGCCAGGACTTCCGGGACGCCATGGGTGATCATGCCCTGGCGCAGGGCCTCGTCCGACACGGGCACCACTTCGATCGTCCGGCCGGTTAGGTTGGATACCAGCGCGGCGATGTCCGCCGTGCTGCGAGCCTGGCCACCAGTCAAGGTCAGCAGGCGGTTCGCCGTCACCCCATCGGCCAGGGCGGTCGCGGCGGCGCGGGCGCAATCGTCCAGCGCGATATGGGCCAGCTTGCCGCCGCCCGCCGCGCTGACCCACTGGCCGGACGCGACCGCGCCGGGCAGGGACATGAACAGGTTCTCCATATACCAGCCGTTGCGCAGCACGGTCCAACCCAGGCCGCTCTCGGCCAGTGCCTGTTCCGTGCCCAGGTGATCCGGCGCGAAGGGGATCAGGGAGCCTTCCGGATTGGGCATGGACGTGTAGACCACATGACCGACACCGGCCTGCTTGGCGGCGGTGATGGCGGCCTTGTGTTGGGACAGGCGTTTGCCCGGTTCGCCCAGCGCGTCGGTCGAGATCAGCAGCATCCGACCGATGCCGGTCAAGGCACCCGCAGCGGCCGGGTCGTCAAAATCGATGCGGCGGGTTTCGATCCCCTTCTCCGCCAGTGTGGCCTGTTTCTCCGGCGTGCGGGAGGCGGCGACGATGCGGGAGGGATCGACGGACAGGGTGTCGAGAAGATGACGGATCACCGCCTGACCGAGACGGCCCGAGGCACCGGTTACCAGAAGTTTGTCAGTCATGTTACGCTCCGAAAGTTGGTATACAAAAGAGACCAGCGCTATAAAGGGAATTGCAGGCCGTTCGAAAAGAAGGCAGTTTCAACGCAGATGGTTACCTTCAGGGAACCGGCTGGAAGGAGACGGTGGGTGGAAGAGCCCGATCAGACGGTCCGCGGGGTCGTCGCGGAATTTGCCCGCGCCCAGGACGCGCAGGCGCTGGAAGGCTGCCCGGTGCGCGATGTGCTGGACCGGATCGGCGATAAATGGAGCACGCTGATGCTGCTGACCCTGGGTAGCCGGCCGCATCGCTTCGGGGAATTGCGGCGGCGCATCCCGGACATATCCCAGCGCATGCTGACACAGACCCTGCGCAGCCTGCAGCGGGACGGTTTCGTGAAACGCACGGTGTTCGATACAACGCCGCCCAGCGTCGAATACGCGCTGACGCCTCTGGGACAGTCGATCCTGCAGCCCCTTTCCGGGTTGATCACCTGGGCATCCGACAGCCACGAGGCAATCCGCGCGGCCCGGTTGGATTACGAGGAAGCCGTCCAGGCCGTGGAGTAGGTCAGCGCAGGGCCTCTTCGAAGAATCCTACGATCTGGGCAACCCTTTCAGTCTGGCGGTCCGTCGGGGCATGCGCATATCCTGGTTCCCCTTGTGTCGCCGGGTTGGTAGCAAAGGACTCCCTAAAAAGACCGTTAAACTTCATCGACCGTTGCTTGCGCCTGCAATGCCGACGCTCTAAATCGGTTGTGCCAAAATGGGGAGGGTTCAATGACAACGGCGCGGACATTCTGGGACAAGGCGGCGGATAAGTACGCGGCGAGCCCGGTGAAGAACATGCCGGCCTATGAACACACGCTGGACCGGGTTCGGGCCCATCTGAAACCGACGGACAGGGTGCTGGAGATCGGCTGCGGAACCGGCACGACCGCGCTGAAACTGGCCGATGCCGCCGGGCATATCACCGGCACCGATATTTCCGATCGCATGATCGAAATCGCCCAGAGCAAGGCAAGCGACCAGGGGGTGGCGAATGTCGATTTCCGCCAGGCCGCGCCGGGCGACGGCAGCCTGGGTGCCGGGACCTATGATGCGGTGACGGCGTTTAACATCCTGCATCTCCTGCCTACCCTTCCGGCGGTCCTGGCCGAGATCCGTGACCGCGTCGAACCGGGCGGGCTGTTCATCTCGAAATCGGTCTGCCTGCAGGGGATCTGGCGCGCGATGTGGTTGCCGATTGCCGTCATGCAAGTATTCGGCAAGGCGCCCTATGTGCGCTTCATGTCCACCGGGGCGTTGGAAAAGATGATCCGCGAGGCGGGATTCGACATTGTCGAGACCGGCGACTTCCCGAAATCGCCGCCGTCTCACTTCGTGGTAGCGCGAAAAGTTTAGGGCCGTAAGGCTGCCCGACGTCGGTATTCCTGCGGAAGCAGGAATCCTCCTGAAGCCGGCACAGTCGTGTCTCCTTGCCCTGGATTCCCGCCTGCGCGGGAATGACGGATCGGGTGGGGCGGGCGTGGGCCGGTGGCGTACCCGCTGGGACCTTATCGGGATTGGCTCACGTGAACCGGCCCTCATTTTCTTCGTCATACCCGCGCAGGCGGGGATCCAGGGGTAACCGGCACGAATGTGCCGATCCTCCCTGAACGCCCGCCATCGCGGCTATGACGTCCGGCAACATGCGCGGCGTCAGACAGGCACCGCGTCCGGGGCGTATTGGGCCAGGAACTCGGCGCTGGGCGGGATCGGTTTGATGACGTCGATCAGCACGCCGTTCGGATCGCTGGTGATGAAATGGCGCTGGCCGAAGGCCTCGTCGCGGATATCCAGAAGGATCGGCAGGCCGTCGGCCTTCGCCTGATCATAGACCGCGTCGACATCCTCGACTTCGAAGTTCAGCAGCAGGCCGGAAACGCGGCCCCGGCCGACTTCCGGGATGGTCTCATGGTCGCCCTTCAGAATGGCGAGGTTCACCTTTTCGTCCTCGGTCGATTGCAGATGGACATACCAATCGGCCTCGAACGCCGCCCGGAAACGGAAATGGTCCTGATAGAACCGGGACGTGGCGGCGACATCGCCGGTCATGATCACGGGGTAGTACTGGGTGCAGCGCATTGTTGATCTCCTGTAAAAAGATACATACAGTGTGTATGTAGTGATTAACTAACATACAGGCTGCATGTATGCAACAGGAAAAGATGGCCCGACGCTCAAACCGCGACCGGTCCGAAGAAACCCGCGGGAAATTGCTGTCCGCCGCCCGTGCCCTCTTTGTCGAAAAGGGCTATGCCGAGACGGGAACGCCCGAAATCGTCAAATCGGCAGAGGTCACGCGCGGCGCGCTGTACCATCATTTCACCGACAAGGCGGATTTGTTCCGGGCCGTGGTGGTCCAGGAAGCACATTCCGTTGCGGAGGAGATTGAGGAGGCGTCGATTGACCAGACGGATCCGATCGACGCACTTGTGACCGGCGCGGAGGCGTATTTTCAGGCGATGCGGCATCCGGGGCGCAGCCGGATTCTGCTGATCGACGGACCGGCCGTCCTGGGCGCGGATGCGCTTGCGGCGATCGATCGGGAAACCGGCGGCGGCACATTATATGACGGGCTGGCTCACGCGGCGCGGCGATTCGGTCGGGACGACCTGCCGCTTGAAGAATTGGCGAGCCTGCTATCCGCCGCGTTCGACCGTGCCGCGCTGGCCGTATCGGAAGGTGCGGACCCCGCGGTCTATGCCGGGGCGATGCGGCAGATGCTGCTGGGTCTGTTCCGCTAAGAGATGGTCAGTGAGGTCGGCTTGGCAGGTCGAAGGTCACTGTCGTGCCCTGGCCCAGCGTACTGCTGATCTGAAACTCGCCATGGTGCAGTTCGACCAGGGACCGGGCGATGGACAGGCCGAGCCCCCAACCGTCCTGGGCTTTATGGGGGTCGGTTTCACCGCGGGCAAACGGCTCTAGGATATCGGTCAACCGTTCCGGGGGAATGCCCTTTCCGGTATCCGCGACGCGGATGGCCATACGATCGTTCAGGCGGTCGGCCGCAATCAGGATCTGGCCGCCGGTTGGCGTATACTTGACGGAGTTGGACAGCAGATTCAGCAGAACCTGCTGCACCGCGCGGCGGTCCCCGATTACCATCGGCAGTGCGTCCGGCAACTCGGACCGGATCGAGACGCCCGCGGCACTAGCTTTGGTATCGAGCATGGCAATGCTTTCGCCAACCACATCGGGTAATTCGAACTCGGCAAAGTGCAACTTCTTGCGTCCCGCCTCGATCGCCGCGATGTCCAGAATGTCATCCACCAGGGACAGGAGAAGCTTCCCGCTGGAATGGATATGGCCGGCATATTCGGTGTACTTTCCGCCCCCTGGGGGGCCGACGAGGCGATGAGATATGATTTCCGCGAAGCCGAGGATGGCATTCAGCGGTGTGCGCAATTCATGACTCATCGCCGCCAGGAATTTGGATTTCGCCTGGCTGGCGTCCCGCGCTTCCTGCAGCGCGTGATCCCTTTCCCGTTCGGCCGCCACCCGGTCAGTCAGGTCCATGACGCTGACGGGGACGGCCACCGATTCGGACCGGTCCTTGGGAATCGGCATGGAAACGATCACCGACAGTGGTTGGTCCTTCAGTGTTCGATGCTCGGCGTCTATCACCAGGCTGTCACGTCCTTCCCAGACAGCGCAGAATTGCTCGGCACGCACCTCATCGACTTTTGGGCCCAGAACGAATTGCCGGTGACGGATCAACTCGTCAAATGAAGAGGCGCCATACAGATCAAGGCACGCCTTGTTGACATGCAGGATGGCGGATAGGGCCGATAGCCTGTCATATTCTTCCGGATGCTTGGCCAGATGCGCCCGAAGGTCGGTAACGCCCGCGGCACGCAGTTCCTGTAACCGGTCCCAGACCGCGCTCAGGTCCACGATCCAGAGCGACACCAAGGAACTGTCGAACAATTGCTTGTAGAGCGTCTCGCTCTTCCGCTTTTCCAGTTCCGCTTTCTGGCGTCGGTCCTCGCGGGACAACAACAGGCCACCCAGAAAAATGCCCATGAAGATCGCGCTGCCCCAGGGAAGCAGCATCCGCATCATCAGGTCGAATCCGAAGGCGAGATCGCCGACCAACAGAAAGCCCGGCGCGGTAAACAGGACGGCCAGGACGGCGCCGACCGCCAGGGTAACGACGTCCGTCTTGTACCAGCGCATATAGTACAGGCCTGCGCCGACCAGGGCGGACAGGGTGACGCCGAAGACCCCGGCCATGGCGCCGCTGCCGCCCAAATAGATCCGAAACGCACCGGCAATTGCCGCGCTGGCAAGGGCGGAAAACGGTCCGCCGAAGGCGCCGCTCAAGACAATGATGGCATTGCGCTGATCGACAATCACACCTTCGGTAACGGGAATTTTGACATACATGCTGCCGAGAGTGACCAGGCCGAAGAACACGCCCAGTAAGAGCTGCCGGCGAACCGTCGGCCAGCCGCGGACCTGATCGATCAGATAGGAGTACCCGACGATCAGAACGACAAAGATCGATATGTTGTTCAGCAACAACAGAAAAACGTTGAAATCTTCGCCCATCCGCCTGTGCTCGATTGGTCCCGGACCATTTCACATTCAAGACTGCTTATGATAACGGGAATCCCGAATTCTTTCCAATTCGGAAGTTTGGGCGGGTCTCGGCGCGAGTGGGCTCAGCCCCCGATTAGACTTCGGTCGGCAAGGACGGGGATCATGGTGGCGATCAGCAAGCCAGCCATGACGAGGTTGAAAAGCCTGAGCCGCGTGTCGGTGGAGAGCACGCGCCGCAAGGCCACACCGGACACCGCCCAAAGGCTGATGGTCGGCAGATTAACGATCGCAAACAGGGCGATCAGTATCAGCAGGCTGCTCAGATAGTTTTCCGGGTCCGTATAGGAAACCGTCAGGATGAATGCCACCGCCCAGGCCTTGGGATTGACCAATTGAAACATGGCCGCTTGGACAAACCCGATCGGTTTCGCCAGCGTTCCGTCCGACCCGCTTCCCAACGATCGGATGCGCGAAATCTTCCAGGCCAAATACATCACATAGGCCGCGCATAGGACGCGAAGGACCGTCAGGATGGCCGGTGCGCGCTGCAGGATTTCCCCTAACCCGATGCCGATGCCGAACACCATGGTCAGAAAGCCGCAACTGATCCCAAGGACCAGCGGTAGGGATCGGCCGAACCCGAAATTTACCCCGGAACTGAGCAGCAGAAAATTTCCAGGACCGGGCGACAGTGACATGACAAAGGCAAACCCGATCAGGGCCAGGCTGGATTCAAGTGTCATCGGCTTCCTCATATGTAGGTTGAGCGCCGACTATTGACGGAGAAGTTTCGGACGACCATTCTTCCCAGATCAGATTTTATATCGAATCGTCCAAAATCGATGGTCCGGAACGACCCCCTGAGCGATGTCCTGGACGCGCTGCGTCTGACCGGCGGAATGTATTTCACGGCGGATCTGCGCGGGGATTTCGCGATCGTTATTCCCGAAGACGGCGATACGATTCGGATTCATGGCGGTCTGGACGGGGATTGTATGGTGACGGTGCCCGGACTGCCGCCGATAGGCTTGGCGGCGGGCGATTGGGTCCTGATCCCCCACGGCGCGACGCAAACACTGTTTCGGGACAACAGCCGGCCCGCAGTTCCGCTGAACGAAGCCCTTTCGGCCGGCACGCTGACGCCGGACGGGCGGTTTCAATATGGCGAGACCGGCGCCTGTACGACGCTGCTATGCGGGTTCTGTCGTTTCCGAGCGGGTTTCAACCATCCCGTATTGTCGCAATTGCCGAAGGTGGTCGTACTGCGCGCCGCCGAGATCCGGAACGATCCACCCCTTACCGCGCTGCTGGGCATACTGGCGGCGGAACACGACGGGGGGCAGCCCGGCGGAACGGCGATCCTGACTCGGTCCATGGAGATGCTGCTGCTGTATGCGCTGCGCCGCCTGACCGGAAAGGAGATGTCGGCCACGCCCGGTTTCCTGACGGTTCTGGCGGACAGGCGCCTGCGTCGTTCGGTGGAAGCCATTCACAACCGGCCAGAGGCCCGCTGGACACTTTCGGATCTGGCACGAGAGGCGGGAATGTCCCGCACGGCCTTTGCGGAGGCTTTCGCGGCGCGGGCCGGAATGGCGCCCGCAGCCTATCTGCGGCTCTGGCGTATGATCCGGGCGCGTGATCTCTTGCGCCATACGGATTTGGACGTTTCGGAGATCGCCGCGCGATGTGGCTATGAATCCGTGCCGTCCTTTTCAATCCGGTTCAAGAAAGAAACCGGACTGGGGCCCGGCGCGTTCCGGCGGTTGGACGCTAGCTGACCGGATTTTCGACGGGGTCGTCTCCGATGAGCCGGGCCAGGCGGGTTTCATCGAGGCTGAGCCGCCCCTTCGAACGCTGCCCAAGCGATTTCAACAGCGACGGAGCCAGATTGGGATTTGCGGCGCGCAGCGAGCGACAGAGCGTATGTGCATCGTCGATCTGCCCGGTTTCCAACAAAAGCCGGACCATCAGAAGGCCATCGGCCTCGGTCCACGCTTCCAGGGAATGCAATATCGAAAGACTGGTCTTCGCCTCCGTCCATTGGCCAAGTCCGGTCTGGATGTTGGCGAGGGCGCGCAGGGCGACCGGATCGCGGGGGAAGGCCGCAAGGTCGTCGACCGCGCCGGTCAACTCCCCCTGATCGGACAGGGCGAGGCCGCGTTCGATCCGCGCATCCGCCCGATCCGGCGCGTTACGCAGGCAGCGGTTCAGCCAGTAGACCGCGTCCGCCGGTCGCCCGGAGCGGCGTAGGAAGACACCATAGTTATAGAGTGACTGGGCATCCGCCTTCTTGTCGGTCGCCAGTTTGCGGAACAACCGGTCGGCCGTCGCACTGTCGCCGGACTGAAACGCCGCGACCGCCTGCCGGGTCAGATCCTGACGCTTATCGGCGGCGGTCGGCATGGCGTCCGGTCAGGCCTTACCGTGGCAGTGCTTGTATTTCTTGCCCGACATGCAAGGGCAGGGCGCGTTGCGCGGGACCTTGCCCCAGGTGCTCGGGTCGCCCGGATGCAGCCAGCGGCCCGTCGCCTCATGCTTCACGAAGCCCGGGGGCGGCGTGTCGTCTGACACCGGCTGCGTGCCGGCCGAAGTTTGTGCCGCGGGTTCTCGGGCGCTGCCGCCGGAGGCATCGGCGATATCGTCCTCGGCGGCCGGGCGCAGTTCCTGCTGGGCCGTCGGGGCCTGTCGCCGCGCCAGGTTCTCTTCCGCGTCGGTGCGCAGTTCGACATGGGACAGAACCTGTGTCACCTGGCTGCGCAGCCCGGTCAGCAGGGATTCGAACAGCGCGAAAGCCTCTGTCTTGTATTCGTTCAGCGGATCGCGCTGGGCGAAGGCACGCAGGCCGATCCCCTGCCGAAGGTGGTCCAACTGAAGCAGATGGTCCTTCCAGGCATTGTCCAGCAATTGCAGCAGCAGGCTGCGTTCGGCGATGCGCATGATGTTGGCGCCATAGCGGGACGCCTTCTCTGCCATCTTGCGGTCGATCGCGTCGCCGATGCGGTCGCGGAACTCGGTATGACCGACGCCCTCTTCCTTGGCCCATTCCTGGATCGGCAGGTCCAGACCGAAGACGCGCAGACATTCCTCATGCAGGGAATCCAGCGCCCATTCCTCGGGCAGGGCCTTTTCCGGAATGCAGCGGTCGACGATTTCGTCCACCGTCTCGGCGCGCATGTCCTTGATGGTTTCGCTGACATCGTCATCGCCCATCAGTTCCTTGCGCTGCTCGAACACGACCTTGCGCTGGTCGTTCATGACGTTGTCGAATTTCAGCAACTGCTTGCGGATTTCGAAGTTGCGGGCCTCGACTTTCGACTGTGCCTTTTCCAACGCCTTGTTGACCCAGGGATGGACGATGGCCTCGCCCTCTTCTAGGCCCAGGCGGCGCAGCACGCCATCCATGCGCTCCGACCCGAAGATGCGCATCAGATCGTCTTCCAGGCTTACGAAGAACTTCGATTCGCCCGGATCGCCCTGACGGCCCGACCGGCCGCGCAGCTGGTTGTCGATGCGGCGGCTTTCATGCCGTTCCGTGCCCAGGACGAACAGACCGCCGGCGGCCAGAACCTCTTTCCTGCGGGTCTCGATCTCGTCCTTGATCTGCGCCTGTTTCTGGGCGCGCAGGGATTCGTCCTCGATCTCCGCCAACTCGCGTTCCAGGCGCAGTTCCAGGTTGCCGCCCAACTGAATGTCGGTGCCGCGGCCGGCCATGTTGGTCGCGATGGTCACGGCGCCGGGAACGCCCGCCTCGCCGATGATATAGGCCTCGCGTTCGTGCTGGCGCGCGTTCAGGATCTGGTGCCGGATGCCCTTCTTCTTCAGCTCGCCGGCCAGCTGTTCGGACTTTTCGATCGACACCGTGCCGACCAGGACCGGCTGACCCTTCTTGTTGCATTCCAGGATCTGCTGCACGACGGCGGCGTCGCGCTCGGCCGAGGTGCGATAGACCTCGTCGTCATTGTCGATACGCTGCATCGGCTTGTTGGTCGGGATGTCGACGACTTCCAGGCCGTAGATCTCGGCGAATTCCCCGGCCTCTGTCATGGCCGTGCCGGTCATGCCCGCCAGTTTCTCGTACATTCGGAAATAATTCTGGAAGGTGATGGAGGCCAGGGTCTGGTTCTCCATCTGGATCGCCACTTTCTCCTTGGCTTCCAGGGCCTGGTGCAGGCCTTCGGAATAGCGCCGGCCTTCCATCATGCGGCCGGTGAACTCGTCGATGATGACGACCTTGTTGTCCTTGACGATGTAATCCACGTCGCGCGTGAACAGCTTGTGCGCGCGCAAGGCCTGGTTGACGTGATGCACGACCGTGACGTTCTGGACGTCATACAGCCCGCCTTCGCCCAACAGGGACGTCTTCTCGCGCAGCAATTCCTCGATCCGCTCCTGGCCGATTTCGGTCAGGGTCACGGCGCGCTGCTTCTCGTCCTTCTCGAAATCCTCTTCCGTCAGCAGCGGGATCAGCGCGTCGACGGTCATGTAGAGTTCCGAGGAATCGTCGGTCGGGCCGGAAATGATCAGCGGCGTCCGCGCCTCGTCGATCAGGATGCTGTCGACCTCGTCGACGATGGCGAAATGCGGTTCGCGCTGCGCCATCTGGTCCAGGCGGAACTTCAGATTGTCGCGCAGATAGTCGAAGCCCAGCTCGTTATTCGTCGCATAGGTGATGTCGCAGCGATAGGCCGCCTGACGGCCAACCTCGTCCAGGCCGGGCACGACCACGCCGACACTCAGCCCCAGGAACTCGTAAATCCGGCCCATCCAGCCGGCATCGCGTCGCGCCAGGTAATCGTTGACGGTGACGACATGGACGCCCTTGCCGGACAGCGCGTTCAGATAGACCGCCAGGGTCGCGACCAGGGTCTTGCCTTCCCCGGTCTTCATCTCCGCGATCTTGCCCTGATGCAGGACCATCCCGCCGACCAGCTGGACGTCGAAATGCCGCATGCCCAGAACGCGTTTGGAGGCCTCGCGGACCACCGCAAAGGCCTCCTCAAGAATGTCGTCTTCGCTTTCGCCCTCGGCCAGGCGCTTCTGGAACTCCGCCGTTTTCGCCTTCAGCGCGGCATCGTCCAGCGCCTCCAGTTCCGGCTCCATCGCCCCGATCTTTTCGGCGCGCTTGCGCATCTGTTTCACGATCCGGTCGTTGGCGGACCCGAACACGTTCTTTAGCAAACCGCCCAGCATGAAAGACGTGACCTTTGTGATTGGAGCAATTGGTTCGACGAAGGAGGAGCCGCAGAGCCCGACCGCGAGAGAGATGCGAAAATCCGGGAAATCCGGGCAGCGCATCCGCGCGTTTGGAGATAAGGGGCCGCTGCCCGGCTGTCAACGCGTGCCTGCCCCGGAGGCCGGAGAAACCCCGCTGTAATGCTTGTGGTCGGCGGCGGGACGTGGTTTCTTGCGCTGCGAAAAAGGACGGCCTCACGGGGGTCGCTTGTACCGGTTCATGTCACATTTCGAAGAGGTTCATTATGCCGCTTTTGTCGCCGCAGTTTCGCATCGGTTTGTCGGCCGCCGCCCTGGTCTTCGCGGCCGCCGCCTTCACCGGTGCCGGTCCCGCAGCGGCGCAGTCCGGCGGTAAGACCGTCGCGACCGTCAACGGCGAAGCCGTGACCGAAGCGGATCTGGTCCGCTTGTTCCGCGAATTGCCGCGCGAGGTTCAGGCCCAGGGCGTGCAGCAGCTTTATCCGTTGTTGCTGGAGGAAGTCATCGGCCGCCGCGTCGTGTCGACGAAGGCGCGCGAAGAGGGCGTCCAGGACCTGCCGGAAATTCAGGAACGCATGCGCCAGGCCGAGAATGAGTTGATCTATCAATATTTCTTGATCAACGAGGCGGAAGCCCGCGTTTCCGACGCCGAGGTTCAGAAGGCCTATGACGATTGGGTCGCGCAGCAGCCGGGCGGCGAGGAAATCAAGACCCGCCACATCCTGGTCGAGACCGAGGAAGAGGCGCGCGATATCATTCAAAAAGTGACCGACGGGACGCCGTTCGCGGATCTGGCCAAGGAAGTTTCCATGGACAGCGGCTCCGCGGCAAAGGGTGGCGATCTGGGCTGGCTCGCGCGCGGCGAAACGGTTGAACCGTTCGAGAATGCGGCCTTCGCGCTGCAGCCGAACACCTTTACCGGCGATCCGGTCCAGTCCCAGTTCGGCTGGCACGTGATCCTGGTGGACGAGCGTCGTGAGATCACGCCGCCTTCCTATGAGGAACTGGCCCCGCGCTTCCGCCAGCAACTGGCGGAACAGCATGTCCGCGCGGTCATCGAAGAAGCCATTCAGGGCGCGCAGGTCGAGCGTTTCGATCTGGACGGCAATCCCTTGCCCGCCCCGCAGTAACGGACGCAACCGAAATCAGGAAACCGCGCCATGGCCGACGCCGTATCGCCCTTCGCCCCCAGTAGCTTTCCCAATCTGCCGGAAATCGCCGGTGTGACCTTGGGCGGCTATGCCGCGGGCGTGAAATACAAGGGCCGCCCTGATCTGTTCATGGCGGAGCTGGCGCCCGGATCGTCGGTCGCCGGGGTGCTGACCACGTCGCTGACCCGATCCTCGGCGGTCGAATGGTGCGCGCAGGTCCTGAAGAAGGGCAAGGCACGCGGCATTCTGGTCAATGCGGGCAACGCCAACGCCTTCACCGGCCGCGCCGGGATGGAAGGAACGGAGCATATGGCGGCCGCGGCGGCCGATGCCATCGGATGCCGCAGGAAGGAAATCCTGATCGCTTCCACCGGGGTGATCGGGCAGAAACTGCCCGCGGACCGGATTACGAAAGCCGTGCCGAAGCTGTATGCCTCGCTGTCGGCCGATGGCTGGCGCAAGGCGTCGCGCGCGATCATGACCACGGACACCTTCCCCAAGGGCGCGTCCGCGACTTGTGAGATCGGCGGCGTGCCCGTCACCATCGCCGGTTTCGCGAAAGGATCGGGCATGATCGCGCCGGACATGGCGACCATGCTGTCCTTCGTGTTCACCGACGCCAACATTCCGCCGGCGATCCTGCAGAAGCTGCTGCGCAAGGCGACGGATAAAAGCTTCAATTGCATCACCGTCGACGGCGACACCTCGACCAGCGACACCCTGCTGCTGGCCGCGACCGGCGCGGCGGGCAATACGGCGCCGAAGAAGTCGTCGGACAAGGCGCTGAAAGGGTTCCGCACGGCGCTGCTGGATGTGCTGACCGATCTGGCGCATCAGGTGGTGAAGGACGGCGAGGGCGCGTCCAAATTCGTCACCATCGACGTGACCGGCGCAGCCTCCGACAAGGCGGCGCGCACGATCGGCCTGTCGATCGCCAATTCGCCGCTGGTGAAGACCGCGATCGCGGGACAGGATGCCAATTGGGGCCGCGTCGTCATGGCCGTTGGCAAGGCCGGAGAGCGGGCCGACCGCGACAGCATGACCGTCTCCATGGGCGGCGTCCTCATCGTCGAGAAGGGCGAAGGCGTCGAAGGCTATGACGAAGCACCGGTGGCCGAACATCTGAAGGGCCGCGAGATCCATATCGAGGTGGATGTCGGCGTCGGACGGGGCAAGGCCCGGGTTTGGACCTGCGATCTGACCCATGCCTATATCGACATCAATGCCGATTACCGAAGCTGAATTCGGCTATCCCCTTCGTTCCGCCCGCCTGTTTCTGCAACCCATCGCCCTCGACGATGCCGGGGATGTGCAGGCGAGCTGTCTGGACTGGGAATCCGTCCGCTATACCTCCAGCATCCCCTATCCCTATCCGGAAAACGGGGCGCAGAAGTTCATAACGGAAGCCCTGGCCAAACGGGACCAGGGGACGTACCGGCTTCTGGCCGCGCGGAAACAGGACGATGCCACCTATGTCGGTCAGTTCGGCCTGACTTTCGCAGAGGACGATCCGGGCCGGGCGGAAATCAGCTATATTGTGACAAGATCGGTCTGGGGCCAGGGCTTCGGTGGGGAACTGGCGCGGGCCGGGATCGACCATGCCTTCCGCGATCTGGGACTGACATCGCTCTATGCGCGGGTTTTTCTTGCCAATGAACCGTCGAACCGTCTGATCCGGAGGTTGGGCATGCGGTTCGAGAAGGTCGTCCGCATCCATGCCCCGGCGCGCGCATGCGATGTCGATGTAAACTGGTATGAATTGGATCGGGCGGATTGGAAGGAAGGCGGCGGATGAGCGGCTGTTGGGACGTCAGCGAGGGATTGTTCGAGGCGGAACGCGACGTGCCGATCCTGCTGGTCGTCGCCGTGGCGCTGATCGACCGCGACGGACGGATCCTGATCGCCAAGCGGCCCGAAGGGAAGAAGATGGCCGGTCTGTGGGAATTTCCCGGCGGCAAGGTCGCCGAGGGCGAAACGCCGGAACGCGCCCTGATCCGCGAATTGCAGGAAGAGCTGGGGATCGACACGCGGGCGAGCTGTCTGGCGCCGATCGGATTCGCCAGCCATGCCTATGACGATTTCCACCTGCTGATGCCGCTCTATGTGTGCCGGGTCTGGCAGGGCAATCCGCAACCGCGCGAAGGTCAAGAGCTCGCCTGGGTCCGGCCGGCGCGGCTGGGCGATTACCCGATGCCCCCGGCGGACGTCCCGCTGGTGGCGCAGCTCCGCGACTGGGTTTAGAGCGGTATGCGTTCAGATGGAATCACCTGAGATCGGCATGGCGGGTTGTCGGTTAGGAGCGTCGGCGCAGGCGATGCGGGGCATCGTCCAGCCGTCGCGACGACACCGGCGGCGCGCCATACCGACCTTCGGCGCCGTCTTCGGCTCCCTGGACCGCGTCGCTGCACGCTTCCGATGCCCCGCATCGCTACGCGCACCGCTCCTAACCAGGAAACCGAAGACAGCGTCTCAGGCGGTTCCATCTGAACGCATACCGCTCTAGCCGTCCGCGGCCACGTCGATGGCGATCTTGCCGACGAAACGCTTTTCCAGGAACGCCTTCTGCGCGTCGACCAGTCTTTCCAGGGGATAAGTTGCGGCGACGGCCGGTTTGATCTCACCGCGTTCGATATAGCCGATAATGTCCGGCAGAATGTTGCGCGGCTGATAGGTCGACCCGAACAGCGTCAGATCGCGCAGATAGAGCGTGCGCACATCCAGTTCGACAATCGGCCCGGCAATCGCGCCGGACGTCACATAGCGGCCGCCGGGCCGGATCGAATCCAGAAGGTCCGGCCAGCGCGGTCCTGCCACCAGATCGACGACGGCGTCGAATTCCTGACCCGGAATGACATCGTCCCGGCCCAGGGTCGCATCGGCGCCCAGCGCGCGGATCGCCTCGGCTTTCTCCGGCGACGTCATGGCGGTGACCGTTGCGCCGCGCCGCTTCGCCAATTGGATCGCCGCCGAACCGACGCCGCCCGCCGCACCGGTGATCAAGACTTTCTGTGCGCCCAGTCCGATCCGCTGCAACATGCCTTCCGCGGTGGTGTAGGCGCAGGGAATGGTGGCCAGTTCCAGATCGGTCCAGTCGGACGACCGCACCGGTTCCGCTTCCGGGGCATCGGCGATGGCATATTCCGCGAAACCGCCGTCGCATTCCGACCCATAGGTCCAACTGCCGTAATCCTTCCCGCCCGCGCCGGTGGTCTGCATGGTGCGGACCAGAACCCGTTCGCCGATCCGCGCAGCGTCGACGCCGTCACCGACGGCCACGATCCGTCCGCAGCAATCGGCCCCCTGAATGCGCGGAAAATGAAGCGGCACCCCGGCCCAGCCGCCATCGGTGTCGACATTGTCGGTAAAACCCGACGCCCCGCCGGTGCCGGTATCCCCGCGCACGGATTTGGAATACCAGCCTATGCGCGTGTTGACGTCGGTATTGTTGACCGAGGATGCGGCGACCCGGATCAGGATTTGGCCCGGCCCGGGACGGGGAACCGGCAGGTCCGTCCTGTATTCCAGCTTGTCGAACCCGCCATGGCCGGTCAGGACCACGCCGCGCATCGTTTCAGGCAGATCTTTCGTCATTGCATCACCCTTTCGGTCAGGATCGTGTCGGCCAGGGAATGGGCCGCATTGGCGGCGCTCTCGGCGCCGCAGGTCGCGCTGGCGGCGACCTGGCCTTCATGCATCACGAACAGCGCATCGGCGATTGCGCCGCGCCGCGCCCCGGACAGTGCCGGTGCGGCGCGCTGGGCGAATTCGGCCAGCACGGCCCGGGTTTCGGCCTTATGGCGCGCGACGGCCGCTTGAATGGCGGCACTGCCGGGATGGGCCGCCAAGGCGCTGAGGAACAGGCAACCGGTCGACGCTTCGTCGGTCATCCAGGCGGCCACCCGCTCGATCATATGATGGATCGGGGCCGGTCCGGGGCCGTCCGGAACGCCTTCCTTCAGGCCTTCGAGATAGCGCTGATGACGATGGTCCAAGGCGCCGACCACCATATCCTCGCGCGACGGGAAATATTTGTAGAGGGTTCGCAGGCTGACGCCCGCCGCCGCGCGGACGGCGTCGACGCCGGGCTCTGCGAAGCCGGAATGGGCGAAGCAGGATTCGAGGCGCGCGGATATTTGCTGTGCGGTGTTTGTCATACCGCACATGTAGAACGATCGTTTTACTTTTGCAAGAGGGCCTGACGTCTATTCCGGCTTTGTCGGATCGCCCGCCCCGACCTCGTCGGTATCCAGGGCGTCGGCCAGCCGCGATTTGGCGCTGCCGGGGCGCAGCGGTTTGGGCTGGGTTTCCGCCGGCCGCCAGCCATGCAGATAGATGATGTCGAACCGGGCGGTCAGCCGTCCGTCCGAGCGTCGGTGCCGCTCCCCATAAAGCTGGGCGGCCCGAAGGAAGACCGCCCTCCGCGTCGGGCGCCGCAACCGGTCCCGCAGGGCATTTGTCTCGCCCATCGCGCGCAGATCGGCCATCAGCCGGAACGGGTCGTCATAGGTGACCTCGATCCGGTCCAGATCGGCGACCGGCAGGGCGAAGCCCGCGCGCTGCAACAGACCCGCCGCGTCCCGCAGATCGACCATCGGCGAAACCCGGGGCGAGACGCCGCCGCTGATTTCTTCCTCCGCATCCATCAGGCAATGGCGCAGCTCCGACAGGGTCTCGCCGCCCAGTACGGCCGATTGGAACAGCCCGTCGGGACGCAGGGCCCGATTCGCCTGGACCAGCGCGCCGGGCAGATCGTTCGCCCAATGCAGGGCCAGATTGGACACGATCAGATCGAAACTGCCCGGGGCGAAGGGCAGCATTTCTTCGTCCGCGACGATGGATGGGCCGCCTTCATGACATTGCGCGGCAAAACCGGTCGCGCGGTCGGCGAAGATCACTTTCCCGGCCTTGCCGGAAGTCAGCAGCGCCCGGCCCAGCGTTCCGTCCCGCGCACCCAGGTCCAAAGCCAAATCGAACCGGCGCGAAACGTCTTCCAGCCTGTCGGTCAAACGTCCTGCGACCTCCTGGAACAGGAAATCATGGTCGCCGCCGCGCCGGGCGCTGCGGTCCCGGCGGTCGCGCAGCAAGGCGCGGTCGAATATCTCGATCTGGTCGATCCCGTCCGTCGGCATTCGGTCCCAATCCGGTGTCACTAACAATTCCCAAGCCCGGGCCAACCTCTTACACTGCCGGCCCGAATTACGAAACAGGGGGCGCGCGTGACCGCCAAATCCATCGACGCCGACAGCCTGCACCGCCAATTGAAGGGCGGGGGCGAAATCGCCCTGATCGACTTGCGCGAGCAGGGTGCCTTTGGACAGCGCCACATTCTGCGCGCCGTCAATCTGCCGCTCAGCCGGTTGGAGTTGGAATACCGGCGGCTGATTCCGCGCCGCGACGTGCCGGTGGTTTTATGCGACGCGGGCGAGGGGCTGGCGGATAAAGCGGCCGACATCCTGTGCTTCGCCGGGTGGACGGATGTTTCGATCCTGACCGGCGGCGTCGATGCCTGGGAAGCGGCCGGTCATATTCTGTTCAGCGGGGTCAATGTCCCGTCCAAGGCCTTCGGGGAGTATGTCGAAGCCCAATTCGGGACGCCCCATATCTCGGCCCGGGATCTGGACGCGATGCAACGCCGGGGCGACAAGCTGGCAATCCTGGACAGCCGCCCCTTCCGGGAATTCCACAACATGTCCATTCCGGGCGGGGTCGATGCGCCGGGGGCCGAACTGGTCCACCGAGTCCGACAAGCCGTCCCCGACGAAGATACGACCATCGTCGTCAACTGCGCCGGACGGACCCGGTCGATCATCGGGGCGCAATCGCTGATCAATGCCGGTGTGCCCAACCGGGTGGTCGCACTGGAAAACGGTACCATGGGGTGGATGCTGGCCGGGCTGGATTGCGCGCGCGGCGCGTCGGATGTGGCGCCTTTCCCCGACGGTCCGGCCGATCAATGGGCGCGCGCGGCGGCGGCGAAGGTCGCCGACCGGTTCGGCGTGCAACGGATCGACTGGGACGGGCTGCAGGCCTGGCTTTCGGAAGGGGACCGTACGACCTTCCAACTGGACGTCCGCACCAAGGAGGAATTCGAGGCCGGACATATCCCGGGTTTCCGGCACGCGCCGGGCGGTCAGTTGGTCCAGGCGACCGACGAATATGTCGGGGTGCAGAATGCCCGGATTGTCTTGGCCGACGATAACGAAGTCCGGGCCATCATGACCGCGTCCTGGCTGATCCAGATGGGGTGGCCGGATGTGGCTGTGCTGGCGGGCGGAATCGGCACACGCGGTTCGGAAGAAGGAATCCCGAAGGACCATGTCTATGAATTGGATCTGATGTCCGTTGCCCGCATCTCGGCCGCCGACGCCATGGCCATGACGGATACGCCGATGGTGAATTTCTCAAAGAGTCTGGCCCATCGGCGCGGCCATCCGAAAGGGGCGCAATTCGCGATCCGGGCCCGGGCGATGCAAGACCTGGCGCCGATCCTGGCGTCGCGGTGGATCGTCTTCACGGCGGACGATCCGCGCATGGCGGTCCTGGCGGCGCAGGATCTGACGCGGGCCGGGGTGCATCGGGTCAAGGTCCTGGACGGCGGCAATGCCGCATGGCGTGCCGCCGGCGGCGAAATGGAAGACGGGATCGGGCAGCCCTATTCGGCGGAAGACGATGTCTTCCACAAGCCCTATGACCTGGAACTGGACCAGGCGGCGATGCAGCGATACCTGGATTGGGAGGTCGCCCTGGTGCCCAAAGTGGCGCAGGAAGGCACCCTGACATGGCCGACATTCGACCCCTGAACGGGACCGTCGCGCCCGATGGGCCCATGGCCCGGCTGCGGCGCGGTGGATCGGCGCTGCTGGACCTGGTCCTGCCACCGCGCTGCGCCGCGTGCGGAGTGCAAACCGGCAGTCATGGCGGCATGTGCATCGCCTGCTGGCGCAAGACGCGTTTCGTCTCCGCGCCGCAATGCGGCCAATGCGGTTATCCGTTCGAACTGGATTTCGGCGTCGGCGCGCGCTGCGGCGCCTGCCTGGCCAATGCGCCGCATTACGACCGGGCCAGGGCGGCCGTCGCCTATGACGATGGGATCGCGAAGATCTTGATCGCATTCAAACATGGTGACCGTACCGATCTGGCCCCCGGCCTGTCGCGCTGGATGATGCGGGCCGGTGCCGATTTGCTGGCGGAAGCGGATGTGATCGCACCGGTGCCGCTGCATCGCCGCCGCCTGTTCGACCGGCGCTATAACCAGTCGGTTCTTCTGGCACGGCCCTTGGCCGCCGCCTATGGCAAGCCGCTTCTGTCCGATGCGCTGATCCGCAAGCGCCATACGCCGATCCAGGGCCATCTGTCTGCGTCGGCGCGGCGGCGGAATGTCGAGGGGGCCTTCCGGACAAATCCGGACCGTAAGGCGGAAATCGACGGCCGGCGTATCCTTCTGATCGACGATGTCATGACCACCGGCGCGACGGTCGATGCGGCCGCAAGGCGCCTGAAAAGGGACGGTGCGGCGGCGGTCGACATTCTGACCTTGGCCCGAGTGGTTCGGGAATCCGCGCCGGTCTGACCCCTCACTCGCGGATCTGATAGGGCAGCGCCAGGATGGTCACCGCCGACAGATCATGCGCGGCCAGGGCCTGAAAGAATCCCGACCCGTCCGTTGCCCGGGCGGCGGTCTCCTGCGCGTCGGCGCCCAGCGGCGGGGCCAGGGTCTCGAATGCTAGGGTCCGGTCCGCCGCGACCAGGATCAGCATTTCGTGATCTTCGGGATTGTCGATGTCGGCCAATTCCAGCGGCGCGGATTGGATCTGCCGGTCCTCGGCCGCAGCCGGAAGGGTGACCGCGTCCCCGGCCATCAGTTCCGGCGCGGCGATCCCGTCTACCGGATAGACCCGGACCACGCGGTTGTCCGCACCCCAGGCGAATATCCCGATACGCGCGGCGCGGTCCGACGAAATGGTCAGGGCGATGGCGTCCCCGGTCTCATAGATGCTCCGGCTCAAGGCGGCGCGGATGTCGGGGCCGCTGTTCCGGCCAACCGGCGCGACCCGGCCGGTCAGGTGAACGGAGATGCGCCCATCCGCTTCCGCCGGCTCCAGGACTTCCAGCACCTCGTCATAGGGCATGCCCAGGCTGAGGGCGCCGCCCAAGGCCTGGGTGGCATCGGCCTCGGTGGCGATCATCCCGACGGCCGGTCCCTGTGTCCCCAATGCTTGCGCGATCAATCGCGCCCGGGCCAGGTTGGTCGCCGCGCGGATCGCCGACTGCCGATCCAGTCTATCGGATGGGACGGCCTGGGCCGAAGCGGAAACAAGACCGTTCGGGGATGCCGATTCCCGAAATTGAGCGGGAATGCTGTCGCGCGCGATATCGACCGAGGCCAGCGCCAATGTCCGGCCGTCATGGTTCAGATCGACGGTCAGCGTCACCCGGCTTTCCCCCGCCGGCCAGATCACGCCGTTCAGCACATAGCCCGGAAACACCGGCAAGGGTTCGTCTTCATAGCCCAGCTGACGGCGCGCCTGCGCGGCGTCGACAAGGTCGCCTTGGCGCAAGGTCATGCGCCGCCCCAGTTCGAACCGCAGCTTGTTCGTCAGCAGGGCGGCGAAATCCGTATGTGTGCCGGTCGTTTGGTCGATGATATGCGCCCGGCCCAAACTGCCGGGCAAGGCGACGGCCGCATTTAACTCGGCGGCGATCCCGGCCATAGCCTGGGCCCAGTCCTGCGCCGGGGCGAGGCTTGCCAACGGGAAATCGCCGCTGCCGCGCCCGACCGTCACCGTTGTTTCGATGTCGACCGCCGAACAGAACAGGCGCACCCGTTCCACACCCGGGGAGGCAGCACATTGGACCTCGACCTCTGCGCGGGCCGCTTCCAACCGGGCTGCATAATCGCCGCAGGTGAAGAACTCTTCGCAGGTCTCATAGACTTGATTCAGGCGTTCGCGGGTCAGGATCGTATGCGCGCCACCAGACGCCTCGAACAATCCGTCCAGAACGGCTTCATACAGGTCCCGTGCGACGCCGGATGTCAGGTTTGAGGTTGTGCCGCGCAAGGGGCGCAGGGCGACCCGGCTGCCGGGTTCCACGGTGGACAGGATATCCTGCGCCAAACCGGCCGCCGTGCCGGTCGCCCCCAGTACCGACTGGGTTCCCGGCACTTGCGCGGTCGCTGTCGTGGCCAGAAGGCCGGCCGCCGCCGCGATCAGAATCGGACCCTTGACCATCATTCCCTCGCCTCCTGAGGCGCCGGAGAGTGGATCGACCGGCACCCGCCGTCAATCGCCCATCGTCAGCGGATCGCCATCCAGGACGCCACCATTCGTCAGAACCGTCGACCCGGTCCGCAATCCGAGATCCGGTAGGGTCGAGATCAACCGACGGGCGACGTCGTCCGCCATGGAATTGGGCAGGTCGGTATCCCCTTCCAGTCGGGCCGCCTCAAAGGCACCGATCACCACACCCAAGGGCGACAGCGGCAGCGACCCGTCCGAACGCACCGTAACATGCCGGGCGCGCCACAACGGTGCGCTGTCTCCGCCATCCGTCAACTGGGCCGCGATCCCGACCGCCTTCCGGCTATAGACCACGGCATAGAGGTCTTCTCCGCCCCAGGGCGCGAAGGTCAGGAAATGCCCGCAGCGGGTCCGGTGCGCGAAATAGGCGCGGTCTTCCGGGACGGTAAGGTCGACCAGAAGGCGGTCCATCAGCGCCCGGCGCTCTGGTCCGCCGATCACACGCGAGAACCGGTCGCGCGCATGCCGGGTCATGGCGGCTTCCAGGACCGGCGCGCCGCCATCGGTGCCTGCCCCCATCGGCAGGATGGTGACGCAGTCGGGCAGCGCCGCGAAATAGGCATCGGACAGGTCCACCTCCGTCGAGCGGTCCAGATCGGGGGGCAGGTCCGCCTGCGCACCATAGGGTCTGGGCCCATCCGGAACACAGGCCGCCGTCAGCAAGGGCAGGATGAGCAGCAGGATGTACCGGGTCATGTCGCCGCCCTGCAGTTCTGGCGTGGCCGCAGGCGGACGCTGCCGGGAATGACGGTGCCGTCACGACGGATATCCGTCACCGCGACTTCGCCGCTGCCCATCGTATAGCGGGCCTCGATCCGCTGACCGCCTCGCAATCCCCCCAGCAGATCGGACAGGCCCCCCAGCAGCATCGCGTCGGCATGGCGCGGAAACAGCCGCACCGGCCTTGCGCTGCCAGGGGACAGGCGGTGATGGCGGTAAATCGGATCCAGTTCCTGCCGTTCGCTGCGGGGCATTTCGCCCTCGACTGCCCGGACGAAGCCGCTGTGTCGTGCCATGTCGGGCGGTTGGGATACACCGGCAGGGGCCGCCGCGCGATACAGCCGCCCGGTCCCGTCCATCAGCACGCTTTCCATCCCGAAACAGGCGGTCAGCGCGGCGTAAAGCGCTTCCCGGCGCGAGCCGTCGGCGGGCCAGGCGATCCGCAGATCCGGCCCCGCATCCTGTTCCAGCAGGCGCAGCAGGGCCCGGCCCTGCCGCAGGGTCTGCGCGGAATCCGGGGCCGTCTCGGAAACGACGATCTCCGTTTCCGATTGCGGGGCTGGCGGGGTGATCGCCTCTTGAGTTTTAGGGGGCGGCGGGTCCTCTTGCCGCGTCTTGGGCGGTTCCGGAACGATCGGTTCGACCGGCCGCAGGATCGCAGGCGGGGCGGCGGCCCTCGTTGGCGCGGTCTCCCGAGGGCGGGGTTTGAGGGGCTCGACGGGGATCGGCTCGGATCGAACCGGTCGCGCCGGTTCGGCGGTGTTCACCGGCGGCGCGGCGGGAGTGGAGACCGCAGGCGGCGCGGGCAGCAGGATCGCGACCGGCATGGAGGACGTCCGGTCGGCGGACGGTTGATCGAGATGCGCTTCCTCGATCTCTTGGGGCTGCGGTTCCAAGGGCGGGGCGGGCGGAATCCGGAAGGCGGAGAGGATCAGCAGGGCCACCGCCGTGCCGCAGAGGATCATGGCGGCGCCGTCCCAGGATGTGGTCTTGGTGCCCATGCCCTCCCCTTCCGTCAGCGGGCGATCCGCTCGATATAGAACAACTCCATATCTTCGATCAGCCGGTCCAATTCCCGCGTGCGCTCGGTCCGGGACATCACTTCCGTTCCTTCCGCCAGCGTCACTTGGGGTGCGGGTGACGGCCCTGGTTCTGGAAGGGCGGTTTCCTGCGGGGCCGGGATTTCCGGCACGGGCAGGGTCGCGACGGGTTCGGCCTCCTCCATTGCCGGCGGCGGGGTGAAGACGGTCTCCTCCGGTGCGCGCGCCTCTATTGCCGGCGGCGGTTCGGCCGGCTCCGGCAGAACCGCGACGTCATGCGCTTCCGGTGTGGCTGCCGGCGCGGCGGCGGTCGTCGGCGCGTTGCGTGGGAATGGGATGTCCAGACGCCCGTCGGACAGGAACAGATATCCCAAAGCGGCCAGAACCACGGTATTGAAGACAAGGAATTTCATCGCGGTCTCCTAAGCGCTCTCGTCAGGATCGGGAAGGTCCGGCGGGGATGCGGCGCTGTCGGTCAGCAGCAGCGCAGCGCGCAGCCCGGCCGAGACGGGCAGGCCGATGACGGAGGTCATGAAGGCCAGGCTGAACTGTTCGGTCAGGTCGGCAATGACCGGCTGCACCGTCTCCGGCGTCAGCTCGGTATGGGCCAGCGTGCCGATCCCCAGACTGATGCCCAACAGGGTGAAGGTCAGCGCCAGGGTCGCGACGGCGGCGGCGGCGTGCAATCCGGCCTCCAGCCAGAAATCGCGGCGCGGATGGTTCTGGACGATCCGGACCCAGGCCCAGAACGCGACCCCGCATAGCAGTCCAAGCAGACCCAGAAAGGCGGTTCCCAGTGTATCCGCCAGCCAATCCAGGATGTCGGCGGCGCCGAGATCCGTCGCCGCCACCCCGGCGGCGAGCGCCAGAACGGCGACGCCAAGCAGCAGCGAACTGCCGCGCAGGGCCGCCGGTCCGGTCGTCATCGCGGGAAGGCGCCGTGTCCCGGCCATCAATAGCGTCTCCCGACCCGCGCGGTCATCAGGCTGTCGGTGGAGATGCCGACCTGCTCCATCCATTGGTCGATCAGGGTGACATTGCGTTCGACCGATGCGTGGACCAGGAAGGTCAGGTCATAGTTCTTGAAGGCGACCCGGACGACGGGCGAGGTGTCGCCGGTCAGGCTGTCGTCGCGGATCGCCATGCGTTCCAGGTCCGTCAGCCGCCGGGTGGCGATTTCCAGCTTGCCCGCGCGGTCGCCCGGCCCCAATGCCGGGTCGATCAGGGTCCGCACGGTCAACGCCCGTTCGCGTTCCAGGTTTTCCAAGGTGTCAGCGGCCAGGGCCGGCAGCGGCGCCATTGCCGCGGCGGTCAAACAGGCCGCCAAAAGGATGCGTTTCACCATAACGGGTCTCCCTTCGCTCAGTTCAGGAACAGGCGCGCGGCGTCGGACAATTCGACCCCCGCCTGATCCGGGTCGATGCCCTGTTCTTCCGCCTGGGCAGTGGCGATCTCGTCATGCAGCGCCATGGCGTCCAGCGCGACCAGCTTTCCCATATAGCCCAGCAGTTCCTCTTCCTGCCCCAACAGGGCCAGCGTGGTGCGGCTGTCCTCCGCCAGGCGCTGCAGATAGGTCTTGCGGTCCATTTCCTCGCCGTCGAAGACCGGCATCCGGTTCATCGGATGGGCGGCGATCTTGGCGGCAAGGGCCTCGATGGCGGCCCGGTTCTCGGCATATTTCTCGGAATAGCGGCTCATCTCCGCGCCGCTGCCGAAGACGTCCATGTCGACATCGCCGATGGCGCTTTCGAACCGCTGGCGCGCCAGGTGCTGGGCCGCAACCAACTCCTGGCGCGCCGGCGTCATCGCCGCCTCTTCGGCGCCGATCCGGTCCAATAGTTTCTCGTAAAGCTTTGCCCGGGTTTCCGCCTCGCGCCGCTGCAGATCGATGCGCGTGCCCAGGGCTTGAACGAAGGCCTGCTTATGGGCCAGCAACTGATGCTTCAGCTCGATCCGCACCTCGCCCTCGGCCATCTCCATGGCGTCCTGCAGTTCAAGGATTGCCTGCTGCGTCGACCCCAACTCGTCCGTGCGGTCGCGGATCGCGGCGGCCAGACCGGAGGATTGGAAATCCCGGTCGATCGACTTCTTCAGATAGACGGTGGGCAGTTTGACCAGCCGTTCGGAGGCCGTCGGCGCCCAGGTTGGGCCATCCGTTGCCGCGAAGGCGGGAAGAGGGCTGAACGAGAGGGCGGTGGCCAGGGCGAAAGGGGCGGCCCCGGCGGTCAATCGGCGCTTGAGGGATCGAAGGCGTTGCATCTCCGGCTCCTCCTCAATTCTGTGCCCAATAGGACACGCGGCGCATTTCCGCCTTCAGGTCCGCACTGACGTTCAGGGTCGAGAACTGACCGAAATCCTTGCCGTCATACCGGCCCAACAGGGCGCCCATCGTGTCGGTGAAGGATGAGCCGTCCGAATAGTAGAGATCCTGCCCGGCAAAGGCGGTTTCGAACCGGTTCAGCGTTTCCCGCGCCTTATCGATGTCGCCGCCCTTGATGTAATTCTGAACGGCAAGCCCGTAAGCGTGCATCCGTTCTTCCGGCGGAAGGGTCGCGGCACCCGCGCCCAGTTTCGCTTCGCAGCTTTCCAACAGACGCGCGCTGGCCAGGTATTTGGCGGTCGCCCGTGTCGCATAGGCCTGTCGGTCGAGCTCGGCCGCATCATCGACGCAGGATCGATATTCCCGCATGGCGGCGATGTCGTCGAAGCGCTGGCTGCGGAAGCCGATCCCCTCGTCGGTCGGCTTCTGATTGTTCAGGGTGCAGGCGCCAAGCGCGGCCACGGCGATCATGGCGAACAGGGCGCGGCGCAGAATGGGGGACGGGTCGGTGCGCATGGGTGACCTCCGATCGGTCGGTTCGGGTTTCTTTCGGAACCGGCTATCGAAGGGGCAGGCGTTTTTTCTGATGGGGTGTTTGCGGCGGGTGGTCGATTCAGTCGCGGGCGGCGACGAAGGCACGCATGTGGAAAGCGGCCTGACCGGCGGCGTAAAGGTCGGGCCCGGCAACCGGACAGGCGCGGCGTGCCCGGCATCCCTGCTCGACGCAATCGCGGCCGTCCTCCGTGAGCAGATGCGCGGCGCAGGCCGGCACGTCATAGCCTTGTCCGGTGAAGGCGCCGACCGGACAGGTGGTCAGGCAGGGTTTGTCAGCGCAGGCGGTGCAGGGGCTGGGCCTTTCGTCCCGCGCCGGCAAAGGTACCGCGTCATGCAGGCAGATCGCCGCGCGATAGGCATGCCACAGGCCGAAATCGGGATGGATCAACATGCCGATGGGGGATGGATGAACCGGTTCCGCCTTCATGGCCCAGCGCTGGAACGGGAAGTAAGGCGGTCCGTCGGACGGATAGACGGCCCAGCCGCCGGCTTTGGCCGCGATCCGGTCCACCTGGCGTTTGGTCCAGGAATCCAGCGCGTTGGGCTCGTCCCGGCGTCCGGCCTCGAAATGCGGCCAGAAGTCCGGCCCGACATTGCCGATCAGGATGACGCTGCGGCAGGTCGTCGGGGCCGCATCCGCCGGGCCGGGGTGAAATCCGCCGCGCGCGGCCAAGCCGACCGCCGCCAGATCCGTCGCGATTCCATCGTAGGTCATGTCGCTGGACCGTCCGGCGGGCCCTTTCCGGGTTCCCAGCCGGGCGGAGCCATTTCGAAGCTTTCGAACTGGAAGGCCGGGGCGACGGTGCAGCCGACCAGGGTCCAATGCCCGACGCTCATAGCCGTCTGCCAATGACCGGCCGGGACGACCAGTTGCGGGCGCTGTCCCGACACCAGATCCGGCCCCAGCCGATGGGACGTGCTGATGCGCCCGTCCGGCGACAGGGTCATGGCCAGCGGCGCCCCGGCATGCCAATGCCAGACTTCATCGGCATCCTTCACCCGGTGCCATGCCGACCGGTCGCCCGCCTCCAGCAGATAATAGATCGCCGTCGAGGCGCCGCGTCCGCCGGTGCCGGGATCGTGGCGGTAGGTTTCGCTGTACCAGCCGCCTTCGGGATGCGGCTGGAGGTTCAGCATCTCGACGATCCGCTGTGCCGTCAGATCGGACATGGCTTATGCTCAGCCCTTGGGTGCCGTCGCCTGCATGGACGGGCGCTGCGAGAATGTCTCGTACCAGGTTGCCAGAGCCGGCGCGTGATGCCGCCATGCCGATTCCGGGAAGCGCAGATCGAGATAGCCCAGCGCCGTTCCGACCGAGATCTGTCCCAGATCCAACGCGCCCTGCAGGCTGTCGATTTCCTGATCCAACAGCTTGCAGCTTTTCTGGATCGCCGACCATTGCCGGTCGATGAACCAGTCCTTCGGCAGCGGCGTATCCAACTTCGCGTCGCGCATGACCTGACTGCGCAGGTTCAGGGCGGCGTCGGTTATGCCCTGACCGATGGCATGTAGGCGCAGCACCCGGTCGCGGTCGGTCCCGGCAGCCGGGATCAAGGGATTGCCCCCGCCCAAGCGGTCCAGATGGTCGCAAATGACAAAGCTGTCGAACAGGCTGGGCCCATCCTCCCGCACCAGACAGGGCACCTTGTTTAGCGGGTTCACCTCGTGGAAGTCGGTCTCGAACGGGTTGAGGCGCTCGATTTCGATCCGGTCAGCCAGGCCCTTTTCATGGGCGGCGACAACGCATTTTCGGGCGTAGGGGGACGTGTCGCTGAACAGCAGTTTCATTCGCATTTTCCTCCAGGGTCGACGGTTCGCTTTAGAAATTGTCCTTGCGGGTCCGGACTTCGGAAAAGACCTCGGCGGCGCTGGCCCCGGTCAGGCCGAGGGCCGCGGCCAGATCCGGGTCGTCCGCCCGCAGGAAAGGATTCGTTGCCTTCTCTTCGCCCAGGCGGGACGGCACGGTCGGTTCGCCCTTCGCGCGGGCTGCGTCGATCCGCGCCGCGCGCTCCTTCAGCGCGCCATTCGCCGAATCGACGGAAAGGGCGAAGCGGGCATTGGCCTGGGTATATTCATGGGCGCAGAACACCCGCGCGCTGTCCGGCAGGGCGCGCAGCTTGCCCAGACTGTGCCACATCTGTGGATGGGTACCTTCAAATACCCGCCCGCAGCCCAACGCGAACAGCGTGTCGCCGCAGAACAGGGCGTCATCCGCGGCGAACCAATAGGCGATATGGCCCCGTGTATGACCCGGTACGTCGAAGACCTGGGCTTCTGCCGAACCGAAGCGATAGACATCGCCGTCGCCGACCTCCGTCTGGATGCCCGGAATCCGATCCCGGTCGGCGCGCGGTCCGACGATGTGGCAGCCCGTCACCGACTGAATTTCGATATTGCCGCCGACATGGTCGCCGTGATGGTGCGTGTTTAGGATATGCGTGATCTTCCAGCCCAGCCGGTCCGCCTCGGCTAGCACGGGCGCGGCGACGGCGGGATCGACGACGGCGGTCGATCCGGTTTCCGTTTCACGGACCAGATAGACGTAATTGTCGTTCAGGACGGGGATTTGGCGGATATCCAGCATGGCTACTCTCCCTGGTTCGGGCGCTACAGTTTCACGGGCCCGGGCGGTTTGGCAAGGGACGCGATCGGCGGATGTGCCGGCCCGTCGTCCCTGATATAGTGCGCGTCATGTGGAGTGACGTCGTCGATTTCAATCGCTTCTACCGAAGCCGTCTCGGCAAGGCCGCGCGCGGGATCGTGCAGGCGGAGATCCGCGCCCATTGGCCGGACGTCAACGGTTGCACCATCGCCGGGATCGGCTATGCGACACCCTATTTGAAACAGTTCGAGGGCGAGGCCAACCGGATCCTGGCGATCATGCCCGCCCATCAAGGCGTGACCCATTGGCCGCGCGGCAAGCCGAACCGGGTTGCGCTGGCCGATGAGACGTCGCTTCCTTTCGACGATCTGTCCATCGACCGGCTGTTGCTGGTGCACGCCTTGGAGAACAGCGAACATCTGCGCGCCATGATGCGCGAATGCTGGCGGGTTCTGTCCGGGCATGGCCGGCTGCTGGCGGTGGTTCCGGCCCGGCGGGGAATTTGGGCGCGCAGCGAACGCACGCCCTTCGGCCATGGCAAGCCCTACAGCAAATATCAGATGGAAAAGCTGCTGAAGGACAGCCTGTTCGAACCCTTGCTGACGACCCGGGCGCTCTACATGCCGCCAAGCGATTGGGACCTGGTATTACGGACCGGGCCGGCGGTGGAACGAATCGGGCGGCGCTGGTGCCCGCGACTGGGGGGCGCCCTGTTCGTCGAGGCGCATAAGCAGGTCTACGCCGCCACGCCCGCGCGGCGCGTCGCCTTCCGACCGCGCCTGGTTCCGGTGTCGGAAATCGGCCCGGCAGTGGCCGGAAGAGGCCGTGCCGAACCGTCTGTGCGGGTGGGTGGCGCGGGCTGAAACGGGCAGCGTTCACAAAGGTTTGCTTTGCGGCCTTTACGGGGTCGCGTTAGGCCTAGTCAGGTGGGGATGTTTGGGAAAGAGCTATGACCATCGCAACGATTATCGAGGGCCATCCGGCACCGCTGAGCGTAGCACCGGACAACACGATCCAGAACGCCGCCGAGATCATGTCCGAACACCGGATCGGCTTTCTGCTGGTTCTGAACGCGGACGGGTCGCTGTTCGGCGTCATTTCGGAACGCGATATTGTCCATGACGTTGCGGTCGGCGGCGGCGACTACGCGAAACGGCCGGTTTCCGGTATTGCCACGACGGCGGTGAAGACCTGTCTGCCGACGGACGATCCGCACGATATCTTCGAGCGTATGACGGCCGGAAAGTTCCGCCACATGCCGGTCGCCCAGGCCGGTGCGATCGTCGGGGTGATCAGCATGTCGGACCTGCTGCGTCATTTCGAGAAGGAGACTTCCCCCGCGGCACGGGCGAAGGCGTTCCAGGCGTTCTTCTCAGGCGATGCGACACCCGGCGGGTGACCGTCTGAGCGGACGGGGGCTCGGCGGCTAATCCGACGGTTTGGTGTCCTGCCAGAGGGACAGGATTCCGTGTGCCTCGTCCTTCGCCTTTTGCAGTATTTCGGGGGCCTTGCCGGTCGGCGTGGTCAATTCGATGACATAGCCGTTCGGGTCGCGGAAATAGATCGATTCGATGAAGTGATGATCCGCGATGCCGCGCGTTTCGATGCCGGCCTGTTTGCCCTTTTCGAACATGGCGACCAGCGTCTCGCGATCCACCTGCAGGGCGATGTGCAGGTCGTAATCATGCTGGTCCTTGAAATCGAAAGGCGATCCGGGGACTTCGAAGAAGGCCAGACAGGACCCGTCCTTCATTTGATAGAAGCTGTGCAGGACCCGCGTGTCCCGCCCGGTCTTGGTTTCGCGTATCTCGAACGCATGGACCAGCGGCAGGCCCAGGAAGCCCTCATAGAAGGCGCGGGTCGCCTCGGAATCGCGGCAGCGATAGGCGTTGTGGTGTAAACCCTGGATCTCGGACATCCTTCCTCCTCCCGGTCTAATTTCAGGACCCGGCCGTCAGCGCGGCTGCATGGCGCGCAGAATCTCCGGATCGATATGCTGCGCGTCGCCGTAATCCTCCACAGCGACGCATTGGAACCGGTCGGATACGCCCAGTTCAAGGGGAAACAGGCCGAATTCTTCCTCCAGCATGATTTCGCTGCCCTCGGCGATGGGGATCCCTGTCCTGCCGAAAACCGGCTGCCCGGTTTCCAACAGCATTTCATAACCTTTGTGCCAAATTCCGGGGTCGACGGAGGCCGGGTTCATGTCGTGGAGCCAACGCCCGGTGAAATCGAGACGCGACATTTCTGCAACCCGGGTCCCGACCAATCGGTAATAGACCTGCAGCGGGCTGCGCGTCACCTCACTAAGGACGATATTCGGCAGAAGCTCCTTTAGATCGGTCGGCGCAAGATCGCCCCGTGTCGGCCAGGTGCCGCCATTGCATTTCATCCGCCAGTATTCCGCGAGCGCGACGACTTTTCGCGAACGGACGAAACTAAAATCGATCGACAGCGCCAAGACTATGCTCCGGTTCAGGTATGCGCCAAGCTAACCAAAGTCTGTCTGAAAATGAAATAGACACGTCGAAAGATAAACTTTAGGTCGAGAGGCAAGGGCGCGCCCATCGGGGGCGGGATCAGGGGCGGCGCAAGGTGACGATCTGATTGCATCTGGCGTTCGACATGGTGATGAAGATCTCGCCGTGGAAGTCATCGCCCCGCCGGTCCAGATCACCGTAGAATAAATGCTGTCCCCAGCCCTGCGGTTTGGCGAAATAGTCCGCGCCGGTTTCAGCCAGGGACAGTTTTATCTGGGCGCTGTGTCCCATATTCGTTGAGACGCGCGTATCCAGTTTCCCGTCCTTCACCGTAACCAGCTCTTCGACGCTCTCGCCCCACCGGCACCATCTTGCTTGCGGGTTCGGGATATCCGTCTCGATGATCAGTTTCCATTCCCCGTCCAGCGGCGCCTGCGGGAGCGCGGCGGGGGCGACCGCTTGCGGCAGCGCGGCGACCTGTGTCTGGGCGTGCCTTGTCAGCGTCAATTCGCCGCTGCAGCCGCCATATCCGGTCAGTTCGTAGGAAAGCTTCATCGCAATCGTATTGCCGGAGGCCTGCCCGATGACCTGAACATCGGTACCGATCCGTCCCTCAATTCTTCCGTCGGGCGCAACGACGGTATCCCAACTTCGCGCATACCCGTTCGGCGATACCAAGGTTCCGGTGAACCTGCCGTTTTGAATCTCGACCCCTGCAATGAGAGTTTCCTCGTCCTTACAGAAGTATGCGAATTTCGTGTATCGATCGCCCCGATCGACATAGCCGCGCACAAATCGGCCCTGCCACGTGCCGTCAAAGCTGTGGCCCGCGGGGGACAGACTGGCAATTTGGGGGTGATAGCCCCGTTGCGCGCGGTCCTGTGCGATGGCGGCGAATACGCCATTGGGGAACTGGGACAGATAGGCCTCATAGTCGGATTTGTTCGGGCTATCCTTGATCGAATCCCAGAACAGCAACTCCGCCTGATTGTTCACGGGGGTAGAGGCGGCGGTGGCGGGAAGGCCGGAATCGACCCGCTTCGCCTCGCCAAGGAAGACGGCATCGGGAGTGCCGCGCCTCGCATCGACCTGGAAGGAGTTCCCGACACGCGTTCCGGTGAAGTAAAAGGCTTCGCTGCCGCTCACGCCGGTAACGTATTTGGTGGCGGCGAAACGGTCGCCGCGCATTTCAGCGTTCAAGGTCAGACTGGTTTGCGCGCCGCGGAGAGTCAGCGTTACGGACTTCCCCATCACTTCGATCGCCATGTCGAATGTCGTATTGCCGCCGCACCAGGTGCCGCCGCCGTAACAGGTCCGCTGTGCCACGAAGGATCCTTCATAGCGCTCCGTTCCGCCCGGCGGCGGCGCGGCGGCGGGGGGCGGCAGCGCGGCGATCTGTTGTGGAGGCGCTTCGGCCCGCTGCGCCAGGCTGTCCAGTTTCACCCGCGCGATTTCGGCATAGACGGTGTCGCCATAGCGATCGACGACCGATTGCAGCAGCACCGGATCGTCGCTGTCCTTTACGGCGTCCCACGCTGACCGGGCCGCGGCTTCGTGTTGGCTGCGAGCAGCCTGTGCCTGGCCGGCTTGCAGCGCGGCGATGCGCTGTTGTGCCAGTGCGGTGAACAATCCGTCCGGATAGGCGTCCAGATATGTTTGGATGGCGGCCGGGTCGTTGCTGGCCGCGACGCCCTTCCAGTACTCGATCTCCGCTGTGTTGTTGGGTACCGGGGCCGGTGCCTGGGGGGCGGCGACGACCGGTTCCGGCGGCCGGTCGATGAAGATGAAGTCGCCGGTCAGGGACGAGCTTTCCCACGGTACCTGACGGTTCCCGGTTCGCTCCATCACATCGACGCGGACCCGCTTGAAGACATGTTCGACCGCCAGGCCCGGTGTCCGGATCGCCTTGGCGAGGGCTGCCGTATAGGGGGAATTGCGCCCGGTACCGTCGGCGGCGACTTCTCCCGGTGCGGTCGAATAGGCCAGCAGCGTGCCATAGGCCGCCTCGATCTTGGCCAGGCCGCCGGAGCCGGACCGGCTGATCGACGGGAAGGGATTGTTGCGGCAGGCATCCAGAACGACCAGGTTGAGACGGTTCCCGGCGGAGCGCAGGCTGGCCATCAAGGTCGATACTTCCAGGGTCGTGATGCGCAGATCCAGCGAGTCCTGGATATTGGCGTCGACCGGGATCAGGTAATTTTCGCCATCCGCCTGGACGGCGTGTCCGGCATAGAAGACCATCCCGACGGTATCTTCACCCGCAGCCTTCAGGTCGCGGCCGAATGCGACCACCGCCCGCTGGAGATCGCGATAGCCGAGATTTTCATGCTGACTGACCTCAAAGCCCGCGCCGCGCAGCGTATCCGCCATCAAGGCCGCGTCGTTGACCGGATTCGCCAACGGGCCGACCGTATAAGCGCCGTTTCCGATTACCAGGGCCAGCCGCCGTTCGGCATGGGATTGCGCCGACCAGGCCGTCGCGCAGATCAGTAATGCGAGCCATCCCACGGCCCTGAACAACCAATGACGCTGAGGTGGCGCGTCCATGACATTCCCCCGCTTTTCCTCCTGAGCCCTCTCACGGTACCGCAATGGCAGGAATATGGAAGTTTTTGCTCGGCGGGCGAAGTCGGAACGGGAATTCAGGACGGGAAATAGAAGGTCACGCGGGTGCCGCCGTGCTCGGCTTTGGTGATCTCCAGCCTGCCGCCGTGCAGGGCCATGATTCGGTGGGTCAGCGACAGGCCCAGGCCGGTGCCGGGTATGGCCTTGCGGACCGCCTGAGCGCCGCGGAAGAAGGGTTCCCGCGCGCGCTGAATTTCCAGCTTCGTCATCCCGTCTCCGTGGTCCTCCACGAACAGGTAGCAGCCGGCCGCATCCGGCCGAAATCCGACGGTTATGCCCTTTTCCAGGCCGGCATACTTGACCGCGTTGCCCAGCACATTGATCAACGCTTGGCTGACCAGGCGGGTATCGAACCGCGCGACGGCGTCCACGGGCTGAATGTCGATATTGATATGGCCAAAGTCGGGCTCCAGGCGCAGGCCCGAAATGCCGATCGCATCGTCGACGAACTCCGCGATGTCGACCAGTTGATGTTCTGCAGGGCGCATGTCGCGTTGCAATTCGACCTGCAGCAGGATGTCGCTGATGATGTTCGTCAGGTGCTGGGAGGCTTGTAAAATCGCCCGGACATAGCCATTGGCCTTCTCGGCCGTCAAACGCGTCGCATCCAGAGTGGTCAGGAGTTCGGCATAGCCGCTGATCGCGTTCAAGGGTGTGCGCAACTCGTGACTCATATTGGCCAGGAACAGGTCGCGCGACCGCAGATTCATTTCCGATTCCGCCAAGGCGCGTTCCAACTTGGCCCGATTGTACCGCTGTTCGGTGACATCCTGGGATGTGCCGGTATGTCCAATGACCGTACCGGCCTCGTCCGTGACGATCTCCCCGATTTCCTGGATATGAGAGATCTCGCCATTGTCCGGACGTATGATCCGATACTCGGTCGAGTAGGGCATCTTCGCACGGTCGACCATATTGAATTCAGCAGTCACGCGCTCGATATCGTCCGGATGGATCAGTTCCAGGACTTGTTCCTGGCGTGTGACGACCGTGTCCGGCGGCAGGCCGTGCACGCTGACATACTCTCTGGAGTGGTGCAGGATGTTGTTCTCTAGATCCGCGTCCCAATAGCCCAGCTTGGCAATCGCGGCGGCACGCCGCGCACGGGTTTCGTCATCTGAGAGGCGCCGCGGACCGGCCTTCTTCTCGTCGTCCATTACCTGTTAACTACCCGAATCCCACCATTACCTAGGGTGCTCACCCGCAAATCCGGGAACCGTACCCTGCCAACCCTGCCCCCAAGGTAAGCGCCGTTATCCTAGGCGTCCGGACTCGCCACCCGCAAGTATTCAAGCTTTCTAACTGCTCAGCAAAGGGGCGAATGCGTCAAAAATATCACGGATAGCAACCTTGGGGAGTGGAATTCACGAGTCTGCATCCATCGCTTCAGCGAAGGAGCTATCCAGCGAATTCCGAATACAAGTTTCCTCAACCCTGCGCCCGAACACTTTCCAGGAAAGTTGATGTTTCGGCCTGCAATGCGCTGCTGGCCTGGGCCAGTGTTTCGGTCGACGTGGCAACATCGGCGACGGCGTCGCCGGTTTCCCGGGCGAGTTGGGCCATGGTCTCGACATCCTTTCGAACCTGGATCATGCGACGGGAGGAGCCGGACATAGACTCGGCTACGGAATTCGTCGTGACGCTCTGTTCTTCCGCAGCCGCGGTAATGCCTTGGACGGTTTCGCTGACCCGGTCGACGGTTGTCGCGATCTGTTTGACGATGTCGGTTGTCGCGTTGATGTCGTTCAGCATGCCGCCGATCTGTTCGGCGATCTGTGTCGTGGCGCGTTTGGTTTCCGTTGCCAAGGTCTTCACTTCGTTGGCGACGACGGCGAAACCCTTGCCGGATTCCCCGGCCCGCGCGGCCTCAATGGTTGCGTTGAGCGCCAACAGGTTGGTCTGTTCCGCGATATCGGAAATGAGCCGCACCACGTCCCGGATGGCAGCGGAGGTCTGGTTCAAATGATCGACGCGCCCAGCAGCCTCTCGGGAACGCTCTGCCGCTTCCTGGGTCTGACTTGCGGCGGAACCGACCTGCTGAGCCACTTCATGAATCGCCGTGTCGAGCTCGTGGATCGCCGATGCGATCGCCTGGATGTCGGCCTCCGCCTTGACGGTATCTTCGGAAATCCGTTGACCGCGCGCAGCGCTATCGCGCGCCTTGGATCGCACGTCCCCGGCTGAACCCGCGAGGGATTCTGCATTGGACACCAAATCTTGAACAACCGTGCCCAGAGCCGCTTGGAACTGATCGGCCAATTCGATGTTTCGGCGGCCCTGATCCGCGACAACCTTCTTTTTGAAGGCTTCCTGTTCGTTCCGATAGGTTTCGTTCGCCCGGGCTTCGTCTTTGAAGCGGTCGATGACCACGCCCATTTCCGCCAGTTCCGGAATGGCACGGAAATCCGGCGACGGTACGTCGATATTGCCGTGTGCCAGTTCGGTCATGACTTTGGTTAGTTGCGATATCGGCTTTTGAATGCGCGATTGCGTCGTCCAGATGGCGAAAGCGATTGCGAACAGAATAAAGACGATGCCGCCGCCCGAAACATAGAGCCCCGTCGTGGCCGTGTCGCGCACCGCGCTCAGATTCCGCTCGACCCGCGCGTTGATCGCATCGATCGCATCATAGATCGCCGCCGTGCCGCGCTGCGAGGTCTGATACCATTCGTCCGCAGTCATCGGGTAATCCATCGCGGCCTGGCCGGAAGTCAGCGCGGTATCGCGCATCGTCTCGACCTCGGTGGCATAGACCTCGACCGCGCCGGACGTCGCGATGGCCGGTTCCTCTGATAGGCGGGTCACATTGTTTCGGATATCGCCCAATCGCACCGAAATGCCGCCGGCCAGCGCCCGCAGGGGGATGACCTCGTTCGGGAACATCGGGATGTTCTTCAGGACATAGCGATAGATCTGAACCCGTTCGCGACCGGAAATCTCCGCCAAACTGGTCAGCATGTCTCGAATGTCCAAAAGGGCGGCGGTACCGGACGCCCCGGCTGCGGAGGCTTCCAGGTCGCGCCGAAGGTTGATGACCTGGCGCAGCAACATGTCCACGGTTTCGTCCCAGCGGGCCAACAACTCCTTCGACGCGGATTCCCCGCGCCCGATCGTCGCTTGCACCTCGCGGCGGAGGGCCATTGCGGTCTCAAGTTTGACCAGCATGTCTTCCCCGTGGCCTGTGATGGCCTTGATCTCCGGCGCGATGAGCAGCACCGAAACCGTGTCCGTCAATGTCGCGGCAATCCGATTCAGGTCCTCTTCGCTGGTTCCGGCCGGGAAAGCTTTGGTCGTCGCGTAAAGGTCGACCAGGTTGCGCACCGATACAAGGTCGCGGGTGGCTGTTTCCAGGCGCCGGGACGCGGTTTCGCGCTGTAACATCTGATCGAGGGTGTTGACCTGCGCGTATGAGTTCGCGAACTCCAGGCCGGCAACGGCCGCCAGGGTGAGGGAGAGAATACCGATAACGATATAGATGCGTAACTTGATAGACATACGAGGCTCTGGGATCCTGTGGCAGGGGACTTGGGAAGCGGCCTCTAATGGCACAAAATACATGACGGTTTTGTGAGGATGAGGTGCTCGTTTGAGCATTTGTTGCCTTATTGCCCGGCGTGGCGCCGGAAGTGCGCCGGGCTATGGTAAGGAGCTCCGTTCGCGCAACATTCCACCCCGGCAGACAAAAGAAAGGGGCTGCCGAAGCAGCCCCTTTCCCGTCGCCTTCGCAAAATGGGAGGCGATTATTTCTTCTTGTTCTGCCGGTTGTCGATCAGGTCGTCGACGACGCCCGGATCGGCCAGGGTCGACGTATCGCCCAGATTGGAGAAATCGTCCTCCGCGATCTTGCGCAAGATACGGCGCATGATCTTGCCGGACCGGGTCTTCGGCAGGCCCGGCGCCCATTGCAGCCAGTCCGGTCTGGCGATCGGGCCGATATCCTTGCGAACCCACTGGACCAGCTCCTTCTTGAGCTCGTCCGTCGGCTCTTCCCCGACATTCAGGGTGACATAGGCATAGATGCCCTGGCCCTTCACGTCATGCGGCGCACCCACGACCGCCGCCTCGGCGACCTTGGCATGACCGACCAGGGAGCTTTCTACCTCGGCCGTGCCCATACGGTGGCCGGACACGTTGATCACGTCGTCGACGCGGCCGGTGATCCAGTAATAACCGTCTTCGTCGCGGCGGCAGCCGTCGCCGGTGAAATACTTGCCCTTGTAGGTCGAGAAGTAGGTCTGCATGAAGCGCTCATGGTCGCCATAGACCGTGCGCATCTGACCGGGCCAGCTTTCGACGATGCACAGATTTCCTTCCGTCGCGCCTTCCTGGGGATGACCGTCATTGTCGACGATCTGCGGCTGGACACCGAAGAAGGGCTTGGTCGCCGATCCAGGCTTCAGGTCGATCGCGCCCGGCAGCGGGGTGATCAGGATGCCGCCGGTTTCCGTCTGCCACCAGGTATCGACGATCGGGCAGCGCTTCTTGCCGACGACTTCGTGATACCACATCCAGGCTTCCGGGTTGATCGGTTCGCCGACCGAGCCCAGCAGGCGGAGGCTGTCCAGCGAGCATTTCTCGACCGGTCCGTTGCCTTCGCGCATTAGCGCGCGGATGGCGGTCGGCGCGGTATAGAAGGTGTTCACCTTGTGCTTGTCGCAGACCTGCCAGAAGCGGGAGCTGTCCGGGTAGTTCGGCACCCCTTCGAACATCAGCGAGATCGCCCCGTTGGCCAGCGGACCATAGACGATATAGCTGTGGCCGGTGACCCAGCCGACATCCGCCGTGCACCAGTAGATATCGCCGTCGTGATAGTCGAAGACGTATTCATGCGTCATCGAGGCATAGACCATATAGCCGCCGGTCGTGTGCAGGACACCCTTCGGCTTGCCGGTCGATCCCGACGTATAAAGGATGAACAGCGGGTCTTCCGCATTCATCTCCTCCGGCGCGCAATCCGGCGCGGCGGCGGCGGTGACGTCGTGATACCAGACGTCGCGGCCGTCGACCCAGCCGATGTCCCCGCCCGTGCGCTTCACGACGATGCAGGATTTGACGGAGGGGCAATTGGCCAGCGCCTTGTCGGTATTGGCCTTCAGCGGCACCTTGCGGCCGCCGCGCAGGCCCTCGTCGGCGGTAATGACCGCGACGCAGTCGCTGTCCTGGATACGGCCGGCCAGCGCATCGGGGGAGAAACCGCCGAAGACGATGGAATGCACGGCGCCGATCCGGGCACAGGCCAGCATGGCATAGGCGGCTTCGGGGATCATCGGCATATAGATGCAGACCCGATCACCCTTCTTGACGCCCTGATCCTTCAGCGCGTTGGACAGCCGGCAGACATGCTCGTGCAGCTGACGGTAGGTGATCTTTGCATCGTCCTTGGGATCGTCGCCTTCCCAGATGATCGCGGTCTGGTCGCCGCGCGTCTCAAGATGCCGGTCGATACAGTTGTAGGAGGCATTGAGCGTGCCGTCCTCGTACCATTTGATCGAGACGTTCGGGATGTCGAAATCGACGTTCTTGACCTTGGTGTAGGGCTTGATCCAGTCGATCCGTTTCCCGTGTTCGCCCCAGAACGCGTCAGGGTCTTTCACGGATTGTTCGTACATTTCCAGATACTTGGAATTGTCGATCAGCGCGCGCTCGGCGGCGTCGGATGGGACCGGAAAAACTTCGGACTGCATTATGCGTTTCCCCTCGTTCAGACCACCCCATTCCAGGGGCTCGAATTGACCAGCGCGGGCTTGAAACACCCGTCTTTCCGCGTTCTAGCGCCACAAACCATCGCAATGGCCCGCGCGGTACGCAACTGCGCGGATGGTCGCATGAAAACGGGGCCCGGTCACCATCCCTGCAGCACCGGCCATCGAACGGCGTTTTCTGACCGGTTCCGAGCTGATGCTGGTCGTCAATCTGATAACGAAATAGGGTTCGCGCGTCTCGGGGACGTTAACGCGGCTGCATGCGCAGCGCGCTGTCCAAGCGGACGCATTCGCCGTTCATGACCGTGTTCTCGGCCATGTGGACGACCAGTGCGGCGTATTCTTCCGGTTTCCCGAAACGCTGCGGGAAGGGCAGGGTCGAGGTCAGGCTGTCTTGGACTTCCTGCGGCATGCCCAGCAGCATCGGCGTCCCGAACAGGCCCGGCGCGATGGCATTGACGCGCACACCGGTACGCGCGAATTCCCGCGCCGCCGGCAGGGTCAGGCCGACCACGCCGCCCTTCGACGCGGCATAGGCCGCCTGGCCGATCTGGCCTTCGAAAGCGGCGATGGACGCCGTGTTTACGATGACGCCGCGCTCGCCGTCCTCGTTCGGCTCCCGTGTCGCCATGTCGGCGGCGGTCAGGCGCAGCATGTTGAAGGTGCCGATCAGATTGACCTCGATCACCCGGCGGAAGGCGTCCAGGTCCATCGGGCCGTCGCGGCCGACGATCTTGGCAGCGGGGGCGATTCCGGCACAATTCACCGCGATGGCGCAGGCGCCATGGGTTTCATGCGCCTTCGCGACGGCGACTTCGGCATCGGTCGCGTCGGTGACGTCGCACAGGATCGGCAGGCCGCCGATTTCCGCCGCCACCTGCTCCAACCGGTCGCCGTTCATGTCCAGCAAGGTGACTTTCGCGCCCTTGGCGGCCAGCGCGCGGGCCGTGCCTTCGCCCAGACCCGACGCAGCGCCGGTCACGATGGCGGGCATTCCGTCGATGTTCATGGTTTCGCTCCCTTAAGCCTTCGCGGTCAGAAATCCAGATCCGCGTAATGTTTCGGCGGCGGCGCGCCGGGAATGTGATCGCCCAGGATCGGCCGGAAGGACGGGCGCGACTTGATGCGCGCGTACCAATCCTTGGCCTCCGGATGATCGTCCCAGGGCACGTCGCCGACATAGTCGACGCAGGACAAATGGGCCGCGGCCGTCAGGTCGGCCAGGGTCAATTCGTCCCCCGCCAGCCAGGTCCGGCGTTCCGCCAGCCAGCCGATATAGCCCAGATGCGTGTGAATGTTCCGGCCCCCGGCGCGCACGGCGGACGAGCTGGGCTCACCCAGGCCGAGGAACCGCTTCATGATCTTTTCTTCGACCAGATTGACGCCGACCTCTTCGTGGAACTTGTTGTCGAACCACTCGATCAGGCGGCGCACCTCGGCGCGCATCACGGCGCCGGTGCCGATCAGCGGCTGATCGCCATACATCTCGTCCAGATATTCGCAGATCGGCTGCGACCCGCAGACCCGGTTGCCGTCCTCGTCGACCAGCACCGGCACCTCGCCCGTCGGATTGACGGCAAGAAAGGCCTCGTCGCGATCCCAGGTCTTCTGGATCCGTGTCTCGAAGGACAGCTGCTTTTCGCCCAGCATCAGCCGGACCTTGCGGCAATGCGGGGAAAGCCAGAGGTGGTAGAGAAGCATCATGACGCTTCGCATATAGCGCCGATCTTGCAGTGCGGCAACGAACAAAGCGGCGGGCCGGTTTCCCGACCCGCCCAGGGATGCTTTCTGAGGTTTCGTTCCGTGCGGCGGATCAACCGTAGACCAGTCTCGGCAACCAGGTGATCAGACCGGGGAACGTCATGCACAGCACCAGGCCCAGGATCTGGAGCGCCAGAAAGGGCAGGGCTGACTTGAAGATGTCGCTCATTGGAATTTCCGGCGGCGCCACACCCCGAAGGTAGAACAGCGCATAGCCGAATGGTGGGGACAGGAACGACATCTGCATGTTCACGAGATACAGGACCCCGAACCAGACCATGATTTCCTCCGGCGCCACATGGCCGCCGAAAGTCATGGTCTTGATGATCGGGATGAAGATCGGAACGCACAGCAACAGGATGCCCACCCAGTCCAGGAACATGCCCAGAATGACCAGGATGAACATCATCAGGATCAGGACACCCCAATCGCCCAGGCCGGTGGCGTCGATCGCCTCCTGCACGAAGGTCTGACCGCCTTCGAAGACATAGAGGCCGACGAAGACCGTGGCGCCGAAGATGATCCACAGCACCATGGACGAGGCCTTGATCGTGGTGACGCACGCCTCGCGCACCGTGATCCAGCTCAGCCGGCGATGCAGGGCCGCCACCATGAAGGCGCCGAACGTACCGATCCCCGCTGCCTCCACCGGTGTCGCGACCCCGGTGAAGATGACGCCCAGAACCAGAAGGATCAGGACGGTCGGGGCCAGCATCTCGCGCATCAGCGCGAACTTCTGCCGGACCGAAATGCGTTCCTCGATCGGGATGGCCGGGCCCTTCTTCGGGTCCAGGGCACACCGGATCGAGACATAGGCGATATACATGCCCGACAGCAGCAGGCCCGGAATGACGGAGCCGATGAACAGCTCCCCGACCGACTGTTCCGCAACGACGGCATAGATGATCGCCAGGATCGACGGCGGGATCAGGATGCCCAACGTGCCCCCGGCCATGATCGCGCCCATGGCGATCTTGGGATCGTATTGGCGTTTCAGCATCGACGGCAGGGCGATGATGCCCATCGTCACGACCGCGGCACCGATCACGCCGACCATGGCGGCCAGGATGGTGGAGGCCAGGATCGTCGCCGACGCCAGACCGCCGCGCAGACCGCCCAGCAGCTTATAGATGACGTCGAACATGTCCTGAATGATGCCCGCCCTTTCCAGTATCGCCGCCATGAAGATGAACAGGGGTATGGCGGAGAGCTGATAATCGGTCATCAGCGGGAATATGCGGGACGGCACGATGTTCAGGATCTTGGCACTGTCGCCGACCAGGAACAGGAAGACGCAGGCCAGCCCCCCGGTGACGAAGGCGAGCGGCAGACCCGCCATCAGCAGCACCAAGAGGCTGCCGAACATCAGGAGGGTGAGCCATTCAATCGGGATATCGAGGCCCATGGATCAGCCCTCCTTCACATCTGGCTGGACCGCGATCGCGATATCCTCGCCCAGTTTCGCCAGACCCTGCAGGACCAGCAGCAGCGCGCCCAGAACCATGGCCAGCTTGACCGGCCAGTACTGGATCGCCCATTCGGTGAAGCTGACCTCCCAGCTTGTGGACGGGCCCGACATCTGTCGCATCGCGTCCATCGCGAAGATCCAGCCGGTGATCAGCAGGGTCCCGGCGAAGACGAAGAAGAAGAACGAGGTCGCGATATCGGCCAGCGCCTTCTTGCGGCGGCTGAACCGGGCATAGAACACATCGACCCGCACATGGCTGTCGGTCAGATAGGCATGGGCGCCGCAGATCAGATACTGCATGCCGAACATCAGGAACATGCTTTCATGGGCCCAGTTCGTCGGCGAATTGAAGACATAGCGCGCCAGGACTTCGTAGTAGTAGACGAAGACCGCGATGACGCACCAATAGGCCACGAATTCACCGCTCAGGCGGCTCAGATGCGCGATCGGACGGTACCAGGACGGCTTGCCGGACAGATCGATCCGATTGTCGTCGACCGGCGGGTCGTCGGCCCGCACCGGTTCGGTTGCGCGGTATCGGGCGACCATCCGGGGCAGCAGGATCGCGTCGATCAACAGGCCCACGGCAATGGCGATCGCCAGCCAGCCGGCAAGGTCGTTATAGAAGACCACGGTTTCCTGCGCCTCGGTCACCGATGTTTGGGCGGTTTCCAGCGCGGTTTGCGCGGCGGTCAGCTTGTCCTGATCGTCATACCCGTCGGCGACGCGTTTGCCGAAATGCTTTACCTCGAATTCATAGGACAGGATGTCGTTCTTGACCTGCGACAGGACGATGCGCGCGTCCCGGCCCGACGTGTTGCAGACCAGGATGCCGATGAAGGGGATGAGATAGAGAAAGCCCAGCACGCTTTTCAGGTAGTGCCGGTGCATGCCGACGAACCCGCCCGTGATCAGGCAGAGATAGCCGACGCCGACATTGGTCTGGTTGGTGCCGCCCTTGGCCGAGGCGCGCTTGACCAGGGCCATGGCAATGAGCGGGAAGGCGACAAGCCCCGCCCAGTACAGCCAGTGCGGCAGTACGAATTCCAAATCAGGCATTCATGTCACTCCGAACCGTCGATAAGCGAATAGGATACGGTGCCTGCGGGGCGCGCTTCCTTTCGGACGCGCGCCCCCAGGACCGCCGGTACAGGGAACTACCGACAGGGGAGCCGACTAGAGGTCGAGCTTCTGATCCTTGACCATGCCCGGCGTCACATAGCCGAGGCTGCCCGACATCATGTAGTCGAGCTGGATCTTGAAGATCTCGGCCGCGTGCTTGTCCTTGTTCGCCCAGGCGTACCAGCGCGGGATCGCCAGTTCGGTGAACTTCTCGACATCGGATTCTCCAAGCCGCGTCACGATGGTCCCGGCTTCGTCGAACTTCTTCCAGGCTTCCTGATCGGCCTTCTGGATCGCCGCGTGATGCATGTCGGAATAGACGTGGACTTCCATTTCGACGAATTGCTTCATCTGCGGCGACAGGGCGTTCCAGGCATCCATGCCGACGGTCAGATCCATCAAGTCGACCGGCTGATACAGCGACATGAAGCCCGGCGGGCCCATGGAGATGTATTTGGTGACCTGGTGGAAGCCGAGCGCATAGTTGATCGCGGGGCCGACATAGTCCGCCACGTCGATCGTGCCCTTTTCCAGCGCCGGGAAGATCTCCGATCCGGGCAGAAGCGTCGTCTTGGCGCCGGCCGCCTGGAACACTTCCGCGACCATGCCGCCGGGCAGGCGCATCTTGCGGCCCCGGAAGTCGTCGATCGACTGAATCGGCACTTTCGAATGGATGATGTTCGGGCCGTGATGGATCGGACCGACATAATGCATGCCCTGTTCCGCGAACAGCGCGCGCGCCTTCTCCAGTCCGCCCAGGCTGTAATAGAAGACATCCCATTCATGCGGATTGCGCAGGCCCAACGGATAGGAACTCAGGAACACCGAGGCCGGAATCCGGCCCGCCCAATAGAGCGTGAACGGGTTCATCGCCTGCAACACGCCGTTCTTCACCGCGTCGAAAAGCTGAAAATCGCCGACGACATCCTTCGCGCCGAACGGTTCCAGGGACAGTTCGCCGCCGGTCTTCTCGGCGATGCTGCCGCACCAATCCTTGAAGATCTGCAGGCCGACGCCGCCCGGCCAGGACGTCTGGATTTTCCAGTTGGTGCCGGCCGCCGCGGCGGTGCGGATCCAGGGCTTGGCCAGCCCGCCCGCCGTCGCGCCGGCGCCGACGAATGCGGCCCCGGTGATGGCGGCTGTTTTAAAGAAATTGCGCCGGTCGATGCCCGGCTTCGGTTGCTTCGTGTCTGCCATGGGACGGTTTCCTCCTAACTCCCGTGGAAGGCCGTGAGTCGAACCGTCTTTTTTTGCGGTCCGTAGCACGCGACCCAAGAATTAGAATTATTACAATTGGTCTTACCAATGGCAATGAGAATCCATCAGCCGGAATTAATTCCGCGCTGCGGAAAATATACAGAGATTGGGTTTTGTACGCGGTTACAGAATGTTATGCGGAATCAGCGCCATGCCACCCACGATTGGTGATCAGCATGGTTACGCCACATCCCAGGCCCAGAACCGCGAATCCCGCGATCAGCGGCACAGCGGACCCGTCGAAAGCCTGACCGACGGCGACACCGAACACCATGGACAGCAGCGTGCTGCCGGCGCCGATGACCGATGCGGCGGTGCCCGCGATATGGCCCAACGGTTCCATGGCCAGCGCGTTCAGATTGCCGAACAGCAACCCGACCCAGAAGAAGCTGAGCACCCCCCAGGCCATGAAGCCGAGGAAGGGCAGGCCGCCGTCCAGGAAGTAGGCCGCGAGGGCGAAACCGGCCGACAGGGCCGACATGGCGAAGACCGCGAGGAAAGACAGGAACCGCATGCCCAGTCGCATCACCAGCCGCGCGTTGAGGAACGACGAGGCACCGATCGACAGGGCCAGGACCGCGAAATAGATCGGGAAATCGTCGCCGACGCCATAGACCGTCTGGAACACCTGCTGCGCGGTGCTGAGATAGCCGACGAAGGCCCCGAAGATGAAACCGCCTGCAATGGTATAACCGGCCGCGACACGGGTCTTCAGGGTCTCGACCACGGCCGACCAGACCCGGCCGGCCGACAAGGGCGCTCGGTTCTCGCGCGGCAGCGTCTCCTCCAGCCGGACGTGCATCCACAATCCACCGATAAGACCCAGTGCGATCAGACTGAAGAAGATCGCCCGCCAGTCGGCCAGATGTTCGATGCCTTGCCCCAGGCTGGGTGCCAGGGCGGGCACGACGATGAAAACCGCCATGACGAAGGACATGATCCGGGCCATGCCGCGCCCGGCATAACGGTCGCGCACGATGGCCAGGGTGACGATGCGCGGCGCGGCGACCCCCAATCCCTGCAGCACCCGGCCGATCAGCATCACGGTGTAATCGGTCGCCGTCATCGACAGGACGCAGCCCGCGCCGAACAAGGCAAGCCCGGCCAGAATTACGCCTTTCCGGCCAAGCGAGTCCGACAGCGGACCGTAGATCAATTGTCCGACGGCGAATCCCAGGAAGAACAGGGACACGACCAATTGTGTGTCATTGGCCCGCAGAACGGCCAGATCGCGGCCGATGGCCGGCAGGGCCGGCAGCATGGCATCGATGGTCAGGGCGACCATGGAAATCAACAGCGCCACAAGGGCAATGAACTCGGGAAGGCTCTGTCGCCCGGCGGTGGCGCTGGTATCGGTCACGCGACCCGTCTCCTCTTCACGTCTTTCAGGATCTCCCGTGCCGCGTTTCGACCCGGAATGCCGCTGACGCCGCCGCCCGGATGGGCGCCGGATCCGCACAGATAGACGCCGTGTACCGGCATTCTATGGTCGGCATGCCCGGGGGCCGGGCGCAGGGAGAAGATTTGGTCCAGGTGCAACGCACCGTGGAAAATATCGCCGCCGACCATATTCAATTTGCGCTCGATGTCCAGCGGGCTGTTGATCTGCCGGCCGACGATGGCCTGGCGGAAATTCGGGCTGTACCGCGCGACCGTGTCGACGATGTGATCCGCCACATCCTCGCGCACATCGTCCCAGGATTGGCCGTCCGGCAGGTGGCGGCGGAAATGCTGGCAGAACAGGCTCATGACATGACAACCCTCGGGCGCCAGGCTGTCGTCCATCAGGGTCGGGATGCACATCGACACGATCGGCCCTTTGGCCCAACCGTCCCGCTTGGCGTCGTCATAGGCGTCGCGGATATAATCCAGCGACGGGCAGATATCGATCGTGTTCTTCATGGCGGTCAGGCCCGCCTCGTCGTGATCGACGCTGTCGAAGCGCGGCAGCTCGCTCAGCGCGACATTCATGCGGAAGGTGGCGCTTTCGCTGCGCCAGCCGTCGATCCGCTTGGCGAACCGTTCCGGGGCCAGGGCGGGGTCGATCAATTGGCCGAACAGGATCTGCGGATGGACATTGGCCGAGACGATCTTCGCCTTCAGGACCGAACCGTCCTCCAGCACGACACCCGCGGCCTTGCCGTTCTCGACAATCACCTCTTTCACGCCGGCATCGGTGCGGATGTCGACACCCTTCGCGCGGCAACTGTTCGCCATGGCCTGGGTGATCGCCCCCATCCCGCCCTTGGCATAGGCCCAGGCGCCGGTACGGCCGTCGACCTGTCCGAAGACATGGTGCAACAGGACATAGGCGGATCCCTGAGCATAGGGATCAACGAAATTACCGATCACACCTTCGAATCCGTACAGGCCCTTGATCGGGTCGCTTTCGAACCAGCGATCCAGATAATCGCCGACGGACATGGTCATCAGTTCCGCCAGATCGGCCTGCCGCTCGGCCGACAGTTTGCGCAGGACATTGGCTTGTCCCAACAGCTTCCACAGATCACCCAGTCCGCCGCCGAGATTGGGCGGCACTTCGCTGGCGATCGCGCGGATCGCATCGCCCAGCGATTCCAGCACGTCCTCGAACGCGCCATAGGCCTCGGCATCCGCCTTGGAGAACCGGGCCAGGGCCTGCTGCGCGCCGTTCAGATCGCGCGGCAGATACATGTGGTCTCCGTCCAGGATCGACAGGCTGCCGCCGGGCCGTTCCAGCAGGGTCAGGCCGTGTTTGTAGAGATCCAGATCCTGGATGACCGCCCGGTCCAGCAGACTGACCAGATAGGAGAAAACGGAGTTGCGGAAGCCGGGATGGAATTCCTCCGTCAGGGCCGCGCCGCCGATCACGTCGCGCCGTTCCAGCACCGTCACCTTCAGCCCGGCGCGCGCCAGGTAACCCGCGCAGGTCAGGCCGTTATGGCCCGCGCCAATCACGATCGCATCCGTCGATTCCACAGACATTCCGTTTACCCCTGGCAAATTATTTTGAGCGATTGGTCAAATAAACACAAAACCACCCGGCGCGAAAGCGTGTAGACCAATACGCCCCGACCTTCCGGGAGACAAGGCGGCGCCACCCATGCTAAAATTTAGATGGGCAAAAAAAGGGGAGGGGCCTTCGGGTCCCGGAATTGATGAGCTTGCGTCTTCAGACGGCCATGGCGTTGGCCGTCGCGATTCTTGCCGTCAGTCTGGCGGTCGGCGCGATGGTCACGCATCTGGCGGCGGAAAGGCTGGAAACCGACATTGGCGACGGCTTGGCGGAGCTCGCGTTCCAGATGGCGGACAAGCTGGACCGTGACATGTGGACCCGCTCCAGCGAGGTCCGCACCCTGACGGTCATCGACGATCTGAGCACGCCGGACGATCCGGAGCGCGCCCGGAAGCTGATCGACGCCTTGCAGGAGGCGATCCCGACTTTCTCCTGGATCGGACTGCTGTCGTCGGATGGCACGGTTCTGGTCGCATCCGGTGGCGTTCTCGAGGGCGTGAACATCGCCCAGCGCCCGGTCTTCCAGGAAGGCATACAGAACCGTTTCATCGGCGACGTTCATGACGCGGTCCTGCTGGCATCCCTGCTGCCGAATCCGACCGGCGAGCCGATGAAATTCGTCGATATCGCCTATCCCTTGCGGGATGCGGACGGTGTCGCGACCGGGGTTCTGGCAACGCATTTGAGTTGGGCCTGGGCCAAGGACGTCCGCAGATCCCTGCTGCAGAACGCTGCCCAGCGGTCGGAGGTCGCGATTTACATCGTCGCCAAGGACGACACGGTGCTGCTGGCCGACGACGCGATGGAGATCGGCACTCACTTGGATCTCACGGCGATCCGCGCGGCGCGGGAAACCGGCGGCATTGGCTGGACGCAAGAAGTTTGGCCGGACGGCGAAACCTATGTCACCGGATATGCGGCGGCGAACGGCCATCAGGATTTCGAGGGATTTGGCTGGACCGTGCTGACCCGGCAATCGACGGCCGCCGCCTTCGCGCCGATCGAATCCTTGGGTCGCCAGGTCGCGGTCTGGGGGATTGGCCTGGCGCTGGTCGCGGCGGCTCTTGGCTGGTTGGGCATCGGCCTGCTGACCCGGCCTCTGGCCGAGATCGGGGCGGCGGCGGAGCGCATCCGACAGGGCAGTGCGATGGAGATCCCGCATTTTCGAGGGCCGAGCGAAATTGCCGCCCTGTCCGATGCGCTCAACCGGCTGATCGACGGGTTGCGGCATACCGAAAAGGCGTTGGACAGCATGTCGATGGCGGCGCTGCACGATCAACTGACGGGGCTGCCCAATCGGATGGCGTTGGAAAGCTATTTCGAAACCGCGGTTCCCCGCGCGAAACGGGAGCACAAACAGGTCGCGCTGCTCTATATCGACCTGGACGATTTCAAACCGGTCAACGACACCCTGGGTCATGCGGCAGGCGACTTGGTGCTGAAGGGCGTCGCCGGACGTTTGACGGATATCCGGCGCGGTGGCGAAATTGCGGCGCGGCTGGGTGGCGATGAGTTCGTCATGGTCGTCCTGGTCGATGACGATGCGGCGCGCAGCGCGGCAGGGGTAATCGCCGATCGGATCGTCCGCGCGATGATGGTTCCGTTCGATGCGGACGGCCGTACAGTCTCGATCGGTTGCAGTGTCGGTGTCGGCTTCCTGCCGGCCGACGCTGACACCGTCGCCGAACTGTTCGAACGGGCCGACAGCGCGCTCTACGCCGCCAAGGAAGCGGGTAAGAGCGGTTATGCCTTCGCGGAAGATGTCCACGACCGGGGCAAATTCATGCCTTCCAATGAAAGCCGCCGCTCTGCCTCTTGAAACTGCGAGGTGGCGGGACAAGTTGGAACGGAAAGGCGAGGATCGGGATGCCGGACGGCGAACATACTGCGATAGTCGAAGTCTGCGCGTCCCTGGCGGATGTTTCCGCTGCGGAATGGGACGCGTGCGCCGGTCCCGACAATCCCTTCCTGTCTCACGCCTTTCTGTCCAGTTTGGAAGAAAGCGGGTCGGTGCGCGCCGAAACCGGTTGGCTGCCGCAACACCTCTTGGTGCGGGACGGGGCGGAAAGACTGGTCGCGGCGATGCCGCTTTACCTGAAAGGCCATTCCCAGGGCGAATACATTTTCGATTACGGCTGGGCCCATGCCTATGAGAATGCAGGGGGCCAATACTATCCGAAACTTCTGTCCGCCGTGCCCTTCACGCCGGTCCCGGGGCCACGCCTGCTGACAGCCGGGACGCCGGACCCGTCCACCGCCGCGCAGTATCTGATCAGCGCGATGGCGCAAATGACCGAGCGGCACGGCGTATCCAGCCTGCATGTCAATTTCCTGGAAGAACCACAGGCCCGCGCCCTGGAACAGGCGGGGTTCTTGGTCCGCCACGGCCACCAGTTCCATTGGCGCAATGACGGCTATGCCTGTTTCGACGATTTTCTCTCCGCCCTGGCGTCGCGTAAGCGCAAGGCCGTCCGCAAGGAACGCCGCGCGGTGATCGACGCCGGGCTGACGACCAAGGCCCTGACCGGAGACGCGATCACGCCGGACCTTTGGGACGCGTTCTATGACTTCTATACCGACACCTATGACCGGAAATGGGGCGGGCCCTATCTGACGCGGGACTTCTTCGATCTGCTGCATGCGCGGATGCGGGACCGAGTGGCACTGATGCTGGCCTTCGACGGGCAAGGCCGGCCCATCGCCGGGGCGCTGAACCTGATCGGCGGGGATGCTCTTTACGGCCGGAACTGGGGCTGCGTCGCGGACTACAAGTTTCTGCATTTCGAACTGTGCTATTACATGGCGATCGACTTTGCGATCGCGCGCGGTCTGGCCCGGGTCGAAGCCGGAACCCAGGGCGAACACAAGATCCAACGCGGTTATCTGCCGGTGACGACATATTCCGCGCATTTGATCCCCGATCCGGCCTTCCGGGATGCCATCGCGCGGTTTCTGGTGGGGGAGCGCGACCATGAGGCGAGCCTGCGTGACGCCCTCGCCGAAATGTCACCCTATCGCCGGAATTAGGCGCGGTTCCCTTATTGTCGCCCCGTTCCGGGCGCGCTAAAAAAACCGATAACTGTGAGGTTGGGGCCAGGACGTTGACGGATTCGATTGCCAAAATGCCGACCGGCATCGTCATTTTCGACGATTGCGGCGATGAATCCCGGACACTCGACCTGCAATTGGCGCCTTTCGGTTACGCGGTGACCCATGTCGCGGCGGCCTCCGACCTGATCGCGACGGTGCGGGAAACCGATGCGCCCTTCCTTCTGGTTCGGACACGCGCGCCCGAGATCGACGCTGAACGGCGTAAGGCCCTGACCGAACTCTGTGAAGAAATCCCGGAAACGGCGATCATATTCCTGACCGATCAGGGATCGCTGAATGCCAGGGTCAATGCGATCCGGTGCGGCGCGACGGCCTATATCACGGCCCCCTACAGCGCGTTCGACATTGTCGACCGGTTGGAATCTCTCGGCGGTCTCAATCAGGATCAGCCTTATCGCGTGATGATCGTCGACGACGATCCGCAGATCGCCCGGTATCACGAAGCGATCCTGCATCAGGCAAACATCACGACGGTGATCGTGCCCGACGCGTCCGAGACGCTGAATGTCATGACGGAATTCCGGCCGGAATTGATCCTGATGGATTTCTACATGCCGGATTATGACGGCCGCGAACTGGCGGCGGCGATCCGGCAGGAGCCGGCCTATGATTCGATCCCGATCGTCTTCCTGTCGGGTGAGGGCGACCGCGATGTGCAGCAGCGCGTCATGCGCATCGGTGGCGACGACTTCCTGACCAAGCCGATCCGGCCGGACCATCTTCTGGGCGCGGTTCTGCTGCGGGCGCGGCGCTTCCGGTCGCTGCGCGCGATGATGCTGCGGGACAGCCTGACCGGCCTGCTGAACCATACGGCGACCAAGGAACAGGTATCGATCGCACTGGCCGGCGCCCGGCGGCGCGGCCAGGATCTCGCCTTTGCCATGCTGGACATCGACATGTTCAAGGGCGTCAACGATACCTACGGCCACCCGGTCGGCGACCAGGTTCTGCGCTCGCTGTCGCTTCTCTTGAAGCAGCGGCTGCGCACGACCGATATTATCGGCCGTTACGGCGGGGAGGAATTCGTCGTCGCCTTACCGGAAACGCCGCTGTCCAACGCGACACGGGTGTTGAACGACATCCGCGAAGGCTTCTCGGAGATCGAGCAGCCCAGCCATATCGGTCCATTCCGGGTGACCCTGTCCTGCGGCGTGGCCACTTTCCCGGTCAATGACGGGGTCGAGGCACTGACCGAGGCCGCGGACAAGGCGCTGTACGGCGCCAAGCGGAATGGCCGCAATCAGGTCATGCAGGCAAGTTAACGAGGCGTCGGCCGGCGCCTAGGCGGCGTGGCTGGTCGCCGTCGGCTCGGTCAGCAGGCCGTAAAGCGCGTCCGCCCGGTCGGAGCCGCGCAGTTTCTCGCACATTTCGCGATCCCGGAACAGGCGGGAGACCCGCGCCAGCGCTTTCAGATGGTCGGCGCCCGCATCGGTCGGGGCCAGCAGCGCGAAGACGATGTCGACGGGCTGATCGTCGATCGCGTCGAAATCGATCGGCCGCGCCAGACGGGCGAAGATGCCATAGGGGCGTTCCAGCCCCGGCAGCTTGCCATGGGGAATGGCGATCCCGTTCCCGACCCCGGTCGTGCCCAGGCGTTCACGCTCCAGCAAGGTGTCGAAAATCGCACGTTCGTCCATGCCGGTGATCAGCGCGCCACGCCGCGCCACTTCCTGAAGCGCCTGCTTCTTGGAGGTGACGGCAAGCTTTTCGATCACCGAGTCGGACGTCAAAAGATCGCACAATTCCATTACGTATCACTCTTTCTTCGAGTCTCGTTCGCGCCCGGCGCCGCCCGGAGACCGGACGGCGCGGTGCGCACTCAATTAGCCAGGGTAGACGGTTATGCGCCCGATTGGGGATCAACCCACCCAATGTTCCCGTCGGGCCGGACATAGACCATGTTGATCCGTCCGTTCTTGGCGTTCCGGAACAGAAAAGCCGGATGATTCGCCAGGTCCATCCGCATTGTCGCTTCGCCGACGGTCATGCTTTCCACTTCGGTCGGCATTTCCGCGACGATAATCGGGTCGTCCTGCTCGTGAATGTCGTCGTCATTCGACACTTCGGCCTCGGCCTGCAACACGTATTGCAGGGCCGGCAGCGCCTCGGCGGTCGACAGTTTGTGTTTGTGATCGCGCAGTCGGCGCTTGTAGCGGCGCAGCCGCTTGGTGGCATGTTCCGTCGCTTCTTCCAAAGCGCCATAGGCGTCGTTGCCGGCGCCGTGGCCATGGACGAGAACCCGCTTGGACACATGCACCTGTATATCGACGCTGAACCGGCCGCCATCCTTCGAAATCGTGACGGTGGCGTCCGTCGTGTTGTCGAAATACTTGCCGATTGCGTCCGGCAGTGTGTCTTCGATATGCGTGCGCAGTGCGTCACCGATATCGACCTGTTTTCCTTTGACGGAGAGTTGCATGGTGCGTCCGTAACCCTTTCACGGTCGTTCTAGCCGCCGTTGACCGACGGCCATTTATCGACGGCCCGCGTATCGGAGGGACCCGATGCACCGTTGGGCCGCCCTCTGACCGTCCATGCTACTGCGAAACCTTGGCGGGCCGCATCACATTTTTTGGCGAGGCCCCCGGCGCGAGGCGGGACGTTCAGACTACCCTCCTCAAGCGCGGGCGGAACCTAGTGTCGCCTTGCCTGAGTGTCAAGCCTGCGTAACAATCAAACATGAATGTGTTAAAATTTTGATAATGAAGGATTATTTCGTCTGGAAGGCGGCTTTCTTCTGCCGCCGGCGCTGTACGGATGACGGAATCCGCATTGCCTCCCGGTATTTCGCTACCGTGCGGCGGGCGATATCGACCCCTTCCGCATTCAGCATTTCGACCAGCTTGTCGTCCGACAGAATGGCGTCGGCAGGTTCCGCATCGATCAGCGTTTTAATCCGATGCCGCACGGATTCGGCGGAATGGGTGTCGCCGTCCATCCCGGCGATGGCCGTGGTGAAGAAATACTTCAGCTCGAACAGGCCACGCGGCGTCGCCATGTATTTGTTCGACGTGACCCGGCTGACGGTCGATTCGTGCATTTCGATCGCCTCGGCGATATCGCGCAGGATCAGCGGCTTCAGATGGCTGACCCCGTGATGCAGGAAGGCCGATTGCTGGCGCACGATCTCGGTCGATACTTTCAGGATCGTCGTCGCCCGCTGCTGCAGACTTTTGACCAGCCAGTTGGCGGTATGGAACCGCTCGGCGATGAATTCCTTGTCGGACTTGTCGCGGGCGCTGCCGGCGACTCGGGCGTAATAGCGCTCGTTGACCAGTACCTTCGGCAGCGAATCCTGGTTCAACTCTACCAGCCAGTCGCCGTCCGGTCCGACGCGGACCAGCACGTCCGGCACGACCGGCTGGGCGGGCTCGAACCCGTAATCCGCCGCCGGGCGCGGGTTCAGCGCGCGAATTTCGGCGACCATCTCCGCCAGATCCTCGGCATCGACGCCGCATAAGCGCAGAAGTTTGGAGACTTCCTGCCGCGCAAGCAGTTCCAGATTATCCAGAAGCGCCGCCATGGCCGGATCGAACCGGTTCCGGTCTTCCAGTTGCAGCCGCAGGCATTCCTGAAGCGAGCGGGCGAAGATACCAGGCGGATCGAATTTCTGAACCGATGCCAGCACCGTCTCGACATCCGTCAGCGGACAGCCCAGCCGTTCGGCGATATCTTCCAGCGGCTCCGCCAACCGGCCGTTATCGTCCAGGGCGTCGATCAGATGGCGGCCGATCAGGCGCTCGCGCGGGCCGTCCAGTTCGACCTGTAACTGTTCTTCCAGATGCTCCGTCAGGGTCTTTTCGCGGCTGAGCGTCGCTTCCAAACCCGGCAGGTCTTCGTCATAGCCGCCCTTGGCGAAATCGGGCCCGGTACTGCCGGGCCGGTAGTCGCCGCCCTCCATCATGCCGGGGCCGGCGATGTCGCCGTCATAGGTGTTGGCGTAATCCGTATCCAGCGGGCTGTCCGCCGACGCGCCGGGCATGGCGTCCGGCGATAACAGGTCGGCGCTGTCGGCTTTGCCCGCGTCGATGGCCGGGCGGTCGTCTTCCGTGGATCGCGGCCCTTCCTCGCGGCCGGCGGCGGGCCCCTCGTCCCGTTCCAGCATCGGATTCTGTTCCAGCTCGGTTTCGACGAAGGCGGCCAGATCCATGCTCGACAATTGCAGCAGCTTGATCGCCTGCTGCAATTGCGGCGTCATGACAAGATTCTGGCTCTGCCGAAGATCCAGTCGTTGGGAAATGGACATCGCCGGATCGCCCCGCGCTACAGCGAGAAGCGGTCCCCGAGGTAAACCCGCCGCACTTCCTGATTGGCGACGATTTCATCGGGGGTGCCTTCCATCAGCACGTTGCCGTCATGCAGGATGTAGGCCCTGTCGACGATATCCAGCGTTTCGCGCACATTGTGATCGGTGATCAGCACGCCGATCCCGCGATCCTTCAGATGACTGACCAATTCGCGAATGTCGCGCACGGCGATCGGGTCGATCCCGGCCAGCGGTTCGTCCAGCAGGACGAAATTCGGCTGGCTGGCCAGTGCCCGCGCGATCTCAAGCCGCCGCCGCTCGCCCCCTGACAGGGCAATGGCCGGGGTGCGCCGCAAATGGCTGATCGAAAACTCGGCCAGCAGGCTCTCCAGCGTGATTTCCCGGCGCTCGCGGTTCTTCTCGATCAGTTCCAGCACTGCCATGATGTTCTGTTCGACGGTCAGGCCGCGAAAGATCGACGATTCCTGCGGCAGATAGCCAATACCCAGGCGCGACCGGCGGTACATCGGCAATTCCGTGATGTCGACGCCGTCCAGTTCGATCTGCCCATAGTCGGCGGAGATCAGGCCGGTGACGATATAGAAGCATGTCGTCTTGCCCGCGCCGTTCGGCCCCAGAAGTCCCACTGCCTCGCCGCGCTGAACCCGCAGCGAGACGTCGCGCAGAACAGGGCGTTTCTTGAACTGCTTGCCCAGCGAATGAACCACCAGACCTTCATTCTTGGCGACCAGGACCGGTTTGGCTTTGGCCGCCGGCTTCTTTTGTGTGGAGGAGGAGGGCTCTGCCGTCTTGCGGGGCCGCAATTGGGTCGGTTCGGTCTGGGTCTTCGGTGCCGACTCCGTCGCGGGCTTCGGGCGCGCCGTGTCCACTGCCTTCGGCGCGACAGGCGCGGTGGGGCTGGGAGAAACGGGCGCTGCGGTTTGTGCGGGCTTCTGCGCCGCCGCTTCCGGGGCGGGGCGTGGTTCCGTGAGGCGCGGACGGGGCGGTTCCGGGAGATCCTTGAAATCGTCGGCCACGCGCGGTTCGGGGCGGGCGCGCAAATGCGGTAGGTTGCCATCCTTGTCGGCGCTCTCGCCAGGGGTCTTCGCCCGCACGACAGGTTTCTGCGCGGCGGGCAGAGGTGTGGAGTCGCGGGGCGGCGCTTGCACCGCCGGGGGCGACTGCCTTGGCGACGATTGAGTGGGTGACGATTGTGTAGGCGACGATTGCACCGGGGCAGTTTGCTTCGGGGTGGCTTGCTGTGGGGGGGCGTGTTCCGGGCGCGTTTGAGCCTGGCGCGGCGGCGTGTCCTGCGTGGCCTTTTCCTTGCCTTGAGCCGGGGCGGGTTTGTTCACGGGCGCGGATTTGCTCGGTGCACCGTGGTCTGTCGTGCCGAGCGGCAGGGGCGGCGGTGCGGTGCTGGGCCGGCGGAAAGGCGGCGGCTGGCGGTCGAACAATGTACCGTCCGTGCGTGGCGGCGCGGACAGGCGCGCACGATCGCCGGACGCCCCCGGCCGGTCGTTTGCAGGGGCGGAGAACGACGGCGCGCGGGACAGGCGCGGTTCGCGCAGGCGCGGCGACGTATCCTGCGGCGGCGGGTCGATGGGCAGACCCAATTGCGGGACGGGCCGATCGCTCGTCGCGTCGTTGCTATCGTCTTCGTCGTCGCGATCCGACATTGGGCGCTGTCGCCCCTTTCAACAGATTGATTTTTCCACCCACGCATCCGCGTCTTTGTCGCGAATCGACCGTGAGTCTAACGGCTTTCCGGTCCTTCGCCAAGACGATCCGGGCGGTTGGCACTGGATTTGCAGACAATACGCGGTTTTGACGCGGGACCAACGATGCCGGCGCGGTTCCGGTCACTGTGTCGGCAGAATCAGTCCCTTGACCTTGCCGGTTTCCCCGCCGCCGGTCAGCGTACTGCGCCCCGTGGTCATGTTGACCACCGCACAGGAGCCATTCAGTTGGTTATTGTCACGGGTGATTTTAACCCCGCCGCACAAAGTCGCCTTTTCCTCGTCGACCATGTAGACGCCCTCGTTACCGGTGACGATATCGGTCGGGGTGGAGATATGGACGCCGCCGGTCGCGTCGATGCGTGTCACACGGGCGCTGCCGGTCTTTTCGTCATCGGTGATGAAGGCGGTCAGAACGCCTGCCTTCAGGCGGCGTTCGTTCTGAATGACCAGGGCATCGCCGCGCGCCACCGCGATCCGGCGCTCCTCCCAGTATTCCAGGCTTTCTTCCGCCGTGATCGTGCCGCTGTCGGTGACCATCTGCAGGTCCTCGCCGACCAGGACCGCGACCTTCTTGTCCATGTGGTAGACCGCCTTGTCGCCCGATGCCTCGGATCCGTCGGATGTGATGACGACGTTGTTTTCCGCATCCAGGCGGAAGATGACCTGTCGGCCGTCCTCTTCCCGGTAGTAGGCGATCAGGGTGTCGGCGACGATGGTCACGCCGTCGCGTTTCGCGGTCGCGTTGCCATAGGCACGGTACTGCTGCAGGTCGCGGATCCATTCGATGCCGTCATCGGCCTCGATCTCGATCGCGCCGTCACCGTCATTCGACACGATCCCTTCCTGCGCGCGGGCCTGGCCCGGCGTCAGGGCGCCCATCGCGATGGCGAAACACAGGAATAGGAACGCAACCCGCATCGTCTCTCTTTCGTCAGTCGGTGCTGTAAATGACGACCTTGGATTTGCCGGTCAACTGCACCCGCTCTCCCCGGTTCGTGGCTTGGAACCCCTCCGCCTGAAGGTAGCCGAAGGGTCCCTGGCCGAAGACCGGGTCGAAGCCGTAGGCGCTGCCGCCCATCAAATCGAAGGTCGCGCTTTCCGTCCGGAATTCATAGCCCTGATCGTGGAACAGATTGACGGTGGTGTTCAGCTCCAGAACATTGGTCTCGCGGTCCAGCGTGCCGGTTTCTGCGGTGACCAGGGCCCAGCTGCCGTCGTTCAGGCTGATATCGGCGCGCGGCTGGGTGAAGGCGACCATCATCGCGTCGACCGACTGCTGCTGCACCGTTTCCGCCGTCACCGTATAGCGCTGGCCATCCTCGCTGACCCCGGAATAGCGCGCCTGATTGACCTCCAGATGCTCGGAGATCAACTGCCCGGCATTGGTCAGCGTGTCCGTAATGCGCCGGCCCTCGTCTTCCAGATAGGGCCAGATGATGACCAGCGCGATCAGCACCACCGCCAGCGTCGGCAGCAGAACCTTCAGCCAGCCGACCACCATGCCGTAACCGCGGCTGTGGCGGCGCTGGCCGACCGACAAGGGGATGCCGGCGCCGCGCGTCTTGGGCGTCGGGTCTCCTTGTCTGGTGTCGGTGCTTGCCATGGCCATATGTCCGGGTGCGGGCTTCCGATAGCGCGATCAGGCGACCCCGGAACGCAGGAAGTCGTGGATATGCACGATCCCGACCGGGCGTTCCGCATCGTCCACCACGAATGCGGCGGTAATCTGGCGTCCGTTCATCAGTTTCAAGGCTTCGGCGGCCATCGTATTGGCGCCCAGCGTGACCGGCCGGGCGGTCATGACCTGCGTCACCGGCAGGGTCGTCAATTCCGGTGACATATGCCGGCGCAAATCGCCGTCGGTGATGATCCCGGCCAGGACGCCGTCCGCCGAGACGACACCGGTGCAGCCGAAATGCTTCGATGTCATGGCCAGCATGGCTTCCGGCATGCGGGCGGTGTCGGGGACCAACGGCAATTCATCGCCGCGATGCATCAGGTCGCCGACCATGGACAATTGATGACCCAGCTTGCCGCCCGGATGCAGGACGCGGAAATCGGCCGCGGTGAAGCCCTTGCGCTCCAGCAACGCCACGGCCAGCGCGTCGCCCAGGGCCAGCGTCATCGTGGTCGACGTCGTCGGCGCCAGGCCCAGCGCCCCCGCCTCCGGATAATCGGGCAGGACCAGCGGCACGGTAGCCGCGCGGGCCAGGGTGCTGTCGCCCCGGCCGGTGATCGAAATCAGCGGTATGCCGAAGCGCGTGACATGCCGGATCAGGTCGGACAGTTCCTGCGTTTCGCCGGAATTGCTCAGCGCGATGACGGCGTCGCGTTCGGTGATCATGCCCAGATCGCCGTGACTGGCCTCGGCGGGATGGACGAATTGCGCGGGTGTCCCGGTCGATGCCAGGGTCGCGGCGATCTTACGCCCGATATGGCCGCTCTTGCCCATGCCGCTGACGATGACCCGGCCCGGCGGGTGCTGGCCGTTTCGGTCCTCCCGGGCGACATCGTCCAGAATGTCCAGTGCCGCGACGAAGCGCGCGTCCAGCGTCGCCGCCAGGGCGGTCAAGGCGTCGGCTTCCGTCGTCAGGACCGCGCGGCCGGCCGCGATGTCGGGATGGTCCGGCGCTTCCGCATCGGCGGCCAGGGAAAGTTTCGCACCGTTGGTGTCACGGGCCGTCATCGTCACCTCGAAAACTGGTTCGGCCCGTCGCCGGGCCCGGGCGCGTCAGGAATGCGCGAAGATATCCGTTTCCGCCCAGCCCTTCAGGTCCAGTTCGGCCCGGGTCGGCAGGAAATCGAAACAGGCCTGGGCCATGTCGGCGCGGCCTTCGCGGGCCAGCATGGTGTCCAGCCGGTCCTTGATCTGGTGCAGATAGAGGACATCGGCGGCGGCATATTCCTGTTGCGCCGGCGTCAGATCCTCCGCCGCCCAATCCGACGATTGCTGCTGTTTCGACATATCGATGCCCAGCAACTCCTTCGCAAGGGTCGACAGCGAATGGCGGTCGGTATAGGTGCGGACCAGCTTGGACGCGATCTTGGTGCAGTAGATCGGCCCCATCGTCACGCCCAGCCATTGCCGGCAGATCGCGACGTCGAACCGGGCGAAATGCAGAATTTTCAGGACTGACCGGTCGGCCAGCAGGCGTTTCAGGTTTGGCGCGTCGTATTGTCCCGGCGCGAATTGCACCAGATGACTGGTCCCGTCGCCCGCGGATAACTGGGCGACACACAGCCGGTCGCGCAAAGGGTTCAGGCCCTGGGTTTCAGTGTCGATCGCCACCGCCGCGCCGAAATCGACGTCGGCGGGCAGGTCGCCCTTGTGCAGATGGATGGTCAACCGGTCACTCCCTTATCGATGCACGACACCGCCCCGAATTCGGTCATCGCGAAAACACGTCGGGCGGGTTGAACGCCGTTCGACCCGCCAATCCGCTGAATCCTATCAAGAATCGCGGGCAAGCGTACAGCCTTTTGGCCGCATGCGCTGCGGCGGGGCGCCAGGGGCGCGCGGACGATCCTTGATGGGGAAACCGCAACGGAGCATTCTTAAGATGGTGCCCAGGAGAAGACTCGAACTTCCACGTCCTTTCGGACACAGGTACCTGAAACCTGCGCGTCTACCAATTCCGCCACCTGGGCATTCCGTCGGTGCGGGCCGGGAACATGTCGATTTGCCGGAAGCTTGTCAAGCGCCTGATTCAGGGGTTTCGAAAGATTTTTTTCGGCCGTCGAAATCCGCCGCAATGCGGCCATTTGCGCCCGTTCGACGAGACAGCATAGGCTTGGAAGCGACCCCGTCTTTCGCTATACCCTTCCCTTAGCTTTCGAGGTTTGACGGCCTCTGCCAATTGAGGGGGATGCGATCATGACGCCCAATCTGGTCACTGTGTTCGGCGGCGCCGGCTTCATCGGCCGCCAGGTCGTACGGGAATTGGCGGCGCTGGGCTGCCGTGTCCGCGTCGCCTGCCGCGATCCGGAACAGGCCCTGGCGCTGAAGCCGGCCGGCGATGTCGGGCAGATCACGCCGATCCAGGCGAATATCCGCCATGAGGGTTCGGTCCGCGCCGCGGTCCGGGGCGCCGACGCGGTCGTGAACCTGGTCGGTATCCTGTATGAAAGCGGCAATCAGCGGTTCCAAACCGTGCATGAAGCAGGCGCGCGCCGCATCGCCGAAGCCGCGAAGGCCGAGGGGATTTCGAACTTCGTGCAATTGTCGGCCCTGGGCGCCTCGTCGGAATCCAGTTCGCTCTATGCCCGATCCAAGGCGGCGGGCGAGGCGGCGGTTCGCGCCGTCATCCCGGAAGCGGTCGTCATCCGGCCCAGCGTCGTCTTCGGCCCGCAGGATGATTTCGTGAACCGTTTCGCGTCGATGATGCGCATCGCCCCTGCGCTGCCGCTGGTCGGCGGCGGCCACACCAAGTTCCAGCCGGTCTATGTCGGCGACGTGGCGGATGCCATCCTGAAGTCCCTGACGGACGGCGCCCAGAAAGGCCGAACCTTCGAACTGGGCGGGCCGACGGTCTATTCGTTCAAGGAAATCCTGGAACTGATCATGCGCGAAACCGGCCGCCATGTCGGTCTGGTGCCGTTGCCCTACGATTTGGCGAAGGTCATGGGCTTCTTCATGGAACTGCTGCCGGTGCCGCCGATGACGCGGGATCAGGTCGAGTTGCTGAAGTCGGACAATGTCTGCAGCGGGAACCTGCCTGGCCTGCGGGATCTGGGGATCGAGCCGAAATCGGCCGAGATCGTCCTGCCGACCTATGTCGACATCTACCGCAAGGGCGGCCGTTACAGCCCGGTTCAACCGGTGTGACGAACCAGCCGGTGTGACGAACCAGCCGGTGTGAGGAAATGGTGCGGCTGGGATCAGCCGGCCGCGCCCCAATACACCCAATAGAGCAGGGCGCTGCCCAGCGCGATCCGGTACAGGACGAAGGGGCCGAATCCGGCCCGGCGCAGCCAGGCCATCATCAGGGCGATGGAAATCAGCGCCGTGACAAAGGACAGGCCCGCGGCGATGCCCAGGTCGACGGTCAGCGCCAGATCGCCCGCCAGGTAGACATCGTAGCCCTTCAGCAGTCCGGCCGCGAGGATGGTCGGGATCGAAATCAGCATCGAAAACCGCGCCGCGTCCTCCCGCTCCATGCCCAGGAACCGGGCGGCGGTCATGGTGATGCCGGACCGGCTGGTGCCGGGCACGAGCGCCAGCACCTGGGCGATGCCGATCACCAGCGCCGTCGGCCACGCGATATGCTCGACCCGACGGATGGTCATGCCGACCCGGTCCGCCAGCCACAGCAGAATGCCGAAGCCCAGCGTGGTCCAGCCGATGACCTCCATCGTGCGGAACAGCGTTTCGACCTGGTCCTTTAGAAAATAGCCGGCGCCGACGATCGGAATCGTCGCGACGATGATGTTGCCGATCAACCGTGCCTGAGGGCCGCCGCGCCCGGTCGCGATCCGGCCGACGCCGACCGCCATCTGCCACATGTCGCGCCAGAAATAGAGGCAGACCGCGAACAGGCTGCCGATATGGACCGCGACGTCCACGGTCAGGCCCTGATCCGGCCAATCCATCACCTGCCCGGCCAGAATCAGGTGCCCGGAGGAACTGATCGGCAGGAATTCGGTGATTCCCTGCACCGCGGCGAGGACCAAGATATGGTGGAGTAGCACTCTGACCCCCAAGAATTCGTACAAGCGATTGTATAGCACCGGTCCGACGCGCTTGCATCTGTCATGATTGGGGCAGGTTGTACCGAAGTGGTATCAAAATGGGACTAAAAGTGATTATCAGATGCTGCCTGCGACGATGAACTCTTGTTCCGACGATAATATAGTTAACATTTGTGTACTAATTTCATCTTTTTGCTGGAACTCCCATTCGCTTCCGTCTATAGATCGCGCTTGCGGCTGTCTGGGCTGGGGTGGGAAGCGCTGCCCGGGCCATGAAATTGCCTCAACGTGACACAGTTTCGTTTCAGCAACCGGGTACGGATCCGATCAAGATGACCACCAAACGCATGCTTCAATTCGTCGACCGGCAGCAGGCGACGCCCGACAAGCGGGATGTCGAACAGCGCCGCGCCGATTTCGGTGAGATTTATGACGGCTATTCGGATACCGGCGCGGCCGATCAGGCCGGCCGCTGCAGTCAATGCGGTGTGCCCTTCTGTCAGGTCCATTGCCCGCTGCACAACAATATCCCCGATTGGCTGATGCTGACGGCGGAAGGCCGTCTGGAAGAAGCCTATGAAGTGTCCAGCGCGACCAACACCTTCCCGGAAGTCTGCGGGCGCATCTGTCCGCAGGACCGGCTGTGCGAAGGCAACTGCGTCATCGAACAATCGGGCCATGGCACCGTGACCATCGGCGCGATCGAAAAGTACATCACCGACACCGCCTGGGAAAAAGGCTGGGTCCAGCCGGTCAAGCCGCTGCGCGAGCGGGCCGAGAGCGTCGGGGTGATCGGCGCCGGGCCGGGCGGTCTGGCGGCCGCCGAACAACTGCGCCGCAAGGGATATCAGGTCACCGTTTATGACCGGTACGACCGGGTCGGCGGGCTGCTGATCTATGGCATTCCGAACTTCAAGCTGGACAAGGACATCGTCCTGCGGCGCACGGAATGGCTGATCCAGTCCGGGGTGACGTTCAAGACGAATGTCGAGATCGGCCGCGACATCTCCTTCGCCGATCTGCGGGCGCAGCACGACGCGGTGCTGATCGCGACCGGGGTCTATAAGGCGCGCGATCTGAAGGCGCCGGGCGTCGGGCAGGAAAACATCGTCCCCGCCATGGATTTCCTGACCGCGTCCAATCGGGCCGGTCTGGGCGATACGGTGCCGCAGTTCGAAGACGGCACCCTGCATGCCGAGGGCAAGAACATCGTCGTCATCGGCGGCGGCGACACGGCCATGGACTGTGTCCGCACCGCCGTCCGCCAGGGCGCGAAGTCGGTGAAATGTCTCTATCGCCGCGACCGCGCCAACATGCCGGGCTCGCAGCGGGAAGTGGCGAATGCCGAGGAAGAAGGCGTGGAATTCGTCTGGCTGAGCCAGCCCGAAGGCTTCACCGGCGACGGCAAGGTCGAAGGTGTCAAGGCCCAGCGCATGCGCCTGGGACAGCCCGACGCCACCGGCCGCCGCACGCCGCAGCCAGTCGACGGCGCGATGGATACCCATGACGCCGATCTGGCGATCCTGGCGCTGGGCTTCGATCCGGAAGACCTGCCGGGCCTATGGGGCGAGGCGGATCTGCCGGTCACCCGCTGGGGCACGATCAAGATCGACCACAAGACCAAGATGACCGCGATGGACGGGGTCTTCGCCGCCGGCGATATCGTCCGCGGGGCCAGTCTGGTCGTCTGGGCGATCCGCGACGGGCGCGATGCCGCCGCCGCCATCCACGATTACATCCGGGCCCGCGCCGCCATCGCGCCGGCCGCCGCCGAATAAGAGGCACGAACATGTCCGACATGAATAAGGAAAGCTGGGTCGACCAATACCGCGCCGATGCGGAGCGTCTGGCGAAGGAAGGCATGTATCTGCCGCAGACCGAAACCGCGAATTGCGGCGTCGGCATGGTCGCCGCCATCGACGGTAAGCCCCGCCGCGAAGTGGTGCTGCGCGCCATCGAGGCGCTGAAGGTCCTGTGGCACCGAGGCGCGGTCGATGCCGACGGCAAGACCGGTGACGGCGCGGGCATCCACGTTCAGATCCCGCAGGATTTCTTCAAGGAACACGTTCAGCGCACCGGCCATCAGCTCGGCAAGGGCCGGCTGGCCGTCGGCATGGTCTTCCTGCCGCGCACCGATTTGGGCCGCCAGGAGCGCACGCGCCAGATCATCGAGAGCGAAATCCTGCGCATGGGGCACCGCATCTATGGTTGGCGTCAGGTGCCGGTGGACATCTCCGTCATCGGCGAAAAAGCCAATGCGACGCGGCCCGAGATCGAGCAGATCATGGTCGAGAACGCCCGCGACGTGAAGGTCGCGCAGTTCGAGGCCGATCTCTATGTCATCCGCCGCCGCATCGAAAAGGCGGTCCTGGCCGAGAACATCACCGAAGCCTATATCTGTTCCCTGTCCTGCCGGTCGGTCATCTATAAGGGTCTGTTCCTGGCGGAGCAGCTGACCTCCTTCTACCCGGATCTGGAGGACGAGCGGTTCACGTCGAACTTCGCGATCTATCACCAGCGCTATTCGACCAATACCTTCCCCAGCTGGCCGCTGGCCCAGCCGTTCCGGGTTCTGGCCCATAACGGCGAGATCAACACGATCACCGGCAATACCAACTGGATGAAAAGCCACGAGACCAAGCTGGACGATCCGCAGCTTGGCCCCTATGTCGACGACATCAAGCCGATCGTGCAGCCCGGCAGTTCCGACAGCGCGTCGCTGGACGCGGTCTTCGAGGTCCTGGCCCGCACCCATCGCGAATTGCCGGAAGTGAAATCGCTGCTGATCCCCGAAGCCTGGGAACAGTCGAAGACGGTGCCGCAGGCCCATCGCGACTTCTATCAATATGCCAATGGCGTCATGGAACCCTGGGACGGCCCGGCGGCGATCTGCGCCTATGGCGGCCGCTGGGCCCTGGCCGGGATGGACCGGAACGGTCTGCGCCCGCTGCGCTATGTCGTGACCGGCGACGGGCTTCTGGTCGTCGGCTCCGAAACCGGCATGGTGAAGGTCGACGAGACCACGGTGATCGAAAAGGGTCGCCTGGGCCCGGGCCAGATGATCGCCGTCGATCTGAATGAAGGCCGCCTGTGTCATGACCGCGAATTGAAGGATCACGTCGCGGCGCTGAGCCCGTTCGGCGAATGGGTGAAGGGCATCACCAACCTGTCCGAACTGGACGGGTCCGGCACCGGCACCTGCGGCCAGATGTCGAAGGACGAGCTGCGCCGCCGCATGGTCGCAAACGGCTGGTCGATGGAGGATCTGGAACTGATCCTGCAGCCGATGGCGGAAGGCGGCAAGGAAGCCACTGGCTCCATGGGCGACGACACGCCGGTCGCGGTTCTGTCGGACAGCTATCGCGGCATGCATCATTACTTCCGTCAGAATTTCAGCCAGGTGACCAACCCGCCGATCGACAGCCTGCGCGAGCGCTATGTGATGTCGCTGGCGACGCGGTTGGGCAATCTGGGGAACATCCTGGAAGAAGACGCGCGGCAGCTCGAAATCGTGCAATTGCCCTCGCCGGTCCTGCTGGACGGCGATTACCGCGCGCTGCGTCGCCATCTGGGCGCGGCGGCGGTCGAAATCGACTGCACCTTCCCGGTGGACGACAATCCGTCGGCGCTGCGCGATGCGGTGCATGCCATTCAGGCGCGGGCCGAAGACGCCGTGCGCGAAGGCGCGCAGCACCTGATCCTGGACGATTCCGCGACCACGCCAGAGCGTGCGGCGATCCCCATGATCCTGGCGGCCGGCGCAGTGCACACCCATCTGGTGCGGGCCGATCTGCGGACCTTCGCCAGCCTGATCGCCCGCACGTCGGAAGCGATCGATACCCATTCCTTTGCGGTGCTGATCGGCGTTGGTACCACCGCCATCGTCCCCTATCTGGCGCAGGAAGCCATCGCGGATCGGCACCGCCGCGATCTACTGCCCGGCCTGTCGCTCGCGGACGCGCTCTTGAACTTCAAGACGTCCATCGAGGACGGGTTGCTGAAGATCATGTCCAAGATGGGCATATCCATCGTCAGTTCCTATCGCGGCGGATACAATTTCGAGGCCGTCGGCCTCAGCCGGTCGCTGGTCGCGGAATTCTTCCCCGGCCTGCCCAGCCGGATTTCCGGCGTCGGCCTGACCGGGCTGCGCGAGAACGTGCTGGACCGGCATCGCCCGGCCTATGACGAGGCGGTCGCGGCCCTGCCGATCGGCGGGTTCTACCGCTATCGCCGCGGCGGCGAGGCTCATGCCTGGGAAGGCAATCTGATCCATACGCTGCAGACGGCAGTCGGGTCGGATTCCTATGCCGTCTACCGGCGCTATGCCGAACAGGTCGCCAAATTGCCGCCGATCAGCCTGCGCGACCTGATGGACTTCAAGTATGACGGCCCCGCCGCCCCGATTGACGAGGTGGAAAGCATCACCGAAATCCGTAAGCGTCTCGTCGCCCCGGGCATCTCGCTGGGCGCCCTGTCGCCGATCGCGCATGAGACCCTGTCGATTGCCATGAACCGCATCGGCGCGAAGTCGGATAGCGGTGAGGGCGGCGAGGATCCGGCGCGCTACAAGCCTAAGGAGAACGGCGACAACGCGTCCTCCGCGATCAAGCAGGTGGCGTCCGGTCGTTTCGGCGTGACGGCCGAATATCTGAACAATTGCCGCGAGATCGAAATAAAGATGGCGCAGGGCGCGAAGCCCGGCGAGGGCGGACAGCTGCCGGGGTTCAAGGTGTCAGGCATCATCGCGCGGCTGCGGCATTCGACGCCGGGCGTGACCCTGATCAGCCCGCCGCCGCATCACGACATCTATTCGATCGAGGATCTGGCGCAGCTCATCTATGACCTGAAGCAGATCAATCCCGAAGCGCGAGTCTGCGTGAAGCTGGTGTCCAAGGCGGGGATCGGCACGGTCGCGGCGGGTGTCGCCAAGGCACATGCCGACACGATCCTGATTTCCGGTCATTCCGGCGGGACGGGTGCGTCGCCGCAGACGTCGATCAAATATGCCGGTCTGCCCTGGGAAATGGGCTTGGCCGAGGCGCATCAGGTGCTGACCCTGAACGGACTGCGCCACCGGGTGCGCCTGCGCGTAGACGGCGGAATCAAGACCGGGCGCGATGTCGTTACGGCCGCCATTCTGGGCGCCGATGAATTCGGCATCGGCACGGCCAGTCTGGTTGCAATGGGCTGCATCATGGTCCGTCAGTGCCATTCCAACACCTGCCCGGTCGGCGTCTGCACCCAGGACGAACGTCTGATCGAAAAGTTCACCGGCTCTCCGGAAAAGGTGATGAACCTGTTCAGCTTCATTGCCGAGGAAGTGCGCGAGATTCTATCCCGTCTGGGTGCGCGGACTGTGGCCGATATTGTCGGCCGTACCGATCTGCTGGCCCAGGTCAGCCGAGGCGCATCGCATCTGGACGATCTGGACCTCAACCCGCTGCTGGCCCAGCCGGGCATGAAGCGGGTCAATCACAAGGCCGACGCCGAGGGCCGGAACGAGGTCCCGGAGACGCTGGACGCGCTGATGATCCAGGATGCGGAAAACCTGTTCCGCGACCGGGAGAAGATGCAGCTTCAGTACAATATCCGGAACACCTACCGCGCAATCGGCACCAAGATTTCGTCCAAGATCACCCGGACCTTCGGCATGAAGACCTTGAAGCCGGGGCATCTGACGGTCCGCATGCGCGGCTCGGCCGGCCAGTCGCTGGGCGCCTTCGCGGTCCAGGGGCTGAAGCTGGAGGTATTGGGCGACGCCAACGACTATGTCGGCAAGGGGCTTAGCGGCGGCGAGATCGTGATCCGTCCGATCACGACCAGCCCGCTGGAAAGCAACCGCAACGCCATCATCGGGAATACCTGCCTATACGGCGCGACGGACGGCCGTCTGTTCGCGGCCGGCATGGCGGGCGACCGGTTCGCGGTGCGCAATTCCGGGGCTTATGCGGTGGTCGAAGGCGTCGGATCCAACGGCTGCGAATACATGACCGGCGGCCGGGTCTGCATCCTGGGCGATGTCGGCGACAATTTCGCGGCCGGCATGACCGGGGGCATGGCCTTCATCTATGACCCGGACGACCGCCTGCCGCTGCACCTCAACCCGGAATCGGTCGGCGTCTATGCGCTGGAAACCGATCACTGGGCCGAGGAATGCCGCAAGATGCTGGTCGACCATGTCGCCGCCACCCATTCCAAATGGGCCGACGGACTGCTGCACGATTGGGACATCACGCGGCAATCGATCAAGCACGTCGTGCCGAATGAGATCCTGAAGATGCTGGACGTGCCGCTGTCTGCGGGTCAAGCGGCGGCGGTGCCGGCGGAATAGGGCGGGGTCAGGACCCGCTTACCACCATGGGCGCGAGGGTTTCGTCGAGATACTTGCCAAGCACCTTCTCGACGAAACCTGTCTGCCTCAACACTTCGTACCCTGCCTCGTATTCGCGCAGAAGCTCCGTGCCCCGCGGGTGATTCGGGCCGACGGCGGGATAGGCCAGGAAAGGTGTCTGGAAGCCGCCTGCCGGCACGATCTGGTCCTGCAGTCCCAGTTCGTTCAACAGATACGCCGCAGAGTGCTCATCCAGACAGATCACATCCGCACGCCCCCGGGCGATCATCCGGAAAGCGCTCAACATCGGCGCCTCACCGGAAAGGTTCAACACGGCCCCATTATCGGAATTCAGGTAGGCCTGATACATCGGGCTGATGGATCGATAGTTGAACCCGACGATATTCAGAACGGTGCGATCCGCCAATGTGTCGATACCGCCGAACTCGAAATCGTCGTCCGCCCGCTTCCAGAACTGAAATTCCATGCTGACATTGGGGATGAAGGCCGGGACGAGGTTCCAGCTGTTATGCGGATTGATCGCACAGATCATGTCGATCGCGCCGGTTTCCACCGAACGGATGGCGCGGGCCAGCGGCAGCTCATGCTTTTCGACCCGGTAGCCGCGCGCTTCGAAGATCCTCTCGATGATCTCGAAGCAATAGCCGGGGTTTTCGTCGTCGCCGAGGACGAAGATCGGCGGATAGTCGAAGACCGCTACGGAAATCGTCTTGGCCGACGCAGTGCCGTAGATCGAAAATGTAAGCATAATGAAGGCGCACAGGTGCTTCGCCATGTTGAGACCGCTCCGAGGGTCCCCACCCAACCGGCGCCACCTGATCGCCGAGGGGATATACAATGCAAGATCGCGGTCGTCTACCCTTGATCGAAATATTCTTTAGTTAACAAAACCTTAAAGTGCAGAGCCGCGAGACGGCTAGCGGGACCACGGGCCGCGCGGCTTGGTGACCGGAATGCGGCTCGCCCGGGAGGGGCCGGTTGCGGTGCGGGCACGCGGACGTCCGCCGACGCCCATTTCCTGCGCCTGTTCGACCAGGGCGGCGATGCGGTTCTCCGTCTTCGGATGGGTCGTGAACAACCCGTCCATCTTGTTCGCGTGCAGCGGATTGACGATGAACATATGGGCCGTCGCCGGATTGCGTTCCGCCGCCGCATAATCGATGCGCGATGCGCCGGCCTGCAGCTTGTCGAGGGCGGAGGCGAGCCATAGAGGATTGCCGCAGATCTCGCCGCCCATCCGGTCGGCGGAGTATTCGCGGGTCCGCGAGATTGCCATCTGGACCAGCGCAGCCGCCATCGGACCCAGGAACATCACCAGGATCGCGCCCAGCGCGCCGAACGGGCTGTTCCGGTTATCGCTGCCGCCGAAGAGGCTGGCGAACATCGCCATATTGGCCAGTGCCGAGATCGCACCGGCAATGGTCGCGGTCACCGTCATGGTCAGCGTATCTCGGTTCTTCACATGCGCCAGTTCATGGGCCATGACGCCGGCCAGTTCCTCCTGCGACAGCAGGCGCATCAGCCCGGTGGTCGCGGCGACCGCGGCGTTCTCCGGATTGCGGCCGGTCGCGAAGGCGTTCGGCTGGTCGGTATCGATGATATAGACCTTCGGCATCGGCAGGTCGGCGCGCCTGGCCAGATCCGCGACCGTCCGGTAGAGGCCGGGCGCGCTCTGGGCGTCGACTTCGCGCGCATTGTGCATGCGCAGGACGATCTTGTCCGCGTTCCAGAAGGCGATGATATTGGACACGCCTGCGAAGGCGAGCGCGATCAGCATGATGGTCTGGCCGCCGATCAAATAGCCGCAAACGCCCAACAGCGCGGTCATCGCGGCCATCAGCATGCCGGTTCGCAGCGTATTCATCTCGTCATCCGATCCTTTTCGGTCAGGGGGTGTTCGGTCGCATTAGAAATGGGAATGCGGCGGGCCGGATCAAGATCGCTCAGCGCCGGCCGCCCGCCAGTTTCGCGGCGTCCGGGTGGGCGCGCAGGCGCAGCATCGCGACGATTCCGACCGCCGGTCCCAGCGCCAGGAAGGCGAATGCCCCTTCCCAGCCGAACAGGGTCTGGATCGGGGCGACAAGCTGGATCGTGACCACGGTCAGCAGGAATCCGGTGCAGGTCTGGACCGTCAGCATGGTGCCGCGCAGATCGGGCGGGCTCAATTCGATGATGCTGGACGAGAATTGCGCCGAATCCGCGACGACGGCGAAGCCCCAGATCAGCATCAGCGGGACCAGCAGCCACAGCGGCGCGGCGAAGGCGAAACCGGCGACCAGGCAACAGGCACCGCTGATCGCCAGGGCCAGGATCGTCAATGTGGTCCGTCCCATCCGGTCGGCGAACCAGCCGCCGAACAGGCTGCCCAACGCGCCTGCCGCCATGACGCAGAAGGTAAGGAGCGTCGCGCCCAGGGCCGCCCCGCCACCGCCCGGATGGACTTCCAGGCTCTGTTTCAGGAACAGGCCGATCCAGGCCCACATGGCATAGAGTTCCCACATGTGGCCGAAATAGCCCAGATTGGCGAGGCGCAGCGCCGGGACGGTGAAGGCGTTGAGCGCCAGACGCGGCCGGAAGGCGGATGCCCGTGCCTGGGTGGGGCCAAGCTGTACGAACCGCACAAGGACCGCCGCTATGGCGGCCAGGGTGCTGGCGGCCAGCATCGGAATGCGCCAGTCCAGACCGTGGCCGATCAGATCCAGCGCCACCAGCAAATGCGGCAGGGCGGAACCAAGCGCCAGGGCGCCGACCAGCAGCCCGATCAGCATGCCCATATCGTCCTTGGCCCAGCTGGCGGCCATCTTCATGCCGGTCGGATACAGGCCGGCGATGGTCGCCCCGGTCAGAACACGCAGCAGGATCATCTCGATCGATCCGGGCGGCGCGATCGTCACGGCCGCATTGGCCGCCGCGCCCAGCAGGGCCGCGGCCATGAAGAATTTCCGGGGTTCCAGCCGATCGGCCAGACCGAAAATCGCACTGATCACGGTGCCCGCGACGAAACCCAGGGAAACGGCAGCGGTCAGCCAGGAGGCGTCGGAATCGCTCAAGCCATGGGCGGCTTTTAATGCCGGGACGGCTGCCGTGGCCGAGAACCACAGCGACAGGGCCAGGACTTCCGCCACCGCGATGGTCGCGATGGCGCGCGTCTTGCCGGTGTCCATTTTCTATCCGCCCTCTCGTCCGCCGCACGAGCCTGAGAGGGCCCGAAGGATTGTCGATGCCGTAATTTCCGCTATATCTCACGGCATGACGAAACTGTCGAACCTGTTCAAGGCCTCGAAGCCCAAGCAACCGCGCCTTCCGACGGCCGAAGAGCTGCCGGAAGGCGTCGCCCCGGACGATCTGAAAGGCGTCGACGAACGGCGCTTGGCGGAACTGAAAGCCGAAGCGGCTGGTGAACGCGCCCGCAAGGCTGCGGAGCAGGCCGGGGCAGGGGACGGCGAGGTCGGCGGCCCGAAAGGCCTGGAGCCGACCCGCTATGGCGATTGGGAAAAGGCCGGGCGCTGCTTCGACTTCTGATCCCGGCCTTCTGGTAGCGGTCAGCCGTTCACCGTCATCTCATAGAGATTGAACAGGCTTTTCTGTCCGACCCGGTCATACAGGGTGCGGGCGGCGTAATTGTGGTCCTGGGTCAGCCAGCGCATCATCTTCCAGCCGCGCTGACGGCAGATTTCGCGCAGGGCGTCGAAGATCTTCTCGCCGACCCGGCCGCCACGCGCCGCGGGATCGACGAAAAGGTCGTCCAGGAAGCCCATTTTCTGGGCCCGCGACGGGCGCGGCATCTCACGGTAATGGGCCAGGCCGATCAGGGCGCCATCCCGCTCCACGACCAGACCTTCCAGGATTTCCGCCGGGTCGAGCAGCCAATCGAACGTGATCCGTCGCGAATCCTTCGTGCTCTCAACTTCGTAGAAGTCGCAATAGCCGTGAAACAGCGGATCCCAGGCCTCGTAATCCTCGGCTCGGATCGGTCGGATGATCAGTTCACTCATACTGTATTTCCTTCAGATAGGACGGGACGGGATGCGGGCGGTCCATTTTCGGGTCCGGTTCCGGGGTGCCCCAGACCGCCCGGCGCGGCAGAACACCGGCCCAGCATTGAACGGTCGCATAGTCTTCTTCGTCATCGATGGGCGGACCGCTGCGCACCTTGGCGACGGCATCCTCGATCTCCATTGCAACCACGGTGGTTGCCTTCAATTCCTGATCGGTATTGCCCCGCAACTCTTCCCAGCGGCCGGGGAACAGGCCGTCCATCATGATTTTTAGAGACGCTTCCTTGGCGGCGCGGTCTTCCAGCGCGTGGGCCCGGCCGAACAGCATCGCCGTCCGGTAATTGGCCGAATGGTGGAAGGGCGACCGGGCCATCACCATGCCGTCGAAATGCGTGACGGTGACGCAGACCGGGATGCCGCCCTTCACCGCGCGCAGCATCCGGCTGGCGGATGATCCGTGCCAATAGATCCTTTCGCCCTCGCGCCATTGCATCGTCGGCGTGACATAGGGCTGACCGTCGATGACATAACCGACATGGCAGAGCGGCGTCGAATCGACCACGGCGAAAACCGCGTCCTTGTCGTATTGCGCGCGTTGATGGGACCGGCGGACGCGGGACCGGTCGGTCGGCGCGAAGACCTCGGCGCTGTCGGGCATACTCAAACACTCCTGAACGAATGGGGGCGGACGGGCGATGACATGCCGCAAAAATGGCTTGTTCAAAAGGACCGCTTCGGGAGAAGTTATGGGGCCACTTTAGGGAGGGTTCGGAACGTCATGCCCCGCCGGGTATCGGATGGCACGGTCCTGCCGCTCGCGCTGGACCGCGACGGCGACACGCCGATGCATCGCCAACTCTACGACCAATTGCGCGGCCTGATCCTGGAAGGGCGGCTGAAGGCGGGCGCGCGCCTGCCGTCCAGCCGAACCCTGTCGCGGGAGCTGGATATTTCGCGCAATACGGTGACGGCCGCCTTCGATCAGCTTTTCGCCGAGGGATATCTGGTCGGCAAGATCGGGGCCGGGTCCTTCGTGTCCGATGAACTGCCGGAAGAATCCCTGACCCCGCGTCGGGATGCGGTCGCGCCGGGCGTGCAACAGCCCCGCCGACAGGGATTGTCGCGGCGCGGCGCGCGCCTGGCGGCTTTGCGGGGCAGCCGGTCCACCCGCCGCACCCCGGCCTTTTCCATCGGCCTGCCGGATTTGGACAGCTTTCCCTTCGATGTCTGGTCGCGGCTGATGACCAAGGCCTGGCGGCGGCCGCCGCGCGACCTTCTGGCCCATGCCGAACCGGCCGGCTATCTGCCGCTGCGTCGGGCGATTGTCGACTATCTGCGCACCGCGCGCGGGGTCCGGTGCGAGGCGGAACAGGTCATCGTCGTCGCCGGGGTGCAGCAGGCGATCGGCCTGGCCTGTCACGTCCTTCTGGACGAGGGGGATGTGGCGCTGATGGAGGAGCCTGGCTATCCCGGCGTGCGCGGCGCGCTATTGGGCGCGGGCGTGCGCACCGAAACCGCGCCGGTGGATGGCGAGGGATTGGATATCGACGCGGGCGAGGCGGCGGCCCCGACGGCGCGCCTGGTCTGTGTCGCGCCGTCGCATCAGTATCCGCTGGGCGTGACCATGACCCTGGCCCGGCGGCTCAAGCTGCTGGATTGGGCCCAGCGCAATGACGGCTGGGTCCTGGAAGACGATTACGACAGCGAATATCGCTATGCCGGGCGGCCGCTGTCGGCGCTTCAGGGCTTGGACCGGGATGGCCGGGTCGTCTATGCGGGGTCGTTTTCCAAGGTGATGTTCCCGTCCTTGCGCATCGGCTATCTGGTCGTTCCGGCCGATCTGGCGGAGCCGTTCCGTCTGGCCCGCGCGGCCCTGGACGATCATCCGTCGACCATCGCCCAACCGGCGCTGGCCGCCTTCATCGAGGACGGGCATTTCGCCGCCCATCTGCGGCGCATGCGCAAACTGTATTCCGAACGCCGGGCCGCTTTGGCCGAGACATTGGAGCAACGGCTGGGCGGCGGGATTGCCATCGCGCCGTCCGAGGCGGGGATGCATCTGCTGGCCCGGCTGGCGAAGGACCTGGCGCCGGGAATCGCCGATGGCGAAATCCAGACCTTGGCCGCCCGCCATGGCGTGACCGTTTCCGCGCTCAGCGCCTACTATGCCGGGCCGACGACGGACCGGGGTTTGCTGCTCGGCTATTCTGCGGTACCCATCGACCGGATGCCCGACGCCGTTGAACGATTGGCCAAAGCGCTGGAGACATGACAGACGCCGCCCCTCAGAGTGCTGCCGAGACCGCGGTCCCTTCGGTCGTCGATCCGGCAGTCGACCCGTTCGACCCCGCGTGCGTGGGCGGCGAAATCGTCCTGTTCGATCTGGAATTCACCGCCTGGGAAGGCAGCCTGGCGCGGGGCTGGTCGGAACCCTGGGAGCACCGCGAGATTATTCAGTTCGGCGCGGTGCGGGTTCGCGACAATGACAGCATGGGCGAGACCGGGCGTTTCCTGTGCTATGTCAGCCCGGAACGGAACCCGCAATTGTCCGCCTATATCAGCGATCTGACAGGCATCGATCAGGCGACGCTCGACAATGAAGGCTTCGATTTTCCGGAAGCCTGGGACGTGTTCCAGGAATTCTGCGACGGCGCCCGGGCGGTTCTGTCCTATAGCGGCGATCCGGACGTGCTGGCGGAGAACTGCCGGCTGCACGGGCTGAAACAGCCGGACTGGCGGCGGTACGGGGACTTGGACGCCTGTCTGGGGCGCAGGGCCGGGCCGGAATTCGCGCAGTCGACCTCCTATGACCTGCCGACCCTGGTTGGGCTGAAGACGATCGGCAGGGCACATGATGCCATGGACGATTCGCTGGCCATCGCGGAAACCTTGCGGGTCCTGCGGCGGCGCGGCGTGATCTAGGCTTGAAGACTGCGGACCGTCAGTACGTGCCGCGCAGCGCCTCATAGGAGACCATGACATGGTCCCGGAAGGCGGGGCGCTGCTGAAGCCGTTCGTAGTAACCGGCGAGGTTCGCCAGATCGGGCCGGTCCCAGTCCAGGGCGTAATACCGGTACAGGACGTAGCCGCAGGCGATATCCGCGAAGCTGAAACGCTCACCATCCAGCCATGGTCCCTGTCCGATCCGCCGGTCCAGGATATCGGCGAGCGGGGTCACCGCATCTACCGCCCGGGCCAGGATGGCCGGGTCGCGAGTCTTCGGATCCAGCCGGACATCGTAGACGAAGATATCCAGCACGGCGTCGGCGAAAGTGTTCTTCCCCCACTCCGCCCAGACATCCAGCCGCGCCCGCGCCCCGGCATCTTTCGGCCAAAAGACGTCATTGCCATAGGCGGCGCCGAGATAGCGCAGGATCGCCGCGCTTTCGAACAGGCATAGCGCGCCGTCGGTCAGGACGGGCACGCGGCCCATCGGGTTCATGACCAGAAAATCGTCGGATTGGGTCGATGCGTGGCCATGGCCGTAATCGAGGCGTTCGTGGTCGACGCCGATCTCGTGCAGGGCCCAGAGAACGAGTTGGACGCTCGACGAGTTCCGTCTGCCATAGACCGTGATCATCCGACCCTCCTGCCCTGATCCCGAAACTCCCTCGATCCTTAACCGGAAGTGATATCTCGGACAAGGGAGTGCAGCCGGGGCTGTGGTGGGCACCGCAAAAGAGAAAGGCCCGCGCCAGGGCGCGGGCCTTCAACTCTCACGAAACCCGGCGCTGTCAGTGTTTGACGTTGGCCCAGGTCTGGCGCTTCACGGCGATCATGATGCCGGTGAAAACGGCCAGGAACAGCAGCACCGCGATGCCGGTTTCCTTACGCGCTTCCATGCTCGGCTCCGACGCCCAGGCCAGGAACTCGGCCACATCCTGACCCATCTGTTCCGGCGTGGCGGCGGTCCCGTCGGTGTATTCGACGGCATCGTCATAAAGCGGGTTGGGCATGCCGATGGCGCAGCCCGGGAACCATTTGTTGAAATAGGTACCCGGCGGCAGGGACCATGCATTCAGCTCGGCTTCCCAATCTTCCTGGGATTTGCCGGCCGGTTGCGGTTTGCACAGTTTCTTGTCGTCCAGGGTCGGCTCTTCGACATAGCCGGTGCCGAGCAGGGCCGACACATAGGACGCGCCGGTCGCGAACTCGCCACCCTGGAGCATGTCCAGGAAGTTGGCGCCGATCGAGCCCAGGCCATGGGCACGGGCCTTGACGATCAGCGACAGGTCCGGCGGGGCTTTCCCGCCGTTGATCGCCGCCGCTTCCTGCACGTTGCGGTACGGATTGACGAAGCGATCCTTGGGTTCGCCCGGACGGGTGAACATGTCGCCGTCTTCGTTCGGGCCGTCGGTGACCTCGACCTGGGCCGCATAGGCCTTGATCTGCTCTTCACTGTAGCCGAGACCCGACAATTCGCGATAGCGGATCAGGTCGAGGCCGTGGCACGAAGCACAGACACCGAGATAGACCTGCAAGCCGCGTTGGGCCGCGTCCCGGTCGAACTTGCCGAAGAAGCCGGTGAACCCGAAGTCTCCCTGGGGCGGATGCGCGGCGCTGGCGGCCGCGGCTTCCTGGCTGGCCTGGCCCGCGCCGAAGGCGACGAGGGCGGCCGTTGCGATGGAAAGACCGAGTTTACGCATTACGCCTTCTCCATTTTCGCGGCGGTGGCTCCGGCGATCTGGGCGCCGCCACCGGCTTTCAGCACCGGTTCCGAAATGCTGGCGGGCAGCGGTTTCGGGCGTTCGATCCAGCCGATCAGCGGGGTCAGGATCAGGAAGTGGAAGAAGTAGTACATCGTCGTGCCCTGGGCGATCGTGACATAAGGTTCTTCCGCCGGCTTGCCGCCGACCCAGCCGAGGACGATGAAGTTGATCAGGAACAGGATCGTCGCCCACTTGTAGATCGGACGGTAGCGGCAGGACCGGACCTTGGACGTGTCCAGCCACGGCAGCAGCGCCAGGATGATCAGCGACCCGAACATGGCCAGGACACCGGCCAGCTTGGCGGTCGCCCACCAGCCGAAGAAGATCTCATGCACCCACCAGCCGTCGACGAAGGACCGCAGGATCGCGTAGAACGGCAGGAAGTACCATTCCGGCACGATATGCGCCGGCGTCACCAGCGGATCGGCTTCGATATAGTTGTCCGGATGGCCCATATAGTTCGGCGCGAAGAAGACGAAGAAGGCGAAGACCATCAGGAAGACGGCCAGGCCCAGCGTGTCCTTGGCGGTGAAATACGGGTGGAAGGGCACCGTGTCCTGCGGCCCGCGCGGCTCGATGCCGTCCGGGTTGTTCGACTTGGTCACGTGCAGCGCGACGACATGCAGCGCAACCACGCCGACGATGACGAAGGGCAGCAGGTAGTGCAGCGCGAAGAAGCGGTTCAGCGTCGGGTTATCGACCGAGAACCCGCCCCACAGCAGCGTGACGATGTGGTCGCCGACCAGCGGAATGGCCGAGAACAGGTTGGTAATGACCGTCGCGCCCCAGAAGCTCATCTGACCCCAAGGCAGCACGTAACCCATGAAGGCCGTGCCCATCATCAGGACCAGAATGATAACCCCCAGAATCCACAGCAATTCGCGCGGGGCCTTGTAGGACCCGTAATACATGCCGCGGAAAATGTGGATATAGACGACGATGAAGAACATCGACGCGCCGTTCATGTGTATATAGCGCAGCAGCCAACCGCTGTTCACGTCTCGCATGATGCGTTCAACGGAATTGAACGCCATGTCGACATGCGCGGTGTATTGCATGGCCAGCATGATGCCGGTGACGATCATCGTCACCAGGACAACCATGGCCAGGGCGCCGAAGTTCCAGAAATAGTTCAGGTTCTTCGGCATCGGGAACACGCCGTATTCGGCATGCACATAAGAGAACACCGGCAGTCGGGAATCGACCCAACGGATCACCGGATTCTTGAAATTGGGGGCGGGATGATCGCTCATAAGGGAAGCCTCCGTTAACCGATCCGAACCGTCGTATCGGTCAGGAATTCATGCTCTGGCACGGGCAGGTTGGCCGGCGCCGGGCCTTTGCGGATACGCCCGGACGTGTCGTAGTGCGACCCATGGCACGGGCAGAACCAGCCGCCGAACTCGCCTTTGGTTTCGCCTTCGGCAGTGCCGGTCGGAATGCAGCCCAGATGGGTGCAGACGCCGACCAGGATCAGCCATTCCGGCCGCGCGGCGCGTTCCGCGTCGCTCTGCGGATCGATCAGATCCTGCGGATCGACCTCGGCAGCCTCGCTGATTTCGGCTTCCGTCCGGTGCCGGATGAACACCGGCTTGCCGCGCCAGAACACCTTGATGGCGGACCCGACCTCGACCTGGCTCAGATCGACCTCGATCGAGGCGAGCGCCAGAACGTCCTTGGACGGGTTCATGCTGTTGATGACGGGCCAGGCGAAAACGCCGGCGCCGACGGCACCGACCCCGACGGCCAGATAGTTCAGGAAATCGCGCCGGCCCGTGCCCTCATCGGCATCATGACCGGACTGTGTCGCTTCCGCCATTTCGAATCCCCTCGAAACTCGTAAAACCCTAGAAAAGCGGGGCTTTCCCCAGCTTTCCACGCTACCATAAATTCTTCGCCGGGAATATCGAGACGGTTTGCGACAACCTGCCGCAAGACGTCACTGTCGGGGTCTGTCCGCGAAGATGCCTTAGGAAACCTCTCCCGTCAGTGCCCCCCGGCACCGCCGCACCGTATACTGCATTGTTGCGCGGAAGAAAAGGTTGCCGACGGCATTGCGAACCGTTCTTAATTGGGGAATTTCAACGATCTGCGCCGGTTGACAGTCCGGCCCGTCGCGCGGTTTATGCGCGCCTGTCGAACGGACGAAACTTTGGATGCGCGCCGACCATGCGGATCGCCCTGAACAACCCGGAAATTCCCCAGAACACGGGCGGTGTTCTGCGCCTGTGTGCTTGTTTCGGCGTACCGCTGGACATTATCGAGCCCTGCGGCTTTCAGATGACCGATGCCAAACTGAAACGCGCGGGCATGGATTACATCGCCAAGGCCCATATGACCGTCCATAAGGATTGGGACGCGTTCCGGGCGGCGCGGGCGGGCCGTCTGGTGCTGGCGACGACGAAGGCCAGCGTCCCGATTTACGATTTCGCCTTTCAGACCGGCGACATTCTGATCTTCGGGTCGGAAAGCAGCGGCGCGCCCGACTATGTCCATGCCGCGGCGGATGCGCGGATCCGGATTCCGATGCGCCCGAACATTCGGTCGTTCAACCTGGCGGTCAGTGCCGGGATCATCCTATCCGAGGCTTTGCGCCAGACCGGCGGGCTTCCCAGTTCGGACGACGGCGTGTAACCCTGCCGCCGGACCAGAAAGAAGACAGAGCATGACCGATAATCTGGACGAGAAGAAAACCCTGGCCGCCGAATGGTTCGCGGCTTTGCGCGACCGGATCTGCGCCGAATTCGAACGGCTGGAGACCGAACTGGCCGACGGCATGCCGCATGCCGACCTGGCGCCGGGCAAGTTCGAGCGCACGACCTGGGAGCGTCCCGACGAATCCGGTGGAGCGGGCGGCGGCGGTCAAGGCGGAGGCGGTCATGGGGGCGGTGGCACCATGGCGGTGATGCGCGGCGGCCGCGTCTTCGAAAAGGTCGGCGTCAATATCTCCAAGGTCGGGGGCACCTTTTCCGACCAGTTCCGCAAGGAGATTCCCGGCGCGGCGGAAAGCGGCGGCGCGTTCTGGGCCAGCGGCGTTTCCCTGGTTGCGCATATGCGCAGTCCCAAAGTGCCCGCGATCCATATGAATACGCGGATGATCGTGACCTCGAAAAGCTGGTTCGGCGGCGGTACGGATTTGAACCCGATGGTCGAAGTGCCGCAGGACACGGCGGATTTCCACGCCGCCCTGAAGCGAACCTGCGATGCCCATGCCTGCGCCGACTATCCGCGCTATAAGGAATGGTGCGACGAGTATTTCTTCATCAAGCATCGCAATCAGGCGCGCGGCGTCGGCGGCATCTTCTTCGACTATCTGGACAGCGGCGACTGGGATGCCGATTTCGCCTTCGTGCGCGGGGTCGGCGAATGCTTCCTGGAAATCTATCCGGCCCTGGTGCGCCGCCATCTGGGCGAGACCTGGACGGCCGAAGATCGTGAATGGCAGCTGCGCAAACGCGGTCTCTATGCGGAATTCAATCTGGTCTATGACCGCGGCACGCGGTTCGGGCTGATGACCGGCGGCAATCCGGAGGCGGTCCTGATGTCGCTGCCGCCGGAAGCGAAATGGCCCTGACCGGCGCGACGATCGACCCGATCAGCTTGCCGGAACAGTCAGACTGGATTCGATGAAATCCAGAATGCGCCGGGTCTGGGTCAGCCGGAAACAGTCCTTGAAGACCGTGCCATGGCTGTCCGTGCCGTCACAGGCGATCCCGTCGATCGTCACGCCGGTCAGCGCGACATAGGTCACGCCCGGAATGTCCCGCAGCCAGGTCATGGCGCGCACCGGCTCGAACCGGTCCTGGTCGAAGCCGAAGATCAGGGCGTTCAGGTTTTCCGCCTGGCCGATGAAATCGGCCTGCCTGTCGCGTTCCCGCTGCCAGGCCTCGACTCGCCGGCCGTGATATCCGGCAAAGGCCGGGGCAAAGGCGATCAGGCCGGCGAATCGCTCTGTGTTATTGCGCTGAACCAGCAGACCGGCCCAGCCGCCTGCCGACTGTCCCATCACGAAGATGCGTTGCGGCGGGAAACCCGATTTGGCGATATGCCGCAGCAACAGGTCCAACTCGTCCGCCCGGCGGACCACTTTGGGGACGCCGTCCCCCTCATCCCGGTGGAAGCCGCCGATCTTTGTTCGGGTGCAGAAGGCGAAAACGGCGAGCCGGTAGCCGCCGACCATGCGCCCGCCCAGTTCCGTCGCCGTGTGCGGGACGTTGATGCCGGGCCGGCTGGTGTCGCAACGATCCGGCTTCCCTTCGCCCTTCGATCCGTTCAGATAGACGATCAGGACATGGGAATCCGGGTCGTCGAACCCGAAAGGCTCTGCCCGGGTGATTCCCGGCGGGACATAGCCCATGAAGCGGCTGCCCACGCCCAGATCCGGACGCGGGCCGGGCGCCGCCAGAAATCCGATCAGGATCAGCGCTGCCGTCAGGGCATAGGCCAGTTCCCTGCGAATCCAGGCTTCCCGGCGTGTCATTCCAGATATCGGATCAAGATCTCATCCGCCCGCATTCCGTAACCGCCACCGAAAAACCAGGCATGCGCCAGCAGCGGTTCCAGATGATACAGCGTCCGGCGCTCCTGAAAGAAGAGCGGATCGACGGGGCGGTGCTCCCGGTAGCGGTCGAAGAAGGCCTCGCCGACGCCGCCGAACAGGGTCAGAAACGCCAGTTCGATCTCCGGATCGGCAAAATAGCAGGCCGGATCGATCAGGGCGGCGACCTTGCGGTCCTTGAACAGGATATTGCCGATCCAAAGGTCGCCATGGATTAGCGATGCGGCCCCGCGTTCCGGGATCCAGTCCTCCAGCCGGGCGCAAAGGCGTTCCAGCCGGGCCAGGCAACCGTCCGGCAGGCGCCCAGCGTCATGGGCCAGCCGGCCCAGAAACATCAGCCGCCGGTCGCGCAGGAACGGGACCCATGTGTCGGACCAGTCGTTCGGCCGTTGCAGGGGGCCGACCGGCGTCGGCCGGTCGAAGCCATAGCGCGGGACGGTCACGGAATGCAGATCCGCGACGATATCCGCCAGGCATTCCTGTTCGGTGGAGGCCGCGACCCCGTCATCGCAGGGTATGAATTCCAGCACCATCAGATCGCGGTCGACGTGATGGACCGCCGGGACCGGCACCTTGCCTGAGGCGCGCAACCGGTCGAGCATGAAGGCCTCGTCCTTCAGCGTCGCCTGCGGCAGGTCGGTCGGCTGGGCCAGCGGGGCCATGGATTTGACGGCGAAGGCGCGGCCGTCCTGGGTTACGATACGAAGGCATTCGGCAATGTTGCCGCCGCTCAATGGGCGGCTCTGCGCGATGGCGGATCCCAGAATGCGTTCCAGCCGGCGTCGCAGATCGGGGGTCACTTGCCGCCTTTCAGCCGCTCCAGCCAGCCGCGGCAGCCCGCCTCGATCAGATCCAGGGAATATTCGTAATCGTCCTCGCCGCCGTAATAGGGGTCGGGCACGTCGCCGCGCCCGACTTGAGGCGCGGGGTCGAGGAACAGGACGATTTCCGCCGTCGCGTCTTCGGGGCGGTTGCGGACCAGATGGGCGATATGGCCTTCGTCCATGGCCAGCATCCAGTCGAAGTCGAAATAATCCTCGCGGCGCAGCGGGCGGGCGCGCAGACCGGAAATGTCATAGCCGCGCGCTTTCGCAGCAACCTGGGCACGCTTGCTGGGCGGTTCCCCCGCATGCCAGTCGGTGGTACCCGCGCTGTCGATTTCGATCCGGTCCGCCAGGCCCTCGGCAATGGCAAGGTGGCGCAACACACCCTCCGCCGACGGGGAACGACAGATGTTGCCGGTGCACACCATCAGGACCCGCGATGCTCGCGATTTTGTCATCAACTGAACCCTCGAACTGTGAAGCGAACCTGGGTAGCATGACCGTGTCATGTCGGAAAGCAATCCAGAGACCTATTCCATCGTTGTGTTGACCGGCGCCGGGATTTCCAAGGAATCCGGATTGTCCACCTTTCGCGATGCGGACGGCATTTGGGCGACGGTGAACATCGACGATGTCGCGACGCCGGAAGCCTATGCCCGCGACCCGGATCGGGTACATGCCTTCTATAACGACCGGCGGCGCGGCCTGACCGATCCGTCGATCAAGCCGAACGCGGCACATGACGCCCTGGCGCGGCTGGAACGCGACTGGCCGGGCGAGGTGCTGATCGTGACCCAGAATATCGACGACCTGCACGAACGCGCCGGCAGCATGAACCTGATCCATATGCATGGCGAATTGCTGAAGGCGCGCTGTGAACGCTGCGGCACGGTCGCGCCCTGGACCCTGGACATGTCGGTGCGGACGGCCTGCCCGTCTTGCGGCCGGAAGGGCGGGATGCGGCCCCATGTGGTCTGGTTCGGCGAAATGCCCTTCATGATGGACACGATCTACGCGGCGCTGGAGAGATGCGGCCTGTTCCTGTCGATCGGGACGTCCGGCAATGTCTATCCCGCCGCCGGCTTCGTCCAGGCGGTGCGCCAGGCCGGTCGCGCCCAGACGGTGGAAATCAATCTGGAACCGTCGGAGGGCGCGACCCTGTTCCACGACACGGTCTATGGACCCGCCACCGAAATGGTGCCCCAGGTCGTCGATCAGATTTTCCGGTATGGCGGCGGATGAGCCTGGAACCGCTGCTGCGCGACGTCCGGGCCTGCACGATCTGCGCCGACCACCTGCCGCTGGGGCCGCGTCCGATCGTGCGGATGTTGCCGACGGCGCGGCTGTTGATCATCGGCCAGGCGCCGGGCACCAAGGTGCATGAAAGCGGCATTCCCTGGAACGACCCGTCCGGCGACCGGCTGCGCGATTGGCTGCAGGTCGACAAGGAAATCTTCTATGACGAAGGCCGCATCGCGATCATGCCGATGGGCTTCTGCTATCCCGGCCGCGATCCGAAAGGCGGGGACAATCCACCCCGGCCGGAATGCGCCCCCGCCTGGCATGAAAAGCTGCTGGCCCATCTGCCCGGCATTGCCCTGACCCTGCTGGTCGGATCCTATGCGCAGAAGCGCTATCTGGGCGCGCGGGCGGGGAAGACCATGACCGACAGCGTGCGCGACTTTCAAACCCATCTGGAAGACGGCTTTCTGCCCCTGCCGCATCCGTCCTGGCGCACCAATGCCTGGCAGCGCAAGAATCCCTGGTTCGACGAAACCGTCCTGCCGGAGTTGCGATCCCGGGTCCGGAAGATTATCGACTGAAGGGTTGTTCCACGTTCCGGAAAGCCCCGATGTCCGATCACCCGGCGGCCCCGCCATCCGCGCCCCTTATGCCCAGCCTTGCCATCCTGCTCAGCTCCGTCCTGTGGGGGCTGTACTGGATTCCGATGCGCCAGATGGAGGCGGAGGGGATCGAAAAGGCCTGGCCGTCCCTGGTCCTGAACGGCGCCGTGCTGCTGTTGTTGTTGCCCATCGCCCTGTGGCGCTGGCGGCGGCTGTTGGACGGGATCGGCGGCATGGCGCTCAGTGGTCTCCTGATGGGGCTCGCGCTCAGCCTTTACGGCATCAGCCTGAACCTGACCGAGGTCGTGCGCGCGATCCTGCTGTTCTATCTGTCGCCGGCCTGGAGCACCGCCATCGGGCTGATCTGGCTGGGGGAGCGGATGACGGCGCGCCGGGCCGGGGCGCTGCTGTTCGGATTCGCCGGGCTGATGGTCGTGCTGGAAGCCGATAGCGGCCTGCCGCTGCCGGAATCGCTGGGCGATTGGATGGCCATCGCGGCGGGGATCGCCTGGTCCGTCGGATCGACCCGCATCTTCGTCGGCCGCAAGGTCCCGACCTTCGAATTATCCTTCTGTTTCGTGATCGGGACCGTTCTGTCCAGCGCGCTTCTGATTGCGGCCTTTCCGGCGGCGGATATCGGCCGCGCGCCCGGACTGGATACGGTGATGGACACGAATGCCGCCTTCTTCCTGCTGGCGATGGCGTTGCTGATCCCGATTTATGTTCTGACCATCTGGGGGGCGAAACGGCTGCCCCCGGCGACGGTCGGCATCCTGCTGTTGGGCGAGATCGTCGTCGCGGTGATTTCCGCCGCATTGTTGCTGCCGGAAGAACCCTTCGGCCCGCGTCAGGCCCTGGGGGCGGCGCTGATCATCGGGGCGGGGGTGATGGAGGTCTTGCCGCGCCGCCGGGCCAAGGCATAATCCCGGGCAAAACAGCAACCGGAGGGGACACGGATGGCCGCACAGGACGCACCCATTCTGATCGTCGGCGGCGGAATCGGCGGCCTGGCGGCGGCGCGGGCACTCGCGCTTACCGGGCGCCGGGTTCATGTATTGGAACAGGGCCGGGCCTTTGGCGAAATCGGCGCCGGGATTCAATTGAGCCCCAATGTCTTCCGCATGTTCGAGCGTCTGGGCATCGAGGATGCGATCCGCGCCGACGCGGTCTTCGTCGACGATATCCGCTTCATGGACAGCCTGACCGGCGAGGCGGTGATGAAGGTCCCGCTGAAACAGCCCTTCGAGGCTCGGTTCGGCAAACCCTATGCCGTCACCCATCGCGGCGATCTGCACACGACCCTTCTGAAATCCTGTCAGGAACTGGACGACCGGATCGTGCTGGAGACCGAAGCCAAGGTAACCGGCTACACCGACCAGGGCGACCGGGTGACGGTCCGGCTTGCGGACGGAACCGCGCGCGAGGGCCGGGCGCTGATCGGCGCCGACGGGCTGTGGTCCAAGATCCGCGCGCAGATGTTGAACGACGGGCCGCCCCGCGTGTCGGGCCATATCGCCTATCGCGCCGTGCTGCCCTATGACCAGGTGCCGGAGAATGTGCGCTGGGATTCCGCCTGCCTGTGGGCCGGGCCGAAAACCCATCTGGTGCATTACCCGTTGCGCCGGAAGGAACTGTTCAACATGGTCGCGGTGTTCCACAGCGACCGCTATGTCGAGGGCTGGGATCTGACCGGCGACCGGGACGAGTTGATGCAGCGGTTCGAAGGCGTCGATCCGCGCCCCGCGAGCCTGCTGTCGCGCATCACCGACTGGCGGTATTGGGTTCTGTGCGACCGCGAGCCGGTGCGGGATTGGTTCCAGGGCAATGTCGCCCTGCTGGGCGACGCCGCACATCCGATGCTGCAGTACTTCGCGCAGGGCGCCTGCATGGCGACGGAGGACGCGGTCTGCCTGGCCGATTTCCTGGAACAGGCCGGCGACGATTTCCCCCGCGCTTTCGAGGCCTATCGCGACGCCCGCTATCTGCGCACCGCGCGAGTGCAGTTGATGGCGCGCCTGTTGGGCGAGATCTATCACGCCGCCGATGTGCGGGCCGATCTGCGCAATCATGTCCTGGGCATGCGCACGCCGGAACAATCCTATGAAGGACTGGCCTGGCTCTATGACGGGCCGTAACGCCTGATCGGAACACCTTTTGCCGAAGGCTTGGATTAAAGACCCCATTCCGTGCGACGCGGGGTATAGTGGCGTCGGGGACGATTTGGGGGATTTCCATGACCGACGATCTGACGCCGGAAGACCGCGCGTTTCTCGACACGATCCGTAAGCGTTTCGATGAAATCGCGGGGGCGGATGCGTCCATCGATCCCAAGGAACTGGGCGCGGCGCTGGGCCTGCGCGACCCCTATTACGCCGGGCGTCTGTTCGCGATGGTCGACCGCGACGGCAGCGGCGAGATCGACACGAATGAATTCATCGCCTTCGCCGAGAAGATCGTGCGGGGCAAGGAAGAGGACCGGCTGCGCTTTGCCTTCGATCTCCACGACCCCGACGACAGCGGCGAGATCGACTGGGATGAGTTGCACCGCATCCTGTCGGCCAGTCTGGCGCAACATGGGGCCAGCCTGCCGGATGTCGCCGTCAACGGGCTGACCGACGCGCTGTTCCGGCGGGCGGATACGGACGGTGATGGCGGCATCGATTTCGCGGAGTTTCAGAGCGTCCTGGACGCCTATCCCAAGCTGAAAACGCAGATGTCGCGTTCCGCGACCGCCATGCTGATGCCGCCCCCGCCGCGCCCGAAGCGCGGGCCGAGCCTGGGCGACCGGTTGCGCATAGTGGGACAGAAGATCGCCAGCAATCGCGCCGCCGCCGTCTTCCTGTTGCTCTATGCCGCCGTCAATGTGGCCCTGTTCGCGAACGCCATGGTCACTTATGCCGATGCCGGGGCGAATATCTATGTCCAGATCGCGCGCGGCGGCGGGGCCTGCCTGAACTTCAACGGCGCGCTGATCCTGATTCCGATGCTGCGGCACCTGCTGACCCGGGTCCGGCATTCGGTCCTGGGTGAGGTCGTGCCGGTCGATCATGCCATTGCCTTCCACAAGCTGGTCGGCCACGCGATGATGGGGTTCGCGGCCCTGCACACCGCCGCGCATCTGGCGAATTACGCGACCCTGGACGGCGGTATCCCGGCCTATCTGCTCGGCACCTCGGCCGGGCTGACGGGCCTGATCCTGATGATCGCCTTTCTGGTCATGTGGATCTGCGCGCTGGATTGGATTCGGCGCAGCGGGAAGTTCGAACTCTTCTACTTCACCCATATGCTCTATCTGGTGTGGTTCGTGCTGGCCCTGCTGCACGGGCCGGTCTTCTGGATCTGGGCCGGTGTGCCGATCCTGGGCTATATCGCGGAACGGCTGATCCGCTTCCGCCATACTCGCCGGGCCTTCCCGGTCAGTGCGGCCGAACCCCTGCCGTCATCGGTGACGCGGTTGGAGGTCAAACTGCCCGACGGCTACAAATATCAGCCGGGCGACTATGTCTTCGTGAAGTACCCGCCGATCTCCAAGCGCGAATGGCACCCGTTCACGGTCACCACCTGTCCGGAAGAAAGCGGGATCCTGTCCGTCCATGTCCGGGGGCTGGGCAACTGGACGAAGCGATTGCACGGCCATGCCAAGGCGCAGCACGCCGATCTGGGCCACGCCTATATCGACGGGCCCTACGGCACGCCCAGCACGCATATCTTCAAATCCGAGGTCGCGGTGCTGATCGGCGCCGGGATCGGCGTCACGCCCTTTGCCGCCATCCTGAAATCCGTCTTCCGCCGCCGCGCCGCCGGCGACACGGATCTGGGGCTGAAGAAGGTTCATTTCGTCTGGATGAACCGCGATCAATACGCGTTCGAATGGTTCTCGGACATGATTTCGGGGCTGGAGGCGGAGGATCCGGACGGCGCGTTGCTGGATGCGCAGGTCTATCTGACCGGGGTGAAGCTGGACGTCACCTCCGCCACGCTGGATGTGGCCATGGATGTCTATCACAGCGAGATCGGCCGCGACCTGTTCACGGGCCTGCGCAACCGCACCAATCTGGACCGCCCGGACTGGCGCGCGATCTTCCGCCGGGTGGCGGAGGAGAACCCCGGCAAACAGGTCGACGTCTATTTCTGCGGCCCGGCCCCGCTGGCGAAAATCCTGGCCGCGACCGCCGCCGATTTCCGCTTCGGCTTCCATAAGGAAAATTTCTAGCCTCCCCGCCCCGGGCGCATCCCTCAGATTGTTGACTTAACCTGCGCAGGACTGCAATTTCCCGCGTTCCCAGCGCGGGATCAGGGCGGTAACCGATCGCCCGACGCGTTTCAGGGCTATTCAGGAAAAAGCGAGAACGAGGAGATGTCTGAGTCCCAATCCGCAGTGATGAACACCTATGCCCGGTCGCCGATCGCGATGGACCGGGGCGAAGGCGTCTATCTGTGGGATACGGACGGGCGACGATATCTCGACTTCTATGCCGGGATCGCCGTGAACGCGCTGGGCCATGCCCATCCGCATCTGGTCAAGGCATTGACCGACCAGGCCGGGAAGCTGTGGCACACGACGAACCTGTATACCATTCCGGACGGTGAGAAACTGGCCCGGCGGCTGACGGAGAAGTCTTTCGCCGACCGCGTGTTCTTCTGCAATTCCGGTGTCGAGGCGCTGGAAGGGCTGATCAAGCTGGCGCGGCGCTATCACGCGGTCGACGGTCATCCGGAAAAGTTCCGGGTCGTAACCGTCGAAGGGGCCTTCCACGGCCGCTCGCTGGCTACCATCGCCGCGGCGAACAACAAGAAGTATCTCGACGGGTTCGGCCCGGCGGTCGAAGGCTTCGACAATGTGCCCTTCGGCAACATGAACGCCCTGCGCGACGCCATCAGCCCGGAAACGGCGGCCATTCTGATCGAACCGATCCAGGGCGAGGGCGGGCTGCGCCCCGGCGCGCTGCAGTATCTGCGTGATCTGCGCGCGGCGGCGGACGAGTTCGGCATCCTGCTGATCCTGGACGAGGTTCAGTCGGGCAACGGCCGAACGGGCAAGATGTGGGCCCATGAATGGGCCGGGATCGAACCGGACGCCATCGCCACGGCCAAGGGCATCGGCGGCGGCTTCCCGATGGGCGCCATCCTGGCGACGGAAAAGGCCGCGCGCGGCCTGACGCCCGGCACGCATGGCACGACCTTCGGCGGCAACCCGCTGGCCATGGCGGTCGGCAATGCCGTGATGGATGTCATCCTGGCCCCGGGATTCCTGGAAGGCGTGGAGAAGGTCGGCGCCTATTTCTGGAACCGTCTGGAAGACCTGATCGCCAAGCATCCGAAGGTTTTCGCCGGTAATCGCGGCGCGGGTCTGATGCAGGGGCTGGTCTGCTCGGCGGACGTCACCAACCTGAAATTCATCGACGCCCTGCGCGACAACGGTCTGCTGACCGTCGGGGCGGGCGAGAATGTCATTCGCCTTCTGCCGCCGCTGATCGTCGAAGAAGCCCATATCGACGAGGCGGTCGCGATCCTGGACAAGACGGCATCGGCCTGGAGCGTGTCCGATGACGCCTAAGCATTTCCTGGATCTCGACAAGTTCGACGAAGCAACCCTGCGCACCATGCTGGATTACGGGAACGCCCATCGCGGCGCCCCGGCCGACGCGCCGAAACCGCTGGCCGGCAAGGCCCTGGCCTGCATCTTCGAAAAGCCGTCGACCCGCACCCGCATCAGCTTCGATGTCGGCATGAAACAGCTCGGAGGCCATGTCGTCGTCATGACCCCGGCGGAGACGCAGCTCGGCCGCGGTGAGACCATCGCCGACACGGCCCGCGTCCTGTCCCGTTATGTCGATGCGATCATGATCCGCACGACGGAAGAAGAGAAGCTGCTGGAACTGGCGGAGCATGCCACCGTTCCGGTCATCAACGGTCTGACCGACCGGACCCATCCCTGTCAGTTGATGGCGGATGTCATGACCTATGAACAGCATCGCGGCTCCATCGCCGGCAAGACGGTGGCCTGGGCCGGCGACGGCAACAACATGGCGACCAGCTGGATCCACGCCGCCGCGCGGTTCAAGTTCAAGCTGCGTATCGCCTGCCCGGAGGAGCTGCAGCCGCCGCGAGACGTCCTGGATTGGGCCGTTGCGGAAGGCTGCGATCTGGAAATCATGCACAATGCCGGACATGCGGTGGAGGGCGCGGATTGCGTCGTCACCGATGTCTGGGTGTCGATGGGCGACAAGGATGCGCCCGTCCGCCACAACTTGCTGCAGCCGTTCCAGGTTGATGAAGCTCTGATGGCAAAAGCGAAAGACGACGCCATATTCATGCACTGCCTGCCCGCCCATCGCGGCGAGGAGGTGACCGCCGGCGTCATCGACGGACCGCAATCCGTGGTCTGGGACGAGGCCGAGAACCGAATGCACGCACAGAAGGGCATCCTTCTGTGGTGCCTCGGCGGAAACTGAAGACCGAAGAACCGGAGCGCCGCCATGGCCGACGAAATCCGCATCCCCGTACCGGGCGACGCGGCAAGCAACCCCGTGACCGACGATGTCGTTCAACCCTTCATGATCGACGCGACGGGATTGCATGGCCGAATGGTCAAGCTGGGCCCATCCGTCGACGCGATCCTGAAGCGTCACGGCTATCCCGACGCCGTCCAGCACCTCCTGGCGGAGATGCTGGCGCTCGGCGCCGGCCTGTCGGCGGCGCTCAAGTTCGACGGTATCTTCACCCTGCAGACCAAGGGTGACGGGCCGGTGCCGATGCTGGTCGCCGATGTCACCAGCGACGGCGTGTTGCGCGGCTATGCCCAGGTAAAAGGCACGGTGCCGCCGCTGCATGAAGTGGTGCAGGCCCCGGTGCCGAAACTGCTGGGCAAGGGCTATCTGGCCTTCACCGTGGATCAGGGCCAGCATATGGAGCGCTATCAGGGCATCGTCGAGCTGGAAGGCGCGACGGTGGAGGAATGCGTCCACCGCTATTTCGCCCAATCGGACCAGTTCGCGTCGGCCGTGAAGCTGGCGGCCGGACGGCGCCCGGACGGCACGATGGGCGCGGCGGCGCTGTTGGTGCAGCGCCTGCCGGATGAAGGCGGCGATCAATCCATCGGCCATGCCGACGAGGATGATTGGCGGCGCGCCTGCATGCTGATGGAAACGGCGACGGGCGAAGAGATGCTGGACCCGTCCCTGCCGCCGAACGACCTCTTGTACCGCCTGTTCCACGAGGATGGCGTGCGGGTCTTCGAACCGCGCCCGATTGTCGAGAAATGCCGCTGTTCGCGCGACCGGATCGAAACCGTTCTGGCATCGATGGAACGGGAGTCGCTGGACGACCTGAAACTGGAGGACGGCACGCTGGAGGTCGTCTGCGAATTCTGTTCGCGCAAGGAAACCTTCACCGACGCGCAATTGGACCAGGCCCGCGCCCAAAAGTCGCCCTAATCGCCAGGCAGGCTGCACCGTTGAAACGGCCCGCGAAGCCGTTTACGCCTATGCCGATCCAATTCACCGTCTATGGAGACGTGTTCATGCTGCGCCGAACGTTCCTTCTTACGTCGCTGGGGGCTCTGGCCGCCTGCGAAACGCCGATCGCCGTGCCGCGCTATGCCGATATCACCTTCCGGCACCGTCCCAAGATCAATCTGGACGTCGCGAAGGTGACGGTCGTGGAGGCCTATCAGGGGCCGGGCGCGCTGCCGAATGTGGAGCATGAATTCCCGATCCCGCCGCAACGCATGGCCCGGAACTGGGCGCGCGACCGGCTGAACGCGGTCGGCAGCAGCGGCGAGGTGGTCTTCACGATCCGCGAAGCGCCGGTCATCGAGGTGCCGCTGGAGAAGAAGGAAGGCCTGACCGGCCTTGTCACCGTCGACCAGGCGGAACGGTACGAGGCCCGTCTGGTGGTTGAAATGCGCGCCGAAAACCCGGCCCTGGGCAATCAGGCCAGCGCCGTCACCTCCGTCGAACGCAAGCGCACCGTGCCGGAAGACATCACGATCAATGAACGCGAAGGCATCTGGTACAAGATGACCGAGGATATGGCCGGCGACCTGGACAAGCAGCTTCAGGATTCGCTGCACCAGTATTTCGGCGCCTTCCTGCGTTAGGCTACAGGCGAACGGTCACCACGCCACGACGGCCACAATTCATGCCGTGTACCTGCGCAAGCAGGAACCTTCGTTGATCCCGCACTGCGCCAAGGCTCCTGCTTTCGCAGGAGCGCGGTGTCGAGAGTGGCGTCCAGGCTCTAACGCCTGCTCGGCCGTTTCAGGAATTCCCGGATTCTGTCATAGACCGGCGCCCGGTCGCGCATCGGCTGGCTGATCGACAGCAGCGCCCCGGCATGGGCGATGCCGGGATAAATATACAGGTCATGCCGGACGCCCGCTTCCTCGAGGGCCGCGGCCAGGGCCCGTGAGTTCTTCGGATAGACCGTCGTATCGTCCTCGCCATGCACGATCAGCATCGGCGGCGCGGCTGCATCGACGAAGTTCAGCGGCTGCGTATCCGGATCGTCGAAATGCCCTTCGAATGCTGCGCGGGTGACGCGGTATTCCTCCGGCTTGAAGCGGTAGGGGCCGGAAATGGCGATAACGCCGGCGATGGCGTCCGGGGGCACGTCCACAGCCCGCAACCGCCGCTCGTCCAGGGCCAGCAGGACGGCGTTATAGGCGCCGGCGGAATGGCCGGCCAGGAATATCCGGTCCGGATCGCCGCCATAGGATTCCGCATTCTCCCGCGCCCAGGAGAGCGCCGCTGCATTATCTTCAACGAAGCCCGGGAAGCGTACCTGCGGTACCAGCCGGTAATCGGCGATGACGACGACGGCGCCCAGCTTCGCCAGGGCGCGGCCGGCGAAGGTATAGCGGGATTTCTCGCCATCGCGCCAGGACCCGCCATAGACGAAGACCACGACCGGGCGCGGTCCATCGGCGTCGCCGTCGGGAAGGTAAACATCCAGTTTCTGGCGGGGATCGTCGCCGAAGGGGATGTCCCTTTCGGCCAGGCGGCTGCCGTCGTCATAAGGAATGACAGCGTTATAGAGGCCGAGCGGGGAACAGCCGCCCAGGGTGACCAGGGCGATCAGGGTGCAGACGATACGGCTTTCTGACAATCGGAACACGGTGAAGGGATCTCATTCTGGGATGGCGATACCTTCTTCTACGATGGACGCGGTCAAGTGGATGAAAGTGTCCGCCGTACCGCGTCCCGCCAACCCGCCAGTTTGCGTTGCCGCACATCGTCCGCCATGTCCGGCGTGAAGGTCCGGTCCAGCCGCCAGCTATCGGCAAATCCCGCCGCGTCGGGCCAGACCCCTGCCTTCAGCCCGGCCAGCCAGGCCGCGCCCAACGCCGTGGTCTCCAGCACCTGCGGCCGGTCGACCGGAGCGTTCAGCAGATCGGCCAATTGCTGCATGGCGGTGTTGCTGGCGGTCATGCCGCCGTCGACACGCAGCACGGTTTCCGCCTCCCCGCCGCCCGGCCAATCCTTGTGCATGGCATCCAGCAGGTCGGCCGTCTGATAGGCGACGGATTCCAATGTGGCCCAGGCCAGTTCGGCGGCCCCGGTGGCCCGGGTCAGACCGAACAGCGCGCCGCGCGCCTCCGCATCCCAATGCGGTGCGCCCAAACCGGTGAAGGCGGGTACCAGATAAACCGCCTGGTTGGGGTCGGCCTGCCGCGCCAGTGCGCCGATATCCTTGGCGTTTTCGATCAGGCCAAGCCCGTCGCGTAGCCATTGCACGGCGGCCCCGGCGACGAAGATCGAGCCTTCCAAGGCATAGATCGGCTTGCCGTCCAACCGGTAGGCGACGGTGGTCAGCAGACGGTTCTCCGACTTGCAGGCGGTTTCCCCGGTGTTCAGCAGCGCGAAACACCCGGTGCCATAGGTCGACTTGATCGCCCCCGGCTTGAAGCAGGCCTGGCCGATCGTGGCCGCCTGTTGATCGCCCGCCACGCCCAGGATCGGCACGGCGGCGCCCAGAATGTCGGGATCGGTCGTGCCGAAATCGTCGGCACAATCCTTGACCTCCGGCAGCATGGCGCGCGGCACGCCGAACAGCTCCAGCAGATCGTCGTCCCAATCCTGGCGATGGATGTCGAACAGCATGGTCCGGGACGCGTTGGTCGCGTCGGTGGCATGCACCTTTCCGCCGGTCAGCCGCCAGATCAGCCAGCTGTCCACCGTCCCGAAGGCCAATTTCCCGTCAGCAGCGGCCTGACGCGCACCTTCCACCTGGTCCAAGATCCAGGAGGCCTTGGTGGCGGAAAAATAGGGGTCCAACAGCAGGCCGGTCTTGGCCGTGACATCGGCCTCGGCCCCCTGTTTGCGCAGTTCGGCGCAGCGTTCGGCGGTGCGGCGGTCCTGCCACACGATGGCGCGGTGCAGGGCCTTGCCGGTCACGCGGTCCCAGACCAGGGTCGTCTCCCGCTGATTGGTCACGCCGATCCCGGCCAGGGCCGATGCTTCCAGCTTCGCGTCCTTCAGCGCCTGGCGCATGGTCCCGACCGTGGTGCGGTACAGGTCCTCGGCCTCGTGCTCGACATGGCCAGACGCCGGAAAGTGCTGATCGAATTCCTGCTGGCCGGCCCCGATGACATGATAGCGGTCATCGAAAATCAGCGTGCGAGTCGAGGTTGTGCCCTGGTCCAGGGCCATGATCGGCGCGCCCATACGCTTGCTCCCCTGTTCTCGCGCCCTGTGCGGGCGACGCGTTTTTCTGGGGTAAGGGATGCGACGAAGCGTCGGACCCGTCAAGCGGCGTCGACCGGGCCCATGACCCTGATCGTTGACCGTGATCGTTGACCGCGACACGGGCGCGGGGCAGTAAGGACGCATGAACGTCCGGTCCGATCCCCGCATCTGGTGCCTCGCCGTTGCCGAGACCTTGGTCTGGGCCGGGTTCTACTATTTCTTCCCCGCCATGCTGCTGCGCTGGGAGGCATCCTTCGGCTGGTCCAAGGCCGAAATCACCCTGGCGGCGACCCTGGCCCTGCTGATCTCGGCATTCGTGGCCCCGCGGTTCGGCAGCTTGATCGATCGGGGGCATGGTCGCGCCCTTCTGACCTGTTCGGCGATTCTGGGCGGCGTCATGCTGGGCGTTCTGACCCAGGTCGACAGCCGTCCCGCCTTCATTGCCGTCTGGATCGTGCTGGGCGTGGCGATGGGTGGCTGCCTGTATGAGCCCTGTTTCGCCTTTCTGACCCACCGGCGCGGGGTGCAGGCGAAATCGGCCATCACCCTGATCACGCTGGTGGCCGGATTCGCCGGAACCGTGTCCTTCCCGCTGGCGAATGTCATCGCGGCCGCGGTCGATTGGCGCGCGGCGGCCTGGACCTTTGCGGCGCTGGCCATCCTGGTCGCCGCGCCGCTGTTCTGGATCGGCGGCCGCCGCGCGGCCGATGATCCGGAGCCGACCTTCGCCGACCGCAACGGCGGCGGACGTGCCGTGTTGCGAGGCCGGATGCGCCAGCCTGCCTTTTGGCTGCTGGCGGCCGGTTTCGCGATGATCGCGCTCAATCACGGCATGGTGGTCAACCATCTGCTGCCGCTGTTGGACGAGCGCGGTGTCCCGGCGGCGCTGGCGGTGCTTGCGGTTTCGCTGATCGGCCCGATGCAGGTCGTCGGCCGCGTCGTGATGATCGCGACAGAGCGGCATCTGGGCATGGTGACGATCTGTGGCGTGACCTTCCTGATGATGGCACTTGCGGGCGGAGTTCTGGGGGCGGCGGCCAGTCTGCCGCTTTTGGTCTATGTCTTCGTCGCGCTGCAGGGGTCGGGCTATGGCGTCACCAGCATCACTCGGCCGGTCGTGACGGCGGAATTGCTGGGCCGGCGCGGCTTCGGCGCGGTTTCCGGGGCGCTGGCGCTGCCTTTTGTCGCGGCGACCGCTCTATCCCCCAGCGCCGGCAGCCTTATCTGGTCCTGGGGAGGCTATGACGCGGTGATCGCCGCCCTGGTGATAACGGTTCTTTTCGGTTTCCTGTGCTTCGTCGGGGCGGTAAGGCTGGCCCGGCTCCATCCACCCGAGGATTAATCCCCATGCCCATCGAGTTCGATTTCGCCTTTCTCCTCCCCTTCGCGCTCGCGCTGCTGGCGACCGGCGCGGTTGCTGGCACTTTGGCAGGGCTTCTGGGCGTGGGCGGCGGGATCGTCATCGTGCCGATCCTCTATCTGCTGTTCCCCGCTTTCGGCGTACCGGAAGCCGTGCGCATGCATCTGGCGGTCGGTACGTCTCTGGCGACCATCGTGCCGACGGGGCTCGTCTCGGCCCAGTCGCATTGGAAACGCGGCGGGGTCGATATCGATCTGTTGAAACGGCTGGGTCCCTGGGTCGTTCTCGGTGTCGCGATCGGGATCGTGATCGGCACACGGGCCGGGGGCGATACGCTGAAGATCGTCTTCGCCGCCGTGGCGCTGCTGGTCGCGGTGCATATGGGAATCGGCCGCGAGGGCTGGACGGTCGCGAAATCCCTTCCGTCCTGGCCGGGCCGCGCCCTGATCGGCGGCTGGATCGGCGGGTTCAGCGTCGTCATGGGGATCGGCGGCGGTACCCTGGGCGTGCCGACGCTCAGCGCCTTCAACGTGCCGATCCGGCGCGCTGTCGGCACGGCCGCGGCGCTCGGCCCGGTGATCGCGCTGCCGGGGGTGATCGGCTTCGTCATCAGCGGCTTCGGCCATCCCGACCTGCCGCCCTTCAGCCTGGGCTATGCCAATCTGCTGGCCTTCGCGGTAATCGTCCCGGCGACCATCGCCTTTGCCCCGCTGGGGGCGAAGCTGGCCCATACCATCCCGCCGAAACTGCTGCGGCGGCTGTTCGCGCTGTTTTTGTTCGTGACCGCCTGCCGGATGGGCTGGGCGGCGCTGGACGGGATGGTCTGACGCGACTTCAGGGCGACGGCGGTTTTCCGGGCCGCTGAATGCCGGGGCCGATCCCCGGCGCGACCTCGGTATGGCGGATCGCCTTCTCCACCAATTCCAGGATGGTACGGATCGGCACGGCGGTATTCGTGGTCGTGCCGTCGGTCAGTGGTACATTGGTCGCGCTGTTCAGGCCGATGACCTGCAAGCCGCCGGTTTCCGTCGGGATCGCGATGGGCGCGCCGGAATCGCCGCCGACAATCTGGCAGGAATGGCTCAGCAATTCGCCCTGGCCCAGGAACCCGACGATGTTGCATTTTTGATCGACGGAGATCGCATGCGCCCGGTCGCGCGGATAGCCGGCCAGCGAGAAGAAGCGGCTGTCCGCGGTCAGATTGTCCAGGGTCGCCTGATCCAGCGCCTGGAATCCCAGATAACCGGTTTTCAGGCCGATTGGCTCCCGCAGGATGATCAGCGCCCAATCATGTTCCATGTTGGTCGGCGCGGCCCAGGCCTCGCCATCGAAGCCCTTGGCCGGAATGATCTGATTGGCGATGGAATGGGCGATGAAGTCGCCGCGCTGATACCCGGCGACGAAATGGACCAGTTGCGGCGCGACATAGCGCTTGGTCGACCGGTAGTAGAGGCAATGCGCCGCGGTCAGGACCAAACGTTCCCCGATCAGGGCCCCGGTGCAATGAGACCGGGTTCCGACGCCGCTGATATTCACGCGGCCCACGGCACTCCAGGGATATTGGCTGGCATCGACGACCGTGCGGTGGCTGGTGGAAACGGCGGTCAGCTCATTCTCGGCCGCCCGGGCCCATGGCGCGCCGGTCAGCAGCGCGGCCAGAACCGCGCCGACAATCCCCAAGGCTGCCAATTGCACTGGTAAGCGACTGATTTCGTTGAGTTTCAAAATCCGCTCCCGCCATGCCAGACCGTCAGCTGGCGTCTCTCGCCCGGCAGAATAGGGCAATCCCGGCACGGAATGAATAGCCATCCGCGACGTTTTACGGTTTTTTCATCATCTTCGCGCAATGGTAAGGTTCCGAAACCGTGCGCCGCTTGACGCAAGAGGATCGATTGAACGTTCAGGTCGACAGATTGGAATCCGCCGACGCGTCCACTTACATGCCCAAGGTGCGTGTCGGGTCGGTCGTGCTGGCGTTGATCGGGACTGCCGTCGGTGCCGCTTTGCTGGGCGCCTGGTTGATCGGCGATCCGTCGCCCCTCTTCATGGCATTGAACAGCGCGCCGACCCAGCCGAACACGGCACTGGGCCTGACCCTGACCGGGGCGGCGGCAATTGCCCTGATAGCCCGGCGTCTCCAGGCTTTCGGGATCGCCAGCGCCGTTCTGGTTATCGCTTTGACGCTGTCGACCCTGGCACAATACGCCACGGGACAGGATTTCGGCGTCGACCGGCTTTTGGCACAGGTACCGGATCAGGACCGTACGCTGGTTGTCGGGCGCATGTCCCCCCCGACTGCAATCACACTGCTGATCGGCGCTTTGGCCATTCTGGTTTCGTTCCGCCGCTTTGCCGGCCGGTCGCTGGTACTCGGAGTCGTTGGGGGCATTCTTGTCCTGGGTGCGGTGGCGTCCATCGCGACATGGTTATTTGACCTGGCCCATTATCTGCCGGCGGGCTTTTTCGGGCTGATGGGCCTGATGACGGCGCTCAGCGCCGGGATGATAGGCAAGGCCCTTGTTGGCGCCAGTCTGCAATTCGGTCCTTCGGTTACCGAATACCGCCGCCAGTTCATGGTCGGCGGAACGGTGTTGGTCGGGTTGGCGTTCAGCGTCTTGGCTTGGCAGATCGCCGCGTCGATCCAGTACCATGCCGAACGACGCGAGATCGAACTTGAATCCAGATCTGCCGCGCAAGTCGTCGCCAGCGCCTTCCGTCAGCGGGCGAACGGCGTCGAACGAATTTCGGATCGCTGGGGCTATGCGGTCGCTGCGGAGGAGACCTTTTGGCGCCGTGACGCACGGGCCCTGGCGCGCGACTATGCCGGCATCCTATCCATCGAAAAGGTCGATGCCGCAGGGACAATCCGTTGGATCGAGCCGGTTCAGGGCAATGCGGACGCGATTGGAATTTCCATCTTCGACCATCCTGTCGTGGCAGCCGCCGCAACGAGGGCGCAAGACACACGCCATATGACCTTCTCGAACATATTCACTTTGATCACCGGTAGCCCCGGCTTCGTGATGATTCGCCCGGTAACCGAGTCCGGTTTGCATATGGGCTTCATCATGGCGATCATTGATCTGCGGGAGCTGTCGACGGTGGTTTCGGAGCGCGCCGAATTTACCGATCTCAGCGTTACACTGATCGATCCCGCCGGGATGGCGCTCAAGATCGGCGATGAAACGAACGTAACCACTCCTGAATCCGTCAGTGTGATTGCGATCTCCGAGCCCGGCTGGTCCGTCAGGGTGCGCCGCATTGCCCCGGTGACTGATGAGCTGCGGGCCTGGTTCCCGGAGGTCATCCTGCTGCTTGGTCTGGCGGCGACGGCGTTGATGTTCCGCATGTCTCGCCTGTCGTCCGTCGCTGCCGAGCGGCGAGCCGCGGCGGAAATGGCGCTGGCGGAAGCACGTGCGGACGCGGCCGCCCGCGAAGAGGCCGAAACCACGCTGGCCCTGGCAATCGAGTCCATCAATGAGGGCTTTGTCCTTTACGACAAGGACGATCGCATAAAGCTGTTCAACGCGCGGTATCGCGAATTCTACGCGGCCAGCGCCGACCTGATCGAAGTAGGGCAATCTTTCGAGAACTTGATCCGCGCCGGCGTCGCCCGCGGCCAGTACGTCCTGGAGTACGAAGGGCAGACCGAAGAGGACTGGATCCGCGAACGTGTCCGGCGCCACCTCAATCCGAAGGAACCGTTCCTGCAGAAATTGGAGGACGGAAGATGGCTGAAGATCGACGAGCAGCGCACAAAGGATGGCGGGATCGTCGGCTTCCGTGTTGACGTGACGGAACTGGTGGAGCGCGAGGAGCAGCTTGAGCAGGCGCTGATCGCGCAATCGTTGGCGGAAGAGGCGCTGAAGACGGCGATCGAGGCCATTCCGGAAGGCTTTCTGCTGTTCGACGCCGCAGACCGCTTGGTCCTGTGCAACGCCAAGGCGCGCGAAATGTACCCCCAGATCGCCGGTGAGATGGTGCCGGGGGCGCATATCGAAGATCTGGTCCGGCGGTCGGTCGAGGCCGAGTGTTTCGCCTTCCCGGCCACCGAGGAGGAGAAGCGGCATTTCGATGAGCGTATGCGCTACTTCCGCGGCAAGGAAGGCGCGATGACCCTTCATATGGCCGATGGGCGCGTGATCCGGGTCGAGGACCGCGAGCTGGCCGATGGCGGTACGGTGGGTCTCAGAATCGACGTCACCGATCTGGTCGAACGTGAACGGGAACTGGAAGCGGCGTTGACGGCGCAGGCCCAGGCCGAGGATGTGCTGGAGGCGGCCATCGAGGCGATCCCCGAAGGTTTCGTATTATATGATGCGGAAGACCGCCTGGTTATCTGCAACACGATGTATCGGAAGCTTTACAGCCACGCAGCGCATTTCGTCGTGCCGGGTGTACGGTTCGAGGATTTGGTGCGCAGCGGCACCTATGCCGGCGCCTTCGGTGTCGACCTTTCGGACGAGGCCGCTTGTGAGGCCTTCATCGCGGAGCGGCTGGCGGCCCATGTGGCCGGCAGCGGATCCTATGTTCATTCACTGGCCAGCGGCCGGTCGATTCGCATCGAGGAACGGAAACTGGCGGATGGCAGCATCGTCGGACTGAGAATCGACGTGACCGAAATGGTGGACCGGGAAGCCAAGATGGCCGAGGCCCGGGCACGCGTGGAGGAAGCGCAGTCCCAGGCCAGGATAGGTGACTTTTCCTATGACCTGGAACAGGACCGGTTCGTTTATCTGTCCCGCCAGGCACGGTTGCTGTTCGACGGTCCGACGGAATGGGAGGAAGATGGGACCGTGGTCCGGTTTTCCGATCTGGCCGTTCTGGCCGCTGCCGATCAGAAGGATCGCCTGACCAGCCGGGTGGCGGCCATGCGCGAAGACCCGCAAGATTATCGAGATGAAATCACCCTGGTCATGCCGGACGGATCGATGCGTCACCTGCAGGAATATGGCCGGCCGACATTGGATAAGGCCGGAAACTGCACCGGGATCGTCGGGACATTCCAGGACATCACCGATCGTAAGCAGGCGGAACTGGATCTTCAGAATATCGTCAGCGAACAACAGCGCGCCCAGGAGCGACTGGAACAGCAAAGCCTGGAATTGGTCCAGATGGCGGAGGACATCGCCGTCGCGCGCGACCAGGCGGAGGCGGCCACTCGTACAAAGTCAGAATTTTTGGCGGCGATGAGCCATGAGATCCGGACGCCGATGAATGGCGTGCTGGGCATGACCAGCCTGTTGCTGGATACCGAGCTGACCAGCGAGCAGCGCCGTTTTACCGAGGTGGCACGCCAATCGGCGTCGGACCTGCTGGCGATCCTGAACGACATTCTGGATTTCTCGAAACTGGAAGCGAACAAGATCGATCTCGATCTTGTCTCGTTCCGCCTGACGGACATTGTCGACAGCGTCACGGAACTGCTTCTGCCGCAGGCCAAGGAAAAGGGCATTGCGCTGACATTCGACGCATCGGACGCGGCCGATACGATTGTGCGGGGCGATCCGACACGGGTGCGTCAGATTCTGTTCAACCTGGTCGGCAATGCGATCAAGTTCACGCAAAAGGGCAGCGTGACGATCCGGGTTCGGGGCGAACAGGCGGGGGACGACATCGCGTTCCGCTTGGAAATCGAAGATACCGGCATCGGCATCAAGGACGAGGCAAAGGAACGGCTGTTCAACAGCTTTACCCAGGCCGACAGTTCAACCTCGCGCCAATTCGGCGGAACCGGGCTGGGGCTCGCGATCTGCCGCCAATTGGTCGAATTGATGGGCGGCAAGATCGGCTTCGAATCCCAGTTCGGCAACGGGTCTACCTTCTGGTTCACGCTGTCCCTGCCGATCGGGCAGGCGGAAGAGGTCGGCGACCGTGGCGGGGCCGTGATCCAGGACGGTCCGGTCCGCCAATTGTCGCTGCTCCTGGTTGAGGATAACGAGGTCAATCAGATCGTCATCGGCACCATGCTCCGGAAGCTGGGCCATACTCTGGATACTGCCGAGAACGGGGCGGCGGGCGTGCGGGCCATCCGCAAGAAGGCTTATGATCTGGTCTTCATGGATGTGCAGATGCCGGAAATGGACGGTCCCACCGCGACGCAATGGATACGCGCATCCGGGCTGGATTGGGCCGACCTGCCGATCGTCGCCCTGACCGCGAACGCGCTGGAGGGCCATCGCGAGCGCTACTTGGCGGCCGGCATGTCGGATTACGTGACCAAGCCGGTTCAGATCGAGGAATTGGCCGCCGCCATTCAGCGTCATACCGGTGTGGTGTCGGGCGCGGTTGAGGACACGCCGTCTGAACCAGCGGAAACGGACAGCGCCCCTGACCTCAGCGCGGAGGCAGAGGCGGAGTTGAACGACCTGCTGGGCGACCTCGACGCGCTGGGCGACTAACCCGCCTTTCCCATGCCGGCGTCAGGCCGCTTCGCGTAAGCCGGCGGTTTTCTCGATGAAGGCGACGATGTCGTCGACCCCCTGCATGGCCTTCATATTGGCGAATAGGAAGGGCCGGTCGCCGCGCATTTTCTTGGCGTCGCGATCCATCACCGACAGGTCCGCGCCGACCAGCGGGGCCAGATCGATCTTGTTGATCACCAAAAGGTCCGACCGCGTGATGCCCGGCCCGCCCTTGCGGGGGATCTTGTCGCCCGCCGACACGTCGATGACATAGATCGTGATGTCGGCCAGATCGGGGGAGAAGGTCGCGGCCAGATTGTCGCCGCCGGATTCGATCAGCAGCACTTCCAGCCCCGGGAACTTCTCCACCAGATTGTCGACCGCCGCCAGGTTGATGGAGGCGTCTTCGCGAATTGCCGTATGTGGGCAACCGCCGGTCTCGACGCCGACGATCCGTTCCGGGACCAGCGCCCCGCTGCGGGTCAGGAACTCTGCATCTTCGCGGGTATAGATGTCGTTCGTGATCGCCGCGATGTCATAGGTTTCGCGCATCGCCTTGCACAACCGGTCCATCAGCGCGGTCTTGCCGGAACCGACGGGCCCGCCGATGCCGATGCGCACCGGCCCGGTGTGATTGGGGAAATGGGTCATGATCTGAACAACCTCGTATACTGGGTTTCGTGAAACAGGGCGGCCATGTCGATGGCAACGCCGGAACTGACGATGTCGTCCGACCGCGTCTGCAGGGCGCATCGGGCGGCCGCGGCGATGTCGGGTTTCAGGCCTGCAATGGCGGCGACGCCGTCGCGCTGACCTAGCGGCACCAGACGCTGACCGGCGGAAACCAGATTGGCCGCGGCCGCGTGCAGCCAGGATTCCACCGCCGCCTCGATCGGGATGCTCGCGTCGCGCGCCGCGGCGCCGAAGACGACTGAATGCGGCATCAGGCCGCCAGTGCGATCCGGCGCGGTGGCGGTCAGGATCTCCAGACGCGGATAGGTCCGGCCGGTCTCGGCCAGCGCCTTCACAAAGGCGCGGCCCTGATCGGTCGATTCCGACGCCAGTTCGCCCGCGCCGCGCAGGGCGGCCGCGTCCTCCAGGATCTCGGGCAGGAAGTCCGGATCGCAACGATGGGCTGCCGCGAGATAGGCCGCGTCGGCCTGCAGATCGCCGAAGGTGATCAGGGCGCGGATATAGGCCTCCAGATCGGCGCGGTCCTTGACCTGTCCGGTTTCGACCAGCCACTCAAGGGCATGGGAATAGCTGAAGGCGCCGACCGGGAAGGCCGGGGAGGTCCAGAACAAAACGGTCTGCAGCCAGCCGGTCACCGCTTCGCCCCCGCCGCGCCGTGATCGTGCGGATGCGCATGATCGTGCCCATGATCATGATCGTGATCATGGTGATGGCCGTGATCATGGTGGTGGCCATGCCCGTGCCCACTCTGCTCGGCATAGGCTCCCGGTTCCGGTGTGAACCCGGCCTCGTGACGCAGCACGCGTGCGCCCAGCCCTTCCACCATCGCCTCGATTACGGAATCGGCCCGGAAGCGTACGGCGCCGCTGTCCAGGATCTGGACCGGCAGGTGCCGATTGCCCAGATGCCAGGCCAGGCGGGCGGTCGCGGCGGGGGTATCCGCTGCGGCATCCGCCACTGGTTCGGGTGCTTCCGCGATGCGGATATAGCCGCCGCCGTCCAGGGCCAGCCCGTCCCCGTCGCGCAGAACCGCCGCTTTGGGCAGGTCCAACAGGAAGGCTTCCCCGGCATCGTCCGTCAGCCGGATGCGCCGCCGGTTCCGGTGATCGAAATCCAGCGTCGCTGTCGCCACCGCCTCGGATTGTGGCCAAGTGCCCGCCGGATGCGTCTGTATCGCCCGCCGCATGGTCAGAACAGGAAATAGCGCTGCGCCATGGGCAGTTCCGCCGCCGGCTCGCAGGTCAGCAATTCGCCGTCCGCCCGGACCTCATAGGTTTCCGGATCGACGGAAATCTCGGGCGTCGCGTCGTTCAGGGCCATGTCGGCCTTGGTCACTTTCCGGCAGCCGGATACCGGCAATACGGTCTTGCCCAGGCCCAGGGTCTGTTTCAGGCCGCTGTCATATCCGGCCTTGGACAGGAAGGTGACGCTGCTGGCCGCCAGCGCCCCGCCGAACCCGCCGAACATTTGGCGGTAATGGATCGGCTGCGGCGTCGGGATCGACGCGTTCGGGTCGCCCATGGCCGACGCCGCGATGACCCCGGACCGCAGGATCAGATCGGGCTTCACGCCGAAGAACATCGGCTTCCATAGCACCAGGTCCGCCAGCTTGCCGACCTCAATCGATCCGACATGGCCGGCGAGGCCGTGGGCGCGGGCCGGGTTGATCGTGTATTTCGCGATGTAACGGCGGACACGCAGATTGTCGTTGTTGCCTGTCTCCCCGGATAGGCCGCCGCGCTGAACCTTCATCTTGTGTGCGGTCTGCCAGGTGCGGGCGATGACCTCGCCGACGCGGCCCATGGCCTGGCTGTCGGAGGAGATGATCGAGAACGCGCCGATATCGTGCAGGATGTCTTCCGCCGCGATGGTTTCCTTGCGGATGCGGCTTTCGGCGAAGGCGACGTCCTCCGGGATCTTCGGGTCCAGATGATGGCAGACCATCAGCATGTCGAGATGCTCGTCGACCGTGTTCACCGTGTAGGGGCGCGTCGGGTTGGTCGACGACGGGATGACATTGGACAGGCCGCAGACCTTGATGATATCCGGCGCATGCCCGCCGCCCGCGCCTTCGGTATGGAAGGCGTGGATCGTCCTGCCCTTGAAGGCGGCGATGGTGTTCTCCACGAAACCGCTTTCGTTCAGCGTGTCGGTATGGATCGCGACCTGAACGTCGGTTTCCTCCGCGACCGACAGGCAGCAATCGATGGCCGACGGGGTCGTGCCCCAGTCTTCATGCAGTTTCAGGCCGATCGCTCCCGCGGCCACATGTTCGATCAGGGCGTCGGGACGGGACGCATTGCCCTTGCCGAACAGGCCGATATTGACCGGCAGCCCGTCCACCGCCTGCAGCATGCGCGCCATATGCCAGGGGCCCGGCGTGCAGGTCGTGGCGCTGGTGCCTTCCGCCGGGCCGGTCCCGCCGCCCAGCATGGTGGTGATACCGGACATCAGCGCGTCTTCCGCCTGCTGCGGACAGATCCAGTGAATATGTGCATCGATGCCACCCGCGGTCACGATCCGGCCTTCCCCGGCGATGACCTCGGTCCCCGGCCCGACGACGATATCGACGCCCGGCTGAACGTCGGGGTTTCCGGCCTTGCCGATGGCGGCGATGCGGCCGTCCTTCAGCGCGATATCGGCCTTGTAGATTCCGGTATAGTCGACGATCAGCGCGTTGGTGATCACGGTATCCACCGCGCCTTCCGCCCGGGTTGCCTGGGACTGGCCCATCCCGTCGCGGATCACCTTGCCGCCGCCGAACTTGACCTCTTCGCCATAGATGGTGCGGTCGGATTCGACCTCGATCACCAGGTCGGTATCGGCCAGCCGGACTCGGTCCCCGGTGGTCGGGCCGTACATATCGGCATAGGCCTGTCTGTCGATCCTGATCGGCATGGCTTAACCCTCCCCGTCCAGCGGACCCTGAACGGCCGCGTTGAAGCCGACGACCCGGCGGTCCCCGGCGTAATCGATCAGCGTCACCTCCCGGCTCTGGCCCGGTTCGAAACGCACGGCGGTTCCGGCCGGGATGTCCAGCCGACAGCCGCGCGCGGCCGCCCGGTCGAAATCCAGGGCGGGATTGGTTTCCGCAAAATGGTAATGCGACCCGACCTGGATCGGCCGGTCACCGGTATTGGCAACCGTGACGGTCACGGCGCGGCGTCCGGCGTTCAGTTCGATGTCGCCGTCGGCGCACAGGATTTCTCCGGGGATCATTATCGGTCTCCCGTCAACGGATCGGGGTGTGAACGGTCACCAGCTTGGTGCCGTCGGGGAAGGTGGCTTCGACCTGGACCTCGTGGATCATCTCCGCGATCCCGTCCATGACCTGGGACCGGCTCACGACCTTGGCTCCGTCCTGCATCAGGTCGGCGACGCTGCGGCCGTCCCGCGCGCCTTCGACGACAAAGTCGGTGATCAGCGCGATCGCCTCGGGATAGTTCAGCTTCACGCCCCGCGCCAATCGCTTCCGCGCCACTTCGGCGGCCATGGCAACCAGCAATTTGTCCTTCTCCCGCGGTGTCAGATGCATGGCGCCGCGTCCCTCCTCTTTCCCGTCAGCAATGGATCAGGGCCGGCAGCCTGGCCGGCCGATGCAGCGCCGCCTGTCTCAGGCGACTCCACGTGTCGTAATAGGCTTTGCGCAGCGCGGCCGGGTCGCGGCCCAGAAACCGGGCCAGCAGCAGCGGCCCGACGCGGCCCACAGCCGCCGTGACGGCATCCGACTGCGGCAGATGCGGGCGCAGCGCGTCGCGCAGGGTCGCAAGATCGCCGGCGGCGCAGACGATCGTTCCCATGGCGGCGGCCCCGTTCAGGCCGAAGCGGCTCTCCCGCGCATCGGGTGTCAGGGCGAAGGCATCGCGCCAGACCGTCCGCCCGGCGATGCGCACGCGCCAGGTCTCGCGAAAGGCGCAATCCCGGACGGTCTCTCCCATCGCGCCGCGTCCGAAGACCGCGATCTCCCCCGTCAGAACGCGGCCATCCGCTGCGGCGATATCGACGACGGTCTCGCGGTGCAGGCGGGCACCGTCGAACAGGATGGTCTCCTGCGGCAGATATTCCACACCGGCACCGGGGCCGGCTTGCAGATGGAACGCGATCCGGGCGGGGTCCGGGTCGGGCGCGCGATAGATCTTTTCAGCGGCCTGGGCCAGGACGAGGCTTTCAGTCCCCTCACCGCCGTCGATCTCGATCTCGATCCGGTCACCGCCGGCGATGCCGCCGGATACGGTCGCCAGCACGGCCGTGATCGGATCCCCCTTGGCCGGACGCGGGAACAGGACCCGCATCGGGTGGCTTTGATAAAGGTCCGACAGGCGCGTCACCCCGGCCGCCTGGTCCTGACGAAAGGCGGTGCGTGCGCGGCCCCGCGCGCGCTGGTGGCGCGGTGCGGCGGTCATCGGGGCAAGTGCTGTTTCGAGGGCCCTGTCTCCATCCATCCCGAAACGGTAGACCGAACCCGCATCGCAGCGCAACATGTTGCGCTGCAAAAGGGACGCGGGCTGCGGCAGCCGGCTTGCGCTCGGTGCTTGGGCGTTTATCTATAGTGTTTAAGCTATATTTTGGGTGCTGAGAATGGGGTTGAGGGAAAATATAGCTTAGTCGCAATAAATGTTGAGTTTGAGCCCAGATTCATGCATTTTATAGCGAACTCGCTATTATTCTCAAGAGCGTCATGACAATGCCCGATCATCACCGGATAGACAGCGCCGAAGCCTTCGGGGCCCTGATGAAAACACGCCGAAAGGCGCAGGGGATCAGCCAGGCGATGCTTGCCTCAATCACCGGGATTCCACAGCCAAATCTGTCGAAGATCGAAAACGGCCGCAGCGTTGCGACCCTTGAAACCTGTTTGAGGCTCTGCGCGACCTTGGGAATCGACCTTGTCGGGATCTCCCGGCGATGAAGCTCGATGTCTGGATGGAACGGGTGGACTTTCCGGTCGGGACGCTCGTGCGATCCGATGACAAGACCCTGACCTTCGCATATTCGCAGGAGGCGGTTCAAAGCGGTTCCCCGGATTGCCGCCTTTCGATTGCCCTCCCTCTGCGGGAGGAAGCGTACCAGGATTCGGCGTCCGTCGCCTTCTTCGGCAACCTGCTGTTCGAAGGGCGTCGCCTTGATGACGTGGTCGACGGTCATGGCATCGACCGGGACGATTATGGTCGCCTGCTGCAATATCTCGGCGCGGATTGTCCGGGGGCGGTTTCTGTGACGCCCGAAGGGACAGGGCCGGGCAAAAGGCCGGGAATTTTTCCCGACGATTACGAGGATTTAGGCGCGGAGACCCTCTTGAAGTTGGTTCGGTCTCTGCATTTCCACGGTCGTCTGCCGGAGGAGACAAGAGACCCTTCTCCAGTCGCGGGCGTTCAACCCAAAATCGCCGTCGTCCTGCATGAGGGACGGTACTATCTGCCGCGCAAGGACAGCCGGGCGCCGACCACCCATATATTGAAGGTCTCCCCCAGGAACGATCCCCTACTCACGCGGCACGAAGTGGCCCTGTTGGCCCTTGCCGGGAAACTCGGATTGGACGTGACGCAAGCCGAACGGCAGGTTTTTCACGATCCGGATACCGCGACGGATATCGAGACCATTCTTTCCACCCGGTTCGACCGGACCTTCCTGGACGGCCGGATCACCAGGCTGCACAGCGAGGATTTCTGTCAGGCGCTGGGGCTTCCGAAAGCATTAAAATACGAGCGGAATGCGGTGACGGCGGATCAGCGCTTTTCAGCCGCGGCGGTTGGCAGGCTGGCGGCTATGGTGGCGGCGCCGGGCCTGTTCCAAATCCGCTTCCTGGAACAGACGCTTTTCAATCTGGCGGTCGGCAATACCGATAACCATGCCAAGAACGGCACGATCCTTTATCGCGGCGATGTCGGTGAACTGGCGCCGCTATACGATGTTGTGCCGATTACGCTTGATCCGAGGCCGACCCACGCCTTTGCCTTCAATCTTGGCGAGGCGGCCTATGCCGAAGATCTGACCGAACAAAATTTGCTGGATGCCATGTCCGACCTGGGCTTCGCGCGTCCGCGTTTCACGGGCCGGTGGCCAAAGATTCTGGCTCAAGTCGCCGAACCGGGAATCGCCATGCTGGAAGCGTCCGGCGGCAAGCAGCTGGCCGACGGGATCGCGGCCCAGTTAAGAATCGTGTCGCAGGCTCTGGGACGTGACTTCACAATACCGGAAAGGGACTATTTTCCCCGCAACCGGCGCGATGCGCGGCCGGGAGAAGGGGGCGGCTGGGCGGTGTTGAGTTGAAGCCCGTCGGCTCTGCGCCAAGGCGTTCCGCTCCAAGGGCCGCGTTCCATTACGGAACGATCTTGTCGACGCGCAGGATGTTGCCGGAAAGCAGGCTGATCCGCACCGGGCCGTCGGTGTCATAGCCCATGTCCCGCAGCAGGATGTGCATCCATTCCTCGATCTTGTCGCGCTTTGCGACCGTCACGTATTTGTATCGCCGCACGGCGGTATTGCTGCCGGTCATCAGGTCGATGGCGATGCGGCAGGGGAATTCCTCGTCCATCACCCGGGTGATCGCGCGCGCCTCGTCGGTTGCGAATTGGCGCAGTTCGACGGTGAAGATGCTGCGCGGCTGGGCGCAGAGCGCGCTGCCCGCGCCGATCATGTCGGCCGGAATGTCATTGGCCGCGGCCAGTTTCGGCGGCGCATAGGCGGCCAGTTGGTAGGACAGGACATCGCCCAGATTGGCGGCGATATCCCCGGCGCGGGGCCGGATCGTCATGTCGATGCAATCGGTCAGATTGTCCAGACAGTCGGCGGGTCCGGGATAGGCTTCCGGCGGCAGGGCGAAGCTGTTGACGATGCGGTTGGTCTCGCCGTCGAAGATCTCACCCGTCACGCGGGTCTGGATACGGCTGCCGTATTCCTGCTGCTTCACCGAGGCATGGACGCGGAAGATCACCAGCGCGCGGACATCCATGCTGGCCAGACCGGCACCGTCGATGCCGCGGAACAGGTCGAACAATTCCGTCCGGTCCATCCGGTCCGGGAAATCGAACCCGATGCGGGCGCCGGCCGATTCCGCGTCGACGACGTGAAAGCCGTGCCGGGCAAGCTGCGTCTGCAGCGCAATGGAGACCTCTCTGTAGAGACCGGAAGACCGTTTGATCGACCCTTTCTCGGAATCGTCCCCCAGGACCAGGACCGGAATCGATTCCGCCTCGACCCGCGTCAAAGGCGGCGCCGATTGCGCAAAGGCGACCTCCGATACGGTAGGGGCGGGGGGCTCCGCCTGGGCGGAACAGGCCGTCAGGGCCGCCAGCCAGATGGCGAGGGCGGCCGATCCGGCCCGGAACTTGTGTCGTTGACCCATGGTACTCTCTCCCGTTTGCGTCCGCATGGCTGCGTTACCGGCACGGGCTATGACAGGACCGGGCGGCTTTTCCCGGAATCTTGCCGCCGCTCCCTTACCGACGCAAGGCGGGGCCGAATCCGTCGCCGCTTTCCGGCGTTGATGCCGCTCGCGGCGCGTGCCACTCTCGCGCCGCCATGAAGCGTGTTCCGCATCACAGTCACCCGCCCAATGTTTACGCCTCCGGTCCGCTGGATCGGGGCGACAAGCTGCGCATGGATGCGGAGGCGCTGGCCGCCGCCCTGGCCCATGAGGCCGCGCGACTGGTTCCGGTCTGGCGCGGGCGCAGCCTTGTCATGATGGGCGAGCGGATGTCCAGTCTGCGGCCCAGCGCGTCCCGGACCGAAATCCTGTCGATCGTCGAGGAAACCGTGTTTCTGGGCTTCGACCCGCAAGGCGCGCCGCATTTCGCCGTCGATCTGTCGGATCACGAAGAACCGCCGCAGCTCGACGAGAACGCGGCGTTCGAGGATCTGCGCAAGGTCGGCCCCCTGTTGGCCGAAGACGAGGGCTCGATCCTGGCCTATGCGCGCGGTCTGGTGCATTGGAACCAGCGCCATCGCTATTGCGGCGTCTGCGGCGCCAGTACCCGCCCGGCGCGCGGCGGTCATGAGCGCAAATGTTCCAACGAAAGCTGCGGCGCGGTGCACTTCCCGCGCACCGACCCGGCGGTGATCATGCTGATCCATGACGGGGCCGACCGGATCGTGCTGGGCCGTCAGGCCGATTGGCCGCCGGGCCGCTGTTCGGTCCTGGCCGGCTTCGTCGAACCGGGCGAGAGCCTGGAAGACGCTGTCGCCCGCGAGGTGATGGAGGAGGTCGGCCTGCCCGTCGCCGAAGTCACCTACAACTCCAGCCAGCCCTGGCCCTTCCCCTCTTCCATCATGTTGGGCTTCAGCGCCCGCGCGACGGCGACCGACCTGAAGGTCGATCTGGACGAGCTGGAATCCGCCCGCTGGTTTACTCGCGACGAAGTGGCGAACAGCCCCGAAGACGAGAGTTTCGCCCTGCCGCGCCGCGATTCCATCGCCTACCGCCTGATCCAGGATTGGCTGGCGGCGGGCTAAATCCTCGAACATCCTCTTCGCATGATGCCCATCCGCGAAGGCTCCTGCTTTCGCAGGAGCACGGGGATGCCGGATCGTTACGGCCCTCTCACTCCCGTATTCCTGCGGAAGCAGGAATCTTCGTCGTATTCGCACCGGCGCCTACCCCTCGAAGGCTCCTGCTTTCGCAGGAGCACGAGACCGTTGGGTCGATCCTGGGCGGCGCCGGTTATGCGCCCGATATTCTAATCGTCCTGGCGGAACTCCGCCTGGGGATAGACGCCCAGCAGTTTCACATTGTTGGTGAAGAACTGCAGTTCCTCCATGGCGCGGTCGACGGCCTTTTCGGCCGGATGGCCTTCGATCTCGGCATAGAAGCGGGCGCGGGAATCGTCGCCGACGCTGATATAGCTTTCCAGCTTGATCATGTTGACGCCGTTGGTCGCGAAACCGCCCATCGCCTTGTAGAGCGCGGCCGGCACGCTGCGCACGGTGAAGACGAAGCTGGTCAGGCACGGGCCGGAACGCGGGTCCGGCTCGATCCGTGTGCGGGACATGACGACGAAGCGCGTCACATTGCCGATCCGATCCTCGATGCGCGGGCGCAGGATTTCCAGGCCATAGGTTTCCGCCGCCAGGGAGGAGGCGACGGCGGCAATGGTCGGGTCGTTCAGCTCGGCCACCGCCATGGCGGCGCCGGCGGTGTCGGCGGCGGCGACCGGCTTGATCTTCAATTCGCGCAACGTGTTGCGGCATTGCGCCAGGGCCTGCTGGTGGCTGTGCGCTTCCTTCACCGTTTCCAGCGTCGCGCCTTTCGGGCCCAGCAGATAATGGTGCACCGGCTGAAAATGTTCGGCGACGATGAACAGATTCGATTCCGGCAGCAGATGGTGAATATCCGCAACCCGGCCGCCCAGCGAATTTTCGATCGGAATCATCGCCAGACCGGCCCGGCCTTCCTCCACAGCCGCGAAGGCATCCTCAAACGACGCGCAGGACATCGGCTCCATCGCCGGAAACGCGGCCCGGCAGGAAAGATGGGAAAAAGCGCCGGGGACGCCCTGGAAGGCGATGACGGGGTTTTCGGTGGCGGGATTCACGATCATGGCTTCACGGTCCTGACTGACATGGCCCATACGGCGCGGGGCGGCGTATTGCGTGGGCGCTGAAGCCGCGTGCAGGCCGTGCTCGATAAAGGCCGACGTCACCTTCAGGGCGGCGGCCAGTTTCGGCATCAGCCCGCGGCGCGGCGCGGTTTTGCCCGTCTCCCACAAGGCGATGGTCGACTGGGTCACCCCCAGCCGGTCGGCCAGATCCTTCTGGTTCAGACCCGCGGTGACGCGGGCCTCCTTGATTCTGCGAGACAGGCTCATGGGCCGGGATTAATGGCGTGCAATCCCGAAAGGTCAACAAAATTTTCACTAATTAAAATGAGTAAAACTAATTTTTTATATACCCTCTCATGAAACTCATTGCCTGGTTCAGTTGCGCCATGCGGCTGGTGTCGCCGGTATCGCTGTCGGGATGGTGCACGGTGGCAAGTTGCCGGTAGCGCGACTTGATTGCCGAGGCGTCCGGCCGGGCGCCGGGCGGGAAGCCCAGGACGAACAGGGCCTCGTCGCGGGTCCGCACGGCATGGGGCAGGCGCTCCCCTGCCAGGACATGCACGGCCGCCATCAGGCGGGCGCTCTTCTCATGCGCCTGTTCGGTTTCCGCCCGGGCCCGGGCCGATTCCGCTTCGCGCGTCGGGCGGGACGCGGCCTCCAGGATCAGGCGCTGCTCCCCCCGTTCCAGGCTCAATGCCAGTCCCAGCGCCTTGCGCAGCAGGACCGGGTCATAGCCGGCGGGCAGGCGCACCTGCAGACGCGGTTTGCGTTTCCAGGGCTTGCCCTTGTCCGGGCCGGATTTCAGGGTGATCGTCTCCCGGTCCTCGCGGTCGGGATCGCCCGGATCCGGTGCGGCCTCGATCACCGGAAGGGGCAGGACCAGAATGACCGAGCGCGCCAGATCGGCGGCATTGACGCCCCGCGCCTCGGCCAGGGCCAGCACCCGGTCCCGGAATTCCGTCGCGCAGGGGATCGAATAGGATTGCTTGTGACCCGTGGTCGATGCGTCGTTCATCTCGCCAGCCGTGGGTGGACTTGTCCGAAACCGTCCCGACCGTTATCCGGGAGTCCCTGCCATCTGTCCATCCTTGGCCCCCGGGGACCGATCCGAAGGCACCAGCGCACAACGCCATATCGTGATCGTGGCCGTTGCTGCAATCGCCGGGGGACATCCGGTCGGATTCCCTGAAAATCTTGTGGTGCGGGAGGTTTGACACGATATTCTAACGGATGCGACTGGCGTGGACGACCTGATTCGCTGTGGGGGCGAATTTGGATTTCGCAAGAATTGCGGAACGATACATAGAAAGGATTACGTTATGCCTCATCCCATCGACGCGCATGTCGGACGCCGTGTGCGCGAAGCCCGCGCCGCGAAAGGGCTGAGCCAGGAAAAGCTCGGCAATCTGTTGGGGATCAGTTTTCAGCAGGTTCAGAAATACGAAAAGGGTGCCAACCGGATTGGGTCGAGCCGCCTCTGGGCGCTTGCCAACGCGTTGGAAGTGCCGGTCAGCTTCTTCTTCGAAGACATGGAATATGACGGCGACGTCAACGAAAACTTCCTGCCGCGCCGTACGATTCACATGGCAAAACAGATCGACGCGATTGAAGACGAAGGCGTTCGAAATCAGGTGCTGAACCTGATCAAGGCCTGTTCCTCGGCCAAATGATGCACCGGGATTCCGGTTGGGCGACCGGAATCCCGCAGTATAGGACGGGAGGGTATCGTGCTGTTAACGCGCGGCGTTACACGGCAAATGTCGGAGTTGCGCGACCCGGTTCGGAATATCGGGTGGTGGGTCGACGACGCGGGCGACTTTCGGCCGTACCGGGTGTCGGCGAACGATCATCCGCGCCTCGGCTATGTCGGTGAGGGCGACCCCTTCCCGCGCGGCGGCGTGGAGGCGCGCATCGCGCTGCGCCGCCTGGGCATGGTGCGGATCGAACGCACCGGCGCCGGGATCGGTGTGGAATGGGACATCCAGAATGTGGAACCGGGCGCCCTGCGTGCCGTCCTGAAGTCGCTCGGCAGCGAAAGTTTGGGCGGGCGTGTCGATCTGACATTCCGCTATGGCGGTTGGGCTACGGAAAGCTACGCCTCGCCTGTGGCGGCCGCGCGCCGGATCAAGGAGTTGGAGGACTACCGGGGCGAGACACCGAAGACCATGATCGCCTATGAGGCGCATGGGCTGGATGACCTGGACAGTGCGAAGCCGCTGCTGAAGGCGGCCTACGACCGGTGGAAAGCCAGTGCGGCGGGTCGGCTGGAACATTTCGACAGCCCGTTCCGCGCCGTCACCCCCTATTCCCTGATGCTGTCGGAATCGAATGCGCCGGGCAGCCTGTTCTACCGCTCGATCGGGCAGAAGGCGCATATGGTGTCCTATCTGGGCAAGGAATGGGCGCGCGACGTGATTGGCACCTTGTCGACCCATGGCCATTCCGACATCGAATTCGAGCAGGTCGTCTCGGAACCCTATTTCGAGGCGATCCGGACCGGCAAGCCGCATTACGGCCATGTCCGTGCCCTGTTCGCGGTCGACGAGGCGGAACCGGACTGGGTGTCCTATCAGCGGCTGATCCTGCCCTATGATGCGGCGAATGGCGAAAAGGCCGTGTCGATCATGGTCGTCCCGGATCAGGATGTCAGCATTCCCTTCCTGCGCCCGGACAAGACCGACGGCGTCGACGGCTAACGCCTTTCTTTTCCGATAGCGGCCAGGCAGGCATCGACCTGATTGTCCAGTGGCAGCGTCGCGTCGATCCGGTGCCAGTCGATCCGGCCCCATCCTGACCGGAACTGCGCCTCCACGACTTGAATATCCGCGTCCGAGGCGTCGCCTCGCCGGGCGGCGACGCGGGATTTTGCGGTCTCCAGATCGAGATCCAGCCAAAATCCGACGAAACGGCATTTCCCTGCGGCCGCCAACGGGATCATGCGGGCGCGGCTGTTGGCATGCGTGAAGGTCGCATCGGCGATGGCGGCGTGTCCGGTGCCGAGCGCCGTGGCGCAGCGGTGCTCCATCTCCGCATAGGTCGCGACGCTGGCCGTCGTCGAATATGCCGATTTGGGCAGGGCATCGGTCAGGGCGCCGTCGCCGTACAGATGTTTGCGGATCGCGTCGCTGCGGGCGATGTAGGCACCGGGCGCGGGGCCTATATGGGGGGCGAGCCGCCGGGCCAGGGTCGATTTGCCGCTGCCCGACGGTCCACCGACCGCGACAAGCATGGGCCGCGCAGGGGACAGATAATCCAGCGCCCGGGTCAGGAAATCCACCGCCTCCGACCGATGGCGAGCGGCGGCTTCGTCTTCTGCCAGATCGGCGGTGGCCAGTCCGACCTTGCCCCTCACCTGGGCACGCATCGACAAATAGAGCGGCAGCAGGTCCAATGCGCCGATCTCATCGGGGCGGATCTCCAGATATCGGTTCAGCACCAACCCGGCCCCGTCCCGCCGTCCCGACCGGTCCAGATCCATCAGCAGAAACGCCAGATCGTAGAGCGTGTCGATCTGCGCGAAGGCGTCGTTGAACTCGATACAGTCGAACGGCACCGGATGCCCGTGCCAGCGGCAGACATTGGCGAGGTGCAGATCGCCGTGACAATGGCGTACCGCACCGTCGGCCGCGCGCCGATCGATCCGGGGCGCGACCCGGTCCAGTATTGCGCGGGCAGCCCGGCCCAGCGCGTCGCACAGCCCGGGATCGACATGGCCGTTCCGGTCGAGGAAGGCCAGGTTGCCCTCCTGAATGGCGGCCATCGCCGCGCCGCCGCCGTGCCCCGTCAGAGGCGGCTCCCCTTCATGAAAGGCCGCGACGGCTTCCGCCAGTTCGGTCAGTTCCTCGTCTGTCGGAGAGACATCCGCCAGCGTGTTGTCGAACCGGCGCATCGTCAGCACGGTCTCGACCGCGTTTTCCGGCCAGGTGTCCGGCGGCCCGAAGTACAAACCGCCGCCGTCGCCATCCGCAACGATGGGCAGGGTGCCGCAATAGAGATCCGGCGCGGTCCGGCGATTCAGGGCAACCTCGTTCAGGCAGGCGACGCGCCGTTTCTCCGGCGAGCCGAAATCCATGAAGGGATAGGTGACGTCGCGCTTCAGCTTCAGGACACGATCCGGCAGCAGGAAAATCATCGCGCCATGGGTCTCGACCCGCTCCGGCCGCTGCCCGTCATGGGTCGACGGATCGGACAGAAAGGCGATGACATCCTGCTGGGACCGGGGTGCCATGGCGGGATCAGGCGTCCTTGTCGCTGACGCCCGCCTCGTCGAATGTGGCCATGCCGGCATGGCAGGCGACGGCGGATTTCACGACGGACAGGGCCAAGGCCGCGCCCGACGCCTCGCCCAACCGCATGCCCAGATCCAGGATCGGCTGTTTGCCGATCGCCTTGCACAGCCGGGCATGGGCAGGCTCCGCCGATAGATGCCCGACCACGCAATGGTCCAGGGCGCGCGGATCGGCGCGGAACAGTACAGCCGCCGCCGCGGTGCAGGCATAGCCGTCCAGGATCACCGGAATGCGGCCCATACGCGCGGCGATGATCGCCCCGGCGATGGCCGCCAGTTCATGCCCGCCCAGGCGTCGCAGCGCGTCGAACGCGTCGCGCGTCTCGGACAGATGCAGGGTCACCGCCTTGTCCACCGCGTCGATCTTGCGCGCCATCGCGTCGCCTGCAACCCCGGTGCCGGGCCCGGTCCAGTCGGCCGCATCGCCGCCGAACAGCGCGTGGGACAGGGCGGCGGCGGATGTCGAATTGCCGATCCCCATCTCGCCGAGGCACAGGATGTCCAGCCCTTCGTCGACCGACATCATGCCATAGGCCATGGCGGTGGCACATTCCTCCTCGGTCATGGCCGGGCCTTGCGTGAAGTCGGCCGTGGGGTGGTCCAGCGCCATTTCATAGACGCGCAATTCGGCGTCATGGGCGGCGCAAAGCTGGTTCACCGCGGCACCGCCGGCCTGGAAATTCGCGACCATCTGGGCGGTAACCTCGACGGGATAGGCGGAAACGCCCCTGGCAGCGACGCCGTGATTGCCGGCGAAGACGCAGACGCGCGGCCGTTCGATGGCCGGCGGCGTGCGCCCCTGCCAGGCCGCGACCCATTCCGCCAATTCCTCCAGGCGGCCCAGGGCGCCGGGCGGCTTGGTCAGACGGCCCTCGCGCTCGCGCGCCGCATCGCGCGCGGCGGTGTCCGGACCGGGCAGGGCGGTCAGCAGCGACCGGATTTCATCGAGATCGGCCTTCGGCGCGGCCTCTTCGCTCATCGTCATTTCCTCCGAACTGCGGCTCTCGGCGCTTGCGCCGATTTGCCCTTGGGCTTAAGCGTTGCCACGATGAGCGGCAAGAGACAATTCGACGGCGGAACAGGGATCGGCGCCCGTTTGGACGAACTGGCGGTGGCCGTCGGCTTCATGTCGCGCCTGCCCGTGCCCTTCCGTGACGTGCCTCTTTCCCGCGCGGCCTGGGGATTTCCCCTGGCCGGAACGCTGATCGGATTGATTTCCGGCCTGGTCCTGTTGTCTGCGGATGCGCTGGGATTGCCGTCCCTGGCGTCGGCCGTTCTGGCGCTGGCGGCCGGGGCGCTGGTAACCGGCGCGCTGCATGAGGACGGGCTGGCCGATTGCGCCGACGGATTCTGGGGCGGCACGACGCCGGAACGACGCCTGGAAATCATGCGCGACAGCCGCAGCGGCGCCTTCGGTGTCCTGGCGCTGGTGCTGGTCTGCCTGTTCAAGGCGGCAATCCTTTCCGACATCCTCACGCGGTTCGGCGCGCCGGCGGCCTGTGCGGCCCTGATGGCGGTCCATACCGCCGCGCGCGGCTGGCTTCCGGCGGTCATGCATTTCATTCCCGCTGCAGGCAAGACAGGGCTGGCGGCCATGGCCGGGCGGCCGGAAGCCGGGGTCGCATTGGCGGCGGTGCTGCTGGGACTTGGCGTCGGCGCGGCGGTCTTGTGGTTCACCCCGCCGCAAGCGATCCTGGCGCTGATCCTTGCGTCGGGTCTTGCCGTGACCGCGATCGCGGCCACGGCGCGGCGGAAGTTGGGCGGCATCAACGGGGATTCCCTGGGGGGCATGGAGCAAATGGCCGAGGCGGCGGGATTGGCCGCCCTGGCGGCGGTCGGTTTGTAAAGGGGGCTTTATGGGTGTGACGGTTACGCATTGGTGGTGGGTTCGGCATGCGCCGGTTACCGTGAACGAAGGCCGGATCTACGGCCGGTCGGACCTGCCCTGCGATACGGACGACCCCGAGCTCTATGCCGGGCTGGCGGAGATCCTGCCGCGCGACGCGGTGCTGGTCACAAGCGATCTGATGCGGACCCATCAGACCGCGCAGGCCATCGCGGATGCCGGGCTGGCGCTGCCGCCACGGCGCGAATATGTCGACCTGGCGGAACAGAGCTTCGGCGACTGGCAGGGGCAATTCTATGCCGATGTGGAGAAGACGGATCCCCGCATCGTCCACGATTACTGGCTCTGCCCCGCCCATTACCGGCCGCCGGGGGGCGAAAGCTTCGTCGATCTCGTGGCGCGGGTCGCCCCGGTGATCGAGGCCGTGTCGGACGAAAATCCCGGGCGCCATGTGGTCGCCGTCGCGCATGGCGGGACCATCCGTGCGGCGCTGGCCGTCTCGCTGGGCCTGGATCCGGAACGCGCCCTGTCCTTCACCATCGACAATTGTTCGATCACCCGCATCGACCGGATCGAAACCGGGGCCGAGGACCCGACCCCCGGCAGCGGCCGACTCGGCTGGCGAACCGTTCTGGTGAACCGCCTGCCCGGCGCCCGCGCGCCGGGCGGAAAGGCGATCCGCTGATGGATATCCAGGCCAATCAGGACGTCTTCATTCTGATCATCCTGTTCGGGATTCTGGCGCTGGTGTTCTTTCGCGGACGCCGAAAGCGAAAGGCGGAGCCGTACCGGATCGCCTATATCGGGCACAGCGAAACCGCCGATAATGCGGGCGAAGCTTTCCGCACAACCTTCGGCGACATGCTGCCGGATGATCCGGCAGGCGCGGTCCTGTTGCGCGTGTCCTTGATGAACCGGTCCGACACGCCGGTCGCGCCGGAAGAGTTTCTGCGCCCGGTCATCGTCACCCTGCCGGAGGACAGCCGCGTTCTCCTGGCCCGCGCGTCGCAGAGCAGCAGCAGCGTCGCGCCGGAAACGGTCGCGGTCCAGACCCGCCTGAATCAGGTGGAGATCGCCCCCTTCCCGATGCCGAACCGCAGTTCCATGATCTTCAACATCGTCGTCGACGGACCGGCCATGCCCTATGCGGTGGACGGCGCGTTTCAGCAGCAGGCGCGGTTGGAGCCGCTGGAATGACGATCTCCGGGACGACCCCAGGGTCGGCACCGGGCCCGGTCTATTTCGTTCTGGGCGGTGCGCGGTCGGGCAAGACCAGCCATGCCCTGGCCCTGGTCGAAGACCTGCACCGCAATCTGAAACTGTCGCCGGTCTATATCGCCACCGCGCAGGCCTTCGACGACGAAATGACCGACCGCATCGACCGCCACAAGGCGGAGCGGGGGCCGCATTGGACGACCGTGGAGGCGCCGATGGAATTGGCCGGGGCCCTGCGCGGCGTGTCGGCGCGAGATACGGTCCTGCTGGTCGATTGCCTGACGCTGTGGATCAGCAATCTGATGCTGGCCGACCGCGACCCGGAGGCGGAGGCGCCGGATCTGGTCGCGGCCCTGAATGCCGCGCCGGGGCCCGTGGTTGTCGTTTCCAATGAGGTCGGCCTCAGCATCGTGCCTGAGAATGCGCTCGCCAGACGGTTCCGGGATGTGCAGGGCCGTTTGAATCAGATAATTGCCTCGGCTGCGGATCGCGTCGAATTCATCGCCGCCGGATTGCCGCTGCGTCTCAAAGGATAGGATTGAACATGGCCGCCAGAATCCCCGCCACCGTCGTCACCGGTTTCCTGGGCGCCGGCAAGACCAGCCTGATCCGCCACATGATCGAGAACAACAAGGGCAAGCGCCTGGCCTTCCTGATCAACGAATTCGGCAATCTGGGGATCGATCGTGAATTGCTGCTGGGCTGCGGCATCGAAGGCTGTGGCGAAGAGGATGTGGTGGAACTGGCCAATGGCTGCATCTGCTGCACCGTGGCGGACGACTTCCTGCCGGCGATCGAGGCCATTCTGGACCGGCCGCAGCCGCCGGATCATATCCTGATCGAAACCTCCGGCCTGGCCCTGCCGAAGCCGCTGGTGAAGGCCTTCGCCTGGCCGGAGGTCAAGGCCCGCGTCACGGTCGACGGCGTCATCACCGTCGTCGACAGCAAGGCCGTCGCCGAGGGCCGTTTCGCCGATGACGAAACCGCCGTTCAGGCCCAGCGCGAGGCGGACGAGTCGCTCGACCACGACAATCCGCTGGAAGAGGTGTTCGAAGATCAGCTTCTCTGCGCCGACATGGTCATCCTGAACAAGCTGGATCTGCTGGACGACGGATCGGCGGACCGGATCGAGGCCGATCTGGCGGCCCATCTGCGGCCCGGTGTCCGTTTCGTGCGCGCCCGCGAAGCGGCGGTCGATCCGGCGGTCCTGCTTGGCCTCGACGCGGCGGCGGAGGACGATCTGGAAAGCCGTCCCAGCCATCATGACAGCCATGACGGCGAAGACGATCACGATCACGATGATTTCGACAGTTTCACCCTGTCCATGGCGAGTATCGACGACGCCGACGCGCTGGAACAGCGGATTCTGGGGGCGATCGCGGCGAATGACATCCTGCGGGTCAAGGGGTTCCTGGACCGTCCGGGCGTGCCCCGCCGCGAGGTCGTTCAGGCGGTCGGACCGCGCCTGCGCCGTTATTTCGACCGGGCCTGGAAGGACGGCGAGACGCGCCGGACCGAATTGGTCGTGATTGGACGCAAGGGCTTCGACCGCGCGGCCGTCGAACGTGCGATCCGCGGCTGATCAGGCTTTTTGCCGCTTCGCCTTCTGAACGGCGACTTCCAATGCGTTGAGGAAGGCGGAGCGGTCGGCCTTAGAGAAGGGCCTGGGCCCGCCGGTGATCTGGCCGCTGTCGCGCAGGCCCTGCATCAACTCCCGTGTTGCCAGGGCCATGCCGATTCCGTCCTCCGAAAACCCATCGCCATTGGGCTTCAGCGCCTGCGCCCCCGCCTTCAGACAGCGCGCCGCAAGAGGAATGTCGTTCGTAATGCAGATGTCGCCGGGACCAATATGCTCGGCGATCCAATCATCGGCCGCGTCGGCGCCGCGCGCGACGACGACGGTCTGAACCATCGGATCGCGGCTGGGTCTCAATCCGCCATCGCTGACCAGGATCGTCTTCAAGCCGTGGCGCCCCGCGACCTTCATCGTTTCGTCCTTTACCGGGCAAGCGTCGGCATCGACATAAAGACTGGTCACCGAAACGTCCTTTTTACACTTTCCGCCAGATCGCTGCAGAGGCAGCGCGGCTTGCGAAATTCTGCTATAATACTCCAAATGGTGCGGCGTCCAGGGCTTGCGGCAAGTGGGGGGCGGTATGACCGGTTCCGGTGAATCCCAGAACGACATGATCAATTGGGCGATATTGACGGAGATACTGGATACGGTTCCCGCAGCGACCTTCGATCTTCTGTTGCGCAATGTCGAGAAGACCAGCGAACGGATCCTGACGGAACTGGCAGACCCTTCGGTTGACGGGTCACAAGCGTGCGCCTTGGCGCATGAACTGAAGGGAATGCTGACCAACTTCTCAATGATCGGCGCAGGGGAGACTGCGTACGAGATTGAAGAGGGAGGCGGCGCCCTATCCAGGCGTCAAGATGTCATCCCGCGTCTGACACGCGAGATTCAGGAAGGATTGGCGGCGGTCAGTAGCGTGGCCCGTAGGACTCGATGACCGGAGTTGCTTCCGCACGATCGTCGATCAGTTTCAACATCTCGGCGACCTTGCCCGGCGTGATCGGTTTGTCCACGCCTTTGACCGCCCCCATGCTGGTCGCCATTGCCGCATAGCTCATCTGGGTCGAGCCGGCGCGTTCCTGACTGATTGCGACGATCGGCACAGCGCAATCCTGCTGCGTCGCCCAACGCAGGACCTCGAACCCGTCGCGGTTTGGCATCAGGATGTCCAGCAGAACCAAATCGAACTTGTGCTGCTCCAGCAGCGCAATTGCCTGGTCGCCATCGCTGGCATCTACTGCGTCTGCCCCTTGGTCCGCCAGATATTGGCCGATCAGGTCACGGGTCGGCTTATTGTCATCAACTACGAGTACGACAGGTCGGCGTGCCATTTCGGACTCCCATTTGTCGTGCCCCTCGTTCCGGCGGTTCTCCACCTTCCTAGATCATGAAGATAATATGGTTAGAATTCAACCAATGTTATGTAGCGGATTTTTGAATGGCCGTCATAGGTGCGGTCCTAATTCAGCTTGGACGCCGCAAGTGTAGAGATAAAGCGGTAGAAGGCCTCCAGTGCCTCGGCGTTCCGGTTCGGCCGTCTTCCATGGTTCGTCAAGGTCTTCCATGCGTTGCTGGCATGACCGAAGGACCCAATGGACAGGCCCAGTGTTTCGAACAGGCGGGGCGCTGCCAACAGGAACTTCTGAAACGGTTCGGGATTGCCGGCACCCAGCAGGGCGTCATAGGCATCCGCATGCTTTTTCAGGATCTCCGTCGCGTGGGTGTAGTAGCCGCGCATCACCGTCTGACCGGTCCGCCTCAGCGATTGCAGGCGATAGGCGCGGCGGCTTTCCAGTGATCCCATATCCTTCGGTATGGATTGCGGACCGCGCAGCCAGATCAGGAATTCCGCGTAATCCGTGGCAAAATTCCGGAAAAGGTATTCATAATAGGCAATGCCTTTCCAGGCGAACAGGATGCGGTCCGTCTTGTCCGGCGGCACGCCCAGGCTTTGGAACAGGCGGCCGGTGCGCTGGTTCGCTTCGCATCGCCAGATGGCCTCCTCCAGGGCTTGGACGGTGGCCCGGATGCGCTTTTCCTCGACATCGTCGCCCATCGCCAGATTCACCAGCGCGGTTGCGCGGGCATTGACGATGGCCCGGACGTCCTCCGCCGTGCCCGCGTCGATGCTGAAACTGGTCGGATCGACCGGCCGGTCCCGTTCGATCTCCCGCCGCTGGGCCAGCAGCAGGAACGGGTCGAAGGTCGGCGTTTTGCAGAAAACCTCCAACACGTTCCGGTCGTGCATGCTGAGATCGATTTTGACCTTGCCGCCATACCATTTTGCCAGGGCGTCTTCCAGGTCGTCCGGTTGGGCGGTTACGGATGCCCCACCCTCCAAGGCGTTGTTCTCGTTAAACACGAACATGACGCGGGTTCCGACGGACAATTCGTCACCGTCGTCTGAATAGGCCTCCTTGAAAAAGACGGCCTTCGCCAGATAGGGCGAATCGAACAGGGTCATGACGTTGGAGGGCGGCAGTGCAACCTCCGTCTTTCGTCGCTGCACGACGGTGTCCAGATTCCCCGGATCGTAGCAGAGGAACCGGCCGGAACGCAGCAAATAGGTCAAGGACTCCCGATCCATAATGCGAGTGTTTCGCAGCTTATTCCATTCGTCCAGTCCAACCGATTGTTAACCATAATTCTTTTGGGCGGTGGCAGTTGCACGCGGCGGGTTTTCTTGCGAACGTAGCGCCGGATCAATCAAAGGCGACTTGGCGGGGAACCAATCATGGCGAAATCGAAATCCGAAGACGCGGCCGAGACGGTTGAAGAGGCCCAGCCGGCGGCCAAGAAGCCGGCGCCGACGGTCGCATCTGTCCTGGGCGAGATCGCCTGGCTGTTCGCCATGACGCCGTCGCATCGCTTCTTCTTCATGAGCGACCTGGAATGGCTGGTCATGCCGCCGGTCATCAAACAGCAGTTCCGCATCTATCGCGATGAGAACGGCCGCCCGGTCGGTTTGGTCCTCTGGGCGAAGATGAATGAAGAGGCGGAAGAACGTCTGATGCAGGGCTCGTCCCGCATCCGGCCGCAGGATTGGGAATCGGGCGACCGCCACTGGATTGTCGATGTCGTGGACCTGACCGGCGGACAGCGGGCCCAGGCGATGATCGACGACATGAAGTCGAATGTCTTCAAGGAAACCGCCTTCAAGTTCCATCGCACCGATGCGTCGGGCAATCGGACCGTCGTGGATTCCTCCGCGTCCTGACCGGGGACGGCCTTGCGGATCGTCATAAGCGAGTTCATGGACGAGGCTGCGGTCGACGATCTGCGGCGGGATTTCGATGTGGTCTACGATCCCGGCCTGGTCGACCGGCCGGACGATCTTTGCGATGCGCTGACCGGCGCGGATGCCTTGATCGTGCGGAACCGGACCCAGGTGCGCGGCGCGGTGCTGAAGGCCGCCGACACGGTACGGGTGATCGGACGCCTGGGCGTCGGATTGGACAATATCGATCTGGACGGCTGCGCCGCCCGCGGGATTGAGGTCCGGCCCGCCACCGGCGCCAACGATCTTGCTGTCGCCGAATATGCCGTCGCCGCCGCGATGTCCCTGCTGCGGGGCGCCTATGATGCCCGACAGGCGATGATTGCGGGGGAATGGCCGCGCACCCGCCTGATGGGACGCGAGAGCGCGGGCAAGCGGTTCGGCCTGGTCGGATTCGGGGCGATTGCGCGCGAAACCGCGCGGCTGGCACGGGGCTTCGGCTTTTCTCTGGCCGCTCACGATCCTTTCGTCCCCGCCGATGCGCCGGAATGGAAAGGGGTCGATAATCTTTCCTTGGCTGACCTGGCGGGGGGCTGCGACGTGGTCAGCCTGCATGTGCCGTTGACCGACGGCACGCGGCATCTGGTCGACGCGGCCTTTCTGTCCGGGATGAAGCCGGGCGCGGTTCTGATAAACGCCGCGCGCGGCGGGGTGGTGGACGAGGCGGCCTTGGCCGACGCGTTGCGGGCGGGGCGGCTCGGCGGGGCGGCGCTGGATGTCTTCGAGACCGAACCCCTGACGGCGGAGGCGGCGGCCAAGTTCGACGGCCTGCCAAATTTGATCCTGACGCCGCATATCGCCGGGGTGACGGAGGAATCGAATGTCCGGGTCAGCAGCGCGACCGCGCGGGCGGTGCGTGAGGTTCTGTCAAAAATACTTTAAGCTTAAAAAGTTTTGACTTGAAATAATAACAGGCCTGCGTCACCCTCTTTGTGTCCGAAACCGGCAGAGGGAGCGTGATCGATGCGTGTCGCATGTCTTGGGGGCGGCCCGGCGGGCCTCTACTTCGCGATATCCATGAAGCGCCGCGACCCGTCGCATGATGTGACGGTGATCGAACGCAACCGGCCATACGACACGTTCGGCTGGGGCGTGGTCCTGTCGGATGAGACGCTGGACAATCTGGCCCGGAACGACGCGGAAAGCGCGGCGGAGATTCGCAAGAATTTCTCCTATTGGGACGATGTCGCGGTCCATTACCGCGGGCAGATGATTGCGTCGGGCGGGCACGGCTTCTGCGGCATCGGGCGCAAGAAGCTCTTGAACGTGCTGCAGGACCGGGCGCGGGACCTGGGTGTCAATCTGGTCTTCGAAACGGAGATCGAGGATATCGACACCTATCGCCGGGACTTCGACCTGGTCGTCGCCTGCGACGGCGTGAATTCCAGGGCCCGCAAGGCGCATGAGGACGTCTTCAAACCGGATATCGATACCCGCGCCTGCAAATACATCTGGCTGGGGACGACCCAGACCTTCGGCGATGCCTTCACCTTCATCTTCGAAGAAACCGAACATGGCTGGATCTGGGTCCACGCCTATCAGTTCGACGACAAGACCGCGACCTTCATCGTCGAATGTACCGAACAGACCTGGCGGAACTTCGGCTTCGGCGACATGACGACTGACGAGACGATCGCCGTCTGCGAGAAGATCTTCGGCAAGTATCTCGACGGGCACGGCCTGATGAGCAACGCGAAACATCTGCGCGGCTCCGCCTGGCTGAACTTCAACCGGGTCCTGTGCGAAACCTGGTCCCATGAAAATATGGTGCTGATGGGGGACGCGGCGGCGACGGCGCATTTCTCGATCGGTTCGGGCACCAAGCTGGCGCTGGAAAGCGCCATCGCGCTGGCCGAGTATGTTCATTCAGAGCCGGATCTGACGGCGGCCTTCCGCCGGTATGAGGACGAACGGCGGCTGGAGGTCCTGCGTCTGCAATCGGCCGCCCGCAATTCGACGGAATGGTTCGAGGAGGTGGAGCGCTATCTGCATCTCGACCCGGTGCAGTTCACCTATTCGCTGCTGACCCGGTCGCAGCGGATCAGCCACGAAAACCTGCGTGCGCGCGACGCCGCCTGGCTGGAATCGGCAGAGCGCTGGTTCGAAGCCAATGCGGTCGGGCAGATGCCGGAAACCGTCCGGGCGCCGATGTTCGTGCCCTTCCGCCTGCGCGGGCTGGAACTGGCCAACCGCATCGTCGTGTCGCCCATGGCCCAGTACAAGGCCGAGAACGGCTGTCCGACCGACTGGCACTTCACCCATTACACCAGCCGGGCCTTGGGCGGGGCAGGTTTGGTCTATACCGAAATGACCTGCGTCTCCCCGGAGGGGCGGATCACGCGCGGCTGCCCGGGCCTCTATGCCGACGATCAGGAAGCCGCCTGGAAACGGATTGTCGATTTCGTCCATCGCGAGACCCCGGCCAAGATGGCGCTTCAGCTCGGTCATTCCGGTCCGAAGGGGTCGACCCAGCTCGGCTGGGAAGAAATGGACGCGCCGCTGAAGGACGGCAATTGGGAAATCCTGGCGCCGTCGCCAATTGCCTGGTCCGACCGTAACCAGGTGCCGAAGGAAATGACCCGCGCCGATATGGACCGGGTGCGAGACCAATTCGTGGCGGCGGCGGAACGCGGCGCGCGGGCGGGGTTCGACCTTCTGGAACTGCATTACGCCCATGGCTATCTGATGTCGGCCTTCATCACGCCGCTGACCAACCGGCGCACCGATGCCTATGGCGGCAGTCTGGAAAACCGACTGCGCTTCCCGCTGGAAGTCTTCCGCGCGGTCCGCGCCGTCTGGCCGGAAGACAAGCCGATCTCCATTCGGATCTCCGCCAATGATTGGGTGGAAGAAGATGGGATCGGGCCCGACGACGCCGTCGAGATCGCCCGCATTCTGCAGGAGGCGGGGGTCGACATCATCGATGTGTCGGCCGGTCAGACATCGAAGCGCGCGCGCCCGGTCTATGGCCGCATGTTCCAGACGCCGTTTTCGGACCGGATCCGCAACGAGGCCGGAATTGCGACCATGGCGGTCGGCAACATCTATGAGCCGGACCACGTCAATTCGATCCTGATGGCGGGGCGCGCCGATCTGTGCTGCCTCGCCCGACCGCATCTCGCCGACCCGTATTGGACCCTGCATGCCGCCGCGGCCCTGGGTTATGACGAGGCCGCCTGGCCGTCGCCCTATCTTCCGGGCCGGGATCAGTTGCAGCGACTGGCCGCGCGCCAGGACGTTATGACAGGAAAGGTGTAAAAGCATGACGGACCTGTCCGGACAGCATGCCCTCATCACCGGCGGCGGTACCGGGGTCGGCGCGGCGATTGCCCGATCGCTTGCAGATGCCGGGGCGGCGGTGACCCTTGCCGGGCGACGCACGGGACCGATCGAGGCTCTGGCGGCGGAACTTCCAAAGGCGCAAGCCATCGCCTGCGACGTCACGGATGAGGCATCGGTCGATGCCCTGTTCACGAAGGCCGCGCAAGGTTTCGGCGCGCCGGGCATCGTTATCGCCAATGCCGGCACGGCGGAAAGCGCGCCGCTGGGCAAGACCGATCTGGCGGGCTGGGACCGGATGATCGCGGTCAACCTGACCGGGTCCTTCCTGACTGCCCGCGCGGCGCTGGGCCCGATGCGCAAGGCAAAGGCGGGGCGGTTGATCTTTGTCGCCAGCACGGCGGGGCTGAAGGGCTATGCCTATGTCGCGCCCTATTGCGCGGCCAAGCATGGGACGGTCGGGCTGATGCGCGCGCTGGCGCAGGAAACGGCGCGTGAGGGGATCACCGTGAATGCGGTCTGCCCGGGATTCACCGAAACCCCGATGCTGGAAGACAGCATCCGCAATATCATGGCGAAGACCGGACGCGACGAGGCGGCGGCGCGCGCGGAGCTTACCAAGATCAATCCGCAGAACCGCTTCATTCAGCCGTCGGAAGTTGCCGCAACAATCCTGTGGCTCTGCGCACCGGAGGCTGCCGGCGTGACCGGGCAGGCGATTGCCGTCGCGGGGGGAGAGGTCTGATGCAGGATCCGTCCGGCGCCAAGAAGCGCCTGAAGCTCTGGCTCAGCATGCTGCGCACCACACGAAATGTGGAATACGTTCTGCGCGACCGGTTGAAGTCGGAATTCGATACGACGCTGCCGCGCTTCGATGTCATGGCGGCCCTATTCCGCAGCGACGAGGGGATGAGCATGACCCGGCTGTCGGAACAGCTTGTCGTCTCCAACGGGAATGTCACCGGCATCGTCGACCGGCTGGAACAGGAAGGCCGGGTCCAGCGTGTGACCAACGAACGCGACCGCCGCGCCACGCTGGTGGCGCTGACCGATCTGGGCCGGGCGGAATTCGCCAAGATGGCCGCCGCGCATCAGCGCTGGATCGATGAGATGCTGACGCCCCTGGCGGCGGAAGATACCGGGCGGATGACCGACATGTTCCAGGTGCTGCGCGACGGCATGCAGTCGTCGGGCATGGACCGTCAGCGGAAAACAAAGTCCAAGGATTGATGACATGGCTTCGATGAAGGATCTGAAACCGGCCCATTTCCTGTGGGAGATGCAGGGCGACACGGCGGTCATCCGGTTGAACCGGCCGGACCGCAAGAACCCGCTGACCTTCGAGTCCTATGCGGAGCTTCGGGACACGTTCCGCGATCTGGTCTATGCCGATGACGTGAAGGCCGTGGTCTTCGCGTCGAATGGCGGGAATTTCTGCTCCGGCGGGGATGTGCACGACATCATCGGTCCTCTGCTGCAGCGGGACATGAAGGGGCTGCTGGAATTCACCCGCATGACCGGCGATCTGGTCCGGGCGATGAAGGCCTGTCCGCAGCCGGTCATCGCCGCTGTCGACGGGATCTGCGTCGGCGCCGGTGCGATGGTCGCGCTCTATGCCGATCTGCGTTACGGCACGGCGGAATCGAAGACCGCCTATCTGTTCACCAAGGTCGGCCTGGCGGGTTGCGACATGGGCGCCTGCGCCATGCTGCCCCGGATGATCGGCCAGGGCCGCGCAGCGGAACTGCTGTTCACCGGCCGATCGATGTCCGGTCAGGAAGGTTTCGACTGGGGCTTCTTCAACCGCCTGCTTCCGGCGGAAGACCTGGAGCCCGAGGCCGTCGCACTGGCCGGGAAATTGGCCGACGGTCCGACCTTCGGCCATATGATGACCAAGACCATGCTGAACCAGGAATGGTCGATGACGCTGGATCAGGCCATCGAAGCCGAAGCCCAGGCCCAGGCGATCTGTATGCAGACCCAGGATTTCCAGCGCGCCTATGACGCCTTCGTCGCCAAGCAGAAGCCGGACTTCAAGGGGGATTGATGGGAATGACGCGGCCGGACCCAACGACCGTTAGTCCGGTGAAAGCCGGAATCCGGGGCAACGAGGCACCGTCCCCGGTGTGGCCTTGGACCCCGGTCTTCGCCGGGGCGACGGCAATGGAGCGGGAGAGTCGCCATGTCTGATAAATCTTTCCTGACCTGGCCGTTTTTCGAGGACCGTCATCGTGCCCTGGCCGCCGATCTGGACCGGTGGGCGGAAGCGGCGTTGAAGGATGTCGACCATGGCGATGTGGATGCCGCATGCCGCGATCTGGTTGCCCGGATGGGGCGGGACGGCTGGCTGACGCATAGCGCGCCGGACCCGTCGGACCCGTCGTCCGGCCTGGATGTGCGCAGCCTGTGCCTGATCCGCGAGACCCTGGCGCGCCATGACGGGCTTGCGGATTTCGCCTTTGCCATGCAGGGGCTGGGCGCGGGCGCGATCTCGCTATTCGGCAGCGACACCCAGCGCCGTGAATGGCTGACCCGAACCCGGGCCGGAGATGCGCTGGCCGCCTTCGCGCTGACCGAACCGAAATCCGGCTCCGATGTCGCGGATATTGCCTGTTCGGCGGAAGAGACGGCGGACGGCTATGTGCTGAACGGCGAGAAGACCTGGATCTCCAACGGCGGGATCGCGGATCTCTATGTCGTCTTCGCCCGGACCGGTGAAGGGCCGGGGGCGAAGGGACTCAGCGCCTTCATCGTCCCGGCGGACACGGAAGGCTTTACCATTGCGGAGCGGATCGACGTCATCGCGCCGCACCCCCTGGCGCGGCTTAAGTTCGAGAATTGCCGCATCCCGAAAGACGCTTTGATCGGCGAACGCGGCAAGGGGTTCCGGATCGCGATGAGTGTCCTGGACGTCTTCCGGTCGACGGTCGGCGCGGCCGCTTTGGGCTTTGCCCGGCGCGCCCTGGACGAAGCCCTGGCCCGTGCGTCGGGCCGCGAGCTTTTCGGGGCGCCGATGGCGGACTTGCAGATGGTGCAGGGGCATCTGGCGGACATGGCACTGGATGTCGATGCGGCGGCGCTGCTGATCTATCGCGCGGCCTGGACCAAGGATGGCGGTGCGGCGCGGGTCAGCCGCGAGGCGTCCATGGCAAAGCTTTATGCGACGGAGGCGGCGCAGCGCGTGATTGACGCCGCCGTACAGATCCATGGCGGGGACGGGGTGCGGTCGGGCGCGGTGGTGGAACGCCTGTACCGGGAAATCCGCGCGCTCCGCATCTATGAGGGCGCAAGCGACGTGCAAAAAGTCGTCATCGCCCGCCACGCACTGGCCGAACAGGGCTGAGGAGAATGGGGATCATGTTGGGACCGACGGCACATATCGACACTTTCGCGCGGGACAATCTGCCGCCGGCCGATCAATGGCCGGATCTGATACTGAATCGGCCGGAATATCAGTATCCCGATTACATCAACTGTGCGGTCGAACTGACCGACCGAATGGTCCAGAAAGGGTTCGGCGACAATGTCGCGCTGATCGGGAACGGCCGGCAGAGGACTTACAAGGAACTGTCCGACTGGACCAACCGCCTGGCCCATGCGCTGGTGGAGGATTATGGCGTCCAGCCCGGCGACCGGGTGCTGATCCGGTCCGGGAACAACCCGGCCATGGTCGCGGCCTGGCTGGCGGTGACCAAGGCGGGGGGCGTCGCGGTCAACACCATGCCGATGCTGCGCGCGGCGGAACTGACGAAAATCGTCAACAAGGCACAGGTCTCTCTCGCCCTGACCGACAGCCGGATGGCGGATGAACTGGTCGCCTGCGCCAAGGACAACAAGTATCTGGAGAAGGTGGTCAGCTTCGACGGCACCGCCAACCATGACAGCGAGCTGGATCGGATCGCGCTGAACAAATCCGTCAAGTTCGACGCGGTGAAGACCGGCCGGGACGATGTCGCGCTGCTGGGCTTCACTTCTGGCACGACGGGGTTACCCAAGGCGACGATGCATTTTCACCGCGATATCCTGGCCATCGCGGACGGCTATGCGGCATCGGTCCTGAAAGTGACGCCTGACGACATCTTTGTCGGCTCGCCGCCCCTGGCTTTCACCTTCGGCCTGGGTGGCCTGGCGGTTTTTCCGCTGCGCTTCGGGGCGACGGCGACCCTGCTGGAGAACGCGTCGCCGCCGAACCTGATCGAGATCATCGAGACCTATAAGGCGACCGTCTGCTTCACGGCGCCGACCGCCTATCGCGCGATGATGCGGGCGATGGATCAGGGGGCCGACCTGTCCAGCCTGCGCGTCGCGGTTTCCGCGGGCGAAACCCTGCCGGCGCCGACTTACGAGGCCTGGGTCGAAAAGACCGGCGTTCCGATCCTGGACGGGATCGGCGCGACCGAAATGCTGCATATCTTCGTCACCAACACGCTGGACGACGCCAAGCCGGGCTCGACCGGCCGGCCGGTGCCGGGCTACGAGGCGAAGGTCGTCGACGACGACATGAACGAGGTGCCGCGGGGCACCGTCGGTAAGCTGGCGGTGCGTGGGCCGACGGGGTGCCGCTATCTGGCCGACGACCGGCAGCAGGACTATGTCCGCGATGGCTGGAACCTGACCGGAGACGCCTTCATTCAGGACGAAGACGGCGCCTTCCATTTCGCCGCCCGGGCCGACGATATGATCGTGTCGTCCGGTTACAACATTGCGGGACCGGAGGTTGAGGAGGCACTGCTGAGCCATCCGGCGGTCGCCGAATGCGGCGTGATCGGCGTGCCGGACGAGGAACGGGGGCAGATCGTGAAGGCCTTCGTCGTCCTGGCGCAGGGGCAAAGTGCAGGGCCGGAATTGGTCAAAGCCTTGCAGGACCATGTGAAGGCGACCGTCGCGCCCTATAAATATCCGCGCCGGGTCGAATTCATCGATGCTCTGCCGAAAACCCAGACCGGCAAGGTGCAACGTTTCCGGCTCAGGGAAGGCGAGGCCTGACGGGTCAGCGCCGGCGCGACGACGTGAACAGCACCATGCAGACCGTGCCGACGCCTTCCTTGCTCTGAATGGTGAAGGCGGCGTCATGGGCGCTGCACAGCGCCTTGACGATGGCGAGACCCAATCCGGCGCCTTCATACCCCAGGCGCAACGGATTGGCGCCCGTGGCGAAGGGCTGAACCACGTCCTGAAGCTGGTCGTCCGCAATGCCGATTCCGGTGTCGCGCACCGACAGGGCCACACGTCCATTGGATCCGGTGGTCAATGAGACATCGACGCGGCCCTCCGGATCGGTGAATTTCAAGGCGTTTCCGACCAGGTTCATGACGATGCGCTGCAACGCGGTTTCATCGCCATATAGCCGGATTCCGTTTGCGACCTGATCTGTATAGACCTTGGCGGAAGGTTTGTTTCTGGCCGTTTCGGACATGGTCACCGCGCGACGAACCAGGTCGCTCAAGTCCAGGTTCTCTTCATGCAACTCCATCTCGTCCGATTCGATCTTGGATATATCCAGGATGTCGGAAACAAGGCCCAGGAGGTGCCGCCCGGAATTGACAATGTCCTGGGCATAGCCGTGGTAACGCCGGTCGCCGAGGGGGCCGAAGAGTTCCGCCTGCAGCATCTCGCCGAAGCCGATCACCGCGTTCAGGGGGGTGCGCAGTTCGTGACTAACTTTTGCGAGGAAATAGGATTTTGCTTTGTTGGCACGTTCCGCCTCGGTCTTCGCTGCCGTCAGGGCCTGGGACTCGCGGATTCTGTCGGTGATGTCGATCTCGACGCCGCCCAAGCCCAGCAAAGCGCCGTTATCGTTGTAGACCGGGAATTTGCAACTCCGCACGATACGTCCACCGATCGTCAGCTCTCGCACCACCGGCTCGCCACCTTCCATCACCGACCGGTCGTGATCGACAAAGGCGTGCCCAGCGGAGTTTGGAAAGACCTCTTGTGACGAATGGCCGATCACCTGATCAGGGGCCAGGCCGCGTTCGGCGTAGAAAGCCTCGTTCGCGATCTGAAAGCGAAAATTGGTGTCCTTGAAGAAGATCGGTATCGGCGCGTGTTCCATCAATTCCTTGATCTGGGCGCGCTGGATCTGGAGGGCTTTGGACAGGCGTTCCATTTCCGACAGGTCGCGGCCGGTCCCGCGATAGCCGGCAAAGGTACCGGTCTCGTCATAGAAAGGGGCACCGTTGATCGACAAGATGCGGATCTCGCCATCGCGCCCGCGTACTGATAGCCGGAAGTCGCGAAACGATTGCTGCCGGCGCATCATCTCCAGATTGGCCGCGATGGCCAGGTCCTGACCGGGCACGGTGAAGTGCGACTCGCCCCGGCGTCGGCCTACCACCTCGGTGATCGCGATATCCGACAATTCTTCGAACCGGTTGGAGACAAAAGTGAACTGGAAATCGGTATCCATCTCCCAGAACCAGTCCGAAGCGATTTCCGTCAGGTCGCGGAACCGCGCCTCGCTCTCGCGCATCGCGCTTTCGGACGCGCGGTCGTCCGTGACATCGCGGAGGGTCAGTATCTGCCCACCCTCGGGGGTCGCCTCGCAGGCCGTTTCGATCACCCGGCCGAATGGCGTGGTGTGTTCGGATTTGGTGTCAGGACGGATATGGCCGTCGCAGATATCGGAGATGTGGGGTGCGGGGATCTGGCCCGGGCCGGGCAATTCCAGAAGGTCGCGCGCCGCTGCATTCGCAAACACCAGGACATGATCTGCGTCGAACAGGGCGATTCCGACGGAAACCTGTTGCAGGGCTTCCGTCAGTTGCTCAAGCGACACCCCGTCGGGCGATGGGCCATCGCGGTCGGAACGCGTCCCGCTGAGGGTCAGTTGCCAATCTCCTCGGTTACGGTGTTTCCGGTCAGACTTCCATACCGTCGTTAATCATTCGTAAATCTGCACGACCGAAGCGAAGGCGGAGTGCGCCATCGTGCCCTACGCCACGGCGATGGGTGTCCGCATAATCCGATCCGTGTTGGCCCCTTCGATCCGTAGCAAACGGGTCGCACCGTATCGGAGGGGCGCATGGACCGCGCCGGTCGGATAAATATGTGCGTCGCCGGGCTTCAGGATATAGCTGCGGGTCTTCTCGACCAGGGCCGGCTGTCCGTTGGCGGCCGGTTGGACGATGCGCCAATCCGTCATTTCGGTTTCGCCCTCGCCCTGGCCATAGATTGCCCAGGTCGGGCCGTGATCATGCGGGTCGCCGGGCTTGGCCCCGGCATAGATATGGGCGCAGATGCAGAAACCCAGTTCGGGATCTTCGAAGATCACGTTCCGCTCCGGCGGCGGCTCCCGGTTCAAAAGGTGATCCGCCATAAATCTATCATCGGCCAAGGCTTTCCTCACGAAGCCGCGGACCTTGTCCAGCGCCTCAGGCGTCTCGCCGGCCCGCAAGGCGTCCCGGCAATCATCGGCGAGTTGTTCAAGCGTGTAGGTCATTCCGATCTCCCCGTTTCCCGGCGAATTGTAGCTTTCGCCGTTGCTTTATTCGCTGCCGGCGCGGCGGACCAGCGCGACGCCCGGCAGCGCCGGCCAGACTGCAGTATGCTGAAGCGCGTCGAAATTGACGCGCTTATTGCGGCCGCTGCGATACGCATGTTCACGGATCAGTGCCGCCGCCCGTTGTCCCTGCCGGTTCAGGATGGCGTCGAGGATCTGGACGTGGTCGTCATGGGCCGCGTTCAACTGGGCGATGCCCTGGTCCGGAACGGTCCGGTTGAACACGATGGCCCTCGGACCCGCCAGTGGGACGCGGCAGATATGGTCCAGCGCCGGCGGCAGCGCCTTGTTGGCCGAGCCTTCTACGATACCGCTGTGGAAAGCGCCGTTCAGGTCGATCCAGCGTGACCGGTTCGACAGATCCTCAAATCCTTCCCGGGCAACCGCTTCCGCCTCTGCCAGGATTGCACGCAATTGCGCGGCCAGAGCCGGTGCCAGGCCCCGTTCGGCCGCTTGCCGAGCGGCCAGGGCCTCCAACTCACCGCGCACTTCGATCGCATCTGCGACCTCATCCAGGGTAAAGGATCGGACCCGGAACCCGCGGTTTGGCTCCCGCAGCAGCAGGCCGTCCTGTTCCAGGGCAGCCATGGCGAGCCGCGTCAACGTCCTGGAAACGCCCAGTTTCTCCGCGACGGCGACCTCGCGCACGGCGGCGCCCGGTTCATAGGCGCCCTCCAAAATCAACTCGCGCAGGTTCTGGGTAATCTGGTCTAATTGCGTGGCCATTAAACCCTCCGTTGTGCATGCAATCTAGCAATTCCCGCCGAAAAGAAAACGGTTTTGAGGTTGATCGAGACAATTTTGCATGCAATTACTGTCGGGCAGCGCATCAGTCGCTGGGTTGGGACGTGGAACGAGGACCGATACAATGCCGGACAGCATCTCTGACGAAAAGCAGGCGGTGACCATACCGCAATTCGACGCGCCGCCGCTGAAACAATCGCGGCCGCCGCGTTGCCCGCCCTTCGTCGATATCACCTCGTCCGATCAGTTGATGCCCTATCTGGAGCATGTCGCGCGGCGTCCCTACAATCACGGTCTCAATGCCTGCTGGGACCTGAAAGAGGGCGAGCGGGTCATGCTGCGTGTCGACAATTGGCACAGCGAACTGACCATCGAGGCCTGCAAGAAGATCCTCGAGAAATATAAGGTCAAATACGAGATCAAATATATCGACCGCGGTCCGGTGCCCCAATGGGTCGGCGCCGACGAGGTCGACTATTACCTGTTCCGCACCAAGGAATTGGCGGAATGGATGGATATGTGGGAGGAAGAGGAGAAGAAGCAGAAATACGATAAGATCCTGATGGGCTATGGCGGGCCGGTCCTGGCCGAGCGCTTCATCAAGATCCAGCGTATGCCCTTCATCACCCCCGAGATCCTGGCCTCGCCGGCGCATGCAATGCCGATCGAGGTGGTCAATGCGATGGACCGCTGGACATGGGACCGGATTCGCAGTGCCAAGCGGGCGCGGATCACCGATCCGGAAGGGACCGATATCTCCTTCACCAACCATGCCGAATACTGGGATGCGAACCGGGAGTTCTATAATCCCGAACTGACCGCCGCGACCTGGACGGGCAACGAGCATTTCGGCAAGACCTACCTGCCGGGCCATATCACCGGCCGGCCGTGGATGTTCCACCCGTTCAAGGAAGACGGCTGTGGCGTCATTGCCGGGACGACGAACCATATCGCGCCCTGCGACTGGACGCAGCTGATCGTCGAGAATTCCAAGATCACGCAGATCAACGAAGGCGGCGAGTTCGGCCGCAAACTGCGTGAGGTGATGGAGAAGACCAAGGACGTCCAGTATCCGACATTCCCGGACAAGGGGCTGATGTACTGGTGGGAAGCGTCGATCGGGACGAACCCCCATGTCCACCGGCCGCGCAAGGATTTCCCGTCGGGCTTCGTCAATTGCCTGTACGAGCGGGTGCGGTCCGGGGTCATCCATATGGGCTTCGGCACGATCATCTCGTCCATGGCAGAGCGCGAGGCCGCGCGCGCCGGGAACCTGGTCGGCCATTGGCATCTGCACCTGTATTTCCCGACCTATATGACCGAGCGGGAAGGCGACAACGAGCCGATCATCGAAAACGGTCGCCTGCTGGCGCTGGACGATCCGGAGATCCGGAAGCTATGCGCCAATTACGGCGATCCGGAAATGTGGCTGGACGAAAGCTGGAACCCCGCCGTGCCCGGAATCAACATGGCCGGCGACTATTGGGACCACTACGCCAAGGACCCGCTGCACTGGGTCAAGACGGAGCTGGAAGTCTGCCGCAACTACCACCCGCTGTTCATGAAGATGGTCGAGGCCGACGGCAAATACTGCCACGGGGCCGGGGCCGATTGGTGGAAGGGCGGTTGTTGCGAACACAGCGGTGTTTCCGCGCCGGTCCTGCCGGGCAATTGCTGCGGTCACAACCACGGATGAGTGCCGGGGCGCATTGCCCCCAAAGATAAAATCAAAGAGAATCCAACACCTAATGGGAGGAAGAATGATGTCTCGTATCAGTCGATTTGCGGCCGTTACCGTTTCCGTTGCGGCCCTGTTCGCCGGGGCCACGCTTGCCGAAGCACAGACCCGCGAACTGCGTTATGCCGATTTCGGACCGGACCGGGGCACCCGTGCCGAAGCGATCAAATGGATGGATGCCCAGATGCGCGAACGCTCCGGCGGTGCGCTGGGGCTCGACGTGACCTGGGGCGACACGCTGCTGGGTGCGAAGAACGCCATCGACGGCGTCGGCAACGGCGTGGCCGATCTGGCCTCCGTCGTGCCGGTCTATGAGCCGGGCAAGCTGACCGCTTGGCGCGTCTCCGACGTGCGTCAGATCGCCGACGAATATGTCGGGATGATGGCGACTTATGAGCTGATGACCCAGAACGAAGGCGCGTCGGCCAATTTCGCCGAACAGGGCGTCCAATATATCGCCAACTTCACGACCGGCCCGACGCAGCTTCTGAGTCGCGAACCGATCACGACCCTTGCCGAACTCGACGGCAAGAAGATCCGAGCGACCGGCAATTTCGGGAAATCCTTCGAAGCCAACGGCGCGGCCGCCGTGTCGATGAGTCAGCCGGACGTCTATCAAGCCCTGTCGACCGGCACGATCGACGGTACCGCCGCCTATGCCTATGTCATCGATTCGTACAAGCAGTACGAAGTCGCGTCGAACCTGACGACCATCGATATGGGGCAGAATCTGGGCTGGGGCATCGTCATGAACGCCCGTTCCTGGTCCAGCCTCACGCCGGAGCAGCAGACGATGATGACCGAGCTGGGTCGCGACGTGACGCTGTACTTGGCGCAGAAGATGTACGAATCTCGGACCGAGATCATGCAGAAACTGCGGGAGGGCATCGATGGCAACACGATCGCCGAACATGAAGGCGACGAGGGCATGAAGAAGGCACTGATCGATTCCGCCGAAGAGGCCGGTATGAGCTGGCTGCAAGGCGCCAAGGATCAAGGTCTGGACGCCGACGGTCTGCTGGCCGCCTTTGACGAGGCCGTCGTCAAGTACAAGAACGACCTGGAAGCGCAGGGCTATCCCTGGGCGAAGCAGTAACCCAGGTGAGCGGGACCAATGACGGGATGCCGAACCTGCCGCTTGGCAGCGGGCTCGGCACCCTGGACCGCGTTCTGGATCGGATCGAACGGGGTCTCTCCTTTATCGCCGGGATCATTCTTCTGGCCATGGGCCTGTTGATCACCGCCAGCGTGCTGGCGCGCGAACAGATCGGCGTGACCCTACCGGACGATATCCTGATGGTCGGATTGGCCATGGTCGCCGTCGTCTGCCTGCCGCTCGCGCATGTTCAGCGCGACCGGGGGCAGATCGCGGTGACGGTGATCACCGACCGTCTGCCCCCAAGGGTCGGTCAGATCGGACAGATCCTGGGCAATGTCTTGGGCATGACGCTGTTCGGCGCCATTGCCATCCTGACGGTCCAGTCGGTCCCGCTAGCCTTTGCCCAGAACCATTATTATGACGGCCAATTGTCCATCCCCGTCTGGCCGGTAAAGGTGGTTTTCGGCGTCGGCATGGGCCTGTTCGCGCTGCGGCTCGGCCTTTGTGCGGTGGCCGATCTGGTGGTTTGGCGCAAACGGCCCGGTGCCGTGGATTAGAGATTCTTCGATATGGACCCTCATCTGATCGGCTATCTGGGATTTGTCGTTGTCCTGATCCTGCTGGCCTTCCGCGTACCGATCGCCATCGCCCTGGGCAGCGTCGCCACCGGCGGCATGCTGCTGACCTATGCCTGGACGCCGTGGCTGCCCTTCTCTCTGTCGGCCGCCGCCGGTCCGGTGGGGTCGCTGTTGTCGACGACGCCGATCGACTTCATCAATTCCTATGCGCTGTCGACGGTGCCGTTGTTCATCTTCATCGGACACCTGGCATTCCAGGCCGGCTTCACGACCGATATCTACGCCGCTGCCCGGGTCTGGCTGGCGCGGATGCCGGGCGGGCTGGCCATCGCATCCATCGTCGGCTGCGGCGGGTTCAGCGCGATCAGCGGTTCGTCCGTCGCTTGCGCGGCGGCGATGGGCCGGATCGCCGTGCCGGAAATGCTGGAAAGCCGCTATTCGCGGACCCTGGCCTCCGGTTCCGTCGCCATCGGCGGCACGCTGGGATCGCTGATCCCGCCATCGATCCTGTTCATCATCTTCGGGGTCTTCGCCGAGCAATCCATCGCCAAACTGTTTCTCGCGGCGGCCATTCCCGGCCTTCTGACCTTGCTGGGCTATATCGTCGTGGTGATGATCTGGGTCCGGGTGCGGCCGGATTCCGCGCCGATGCCGGATCTGGAAATCGCGCGGTCCAACCGGGGTGAGGCCCTGGCCCGGTGCTGGCCGATCCTGATGCTGTTCGCGGTGATCATCGGCGGCATCTATCTGGGCGCGTTCACACCCACGGAAGCGGCCGGCGTCGGCGCGGCGGCGACCCTGGCGCTGGGGCTGGTCCTGCGCCGTCTCGATCTGGGCAAGATCGGCGAGGCGCTGCGCGAGGCTGTGACCCAATCGGCCCAGCTCTTCGCCATTGCCATCGCGGGCAAGCTGTTCGTCAATTTCATCGCCCTGACCAATGTCGCGACGCAATTGACCGATTGGATCGGCGCGGCGGAACTGTCGGTCTTCCTGGTGATCGGGTTGATCGCCCTGCTGTATATTGTGCTGGGCATGATGCTGGATCCGCTGGGCATCATTCTTCTGACGCTGCCGCTGACCTTGCCGGTCGTCGAATCCTATGGGCTGGATTTGATCTGGTGGGGCGTCATCGTCGTCAAGCTGCTGGAAATCGGACTGGTCACGCCGCCCATCGGATTGAACGTCTTCGTCATCAAGTCGATTGTCGGGGACAAGATTCCGCTGGAACGGATTTTCACCGGGGTCAGTTATTTCCTGATCTCCGATTTCTTCGTCATGCTGCTGCTGCTGTTCTTCCCAATCCTGTCGCTGTTCCTGCCCAGCCTGCTGTGAGTCGAACAAGATGGGGGGGACGCTGACAATCGAGGCGGCGGAAGTCTGGACCCTGACCCAGGACAGGCTGACGCCCTTCGCCAGCGCGAACGAAACGGTTCAGCGCGAAACCCATCCGATCGTCGCCTTGCGGGCAGGGGGCATGACCGGTTGGGGCGAGGCGCCGGTCCCGCTGGCGCCGCTCTATCTGCCGGAAAATGTGTATTCCGTTCTGGACGTGCTGCGGCATCACCTGATCCCGCGCCTGCTCGGCACGGTGCTGGAGAGGCCGGACAGCGTGGCGGAGGCGATGGCCCCGGTGCGCGGAAATGTCTTCGCGAAACATGCCTTGGAAACGGCGGCCCTGGACCTGATCGCCCAGCAGCGCAAATCCAGCCTCGCCGCACTCCTGGGGGTCACGGCGGAACATGTGTCCGCCGGTGCCACCTTTGGCCTGCCGGACCGAGCGGAGGATCTGTTCGATTCCATCGATGCGGCGCTGGCATCGGGCCACAGCCGGATAAAGGTCAAGATCGCGCCCGGCCGCGACCGGTCGATCCTGGCGCCGCTGCGGACGCGCTATCCGGATATCGCCCTGACGGCGGATGGGAACAGTGCCTATACCCTGGCCGATGCCGATACCCTGGCCTCGCTGGATGAATTCGAGCTGACCCTGCTGGAACAGCCGCTGGCCTGGGACGATTTTGTTGACCATGCCGCCCTGCAGGTGCGGATGCGAACGCCCCTCGCACTCGACGAAAGCCTGCAGTCCGAAAGCGATCTGCGCACGGCGATCGCGCTGAAATCCTGCCGGGCGGTGGTGCTGAAACCAGCCCATACGGGCGGTCCGTGGCAGGCGAAGAAACTGCACGATCTGGCCCTGGCCGCGGGTATGCCGGTGATGATCGGCGGCATGCACGATTTCTGCATCGCGCGCGCGGCGAATATTGCGGTCGCGGCCCTGCCGGGCTGCACCGTGGCGGGCGATGTCGGCGGCACGGATCGCTACTATGCCGCCGATCTGGTCGATCCGCCCCTGCGCATGGCGGGGGACGGGATGCCGGTGCCCGGACGCTTGACGGTCGATGCCGGCCGGATGAAATCAGCGGTATCGCAATTCTCCCTTTGCGCCTGACGTGGCACCTGACCGATTTGCCGCAGGCGGCGGCGGTTTAACCGACACCGCGCCTTCCTATATGCTTTCCCAACGCACTGATTACCTGCCGGGAGCTTCAGTATGAAATCCACCACCCGCCTGACCATGGTTCTTGCCGCCGCGCTGTTGACCGGCGCCGCCACACCCGCCTTCGCCGAAGCGGATATCGCCAATGGTCAAAAGATCTTCGAGACACGCTGCGACACCTGCCATTCGCTGGAACCCGGCAAGCGGATGACCGGCCCGTCCTTGCATGGCGTCGGGAACCGGGCCGCCGGTCAGGCCGAAAACTTCCCGCGCTATTCCAAAATTATGCAGGCGTCGGCCGGGGCCGGGTTGACCTGGACCGCCGACACCATGGCCGCCTATGTGCAGGACCCTCAAGGGTTTCTGGAGAAATTCACCAGTGATGCCGGAGTTTCCGCCGGCGGTCGGACCAGCATGACCTATCGGCTGAGAGACGAAAAAGGCGCGGCGGATGTTGCGGCCTATCTGATTTCCTTGAGCCAGTAGGGTGGCGAAGCCTATTTCCGGACACTACCCGCGCGCTGTTCCAGACGTTTGATCTGGTCCAGCCCGGGCAGGATTTCCCCCATGATGAATTCCAGGCGCGCCTGTGGGCCGCCCGGGTTCTGTTTGGTGAACCGTCGCTTCCAGTGATCCATTTTCAGGGTCAGGCCGCACAAAACCCCGCCGACCGTCACATGGTGATCGGTGATCAGCCGCCGGACCTCACGGAACCGCTCGGCCGAAATATCGTCCCAGAAATCCTTGGTCTTCCGATCGAAGCTTTCGAAACGGCCGGTGATCGATCCGGAAATGTCGGACAGGTCGGCATTGACCCCGGCCAGCAGCTTGTCCTTGGGCCGATCGTTCTTGATCATCCAGGTCTCGCGCAACTCGTCCATCCAACTCAAGAAATTGTCGATGATCGGTACGACATGATCCAGCCGGTCGCGGAAATAGGCGAGGGACAGGAAGATGTCACCGTAATCCTCGATGAAGTTCGGGATTTCGGTGACGTTGATTTTCAACTCCTCGGCCAGACGGTTCAGCCGGCGCATGGCTTCCGTCTTGTCGGGATTCCGCAGCAGGCCGATCAGGTCGGACGCGCTGTCCGTGCCGTCGATCTCCGACCCGAAGACCTGCAGGATCAGCGGCCGGGTGAACTCCTTCATCCGGTCCGCCAGTTCCAGGTTCTTCTGGTCGGACAGGCGTAGGGCATCCTGGCTGTTCACCTCAATCCCTAGTGAGCGCAGGGAGATGCGGCAGGAATACACGTCGAAGCTGGGCATCAGGCCGAGCTTGCGGATCTTCTTGACGTCGGCGTCCAGCAGGTCCTGGTCGACCTCCGGAAAACTGTCCTTCAAATCGGCGGGATAGATGTGACCGCTGCCGGATTCTGCCCCGGAAAACATCTCAACCGCGGTTTCCAGGCGGTTGTTCTTGACCAGCAGGGCGCGGCGCAGAACCGGGGTTTCGATCGGAATCGTCGACAGGGGCAGCATGTGCAGGCTGTCCCTGGGGTCGTCCGGGCGCGGTTTCTCCTCTTCCGTCATATAGTGCCTTCCCCCAGGCTGGCATAGCGGTTGCCCATTAACCTTACATGGTAAACAGGGCTGCGCATTCGCGAAATTCTTTTTCCATTCCAATGCCTAGAACGCCCGACCGCAGGCTTAAAGGGCGAAATGACAGGGTGGAGTGATAGGGGCGGGCCGAGGGCGGTTCAACAGCCGGGCCGGGAATGTCCCTCGGCTTCCATGGCGCGATAGAAATCCGTCAGGGAGCGGCCGCGTTCCGGTTTGAACCGGGTGCCGGTATCGGTCAGCTCGGCGATCCGGTCGACCCGGAACATGCGGAAATCGTCGCGCATCTCGCACCAGGCGATCAGGGTCCAGACCTTTCCCCAGAACCATAGGCCCAGGGGGCGGACGACACGCACAGTCTCTTTCCCGGCTTCGTCGCGGTATTTCAACTCGATCCGCTGGCGCCGGTCGGTCGCCAGGTCCAGGGCGTCGATCCGCGCGCGGATTTCGGGGGTCATGCCCACGGCGAAGGCGTGAATTTCCGTCCGCGCGACACGTTCGCGCGCCTCGTCAGGCAGGACGGTTTCGATCTTGATCAGGGCTTCTTCCGCCGCGCGGGCCATGGCGGCGCCGCCCCAGGCACGGATCAGCCGCGCCCCGGCGACCAGGGCGACGACCTCGTCCCGGGTGAACATCAGCGGCGGCAGGTCGTAACCCGCCCGCATGACATAGCCGACCCCCGCCTCCCCCTCGATCGGAACGCCGGAGCCTTGAAGGTCGGAAATGTCGCGGTAGATCGTGCGTTCGGAGACTTCCAGCCAGTCGGCCAGTTTTGCGGCGGTGACGAGCCGACCGCCCCGCAGATGCTGGACGATCTGAAACAGGCGGTCGGCGCGTCGCATGGGTCAGGCCGCCTTGGCTTCGAAGATGCTGAAGGAATTGCCGTCCGGGTCCTTGCAATAGGTGAAGCGTCCGGGCGGAATTTCGATCGCGTCGCTGACCACCGTGCCGCCGGCCGGGGCGACCTTGGCGACCGTGTCTTCCAGCTTGCCCGGGCTGGCGAAGTGGATCGTCGGACCCGATCCGTCGATGGCCGGCTTCCCGGCATAGAGATGCCCGGCGACGCCGGTGTCGTCCCAGGTCGGGAACATGGCGATCGGGTTCGGACCGGTTTCGTCCTTCTTCATTTCGATCCCGAAGACGTCGCTGTAGAAGGCGATGCCCTTGTCCAGGTCGGCGACCGGGATTTCGGTCCAGACGGCGAAGTTCATGGGTGTGTACGGCATGGGGTCTCTCCCGTTGGGTTTTCGATGCCGCGTCTTTTACGCCACCCCTCCTGACAGCATTCTGTCAGGAACCCTGTCAGGATCAATCGCCTGGCGACTGACCCCCGGTTTGGGTCAGGGCCCCGTTCCGGGCCAGGGCCGCGATTTCGTCGTCGTCGAGCCCCAGGACATCCTTCAGGATTTCTTGCGTGTGCTGACCCAGCGTCGGCGGGGCATGGCGATAGCGGACCGGTGTTTCGGAGAATTTCACCGGATTGGCGATCAGCGGCACCGTGCCGGATTGGGCCTGGTGATGGGGGACATCGACCCGCATGTTGCGGGCGACGATTTGCGGGTCCTCGAACACCTCGTCGACATGCTTGATCGGGCCGCAGGGCACGCCGCGCGCCGCCAGACCGTCGATCCATTCCTGCGACGTCTTCCGGCGGGTATAGGCCGGCATGGCGGCGTAGAGCGCCTCGCGATTCCGGACCCGCAGCGAGTTTGTCGTGAAGCGCGGATCGGCTGCCAAATCGGCGGCGCCCGCAAAGTCGCACCATTTCTGGTACTGGCTGTCGTTCCCGACGGCCAGGATGAAATAGCCGTCGCTGGATTCCAGGACCGAATAGGGCACGATGTTCGGATGCTCGTTCCCCTGAGGCACCGGGCGCTTTCCGGACAGCAGGTAATTGCACCCCTCATTGATCAGCCAGGCAACCTGAGTGTCCAGCAGGGCACAGTCGATCTGTTGGCCCTGGCCGGTCCGGTCGCGGTGGCGCAGGGCGGCCAGGATCGATGTCGCGGCATACATGCCGCACATCACATCGGCGATGCCGACGCCGCATTTCATCGGCGGCCCGTCCTTCGGCCCGGTCAGCGACATGATCCCGCCCAGACCTTGGGCCAGGAAATCGTATCCGGCGCGGCTGGCATAGGGGCCGGTCTGGCCGAAACCGGTGACGGAACAATAGACCAGGGACGGGAACTCGTCCTTCAGGTCGTCATAGGACAGGCCGTATTTCTTCAATCCGCCCGTCTTGTAATTCTCAACCAGGATGTCGCATTCCGGGATCAGGCGTCGGATCAGGGCCTGACCCTCGGCGCTTGCCAGGTTGACGGTAATCGACCGCTTGTTCCGGTTGGCGGACAGGTAATAGGCGCTTTCATCCGTCGGTTCGCCGCCGTCGCCGGTCACGAAGGGAGGGCCCCATTTGCGCGTGTCGTCGCCCGCGCCGGGCCGTTCCACCTTGATCACGTCGGCGCCCAGATCGCCCAGCAACTGGGTCGCGGTCGGGCCGGCCAGGATGCGGCTGAGGTCGAGAATGCGCACGCCGTCCAGCGGCAACGGGGTATCGGTCATATTGTCTGTTCCGTTGGGGGTTATTCCGCGGCGGCCTTGCGGTCGGCCTTTGCGGCCAGTTTCGCGTATCCGTCGCGGGTCTGTGGGGTCTTCATATCCAGGACGCGCCCGGCGATCAGGGTGCGCAGAACCTGCGCCGTGCCGCCGCCGATGGTGAACATGCGCGCGTCGCGGGCGATACGTTCCATCGGCCGGTTCCGGGAATAGCCGCGCGCGCCGAAGAATTGCAGCGCGTCATTGGTGATCCTGATCGCCGATTCCGATGCCAGCACCTTGGCCTGGGCCGCCATCAGCGGATCCGGGAAGGGATCGGCGCTGGCCGCCGCGCGGTGGATCATGATCCGGGCGGCGTCCAGTTGGATCGACATATCGGCCGCCATCCATTGCAGGCCCTGGAATTCCGCCAGGGGGCGTCCGAACTGTTCGCGTTCCTTGAGCCAGTCGATGCCCAGCTCATAGGCGCCCTGAGCCAGGCCCAGCGCGACCGTCGCCGCGCCGCAACGCTGGGAATTATAGGCGTTCATAAGATCGGCGAATCCGCGCCGGAAACCGGATGGCGGCAGGACCACCCGGTCCGCCGGAATTTCCAGATCGTTGAACAGGATTTCGGTCTCCGGGATGCCCCGCAGGCCCATGGTCGGTTCGCGCTTGCCGATGACCAGCCCATCCGGCTTTTCGTCCAGGAAGGCCAGGAACCCGCCGATCCCCTGTTCCTCTCCCGCCTCGTCGAAGACGCGGGCGAAGATCAGATGGGTGTTGGACACGCCGCCGCCGGTGATCCAATGCTTGCCGCCATTGACGACATAGACGTCGCCACGCTTGTCGGCGCGGGTCGTCATCTCCGTCGCGGCCGATCCGGCCTCCGGTTCGGTGATGCAGATCGCCGGCTTGTCGCCGGCCAGAACGCGCTCGGCGCAGGCCTTCTTCTGCGCGTCGTTGCCGTACTGCATGACGGCGGAGATCGCGCCCATATTGGCCTCGACCGCAATGCGCCCGGTGACGCCGCAGACCTTGGCCATTTCCTCGATCAGCAGGGTCGCGTCCAGGAAGCTGGCGCCCTTGCCGCCATAGGCCTCGGGGATGGTGATGCCGAAGAATCCCTCCGCCGCCATGGCTTCGACCGTATCCCAGGGATAGGCCTCCGTCCGGTCGACTTCGGCGGCGCGCGGGGCCACTTTCGCGCGGGCGAAATCGCGGGCGCGGGCGCGGAATTCCAATTGTGCCGGGGTCAGTTCGAACTGGCTCATGGGGCGTTCCTCCTTATGGGCGGAAACTGTCGCGCTTCCCGCCGCCTTAGGCAAGACCGCCTCCCATGACGCCTTTCTTCCAGCGGATTCAGGCGGCCTTTGCCGCGCGCTCGCCCTCAACCCGCTGGATGAAGGCTTCGGGCTCCATGGGCTTGGAAAAGAAATATCCTTGCAACTCGTGCACGCCGACCTCCGTCAGGCGCTGGGCCTGATCGAAGGTCTCGATCCCCTCGGCGACGATTGTCGTGTTCAGGGCGCCGGCTAGTTGCACCATGCGGGTGACGATCTCGGCCCGGATCGTGTCGGCCTCCAGCCCCATGACGAAGCTGCGGTCGATCTTCAACTCGTCCAGATGCAGGTCGGCCAGATAGCTCAGTGAGGAATAGCCGGTGCCGAAATCGTCGATGGATACCCGGATGCCGTGACCGCGCAGGACGCTGGCGGCGCTGCGGATCTCATGGGCCTTGGCCAGTTCGTCCTCGGTGATCTCGACGACGATTTCGGTCTCCGGATGGCTGTCGCGATAGGGCAGCAAGGTACTCAGCAGCAGGTCGGTGCGGAATTCCGTCGGATTGACGTTGAAGGACACTTTCAGGCCGGTCTGTTTCAGCAATGCGCCCAGATCCCGGAAGGTCCGTTCCACCACGAAGCGGAACAGATCGTCGCCCAGCCCCTTGCTGCGTACGATGGGCAGGAAGGCATCCGGCGGCACGATGCTGCCGTCATCGTCGCGCCACCGGACCAGCACTTCGCAACCCAGCGTCCGATGGTCCTTGGCGTCGACGAAGGGTTGGTAGCGGCATTCGAAACGCATCGACCGAAAGCCGCGCAGGAAACGGCGGTGGAACCGGTTCAGTTTCCGAAGGCGCGCGAAGCATATGCCCGCCGCCGTGATGCCGGCACTGAACGCGGCGATGATGGTCAGGCCCGTCGTCACCGGATCGCTCATCGGCGCCAGCAGCGGCAGCGCGAAGGTGCCGCACAGCCCGTTGCGCACGGCGGCACTGCAGCCGGACAGGGTCAGCCGGCCGCGATCGATTCCGACGCTTTCCGCCGTCGTTTCGGGCGGCACGTTGCTCTCATCGCCATGCAGCAGCGTATAACGGTTCTCCCGGTCGCGGACATAAACCGTGGAATGGGCATCGTATCCCAACGCGGAATTCAGGAAGTCGCGTCGGAAGACGATGTTGAAATTGCCGGAAAAGACGATGTGCCCCTGAATCACACCCTGGGTCACGACCAGCGGCACGTTCAGCAGCAGCCGGTCGCCGGTCGGCAGGGGGATCGTCTCCATCTCGTCCTTGAACGGTTCCGGCAGGACGCCGCCGGTGGAGGAGCAGAGCAGCCAATCGTCGTTCAGATAGCCGATATCCCGGACATGGGAGGCCTGGAACTGGGCCGTGCGCATCGCGGTCAGGAAGGGTTCGCTGCAGGGCGGATCGGGAATCCGTTCCAGCAGGGCGAACAGCTTATCGTTCTCGGTCGCGATTTCGCTGACGCGGCCTTCGAACCCGTCATAACGCAGGCGCAAATCGTCGAACGCGTCCGCCAGCGTGATCGCCCAACTCAATAGCAGGACCGCCGTGGCCGCCGCCAGACCGGCCAAAATCGATACCCAGATGAGATATTTCCGACGCGACGTCGACGACACGTGACCCAATCCGCTCCCCAAATCGGCGCAAACCTATACCGATGAGTATTTCGGATTTATGAAAGCCGGGCAATCGGCAGCGTGTGCGGCCTCACTCGGCGGGTTCGTGCTCGTCCGGTGCCGGCAGGGGCAGTTCCAGGTCGCGGTCGGGCAAGGGCGCGCGGACATCCTGCTCGATCGGTTCCAGATCCTGGATCGTGCCGTGGCTGTCGCCGACGGACAGATCGGCCATCTTGCGCGCCTGGGGCAGGACCCGGCTTTCCAGGCTGGCGACGAACTTGTTGTGCTTGTTAACATGGCCCTGCAGCGACTTGGTCATGCCGGCCACGTCCTCGCCCAGCTTGACCATGCGGCGGTACAGTTCGGTCGCGACCTCATGCACCTTTTGGGCGTCCTTCGACGCCTTTTCCTGCCGCCAGCCATAGGCGATGGCCTTGGCCAGGCCCAGCAGCGTGGTGGGGGAGCAGACGATCACCTTCTTGTCCCAGGCGTCTTCGAACAGCGACGGATCGCGGGCCATGGCGGCCGCGTACATCGGCTCGCCCGGTACGAACATGACGACGAAATCGACCGTGTTGGTCGGTAGGCCCTTCCAGTATTCCTTGCGGCCCAGTTGATCGACATGGGTGCGAATCTGGCGCGCGTGCTCCGCCAGTTTGGCCTCGCGCAGCTCCTCGCTGTCGGCCTCCATCGCCTCCAGATAGGCGCTCAAGGACGTCTTGGCATCGACCACCAGGGTCCGGTCGCCCGGCATGCGCAGGACCACGTCCGGGCGGCGGGACCCGTCCTCGGTGGCGAAATGTTTCTCGGTCTCGAAGTCGACATATTCCGACATGCCGGCCAGTTCCAGCACGGTGCGCAATTGCTGTTCGCCCCAGCGGCCGCGCGTCTTCGGGGCGCTGCGCAGGGCGTTGACCAGATTGGTCGTCGTGTCGTTCAGCTTCGAATGGCTGTCCGAGATATGGCGGATCTGCTGGATCAACTGCCCTTCGTCATGCTTGCGGCGGGTCTCCATCTCGGACACCTGCTTCTGGAATTGGCCCAGCGCCTCCTTCAGTGGGCCGACCAGGCCCTGCATGCCGGTCTCGCCCTTTTCCTGCTGCGTCTTCATCACTTCCTGGGCCCGTTCCAGGAAGGATTTGGAGGAGGTCTCCAGCAGCGCGCCCATCATGATCTTCAGTTCTTTTTCGATCTGGTCGCGGACATTGTTCAGTTCTTCGCGCTTTTCCGCATGGGCCTTGCGCTCGCCGGACAGGGTCGTCTGCAGGTTCTCGACCTCCACCCGGCGGTCGGTCAGGTCGCGGGCCAGGGTTTCGGCGCGGTCGCGCAGCTCCTGGCGCTCCTGGCGCAGGGCGTCGCGTTCCTCGCGCAGCGCCTGTTCCCGGGCCGTGGCGGCCGACAGATCGGCCCGGCAGGTGTCCAGGATCGCGCGGGTGTCCTCCAGTGCAGCGTTCAAACTCTCGATCTGGCCCGTCCGGGGACGCAGGGCGAAGGCCCAGACCAGAACGAAACCCAGGGCAACCCCGCCCCCGGCGATGGCCGCCGCGATGGACAGTTCGAATGGCATGACGGCTCTCCTTGAATATCGGGCGCTCTCGGGCCGACAAGGGATCAGAAAACCCGATTCGCTCCCACCGCCCAACCTGTCAGATTGGAACGTTCTGGGAAACAATAATGTTATGGGTTGGGCGATTATCATCTTTGTCTTCCGTGACAATCTCCTTGGGCAAGACACAACCGGTCCGGCGCCAACGCGGCCCCGGTCCCAAACCAGGAGACAGAACAATGAGCATCGACCGCACCGATAGCGCCCGTCCGTTGAATGTCCTGCGCATCGATTCCAGCGCGCGGGGGCCGGAATCGACGACCCGCCGCCTGACCGGCGATCTGATCGCCTCCCTTGAGGCCAAGCATGGCGCGTTGGAAGTCGTGGAGCGCGACGTGTCCGACACGGTGACCCCGCTGTTGGATGCCGATTGGGTCAATGCGAACTTCACCGATCCGGACGCCCGCAGCGAGGCCCAACGCGCCGCCCTGGCTCATTCGGACCAATTGGTGGCCGAATTGAAGGCGGCGGATATCGTCGTTGTCGGCGTGCCGATCTACAATTTCGGTATCCCGGCCGCCCTGAAGGCCTGGGTCGACCAGATCGCCCGTGCCCGGGAAACCTTCCGCTACACCGAAAACGGCCCGGAAGGCCTGCTGAAGGGCAAGAAGGGTTACATCGTCGCCGCGTCGGGCGGGGTCGCCATCGGCTCCGAAGCGGATTTCGCGACGACGCATATGAAATTCGTGCTGGGCTTCATCGGCATTTCCGATGTCACCGTATTCGGCGCCGGACAGCAGGTGGCCGACGAAGCCGCGCATGAAAAGGCGCAGTCCGAAATCGCGGCCATCGCGGCCTGACCGGCACGCCAAGACATTTCGCGTCCCCCAAGAGACCCGGTGCCTTCACCGATCCCATTGGATCGGGGCGGGCGCCGGGTCTTGTTCTGTTGCAGGCACGATGAAACAATCGCGCCCGGACAGCGGTGGGGCTGAAAGGGTGACGCGCGATGGCGAAATCGCCGATGCAGGCCGAAAGGATGGACGACGGGGCGCCGGACACGCCGTGTTTCGATCTGGCCGCGGCGCTGGCGGGCCGCAGCCGCGCCGATCTGGACCGGATGCGCGCGGCGGGCGAGGTCGTGCTGAACTGTCAGCGCGTGCTGCGCAAGACCTCCAGCAACGTGGTCGGCGAGGTGCTGCGCCACCAAGGCACCTTCTATCAATGGAACCATTATCCCAAGGGCGACGCGATCGATTGGGAAACCCAATCGCAATACTATTACCATTCGCATCCGGAGGCGGAACGCCCCGGAGAGCACGGCCATTTCCATACCTTCCTGCGCTATGACGGCATGCCGGACGGCGTCGAACCCGCACTTGTCGACCCGCCGCAGAAGGCCAACAGCGCCCGGATCGGCGCGCATATCGCCGCCGTTTGTTGCGACCGGAAGGGCCATGCGACGAAGCTTTTCACCACCAACCGCTGGGTGACCGACGAGACCTGGTATCCGGCGGCGGATATGATCCGGATGATCGAACGGTTCGAGATCGACCACACTTTCCCGTCCTGGGCGACGAATGTGTGGCTGACCCATCTGATGCGCCTGTTCGACCCCCAGATCCGCTATCTGCTGGAACGCCGGGACGAGGCGGTCGCGGCCTGGCAGGGGCGGTACCCGGACCGGGATGTCTTCGAAGACCGCGACCTGGAGGTCACGTCCGAACTGGACATCGATGTCGAGGCACAGATGGCGGCGCTGCGGGACGCATGACCCGGAAATGCGAAACCCCCCGGTCGTCCCGGAGGGTTTCGATGGTGGAGCGGAGGAGGATCGAACTCCCGACCTTCGCATTGCGAACGCGACGCTCTCCCAGCTGAGCTACCGCCCCAATGTCGCCGACGGGGGTCCCCCCGAAAGCGCGGCGGAATATCGTCGCGGCAGTGCCGTCTGTCAAGACGCGAAATCGACGGAAGTGCGGGCTTCCGGGCGACATGTCTTGCGGTTCCGTGCCGAGGGCCCTATTTCTGTCTGCCAAAGGGGCGACGCAAGCCGGATCGAACGAAAAGGGCGGGTTCAGCAAGATGGATGTGATCATCGGGCCGTTGTTCACGGTCATTAATCTGGCCATTCAATTCTATTTCTACCTGATCATCGCTTCGGCGGTGATGAGCTGGCTCGTCGCCCTTAATGTGATCAATACCAGCAACCGTTTTGTCTATATGATCGGGGATTTCCTGTATCGGGTGACGGAACCGGCGCTGCGGCCGATCCGGCGGGTCTTGCCCGATCTGGGACCGGTGGACCTGTCGCCGATCGTCCTGATCCTGATCCTCATCTTCCTGCAGATGGTTCTGGCGAACATCGCCGCATCCCTGATCTGATCGGCCTGTGCTGCTGCGGCGCGATGGACCGGACGGCCTGCGTCTGACGGTGAAGCTGACGCCCAAGGCGGCGGCGGACCGGATCGCCGGGCCCGCAGACGGACCGGACGCGACCCGCCTGTTGAAGGTGCAGGTCACGGCACCCCCGGTCGACGGAAAGGCCAATGCGGCGCTGATCCGATTGCTGGCGAAGACGTTCAAATGCCCGAAAACGTCGCTGAAAGTGGTTTCCGGCGCGACGGATCGCACTAAGGTCGTCGCGATTTCCGGAGACCCGGAAGACCTGGCCGCGCGGATCGCCGCTGCGCTGGGGCTGTCGGGCGCGGATGCGAAAATCGGATAACCGATCCATCAGGAAGGGAACAGGACATGGCGGACGCTCAGATCATCGACGGCAAGGCTTTCGCGGCGGGATTGCGCGAACGGGTCGCGGGCGCGGTGGCGGCGCTGAAGGCGGATCACGGCGTGACGCCCGGTCTGGCGGTGGTTTTGGTCGGCGAAGATCCGGCCAGTCAGGTCTATGTCCGCAACAAGGGCAAGCAGACGCTGGAAGCCGGCATGCAGAGCTTCGAGTTCAAGATGGACGAGACCACCAGCCAGGAAACGCTTCTGGCCAAGGTCCACGAATTGAACGCCGATCCCCGGGTCAACGGTATCCTGGTTCAGCTTCCCCTGCCGAAACAGATAGACGAACAGGCAGTGCTGGCCGCGATCGACCCCGACAAGGATGTCGACGGCTTCCATGTCGTTAATGTCGGGCGCCTGAACACGGGCAGTTCGGACGCGCTGGTGCCCTGCACGCCGCTGGGCTGTCTGCTGCTGTTGCGCGATCATTTCGGCGGTTCGCTGTCGGGGAAGAAGGCGATCGTCGTCGGCCGGTCGAACATCGTCGGCAAGCCCATGTTCAACCTGCTGCTTCAGGAAAGCTGCACTGTCACGGTGGCGCATTCGCGCACGGCGGACCTGCCGGGCGAAGTCGGACAGGCGGATATCGTCATCGCCGCCGTCGGCCGGCCGGAAATGGTCAAGGGCGATTGGCTGAAACCGGGTGCGGTTGTCATCGATGTCGGCATCAACCGGATCGACAAGCCGGAGGGTGGGACGCGGCTGGTCGGCGATGTCGATTTCGCCAGCGCAAAGGCCGTCGCGTCGGCCATCACGCCGGTGCCGGGCGGGGTCGGCCCGATGACCATCGCCTGCCTGCTGCGCAATACGGTCACCGCCGCCTGCCGTCAGAACGGGATCGCCGAACCCGACATGTAATCGCGCCCGCTCACTGCGCGCCGCAGAAGGGGCGCAGTTTGTGGGCCACGCGCCGCAGGTCGGAGGTGTCGCGGGTCTTCGGATCGGCCGGGTCGCCGTCGGCGATACGGATCGCGACCATGCGCTGGGGCAGGAATTGCACCACGGTGCCGCCCCAGCCGCGTCCGGCCGCGACGAATTTCAGGCAGCCCGGCTCCATCGAAACCGGAAAGCGCCAGAACCCCATATGATAACGGCCCGGCCCGGTGGGGTGGGTGATGCCGGTCGGCAGGCCGCGCTCCTGATCGTTGTCCAGGGCCTGGCCGACCATCTCGTGATTCAGCAATGTCCGGCGGATGCCGTTCTGGCTGGCGCGCAGCAGCAGCGTCAGGCGCACGATCTCCCCCGTCGTCGGGAAGAATCCCTCGCTGAGATCCGGAATGCGGTCTTCCGGCTGATCGCCGACGGTCGTCCGCATATGGCCGCGCGGAATGCCGATCGCCGAAAACAGGCGCGCCAGTAGGGCGTCGCGCAATCCCTGACCATTGGCGGATTTCTGTTGCACCAATCGGTCCAGGGCCAGGGCGAGACCGAAGCCGTCCGCCAGGCGGAACCGGAACACGTCACCCGGTTGCCAGGGATAGCTGGGGAAGGTCAGGGCGATTGCCAGCTTCTCTTCGGCGGTTGCTGCCACGCGGATGGCGTGCGCCGTCTCGTCGGAATCCGCCGCGACGAAGCCGGTGACTCGTTTCGGCGTCACTTCTCCCAGACCGGTGGTCATGTTCAACAGATCCCGGATCCGGACCTTGCGCCATTGCGGATGAGCATCGAATTCCGGGACGACATCGCGAATCCGGTCGGTCAGCACGTCATCCCCGGCCCAATGGACGGCATGGGCGGCGGCAACGAATCCCAACAGGGAGGATGACAGCGAATGAATGCCGTGCCGCATCTGGCGACAGAAGGGATAGGGGCCGTGCCGCGTGTTGCAACCGGTCAGGTAGATTGCGCGGTCGACGATCAGGGCGCTGACCGACACTGCGCCGGCGGCGCCGGGCGGCCCGTCGAAATCCTCCGGCGTGTCGTCGACCCCAAGTGTCGACCAATCGCGGTAATCCGGGGCCGAAGCCTGACGCGCTTCATAGGCGGCGATCCGGGTTTCCGCACCGGGAACCGGTCCGGCGGTAAAGTCCGCCTGCGCCACACCCCAGGCATTCGCCGCGCGGTTGGGGGCGGTTTCCTGGGAGAACTGAAAGACCATGGACGATATCGGCCGGCGGTCGCCGAAGCGGAACGCCGCCAGCCCGTTCCGGACATCCCCGGTGCGGCCGTCGACCAGCGCGACGGGCATTACCGCGCGCGACTGGCCGCCGTCCCGTGCTTCCCGCCAGATCCGGCCGACCCCGAACAGCAGCGTCTTGCCACGCCGGTCGATGATCGTCGCCGATGCCTCGGCCAGCGGCACCAATCGGTCGCCATGGGCGATCAGCGCGATCCGGGTCGCGGGCAGAACGACACGCTCGCCGGTCACGCTGCCCAGCCATTGGGAGTTCAGGGGCGTTTCCGGGACGCTCAGATGGCCGCGGATAGGCTCCGCCTGTCCCAGTCGCGGCCCGGCCGGCAGGAAGGCGCTGAGCGCGGCCGGCGTGTTCCGCGGGCCCATGTCCAACATGTCGTCGCGGCTATCCGGCCAGGCAAAAGACAGGATTGTGGGCTTGGAATCGAGGTCCTGCGCCGCGGACAAAGCGAGGGACTGCGCGTCCGCTTCACCGGTCAGGGCGACCAGTAGGAAAAATTTCATTCCGAGGAATGCGCTAATTTTGGGCAGCGTCATGGCCGGTTTCCCTCTCCTCGTTGGGCGGGTTTTCCGCGTGTTGTTTCTCATCCAAACGTCGGGGGCGCCCGGGATTCCGGGGTTTTGGGCAGCCTGTTGTCGCGAAAGGCGTCAATTTCGCGGTGTCGTGCCTAAAATTTGTGCGACGCAATATGCCAAGAATCCTTGAAACAGAATGATTTATCTGTCAGTTTTTGCGGTGCAGCATGATCCGCCTAATCATGCTGCGACGCGAAACGAGCCTTTGGCGACGCCGCGTCCGTATTGGGCGTTTCCTCCCTAAACTTGGGCCGCGTCTTGACGCGGTCCTTTTTTATGGGGCCCCCGTTTTCCGGCCGGACAGGGATGGTGCGGAATTCAGCCGGGGCTCGGATAGACGACCCAGTGCCCGGCATCTGTCTTACAGGCCGTCTCGCGCCCCTGAACGATCTGACCGTCGACCGATACCTGCGCATCGTATTCCCGGCAGATGCGGCCCTGCGTGTCCAGAAAGGTGCGTGTCGGGGTGATGCTGCCATGGGTGCCGGTATTCGCGTTCTGCCAGGTCGCGGTTTCCCCGGTCGTGCCGGAGGTCAGCGTATTATACGCGGTATCGTGCATGGCGGTCTTGTCATATTGGGTCAGACGTTCCGCCAGCAGCTTGCCGCCATAGGCGCCGCCCGCCGCGCCGGCCGCCGCGAACAGCATCCGGCTGGAGCCGCTGCCCAGCATCTGGTAGCCCAGTACCCCGCCCAGGACGAAGCCGGAAATCACGCCGATCGCGATCTTGTCCTCGCGCGACAGGTTTTCCTGACCGGTGGTGCAGGCGGCCTGGGATACCGCCAAGGCGCCGGCAAGGATCAAAGCGATCCAGCGGCGCGCGCCGAATGCCGCAGGGCGTGGGTATGGTAACGGGCGGTTCATCCCGATTCTCCCGAAAGAAACGATGGCGCGGCGGGGAAGCCACGCTCGCGCCATGTCTAGCAGAATCGATGCCACTTCGCCACCAGCCCCGGAATCCCGGTCGTAAAGGGAATGGCTACCGGGCCGGCGCAGGCTCCTCGGCCAGGACGCCGTCCGGCAGGGCGGCCGGTCTCTGTGCCGGCGCCTGCGGCAATACGCGGGCTAGGTCCGGCACCAGGATGCGCAACGGGCGGCTGCCCAGCACGATATCCATCGGCGCCTGGCCGATGACATCGCCGTCGGACTGGATCGGCTGGCCTTTCGGGCCGTCGATCCGCACCCGGTGGGCGCGCAGGACCGTCGCGTCCTTCAGGGTGGGCAAGCGGTTCAGCAGCAGCGCCAGGGCGTATCTGACCAGGGACCGGCGGCGCGTGCCCTTCAGCAGCACCACACACACGCTGTCGTCGCCCATCCGCACATCCGGCGCGATGACGAAGGGGCCGGCGTAGTGGCTGGCATGGGTCACCACAACCAGCCCGGCCTCGTGCCGGATACCGTCGACGGTGACCTGAATCCGGCCCGGACGGCCGGACAGGATTTCGCGGATGGCGGCCAAGACATAGGCCATCTTGCCCAGATATTTCTTCAGACCCCGGTCGACATTCGCCACCACGCGTGCGTCGGTCCCGGCGCTGACCATCAGCAGAAAGCCGCGCTTCCCGGCCAGGGCCGGTCGGATCTCGGCGACATGCCCTTCGGAAGGCAGCCGCGCAGCGCGGCTTAGTTTCAGGCCTAGCCCGGTTTCGAAGGCGAAGACATTGGCAGTGCCCAAAGGTGCGATGGTCATCGGGATCGGGCGCCCGATCAACCCGTTCGCGACCTCGTTGATCGTGCCGTCACCGCCGGCGGCGACCACGACGTCGATCTCGGCCGGGTCCAGTTCGCGCGCGATTTGCGTTGCGTGGCCCGGACCTTCCGTCCGGCGCAGCAGGACTTCGTGCCCGTAGCCGCGTAAATGCTTCAGGAATCGGCGAAGCCGCCCGCGCTGCCGGAACCCGGCGACAGGGTTATAGATTACCGCGACACGTTTGCGAATCGGGGAGGAAACGGGTGACTTGGATCTCACAGACCTAGTGCTCCTGAACTGGTATTTCCGCCTGAAAAGTACAAGTTTCGTTTCGCTTCTATGTCCTGAATATTAAACTTAAATGAAGGTCAAGTAAAAACCAGGTTGTTACTTAATTCTTTCATATTTGACCCGTATTCCCTCGCCCATGAGATCGGAGCTGATGGAGGCCGGATCCGACTGCGGATTCGGACCGGTGGAAAGGCGGATACGGATATGCACGGATTTCGCGGCGTAAGTCGTTACCGGACGGTCTGGGTGTCTGACACGCATCTGGGCACGCGGGGCTGCAAGGCGGATTTCCTGCTGGATTTCCTGCGCCATACCGATTGCGAGACCCTCTATCTTGTCGGCGACATCATCGACGGATGGCGCCTGAAGAAATCCTGGTACTGGACGGAAACCCAGAACGAAGTCGTGCGCGAGATTCTGAAGAAGACGCGCAATGGCTGTCAGGTGATCTATGTCCCGGGCAATCACGACGAAGTCCTGCGCGACTATACCAACCTGTTCTTCGGCGGCGTGCTGGTGAAGGAAGAGGCGATCCATCATGGCGCCGACGGCCGGCGCTATCTGATCATCCACGGCGACAAGTTCGATTCCGTCGTGAAATACGCCAAATGGCTCGCCCATCTGGGCGACTGGGCCTACACGGTGCTGCTGTCGACCAATCATTACTTCAACATGGTGCGGCGCTGGCTGAAACTGCCCTACTGGTCGCTGTCGGCCTTCCTGAAGCAGAAGGTCAAGAACGCGGTCGAATTCATCAGCCATTTCGAGGAGGCGGTCGCCCATGAGGCCCGCAGCCGGGGTGTGGATGGGGTCGTGTGCGGCCATATCCACCATGCCGAAATGCGCGACATCGACGGTATCCTGTACTGCAATGACGGCGACTGGGTGGAGAGCTGCACCGCGCTGGTCGAACACTCGGACGGCAAGCTGGAAATCGTGCGCTGGGCGGAGATGCCGGAATATGTCGCGGCGCCGGAAGCGAAACGCCTGACCAGCAAGGCGCCCGCCTGAACATCCTGATCCCGACGGAGTAGAAATGGCGGAAACCGCATCCCGTCCCGAATCCGAGTCTCTTGACGCAATCGCCCGCGAAGTCGACGCCATTCCCGGCCGTCGGCTGGTGATCGTCAGCGACGCCTGGTTCCCGCAGATCAACGGTGTCGTCCGCACCCTGGACCGAACGCGCCAGGAATTGCAGGCGATGGGCCTGGACGTGCATGTCATCGGCCCGGACCGGTTCCGCACGATTCCCTGTCCGACCTATCCGGAGATCCGGCTGGCCGTGAATGCGCCCTGGCGGCTGCCGAAATTGATGGAAGGCCTGATGCCGGCCGCGGTCCATATCGCCACGGAAGGGCCGCTGGGCAGCATCGCCCGGCGTTTCTGCCGCAAGCGGGGGCATGCCTTCTCCACCAGCTTCCATACCCGCTTTCCGGAATACATCCATGCCCGTTGCCGACTGCCGGTCGGGATCACCTATTCCTGGATGCGCCGTTTCCATGGCGATGCCGAAGTAACCATGGTGACCACGCCGACCATGCGCGACGATCTGGCGGGGCGTGGGTTCAAGCACCTGGAGGTCTGGTCGCGCGGCGTCGATCTGGACCTGTTCAAGCCGCGGTCGAAGGATCTGCTGCCCTATCCGCGGCCGATCTTCATGAATGTCGGCCGGGTGGCGGTGGAAAAGAATATCGGCGCCTTCCTGGATCTGGCCCTGCCGGGGACGAAGGTCGTGGTCGGCGGCGGGCCGCAATTGGAAGAACTGCGTCAATCCTATCCGGATGTGAAGTTCCTGGGGCCCAAGACCGGCGAGGATCTGGCCGCGCATTACGCCGCCGCCGATGTCTTCGTCTTCCCCAGTCGCACCGACACGTTCGGGCTTGTGCTGCTGGAAGCGCTGGCATCGGGCGTGCCGGTCGCGGCGCTGCCGGTGCCCGGACCGATCGACGTCATCGCCGACCATCCCTGCGGCGTCCTGGACGAGGATTTGCAGCGCGCGGCCATCCGGGCGTTGGAAATCGACCCGGCCCTGTGCCGCCGCCATGCCGAGACATTTTCCTGGGAATCCTGTTCGCGGCAGTTCCTGCGCAATCTGCAGCCAGTCGCCCAGGCTTTGGTGCCCCAGGGAACTGGTGCCGCCTCCGCCCCCGCCGAAGCCGTCTGAGACCGGAAAGCCCGCGCCGCGCGGCGTGACGCCCCATGCGACGCATGCTATAGGGCGCCGACTTTCCTGTTAACACGCAAGCGGATAGCGGCAAGCGGTGGCCAAGCACAGCATCGGCGAGAGAATCCGGAACCGGATCGGCATGGACGCATCCACGCGCGCCATGACGGTGCGCATCTGGCGCGACTACATGTCCGAACACAAATGGTGGGTGGTCTTCGCCGCCTTCTGGATGGTCGTCGTCGCTTCGACCTCTGCCGGGATCGCGGGCCTGATCGAGCCGACCCTGGATCGCGCCTTTGCCCAGCGCAGTGAATTCTGGATTTGGGTCTGCGCCATCGGGTTCTTCGGATTGTCCGTCCTGCGCGGGGCCGGCAGTTTCGCCCAATCGGTCACCATGCAAATGGTCGGACTGCGGGTGATCGAAAAAATCCAGAACCAGATGTTCCATTCCTTCCTGCGGATCGAAATCCAGTTCCTGGAAAACGAGGGCACGGCGAAGCAGCTCTCCCGCTTCATCACGGACTGCTACTTCCTGCGCGACGCCGTGACCAAGGTCTTCACCGGCGCGGGCCGGGACACTGTGACCCTGATTTTCATGATCGGCGTCATGTTCTATCAGAACTGGGAACTGGCGCTGTTCTCGCTGATTTTCTTCCCGATCAGCGTCCTGCCCATCGCCCGGATCGGCAAGCGACTGCGCAAAGTGTCGGAGGCGACCCAGAACGAATTCGCCGAAATGACCTCGGTCCTGGACGACAGCCTGTCCAACGCTCGGTCGGTGCGCGCCTATTCGATGCAGGAGTATGAGCAGCAGCGCGGCGCGGACGCTTTCCGCAAGACCTATAAGCTGGTTCTGAAATCGATCCGCACCCGGGCGCTCAGCTATCCGATCATGGAAACCCTGGCCGGGTTCACCCTGTTCACCATCATCGTGATCGGCGGGCTGCAGATTCTGGCGGGCGAACAGACCGTCGGGTCCTTCATGTCCTTTTTCACCGCCGTCTTCATGGCCTATCAGCCGATGCGCAGCCTGGCGAGCCTCAACAACACGCTGCAGGAAGGCCTCGCCGCCGCCGGCCGGTGTTTCGAAATCGTCGACTACGATCCGAAGATCAAGAACCGGCCGGGCGCCAAACCGCTGAAGGGCGGCAAGGGCCGGGTCACGCTGCAGGATGTCCAGTTCACCTATGACGGCGAAGCGGCGGTGCTGAACGGCGTCAACATCGATATCTTGCCGGGCGAGACGGTGGCGCTGGTCGGGCCGTCCGGTGCGGGCAAGACGACGGTGCTGAACCTGATCCCGCGCTTCTATGACGTGACGGCGGGAAGGGTCCTGATCGACGGCGAGGATGTGAAGCAGGCGACGCTGGAATCGGTCGCGGCGCAGATCGCCCTGGTCAGCCAGGAGCCGGCGCTGTTCAACGACACGATCCGCGCCAACATCGCCTATGGCCGCTTCGGCGCGTCCCAGGACGAGATCGAGGAAGCCGCCCGCAACGCCGCCGCCCATGACTTCATCCTGAACCTGCCCGACGGTTACGACACCATGGTCGGCGAGCAGGGGCTGCGGCTGAGCGGCGGGCAGCGTCAGCGCATCGCCATCGCGCGCGCGATGCTGAAACAGGCGCCGATCCTGCTGCTGGACGAGGCGACTTCGGCGCTGGATGCGGAATCGGAACGAAAGGTCCAGGCGGCGCTGGAGCGCCTGATGGTCGGGCGCACGACCATCGTCATCGCGCACCGGCTGGCGACGATCCGCCGGGCCGACCGCATCTATGTGATGGACAAGGGACTGGTTGCCGAAACCGGCACCCATGACGAACTGGCGCGCAAGGGCGGGCTCTATGCGCGGCTCAGCAAGTACCAGTTCCAGGAAGTCCCGGACGATCCCGCCGACGGCCGACAGGGGTAGACGCATGGGGGCGTTGAAACGGCTCACCAAACAGGCATGGTTCCACCGCCTGATGTGCGGTCTCATCGCCGGCTATATCCGCTTCGTGCGCTATACCTCGCGCTGGGACGTCACCGGCACCGAAGACCGCGACCGTCTGATGGCGGAGGGACAGCCCTATATCATCGCGCTGTGGCATAACCGCATCGGCATGATGCCCTATGCCTATGCCGAGAAATCCCACCAGCTCTGTGTCGTCGCCTCCGGCCACCGCGACGGGCGGATCGTCATCGACGCAATGGGCCGGTTCGGCTTCGAAGGCATTCCGGTCGACAGCAAGGACGGCGCCAAGGCGACCCGTGCCATCGTGAAGCGCCTGAAGGCCGGCGGCCATGTCGGCTTCACCCCCGATGGCCCGCGCGGCCCCCGCCTTGTGGTCAAGGAAGGGATGATCGTGATCGCGTCGCTGGCGAAGGTGCCGATCATCCCGGTCTCCTATGCCATGAAACGGCGCAAGGTGCTGGGGACCTGGGACCGGTTCCAGCTGCCGCTGCCGTTCAATCGCGGGATTTGCCGCTGGGGCGCGGCGATCGAACTGCCGCCGCGCGCCGATGAGGCGACGCGCGAAGAATACCGCCGCCGCATCGAAGGCATACTGAACGACATGACCGATGCCTGTGACCGCGAGATGGGGCACGATCCCGTTCCGCGCGCCGGGTCCGACGGCGGGGTGGGTGCATGATCGCACGGGGCCTCTATCTCGCCGCGACCGCGCTGGCCGCGCCGCTGATCGACCGCTATCTGGACAAGCGCCTGGCGCGCGGCAAGGAGGATGCGGCGCGGTTCGGCGAACGCCGGGGACGCCCCGGTCGGCCGCGCCCGGAAGGGCCGCTGGTTTGGATTCATGCGGCCAGCAACGGCGAAGCGATGTCCTCGCTGCCTCTGGTGCAGCGCATCCTGGACCGCGATCCGAAAGGCCATGTCCTGGTGACCACCGGGACGGTGACCAGCGCGAAGCTGATGGCGGCGCGGTTGCCCGCCCGTGCGATCCATCAATATGTCCCTGTCGACCGCACCGCCTGGGTCCGGTCCTTCCTCAAGCATTGGCGGCCGGATACCGGGATCTGGGTCGAATCCGAATTCTGGCCGGCGCTGATCTGGGAAATGCGTCGGGCAGGCAAGCCGATGGCGCTGGTGAACGGACGTGTCTCGCTGAAATCCCTGGCGCGCTGGCGGCGCATCCCGGGCATTGCGGTCGATCTGCTGGACGGGTTCGATCCCTGCCTGGCCCAGACACCGAAGGACGCGGCCCATCTGCGGGATCTGGGCGCGGCCAAGGCGGATTGCGTCGGTAACCTGAAACTGTCGGTCCCGCCGCAGCCTGTCGACGGCGCGGTGCTGGAGACCGAGCGCGCCCGGTTGCGCGGCCGGCCGGTCTGGGTCGCGGCCAGCACCCATCCGGGCGAGGAGGCGATCGTCGCCGAGGCGCATCGCGATCTGGCGGTGGCAAAGCCCGATATTCTGACCATTCTGGTGCCGCGTCATCCGCATCGGGGCGAGGAAATCGCCGGGATGTTGCGCGACAAGGGGCTGACGGTCGCATTGCGGTCGCGCGGTGACGCCCTGACGCCCACCGTCTCGGTCTATGTCGCCGACACGTTGGGTGAACTGGGCCTGTTCTATCGGCTGGCCCCGGTCGCGATGATCGGCGGCAGCCTGTGCGGCGGACATGGCGGGCATAATCCGATCGAGCCTGCGCAATTGGGCTGCATTCCGCTCTGCGGCCCCGATATGACGAATTTCGCGACGGTCGCCGCCGACCTGCTGGATCGGGGCGGTATGGCCCAGGTGGCGGATGCGGCGGATCTGGCACGTGCCGTCCGTCGACTGTTGGAAGATTCCAAGCGGCGCAGCACCATGGCGAAAGCGGCGGGGCAGGTCACCGTCGAAGGGGCGGCGACGGCCGACCGGGTGATGGCCCGGCTGGCGCCGATCCTGCCGCCGGTCACGCCGGGCACGGGACGATGAGGCCGCCTGCCTTCTGGTCCGCCCCGAAGGCGGGCGTTCTGTCCGGGTTGCTGACGCCCCTGTCCTGGCTGTGGCGCGCCGGTGGGGCCGCTAGGCGGGCGCGGATCATCCCGTTCCGTCCGGACATCCCCGTCCTCTGCGTCGGGAACGCGGTCCTGGGCGGCGCGGGCAAGACGCCGGTTGCCCTGTCCCTGGCAGAGGCGCTGATTCAGGACGGCCACCGCCCGCATTTCCTGACCCGCGGCTATGGCGGGTCGGCGCCAGGACCGCATGCCGTGGACCTGGAAACGGACACGTCCGCCACCGTCGGTGACGAGGCGCTGCTGCTGGCCCGGATCGCGCCGGTCTGGGTCGCGAAGGACCGGGGCCAGGGCGCGCGCGCGGCGCAGGCTGCCGGGGCCAGTCATATCGTCATGGATGACGGGTTTCAGAATCCCGGTGTCGCAAAGACTGTTTCGATCCTGGTCGTCGATGCGCAATCCGGTTTCGGCAATGGCCGCATCTTTCCGGCCGGGCCGCTGCGGGAGCCTGCGGCGGCGGCATTGGATCGTGCCGGTATCGTCGTCGTGATGGGCCCCTTCGATGCGCCGGTACCGCCGGGGATCGACGCTGCGGGCAAGGCTGTCGTCCGCGCAAGTGTGGTCGCCGCCGCGCCGCCGCTGCCGCCCGGCACGCCCTGTCTCGCCTTCGCGGGTATCGGGCGGCCGGAAAAGTTTTTTGCCACCGCGGAGGCGATCGGACTAAAACTACTCCGCCGCCGCGCCTTTCCGGATCACCATCCCTATTCCGAAGAGGATTTGCGGCGCCTGATCCAGGACGCGCGGTCTTGCGGCGCGCGTCTGATAACGACGGAGAAAGATGCTGTGCGCGTTCCGCCCCGGTACGCCGATGACGTGACTGCTCTGCCCATCGTCCTGGAATGGCAGGGCGGTCGGTCGCTCTATTCCGTCCTCAAATCGGTATGTCCGGATGTCGTTTAAGGAAGCGTATCGCCGCCGGGGTGTCTCCGGCATGCTGGTCTATGCAATCCAGGCCGCCGCGATTCAGGGGGCCTTGGAAACGCTCAGCATCCTGCCGCTGTCTTTCGCGTCGGGCTTCGGCAGCCTGCTGTTCCGAACCGTCGGCCCGTTCCTGAAGGCGGATAAGGTTGCCAGGCGCAATCTGGCCCTTGCCTTCCCCGACTGGGATCAGGCGCAGATCGACCGGACCGTGCGCGATGTCTGGGACAATCTGGGACGCGGCGCCGGCGAATTCGCGCATGTCACCAAGATCGACCCGACCGCGCCGGACAGTCCGGTCACCGTGATCGGCCTGGAGAACCTGCTGAGCGCCAAGGAACACGGCGCGTTCATCCTGCTGTCGGCCCATATCGCGAATTGGGAGATGGCGGCGCTGGTCCCGGCCTATTACGGCATCCGGCTGAACAACATCTACCGACATGCCGACAATCCGTGGATGGACAAGTATTTCCGTCGCAAACGCGGGGCGCTGACCGGGCGGTTGATTCCGAAGGGCGTGAAGGGGATCCGCGAGATCTTCGCCGGCATGAAGCGCGGCGAGCCGGCCGGGGTCCTGATCGATCAGAAGTTGAACGAGGGCCGCCCGATCCCGTTCTTCGGCCGCGACGCGATGACCGCGACCGCGCCGATCGAAATGGCGGTCCAGATGAAGCTGCCGATCGTGCCGGTCCAATTGGAACGGGTCGAAAAGACGAAATTCATCCTGACCTTCCATCCCTGGATGGAACTGCCGGATACCGGCGACCGGGGCGAAGACGCGATCACCGTCATCAAGACCTTCAACGCCATGCTGGAAAGCTGGATCCGGAAACGGCCGGGTCAGTGGTTCTGGGTCCATAAACGCTGGCCGAACTGAGAAGGACGCGCCCCATGCCGGAACAGGACTTCAAGGACCATTTCTCCGGCATGGCGCAATCCTATGCGCAATACCGGCCGCGCTATCCCGACACGCTCTTTGAAGCCCTGGCCGATCTGGCGCCGGACCGGGGGTTGGCCTGGGATTGCGGCTGCGGCAACGGACAGGCGACGGCGGGTCTGGCACGGCAGTTCGACCGTGTCATCGCGACCGACCCCAGCGCGGCCCAGATCGACCGGGCGGAACCGATAGACAATGCCGATTTCCTGGTCGCTGCGGCGGAAAGCGCACCGCAGATTCCCGACGGGTCGGTCGATCTGACCGTTGCGGCCCAGGCGGCGCATTGGTTCGACCTGCCGCGCTTCTATGACGAGGTCCGGCGTGTTTCGCGGCCGGGGGCGTTGCTGGCGCTGGTATCCTATCGTCCGACCCGGATCGACGACGCGGCAGCCGATCCGGCGTTGCAGGAATTCTATGCCGGGATCGTCGGTCCCTATTGGCCGCCGGAACGCCGCCATGTCGACGAAGGCTACGCCTCGCTGGACTTCCCCTTCCCGGAACTGGCCGGTCCCGACATGGTCATGGAAGTGTCCTGGACGCTGGATCGTCTGGTCGCCTATGCCGGGACCTGGTCGGCGGTGAAGGAATACCGGCGGCTTGAGGATGCGGACCCGCTGCCGCGTTTCCGCGATCTTCTGATCCCGGTTTGGGGCGATCCGGCCTCGGAGAAGCGCGTCTTTTGGCCGCTGGCCTTCCGACTGGGCCGGATCGGTCAGTCCGGCGTGTAGGACGGGCCCGGCATCGGCCCGGCGAACAGGGATGCGTCCAGGCGCTTTTCGAACCAGTTGACGCGCCAGTCCAGATGCGGGCCGGTCGACCGTCCGGTCGATCCGACGGTGCCGATCACGTCGCCCTTCTTGACGAACTGCCCTTCCTCGACCGCGATCGATTTCAGGTGCAGGAAGGTCGACGCCAGGCCGCGCCCATGGTCGATCATCAGGGTCGCACCGGAAAAATACATATCCGGATGGACGAGGCTGACCATGCCGTCGGCCGGGGCGACGATTTCCGTGCCTTCCTTGGCGGCGATGTCGAAACCGTAATGCGGCTGTTTCGGCGCGCCGTTCAGGATGCGCTGGCTGCCAAAGACGCCGGTGATCTTGCCCTGAACGGGCCAGATCCAGCCGGTCTTGTACCAGGTTTCCGGCGAATTGCGGTTGCGGGCCGCCCGTGCGGCGGTGGCATCCGCGGCGATGCGCGCCATGACTTCGGGCGGCGGTTCGACCTTGTCCTGCGGCAGGCCGTCGATGCGCTGAATGTCGTAATTGCGCGCATCGACCTGCAGCGGATAGGCCTTCTTGGTGCCGTCCGGCAGGGTCACGTTCAGGACCGTGTCATTCGGCTCGTCCCGGTGGAAGCCGATGATGAAGACGCCGTCGTCGCCGACCGTGACGTCTTTCCCGTCATATTCGACCGTGCTGCCCGGCGGCACCGTGCCTTCGGCATGACCGCCCTGGGTCAGAATGCCGCTCAGCATCAGCGCGTCCTGCGCGACGGCCGGAAGGGAGGCGCCCATGAGGGCCCCCATCGAAGCGATAGCGATCAGCAATTTGCGCATCAGAACAGCTCCTCCTGAGCCGCATCGGCGCCGGGTTTGGCGGCCGGTTTGCGTTTCTTCGGCGGCGGCTTGCCGCCATCGGACACCAGGGCGTTGACCCGCGTGTCCTCCTTGAACTCGATCTCGATACCCATACCCCCGGACAGTAACGCGCCATCGGTGACAAGGTTGCCGTCGGCATCGCGGACGACGGTATAGCCGCGCGCCAAGGTCCCCTTATAGCTCAGGGCCTCGACGGCGCTGCCCAGCCGTTTCAGGCGGTCGGCCAGATCGCCCATGCGGCGGGAAACGGCGTCCGGCATCCGGGTTTCGGCCTGAAGATCGGTCAGCCGCCGCGCGTCCCGACGCAGGGCGGAACGGGCGGCGCGATCCAGCCGGTCGGCCCGGTCGGACAGTTTCTCCCCCGCCCCGCGCAGCTGCTCCGCCGGTGACCGCAGGCGCGCCGCCAGGGTTGTCAGCCGGTCCTCCCGGCGCTCCGAGGCCCGCCGCGCCGCTTGCGCCAGGCGTTCGGACAGATCGTCCAGCCGCTGTTCCTTGGTTTCCATCATCCGTTTCGGATGCGGCAGGCCGCGCGCCAGCCCTTCCAGGAAGCGCGTGCGGTTGTCGACGCCGCGCGTCACGGCCTGAATGATGCGCTGGGCGAAACCGTTCAGATCGGCCAGCAGGTCCATGCGCACCGGCACGGCAATTTCCGCCGCCGCCGTCGGGGTCGGCGCGCGCCGGTCGCTGGCGAAATCGATCAGGGTCGTGTCGGTTTCGTGCCCGACGGCCGAAATCAGCGGGATCTGGCTGGCCGCGGCCGCGCGCACCACGATTTCTTCGTTGAAGGACCACAGATCTTCCAGCGATCCGCCGCCGCGCGCGACGATCAGCAGGTCCGGGCGCGGCACCGTTCCGCCCGGCGCGATGCGGTTGAACCCGTCGATGGCGGCCGCGACCTGTTCCGCAGCGCCGTCGCCCTGAACCAGAACCGGCCATAACAGCACATGGCGCGGGAACCGGTCCGCCAGCCGGTGCAGGATGTCGCGGATCACCGCCCCGGTGGGCGAGGTCACGACGCCGATCACCTCCGGCAGGAAGGGCAGGCGGCGCTTGCGGTCCTCGTCGAACAGACCCTCGGCCGCCAGCTTGCGTTTGCGCTCTTCCAGCAGCTTCAGAAGCGCGCCTTCGCCGGCCAGCTCGACCTGTTCGATCACGATCTGATATTTCGACCGTCCGGGATAGGTTGTCAGGCGGCCGGTGGCGATAATCTCCAGCCCGTCCTCCGGACGCACGGTCAGCTTGGCCGCCGATCCGCGCCAGCAGACAGCGTCCAGCACCGCCTCCTCATCCTTCAGCGCCATATAGAGATGGCCCGACCCGGCGCGTTTGAAGCCGGAAATCTCGCCGCGCACCCGGACATAGGAATAGGAATCCTCGACCGTGCGTTTCAGCGCGCGGGACAGTTCGGAGACAGAGAGTTCCTGGACGTTGCGGGTCATGGGGCCGCAGGATGACATGCTCCGCCGGTCAGGAAAACGCTCTGTCGCGAAAGCAGGGCGATTTCCGGCGCGGCGGCGGGTCAAGGCGGTTTGTCAGACCCGCCGAAAGTGCTATGTCGGGGGGCGCGCGGCGGCCCAGGCGCCGCGCCGTTCCAGGCATGCATTCAAGGACAATGAAGAGGCGGCGCAATGCGGGTTTTGGTCATCGGGTCCGGCGGACGGGAACATGCGCTGTGCTGGGCCATCGCGGCGTCGCCGTTGCTGACGAAGCTCTATTGCGCGCCGGGCAATGCCGGGATCGCGCGCGAGGCCGAATGCGTCGCCATCGGTGCCGACGATTCCGATGCCCTCCTGGATTTCTGCAAACGCGAGAAGATCGATCTGGTCGTGGTCGGGCCGGAGGCGCCGCTGGTCGCAGGCTTGGCCAACCGCCTGCGCGCGGAGGGGATCCGCACTTTCGGGCCGGATGCCGCCGCGGCGCAGCTCGAAGGCTCCAAAGGGTTCAGCAAGGACATCTGCGCCAAGTACAATATCCCGACCGCCGCCTATCGCCGCTTTACGGAGGCCGGCGCCGCCAAGGCCTATATCCGCGAAATGGGCGCGCCGATCGTGGTCAAGGCCGACGGGCTGGCCGCGGGCAAGGGCGTCACCGTCGCCATGACGGAAGAGGAGGCGATTGCCGCCGTCGATGCCGCGATGACCGACGGGGCCTTCGGTGCGGCCGGGGCCGAATTGGTGATCGAGGAATGCATGGTCGGCGAGGAACTGTCCTTCTTCGCGCTGGCCGATGGCGAAACGGCACTGCCGCTGGCCTCCGCTCAGGATCACAAGCGGGTCGGCGACGGCGATACCGGCCCGAACACGGGCGGCATGGGGGCCTATTCCCCCGCACCGGTCTGCACGCCGGAGCTTGAACGCCGGATCATCGACGAGATCCTGACCCCGACCGTCGAGGCGATGAAAGCCGAAGGCGCGCCGTTCAAGGGCGTGCTGTTCATCGGCCTGATGATCACCGAGGAAGGGCCGAAGGTCATCGAATACAATGTCCGCTTCGGCGATCCGGAATGCCAGGTGCTGATGATGCGCCTACAATCGGACATCCTGCCGGCCCTGATCGCGACGGCGGACGGGACGCTGAAGAATTTCGATCTGCGCTGGCAGCCCAAGGCGGCGATGACGGTGGTTCTGGCCAGCGACGGTTATCCGGGCACCTATCAGAAGGGCACGGTGATCCGGAATGTGGACGGGGCCGAGGCCGATCCGGATGTCACGGTCTTCCATGCCGGGACTGCCCGGAACGATGCCGGAGACCTGATCGCCACGGGCGGTCGCGTCTTGAACGTCACCGCCGTCGGCGACACGGTGGGTGCTGCGCGCGACAGCGCCTATGCCGCGGTCGATCTGATCCAATGGCCGGAAGGCTTCTGCCGCCGCGACATCGGCCACCGCGCGCTGGACTGACCGACGGGGCGCGCGATGCAGGATCTGGCCGCCTCGATCATCGACCGCTTGTCCCTGCTGTTCGACGCGCCGCCCTGGATCGTCCTGCTGACGCTGGTTTTCGTCGTCGTGCTGATTGTCGGGGTCGGCATTGTGCTGCGCGAAGGCCGCGCGGCGCAGAAGGGGCCGAACTGGGACCGCGACCCGGACGAAATGCGCGATCTGTCGCCTCATCTGCGGCGCGCGCGCCTGCAAATGATCGCCGCCGGCATCGCGATGGTCTTCATTCTGATTATTGCCGCCTTAAATCTGATATCGAACTGAGTTACTCAAACCGCGAAGTGAGGTTGCATGACCGCCGATACCGACGCCCTTTCTCTGATCCAGGATCTGGTCGACCGTGCGAAAAAGGCCGGTGCCGACGCCGCCGACGCGGTCGCGGGCCTGTCCACCTCCGTCAGCCACGCCCAGCGCCTGGGTAAGACGGAAAAGCTGGAACGGGACGAATCCCAGGATCTTGGGTTGCGGGTTCTGATCGGGAAGAAACAGGCCATCGTGTCTTCCAACGATTGGAAGGCGGACGGGCTGGACCTGCTGGTCGAACGTGCGGTGGCAATGGCGAAGGCGGTTCCAGACGATGAGTATTGCGGTATTGCCGATCCGGATCAGATTGTCGGCCCGGACTACCCCACGCTGGAAATGTACGATTCGGAAGAGCCGTCGGCCGAAACCTTGATCGCGCGGGCGAAGGAAACCGAGGATGCGGCCCTTTCCGTCGACGGCATCACCAATTCCGAAGGGGCGGAAGCGTCCTGGTCGCATTTCCGCATTGCCCTGGCCGCCAGCAACGGTTTCGCCGGCACCTATGAGGGCAGCCGCCACAGTGTTGGCGTGTCGGTCCTGGCCGGGACGGGGACCGAGATGGAATCCGACCATGATTATGCGACGAAGATTTTCGGTGCGGATCTGCCGTCCTGCGCCGAGATCGGGCGCAACGCCGCCGACCGGGCGCTGAAGAAGCTGGGTGCGCGCAAGCCGCCGACGGCCCATGGTGTGCCGGTCGTGTTCGATCCGCGTGTCTCGGGCGGCATGGTCCGTCACCTGACCGGCGCCATCAACGGATCGTCGGTCGCGCGCGGCACGTCCTTCCTGAAGGACCGGATGGGCGAACAGATCATGGCGGCGGGTATCACCATCGTCGACGACCCGCATATGGATCGCGGTCTGGCGTCGAAACCCTTCGACGCGGAAGGCCTGCCCAATCAGCGCCGGAACCTCGTCGATCAGGGCGTGTTGCAGACCTGGGTTCTGGACCTGCGCACGGCGCGGCAGCTCGGCCTGACCTCGACCGGCCATGCCAGCCGGGGCACCGGCGGCCCGCCCGGCCCGTCGACCACCAATACGCATCTGGCCGCCGGCACCGTATCGCCGGAAGACCTGATCGCCGATATCGAACGCGGCTTCTACGTGACCTCGGTCATGGGGATGGGGGTCAGCATGATCACCGGCGATTACAGCCGGGGCGCGTCGGGCTTCTGGATCGAAAACGGGCAGATCGCCTATCCGGTGAACGAGGTCACGATCGCCGGGAATCTGAAGGACATGTTCCTGGCGATGACGGCCGCCGACGATCTGGAATTCAAATACGCCACCAACGCACCGACGCTGCGCGTCGACGGCATGACGGTCGCCGGGACCTGATACGCCCCCGATCCGCTTATCGGACGCGGTCGGACCGCCGTTCCAGCCGCAGCACATCGCGCCAGTGCCCCGCCATCGGTCCTTTCGGCATGATGGCGGCGGCGCGCTGACGGCCCAGGCAGCGGAAGCCATGGGCGGCGTGCAGGATCAGGCTCGCCTTGTTCTCCGGGAAGATGCCGGCGGTCAGGGTCCAGATGCCCGCCGCCTCGCTTTCGCCCACCAGCGCCGCCATCAGGGCGTGGCCGACGCCGCGACCCTTGGCGCGGTCGGCGACATAGACCGATACCTCGCAGATTCCGCGATAGACCGGCCGGGCGGAAACCTGCGACAGCACCGCGAAGCCCAGCACTGTTCCGTCGGCCCCTTGGGCGACCAGACGCGGCGCGGACAGCTTTCCGGCCGAGAAGCTCTCCCAGTCGCCGGGATCGGTCTGGAAGGTCGCATGGCCGGTTTCGATCCCTTCGGCATAGATTGCCATCACGGATTCGGCGTCGCGCGCCTCCATTGCCCGGATTGTGCAATCGCTTTCGCGCGTCGCCGCGTCGCCGGTTAGCGCCGACAGATCACAAACCCAGCCGAACAGATCCCCCTCGCTGGCGATCAGGTCCAGCGCCCGGTCGTGATCGTCCAATTCCAGCGCGGCGCAGCAGTCGGCGACGGTCAGGCAGGTATAGCCCCGGTCGACCGCCTCGCGCAGGGTCGTGTGCACGCAGCAGGAGGTCGTGACCCCGCATAGGATCAGATGGGTGACGCCGCGCTGCCGCAACTGCGCATCCAGGTCCGTTGCGTGGAACGCGCCGAATCCCGGTTTGTCGACCACCGGCTCGCCCGGCGCGGGGCGCAGCCGGTCGATGAAATCGTGCCCCGCCTCGCCGCGAATGAGAAAACGGCCCAGCGGACCTTCGCTGACCGAGCCGCGCCGGGCGCGCTTGGCCGGGTGCATGTCCGACAGATCGGGCGCATAGCCTTCGCGGGTGTGAAACACGGCGTGACCTTGCGTCCTGGCCCATCCGGTCAGGCGTTCGACCCTGGGCACGATGGCGCGGGCGAAGGCGGGATCGTCGCCCAGGACGGCGCACATGCCCTGCGGGTCGATGAAATCGCGCTGCATGTCGATCACCAACAGCGCGGTCTTCCCGCTTTCCGGCAGGGACAGGCGGTGTCCGCCCCGGCAATTCACGACCCCGGTCAATACACGTCCTCCCGTTCCAGATCGTCCGGCGTACCGGCCTCGATCACCTTTCGCGCGATGTCATAGGAAAATCCCTGCCGCCCCAGCGCCGCAAGGTCCCGTTCGCGATTGGATTCCCGATTCTCTTCCGGGCGCCAGGGGCCGATGCGCCGGCGGCGGGCATAATTCACGGCGGCGGCCAGATCGGTTTCGGATCCGACCTCCTCGCGCAGTTCCTCCAGCGCGGCGGTGACCGTTTCCTCCTCCACGCCCTTCAGGGATAGGGTCTGACGGATCGCGCGGGCGGATTTGCCCTGCCGATGCAGTCCCGCCGCCCGGGCCGTGGCATAGGCCTTGTCGTCCAGCAGACCGGCGCGGCGATACCGATCGATCAGGTCGGACACCGCCTTTTCGCCCGCCGCCGCGTCGGTCCCGTGCAGTTCCGCCGACCGGTAGACCCGGCGCATCAGAACGCGTCGCAGGTTCTCGGCGCTGCTGGCATAGCGTTCGAGATAGTGCAAAGCGGCCCGTTCCAGACGCTCCGGCGTCGCGGGTTTGGGGCCGCGTCTGTAAGAATTCTTTCTCGAATTATTTTCTTTCGACATTTCAAAAGGTTAGCAAAAAAATTCGGTTAAAGTGAGATTTTTTTCGGGGGGCTGTGATTGTCATCACATCAGGATTGGGAAAGCGGGCCTACATTAAGGATGTAACGACGACGGCGAAGCCAAGAAGGCGACGCGGTTGAGAAGTTCCGGAAGACCTGGGCCAAAATCCTGCCCCTCCCATCCGGCTCAGGTCTATCGGGGTAAGGCGGCGACGGGAAACCCCGTCGCCGCCGTTTCTTTTGGCCCCGAAAAAACCAAGGATTGGGCGGATCAGGCGAGTTCGATCGAATCGCCCGGGCGGATCGTGCCGCCCATGATCACCTTGGCATGGACGCCGCAATCGATATGACCGAAGCCCTTGCGCAGGCTCAACGGGATGTTCATGTCGACATCGCCGCTCGCTGGGTTGACGTTGGTCGCGGCGCACCGGTCGATCCGCATCAGGATTTCCAGCACGCATTCGCCGACCCGGATCCGCTTGCCGACCCAGTCGAATTCCTGCCAGGGCTTCAGCCCGTCGACATAAAGATTGCCACGGAACCGCATCAGGTCGACCGGTTCACGCGTCACTCGCTCCAGGTCGCTGACACTGGCCCGGTTGATCAGGGAGACCTTGGCCTCCTCCATATCCGTGAATTGTACCTCGTGCGGCGCCTCGACGATCTTCGGATTGCCGCGCGGGCCGCTGGGCATGAAGCTGTTCAGGAAGGTCTGCAGCAGCGTCCGGCCCATCGGGTCGTCCAGGCGTCCCTTGCTGATCTGTTTGCCCTTGCGGAAGATCGTCAGGGTGCGTGTCTCTTCATCGAAGGACGTTTCCAGCTGCGCCAGTTTCTCGTCGCGCGCCAGGCACAGGAAATTCGCCTTCTTGGCCCATACCGGCGCGGCGGCGTCGACTGTGCTGGAATCGTGCACGATGGCCCAATTCCGGTCGAAGGGGAGGCCCAATCCGGGGGTCAGGGCGACGGAATCCAGCCGGTCCGGCCCCATGCCCTTCATCGGATAGCGGAATATGTCTGTCAGCGTCATCGTCATGGCGCGGAAGAGTATCGGAAGTCGCCCGGCTGACAAGCCTGGATACGGGGCTTTTCCGTCCCCAAATCGATCCTTACGATCGATTGCGAACGGACAAGAAGGACGGGCCGTCACGGACCCGTCCGGCAGGAAAGGGAGGGCCCATGCCCGCACGGCCAGTGAAAGCCGACAAGGTCGGGATTCCGCGCTTCAAATGGAAGGCCCGCAAACAGGCCCAGATCTTCGACTTGTCGAGCCATGAACGGGCGCGGGACGCCCTGGAATTCGGGCTGCAGACCGAGGAACCGGGCTTCAATGTCTTCGTCCTGGGCCCTGACCGCGCGGGCCGAATGACGGAGACGCTGAACTATATCCGTCAGACGCTGGACGGGCGTCCGCCGGCCCCGGACTGGGTCTATCTGAACAATTTCAAGCGGACGCACCGTCCGAAGCCGTATCGCCTGCCCGCCGGGACGGGCCGCCGACTGCGCGACGCCCTGGAAGGGTTCGTCGCCGGATTGCGCGCGGCGCTGAAGCAGACTTTCGAAGGCGACCGCTATCAGGAGGATGTGAAATCCGCCCAGCAGCGCGCCGCCGCCGAGGCCGAGGGCGCCATGGCCCAATTGCGGGCGGACGCGGCCGATCAGGGATTGGGCATCTTTCAGGGAGAGCACGGCCCGGTCATTGCCCCGGCCGATGCCAATGGCGGCCCGGTCGGGTTCGACACGATCCCGCCGGAGGAGCGCGAGACCAAGACCCAGGCGGCCCAGGCCATTGCCGAGCGCCTGAACGCGATCAATGCCAAAGCCGCCAAGGACCGCGCGGCGCTGGTGGACCGGGTTGCCGATATCACCCGCGATGCGGCGCGCGACACCTGCAAGACCCTGATGCAGCCCCTGATCGAAAGCTTCGGCGGCTATGGCCTGAACCGGTGGTTCGTGGAACTGGAACAGGACATTCTGGACAATCTGCGGGCCTTCGGTCCTGCCCAGGACATGAAGGGCCGGCCCAATACCGCAGAGCCGCCCGAACGCCGCTATGCGGTCAATCTGCTGGTCGACAATGGCGACCTGACCCACCCGCCCATCGTCCTGGAATCGACGCCGAGCTATGGCCATCTGTTCGGGCGGATCGAGTACCGGCCGGGCCAGACCCATCTGGAAACCGATTTCACGCTGATCCGCGCCGGGGCGCTGCACCGCGCGAATGGCGGTGTACTGGTCCTGCGCGCGGATGCGCTGGCGGCCGATCCCCTGGCCTGGCCCGCCCTGGTCGGTGCCCTGCGCGACGGTCAGGTCCGGATTGAGGAACCGCACCGTCAGGGCGCGCTGCCGGTGATCGGCGCCCCGTCCCCGAAAGCGATTGATCTGGATCTGAAGGTGGTCATCGTCGGCACGCCGGCGATCTATTACGGCGGTTATTCCCGGTCGCCGGATTTCCAGACCCTGTTCAAGGTGAAGGCCGATATCGCCCAGGACATGCCCGCCAATGCCGCCAATCTGGCGCTCTATGGCACGGTGCTGCGCGACCGGGTCAAGGGGTGCACGGGCCGCGGCATCGATGATGGGGCGGTCGGTTATCTTCTGGGCATGGCGACCCGGTGGAACGGCGACCGGACACGGTTGAGCGCCCAGATCGAACGGCTGGACGACATCGTGATCGAGGCATCGGCCCGGAATCCCGGCAAGAAGAAGCTGACCGAGGCCGACCTGGTGGCCGCACATGCCGCGCAGTTGCGCCGCAACGACCGGATCGAGGGCCACAGCCAGGATATGATCGAACGCGGCACCGTCATGATTGCGACGGAGGGCGAAGTCACCGGTCAGATCAATGCCCTGACCGTGCGCGATATGGGCGATCACGCCTATGGCGGCCCGTCGCGGGTCACAGCGCGGGCCAGCGTCGGCCGGCACGGTGTCCTGAACATCGAACGCCAGGTGGATATGGGCGGCCCGATTCAGCAGAAGGGCGCGATGGTCTTGCAAGGCTATCTGTCTGGCCTGTTCGCCCGCACCGCGCCGCTGTCCTTCAACTGCTCGATCACCTTCGAACAGAATTATGGCGGGGTGGAAGGCGACAGTGCGTCCCTGGCGGAACTGATCGCGGTTCTGTCCGACCTTGGCGGCGTGCCGCTGCGCCAGGATCTGGCGATCACCGGTTCCGTCAATCAGCGGGGGGAATCCCAGGCGGTGGGCGGCGTTCATCACAAGGTCGAGGGCTTTTTCAAGGCCTGCCGACGGCGCGGCCTGACGGGCAGCCAAGGCGTGCTGGTCCCGCAGGCAAATGCCGACAGCCTAGTGGTCGATGACGAAACCGCCGCCGCCATCCGCGACGGCAAATTCCATCTCTACACCATCCGCCATGTCGACGAGGCGCTGGAACTGTTCAGCGGTCTCAAGGCCGGGAAGCCGAACGCGTCCGGAACCTATCCCGAAGACACGTTCTACGGACGGGTTAAGCGGCAATTGCAGGGCTTCGATAATGCGCTGTTCCGGCGCGAAGCCGCGCTTGTCCGGGCCGGGGAGGCGGAGTAACGTCCGCGCCATGACGATCAGCGAGACCTTTTTCGACGACGAATTCGCGGAGCATGCCTCCGTCCTGGCGCGGACCCATGAGACCTGCCGGGCCGAAATGCAGAAAATGCTGGCGGCCTGGGCCGGATGCGCCCGGCGCGGCGGCAAGATCCTGTTCTTCGGGAATGGCGGCAGTGCGGGCGACGCCCAGCATCTGGCGACCGAATTGTCCGTCCGCTACAAGAAGGACCGCGCCCCGATCGCGGCCCTGGCGCTGACCGTCGACACCTCCACCCTGACGGCGGCGGGCAACGATCTGGGATTCGAGAACATTTTCGCCCGCCAGGTCGAGGCCATCGGCCGGGCCGGGGATGTCGCGGTCGGTATTTCGACCTCCGGCAAAAGCCCGAATGTCACCAAGGCGCTGCAGGCGGCACGTGACAAGGGGCTGACGGCCGCCGCCTTCGCCGGACGCGACGGCGGCGATCTGGTCGGATTGGCCGATCCGCTGATCATCGTCCCGTCCGACACGACAGCCCGTATCCAGGAAATGCATATCCTGATCGGCCAGATCCTGTGCGGGGCGCTGGAGATCGAGCTGGGGCTCGTCTCCGCCTGATCACTTCATCAGATTGAGGACGGTCTTCGGCAGCGCGAAACTGCCCGCGTGCAGTTCCGGCGTGACATAGCGCGTCTCGATCCCGGCATTCTCATACCGACGCGTCAGTTCGTCGACCGGCAGATGGCGCAACATGCCATTGTCCGTCGCCCAGCCGAAGGTCATGTCGCCGCCCTGATAGGTCGGCACAGCCGCGCGATAGAAATGCACGTCGTTGAAGCTCTGTTTCAGGCGGCCATAGGAGTTCGTGACCTCCGAAGGCTGCACGAAGGGCACGCCGTTCTGGGTCACCAGGATGCCGCCATCGGTCAGGCTGCGTTTGCAATCGGCATAGAACTCGGCGGTGAACAGGACCGCGCCCGGCCCGATCGGGTCGGTCGAATCGACAATGATGACGTCGAACCGGTCCGTGGTTTCCTTCACGAATTTCGCGCCGTCCGTGATGATCAAGTTCAGGCGCGGATTGTCGAAGGCGCCGGCGGAATGATTGGGCAGGTGTTCGGTACAGAAATCGACGACCGCCCGGTCGATCTCCACCATCGTGACCTGGGCGTCCGGGTGTTTCAGTGCCTCGCGCGCCATGCCGCCGTCGCCGCCGCCGATGATCAGCACCCGGCGCGCATCGCCATGGGCCAGCATCGGCACATGGGCCAGCATCTCGTGATAGACGAATTCGTCACCCTCGGTCGTCTGAACCACACCGTCCAGGCACATGACCCGGCCGAAGCGCGCGTTTTCGAAGATGATCAGGTCCTGCAGGTCCGACTTGTCGCGGTACAGAACCTTGTCCATCGACAGTCCCTGGCGGAATTCGGGGTGAAGGGTTTCTTCGAACCAATCGGTCATCGTCTACTCCCGTACATACAAAACGAAGCGGCACAAAAAGAAGCGGTCCGGGCAAAGCGACTGCCATGCCCGACCGTTCGATACCATGAATTTGTGTCGCTTACGAAACGCGACCCCGGCGCACGTCGTCGACCTGGACGTTCTCGGTGCAGAAACCGCGTTTCAGCACGTCGATCGCCTTATGCGGCTGACTGTCGCCGCACATGAAGACGTCCAGGGCCGCATAGCCCATTTCCGGCCAGGTGTGGATCGAGATATGGCTCTCGGCCAGCACCAGAACGCCGGATACGCCTTCCGGATTGAAGCGGTGCAGATGGCAATGCAGCAGAGTGGCCCCCGCCACTTCCACGCATTCCTTCAGCGTCGCTTCGATATGGTCGATATCGTCCAGATTCTGACCGTTCCAAACGTCGATCAGAAGGTGGGTTCCCGCATAGACCATGCCATCGCGCTTGATGAAATGGTCCAATCGCCCGTCCTGCGAAGGGAAGGGGATTACGGTTGCTTCGTTAACTGCGCCCTTATCCTCATGGGAGTCGCTTTGGAACTTGTCCGCGGCCGTCCCCAGTCGGGAAAGAGCGATGTCGTCGCGCGGCATCGGCGTCTCTCCTACCAGTAGATGTTCCGCCCCGACCCGTTCCAGGGAACGACCCTCTTGCGACCGCTTTAGGCGGCCGTCGTGATCGGGATTGAGCGGGTTATGCCCGGAATTGGATGCGCTGCATAGTGAAATTTTGGGACCGCCCATGAGCTCATCCCAATGCAGCCATGCGCAAAACGCATTGGCGTTTCACGGAGTTCGGAATTCGGGGATTTCAGGCCGGAAGCCGGTGGATGATATGGGTTTTGTTGCGGTTTCCGGTATGGATGAATCGCCGCGATTCGACCATGCCCAGCGCCTCCGCCGTCCGCCGGGACGGCATGTTGTCCTCGGCCATATGGCAGACGATGTTTCGCAGCCCCAATACATTCGTGCCGTAATGCAGCGCGGCGGCGGCGGCCTCCTTGCCGTAGCCCCGTCCGTGATATGGGGCCTGCAGGATATAGCCCAGATCCGTCACCGTCTCGCCGTCCAGTTCGGTCGGTACCAACCCGCAATCGCCTAGAAAGGCGCCGTCCTTCTTCCGGAAGACCTGCCATCTGCCTAGCCGGTCGGACGCCCACAGCCGGATTGCACGGTCCAGCCAGTTGCGCACGTCTTCGTCGTCGAACGGTTCCGGCCAATGCTTCATCGTGACCGGGTCGGTCAGCAAGGCCGTCAGGCGCGGCAATCCATCCGGGGTCCAGGGCCGCAGGCGCAGGCGCGCCGATGTCGCGACGATCTCTTCCGTCATTGTCCGGCGGCCACCAAGGCGGCTTCGACACCGAGACGCGGCGAGGAGAAGACCGGCAAGCCCAGATCGGTCAACAGCGGCTCGGCGCAGGCCATGGATGCCTGGGCAAGAACCACGCAACCGGCGCCGGGTATCTCCCCGGCGGTGCGGCGGATCTGCGCCGCGATGGATCGCGCGAAGCCGTCCCTGTCGCCCCTCTCGAAATAAGGCCAGGCCTCGGCGCAGAGGCAGAGCGTGCGGTCGCTTCGGCGTCCCGCCGCCGCGAAGGCGTCGTCGATCAAGGACAGGGTCGCGTCCCGCGTGCTGTCCAGGCATAGGGCGACAATGGCGCTGCCCGGCGTCGCGGCGGCCTTGGCCATCAGCGGGCGGTCGATGCGCAGCACTTTCGGATTGGTTTTGGCCAGATCGTCCGCCACCGGTCCCAGGGTCGAACAGGTGCACAAGACCGCGTCCGACTGATCGGCCAGGGCGGACAGTCCACCCGTCACGGTGTCGTGCAGATCGCCGCCCAGGCCTTCCCGCCGCGCCTGGTCCAGCCATTCCGGGTGAATGGCGTGAACCTGATCCGCGCCGGGCGACAGTTCGGTCACCAAGGCGCGGAAGGTCGGTTCGTGGACCGCTGCGGTGTGCAGAAAGGCAAGTCTGGGCGGCATGACGCCCTCCGGTCAGGCCATCTCCGCCTCGCGCCGGCGCTTGTCGCGCTTGCGCTCATGCGGGTCCAGGATCGCCTTGCGCAGGCGGATCGACTTCGGCGTGACTTCGACGCGCTCATCATCCTGGATATAGGCCAGTGCCTCTTCCAGGGTGCGGCGGACCGGCGGGGTCAGCTTGACCGCATCGTCCTTGCCGGCGGCGCGGAAGTTGGTCAGCTGTTTCGCCTTCAGCGGATTGACCTCAAGGTCGCTGCCCTTGTTGTGCTCGCCCAGGATCATGCCGGCATAGACCGGGTCGCCCGGATCGACGAACAGCGGCCCGCGATCTTCCAGATTGGCCAGCGCATAGGTGACGGCGGTGCCTTGCTCGGCGGAGATCAGCACCCCGGCACGGCGGCCCGGGATCTGACCCTTGTAGGGGGCGAAGCCGGTGAACAGCCGCGACAGGATGCCGGTGCCGCGTGTGTCGGCCAGGAATTCGCCCTGATAGCCGATCAACCCGCGCGACGGGATGTCGAAGACCATGCGGGTCTTGCCGCCGCCCGACGGGGCCATCTGCTTCATCTCGCCCTTGCGCAGGCCCAGCTTTTCGACAACGACGCCGGAGAATTCGTCGTCGACATCGACCTGAACCTCTTCCATCGGCTCGATGCGATTGCCGCCCTCGTCCTTGCGGAACAGGACGCGCGGCGGGCCGACGGTCAGTTCGAAGCCTTCGCGGCGCAGCGTTTCCAAAAGCACGCCCAACTGCAATTCGCCCCGTCCGGCGACTTCATAGGCGTCCTTCTCGGCGCTTTCGGTGACGCGGATGGCGACATTGCTTTCCGCCTCACGCATCAGCCGGTCGCCGATCATGCGTCCGGTCAGCTTGTCGCCCTCGCGGCCGGCCAGCGGGCTGTCATTGACGGAAACGGTCATAGCCATGGTCGGCGGCGCGATCGGACGGCCCGGCACCGGTTCGGTGACCGACGGGTCGCAGATCGTGTCGGCCACGGTGGCGACGGTCATGCCGGCAATGGCGACGATATCGCCCGCGCTGGCGGTTTCGACCGGCTCGCGCTTCAGCCCGCGGAAGGCCAGCAGCTTGGTCAGGCGGCCGCTTTCCAGCGCCTTGCCGTCGCGGCCCAGGCCCTTGACCGTGCGGTTGACGGCGATGGAGCCGGATTCGATGCGCCCGGTCAGGATACGGCCCAGATAGGGGTCGCTTTCCAGCGTCGTGACCAGCATGCGGAACGGGCCGCTGGCATCGGCGACCGGCGGCGCGACCTTATCCAGCACGGTTTCGAACAGCGGCGTCAGGTCGGTGCGGTCGTCGTCCAGCCCGCGCGCGGCCCAGCCTTGCTTGGCCGAGGCATAGAGGACGGGGAAGTCCAACTGATCCTCATTCGCGTCCAGCGCAACGAACAGATCGAAGACCTGATCGATGACCCAGTCGGGGCGCGCGTCCGGCTTGTCGACCTTGTTGATGACGACGATCGGCTTCAGGCCCAGTTCCAGCGCCTTGATGGTGACGAACTTGGTCTGCGGCATCGGCCCTTCGGCGGCGTCGACCAGCAGCACGACCCCGTCGACCATGGACAGGATGCGCTCCACCTCGCCGCCGAAATCGGCGTGGCCGGGCGTGTCGACGATGTTGATGCGCGTGCCTTTCCAGTCGACCGAGGTGCATTTCGCCAGGATGGTGATCCCGCGTTCCTTTTCCAGGTCGTTGGAATCCATGGCGCGCTCGGCGATCTGCTGGTGCGACTGCACCGCGCCGGATTGGGTCAGAAGTTTATCCACCATCGTGGTCTTGCCGTGGTCGACATGGGCGATGATGGCAATATTGCGAAGGTCCATAAGTCGGTCCTTGATAGGGCTCAGCGATTGAGCGCGTGGGTCAGAAAAGCGCCGATCCAGGCGGCGACGCGGTCGGCGTCCGTCGCGCGGGGGGTGTCGACGATGGTTTGCATCGCCGCATCGATGCGCTCGGCGCCGATCCGTTCGCGGCGCACGGTATAGAGATCCTCGACATAGGCGCTGGGCATTTCGGGATGGCTCTGCAGGGTCAGGATGCGGTCGCCGATCGCCAGCATGGCGTTCGGACAGAAATCGCTGCCGGCCAGCACTTCGGCGCCCGGCGGCGGTTCCGTCACCTGATCCTGGTGGGAAACATAGGTATCGAATTCCGCCACGCCCTCATCGGTCAGCCATTCCGGCCGCTTCTTCAGCGCATAGCGGTGCGATCCGACGCCCCAGCCCTTGTCGGATTTGATCGCCCGGCCGCCCATGACTTCCGAGATGAGCTGATGGCCGAAGCAGATTCCGACCATCGGCCTGCCGGCATCGGCGACGCCGCGGGCAAAATCCTTCAACGTCGCGATCCAAGGATCAGGATCGTAGACGCCGAAGGCGCTGCCGGTGATCAGCCAGGCGTCGCAGTCGACCGAGGATTCCGGGAATTCGCCGTCGATCACCGCATAGGACACGATGTCGATCCCCGCCGGCAGATGCGGGCGGAGCAGATCGGCGAACATGGCCGGATAGCGGCCATGGGTTTCGTCCAGCGGCGCGGGCGGACGGCCGGCTTCCAAAATGCCGAGGCGCATCGCGAGGATCCCGAAATTGTCTACGATGTTAGCGTTGCGCGGCTTTTAGACCTTTGAAGCCCATCCGTCCAGCCGCGTCGGCGGCAGGGCTTGCCCGATTCCGCGTGCCCACTATCTGGGTAAAGGGGCAGGCAGCGCCAAGCCCCAGGAACCGACAGGAAAGGAATGGTATGCCGACCGTCAAACTCCTCGCCTTTGCCGGCAGTGCCCGGCGTGACTCCATGAACAAGAAAGTCCTGAAAACCGCCGTCGCCGGGGCCCGCGATGCCGGGGCGGAGGTGACGGTGATCGATCTGCGCGACTATCCGATGCCGCTGGTCGACGAGGATCTGGAGGCCGCGGAGGGCTTGCCGGAAAACGGCGCGAAAATGCAGGATCTGTTTGGCGCGCATCACGGGCTGCTGCTGGCCTGCCCGGAATATAACAGTTCCATCACGCCCTTGCTGAAGAACACGATCGATTGGGTGTCGCGGCCAGGTCCGAACGGGCCGGGCAGCCGGTTCCTGCGCGGCAAGACGGCGGGGCTGGTCTCCGCCTCCGCCGGGGCTTTGGGCGGTCTGCGCGGCCTGGTCCATGTCCGCGCGATTCTGGGCAATGTCGGTATGACCGTCATTCCGAACCAGGTCGCGGTCGGCGGCGCCAACAAGATCCTGGCCGAGGACGGATCGATCACCGATCCGGATCGCGAAAAGCAGGTGCGGGCCGTCGGGGCCACCCTGGCAGAGGTGACGGGCAAGCTGATCGCCTGATAGACTGCGCCGCATGACGGCACCGATCTTTCTGTTTACCGATTTCCGAACCGACGGTCCCTATGTCGGCCAGATGCATGGCGCGATCTACGCGGCCTGGCCGGAAGCGCGGATCGTCGATCTGATGCATGACGCGCCGGCCATGGACCCGATGGGCTCGGCCTATCTGCTGGCCGCGGTACTGCAGGACCTGCCGCCGGACGCCATGGTCGTCGCCGTGGTCGATCCCGGCGTCGGCAGCGCGCGCGAGGCGCTGTTGATCGAGGCCGACGACCGCTGCCTGATCGGCCCCGACAACGGGTTGTTCGAAATCGCCCTGCGTCGGGCGTCACGGGTCGCGCGGTTCACGCTGCAATGGCGGCCAGAGCGGTTGTCGGCCAGTTTCCACGGCCGCGACCTCTTCGCGCCCGCCGCCGCGCGCTGGGCCATGGGCCGAAAGCCGGCCTGCGTTCCGGCGCTGCCCAACCCGCCGTCGCGGCCCGGGGCGGACTGGCCCGACGATCTGGCGCGGATCCTCTATATCGACGGTTACGGCAATGCCATGACCGGCCTGCGGGCGGCGAGCCTGACCGATCCGGTGCGCGTCACCTTGCCGGACGGCACGGCACCGCCGCGCGCCCGGACCTTCTCCGACGTGCCGGAACGGTTCGGCTTCTGGTACGAAAACAGCCTGGGCCTGGTGGAGATCGCCGTGAACGGCGGCAGCGCGGCGGAGAAATACGCCCTCAAGGTCGGCGACAAGATCGAGTTCTGACGCCCGACAAACGAAAACGCATCCGCCTGGGCCGCAGTATCGCGGGTTCGGTCGGATGCGTTTTCGTTATCTCACCCGCCTGCCTGAATCGGCGCGGGCCGTCTTCTGAAAAGCGAAACCGCCCGAAAGGCGGGCGGTCGCAAAGCCCGGCGACAAGCGCCGGGACACCGGTTACGCAGCGATGGACGGCTCGTTCCACGCGCTGGTCTGCTTGCAATTCGAGCAGACGCGTTCGCCCGGCCAGGAGCTCTTGAACTCGGTCCGGCACATCAGGCACTTGCGCGTTTTCGCTTCGTACTTCCGGTCAGATTCCGGTTTTTTGTTCTTGCTAGAATCGCTCATATTTCCATCCATGTGATCTGTTAGCATCAATCACCGGCGGGTTATATAGCCCAGGCCTGTTTGAAAAACCACTGTCACATTCACAATTCAGACAGAAAATTAACGCATAGCTCGCGTTTTCAGCCGTGCATCCTGCGCAACCCCCTGGAATCCAACCGGGAATTAGACACTCCCATGCAATCGGGCGCAGAACTGCGGCGGATTGTCCCCTTCACAAAGTGTTCGAATGAACATGCGGATGTTGGAATCGCCGCGATTGCCATCGAAACCGAAACGGTTGACTGCGGATGTTGCCCGCGAGCGCACTGACACCGCGATGCCCTTACAGGAAGCGGGCGCGGACCTCCGGTGGCGGCAGGGCGCAACGATCAAGCCGCCCGAACCAGGCGTAGCGGTTGCGGGCGACGCGGTCGTAAAGCCAGTCGCGCGCCGGACGCGGTATGAGCCCCAGCGCGGCAAGCCACCGGACCGGTGCCCGCATCCGCCACAGGACCGCCAGCGCGGCGCCGGATTTTTCATGCAGCACGGGACCGTCGGGTCCCGGTTCCAGGAAATAATTCGTGGTCCAGTCGGAAAGGGGCAGCCCGTGTTCGGCCAGGAATGCCTGACCCGCGACGCTTTGGGCGGCGACGAACCGGATCTCCGGTGATCGTTCCCAGGTCAGAATGAACCGGACCCAGCGCGAGCACAGAACGCAATCGCTGTCGAACAGCAGGATCGGGGTCGTCTGTCGGGCCATCGCCGCCTCCGGGTCAGCCTCGGGATCTCTCCTTATATATAGAGGCGGCGTGCGGCCGTGTCAGGGGTGCCGCTTCAGCCCGTTGATCACCTTGTCGACCGCCTTGCGCGGCCCATGGATGGCGACCCCGACAAGGTCCAGCGCCTCCGCCTTTACGGCGGCGACGGCGGCGCGGTTGGCGTCGTCGTGGTCTGTTGCGAACATCTCCACGGTATAGATCGCGGGCGTCAGGCCCCGGTCGACGGCGCGGCGGCGGGTGCGTTGCAGGGTCTCCGCGGTCCCGGCCAGAACGAAGATCGGCTCGCGGATCAGGGGGGCGTAGTCCGTCCCGTCGGCATCGGCATAGGCCGCGCCCAGAATCCCGGGATCGCGCCCGGCCAGCCCGCCGGCCAGGAAGGCGGTGACGTTCAAGCCCTGCCAGGGCAGCAGATCGTCCCGGATGACGATGGCCATTTTGGTGTCGAAATGCATCCGCTCAGCCTTCCTGAACAAGGGTGGCGGTCTGACTTTCGACGGATTTCGTCAGCGGGCTGTCGACCGTGCCGGTATGCAGGGTCTCGGCCGGTTCGACAAACATGACCCAGGCCTCTTCCGGCGCATAGGGGTGATGCCAGACGCCGCGCGGGGTGACATGGCATTGCCCGGCGGTCATCACCGCCTCGCTGCCATCGTCGTATCGCAGGCAGAACGTGCCTTTCAGGACGAAGAAGAATTCGTCTTCCTTCTCGTGATTATGGCGCACGAACTCGCCCTTCATCTTGGCCAGTTTGACATATTGCCCATTGGCCAGCGCCACGACGCGCGGCGAATAATATTTCGTGATCTGGGCGAATTCCTGATCGAGCGTGAGAACGGGGTTCATGGCATCCTTTCCCGAATGGCCGGTCGCCGGGCGGCGCGGTCTCTGCTAGCGTTGAGGGATGGAGTCTACGCAGCACGATTTCTCGGGTCTTGAACGTTCGTGCGGGCCGGAGGGCCGGGACTGGGTGCGCATCGCGCCCGGCGACGGGCCCGGCGGCCCGGAGCGGATCGAGGCGCGGTTCGGCGGACAGGCCTATGCCCCGCACCGCCACGACACCTATGCCATCGGCGTGACCCTGAACGGGGTTCAGTCCTTCACCTATCGCGGTGTGGAGCGGAACAGCCTGCCCGGCAACGCCATCGTGCTGCATCCCGACGAAATGCATGACGGGCATGCAGGGGCGGAAGGCGGGTTCCGCTATCGCATGCTCTATATCGACCCGGACGCCATCCGCGACGCCCTGCCCGACGGGACGCGCAGCCTGCCATTCGTGAAGGAATGCATTTCGCGGGACCGCGCCCTCTGCGCCGCGGCGCTCTCGGCCTTGCGGCATATCGACCGCGAGAAGACGGAGCTGGAATGGGCGTCCGACATATCGGACATCGCCAATGCCCTGGGCCGGATCGACCCGGCGACCGCGCCGCGCCGGACCGCCCCGGCGGATATCGGTGCCGTGCGCCTGGCCAAACAGGCGATGCTGGAATGTCTGGACCGCGATTTGCCGCTGGGCGATCTGGAAAGCATCACCGGCCAGTCCCGTTTCGCCCTGGCCCGCCATTTCCGCGCCGTCAGCGGCATCAGCCCGCACCGCTGGCTGGTCATGCGCCGCCTCGACCGCGCCCGCGCCGCCCTACAGACCGGCGCCACCCTCTCCGCCGCCGCCGCCGAAGCCGGGTTTGCGGACCAGGCCCACATGACCCGCCATTTCAAGAACGCCTTCGGCATGACACCGGGCGCGTGGCGGGAGCGGTTAAACTATTTGGCAAGCAAAAAACCTTAAGCCGGTTAGATGACGAGACTCTTTTGCATACATATTGCGGTTCTGTTGCTAGCGGCATGCGGCGTTCCATCAAAGGACGATGGTTCGGTCAATTTTACCGGGGCAGGGTCAATTAGGCTGACGTCCTCGGCTCTAAAAAGCTACGAATACTACTTTCGACACCGCCAAGGGTTGGATTTTGTAATAACTGAAGACGGAACGCGCGGGTTCTACTCCTACTGCGCGTCCGCATCATCGTTCCAATGTGCAAACCCAGATGCGATAGAACTTTTGAAACATTGTGAGGAACGCACGTCGCGTCCGTGCAAAGTGTTTGCGCGGGACAAAAAGATTGTCTGGCAAAACCCGGGGAACTGGCGGACTGAAATCCAGCCAAGTGTGTTGCATTACTATCATGACTGGCGAGGCTTTCCGGTCCGTCCAGAATAAGCAGCGTGCGCCACTTAGGGCATTGTAAGTGCTAAACTTAACGAGTTCGCCCCGAGTTTCTGCACGGTAAGTTCAACATATATGCTGCCCGATCATCGCTGCGGAGGCTGGAGCAGGCAGCGCAGGATGTATCGGCTTGGGGCTGGGTTGTCCGCACACAAATCAGGCGTTGCAACAGGACGCCTTTGGTTGGATTGTTCCGTATCCGCGCCGTTCTAAATCGCCAGCGGAGTATCCATGCAGATCGCCATCCTGACCTTTGACGGGTTCAATGAACTGGATTCCTTCATCGCCTCCGGCATTCTGAACCGGATGCGCGGCAAGGGCTGGAAGGCCCATATCACCTGTCCCGAAGCCGAAGTGACATCCATGAATGGGGTGACGGTTCGGGCCGAAAAGCCGCTGGAATTCGCCGGCGAAGCAGACGCCGTCCTGTTCGGCAGCGGCATGAAGACGCGGGACGTCGCGCAGACACCTGCGATTCTGGACCGGATCAGGCTGGACCCGGCGCGGCAATTGATCGGCGCCCAATGTTCGGGGACGCTGTTGCTGGCGAAGCTGGGCCTGCTGGGCGACCGCCCCGCCTGCACCGATCTGACCACCAAGCCCTGGGTCGTCGAGGCCGGCGTCGACGTGCTGAATCAACCATTCCACGCGGACGGCAATGTCGCGACGGCGGGCGGCTGCCTTGCCTCGCAGTATCTCGCAACCTGGGTATTGATGCGCGGCGGGTCGCGGGAAGATGCCGAAAGCGCGATCCACTATGTCGCGCCGGTCGGCCAGAAGGACGAGTATGTCGCCCGCGCGATCGGGGCGGTGGCACCGTTCATTCCGACGCAGGCGGCGTACCGGGCGGCGGAATAGTCGCGCCGCCCGTTCGCGTTATTCGGTCAGATCGTCCCAGAATTCCTTGACCTTGGCGAAGAAGCCGTCGGTTTCGGGGCTGGTATTCTTGCCCTTGCCCTCGTCGCGGAATTCCTTCAGCAGCTCTTTCTGGCGCTTGGTCAGGTTGACCGGGGTTTCGACGGCCAGCTCGATATACATGTCGCCGCGCGCCTCGCTGCGCAGGACGGGCATGCCCTTGCCGCGCAGGCGGAAACGCTGACCGGTCTGGGTGCCGTCGGGCACCTTCACCTTGGCGCGGCCACCGTCGATGGTCGGGACCTCGATCTCGCCGCCCAGGGCCGCGTCGGCCATGGAGATCGGCACGCGGCAGAACAGGTTCTCGCCCTCGCGCTCGAACAGGCGGTGCGGGCGGATCGACAGGAAGATATAGAGGTCGCCCGGCGGCGCGCCGCGCAATCCCGCCTCGCCCTCGCCGGACAGGCGGATCCGGGTACCTTCCTCCACCCCTTTCGGGATGTTGACCTGCAAGGTCTTGTCCTTGTGCATCCGGCCGGAACCGGAGCATTTGCGGCACGGCTTGTCGATCACCTGGCCCTGGCCCAGACAGGTCGGGCAGGTCCGTTCGATGGTGAAAAAGCCCTGGCTGGCGCGGACCTTGCCGTCGCCGCCGCAGGTGCCGCAATTGACCGGCTGGGCACCGTCTTCGGCGCCGCTGCCGTTGCAGGAATCGCAGGTGACCGCGGTCGGCACCTTGATCTCGACCTGACGGCCGCTGAACGCGTCCTCCAGCCCGATTTCCAGATTGTAGCGCTGATCGGCGCCGCGCGCCTGGCGCTGGCCGCCCCGGCCGCGGCCACCGCCGCCGCCGCCCATGAAATCGCCGAACATTTCTTCGAAAATGTCGGTGAAACCACCGAAACCCGCGCCGCCGCCGGCATTGCGGAATCCGCCGCCGCCCATTCCGCCCTGTTCAAAGGCTTCATGGCCGAATCGGTCATAGGCCGCGCGCTTCTGCTCGTCCTTCAGGACCTCATAGGCCTCGCCGACTTCCTTGAACTTGGCTTCGGCCTCGGCGTCCCCCGGATTGCGGTCCGGGTGATACTGCATGGCGAGCTTGCGATAGGCCTTTTTCAGCTCGTCCGGGGACGCGCCCTTTTGCAGGCCCAGTGTTTCGTAATAGTCGCGTTTGGACATAATCCCCTCCCGTCGAAGGTTCGGCCCCGCCGCTCATGTCGAGAGGGCGGGGCCGGTCCTCGTTTGTCGGTTAGGACTTGTCCTTCTTGTCGTCGTCGACTTCCTCGAAGTCGGCGTCGACCACCTTTTCTTCCTGCCCGTCGGAGGAAGAGGGGCCGGCATCGGCGTCGCCGTCATCGCCGGCTTCGGCCTGCGCGGCCTTGTACATGGCCTCACCCAGCTTCATCGACGCCTGGGTCACGGCTTCGGTCTTGGACTTGATCGCGTCCAGATCCTCGCCGTCCTTGACCTCTTTCAGCTCGGCGATCGCCGTTTCGATGGCGGACTTGTCGTCGCCGGACAGCGAGTCGCCGTGATCGGCCAGGGCCTTCTCGGTCGTGTGGATGGCGCTGTCGGCGGCATTGCGCGCCTCGACCAGTTCCTTGCGCTTCTTGTCCGTCTCGGCATTCGCCTCGGCGTCCTGGACCATCTGATTGATCTCGTCATCGGACAGGCCGCCGGACGCCTGGATGCGGATCTGCTGCTCCTTGCCGGTGCCCTTGTCCTTGGCCGAGACATTGACGATGCCGTTGGCGTCGATGTCGAACGTGACCTCGATCTGCGGCATGCCGCGCGGCGAGGGTGGGATGCCCACCAGGTCGAACTGACCCAGCAGCTTGTTGTCCGCCGCCATTTCGCGTTCGCCCTGGAACACGCGGATCGTCACCGCCGACTGATTGTCCTCGGCGGTCGAGAAGACCTGCGACTTCTTGGTCGGGATCGTCGTGTTGCGGTCGATCAGGCGGGTGAAGACGCCGCCCAGGGTTTCGATACCCAGCGACAGCGGGGTGACGTCGAGCAGCAGCACGTCCTTGACGTCGCCCTGCAGCACGCCGGCCTGGATCGCGGCGCCGATGGCGACGACCTCGTCCGGGTTCACACCGCGATGCGGTTCACGGCCGAAGAATTCCTTCACCGTTTCGATGACCTTCGGCATGCGGGTCATGCCGCCGACCAGGATGACCTCGTCGATTTCCGACGCCTTCAGACCGGCGTCTTTCAGCGCGGCCTTGCACGGGCCGACCGTGCGCTGAACCAGATCGCCGACCAGGCTTTCCAGCTTGGAGCGGCTGAGCTTGATGTTCAGGTGTTTCGGGCCCGAGGAATCGGCCGTGATGAAGGGCAGGTTCACATCGGTCTGCGTCGCGGAGGACAGTTCGATCTTCGCCTTTTCCGCCGCTTCCTTCAGACGCTGCAGCGCCATGCGGTCGGAGCGCAGGTCGATGCCCTGTTCCTTTTTGAACTCGTCGGCCAGGTAATCGATGATCGCCTGGTCGAAATCCTCGCCGCCCAGGAAGGTGTCGCCGTTGGTCGACTTCACCTCGAAGACGCCGTCGCCGATTTCCAGGACCGACACATCGAACGTGCCGCCGCCCAGGTCATAAACGGCGATCGTGCCGCTGCCCTTCTTTTCCAGCCCGTAGGCCAGCGCGGCGGCGGTCGGTTCGTTGATGATGCGCAGGACTTCCAGCCCGGCGATCTTGCCCGCGTCCTTGGTGGCCTGGCGCTGGCTGTCGTTGAAATAGGCCGGGACGGTGATGACGGCCTTCTCGACGGTCTCGCCCAGATAGCCCTCGGCGGTCTCTTTCATCTTCTGAAGGACCATGGCCGAGATCTGGGACGGCGCATAGCTTTCGCCGCGCACTTCGACCCAGGCGTCGCCGGCGTCGGATTTGATGATCTTGAACGGCGCGTTCTTGATGTCTTTCTTCACCTCGGCATCGGTGAAGCGGCGGCCGATCAGGCGTTTGATGGCGTAGAGCGTGTTTTCGGGGTTCGTGACCGCCTGGCGCTTCGCGGACGATCCGACCAGCCGCTCGCCGTCTTCGGCGAAGGCGACCATGGACGGCGTGGTGCGCGCGCCTTCCGCGTTCTCGATCACTTTGGCATTGGAGCCTTCCATGACCGCCACGCAGGAGTTGGTGGTGCCCAAGTCGATACCGATAACCTTACCCATATGCACTTTCCTCCATTCATAAGCGGGCATCGCGAAGCCTGAGAATCAGCGCCATGCCGGATGCCCCTTTCGGGTCGGGATGGCCGCCGGAGCCGCATGAGTCCGGCCGGGCGGGAGTTTCCGCAGCGTATATAGGCACATGGCCCTGTCCCTGCAACCGCCCCGCGGCCACGTTCGGCCCTGTTTTGCCGGGAATTTTTGCCGCATCACCCCTCCAGGTCGTTTGCGTCGCATGCAAACAATGATAACTAAGGTATCCGTGTAAGAGGGAGTGGGCAGGTTGGTCAGTCGCTATCTCGACGGCACCGTGCAGGAGGCGCCGTCCGATGCCGCCATCAGTGTGGCACTGCGAATCGTGGAGACCGGGAATCCGCGCCATTGGTCGAAAAGGCAGGAAGGCTTTGCCGACTGGTATTTCCGCCACGCCCGGGCCGACGGGACATTGCCCGCCTCCGTCCCGATGGACGATCTGCCGGTCGAACTGGGCTACATCCACAAGCTGGTGCTGGGCCGCGGCGGGACCGACCTGCAGTACCGGATCTATGGCGGCAAGGTCGCCGCCATCGCCAATCTGGACATGCAAGGCCGTTGGGTTTCGGAACACCGGCCCCCTCATTGCGACATATTCCTGGACCATTACCTCTCTCTGATCGCCCGTCCGCGCCTGTTCGTCGGCCAGGTCGAATTTGACGGCGTCGGTGTGAAATCTCCCCGCTGGCACCGCGCGGATGTACCTTTCGGCAGCGACTCCGTCGGCGTTACCGGCATCATCGCCATGGCGATACCGGACCGGTGAGGGACGCGCATGGGGGCGGCCGTCGAGCCGGCCCCCACCCGCAATCAAGTTGGCATGGCCGGCATAAGCCATCAGAGTGGCCCGATCACCTCCCGGGACCGGTGCCATGTCGACCGCCGCCTTTTTTGCAAAAATCCGCAGCTATGCCGACCTGTCAGAAGAATCGGAGCGCGCCTGGGCGTCGCTCCTGCGGCCGCGCCACTACCGCAAGGATGAGGTCTTCATTCAGGCCGGCGACGTTCCGGCCAGTTTCGCCTTTGTCGTCAAAGGCCTGCTGTGCCAGCACTATATCGGCCGCGACGGCGATCTGATCATCAAGTACTTCTTTCCGGAGACCCGCATCGGCGCTTCCGTCAGCGCGACCCTCCTGCGTCAACCCAGCCCGTTTACGATCACCGCCATCGAGGACACGGATGTCCTCGAATACGACTTCGCGGCCTTCAAGGCGTTGGTTCATGCCCATCCGGACATCGCGGCCTTCTATATCGGCTATATGGAGCGTCATTGGATCATCGAGAAGGAACCGGGGGAAATCGCGTTCCGGCATGACGATGCGATGCAGCGCTATCTCGATTTCATTCGCAGGGAACCGGAGCTACACAAGCGGCTGAAGCAGCATCACATCGCCGCCTGGCTCGGTATCACGCCGGAAAGCCTGAGCCGCCTGCGCCGCAAGATCGCCATCGGCCGCCTGGGCGAGCGGTGACGGCATTTCTTACCAAAGATCAATTCGTCCTCTTTCGAGACACTCTACTCCTCCTGTCCAAGCGGTCGCCGTGACGGTCACGCCGACGCTTCAACGACCCGGCGCCCCTGCTGAAACAGGCCGATGCCGCCGGGTATCGAAAGGACATGGACAATGACCAAGATGATTTTCGTGAACCTGCCCGTCACCGATCTGGCCCGATCCGAAGCGTTCTACAACGCGCTCGGCTTCACCAAGAACCCTCAGTTCAGCGATGAATCCACCGCCTGCATGGTGATTTCGGACGCGATCCACGTCATGCTGATCACGCAGGACAGATGGCGGACCTTCACCAAACGCCCGATCCCGCCCGCCACGTCCAGCGAGGTCATGCTGGCCTTGTCCTGCGAGAGCCGCGACGCGGTGGATGCGATGAACGCGGCGGCGTCGGCCCATGGCGGCACCGCCGACATCAACCCGCTCCAGGATCTCGGCTTCCTCTACAACCGCAACCTCGCCGACCCCGACGGTCATGTCTGGGAAGCCACCTTCGTGAACATGGACGACATGCCGACCGAGTAGGGGCAGTTCGACCGCCCGGACAAGGACCGCTCCCGTTCCCGGAAGCGGTCCTTTTCGATGGTTCGGTTGCCGGTGCCCGGCATGGGAAGGACGGACTGACCCGTCAGGCGGCGATTGCGGCGGATGGCCAATACAGTTTCTGAATGGCGGGCATCAGCGTCGCGACCCGTTGGGACCATGTGTGGGTGTCGGCGTAATGGGCGACCGCCCGTTGGCGAACGCCATCCAGTTCGGCCGGCCCATTATGATGACGACCGAAACCCGTCCCCCGGAAGGTCATGGCCGGGGGAAGAAACCTGTCCGCCCTGATTGCAGTTTGCTCAGGGACGGATATTCTCTGGCCGCAGGAACCGTTCGCTGGGGGGCGGGTTCCGCGCCTGGATTGTGATTTCCGATGAATGCCTTGGGATTGGGGTTAATGTCATGCCTGTGATCACCTGTGTCGACGACCTGAAACGCATCTACAAGCGGCGCGCGCCGCGGATGTTCTACGACTATGCGGAATCGGGCAGTTGGACCGAGCAGACCTTCCGCGAGAACACGACGGACTTTCAGGACATTCACCTGCGCCAGCGGGTGGCGGTCGACATGTCCGGGCGGTCGACCCGCAGTCAGATGATCGGTCAGGATGTGGCCATGCCCGTGGCGTTGGCACCGGTCGGGCTGACCGGGATGCAATGCGCCGACGGCGAGATCAAGGCCGCCCGCGCGGCCGAGGCGTTCGGCGTCCCCTTCACCCTGTCGACCATGTCGATCTGTTCGATTGAGGATGTCGCCGAAAACACGTCCAAGCCCTTCTGGTTCCAGGTCTATACCCTGAAAGACGACGATTTCATGCGCCGGCTGTTCGACCGGGCGAAGGCCGCGAAATGCTCGGCGGCCGTCATCACCGTCGACCTTCAGGTCCTCGGCCAACGGCACAAGGATCTGAAAAACGGCCTGTCCGCCCCGCCGAAACTGACCGCCAAATCGATCGCCAACATGATGACGAAGGTCCATTGGGGTCTCGGCATGCTGGGCACCAAGCGGCGCTTTTTCGGGAATATCGTCGGCCATGCCAGCGGCGTGACCGACCCGTCCTCGCTCACCGCCTGGACGGCGGAGGCGTTCGACGAGGCGCTGGATTGGGACCGGATCCGCGAGTTCCGGAAGATGTGGGACGGGCCGCTGATCATCAAGGGGATCATCGATCCGCGGGACGCCCTGGAAGCCCTGAATGTCGGCGCGGACGCGATCATCGTGTCGAACCATGGCGGGCGGCAATTGGACGGCGCCCTGTCGTCGATCCGCGCCCTGCCGCAGATCATGGACGCGGTGGGCGACAAGATCGAAGTCCATCTGGATAGCGGCATCCGCACGGGGCAGGACGTCCTCAAGGCCCTGGCTCTCGGCGCCAAAGGCACCTATATCGGCCGGGCGTTCGTCTATGGCCTGGGGGCGATGGGCGAGGCCGGGGTCACCAAGGTGCTTCAGATCCTGCACAAGGAGCTCGACGTCTCCATGGCGTTCTGCGGGCGCACGGATGTGACCACGGTTGATCGCGATATCCTGATGGTCCCGCGCGATTTCTCGGATCGCTGGCAGTAAAGACCCCGACGCCGATCACTGCGGGGCGGTGGCCGAAACGACCCGGTCCCGCCCGCCATCGTCCTGCGTCACGGCGATGTCCCGAAATCCCTGCGCGGTCAGGAGCGCCGGGACCGATTGTCCCTGATCCCAGCCAATTTCCAGGAACAGCCGCCCGCCCGGTTTGAGCACGCGCGGGGCATCCCCGGCGATGGCGCGATAGGCGTCGAGACCATCCGCACCGCCGTCCAATGCCAGCGCGGGATCAAAATCGCGCACGGCGGCGTCGAGACCGGGCAGGACCGCGCGGAGAATGTAGGGCGGGTTGGAAATCAGGATATCGAGGGACGCATCGGCCAGGGCATGGGACCAGCTTCCCCGCAGCAGGACGGCGCGTCCGGCCAGGCCCAGCCGCATCGCATTCTCCCGCGCCGTGCGTGCCGCGCCGAAGGACAGGTCCACCCCGATGCCGCGCCAGGCCGGCCGTTCCGTCAGCAGGGTCAGCAGCAGGCAGCCGGTCCCGGTGCCCAGATCGGCGATCCGGGCGGGGCCGTCGCCGCACTGCGCCACAACCGTATCGACCAGAACTTCGCTGTCGATCCTGGGGTCCAGCGTTTCCGCCGTCACCCGGAAGGACAGGCCGCGAAAATCCCGGAAGCCTGTAATTCGGCTGGACGGTTCCCCGGCGGCGCGTCTTTCGATCCAGGCGCGGTAGGTCGCGGCCCGGTCCAGCGGCCGGTCGGGATCGGTCAGCATCTGGGTCGGCGTCAGCCCGGTCAGGTCGGCCAGAAGATGGCGCGCCTCCCATACCGCGCCGGGAATGCCGGCGGCATTCAGCGCGTCGGCGGCGGCGCGCAGGGCGGCGCCGACGGTCTCGCTCACCCGGCCTCTCCCAGTTCGGCCAATTGCGCCGTCTGGTCTTCCAGGATCAGCGCGTCGAGGATTTCGTCCACCGCCTCGCCGATCATCATCCGGTCCAGCTTGTAGAGGGTCATGTTGATGCGGTGGTCGGTGACCCGGCCTTGCGGGAAATTATAGGTGCGGATGCGGCCGGACCGGTCGCCGGTGCCGACCATGGATTTGCGGTCGGCGGCGCGGGCGCTGTCCATCCGTTCGCGCTCCATGTCATACAGCTTCGCCATCAGCACCTTCATCGCCTTGGCGCGGTTCTTGTGCTGCGACTTCTCGTCCTGACAGGTGACGACGGTATTGGTCGGGATATGGGTGATGCGGATGGCGCTGTCCGTCGTGTTGACGTGCTGCCCGCCGGCACCCTGGGACCGGTAGGTGTCGACCCGCAGATCGGCCTCGTTGATCTGGACGTCGACCTCTTCCGCTTCCGGCAGCACGGCGACGGTCGCGGCGGAAGTGTGGATGCGCCCGCCGCTTTCGGTCTCCGGCACGCGCTGGACCCGGTGCGTGCCGGATTCGAATTTCAGCCGCCCATAGGCGCCGTTGCCGGTGATGGAGGCTGTGACCTGGCTGAACCCGCCGATTTCCGTCTCGGACGCTTCCAGCACCTCGAACTGCCAGCCGCGCAATCCGCAATAGCGTTGATACATGCGCAGCAGGTCGCCCGCGAACAGCGCCGCCTCGTCGCCGCCGGTCCCGGCGCGGATTTCCAGGATGCAGCTGCGCCGGTCGGCCTCGTCCTTGGGCAGCAGCAGCAGTTTCAGCTCCTGCTCCAACTCCGGCAGCCTCTCGTCCAGCGCCGCCAGTTCCTCCCGGGCAAGGTCGCGCATTTCGCGGTCGTTGGACGTATCCTCGGCCATGGCGGCCAGATCGTCGCGTTCGGCGCTGGCGTCACGGAAAGCCTGGGCCTTCTCCACGACTGGGGACAGTTCGGCATATTCCATCGATACGGATTGGAATTCGGACGCGTCCAGTCCGCCGCCCGCCATGCGGTCGGACAATTCCCGGTGCCGGTGCATCACCCGGTCAATGTTATCGGTCCAGCTCATTCCCGGCCTTTGTCCTCATCTTGAACTTTCAAATCGAACAGGCGCTCCAGCACCCGGTTCACCGTGATCGTATCGCGCAGATCCGCCGCGCCCCCGTCGCCCGCGATCCGCCGCAGGCGCTCGCTCGGCTCATGCAGCAACCGGTTGACCAGAAGACGCGTCGCCTCTTCCGGTCCGGCATTCGGATGGCGGATCAATACCTCGTCGCGCAGCCGGTCGAAATGATCGCGCAGCGCCACCAGACCCGGCACGCCCTCCCGCTCCGCCTGGGCGCGGCGCCAGTCGGACAGGGCGGCGTCGACCATCGCCTCGGCCTCGCGGGCTTCGGCCTTGCGGTCCAACTGGCCCTTCTCGGCCAGGCGCTCGATATCGTGGAGCGTATACAGGAAGGCGTCGGACAGGGCATCCACGGCCGGGTCGATATCCGACGGGATGCCGGCATCGACGAACAGGATCGGCCGCGACCGGCGCAGGTCCAGGGCGGCGGCCGCGGCCGCCCGGTCGATCAGATATCGGCCTTGTCCGGCGGCGGTGATGACGATGTCCGATACCGCCAGCGCCTCGGCCAGGGTGTCGAAGGGCCGGAAGGACAGGTGCCGCCGCGCGGCCTCCCGCTCCGTCCGCCGCGACGGGCCGGTCAGGTTCAGGACGCCGATCCCGGCACGCTGAAACTGTTCGGCGATCAGCCAGCCGGTCTCGCCCAGCCCGACCAGCAGTGCCCGGCATCGCGGGATATCGCCATGCAGATCCTGTGCGACCTTCACGGCGGCGGCGGCGGCGGATACCGCGCCCTCGCCGATCCGGGTCGTGCTGCGCACCCGCTTCGCCAGGGCCAGGGCCGCCTGCGTCAGGCGATCCAGATCCCCTGTCACCATCCCGGCATCGGCCGCGGCCTGAACCGCCTCCTTGAACTGCCCCAGGATCTGCGATTCGCCGACCATCTGGCTGTCCAGGGCGCAGGCGATGCGGAAGACGTGACGGACCGCGTCCATGTCGTAATGGCGGTAGAAGATTCCGGCGGGCGCCGATCCCTCCAACCGGTCTTTCAGGATCGCCTCGGCCGCGCGGCAGGCCACTTCCGGCTCCGGGTCGGCGCCGACGATCTCCACCCGGTCGCAGGTCGACAGCGCCATCAACGCCGATGCGCCGCCCTCCCGCGCCCGGCACAGCAGGTCCGGCAGGGCCTTCGGTTCGATGAACAGGCGGTCGCGAATCCGCGAATCCGCCGTCCGGAAGCTGACACCGACCGCGAAGGGCCGGTCGGGAGGCGCGGCGGCGCTATGGTCGGCGTCTCCCGTCAATCCTCACCCCCGGTGGCAGGCGGCGGCCAGATCGTCCAGCGGCACTTCGCGCTGTTCGCCGTCATCCAGCGTCTTCAACTGCGCCACGCCGCGTGCCAGTTCATCGTCGCCCAGGATCAGGGCCGCCCAGGCATTGACCTTGTTGGCGTGCTTCATGCGCTTCTTCATATTGCCGGAGAACGCGTATTCGGCGCGGATACCCGCGTCGCGCAGGACCTTGGCACTGACCAGCGCCTGACGTTCGGCGGCGTCGCCCATCGGCACGACGACCACGGGACGGTCGGCCGCCGGGGCCTGTTCGCCGACCAGCATCGACAGGCGCTCGATCCCCGCTGCCCAGCCGACGCCCGGCGTCGACGGCCCGCCCAATTGCTCGATCAGCCCGTCATAGCGTCCGCCCGCCATGACCGTGCCTTGCGCGCCCAGCATCTCGGTCGTGAATTCGAAGGCGGTGTGGCAGTAATAGTCCAATCCGCGCACCAGCCGCGTGTTCAGGCGGTAGGCGATGCCCAGCGCGTCCAGACCTTCCTTCACCGTGCCGAAGAAATCGACGCTTTCCGGGTTCAGATAGTCGGAGAAGACGGGCGCGTCGGCGACCAGCTTGCGATCGCCCTCGTCCTTGGAATCCAGGATGCGCAGCGGATTGCGTTCCAGCCGGTCCTTGGACTCCTGCGACAGCTTATCGATATGGCCGGAAAAATACTCGACCAGCGCGGCGCGATAGGCCTGACGGCTGTCGGTATCGCCCAGCGTATTCAGTTCCAGCACCGTGTTGTCGGCGATGCCCAGGGCTTCCAGGATCGCGCGGCCGCAGGCGATGACCTCGACATCGGCCAGCGGCTGCGGCGCGCCGATCAGTTCGACGCCGATCTGGTGGAACTGGCGCAACCGGCCCTTCTGCGGGCGCTCGTGGCGGAACATCGGGCCGCTGTAGAAGTATTTCACCGGCGCGTGCTGGGCCAGGCCGTTGGAAATGAAGGCACGGCAGACGCCCGCCGTGTTTTCCGGCCGCAGGGTCAGCATGTCGCCGCCCTTGTCTTCGAAGGTATACATCTCCTTCGTCACCACATCGGACGTATCGCCCAGGGTGCGCGCGAAGACATTGGTGAATTCGAAGATCGGGGTCGCCACCTCGTCGAAGCCATGGGTCGCGGCCACGTCGCGGGCCCGGTCGCTGACATGGCGATGGGCGCGCATATCGTCGGGCAGAAGGTCGTGGGTACCGCGAACAGGCTGAAGCTCTGCCATGAGAAGGGGCTCCTCGGCGTGGTGTTAATATCGAATTGTCGGGACGCTACTCTGCGGCGGCGGCCGGGCTGTCGGCGGCTTTTTCCGCCTCGATCTCGGCTGCCTTCTGTTCGACCAGTCCGACCAGATGGTCGACGATGGACTGGTCTTTCAGGCGGTGATGCGGCTGGCCGGCGATATAGACCTGATGGGTCCCCTTACCGCCGCCGGTGAAGCCGATATCGGTCTCGCGCGCCTCGCCCGGTCCGTTCACGACACAGCCGATCACGCTGACCGTCATCGGCGTGGTGATATGGGCCAGGCGTTCTTCCAGGACTTTCACGGTTTCGATCACATCGAACTGCTGACGCGCGCAGGACGGGCAGGAGATGACGTTGACCCCGCGATGGCGCAGGTTCAGCGCCTTCAACATATCGAAGCCGACCTTGACCTCTTCCTCCGGCTCGGCGGACAGGCTGACCCGGATCGTGTCGCCGACCCCGGCCCAAAGCAACTGGCCCATGCCGATGGAGGATTTGATCGTCCCGGAGCGCAAACCGCCCGCCTCGGTGATACCCAGATGCAACGGGTAGTCGCAGGCCTCGGCCAGGCCGTGATAGGCGGCGACGGCCAGGAAGACGTCGGACGCCTTCACGCTGATCTTGAATTCGGTGAAGTCGTTATCTTCCAGGATGCGGGCATGTTCCAGGGCGCTTTCGACCATGGCTTCCGGGCAGGGTTCGCCATAGCGTTCCAGAAGGTGCTTCTCCAGCGAGCCGGCATTGACGCCGATCCGCATGGAACAGCCATGGTCCTTCGCCGCCTGGACCACTTCCTTGACCCGCGCCGCCGACCCGATATTCCCCGGATTGATGCGCAGACAGGCCGCGCCCGCCTCCGCCGCCTCGATCGCGCGCTTATAGTGGAAATGAATGTCCGCGACGATCGGGACCGTGACTTCCGGGATGATCTTCGCCAGCGCCGCCGTCGATTCCTCGTCGGGGCAGGACACGCGCACGATATCGGCCCCGGCCACTTCGCAGCGCCGGATCTGGGCGATGGTCGCCTCGACATCCGCGGTCAGGGTGTTGGTCATGGTCTGGACGGTGATGGGGGCGTCGCCGCCCACGGCCACGTCGCCGACCATGATCTTCTTCGCCTGACGGCGGTGAATCTCGCGATAGGGCCTGACGCTCATTTCGGCAGTCTCGTCCGTCCGGTGTCGATGGCCAGAAAATGCGCGCGCGGGCCGGAATTATCAAGGCCTTGGCAAAAGGGATCCAAGGCGTCTTGTCACACCCGGCACGGCCAGGCGCGCAGGTTACTGCGTCAGCGCCTGCGGCGACAGGTCGATATTGCGCATCACTTCCGGCTGGGTGCTCAACGGCGGGATCAAGGTGCCGTTGACGATCAGCTTCAGTGCCCCGGCATTGCCGGTATTCAGTTTCAGCCCGTCGCGGTTCGGCACGCGGTAGATTTCACCCATCAGCATCAGCTTTTCGATCAGCACGGCGCCGTTGGCGTCGACCACCTGGATCCAGGATTCGTTGGTCGCCTGAATGATGATGCGCGGCCCGCTCGCGGCCGGTGCGGTTGCGGCGGCGTCGCCGGCGGATGCCGTTGCCGTGTCCGATTGCGTCACGGCGGCGGTTTCCTCCTCGGTCGGCAGCGCCGGCGCGGCCAATTCTTCCGTCACGATCGACGGCGGCGCCGAGGGCTCCGGCTGTGGCTGTGTCTCAACGGTGGCCGTTTGAACCGGTGCCGGGGGGGCGGGCTGCGGCGCTGGTTCGGGCCGCGGTTGCGCTGACTCGACGACCGGGGCTGGGGCCGGGGCGGGAGCGGGAGAAGGCGGAGAAATTTCAGTATCCGCCGCCGCGCCGCCGGTCGGGTCGGCAGCCGGTTGGGTGGCCGGTTCGGTGGTCGGGACCGCCGGCTCGGCGGGTTGATCCGTTACCGGCTGCGGTGCCGCTGCGGTGACAGGTTCGGCGGTTTGCGCGGTGGCCTGTTCGAGCACGGGCGCTGCTTCGGCCTCGGCCGAGGGTGTGACCGGAGGGGTTGCCGGGGCCGGAACGGCTTGTTCGGTTTCCGCTTGCGGCGCCACCTGTACCGTATCGGCGGCCTCCGTTTCCGGCGCGCTGACCTCGCCCGTCGCGGCCGGTTCCGGTGTCTGGATCGGGGCGGCGGTGTCGACGGCGGTCGCGGGCGGCGGAATCTGGTCCAGGACCGGTTCGGCCGGATCGGCGGCGGTCCCCTCGGCCGGTGCCATGGCCGTCGTCTCCGTTTCGGCTGGGGCGGCCTGTTCAGAACCCGTCTGCGCGGCGTCCTCCGTCGCGGTGGCCGTCACCGGTTCGCCGTCTTCCAGCAGGGCCAGGAAACGCTCCGGCAGGGCCTCGACCGCTTCGGTGAAGGTCATGTTCTGCGAAGAGGTGTAGAGCCAGCCGCCATAGACCGCGCCGGCCATGATCAGCACCAGCAGCAGCAGCGCTCCGCCGGGCACGCGGTTGCCGGGCAGCGGTTCGGGGAAATGCAGTTGGGTGCGCCGGTCGATGCCGCGCGCCTCCAGCTTGAAGCGCGAAACGATATCCGCCGCGTCGAGGCCGAGATATTCGGCATAGGCGCGCACGAAGCCGATCCCATAGGTGACGCCCGGCAGGTCTTCGACCCGGCCGTCCTCGATCGCTTCCAGATAGGGCAGGCGGATGCGCAGGGCCGAGGCGACTTCCCGCAACTCCTCGTCCCGGGCCAGTCTGGCCCCGCGCAGGATCGCGCCGACACCGGCACCGGGCCGTTCGGAATCGGAAACAAGCCGTGGATGCTGCTGCGGTTGCGCAGACGCTCTCATGTGCCTCAACCTTGGTAATGCACCGGCGACGGCATCAGCTCAACATCCGCACCGGTGCGGAAAGCCCAGATTCGCCCGCAGTATGGCGTGGTTCGCGGCGTATTGCAAAGCCACTTCCCGCACTTTTTGTCGGGATATATTCTCTTATACCGGGATGCCGTGGTCGCGGGCGAAATCCGCCATGGCCTGACGCAGCGACCGGTCGGTCCGGCGGGTCAGGGTTTCGGTGAAATCGGCCAGGCGCTGGGTATCCGCCCCGCGCACGGCGTCGCGCACCGGGCCGATATTGGCGGGCGACATCGACAGGCGCCGTACGCCCAGTCCGATCAGGGCCAGCGCGTCCAGCGGATTGCCCGCCATTTCGCCACAGACAGACAGTTCCAGACCCGCCGCCTCGGACCGGCGGACGATGTCCCGGATGACGTTCAGGACCGGCGCGGACAGGCTGTCATACCGTCCGTCCAGGCGCGGATTGCCCCGGTCGCTGGCGAACAGGAACTGCAGCAGATCGTTGCTGCCGATCGACACGAAATCCGCCTTCGGTCCCAGCGTGTCCAACTGATAGATCAGCGACGGCACTTCCAGCATCGCGCCGATTTCGATCCGTTCCGGCAGGGTCATGCCGCGCTGGGCGGCGCGGCCCAGCTCCTTGTCCAGCATGGCGCGGGCCTGAACGAATTCGTCGGTATTGGCGATCATCGGGAACATGACCCGCAGCGGCCGCCCGCTGCTGGCCTGGATCAGGGCGCGCAGCTGACCGCGCAGCAGCCCCGGCCGGTCGATGGCGATACGGATCGCGCGCCAGCCCATGGCGGGGTTTTCCTCCTGCGCCTCCTGGAAATAGGGCAGGACCTTGTCGCCGCCAATATCCAGGGTGCGGAAAGTGATCGGTTTGCCTTCGGCCTGATCGATGATCTTGCGGTACAGATCGGCCTGGGTCGGCGTATCGGGAAAGTCGGACCGCACCATGAAGGGCACTTCGGTCCGGTACAGGCCGATCCCCGCCGCGCCGGTCGCGTGCAGATGGACCATATCGATCAAAAGGCCGGCATTCATCATCAGCGTGATGTCGACGCCGTCGCGGGTGACCGAGGGCAGGTCCTTCGCCGCCAGATAGGCCGCGCGCTTTTCCTCGAACAGGCGCATCGACGTCTGGAACGCCGACAGGACCTCGTCGCCCGGCCGGATATAGCACAGCGCATTGCCGCCATCGACCAGGATGGAATCCATCGGTTCGACCCGGTCCAGGACGTTCTTCACGCGCCCGACCACGGGGATCTGCAGGGCCTTGGCGACGATGGCGACATGGGACGTGCTGGATCCTTCCTCCAGGATCAGCGCGCGCAAATGCGCCCGGTCGTAATCCAGCAGATCCGCCGGGCCCAGATTGCGGGCGATCAGGATCGTGTCCTCGGGCAGGTTCTTGCCCGCGCCGGTTTCGCCGGACAGGTGCTGCAACAGCCGGAAGGCAAGGTCTTCCAGGTCCAGCAGGCGTTCGCGCAGATAGGCGTCGTCGACCTTCTTCATCCGCGCGCGGGTATCGTCCTGGACGCGCACGACGGCGCCCTCGGCGGTCAGACCGTTATCGATGTTCTCGACGATGCGGCGGATCCAGCCCTTGTCCTTCGCGAACATGCGATAGGTCTTCAGGATATCGATATGGTCGCCGGGTCCTTCCGCGTCGGCGGCGGCCAGCATGTCGTCCAGCCGCCGGTGCATGCTGTCCAGCGCCGTTTCCAGCCGCTGCTTCTCCACCTCGGCGTCTTCCGCGACGGTGCGGCCGACCGGAATCTCCGGACGGTGCAGCACGGCGCGGCCCAGGGCCAGACCGCCATTCAGGCGGATGCCTTCCAGGCGCAGCGGCTTCAGGCCGATCCCGTCCGCCGGGTTCTGTTCCGCGGCGCCGACCAGCTCCCCGCCGACCACCATCTCGGCGACGACCATGGAGACGGTTTCCAGCGTCTCCACCTCTTCGTCCGTGTAATGCCGCCGGGTGCGGTTCTGGATCGCCAGCACGCCCAGCATGCGGCCGCCGCGCAGGATCGGCACGCCCATCATGGAGGTATAGATTTCCTCCCCGGTTTCGGGGCGATAGGCGAAATTCGGATGTTTGTTGGCCTCGGCCAGGGCCATCGGGCGGCTGTCGGCGGCGATGGCGCCGACGATCCCCTCGCCGACGCGCAGACGGGTGTTGTGAACCGCGCCCGGCTTCAGGCCTTCGGTGGCGAACAGTTCCAGGACGTCCCCGGCGCGGCGGACATAGATCGAGCAGACCTCCGCCACCAGATCGGCGGCGATCAGCTTGGCGATCTTGTCCAGGCGTTCCTGGGCGTCGCCCGGACCGGCCATGACGTCACGCAGCCGCCGCAGCAGCTTGCGCGGTCCTACCCAGTTCGCCGTCGCGCTTACGCTGTCCCCGTCCATCGGGCCGTCCCGTCCATTCTCAAACCAGGCGGGCGAAAACCACGCTCGCTCTAACCCGGTTTGCTCAAATCAGGTTGGCCGCCGCCGCCGGACCTGATACCGGCAGCTTGGCCCCCAAACCTTAATTTGTCGTTTGCAGCGACGGATTCTTGAACGCCCGTCGTTCCCCCAGCGATACGATTTACGCCGCGTCCAGCCCATAGGCCGTGTGCAACGCGCGCATCGCCAATTCGGCATATTCCTCGGCTACCAGGGTCGAGATCTTGATCTCGCTGGTAGAGATGACTTGGATATTGATGCCCTTCTCCGCAAGGGTGCGGAACATGGTCTGGGCGACCCCGGCATGGCTGCGCATACCGACGCCGATGACCGAGATTTTCACGACATCGCCATCCGACAGAAGGCTTTCATAGCCGATCTTGTCATGATTCGATTTCAGGACCTGGACCGCGCGGTCCAGATCGGTCCGTGCCACGGTGAAGGTCATGTCGGTGCGTTCGCCGTCGGGCGACACCGACTGGACGATCATGTCGACATTGATCGACGCATCAGTCAGCGGGCCGAAGATATTGGCGGCCACGCCCGGCTTGTCGGCGACTTTGACCAGGGTGATCTTGGCTTCGTCCCGGCTGTAGGCGATGCCGCTTACGACTTGCTGTTCCACGATCTCTTCCTCGTCTACGACCAGCGTGCCCGGCTTGTCCTCGAAGGAGGACAGGACTTGAAGCCGCACGCCGTGATTCATGGCAATTTCGACGGAGCGCGTCTGCAGGACCTTCGCCCCCAGCGACGCCATCTCCAGCATTTCCTCGTGACTGATCTTTTCGATCTTACGCGCTTTCGGCACGATCCGGGGATCGGTCGTGTAGACGCCGTCGACATCGGTGTAGATGTCGCAGCGGTCCGCCTTCAGCGCCGCGGCGACCGCAACGGCCGAGGTGTCCGACCCGCCGCGCCCCAGGGTCGCGATGCGGTTGTTCGGCGAAACCCCTTGGAACCCGGCGACCACGGCAACCTGGCCCTCGCCGAAGCGGCGCACGATCTCGGACCCGTCGATGTCTTCGATCCGGGCCTTGCCGTGGACTTCATTGGTGCGGATCGGGATCTGCCAGCCCAGCCAGGAGCGGGCGGAAATGCCCATTTCCTGCAGGCGCAGCGCCATCAGGCCGGCCGTCACCTGTTCGCCCGACGCGACGATCGCGTCATATTCGCGGGCGTCGTAAATCTTCGACGTTTCCTGAACGTAGCCGACCAGTTGATTGGTCACGCCGGCCATGGCGGAGACGACGACGGCGACCTCATGGCCGGCCTCGACCTCGCGCTGGACGCGGCGGGCGGCGTTTTCGATCCGGCCAATATCGGCAACGGAAGTCCCGCCGAATTTCATAACGATACGCGCCATCTTTTCGGGATCGCTTTCTACGAAGGATGACCAGGGTTCCGGCCTCGCTGCGGCGGACTGCCGCTTGCCCGGCACGGGCGGCGTATCCATACTCGGATGCCGTAGCCTAGGCAAGGGCAAGCGTCAGCAAAAACCGGGATATCCGCGCCATGTCAGCGAAATCAGCCGCCGCGACCGTCGATCCGGCCGAAATTGAGAAATTCGCCGCCATCGCCGACCAATGGTGGGACGCAGAGGGCGAGTTCAAGCCGCTTCACATGCTGAACCCGGTGCGGATCGGCTATATCCGCGACCGGCTATGCGCGCGGTTCGGCCGCGATCCGTTGAAGCCGAAGCCGCTGGCGGGGCTCAGCATCTGCGATATCGGCTGCGGCGGCGGCTTGATCTGCGAACCGCTGTCTCGCCTCGGGGCGGACGTGACCGGGGTCGATGCGACCGGACGGTCGATCGACATTGCGCTGAACCATGCCCAGCGCATGGGGCTCGATATCCGCTATCGCCATACGACCGCCGATCAGTTGGTGGAGGAAGGGGCGCAGTTCGACGCCGTGGTGAATATGGAAGTGGTCGAGCATGTCGCCGATCTGCACGGTTTCCTGTCCGATGCCGCCGCGCTGGTCCGGCCGGGCGGCGCGATGGCGCTGTCGACCTTCAACCGGACGGCCAAGTCATTCGCGCTGGGCATCGTCGGGGCGGAATACATCCTGCGCTGGCTGCCGCGCGGCACCCATAACTGGCGCAAATTCGTCAAACCGTCCGAACTGGCCGCCGGCCTGCGCCCCACGGGCATGCAGATCGCCGATCTGTGCGGCATGGCCTACAACCCGGTCCAGGACGAATTCCACCTCGCCCCCCGCGATGTGGCGGTGAATTATCTGGCCTTTGCGATCAAATCCTGATCACGGCTTTCCGTTCCCAGCCGCCGAAAGCCGTGATAGCGTCTTTTCCGCGAACTGCAGGAAAGGACCGCCCGCGCCATGACCCATACCGTAACCGTCGTAGGTAGACCGCGCATGGACCGGTAACGGAGCCTGATCCGTTCCCCATGCGCCTCCGACCCGGTTTCGGAGGTTTTTTTTCGCCCTGAACTTGCCGCCGACCTAATTGGATCCCCGATGCTGACCGCCGCCACGACCCCGCCCCGTTTCGCCACGCTCGTCGCCCTGACGGCGTTGACGACGCTGACGCTGAACATGTTCCTGCCGTCCCTGGCCGGCATGGCCCAGCATTTCGGGGTGGATTACGCCGCGATCAGCTTCGCCATTTCAGGCTATCTGGCGGTGACGGCGGGGCTGCAATTGATCATCGGGCCGCTGTCGGACCGGTTCGGGCGGCGGCCGGTCATCCTGGTGTCCCTGGCGATCTTCCTGGCCGCATCCCTGGTCTGCGCCACCACGGACGATGTCGAGATCTTCCTGGCCTTCCGCCTGTTGCAGGGCGCGATCGTCGCCGGGTGGGGGATATCGCTGTCGGTGGTGCGCGACACATTCGGGCCGCGCGACGCCGCCAGCCGCCTGGGGTTCCTCAGCATGGCCATGTCCGTGATGCCGATGACCGGGCCGCTGGTCGGCGGCGTGCTGGACGAAACCTTCGGCTGGCGCGCCAATTTCCTGTTCTACGCCGGGGTGGCGGGGGTTCTGCTGGTCGTCTGCTGGGCGGATATGGGGGAGACCAACCGCAACAAGTCGCGATCCTTCCTCAGCCAGTTCCGGACCTATCCGACCGTGCTGGGGTCGCGCCGCTTCTGGGGTTTTGCCTGCTGTGCGGCCTTTTCCGTCGGCGCTTTCTTCGCATTCCTGGCGGGGGTGCCGCTGGTCGCGGTCGCGCATTTCGGCATGTCGCCGTCGGTGCTGGGCATCTGCATGGGGTCGATCACCGGCGGGTTCCTGTTCGGCAGTTTCCTGTCCGGCCGGTTCTCGTCACGCTTTCCCCTGGCGGTGATGATGGTGGCGGGCCGTCTGGTCGCCTGTTCCGGACTGACCATCGGTCTGGTGCTGGTCCTGTCCGGCACGGTCGATCCGATCCTGTATTTCGCAGCGACGATCTGCGTCGGAATCGGCAACGGCATCACCAATCCCAGCAGCAATGCCGGCGTCATGTCGGTCAATCCCAGCCTGGCGGGCAGCGCCGCCGGTCTGTCCGGCGCGATGACGGTCGGCACCGGGGCGGTGATGTCGACCCTGGCCGGGATATTGCTGACGCCGCAGAACGCCGCCGCGGGCCTGCTGGCCCTGATGCTGGGCGCAACCGTGGTCTCTTTGCTGGCGGCGCTGGTCGTGATGCGGGCGGGACCCATCGAAGAACCCGCCTGATCCTCTCGCCTGAAATTCCCGGCGCCCCAAAAGCAAAAACGCCCCCGAAATCTCGAGAGCGTTTCCGCTAACTGCTGTCCGGTCCGCCGGGGCGGATCGGCCGTCAGGTCCGAAGACTAGAACCCTTCACGCTCGAGGCGCTTCCGCAGAAGTTTGCGGTGGCGCCGCTGCGCTTCCGCCTTTTCCCGGGCCTTCTTCTCGGACGGCTTTTCAAAATGCCGACGGAGTTTCATTTCCCGGAAGACGCCTTCACGCTGCAGCTTTTTCTTCAGCGCACGAAGGGCCTGATCGACGTTGTTATCGCGAACGATGACCTGCACTTGCTTTCACCCGCCTTTCAAGCGATTGAAGTTTTAGAAACCGCAATAAAATACGGTTGGCGGGGGCTGTCCCCCGACCGGATGCGGGCGTATACCACCGGGGACCCGATTTGTGAACCCCCCATGATCCCGGACTTCCGGGGTCTTTAAGGAGCCGCCCATGGCCATATTGAAGATCGCCAGGATGGGACATCCGGTCCTGCGCCAGATCGCGGAGGAAATCCCGGAGGCGGATTCGCCGGATATCCTGGCCCTGCTCGACGATATGGTCGACACGATGGACGATGCCGACGGCACCGGCCTGGCCGCGCCGCAGGTCCATGTGCCGCTGCGCGCCGTCGTTTATTTCGTGTCCGGCAGCCGCCGCAAGGGCGAGGAGGATCAGGACGACGTGCCGCTGACGGCGCTGATCAATCCGGTGATCGAGCCGCTGACGGACGAGATCGCCTATGACTGGGAGGGCTGCCTGTCGGTGCCGGGCATGCTGGGCCTGGTGCCGCGCGTCACGAAAATCCGGCTGCGCGCCGACACGCCGGACGGGGCGGGGATCGACCAGGAGATTTCCGGCTTCCACGCCCGGGTCGTACAGCATGAATGCGACCATTTGGACGGTATCCTGTACCCGCAGCGCATGGATGATCTATCCTTACTGCTGTTCCGGGAAGAATTGCGGCACGGCATGCCGGAAAAGGCGCGCCGCCTGATGGGCCTGCCGCCGGAACCCGACGAGGATGAAGAGGAGCCGGATTATGACGAAGGCTGAGACCGCCGGCGGCGAATTGCCGGAGGATACCCGCGAAATCCGCGACCGCCTGATCGAGGCGGCGGTGACACATGTTCCCTTCGACGGCTGGACGCGCGCGGCTTTGATGCGCGCCGCCGACGATCTGGGTGTCGACCGGAAGGATGCCGACGCGCTGTTCCCCGGGGCGGCGAGGGACATGATCGCGTGGCATTCCAAGCTGGCCGACCGGCGGATGATGGCGGCGCTGGACACGGCCGATCTGGACAGCATGAAGATCCGCGAGCGTATCGCGGCGGCCGTGATGACCCGGCTGGAGCAAAACGCCCAGGACCGCGAGGCGATCCGGCGCGGGCTGGCCATCCTGTCCAAGCCGCAGAATGCCGGGCTAGCATTGCAGCTTCTCTACCGGACCGTCGACGATATGTGGTTCGCGGCGGGCGACCGGTCGACGGATTGGAATTTCTATTCCAAGCGCATGCTGCTCAGCGGCGTCTATTCCTCGACCCTGCTGTATTGGCTGAACGACAACAGCGAGGATTTCGCCGATACCCGCGCCTTCCTGGCCCGGCGGATCGAAAATGTGATGCAGGTGCCTAAGGTGAAGGCGCGCGTCGCCAAAGCGGCCGATCTCCTGCCCGCCCGCCTGCGCGCCTTCCGCTCGTTCCGCGGCGGCATGCGCGGCGCCGGCTGACGCCACAGGATCGTTTGCGGGCGGGATCGTTTGCGGGAGGGGGCGAACGGGTGTTCTGGAAACATCTGAAAGACGAGTTGAAGGACGCCGAGGCCAAGGGCTGGCGGGAGGAGGCGAAGCTCGTTTCCCGCAACGCCATCATCGCGTCCGCCGCCGCCTTCTGTCCGCTGGGGGTCATCCTGGCGGTGACGGTGATGATCCTCTACGATTCCGTGGGAGATCTGCCGTCGCTGATGGCCAACACCGCCTATTTCTATCCGGTGTCCGGGCTGGTCTGCATCGCGCTGGCGGTCCTGATGCACAGCCGCGATCTCTATACCGGCGCGATGCTGGTCGCGCTGGCGCCCTTCGTCTGGATCTTCGTCTTTATCGGATCGGCGGTCTACTGGGTCATCCGTTGACTGATCCCGTCAGCGGTCCGGCTTCGGGAACAGCGTGGTGACATGACCCATCTTGCGGCCCGGGCGGCTTTCCGCCTTGCCGTAGAGATGCAGACGCGCACCGGGGTCGGCCAGGATCGCGGCCCAGTCGTCGGCCTCGTCCCCGATCAGGTTGCGCATCTCGCAATCGGCCACGCGCTGCGTCTTGCCCAGCGGCAGACCGCAAATCGCCCGCACGACCTGTTCGAACTGGCTGGTCGTCGCACCGTCGATGGACCAATGCCCGGAATTGTGCGGACGCGGCGCGATCTCGTTGGCGACGACCCGCCCGTCGGCGCAGACGAACATCTCCACCGCCAGCAGCCCGATATAGTCCAGCGCCTCGATCGTGCGCCGGGCGATTTCTTGCGCCCGGGCGTCGATTTCGGGCGATACGCGCGCCGGGACCAGCGTGCGGTGCAGGATGTGATCGCGATGGATGTTCTCCACCGTCTCGAAACAGGCGATCTCGCCGTCCAGACCGCGCGCGGCCAGGACCGAGACTTCCAGGTCGAAGTCGACGAAGCCTTCCAGGACACAGGCGACGCCGCCCATCCGGTCGAACAGCCCGTCGATATTGGTGTCGGGCCGGATCGCGGACTGTCCCTTGCCGTCATAGCCCAGCCGCGCCGTCTTCAAGACCGCCGGGCGGCCGGTGAAGGCCAGGGCATTCTCCAGATCGGCCTGGGACAGGACCGGTGCCCAGGGGGCGGTTTCGATCCCGGCCTTGTTCAGGAAGGCCTTCTCCTCCGCTCGGTCCTGCGCCACGGCCAGGGCGGCGGCGCCCGGCCGGACCGGCACTTGCTGCGCCAGGCGTTCCACGGCCGCGATCGGTACGTTCTCGAATTCCAGCGTCACCACATCGACGGCGGCGGCGAAGGCATCCAGCGCCGCCATGTCGTCATAACCGGCGGCGGTATGGGCGGCGACATGGCTGGCCGGGCAATCGGCCTGCGGTTCGAAGATATGGCAGTGATAGCCCAGGCGCGAGGCCGCGACGGCCAGCATCCGGCCCAATTGTCCGCCGCCCAGAATGCCGATGGTCGCGCCGGGCGCGATGACGCTGATCTCAGACATCGTCGGACGGGACCTCCGCGACGGAGTCGGTCTGTTTCGCGCGGAATGCGTCCAGGGCGGCGGCGACATCGCTGTCCATCAGCGCGATGATCGATGCCGACAGCAGCGCGGCGTTGATCGCGCCCGCCCGGCCGATGGCCAAGGTGCCGACCGGAATGCCGGCCGGCATCTGCACGATGGACAGAAGGCTGTCCTGCCCCTTCAGGCTTTTCGATTCGATCGGGACGCCGAACACCGGCAGCGGTGTCATGGCTGCCGTCATGCCGGGCAGATGGGCCGCGCCGCCGGCCCCGGCGATGATCGCCTTCAGGCCACGGTCGCGCGCGGTTTCGGCGTATTCGGCCATGCGTTTGGGGGTACGGTGGGCAGAGACGATGCGGGTCTCGAACGGCACGCCCAATTGTTCCAGCGTGTCCGCCGCGTGTTTCATCGTCGGCCAGTCGGACTGGCTGCCCATAATGATACCGACCACAGGCTGCGTCATGCCCTAACCCCCTCGTCAGATCGGCCCGGAAACTGCCCGCCGGGCGGAAAGGCCGGGAGTATAGGGGCGCGTTCCGTGCGCGCAAGACATGGAATCCCTATATAATAGGTGTCATGAAGACGGATGAGACCAATCTGCCGCGCGACCCGGCCAAGGTGCCGCGCAGGATGCCCATCGACCCGGCGGCGCGATCCGCCGCGTCGCATCCGCGCAGCGCGTCCGAACGGGAATGGGACGCACTGGACGCCTGGCGGGAAAGCCTGGATTCCGGGCGCGGGCCCGCTGATCCCGTGCGCGTCCACGGATTGGATTTGGACCAAAGCGACGAGGCGACGCGCCAGGTGATCGGGACGTTCACCGCCGATTTGGCCCGCCTGCACGAGGCCCTGGAGGCGGCGGAGGAACGGCTGGCCCGGGCCGAGGAGGCCCGCCGCCACGATCCCGATACCGGTCTATTGCGGCGCGACGAGTTCTTTTCGGAAACCCGCCATCTGGAACTGCTGGATCAGCGCGAGGGGGTGCGCAGCGAAGTCGCGGTCTTGCGGGTCGACGGATTCGAGGATTTCCGCCGCCGGGTGGGATTGGCCGCGGCCTACCGGGCAGAGCGTATCCTGTCCCGGGCGCTGGCCGGCACGGTCGACCCGGCGGAACCCGCCTGCCGGCTGCGCGACGGGGAGTTCGCTGTCCTGCTGACCGGCCTGCATGGCGATGCGGCCCTGGCCCGGGCGGAGGCCCTGGCCCATGCGCTGGCCGCGGCGATCGATCATTCGGTGGAAACGGTCGATCTGCGGCCGGGCAGCCTGTCGGTCGGACGCACGGAACTGCAATCGGGGGAATCGCCGCTGGACGCGCTCGACCGCGCGGATCGCGACGCCGAAAGCTAAGGAAAGTGGACCGCGCGGATCGTCAGGCGATGATGTCGGGCACCAGCATGGCGTTCAGCCGCGACAGCTGATCCTTGATCATCAGCTTCCGCTTCTTCATGCGCTGCAATTGAAGCTGGTCGAAGGGCGCCGCTTCGGAAACGCGGGCGATCATCTGGTCCAGGTCGCGATGTTCTTCCGTCAGGCCGGCGATCTCGGCCTTGATTTCGGCTTCTTCTTCCTCGTCCATCTTCGGCAGGGTTTCCCGGTAACGACTGAAAACAACGGACCCGCCGGTGACGGCGGGTCGGACTTGCGGATTATAGATCAATCCGTCGTCGCGCGGAAGCACCAGCTTGCATCCGTGACGCCGGGGCGTCACCCTGACGCGCATGACGGATCAAGAAGACGCCATCAGCCCTGTACCCGATCCCGCGACCAATCCGGCTGCGGCCTTCCGCCGGTTCTCGCTGACCGCCTATAGTGCGCCGCAGGTCGAGGGCGTCTGCCTGGCGCTGCAGGAAAGCCACGGGCTGGACGTCAATCTTCTGTTGCTGTGCTGCTGGGTCGGCCGTCATGGCGTCCGCCTGCCGACGGACACGTTGCGCCGCGCCGATCAGGCCGTCGCCCCGTGGCGCGAAACGGCGATCGGCCCGCTGCGGGCGTTGCGCCGCCGTCTGAAGGCCTCGGTCGGCGGTATCGGTGCGGAAACCGCCGCCGCCCTGCGCCGCAAGATCAAGGAGGCGGAACTGGATGCGGAGTTCATCGAGCAGGATCATTTGGTGACCTTGATGGATCATTTGTCCGGAACCGACGGCCGGGCGGCGGACCGCGCCGGGTTGGTACGGGGCAATTTGATCCGTTATGCGTCGATGGCCGGCATCGCGGCGGGCGACATGCCGCGCGATGCGTTCGAAATCCTGGTGGCTGCCACGGTGCCGGGGGGGAGGGCCGCGGAGGGCGCGGAACTGGATTCTCTTCAGTAAGGAATGTCCGGACGGCGCGCGGCGTCCCGGAGGGTCACCCTTTGACGTTGTCCGCCATTTCGGCGTTCCGTTCGCGCAGTTCCTGCAGCAGGGCGTCGATCTGGCCGCCATTGCGGCGGATCACCGAGACGAACTCTTCCTTCTGCGTCGTCACCATGGACACGCGCTCGACGATGATGTCGATCACCTTCAGCGACCCGTCGATTTCATGGACGACCCAACGCACATTGACGGGCGGGGCGCCGTCATTGCGATGAATCAGAACGGTGACGTTCTGGGTGCCGCGACGGCCTTCCTTGGTGTCGACCAGTTCGACCTTCTGGCCGGTATAATTCTTGAACAGGATCGCGTATTTGCGAACGATGTTCTCTTCCAGCAGGGATTCGAACTCGTTCAGTTCCTCATCGGTGGCGCGGCGGACATAGGGACCCAGCGCACGCCGCGCGACGTCGGAGATATCCATGCCTTCGCGCAGCAGGCTGCGGAATTTTTCCGCGCGGTCCTGGTTGCTGAGGTCGGGATTGGACAGGGCGCCAACGGCCTTGTCAGCCATGCGCATAATGAACGTGCCGGCGTCTTCCGCCGCTCGGGCGTCCGACGTTCCCGCAAAACCGATCAGTGCTATGAAACCGGCGAACAGTCCGCCGATAAACCTACGCCGCGACATGAACAAATGCCTCAGTTGACAAGGCTGGCCTGGGTGTTTTTCCCATCCGACTCCGTGTCGATGCCTTCATAGCCTTCGAAACCGATATTGGGCAGTGCGTCGTCGTCGGGCACGCCGTTCCGGATCAGGCTTTCGCGCTGTTGGCGATAGAGGCTCCGCACCGTTGCGTAGAAGTCCAGGGAGGTTTCTTCCAGGTCTTCCAGTTGCTTGTAGTTCCGGGACCGCGTGTCCACCGCCTCGGTGACCGTGCGGATCAGGCCGTTATGTTCGATGACGAAGTCATCGGAATTGTAGCCCCACCAGCGCAACGGATCGAGGCCAGCGTCGACGATGATGCCGATCGCGTCGCGCCCGCTGGACGGGCCGATGAAGGGAAGCATCAGATAGGGGCCTTCCTCGACCCCCCAAACCGCCAGCGTCTGACCGAAATCTTCCTGGTGAAATTCGATACCCGCCTCGCCGGCCACATCGAACACGCCCCCGAAACCGGCGACCGTGTTGAAGATGAAGCGGCCCATGGTTTCGCCCGCGCGGTCGATATCGCCCTGCATCAGGTCGTTGGCCAGGATAACCGGCGTCTTGATGTGGCGCAGGAAGTTGCGGACGCCGTCGCGCACCAGGTCGGGCAGGATGAATTCGTAAGCCTGGGCGACCGGGCGCAGGACAGCGCGGTCGACGGCCATGTTGAATTCGAAGATCGCCTCGTTCAGCGGCTGAACCGGGTCGTTCGCTTCGTCATAGATTTCCCGTTCGACGGGATCGGTCGGCGCTGTGGCGCAGCCGACAAGCGCGACCGACAGCACGATGCCGGCGCAAAGGCGTTTGATGGAAGCAATCGAAACAAGACCAGCCGGCATTCTATACGTCCCTAACCCGTGCGGCGCGTGCCCGAAATCGGTAATTGCGTCGCTTAATCAACACTTTACGCGCTCATTACTCCCGCGACCGCCTGACAAGGCCGCATTCTGCGGCGGATTGGGCGGTCCCAACTTCGCTTCGGTTCCCGGGCGGGAACGTTGCCCCCATACGTGTCCCGGCAAGAAACTTAGGCCAAGCGTTGGGACTCTTACGTCCCATTCCAACTGCTCAGGTACCATAGGCGTCGGGGCCGTTCCACAGCGCTTATCGGCGCTATGGGATTTCATCGAAATACTGTTGCAAATTTGCCAAGTCACTTGAATTTGTGTCGACAATTCCGGGTTTTGACCTTCTTGCGCAAATCGGCATTCTTGCCGGTAAGAAAAATTCGGGGAGCCTTGCCATGCCGTCGCCGGACGCGCCCTATTTCGGGGCCGAAGTCACCAATGCCTGCCGGCCCACCGTCGTACCGGACTGGACCGACTATAACGACCATTTCAATGTCGCCTATTACGCCCAGGCCTTCGACATGGCGGCACGCCAGTTCCGGGGGGATATTGGAATCGCGGAAGACGTGCCGTTGCGCACCGCGCGCAGCCGCATCGACTATCTGCGGGAAATTCCGGGCGGCGCGACCCTGACGATGACCACGCAAGTTCTGTCGGCGGGCACCGGTGGACTGCATCTTCTTCAGGCGCTCTATGCCGGAGAGGACCCTTATCTGGCCGCGATCGAAGAGCGTTTCGACATCGCTTTTGCCCCGGCGACCGGCTCCGCCTGTCCGCTGGACGGGGCGGCGCTGCGGGACTTTCAGGGCGCGGCGGCACGCCATTCCGGTCTGGCTGTACCATCCGGGTGGGGTGGGTTGGCTTCCGAATCCCGGTAGGGTGGCGCCGCGGCTTTCCGCGTCTGCACGAGCCTGTCCGGGGCTGGTTTGCTGGCGTTTCCGGGGCGGTCGCTAAAACGGTTGAGGCCTGAGAACAATTTGGTAGCATGCGAGTTAACGAAGGCGTATGTCCGTGGTTCCGGGTCGTCCGGGATCCGGGTAAGGGGTGCCGCCACAGCATGACAATTTCACCGATCGCGTGGTGCGGGTTCAATGGGGCCTCACGAATCGGTGGTGTCGGCGGGCGGACGGGCAGTAAACCGGCTTTAGCTTGCGATCGACCGATTTCGGAGGCGCGGCGCCTCGCGGTATAGGAATATGGTCCGGGGAGTGATTTAGGTGGAATATTCCGAAGGGTTGGAGCAGGCACAGTCGTATGCGGAACGTACCCTGGATCTGATGCGCGAACATCAGATTCCGGCGACGCCGCGGAACTTCGCCGTCTGGTACTCCTATGTGAATGAGAAATATCCGGATCTGAAGAAGACCCTGGATGTGCTGCGTTCCAACAAGCAGAACTTCACGCCCGAGAAAAACGACGAGATCTACGACAAGTTCTTCACGCATAACGAGGAAGGCCTCGCGCTGCAGGAGACGTCGAAACGGATCGAGGATCAGGTCGGCCGCGTGCTGACCATGATCGGCGATGCATCGGGCGGGGTGGAAAACTTCGGACAATCGCTGCAGGACAGCCTGGGCGCAATCGCCGAATCCCAGGGGCTGGACGGGATTCGCGCCGCGGTGCAGAGCCTGGCGATGGAAACCCAGAAAATGCAGCAGTCCAATTCGGCGCTGCAGGAAAAGCTCAAGGAGAGCTCGCAGGAAATCGCCTCGCTGCGGCAGAATCTGGAAGATGTCCAGCGCGAGGCGATGACCGACGCGCTGACCGGGATCGCGAACCGCAAGATGTTCGACGCGACCCTGCGCAAGCGCGCGATGGAAGCGATGGAAGACGGCACGATGCTGTGCCTGGCCCTGACCGATATCGATTTCTTCAAGAAGTTCAACGATACCTATGGCCACCAGACCGGCGACCAGGTGCTGAAGCTCGTCGCCCGCATCATGCAGGGCAACGTCAAGGGCAACGATCTCGCCGCGCGCTATGGCGGCGAGGAATTCGCCCTTATTCTGCCGAATACGGAGCTGAAACACGCCCGGACCCTGTGCGACAAGATCCGGGACACGGTGTCGACCAAGCGTATCCGGAACCGCCAAACGGGCGAGGAAATGGGCAATATCACCTTGTCCATCGGCGTCGCCCAGTTCCGCCCGGGCGAACCCCTGTCCGATCTGATCCACCGGTCGGACGAGGGCCTGTACTTCGCCAAGGGCAATGGCCGGAATCAGACCGTCCTGGAAACCCAGCTGGAAACGATCGAGGCCCGCTGAGGCGCGTGACCCGGCTTCGGACGTCCTTGCGGCCTTGCCGGTCGGCGGCGACTCTGTTTGTCTAAACCCTTCATCGCGAAAGCGGATCGCGGTCTGCGCCCGATGGCGCTACCGCCCAAAAGGGGAGGTCGACCGTGGCGACGGTCGAACCGAATGGCCTGACGGCGCGGCTGCGCCGGTTTGTCGGCAACGAGCAGATACGCGTCGCGTGTCTGGCCGTCTTTGTGGGCGGATTGGGCGGCGGTGCCGGCATCGCTTTCCGTGAAGCGATCGGCCTGATTCAATACCTGTTCTTCGGCTTTTCGGACGAGCGATTTCATTCCAACGCCGAGGCGATTCCGTTCTGGATCATCCTGCTGGCGCCTGCTGTAGGCGGCCTGATCGTCGGTTTGATCGTGCATTACCTGATGCCGGACCGGCGGCCCCAGGGTGTCGCTGACGTCATGGAGGCATCCGCCTTCCGGCGCGGTCGGATGAGCCGCCGCATGGGGATCGGCGGCTTCGTCGTGTCGGCCATCACCATCGGGTCGGGCGCGTCGGCGGGCCGGGAAGGTCCCGTGGTCCATTTCGCCGCCTTCCTGTCGACCCTGGTGTCGCGCGCCTGCGGGCTGGATCCGGAATTCCGGCGCATTCTATTGGGCTGCGCCGTGGCGGCCGGGGTGGCGTCCAGCTTCAACGCGCCCATCGCCGGCGTCTTCTTCGCGCTAGAGGTCGTCATTGGCTCCTACGCGCTGGCCAATTTCGCGCCGGTGGTCTTCGCCTCGGTGACCGGTACCATCGTCAGCCGCTCCTATTTCGGCGATTTCCCGGCCTTCATCATCCCGCAGCACGAAATCGCATCCTTCTGGGAATTCCCGGCCTTCGCCATTCTGGGATGTCTCAGCGCCGCCGTTGCCATGGCGTTGGTCTGGTCGGTCAAGATCGTCCGTACGGCCCATGACCACATCAAGATTCCGCCGATGCTGCGCCCGGCGGCGGGCGGGCTGTTGGTAGGGGCGATCGGGATCTTCTTCCCGGAAGTCATGGGCGTCGGCTATGAGGCGACGGACGAGGCGCTGAACGAGATGCTGCCGCTCTACATGCTGGTCCTGTTGATCGTGACCAAGACGGCGGCCACGGCAATCACGCTGGGATCCGGTTTCGGCGGCGGGATCTTTTCGCCGTCCCTGTTCCTGGGCGCCATGCTGGGCGGTGCTTTCGGGCTGATCGCCACGGAGTTCCTGCCGCATCTGTCCTCCGGCCACGGCGCCTATACGCTGGTCGGGATGGGGGCGGTGGCCGGTGCGGTACTGGGCGCGCCGATCTCCACTTTCTTCATCGTCTACGAACTGACGCGGGAACCGGCCCTGACCATCGCGGTGATGATCGCGACCGTGATCGCGACACAGATATTCACCGCGCTTTATCAGCGTTCCTTCTTCCATTGGCAGTTGGCGGAGCGCGGCATCAACCTGATGGGCAGTCGCGAATCCAGGATCATCCGCCAGACCAATGTCCAGGCGGTGATGGAACAGGATTACGTCACCATCCAGCCCAACGCCCTGTTGCCGGAAATGCGCGATAAGCTGACCCAGACCCGCTACAGCGAGATATTCGTTACCGACGAGGAGGCGCGGCTGGTCGGCACCATCATGCTGGCCGATCTGGGCAAGCACGCCTTCACCCATGACCGCGACAAGGATCTGCGCGCCATCGATGTCTGCCGCCGGTCGCCGCCAGTCGCCACGGTCGATATGGACCTGGAGGAGGCGATGAACCTGTTGGAGGATTGCAACGAGGAGCATATCGCCGTCGTTGCCGGCCCCGACGACCCGCGCCTGATGGGCGTGCTGCACGAGCATGACGTCATGGCCCGTTATCACCAATGCATCATCGAAACCCGTCGGGAAGAGGCGATTTGACCGGTCCGGCCCCCCATAACATTCCGGCCCCGCCGCGTCCGGTTACCTCGGACCGGCCGGCGCGCGGCATGGCCTTCGCGGTCTTCGGGTCGCTGCTGCTGACCTTGAACGACAGCGTCGCGAAACTTCTGTCCGAAGGCTGGCCGGTCGGCGAGATCATGGGGCTGCGCGGGACCGTCATCGTGACGGCAATCCTGGTGATCATGGCGATCCGGGGCAATCTGTCGGCTTTGCGGATTCAGAACAAGCCGGTCATGGCCGTCCGCGCCCTGTCGATCACGGCGGCGACCTTCACCTTTCTGACCGCGCTCAGCCTGATGCCGATCGCCGATGCGCTGGCCATCGCCTTCATCTCGCCCGTCTTCGCGACCCTGCTGGCCATCGCGATCTTGAAGGAGAAGGTCGGCTGGCGGCGCTGGGCGGCGATGGCGATCGGTTTCGTCGGCGTCTTCATCGCCCTCAATCCGGGCGGGCTTCTGTCCGGCGAGCCCGCGCCCTATGGCTGGCAGGTGGCGATGCTGCCGCTGGTCACGGCCCTATTGATCGCGGTGCGCGACGTCTCCTCCCGCCGGTTGGTGTCGGGCGACGATTCGCTGGCGATCATGTTCTATACCGTGCTTTGTGTCGCGGTCGCGGGCTATGCGACGGCGCTGGGCGGGGAATGGGTGATGCCGGGAGATTTCGAAATCGGCCTCGTCCTGGCCTCCGCCGTTTTCATGTTCGGCGCCTATTTCTTCCAGATCGAAAGCTTCCGCTTCGCCCCGGTCAATCTGGTCGCCCCCTTCCGTTATGTCAGCCTGCTGTTCGCCACCTTGATGGGCTTCCTGATCTGGGGCGATGTCCCGGCCTGGAACATGGCCCTGGGCGGGGCCGTCATCGTCGCCAGCGGGTTGTTCATCTGGTGGCGCGAAGGCCGCGGCAAAGCCTGACCCCGCCTGACCGCCACCTGACCGCCGCCTGGGGCGCAACTGGCCCCATACTTGCCATAACACCGGCATAAGCGCTGAAAAGCGGCATTTTTCCCTCTTTCTGCCTGTTTAATAGGCGGAAGGGCGCAAAATAATGCCGAAATTTTCAGCATAAGGGCCAGAGGCCCATTTGTCGGGGTGCGGTTGAAAGATCGGGGCAGGGGTGCCGCCGGTCCCGATACCGCGTTGGAAATCGGAGAGGCATTCCATGAAAAAATCGGTTTTGGGGCGGGCTGCGCTGGGCGCGGCCGGATCGATGCTGGCCGCGGCGCCGGCTTTCGCGCAGGGCGGCGGCGGGGCCGATACGGCCTGGATTCTGACCGCGACCGCGCTGGTCCTGTTCATGACCCTGCCCGGACTGGCGCTGTTCTATGGCGGGCTGGTTCAGGCCAAGAACGTGCTGTCGGTCCTGATGCATTGTTTCGCCATCGCCTGCCTGGCGTCCTTGCTGTGGTTCTTCGGCGTCTATAGCCTGGCCTTCAGCGACGGCGGGGCGTTGAACGACTGGGTCGGCGGTCTGGACAAGGCCTTCCTGGCCGGGGTCGATTGGGATGCCGCGGCGGCGGGTCTGCCGGAAAGCGTCTTCGTCATGTTCCAGATGACCTTTGCGATCATCACCCCGGCGCTGATCGTCGGCGCCTATGTCGAACGCATCCGCTTCGCGCCGGTCCTGTGGATCAGCGGATTGTGGCTGGTCGTGGTCTATGGCCCGGTCTGTCATTGGGTCTGGGGCGGCGGCTGGCTGGGCCAGATGGGCGTCCTGGATTTCGCAGGCGGTCTGGTCGTCCATGCGACGGCGGGCACCTCGGCCCTGGTGATCGTCAAGCTGCTGGGCGCGCGGCCCGGCTATCCGGCACAGCTGCGCCCGCCGCACAGCCCCGGTCTGACCATGATCGGCGCGGCCATGCTGTGGGTCGGCTGGTTCGGCTTCAACGCCGGCAGCGCGCTGTCCGCCGGATCGGGCGCGGGCATGGCCATGCTGGTCACGCATCTGTCCGCCGCCACGGCCTCCCTGGTCTGGGTCGCCATCGAATGGATGAAGTTCGGTAAGCCCAGCCTGGTCGGCGTTGTCACCGGCATGGTCGCCGGTCTGGCGACGATCACCCCGGCCTCGGGCTTCGTCGGCCCGGTAGGCGGCTTCTGCATCGGGCTTGCGGGCGGCTTCATCTGCTACTTCGCGGTCACGATCATCAAGGACCGCTGCGGCTTGGATGATTCGCTGGACGTCTTCGCGGTGCACGGCGTCGGCGGGATCCTGGGCACGCTGATGGCCGCGATCTTCGGGGCGTCGGCCTTCGGCGGCGTCGGCCTGGCCGAGGGCGTGGGCATCGGCGAACAGCTGGGCATCCAGGCCATCGGCGTCGTCGCGACCGTTGTCTGGTCGGCCGTGGCGACTTTCGTTATCGTATTGTCGGTGAAGGCCTTCGTTCCGCTGCGCGCCAGCGACGACGATATGGCTGAAGGTCTCGACCTCTCCCATCACGGGGAACGGGACTATAATTTCTGACCGCCTGCCGTCACGAAAGGAGAAGACCCATGAAAATGATCGTAGCCATCGTGAAGCCCTTCAAGCTGGAGGATGTGCGGGAGGCGATGACCGGCCTGGGCGTCCAGGGCATGACCGTGACCGAGGTCAAGGGCTTCGGGCGTCAGCGCGGCCAGACCGAAATCTATCGCGGTGCCGAATATGTCGTCGATTTCGTCCCCAAATCGCGGATCGAGATCGTCGTCGACGACGACCGCGCGGCGGCAGTGGTGGAGGCCATCGCGGCCTCCGCCAAGACCGGCAAGATCGGCGACGGCAAGATTTTCGTCCTCGATGTCGGCGAAGCGATCCGCATCCGCACCGGGGAGTCCGGCGGCGAGGCGCTGTAACGCCCCTCAGAGGCCGAAACGCCCCTCACCCCAACCCTCTCCCCCAGGGAGAGGGAGTAAAAAAATGGGGCCTCTCCCCCCGGGAGAGGGGGTACCATAGTGCAGCCCCGTAAAGCCCCTCTCCCCCTGGGAGAGGGGTTGGGGTGAGGGTCCGAAGGGCATGCGGTGAGGGCCCGAAGGGGAGGCAGTGAGGGCGAGCCGCCCGCAAGGCATCGAGAAATTTGTGGCCCTTTCGTTCCGAATCGCGTGGGAACGGGATGACCCTTTCCCTAGGCGGCACTATACTCATGGGCATGTCAGACCCCTTCGATTACGACGATCTCGACTTCCCGACGCCCAGCGGCCCTGCGCCCGCCTATCCGGGCCGTCCTGCCGCGCCGCCGCCCTGGCTGGAGCGGCTGAACGACGCCCAGCGTGAGGCGGTGGAGGCGATCGACGGGCCGGTGCTGGTGCTGGCCGGCGCGGGCACGGGCAAGACCCGCGTCCTGACCACGCGCCTCGCTCAGATCCTGCACGAGGGGCGGGCCAAGCCCTATCAGATCCTCTGCGTCACCTTCACCAACAAGGCCGCGCGCGAGATGAAGGAACGGGTGGCCGATCTGGTCGGCCCGGCGACGGAGGGCATGTGGCTGGGCACGTTCCATGCGCTGGGCACGCGCATCCTGCGCCGCCATGCGGAACTGGTCGGCCTGAAATCCAACTTCACCATCCTGGATACGGACGATCAGATCCGCCTCTTGAAGCAGATCCTGGAGGCGGAGCATATCGACGACAAGCGCTGGCCCGCGCGCATGCTGATCCATGTCATCCAGCGCTGGAAGGACAAGGGCCAGACGCCGGACCGCCTGACCCCGGCGGAGGCGGGCGAGATCGCCAATGGCCGCGCGGTGGAAATCTATCGCCAGTATCAGGAACGCCTGAAAATCCTGAATGCCTGCGATTTTGGCGACCTGCTGCTGCACAATCTGACGATCTTCACCCAGCATGAGGACGTCATCCGGCAATACCGCCGCCTGTTCCGCTATTTCCTGGTCGACGAGTATCAGGACACCAACGTCTCGCAATATCTCTGGCTGCGCCTCCTGGCCCAGGGCCACGAGGACGGCCAGACCAATATCTGTTGCGTCGGCGACGATGATCAGTCGATCTATGGGTGGCGCGGGGCGGAAGTCGGCAACATCCTGCGCTTCGAAAAGGACTTTCCCGGCGCCAAGGTGATCCGGCTGGAGCGCAATTATCGCTCCACCCCGCATATCCTGGGTGCGGCCTCGGGCCTGATCGAACGGAACGAGGGTCGGCTGGGCAAGACCCTGTGGACCGACCGCAACGATGGCGACCGGGTCGTGGTGCGCGGCTTGTGGGACGGCGACGAGGAGGCGCGGGAGATCGCGTCCGAGGTCGAGGCCCTGCAGATGAAGAAACATCCGCTGGACGAGATCGCGATCCTGGTCCGCGCCGGGTTCCAGACCCGCGAGTTCGAGGAACGCTTCATCACCCTGGGCATCCCCTACCGCGTCGTCGGCGGTCCGCGCTTCTATGAGCGCGAGGAAATCCGCGACGCCATCGCTTATCTGCGCGTGATCCATCAGCCGGCGGACGATCTGGCCTTCGAGCGCATCGTCAACAAACCCGCCCGCGGCATCGGCAAGACCACGTTGCAATCCGTCCACGCCGCCGCGCGGCTGGAGGGCCTGCCGCTGTCCATCGCCGCGCAAAGGCTGGTCGAGACGGACGAGCTGAAACCGGCGGCGCGGGGCAAGCTGCGCGCGGCGCTGGATCTGTTCGACCGCTGGCGCGACCTCGCCGCCGGGGCCGATCATGTGGAACTGACCGAAACCGTGCTGGAGGAAAGCGGCTATACCGATTTCTGGCAGCAGTCGAAAAAGCCCGAGGCCCAGGGCAAGCTGGAAAACCTCAAGGAACTGCTGACCGGGATGGAGGAGTTCGACGACCTGCCCGGCTTCCTGGAACATGTCAGCCTGGTCATGGAGATCGAACAGAATACCGACCTTCCCATGGTCTCGGTCATGACCCTGCACGCCGCCAAGGGTCTGGAATTCGACACCGTCTTCCTGCCCGGCTGGGAGGAAGGCCTGTTCCCGCATCAGCGCGCGATGGACGAAAGCGGCCTCGCCGGGCTGGAGGAGGAACGCCGCCTCGCCTATGTCGGCATCACGAGGGCCAAGAAACGCTGCGAGATCAGCTTCGCCGCCAACCGCCGCATCCACGGCTCCTGGCAATCGGCCCTGCCCAGCCGCTTCATCGACGAACTGCCCGCCGACCATATCCAGATGGAGGCCGACCGCGGCGTCTATGGCGGCATCGGCGGCGGCCGCGCCGAAGACCGCGCCGCCTTCACCTTCGGCGGTTACGGCGGCGGCAACGCCTATGGCGGGGGATCATACGGAGGCGGTAACACCGGCGGCGGCTATGGTTCAGGGGCGGGCGGCAGCGGCCCGAAAGACGGATACGGCGGCACCGGCGGCGCCGCCTATGGCAACCCCGCCACCGCCTATTCCTCCCAGGGCGGCGGCCCCGGCTGGCAGCGCCTCAAACAACGGGGCCTCAGTTCCACCCGCCCCCCCAACATCGACGCCGACCGCACCCAGGACCACGATTTCGGCGAAGGCGAACGCGTCTTCCACCAGAAATTCGGCCCCGGCACCATCACGGACATCAACGGCGACCGGCTGACGATCGAGTTCGACAAGGCGGGCACGAAGACCGTTGTTGCGGGGTTTGTGGAGCGAGGGTAGCTTGTGTTGGGAAACAACCATTGGGTTTATCCGATGGTTGGGCTAGAGACGCAGAGTTCGTAGGTGCTGCTTGTCGACTCAAGACATCCAAATTGCGCTTCTATCGAAAGGCTACTTTCCAAAGGAGCTACCTAACGTTTTCACTACAAATGATTTTGGGGAAAAATCACTTGAGCTCATGGTCGCATGGCTCAATGCTGATTTGTATAAACTAGACAAAAAAATCGGGAAAACGCCTTTAGGATTTCAAAAGAAGGGTGGTTATACGTACAAAATTTCTGCCACAGAGCCTGAGTTGCTCACAAAGCCCAAGAAAGGTTTTGAAAGGCGCAACCTTCATATAACGCACCCTCTTCCACAATTGTTGCGGCGATTATATACTTCGCACACCCGCCTAGACTCCCACACCATCCAGTAGTAGGATTTTCCCGCTTAAACTGATGCGGGAGGGCGATATGCCAACAACTGGATTGCACGGACCCCACCCCCTAACAAGGGATGCAATCAACACCAACGTAACTAGAACCTCTGCCGGCGCATATGCCTTGGGGAAAACCAAGGATGGCACGTTTCTCGTCAGCCGGGTCGGTCGCGCCGATAAGGATCTCGCTAAGCGGCTTGGTGACTACATCGGGCAATACGCTCAGTTCAAATACGGGTACTTGGGTAGCCCCAAGGCGGCCTTCGAAAAGGAATGCGGCCTCTATCACGATTTCAGTCCGCCCGGTAACAGCTACCATCCAGACAGACCAGACGACACTAACTGGGCGTGTCCCTTTTGCGCGGTGTTTGATGATTAGCCTTTACGGCTAAGGCGTGGACATCCCGAAGCGCCATAAGATAGCCATGATGCCAGTAAATGCGCTCTGGAGATCCGGCGTTAAGGTGGCGTTGTTCGCCCAAAAGAACCGCATCCTCAGCAAGGAATGCGGTCAGGCCAGCAATGCGTTCTCTCACCAGCCCAGACCAACTCATTTGGTCTCGTCGCTCTTTCTCTCGGATCGTCGCTGCGTCATGCGCTTAAGCTTCTCCTCAAACGCTTTCTCATCCTCATCGGCGCCAAGTTCTTTGGCCTTATCGATGAACTTTTGAGACTGTTCTGTCTGCTTGCGACCAGTGGGAGGCATTTATGCACCTCGTCTATATTGATGACGCCAAGGACGACCGACTCGCTTGCTTTTCCGCTATCGTCATCCCCGAAGATAAGTGGCAGGACGCACTTGTTCACATGGTTGAGATGCGCCGCGCGCTTTGGGAATCAGACAACATTTACAAGACTAAAGAGGTTCATGCCACCGAATGGGTTGGAGGGCGCGGCAGAGTTTCCCCCCGATATGTACCAAAGGGTGCAAGGGTTCGGCTTTTCAACTACATCCTCAGCAGCGTTGCCCTGCTTCCGGGCGCCCAGTTGTTCAATGCAGCCGCCCGTCGACGGGACGAAGACCGGTTGTTCGAGTTCCTATTGAACCGGATAAACGTCAACATGTCGAAATCAAGTAGCCGCGCAATGTTGATTTCTGACGAGGGGAAAAGCTACGACTCCCTACTTCGTCGAATGCGGCACCACAACTACATTCCCAGCCAGTACGGGGCATGGAACCCAGGCAGCTACACCAAAAACATTCAGATCAACAGGATCGTCGAGGACATTAGCTACCGCGACTCTGCGCGGTCTCTCTTCATTCAGGCCGCCGACTGCTGCGCATACGCCTTGTTAAGGAGGGAAAATCCGATCCCCTCCAAAATTAAGTATGGGCTCCACAGATCTTTCTATATCTGCGAACCGATAATGGTGAAGCAGGCTAGCGGCCGCGACCCTCACGGGGTGATACGTTGAGGCCCCGGCTCGTCGCCGGGGCCTATGCGGTGCCGGTAAAGGCGATGCGCCAATCCTAGCCCCGCGATTAGATTTTAACGCGATTTGCGTTTTTTGCCTACTAAATCCCCTCGTATACGAGACGCTTGCCACCGATGCCGCGCAAAATCAGTTCCGACCGTTCCGCATCCGACACGCCCCGCGCGTTATGGCGGAAGTCGAACTCTGCCAGATACCGCTTCAAGTGCTGCTGGCTGACATGGTGATAGGCACCGTGCAGGCCGCGCTTGAGAAGCGAGAAGAAGCTTTCCACCGTGTTGGTGTGCATGAACGAACCGTGCCGCACATACTCGTCTACGGAATGGTTCACCGTACCGTGGCCCGCGAACTCCTCACCCGTCTTGATGTAGACCAGTGACTCGTCCGTCATCAGGTATGACTTGCGGTCGATCTGGGTAACGAGGATCGGGCGCAACGTCTTTGCCGTGACCGTCTTGAGGTGGAAGGACTTAACCCGACCGTCGCGCTCGACCAGCGAGACAACGGCCTCTTTCTTCGGCGGCTCCTTATAGGCCCGGTTCTTGGCCTTGCCACCAACGTAGGTTTCGTCGGCTTCCACCACTTTGTTCTGACCGCCAAGAGCGCCCATCGGGTCGCTGTTGTCCCGCATTGCTTCGCGGAGACGGTGCGCCATGAACCATGCGCTCTTGTAGGTAATCTCAAGCGTCCGGTGAAGCTGATGGGCACTGATGCCCTTCTTGCTGGACGCCATCAGGTATGCGGCCTGGAACCACTTGTGCAGCGGGATATGGGACGACTCGAAAACCGTACCAACGCGCACCGTGAACTGCTTCCGGCAATGGCCGCACTTCTTCAAGCCCTGACGGGTGCTCTTGCCCTTCAATTCGTAGATGCGCTCACGGCCTCCGCAGTGAGGGCAGATCGGGCCGTTGGGCCACACGATTTCCTCAAGCTTGGCGAAGGCGGCGGCTTCATCGTGGAAGTAGGGCTTGCTGAGAACGCTCATCGGACAACCACCTGTTTTCTTTGACACTCAACAGATGGTAACCCGATTCGGGTTTTTCAAGTATATAATCGCCATTGTTGCTCGCGAAAGAAATTTCAGAAAATTGGAATGTTGTCTCAAAGTGGCTCTGCCGTCGGAAGTATTCATCTGATGAAATTCGAATTTCTCAAGATTATGAAAGATCCATAAAGGGGATAAATTTTCCTCTTCACAGAGCTAGGGTTTCATATCTTGAGTCTTCTTCTGACTGGTTGGTGAAGACAGATATATCACGTTTCTATCCAACTATTTACACGCATTCAATTGCTTGGGCTGCGTATGGAAAGGAAAAGGTTAAAGAGAATATTGGATTGTGCAAAGGATCTCTTGCTGACCGACTTGATGTTTTAGTTAGGGCTTGCAACAGAAACCAAACAGTAGGGATTCCCATTGGTCCGGAAACCTCCAGAATTATAGCAGAGGTCATCTCTTCTAGAGTGGATGAAGATTTTTCAAGAAGAATTAGTTACATTGATTCGGAATACATTGATAGGCTCCAAGATGACTGGAATGTTGGCGTTAACTCGTTGGAGGAGGCTGAAAATGTAATATCTGTTATAAATAGAATATATAGAGAGTTCGGTCTGGAAATAAATGGTAATAAAACTTCAATAGAACATATTCTTTCTGGTAGAGATTTGGATTGGGTTTCAGAGCTTAATTCTTTTCTTTCTCATGGAAAACGTCAGTTAGGTGGAGCTAGGCTCAAGGAATTTCTTTCTATCTGTGTGAGTTTGCAGACAAAGAATCCAACGGAGAGCGTTGTTAGCTACGCGCTTTCAGTTATTGAGAGTCAGAAATTTGACGAGGATAGTGTAGAGTATCTGGAGTCATTTCTTCTAAAAGCAATGGTAATCGCGCCAGATGCGTCCGATAGAATTTGCCGAATTCTAATAAACTTGAATTTCAAGAACAGAAACATTTCATCAAAAAGAGTATCTGAAAGATTTCTCAAGCTTGCCGAGAAAAATTTAGAAAAGGGAAATGTCTATGAGGCGATATGGCAAATTTATACAATTAGAGGGCTGAAGAGGCCAGTTTTTAGCCGGACGATTGGGGAGTTGGTGGAGGGCCTAAACTCATCAGCTTTATCTCTAATACTGCTTGATATGCAAGATGTTGGCGTTTTCCTTGGGGGGCTCCCAAAGGATAAATGGGAGAAAGATATATCTATTGACCAGATAACCGGATCTTGGATTTGGCTCTTAGCTTATGAAGGTATTAGGCATGGTTGGCTATCCGATAATAACAATGTATCGGCCCATCCACTATTCAAAGAGATGTATGATCGTGATATTGTTTTCTACGATAGAAAGAGAAATGTAAAAACATCAATTTCAACAGCGAGAAAATCAAGTAAAGTTAGGTGGAGTCAAATTTTGGAAGTAATGAAACACATCAAGGTCGCTAGGGGTTTGTCTAAAACTATGTATTTAGATTTTAATGATTATTGATTGCCTGTTCTGGTCTTATCTTATCTCACCCCCGATACACCAACAGCACCGTGCACCCGTTCTCCGATCCCGCGCTGTGGACCGCGCCGATGGCGCGTTGGCAGTATTGGCCTTTGGTGTAGGTGTATTCGTCGTCGTGGAAATCGCCGTCCAGGACGTAGATTTCTTCCAGCTGGTCATGGGCGTGGGGCGGGGAATAGGCGCCGGGGGCGATTTGCATCAGGGCGGTGGACTCGCCGGTTTTGCTGTCGGTGAAGATCGGCTTGATGCGGAAGCCGGGGGCGTCGGTGTCCTGCCAGTCGGCGGCGCCGGGGTCCAGGAACGCGGTGCCGGTCTGTTGGCGGTCGATGGCTTTCATGGCGGACGCTCCCTTGCCTCTCTCGGTTGGCGGTAATCCGGGTGCCATCCTAGGCCCGCGCCTGGGGCGGGGGAAGGGGGGACCGGCGCGGCGGCGTCTCGGGGAGGAAAGGCGCGGCGCGCGTCAGGGGCAGGTTACATCCGACGCCCTGGCCTCGGTCGCGCCGAAGCTGGCGAGAAAATTGCCGACGGATTCGAAGGCGGCGACCATGGCGACGGCCAGGCGGTCGGGGCGTTGCTGGAACTCGTAGCTCTTGATCGTCGCCTGGGCACGCAGCTCCTTGATCGCGGCGGCGACCCGCTTTTCGTTCGCGCCGGTCAGGTCGATCAGGCCCAGCTGCGCCGGGTCGGGCGGGCCGGACAGATATTCGAATGGCTCCGGATAGGCGAGCAGATAGACCCCGTCCTCGTTCAGGCCCAGGGCGCGGACGAACTGCCGGGCATGGGGATAATTATAGGCCTGCAACAGCAGATCCTCGTCCTTGGTTTGCTGGATCGCGGCAATGCGGTCGCCGAATTGCGGATGGATCGGGACCAGCAGCCCGGCCAGCAGGGCATTGTCCTGCACGCCCAGGGCCTGGGACAGGCGCGGCACGTCGCTGAGGATATCCAGCACATGGCGGACGACATAGCGCCGTTGGGCGCAGGAGGATTGCGCGCTGCTGGGAAAGGCGACATAGGCGAAATAACCGAACCGCCCGTCCGGCCCATAGGACGTGTCATAGAGCGAGACGCCGAGATCCAGCAGCTCGATCTCCGCCGTCGCCTGGGGAGGTGGCGGCGGGGCCGGTTCGATGCCGGCGGCGGTCGGCGGCATCGCCGATTCCAGAATGGTGAAGGCCTGCTGCCCCAGCCCTTCGATCCGTCCGGCCCGGCGCGGATAATCGACCGCCGCCTCGCCATAGGCATTGGCCGCGCTTTCCAGCAATGTCGCGGAATCCTGCGCCATCATCATCGCCGCCTGCGCCGCCCGGACCGCGCTTTCGATATCGCCCGCCTGCAGCGCGGATTCGGCCGCGGTGACGGATTGCTCGGCCTGGTCGGCACTGGCCTCGATCAGCGCGACCTGCTGTGCCGCCGGGTCGTTCTGCCCCGATTTGTCGAAACTGGCGGTACAGGCCGCCGTCAGCAGCAGCGCGGCGGTCCATGCGATCCGGATCAAGGCGGTCATTGGCCGTTCCCTTCGTCTTTCTTGCCGTCGAAAAAGGCATGGCGCACCAGTCGGATGGCAAAGGCGATGACCGCGCCGATGCCGGCCGCCGCCAGCGGGGACAGTGCCAGCCCGTTCATTTCAACGATGTAGTAATAAATCGCAAAGGACAGCGCCGTCGCGATCAACGCATCGATGCCGCCGCCCTTGATCGTCAGAAAACTCTTCAGAAACGCGCCCAAAACCCCCTCCTCTGCCCCGCCAGTATCGGCCGACAATGGTCATCTAATCATATTCCACTGCAATATAGAATGGTAAACGGGCTGTGGATGGTGCGGTTTGCAACCTTGATTTGTCGGATTGTCCCGCCCCCGGTTGAAGCGCCCCCGGTTCTTCCATAGACTTTTCCGGTCCGAAAACGGCGGGGGAGAAGCGGTGCGGACGGTTCTGACGATACTGGCGTTTGCGGCGGTCTTTTCGGTCGGCGCGATGGGCGGCGGCGCAGTCCGGGCGGAGGACCGTCTGGCCCTGGTGATCGGCAATTCGGATTACGCGATCGGGCCGCTGGCCAATCCGGTCAACGATGCCGGGTTGATGGCGCGGTCGCTGACCGAGGCGGGATTCGACGTCACGCAGGCGTCCGATCTGGGCTATCGCGACATGCAGCGCGCGGTGGTTCATTTCGCGCGGCGGCTGGCCGCGTCCGGCCCCGACACGGTGGGCATGGTCTATTACGCCGGCCACGCGGTACAGGCGGAGGGCGAGAATTATCTGATCCCCGTCGATGCCGATATTCAGGACGCGCTGGATCTGGAAATCCAATCGCTGAAAATCGACACGGTGATGCGCAGCCTGGAAAGCGCCGGCAACCGGCTGAACCTGGTCGTGCTGGATGCCTGCCGCAACAATCCCTTCCCGGCGGTGAGCCGCTCGGGCATGCGCGGCCTGGCGCGGGTCGATGCCCCTTATGGCACCCTGCTGGCCTATTCCACCGCGCCGGGAGAGGTGGCGGCGGACGGGACGGACCGCAACAGCCCCTATACCGCCGCCCTGGCGCGGACCCTGCGCACGCCCGGCCTGCCGGTGGAGCAGGTCTTCAAACAGGTCCGCATTTCGGTCATGGAACGGACCGGCAACCGGCAGGTGCCTTGGGAAAGCTCGTCCCTGACTGGGGATTTCTATTTCTTCCCGCCGGCCGAACCCGCGCCGCCCATTATGGCCGCCGCCGCGCCCGCCGTTTCCGCCGAACCGGACCGCAGCGCCGAAATCGCCTTCTGGAACTCGGTCGCGGATAGCGGCGACAAGGTTCAGCTGGAAAGCTATCTGCAGGCCTTTCCGGACGGTCTCTACGCGCCGCTGGCCAGCGCCAAGATCGCGGCGCTGGGTCAGGCCCCCGCCGTCGCCGCCGCGCCCGCTGCCCCACCGGCGCCGGCAGCCGCGCCATCTCATCCCTATGACGGGACCTGGCGGTTCACCTGGGAGGTCGAATCCGGCTTCGCGCATTCGGATTGGTGCCGGGCCGGGGAATCCGGCAGCCAGGACCTTTCGATCCGCAACGGCCGGTTCAAGGGCGACATGCGCTCGGAAAAAGGCGGCCGGGCGGATCTGAAGATCCAGATTTCGGACGGCGGTTCGGCCACGGTCGAAACCTATATCGGCAGTTGGGGCTATTATCCGCGCCGCCGCACGGTCCTGAATGTCGGCGACGGCAGCGGGTGGGGCAGCATCTCCGCTCCCAGCGGCAATTCCTGCATCGCCCGGATGGAGCTTGTTCGGCTGTCCGAATAGGGATGCCCCGCCCGCGTCGTTTCGCAGCGCTGGCACAGCCCGGAATCGCCGTTACTATGTCATCGCCGTGCCATCGGACCGTGCCGCCATAAGGTCGGCCGGGGCGCGGGGGTAGGCTTTGTTCAAGACAAGAATAAAAATCCGTTCGGGAGGTTTGGATCAGCATGAATTTCACCTTGTTGCACGGCGCCTGGCATGGCGCCTGGTGTTGGGATTTTGTCACGCCGCTGCTGCGGGAGCGCGGGCATCGCGTGTCGCGGCCGGTTCTGTCGGGCCTGGGCGAGAATGCGCATTTCCTGTCGTCCGAGATCACGCTTCAGACCTGGGTCGACGAATTGGTCGCCCATCTGGAGGCGGAAAACATGTCCGACATCGTTCTGGTCGGTCATTCCTTCGGCGGCAATGTCATCACCGGCGCCGCGGCGCGGGTGCCGGACCGGATCGCGAAGCTGATCTATCTGGACGCCATGGTGCCGCAAAGCGGCGTCGCGCCGTGCGAGACGGTGCCGCCCAAGGTCTGGGCCGAACGCCGGGCCGGTGTGATCGACCATGTCGGCGTGCCCTGCCTGCCCTGTCCGCCGGCCGCCGCTTTCGGTGTTTCCGACGCGAAGCAGGTGGAATTCATCGACCGGCATCTGACGCCGCATCCGGTGCGCACCTATGAGACGGCGATCGACTTCGACGGCGACCCGGGGGCCGGGCTGGACGTCGCCTATATCATGGCGACCGCGCCGGTCTATACATCGCTGGCGGCACACCGCGAACGGGCGAAGGATCTGGGCTGGCCGATCCATGAGATCGCCTGCGGCCATGATGCGATGATCGCGAAGCCGAAGGATCTGGCGGACCTGCTGGAAGGATAATAGGGCGGGCGGTCAGTCGTTCGCCTCATGGCTCTCCAGATTGCTCGCGTCGAAACGGAAGGGCGCGGGCATTTTGGCATAGGGTCCGCCAATGGCCGTCCCCGAGCACCATTGCAGGGTGCTGTAGGCCAGCTTGATCAGGATGTCCTCGTCCATGATGTGGGTGACGCCGGCTTCGACGCCGGTCTTGCTTGCCGCCTCGCCGAAGCGGATGGCGCTTTCCACGTCTTGTTTGGATTCCGACGTCAGCTTGAGGAAAATGCCGGAGAATCCCGCCTTGCGCAGTTTGGCCAACACGTTCTGTGGCTGAACACGAATGCCGGTCATCGGCAGGACCGCGCTTAGTTTTCGGCAATGGTTCCGCAGCGGAGAGGTCAGCAGCGACAGGCGGGTATCCGGCACGCCTTCCGGAATATCCGTTACCACGGCGTGCAGCCGGGCCAGGATATGGTGCGGCAGTTCCTTCAACAGCGCGAAGATTTCCTCCTGCCCCTTGCGGTTGGCCAGGGTTTCGAAATGAAAGCTGGCGGCAAAGTTGCATTCCCGGCCGCTCAGCAGATGCTCTGTCATTTCCAACAATCCGCGCTCAAGCGCCGCGATGTCCAATTCCACGATCCGCGTGACATCCGGATCGGCACCCAGCACGTCATATCCCCAGTCAGGGCGGTCCGACAGCGGCGCGCTGCGGGTCGGCAGGCAAACGAAGGACCCGACGCTGGGCTCACCGATGCGCCAGAGCGGTACAAAGCAAAATTCTATCTCGCCACCCTGAACGGCGCCCAGCTTGTCCAGAAGTTCGTTGCGGCGGCTTTCGAATTTTTGGGGTTCCTGCGGGGCGGCCGTGCCAGACGGCGCCGCGTCCGACGGCGCCGCAGTCGTCTCACTCGGCGATTTCTTTTTGACCTCGGTGACGCGCTCTTCCAGGGCGTTCAGGAAAGCCGCGGGCGTGTCGTCGGCGGAGGGCGCGGAAGCGGTTTGGGCCCGGCAGGGATGGACGACACTCTTCACGCTGAGGCCCTGCGTGTCGCTGGACCCGAACAGCGACCGGTTGACGAAACCGGCGATATTGGTTGCGGCGGTTCGGGCTTCCAGTTCTTCCGACGTGTCGAATATGATCAGAAAAGACGCGTCGCGGCAGCGGCAATACATATCCTTCGGGCCGCAATAGCGCTGAACGGCCTTCTCGATCAATTGCGAAACCAGGGCCTGGGAATGGTTCCAGCGTTCCTCCCCAAGGCGCGCTTTCAGGTCGTCGATTCCGATACAAATGATCTGTCCGAGATTGAAATCCGATTCCCCGGAGCGCGACGACACCGCGCCCAGGATCTTGTCCATACCGTCTAGTTTCTGAGGGGCCATGTCTGCAAACTTCTACCTGACTGCCGGGCTGTGCGGTGGTGACTATGCGATGGCGGCAAGATCGGTCCTTTCCAGCTTCCTGGCATCGAATTCGAACGGCGCCGGCATGGTTTCGAACGGTCCGCCGAGGGATTGGCCAGCGCAAACCTTTGCGGTGCTGTAAGCCAGCTTGAACATATGCTCGTCGTCCGGAATGGCGGTGACGCCCGAGACGCCGCCGATCGCATTGATCTTGTCGATCACATGCAGGATCCAATCCATGTGGTTGCGGGTGATCGTCTGGTTGGCTCTGACGAAGATGCCATTGAAGCCGCAGGACTTGAGTCGGGCCAAAGAACGGACGACATTCCCTTCCAGCTTACTGGGCACGATGATTGCCCCGATTTCCTTGCAGAAGGGTTTCAGGTGACCGGTTATGTCCGTCAGGCGCCCATCCGGAACCCCCTGCGGCACATACATCACATTGGGAAGGATGCTCTGGCGGAGGCGTTGCGGCAGTGAGCTCAGCAAGGACGAAATCTCGTTCCGCCCGCGATAGTTCGTCAGTGTCTCGAAATGGAAGTTTGGCACCAGCTGGCATTCGCGCCCGGCGACCAAATGATCCGTAAGTTCGATCAGGCCATGTTCCAATGCTGCGATATCCAGGTCGACGACTTCCGATATCTGCGGATTGGCGCCAAGAACCCCGTAATTCCATGTCGTTTCGCCCACCATTGTCGACGGGCGCGTGGGCGCGCAATTGAATGTCCAGATCTTGCGTTCGCCGTTGAACCAGATCGGCAGGAACCGGAACTCGACCGGCGCATCCTTGATGACGCTCAACTTGGCCAGAAGCTCCGCGCGGTTGCCTTTCGGAATGGACGGCAGCTTTCCGTCGGCGCCGGCGCGGCCGGCGGTTGGGGCGATAGCGGCGGGGGAGATAGCGGCGGGTGTGGTAACCGCTGGGCGGTCCGAGCCCGGCGCCGGTTCATGGTCGTCGTTGCTGATGGAAACCCTATGCGCCTTGCTTTGCAGGGCGTTCAAAATCCCCTGCGGATCCTTGGCCGCCGACAAGGTGAGGTTGCGGCCGGACTGACTGATGCCGCGCACCGTGACCGCGCGCAGTTCCTCCGTTCCCATAAGGATCTTGTTCACGGCATTGGCGATGGCGGCGGAAACCAGCTCCGCCTTGTCGGCGCTGCGCGATGCGAAAACGATCAGAAAGGACGCGTCGCGGCATTTGAAATAGGCGTCTCGCGCGCCGCAATGCTCCCCGATCGCCTTTTCGATCGTGTCGCCGATATGGTCTTGCGCCTTTGCCCACCGCGCATCGCCCAGACGTTCTCTCAGATCCTCGGCTCCCAAGCAGACGATCTGGCCAAGATTCAGCGACTCGGAACCTTCTGCCGCCCCCACAAGGGCCAGAAATTCCGTCATAGAGCCACATTTCTTCGCGCACATGCCGCTTAACTCCATCAGTCCAACAGGTCGGGTCTGGGAAGTGTATTGGGCACGGGGTTAACATTCGGTTAGGCGTCGACATGTTTCGGAAAAAGGATCCAGCGTTCCGGAGAATCGACGATGGCGGGGCCTAGAGTCCCAAGGATTCTGGGATTTCCTTATGGTCCGATGCATAGAGAAGAATCTGGTCCACCGTTTCGTCTTCAGCCGATAAGGGAAGGAAAATTCGTTCCTCCCGTACCATGTTGCCTGTCAGGCTGCGCAGGGTGTCACGGCGAAACAAGGGTTCGTGCCGCTCGATCACGGCGGCATAGCTCCGCAGGGCGTTTTCCGGACTGGGGCCGTGAAAGGCGGAGGAGACTGTGAGACCGGTCGGGTCGCGACCGCGAAAGGTGACTTCCCGCGTGCCGACTACTTTATAAACCAGGTCCAGAGGGTCGGTCGAAACGACGGTCAGGAGGGTGACCCCCGGAAGCAGTCTGTGAAAGTCCAGGGGGTCGATATCCGACCGGGACGGGCTGCGTCGGGAACCGCGCCGGTCGTTCCAGTAGTGGTAGATTTCGCGAATGTCGTCCCCGCAATCCGACAGGAATGCGGTGCCGAACTCAAACCCAGGTTGGATGGTCCGTCCCATATGATCCCAATTCTAGACCGTGCCCCGGCGGGGATTGTAGAGACAAAACCTTTCCGTACGGGTTAACGAATGGGGATCAATCGTCCGGATCAGTATTTGCACTCTTCATAGATCGGATCGATCTTGCCGCCCCAGCGCGTCTCATAGGCTTCCAGCAGATCCTCGGCCAGGGTCTTGCCCGACTCGACGATGGATTCCAGCGGCTTGATATACTGGGTCTCGTCCAGGCCCGAGGTCGGGCTCAACCGCGCCCGGCGTTCCAGGCCGCCGCGGCAGATCTTCAAGACATCGCGCGCGACATCCAGCACCGTGCCGTCGCGGAACGGCGTCTTCAGGGCGGTTTTCGGCACGCCGTCGCGCATCGCCGAAATCTCGTCGATGCTCCAATCGGCGATCAGCGCCGCGGCTTCCGACTGCGCCTGCGCGTCATACAGCAGCCCGACCCACAGCGAGGGCAGGGCGCAGAGATTGCCCCAGGGCCCGCCGTCGGCGCCGCGCATCTCGATGAATTTCTTCAGCCGCACTTCCGGGAACGCGGTGGTCATATGGTCAGACCAGTCGGTCATGGTCGGCTTCTTGCCTTCGAAGCCTTCCAGCTTGCCCGCCATGTAATCGCGGAAGCTCTTGCCCGACACGTCGTGATAGACGCCGTCGCGGTAGACGAAGTACATCGGCACATCGAGCAGATAGTCGACCCAGCGCTCATAGCCGAACCCGTCTTCGAAGACGAAGGGCAGCATGCCGCAGCGGTCGGGATCGGTATCGGTCCAGACATGGCTGCGATAGGACAGGAAGCCGTTGGGCTTGCCTTCGGTGAAGGGCGAATTCGCGAACAGCGCCGTCGCCATCGGCTGCAGCGCCAGCGAAATGCGCATCTTTTCGATCATGTCGGCTTCGGTTGCGAAGTCCAGATTGACCTGAACCGTGCAGGTCCGGCACATCATGTCGAGGCCCAGATTGCCCTTTTTGGGCATGTATTCCTTCATGATCTTATAGCGGCCCTTGGGCATCCAATGGATGTCCCCGCGCTTCCAGATCGGGTTGAAGCCGAGGCCGACCGTGCCGGCGCCGACCTCGTTACAGGCCTCGACGACCTGGTGCAGGTGGCGGTGCACCTCGCTGCAGGTCTGGTGGATGTTTTCCAGCGCCGCGCCGGACAGTTCCAACTGGCCGCCCGGTTCCAGCGTCACCGACGCGCCGTCGCGGCCCTTCAGCGCGATGATGTTGCCCTTTTCCAGGACCGGTTCCCAATCCGGGCCGGACAGGCTTTCCAGCAGCCCTTTCACGCCGGGCGTGCCGTCATAGGCCAGCGGGCGCAGCGAGTCGGCGCAATACAGAAACTTTTCGTGTTCCGTCCCGATGCGCCACTTGTCGCGCGGCTTCTCGCCGGACGCGATATAGGCGATCAACTGATCCTTGGAATCGATGACGGTTTCGTCGAGGGCGGCGGGGGACGACATCTAACGTTCCTCACAATGGCGGCCCTTATTCCCGGGCCTTGAGCTTCGATCACCCGCGTGGTTCGGGGCGGTACGACCCATCCCCCACAACGGCCTGCCAGACGGCCAGGGCCGCCACTGCCGCCGTCTCCGCCCGCAGGATTCTCGGGCCGAGACCGACGGCCTGGACTAAAGGCGAGCGACGCATGAAGTCAAGTTCCGCCACGGAAAAACCGCCCTCGGGTCCGGTCACAAATGCGACAGAACCGCGGGTTTCCGCGCTCGCGGCGGCGGCGAGCGGCGTTGCCTCCCCCGCCTCGGCGCATAAAAAAAGTGCGCGGCCGTCGGGCCAGTCGCGGATCAGGTCGGTCAGTTTGACCGGTTCGGTCACTTCCGGCACATCCAGGCGCTCGCTCTGTTCGGCCGCTTCGACGGCGGTCGCCTGCAGGCGGTCGGTCTTCACCCGTTCCGCCTGGGTGCGCTCGGTGATCAAGGGGATCAGGCGGGAAACCCCCAGCTCCGTCGCCTTCTGGACGATGAAGTCGGTCTGGGTCTTCTTGACCGGCGCGAAGGCCAGCCAGACATCCGGCGAGGCGGCCTGGACGCGGCGGCGCTCCAGCAGGGTGATGTCCGCCTTCGACTTGCCGATGGCGGTCAGTTCGCCGGACCATTCGCCGTCGCGGCCGTTGAACAGGATCAGCCGCGCGCCCTCGGTCAGGCGTAATACGCGGCCCAGGTAATGTGCCTGGTCCTGAGTTGCCTGGACCGGGCTGCCCTCGGTCAGATCCTGCGCGACGAAAAGACGGGTTGCGGTGGCCATGCCGGACACTATTCTCGGCTTCGCATCCGAGTTCAAGGAAGCGGTGAACCATGACCCCTGCAAACAGCCCCTCAGACAGCGATCCGGCGCGCCGGGACCGCAGCGACATCATCGCCGGCAATTGGGTCGACCGCTGGCTGCCCGGCCCGGTCCGGCCCTATGCGCGTCTTGCCCGCTGGGACCGGCCGATCGGCACCTGGCTGTTGCTGCTGCCCTGCTGGTGGGGCGTCGCCATGGCGGGGCATGGATCGGGCGAACCGGTCTGGATGCTGGTCTGGTACGGCGTGCTGTTCGGCATCGGCGCGACGGCGATGCGCGGGGCGGGCTGTACCTGGAACGACATCACCGACCGGGATATCGACGGCAAGGTCGCGCGCACCGCGACGCGGCCCATCCCCTCCGGCCAGGTCAGCGTGAAACAGGCGCTGGCCTTCATCGCGCTGCAATGCCTGGTCGGTCTGGCGGTCCTGACACAGTTCACCTGGGAAGCGATCATCGTCGCCATCGCCTCGCTGGCCGTGGTCGCGATCTATCCCTTCATGAAGCGCTATACCTATTTCCCGCAGGCCTTTCTGGGCATCGCCTTCAACTGGGGCGTTTTGGTCGCGGGCGCGTTGCTGATGGGGGATATCGCGCCGCAGATCCTGGTGCTTTATGCGGCGGGCTTCTGCTGGACCATGTCCTATGACACGATCTACGCTCATCAGGACAAGGATGACGACATCCTGATCGGGGTGAAGTCGACGGCGCTGAAATTCGGCGACCGGACACGCCCGATCATCGGCGGCTTCATGGCCGCGACCCTGGTGCTGATCGCCGTTGCGGCCTGGATGCACGGCGTGGCGGGCCCGCTATTCTGGATCGGCCTCGCCGCCGCCGCCGGACATTTCGTCTGGCAGCTCAAGACCCTGGAATTCGACAATCCGCAGAACCTGATCATGCATTTCAAGGGCAACCGGCATGCCGGGATGCTGATTACCGCCGCCTTGGCCCTTGGTGGGATCACGCTGAGTTAGATGTTGGGGGGATTGTGATGTTCGGGGGCGTGTCGGGCCATCATGCGCGGGCGATAGATCGGTATAACTTTGCACGGCCGCTGACGAACCGGGAACTGGCGGAGCACCTTCGGCTGGAGGCGCGAAACAATGCCCGCGAGTCCAAATCCGTCCTCCGCCGGATTACGCGATTGTTTGGCGGCGACGATGGCGATAAGCAGCCGATATGCGGATATGAAATCAGGCGCCTACTGGAGGCGCTGGGCACCGTCGTGCCGGAAGGAAAATACAAGGACCAGGAGATGTATTTCCTTCCGTTTGAGAAAGTTGACGACCTGACGGGGCGTGTTTTGAAGGGGTTTGACGAGTGAGGTCGTATTCTTCGTTGGTGGTCGACAATACCCGCGCGGTCTCGCCGCGCCTGCTGCCCGAAATGAAGCTGTATCTGGCGCAGGACGATGTGCCGCTTTACCGCATGGGCGAGGATGAGCTGGACGCGCTGGGCATCGGCACGCCCTACTGGGCCTTCGCCTGGGCCGGCGGGCAGGCGCTGGGCCGGTATCTCCTGGACAACCCCTCCGTCGTGCGCGGCCGCAAGGTGCTGGATTTCGGGGCCGGGTCCGGCATGGTCGCGATCGCCGCGGCCCTGGCCGGGGCCTTTGACGTCATCGCCGCCGATATCGACCCCGTCGCCGCCGAGGCGATGCGCCTGAATGCCGAAATGAACGACGTCCATCTGGACATCCTGACCGAGGATGTCATCGGCAGCACCGATCCGAATTTCGAAGTCGTGCTGATCGGCGACGTCTTTTACGACAAGGGCCTGGCCGATCTGGTCCTGCCCTGGCTGCGCGAGCTTGAGGTCCTGGGCCGCACCGTCCTGATCGGCGACCCGGGCCGCTTCTATCTGCCCAGCATGGGGATGGAGCGCGTCGCGCGCTACGCGTCCGAGACGACCGGCCTGATGGAAGACACCGATCTGCGCAATGCCGGCGTCTGGCGGCTGCGCGACGTGGCCTAAGCCGAAAATTCATAAAAAATCTACCAAAGGATGTTATGATCCCCCCACGCTATTCCGGGGGGCGCCATGACATTCCGTTACGATTTCTCTGCCGTCGGGCCGGATTTTCCGGTGGCGCGGGTGGCGGAGACGATCCGCGATTTCAAGACCTATCTCGGCGCGTCGGGCGTGCCGCGCAAATCGCTGGAATCCTCCCTGTTGATGGCAAGCTGGAACATCCAGCATTTCGGCGGGACAGGCCGGTCGGAGGAGGCGCTGTGGTACATCGCCGAGATCCTGTCGACCTTCGACATCGTCGCCGTGCAGGAGGTGAAGCGCGAATTGGACGATCTGGAGGCGGTCCTCAAGCTGATGGGCCCCTGGTGGCGCTATGTCGTGACCGACGTGACCGAGGGCACGGACGGCAATGACGAGCGGCTGGCCTATGTCTACGATTCCCGCAAGGTGCGGTTTTCCGGTCTGGCCGGGGAATTGGTGATCCCGCCGGTGGAGCTGGATGACGGCACCGAACAGCCGCCGGTCCAGTTCGACCGCACACCCTTCCTGGCCGGCTTCTCAGCCGGCTGGTTCAATTTCCAGCTGGCGACCGTGCATCTGGCCTGGGCGACCGGCGATGCGGAGGATCCCGACCGGGTGCGCGAGGCGGAGGCGCTGGCCAAGTTCATGCGGCGGCGGACCCTGACCGATCGCGGCACCTGGTCCCGCAACACCTTCCTGATCGGCGATTTCAACTTCTTCAACGAACACAGCCGCGCCTATCTGGCGCTGGAAGACAACGGCTTCACCATCCCCGTCGGGCGCGCGGAACTGACCCAGACCAATGCCGGGGCTGACGCGCGCTACTACGACCAGATCGCCTATCTGCTGGCCGACACCAATGTCGCGCCTGCCGGGCTGGGCGTGCTGGACCTGTTCGAAGTCTTCTATTCCGACGCCAATTTCACGCGGTTCTACGAGGCCGGCCTGACCCGCGCCGACGGCACCGTGCCCGGCAACAAGCGCAGCTTTTACCGCAACCATTACCGCCGCAAACAGCTATCCGATCACTTCCCGATCTGGATCGAACTGCCCATCGATTTCGGGCTGCCTTATTTGGAATCGCAGATCTGATATCGGTCCGGGCAGGGGGCCAATCATAGGGGCCCAATCATCCCTCGACGGACGACGGGGCGGGTTATATAACACCGGTTAACTGGAAATTGTCGGCCGGACGGACTCCTGCCATGGCGAAGGAAGACTATGGGTTTGAAACCCTGGCGCTGCATGCCGGGGCGGCACCGGATCTCGCGACCGGGGCGCGGGCCGTGCCGATCTATCAGAACACGTCCTATGTCTTCGACAATGCCGACCATGCCGCGTCGCTGTTCAATCTGCAGGAGCCGGGCTTCATCTATTCGCGCCTGACCAATCCGACGGTCGCGGTGCTGGAGGAACGGCTGGCCGCCCTGGAAAACGGGATCGGTGCGACGGCGACGGCGTCGGGCCACGCGGCGCAGATCATCGCGCTGCTGCCGCTGATGGGGCCGGGCGACCATGTCGTCGCCTCGTCGAAACTCTATGGCGGGTCCATCACCCAGATGGGCCATACCTTCAAAAAATTCGATTGGCAGGTGGATTTCGTCGATCCGACCGTGCCGGAGAATTTCCGCAAGGCCCTGCGTCCGAAGACCAAGGCGATCTTCGTCGAATGCCTGTCCAATCCGGGCGGGGTGATCGTCGATCTGGAACCGGTGGCCGCCATCGCGCATGAGGCGGGCATTCCGCTGATCGTCGATAACACGATGGCAACGCCCTATCTGTGCCGGCCGGGCGCGTTCGGGGCGGATATCGTCACCTATTCGACAACCAAATTCATTTCCGGCCAGGGCACGGCGCTGGGTGGCGCGGTGGTCGATTGCGACAGCTTCGACTTCAACCAGCCGGACAAGTTCCCCAGCCTGGCGACCCCGGCGCCGGAATATCACGGCCTGACCTTCACCGAGACCTTCGGCAATCTGGCCTATACCCTCTATGGCCATGCGGTGGGCCTGCGCGATATCGGCCCGGCGCAACAGCCGATGAATGCCTTCCTGACCCTGCAGGGGATCGAAACCCTGCCGCTGCGCATGGACCGGCATATCGCCAATGCGCAGACAGTGGCGGAGCATCTGGACGGCCATCCCGCCATCGCGGCGGTGCATTACGCCGGGCTGAAATCCAGCCCGTTCCATGCGTTGGCCCGGAAATACATGCCCAAGGGACCGGGCTCCGTCTTCACGGTCAGCCTGAAGGGCGGGTTCGAGGCCGGGCGGAAACTGGTTGAATCGGTGGAACTTTTCAGCCATCTGGCCAATATCGGCGACGCCAAATCGCTGATCCTGCATCCGGCGTCGACCACGCATAACCAGTTGACCGAGGAACAGCGCATCGCCGCCGGGGCCAGTCCGGAAGTCATCCGGCTTTCCATCGGCCTTGAAACCGTCGACGATCTGATCCGTGACCTGGACCGCGCGCTGGCCAAGGCCGCCGCCTAAACGAAGCAAAAAGGGTTCCCGCCATGAGCGACAATCTCTTCCTGAAGCTGCTGGCCGAACGCAGCCATCTGATCGCCGACGGCGCAATGGGCACGAACCTGTTCGAACGCGGGTTGATGTCGGGCGATGCGCCGGAATTGTGGAATGTCGACCATCCGGACCGGGTCGCCAGCGTGCACCAGGAATTCGTCGACAATGGCGCGGATATCATCCTGACCAATTCCTTCGGCGGCAGCAGCTTCCGGCTGAAACTGCACAATGCCCAGGACCGGGCTTACGAGCTGTGCAAGGCCGCGGCAGAGGTCGCGCGCGGCGTCGCCGACAAGGCGGGCCGTCCCGTCGTGGTCGCGGGTTCCATCGGTCCGACGGGCGAATTGTTCGAACCGGTCGGCCCGGTGACTTTCGAGGCCGGACGGGCCGCCTTCGCCGAACAGGCCAAGGGGCTGCGTGACGGCGGGGCCGACGTTCTGTGGATTGAAACCATCTCGTCGCGCGAAGAAAGCGCGGCGGCGGTCGCGGGCGCGGCGGAGGCGGGGCTGCCCGTCGTCTCCACCATGACCTTCGATACGGTCGGACGCACCATGATGGGCGTGACCCCGGCGGATGCCTTCCGCCACCTGACCACCCTGCCGATCGCCCCGGTCGCCATCGGCGCGAATTGCGGCCTGGGCGCGACGGAAAACGTCCTGTCCCTTCTGGGCATGCGGGAGGCGGTCGGACCGGATTCGATCCTGGTCGCGAAGGCGAATTGCGGTGTGCCGGTCTTCAAGGACGGGGCGTTCAGCTTTACCGGCACGCCGGAACTGATGGCCGATTATGCCCGCCTTGCGCGGGATTCGGGCGCCCGCATCATCGGCGGTTGTTGCGGCACGACCGGTGTGGTCCTGAAGGCCATCCGCGACGCACTGGACGGGTACGAGCCGGGCGAGCCGCCGACCATGGAAACCATCGTCGAAAAGCTGGGCCCGCTGGCCGGCGTCACCGACCGGCCGATGCACGGCCATGCCGGCCATTCCTGCAGCCCTGAAGGTGATGACGGCGGCCGTCGCCGCCGCCGCCGCCGGGGATAAGTCTCCGGCCTATCGCCCGTCGTCCGGCAGATAGGCCAGCGGATCGTCGATGCCGATCTCCGCGCCGATCAGGCCACTTAATGCAGCATGTGTGCAATAGGCTGTGTAGGTGCGGGCATAGCCGCCTTCCTGCACGGCCAGCAGGCGGCCGGGGCACAGTTGCGCGACCAGTTCCCGGACCCGCGCGCCCATCCAGTGATACCCCGACATGGTCAGGCACATCCGGCCGTTCGGGTCGAATTGGTTGCCGTCCTGGCCTGCCGCGACGACGATCAATTCGGGCGCATAGGCCCGGACGGCGGGGATCACCAGATCGTCGAAGGCCTTGCGATAGGCCGCGTCACCCAGGCCGAGCCGCAGTGGGATGTTGATGTTATAGCCCTCGCCCGGGCCTGTCCCGACCTCGTCCGCAGCGCCGGTCTCGGGATGGGCGTCGCCTTCCCAGGCGCCGTGGTTCATGTGCAGCGAAATGGTCAGCACGTCCGGCCGGTCGTAGAATCCGGCCTGCGTCCCGTTGCCGTGATGCACGTCCCAGTCGATGACGGCCACTTTCGTGACGCCCTTGGCGATGGCGTGTTCGATGGCCACGCCCATATTGTTGACGAAGCAATAGCCGTCGACCCGGTCGCGCGCCGCATGATGGCCCGGCGGCCGGACCAGGGCATAGGCCGCGCCGTGACCGGCCAGGACATGCTCCACCGCCGCGACCGTGGTACCCGCCGCCGCCAGGGTCGGTTTCCAGCTTCCCTTGCCGAAGACGGTGGTTGAGGTGACCCGCCCGCCGGTTGCGTCGAAGGACTGCACCCGGTCCAGATGCGCCGGGGTGTGGAACCTTTCCAACTCCTCCCGGGACGCCAAGCGACCATCCTTCCAGGCGATATGGTCGGACAGAGGCCCGCGCTCCAGCACGGTCTTGATGTTGCGTACGCGCAGGGCGTTTTCGGGATGCTCCTCCGCGATGCCCAGATCGGGCCGCGGCTCGGCCTCCAGGATGCCCATGCCGGTATCGTGGTTCAGCACGGCGGGGTGCCAGAAAACGGCCAGGGGATCTTTCGTGGGGTCGTTCAGGGGATCATGTGCGGGATCGGTCATGCCGCCAGTCTGCCCGCCTGTTTCCATGTCGCCAAGGGGCAGCTTTGCCTTGCGCGGATTCCGACCGACTGGCAGTCTCCCGGAAACCGAAAATCAAACGTCCTACCGGGGAGTTTAACGAGATGAAAACCCGCGCCGCCGTCGCCTTCCAAGCCGGAAAACCGCTGTCGATCGAAGAGGTCGATCTGGAAGGCCCGAAAGAGGGCGAAGTCCTGGTCGAAATCAAGGCGACCGGCGTTTGCCATACCGACGAATTCACGCTCAGCGGCGCCGATCCGGAAGGCGCCTTCCCGGCGATTCTGGGCCATGAGGGCGCGGGCGTCGTCGTCGATGTCGGCCCCGGCGTGCGCAGCCTGAAAAAGGGCGATCACGTCATTCCGCTCTATACCCCGGAATGCCGCGAATGCGACTATTGCCTGAATCCGAAGACCAATCTGTGCCAGGCGATCCGCTCGACCCAGGGGCAGGGCGTGATGCCGGACGGCACCTCGCGCTTCTCGATCAATGGCGAGAAGATCCTGCACTATATGGGCACGTCGACCTTCTCCAATCACACGGTCCTGCCGGAAATCGCGCTGGCCAAGGTGCGCCAGGACGCGCCGTTCGAGAAGATCTGCTATATCGGCTGCGGCGTCACGACGGGTATCGGCGCGGTGATCAATACCGCGAAGGTGGAGCCGGGCTCCAACGTCGTCGTCTTCGGTCTGGGCGGCATCGGTCTGAACGTGCTGCAGGGCGCGCGGCTGGCGGGCGCCAACATGATTGTCGGCGTCGACATCAACCCGTCCAAGGTCGAAATGGCCACGCGCTTCGGCATGACCCATTTCGTCAACCCGAAGGAAGTCGAGGGCGATCTGGTCCCCTATCTGGTCGATCTGACCGGCGGCGGCGCGGATTACAGCTTCGAATGCGTCGGCAACACGACCCTGATGCGGCAGGCGCTGGAATGCGCGCATAAGGGCTGGGGCGAAAGCATCATCATCGGGGTCGCGGGCGCCGGTCAGGAAATCTCCACCCGCCCGTTCCAACTGGTCACCGGCCGGTCCTGGCGTGGCACGGCCTTCGGCGGCGCGCGCGGCCGGACCGACGTGCCGAAGATCGTCGACTGGTACATGGACGGCAAGATCGAGATCGATCCGATGATCACCCACACCATGCCGCTGAACGACATCAACAATGCCTTCGACCTGATGCATGCGGGCGAAAGCATTCGCTCCGTCGTCGTTTACGACTGATGGCGGACGGTCCGGAGGCGAAGTCGGGCGGGGCGAGCGGCAAATTGCGGCTGCGCTTCGGCCCGACCGCCGACCGTCCGGGACCTGAGAAGGACGTATCGGGCGCCAGCACGGTGTCCGACGTGTTGAGCGGCCGCGACCCGTGGCTGATTTCGGAAAGGGTGGCGATCCGTCTGGACGGGCCGATGGCGGCCGCTGTCGACGCCAAGGTGCCGGGACGCGAATTGATCACCTTCCCGGCGTCCCTGTCCCTACATGTCGCCCTTCTGGCCGCGGAAGCCGCCTGCCGCGCCTGGTATGACGGGTATGCGGAGGGTAAGGCCGCCGCGCAAAGCGACGTGGAATCCGCGGGCCGCGCGGCCGGTTATGACGAGGGCCACCAGGCCGGCTTGGCCGCAGGGCGCGCGGCGCTGCAGGCCGAACTCCGCGCCTTGCTGGATCTTTAGAGGCGACCGAACAAAGATGCCCGAAATCCTTAACGCCGCCTGTTTCGTGAATGCGAAGGCGCGGGCGGCGGAGGCCCGGGCGTCGGAATTCATCGCCGCCGTCGAGGCCCGGGGCATCGCGGTGTCGCTGCACAAGACGGGGTCGCTCGAGGAGGCGCTGCAGGCGATCCGCGATCTGCCGGATACCGACGCGATCCTGGTCGGTGGCGGGGACGGAACCCTGAGCGGCATGCTGCCCGCCCTGCTGGACCGGAAAGAGCCGCTGGGCGTCCTGCCGCTGGGCACGGCGAATGATTTCGCCCGCGCGCTGTCGATCCCGGTGGATCCGGAACAGGCCGCCGATATCGTCGCGGCCGGCCATGTCCGCAAGGTCGATATCGGCCGGATGAATGATCGCCCCTTTCTGAACGTGGCCAGCCTGGGCATCAGCGTCGAAGTCGCCGACCTGCATGAGGATGGGGTGAAGAAGGTCCTGGGCCGCTTCGCCTATCCGATGCGCTGGGTCGAGGCCTGGCGGCGGCATCGGCCCCTGCGCCTGAAACTGACCATCGACGGCGACAGGCGGCGGGTCGTCTGTTCCCTGCTGGGCGTCGGCTGCGGGCGTCACTATGGCGGCGGCCTGACCCTGGACGAAGAGGCACGGCCGGATGACGGCAATCTGCGCCTCTATTATCTGGCGGCGCGGCGGACGACGGATTGGTTCCGCTTGCTCCCGTCGCTCTGGCGCGGCACGCTTCGTCAGCATGGCGAGGCCTTTACCGCGACCGCCAGGGAGATCGAAATCCGCGCGTCCCGGCCAAAGAAGATCAATGTCGACGGCGATATCGTGGGACAGACCCCGGCGCGGGTGACGGTACTGCCGGGCCGGTTGTCCGTACTGGCCCCGCCGCGCGCGGATTACGAACAGCCGACGGGAACCGAATGATGAGCCTGCTGCTGCCGCCTGAAGTCGCCGCCATGAACGATCTGATCTCCGCCGCGATGCATTGCGCGCGGGTCCTGCGTCACGCGGTCGAGAACGGGGCCGCTGGCGATGCCGCCGGGACGCTGGACGAGCTTGCCGCGGCGCGCGAGGCCCTGGCGGAGGCGCTGGCGGAGGCCGTGCGCGATCTGGACCATACCCCGCCGGACGAGGGCCTGCCCCATGAATGGGAGGTGCTGGAATCGACCTGGGCCGATATCCGCGCCGGCATGTCCGGCGATGCGGCGCGGGTCGCGCGGGACCAGTGCCTGACCGCCGAGCGCCGGCTGATCGACACCGCGCGCGCCGCGACCGGCGAGGCCCTGCCGGACAGCGTGGCGGGCACGGTTTCCAAATTCGCCGGGGCGTCGGCGGAAGATGTCATTCCGGACTGGTCCGCGTAACGCGGGGCCGGGCCGAAACCAACAGTCAGAGGATCGGTATGTCGCTTGAAAAACTGAACGAATGGAAATGTTTCGGCGGGTCGCAATCGGTTTACGCCCATGCCAGCCGGGCGACCGGCACGCGGATGGAATTCGCGGTGTTCCGCCCGGCCGGGACCGGGCCGTTTCCGGTGCTTTATTGGCTGTCCGGCCTGACCTGCACCTGGGAGAATTTCGTGACCAAGGCGGGCGCCCAGCGCTGGGCCGCGGAACAGGGCGTCATGATCGTCTGCCCGGATACCAGCCCGCGCGGCGACGACGTGCCGGACGCGGCGGACGAATACGATTTCGGCAAGGGCGCCGGCTTCTATGTCAACGCCACCCAGCAGCCCTGGGCCAAGCATTACCGGATGTATGATTATGTCGTCGACGAATTGCCGGCGCTGGTCGAATCCGACATCGACGGCGCGTCCGACATCCGGGGCATTTCCGGCCATTCCATGGGCGGGCACGGCGCGCTGACCCTGGCCCTGCGCCATCCGGAACGGTTCCGGTCGGTTTCCGCCTTTTCCCCCATCGTCGCGCCGGCCCGCGTCCCCTGGGGCGAAAAGGCGCTGGGCCGCTATCTCGGCGACGACACGGCCGCCTGGCTGGAACACGATGCCTGTTCGCTGATCCAGAGCCGGGGCTGGCAGGGCGATATCCTGGTCGACCAGGGCGATGCCGACACCTTCCTGGAACAGCAGCTGCGTCCAGGCCTGTTCGAGGATGCCTGCGCCAAATCCGGTACGCGGCTGACCTTGCGCATGCAGCCGGGCTACGATCACAGCTATTACTTCGTTTCCAGTTTCATCGGCGACCATGTCGCCTGGCATGCCGAACGACTGAAAGGGTAAGGCCGTGACCGCGGAAATTCTGGAACGCGCCGGGACGCCGTCCCATCCGATTACGGTCGAGAAAGCGCCGGGTCCTGTCACCCTGTCCCGCGATGGTATGGTTCTGGCCCGGACCGATTCGGCGCTGATCCTGCGGGAAGCGGCCTATCCGCCGGTCTATTACCTGCCGAAATCGGCCGTCGATCCGGCGGTGCTCTCCCCGGCGGAGAAGGTCACCCATTGCCCGTATAAGGGCGATGCCGCGCATTGGAAGATCGCCCTTCCGGAGGGCGGCGTCGCCGATCCGGGGGCGTGGAGCTACGAAGAGCCGATCGAGGGCATGGCCAGCATTCGCGGCCATTTGGGTTTTTACCTGAACGCGCTGGACGCGGCCTTCGATCCACCGGCGATTTAATACTCAATTCTGGCACAGGTTCAGGGAATCTTAACACTGCATGCCTTATAAGCGCGGTGGGCATTTCAGTCCTGTCGCAGAACACCGGGGGAACCGTAAAGATGAGTGAGTTCGATGTTGAAGAACGCCGCGCCGAAATGAACAAGCTGGCGCAGGTTCTGGAGGATGAGTTCAATGCCTCCATCGACGCGTTGAGCCGTCACGGCGACGGTCTGAAATCCGAAATCACGTCGCTGACATCCATTGCCGACAATCTGAGTTCCAGCGCCGAAGCGGTCGCCGCCGCGTCGGAAGAGGCGACGGCCAATGCGTCGACCGTGGCCGCGTCGTCTGAGCAGCTGACCCATTCGATCGAAGAGATCAACAATCAGATCAGCCGCGCCAGCGGGACCGTCTCCACTTCGACCAACGACGTCAAATCGGCCAACGAGATCGGCCGCTCCCTGGCCGCGTCGACCAAGGAAATCACCGATATCCTGAAGCTGATCACCGACATCGCCAGCCAGACCAACCTGCTGGCGCTGAACGCGACGATCGAGGCCGCGCGGGCGGGCGAGGCAGGCAAGGGCTTCGCCGTCGTCGCCAACGAGGTGAAGTCGCTGGCGACCCAGACCCAGCGCGCGACCGAAGACATCCGCGACAAGGTCGACACGATCCAGGAACGCACGGACGCCATGATCCAGGCGCTGGCGCGGATCGACACCGGGATCGGCGGCGTTGCCTCCGCCTTCGAGGAAATCGCGACGGCGGTGGACGAACAACGCTCGGCCACCGGTGAGATCGCGCGCAACATCTCCGACGCTGCCGCGGGGACACAGGAAGTGTCCCGGAATATCGGTACCGTCGCCCAAGAGGCGCTGGAGACCAAGTCCATTTCGGATCGCATCGGCCAGACGGTGATCGCGGTGACCGAGGCGAATGAGGACCTGCGCCGCCGCGTCGCCAAGATGGCGGAGCAGATTCGCCAGAACGGCTGATCGCGCTGTTGGGACCCGGCTTTGGCCGGTTTGGTGTGAAGCGGCGGCGGAACGCATGCGCCGCCGCTTGCCGGACCCGTCCGGGGCGGCTAAGTCTTTGCCATGCCGGTCTATAAAACCATCCTGATCCTGCCGGGGGAGGCCGCCGTGCCCCCGTTCCAGGACGCCGTCGAGCCCTATTGCCTGGGCACCGCCGCCTTCGAATGGGAAGGCGGGCCGAACTGGTCCTTGGAATTCTATACCGACGGTCTGCCGCCGATGGCCGATCTGGCCCCGCGCCTGACCTCGGCCGCGTCGCAGGCCGGCATTGCGGAGCCGGATCCGATCGTGGCGCCGCTGCCGGATATCGATTGGGTGGCGGAGAATCAGAAAAGTTTCGAGCCGATCCATGCCGGCCGCTTCTTCGTGCATCAGGAATTCTTTGAAGGCCCGGTTCCGGCCGGGGCGACGCCGCTGATGGTCAATGCCGGCACGGCCTTCGGCACCGGCACGCATGCGACGACCTGGGGCTGTCTGATGGAGATCGACCGCCTGGCGCGCGAGGGCTTCCGGGGGCGCGCGGCGCTGGATCTGGGCTGCGGGACGGCGATCCTGGCCATGGCGATGCGCAAGGAGAATCTGGCGCGCCGCGTGGTCGGCAGCGACATCGATCCCGAAGCGGTGCGGGTTGCGCGGGCCAATGCCCGCCTGAACGGGACGCCAGCGCCGGGCCTGAGCTTGGCGGTGGCGACGGGGATGAACCATCCGGCGATCCGGGGGGCGGCGCCCTATGATCTGATTGTCGCGAATATCCTGGCCCGGCCGCTGATGCTGTTGGCCCGCGACATCAGCCGCGCGCTGCGCCCGGGCGGCCAACTTATCCTGTCCGGCTTGCTGACCGAACAGGAAAACATGGTCTTCGGTCCCTACCGAATGCAGGGACTGCGGCTGGTCCGGCGGCGTCGGCGCGACGGTTGGTCGACACTGACCCTAGCGCGCGGCGTGTAAAGCTCCGCCAGCGCGCGGCGCGCGACGCCATTCCGGATCGGCCGGTACTGGCTCAGCGCGCCGGATTGGCGTGACCGTCCAGATGCAGCGCATGGCGGACGCCCTGCACCGTGTTCCGCGCCAGGCGATAGAGGCCCTTTCCGGCGCGCGCGGTCATCGACCGGAACGCGGCACCCTGCTGGCGGCGGCCCTCGGCGATATAGCCCCGGACTTCGTCATAGTTCAGCGCGCGAATATCGCGCTCGGCATTGAAATCGGCCATTTCTGCTCTCCTTCGCGTGCGGCAAATGTTGCGTCGCACAAGTTTCATGTTGCGTTGCACAACAAGATGATATGTGAATGGCGAAACAGGAAGGGGTATAAGACTCCAATGCCCTGTTAGTTTCAGGAACAAATGGCCGGAGGCGAAAATGGACCTCGCGCCGCAGATGCTGCTGTTCGCGAAAGTCGTGGAAGAAGGCGGATTTTCCGCCGCGGCCCGGCGTGAAGGGCTGACCCCTTCGGCGATCAGCAAGCAGATCGGACAATTGGAAGACCGGCTTGGCGTACGCCTGCTGCACCGTTCCACGCGCCGCATGTCGCTGACGGAGGAAGGCGAATCCTTCTACCGCCGCTGCGTCGAAATCGCCGAGAAAGTGGCGGAGGCCGAGGCCGCGATGGTCTCGCTGGGCGACCATCCGCAGGGGACCTTGCGCGTCGCGTCGACGGTCGCTTTCGGCAAGACGCAGCTTCTGCCGCATCTGCCGGGCTTCATGCGCGACAATCCCGATGTGCGGGTCGTTCTCGAATTGAGCGACCGGCCGCTGGATCTCGTCGCGGAACAGATCGACGTCGCGATCCGGTTCACCGAACAGATCGACGACGACACATTGGTCGCCCGTAAGCTGGCCGCGAACCGGCGGGTCTGCTGTGCCGCGCCGGAATATATCGAGCGCTACGGCATGCCGGAGACGCCGGAAGACCTGATGCGGCACAATTGCCTGACGCTGACCACGGTGTCGCGCTGGAACGATTGGCGCTTCGATACGCCGGAAGGGCCGAAAACCCTGAAGGTCCGCGGCAATCTGGAAGTGAACAGCGCCGACGCCGTTTATCACGCCGCCCTGGCCGGTCTGGGGATCGCGCGCCTGTCGACCTATCTGGTCGGCCCCGACCTGCGCGACGGGCGCCTTGTCCGGGTCCTGCCCGACTATTCCTACGAGGGCTCGTCCATCCTGGCCGTCTATTCCGACCGCAAGAACCTGTCCCCGAAAATCCGCGCCTTCGTCGACCACCTCGCCGGTAGCTACGGCGAGACACCACCCTGGGAGGCCTGAGCGCGCGCGGGTGGGTTGTGGTTTTCACGTCCGGTGGCTAGCCTGTCTCGCCCGCCCTGTTCCGGGATAAGCCGGGCGCGGGAGGCGGGATCGGGTTGCGTCGGATATATTGGGGGAGCGCTGGGCCAATGGCGGGATCGTCGGAATACGGAAAGCTGTTCACCATTCTGGCGGTCAAGAAGCTGTTCGAGGAAGGCCTGATCCGGCGCGTGCTGGATATCGGCGCGGGGTCCGGAACCTATAGCGAATTGCTCCGCGGGCATACGCCAGACGCGGAATGGCATGGGGTCGAGGTCTGGGAACCCTATCTGGCGGAATACGATCTGCATTCGAAATACGATGTCATCCACCGCGCCGACGCGCGGGAACTGGATTACGGATCGCTGATCCCGGGGGGCGAGCCTGGCCCCGGTTTCGACCTGACGCTTTGCGGCGATGTGCTGGAGCATATGGAAAAGGAAGACGCGCAGGTCCTGATTTCCAAGCTTCTGGAAAATTCCCGGATGATCCTGATCTCCATCCCGATCATCCATTACCCGCAGGGCGAGGTGCATGGGAACCCGTATGAGGCCCATGTGAAGGACGACTGGTCGCATGAAGAGGTCATCGCCAGCTTCCCCAGCATCCAGACCTTCTTCATCCACAATTATATCGGCCTTTACATGCTGTCGGCGGCGGCCGATCTGTCGGTGCCCCTGGCCAGGCTCAATGCCGGGATCGGCGGCATCATCAAGGCCAAGGTCCCGGAGGAGCATGTCGTCGCCTGGGGCGCCTTTCAGTAAGACGGCACCGGAGGGGCCGGGTCACTCGTGAACATCCGGTGAAGCACCTGTGCCCCTTGAAGCGATTCGGGTTGGGGCCGGGTTGTTCGGCCGTGTTCCGGGGGGTGCCAAAGTGCCGCAACCCCCGGAAATTAGGGCGGTTTGGGCGCAATCCCACAAAAAAAGCTTGGATTGGGTGCGGCCACAGGCTACTTTGCGGGGCGTCGGACCCCGGAGGGATGTTTCTTCACCGAAGCGGAGCGGGTCCGGCCTTCCGCGAGCGCGAAGACGAATGGACCCGATTTTGATCGGGCGCCGCGATGACACGGACATTCTCGTCCCCTCGCATGACGCAATCGGACCTCAAGAGGTAACGCGTGAATAATTCGAAGCAAAATCGCGGGCGGCACCGCAACAACGCCCGCCGCAGTAATCCTTCCCGGCAGAATTTCGATTCCAACGGTCCCGGCATTCGGATTCGCGGCAACGCGACCCAGGTCTATGAGAAATACATCCAGCTCGCCCGCGACGCGCAGGGCTCGGGCGACCGCGTCATGGCGGAAAACATGCTTCAGCATGCGGAGCATTATTACCGCATCCTGAACGACGGCAGTAACGACCGCCCGGCGCGCCCGCAGCATGCCGATCCTGCCAATGAAAGCCAGCCGGATGTCGACAATGACGACAACGGCGATTCCGGTGACGACGACAACCGGGCCGATGCCCAGCAGACCGGCGACGACGCCGCGCAGGGCGCCCAGGCCGACGGTAATAGTGGCGGCGGCAACAATGGCGGCGGCACTGGCCGGGGCCGGGGACGCCGGTCCAGCAACGCCGGAAACAGTGGCAGCAATGGTGGCGGCGGCAGCAATGGCGGCGGCACGGGTCGTGGCCGCGGACGCCGGTCGCGCTCGGCGGATGCCGAAGCGACTTCGGCGGAAACCGCCGGTGCCGGCGGCGAGGCCCCGGCGGCCATCGCGGAAGCCCCCGCCCAGCAGGAATTGTCCGTCACCCTCGATTGACCGGGATGGACGCGCCCGGCCGGAACGGCCGCGCGGCACGTTTACAGACAGTTTGAAAAACCCCGCTTCGAGACCGAGGCGGGGTTTTTCATTACTGCTGTAATGCAGGGATCGTGCGTCAGCGCAGGACGCGGGCGCGCAGGGTGCCGGGCAGGGTCTTGATTGCCGCCACGATGGCATCGGCATCGTCGACCGTGCCTTCCGCGTCCAGCACGACATAACCGATCTCGCCCTTCGTCTGGTAATGCTGGGCGGCGATATTGACCTCGCGGTCGGCGAAGATGTCGTTCAGCTTGCGCAGCTCGCCCGGCAGGTTGCGCTGTACCTGAATGAAGCGCGTGACATCCGTGCGCGGCGGCAATTGCACTTGCGGGAAATTGACCGCGCCGACCGTCGAACCGTTATTGGCGTATTCCGACAGCTTGCGGGACACCTCGTCGCCGATCCGCTCCTGCGCTTCCAGGGTGGAGCCGCCGACATGCGGGGTCAGAATGACATTCTCCAGCCCGCGCAGGGGCGATTCGAAGGAATCGGCGTTGGATTTCGGCTCGACCGGGAAGACGTCGACCGCCGCGCCCGCAAGATGCTCCTCGCGCAAGGCTTCGGCCAGGGCGTCCAGGTCGACCACCGTGCCGCGCGCATTGTTGATCAGATAGGCGCCCTTCTTCATCTTCGCGATCTCGGCGGCGCCGATCATGTCCTTGGTCTGGGGCGTTTCCGGGACGTGCAGGCTGACGATGTCCGACGTGGCCAGCAGAGCGTCCAGGCTTTCCATCGGCTCGACATTGCCGTGGCGCAGCTTGTCGGTATGGTCGAAATAGACGACCCGCATGCCCATTGCCTCGGCCAGGACCGCAAGCTGGGTGCCGATATTGCCGTAGCCGATGATGCCCAGCGTCTTGCCGCGCAGTTCGTAACTGCCCGCCGCCGATTTGTCCCAGCGGCCCGCATGGGCGGCCATGGACCGCGCGAAGGCCCGGCGCAGCAGCATCACCGCCTCGGCGATGGTCAGTTCGGCGACGCTGCGCGTGTTCGAAAACGGCGCGTTGAAGACCGGGATGCCCCGGCGCTGGGCGGCGTCCAGATCGATCTGGTTGGTGCCGACCGAAAAGCAGCCGACGACGCGCAGCATCTCGGACCGCGCCAGGATCGCATCGTCGACCTGGCTGCGCGACCGGATGCCCAGGATGCGGACATCCTTCAGCGCGGCGACCAGATCGTCGCCCTGCAGCGCCTTGGTCTCGCGCACGACATGGCGGAAGCCCAGGGTTTCGAAATGCCGGACCGCCTTCTCGGAAATACCCTCCAGCAGCAGGATTTTCGATCCGGCGATATCTTCGGGCAGGGGTTCCTGTTGCGACATTGCGGCATGTCCTTTCGATTCTGCGGCATGTGACGCGCGCTTCTACCGCGCCGCGCCGCGCCGGACAAACCCCATCTTGCCGCAGTGCCGCAAGAACGGATCATATGCGCCGCCGCCCCGCCGCGAAGACCTGCCGCCAGGCCAGGATCCGGACCTCCCGGCGCAAACCCGTCGGCCAGAACGGGTCGGCCTCGACCAGGGTCCGCGCCGCCGCGGCATCCTCCGCCTCGACGATCCAAAGCCCGCCCGCCGGGTCGCCGTTTTCGCTCAACGGCCCCGCCGCCTCGATCCGGTCGGCATGGCGGTCCAGAAAACTCAGATGGTCCGGCATCAACCGGTCGCGCGCCTCGGCATGCTCCGGATTGTCCGTGAAGAGGATGGCGAATTTCATGGGTCAGTCTCCTGTGCTGTAAACCGGAGCCAGATTGAGACCCGATGGGTCCTGCATAAATCCGCAATTTCTCCGTTTCCCCTGCAAAAATGCAGGGCTTTGGAGTATGTTTTGGGCATGAATTGGGATCATTTCCGTTTCCTATTGGCCCTTGCGAGGGCCGAATCGCTGTCCGGGGCGGCGCGGCGTCTCGGTGTGGATCAGACCACCGTCGCCCGCCGTCTGGCCGCGGCAGAGGCGGCGCTGGGCCATGCCGTCTTCGACCGCGCCGACGGCCGCTTCATACCGACAATCCGCGGCGCGGACGTCTTGAATCGCGCGGCGGATATGGAAATCGCGGTTGAGGACGCCTGCTATCCCGACACGCCGGAATCGCCGCAGGGCGCGGTGCGGGTGACCGCCGTGCCGTGGTTGACCCAACGGGTGCTGGTGCCGAATTATAGCGAATTTGGAAATACTTACCCAGGGATTGCCCTGTCGCTTCTGCCCGATTCCCAGAACATCAGCGTGACCCGGCGCGAGGCGGATATCGCCCTGCGCTTCGCCCGGCCCGACGCGGATTCGGGCGCCCTGACCAGACGCGTCGGCCGCGTCGATTTCGTACCCTGCCGCCCCGCCGATAGGGTCGCCGAAACCCTTCCCTGGATCGCCTATGACGCGGCGGCGGGTCATTTGCCGCAGGCGGTTTGGATCGCCGCGCAGGCCGGTCCGGCGCCGGGCGGGTTGAAAGTCGCGGATCTGGAAACCGCCATCGCTGCGGTCCAGGCCGGTATCGGCCGGACCCTTCTGCCCGCACCCCTGGCCGCGGGATTGCCGGGGATCGCGGTGGACGGGCCGCCGGTTTTGGAACGCGAGATCTGGATGCTGATCCATGCCCGGTCGCGCACGCGCGCGTCGGTCTCGGCGGTGGCCGATTGGCTGATTGCCGCCCTGCGCCGCGGAAACTTCGCTTGACCCCGGCGGGGCTATTCCGTCTAAACCCATAGGGACGACCGTCGTCAACGGAATCAGTGTCAGCAGGGGCAACGAATGTCGGACTACACGCTCAATATCGCGATCATGGGGGCCGCCGGCCGGATGGGGCAGATGCTCGTCCGCGAGGTCACGATGACCGATGGCTGCCGCGTCTCCGGCGCGACGGGCCGCGAGCGCGCGCCGCATATCGGCGAGGATGTCGGCGCGCTGGCCGGCGTCAAATCGCTGGGCGTCCATATCGAGGACGATCCGGCCCCGGTCATCGCCCGCGCCCATGCCGTGATCGATTTCACCACGCCGGACGCGACGGTGGAGCATGCGCGGCTGTGCGCCCAGGCGAATGCCGCCCATATCGTCGGCACGACGGGCATGACCAAGGATGACGAGGCCGCTTTGAAACTGGCGGCGCGTCATTGCCAGGTCGTGTATGCCCCGAACATGTCGGTCGGCGTCAATCTGCTGCTGGCCCTGACCGAGAAGGTCGCGGCGGTGCTGGGCGACGATTACGATATCGAGATTGTCGAGATGCATCACCGTCACAAGGTCGACGCCCCGTCCGGCACCGCGCTGGGCCTGGGCAAGGCGGCCGCCAAGGGCCGCGATGTCGCCCATGACGAGGCCGCTGTCCTGTCGCGCGAAGGCCATACCGGCGCGCGTCCGGCGGGCAAGATCGGCTATGCCACCTTGCGCGGTGGCGATGTCGTCGGCGAGCACACGGTGATCTTCGCCGGCGATGGGGAGCGGATCGAGATCGGCCACAAGGCGAGCGACCGCAAGATTTTCGCCGCCGGCGCCGTCCGCGCCGCCCGCTGGGCCCGCAAGCAGCCCTTCGGTCTTTACACGATGCGCGACGTGCTAGGTCTGGACTAGGCCCGCTTCACCTTCACGCCCCAGAGCAACAGTAGCCCAACCGCCAGGAAGGGCAGGATCGTCGCCATGCCGAGGCGCTGGCTGGCGGTCTGGTCGATGACGAAGGCCAGCAGCGCCGGACCGAGGAAGGCCGTCGCCTTGCCGGACAGGGCATAGAGGCCGAAGAACTCCGTGCGCAGTGCCTCAGGCGCGATGCGCGCCATCAGCGACCGGCTGGCGGCCTGGGACGGGCCCAGGAACAGGCCGATGCCGAGGCCCAGCCCCCAGAACACGGCCTTGTCCTCCACCACCAGCATGGCGAGCCCGATCAAGGCGATGGCGCCGACGGAAATCGCGATGACCGGTTTCGGCCCCCAGCGGTCGTCCAGGAAGGCGAAAGCCGCCGCGCCGATCCCGGCGGTGACGTTCAGCGAGATGCCGAACAGTAGCACCTCTTCCCCGGTCATGCCGAATGCGGCGGCGGCAAAGATGCCACCAAAGGCGAATAGCGTGTTCAACCCGTCGATATAGAGCATCCGCGCGATCAGGAAGCGCAGAACCGTGCCGTATTGTCGAATCGTCCGCAGGGTTTTCCAGAGCGTCCGCAACCCGTCGCGCACCGCTTCGCCATAGCCAACGCCCGCATTTCCCGGCCGGTCCGGCGTCCACAGGAAGATCGGCAGGGCGAAGACCGCCATCCAGAGCCCGGCCAGAACCGGGATGGCGCGGATATGCTCGCTGGTTTCCTTGTCCAGGCCGAAAAGCGCGGGGTCGGGCTGTACGAACAGCACGAGGCAGAGCACCAGTGCGGCAAGCCCCCCGCCATAGCCCAGACCCCAGCCCCAGCCGGACACGCGCCCGGTCATGTTTTCCGGCGCGATCTCCGGTAGCATGGCGTTGTAGAACACCATGCCCAGTTCGAAACAGATCGTGCCCAGCACCATAAGCGTAAGGGCCGACTGTACCGCCGACGGATCGGGTGTTGCGATCCACAGCGCCGCCGTTGCCCCGGCTCCACATAGGGTCAGCGCCAGCAGCCAGGGCTTGCGCGGGCCCGCCCGGTCCGCGATGGCGCCTAAAACCGGTGCCAATACCGCAATCGCCAGCGCGGCTGCGGAGGTCGCATAGCCCCATTGGGACGCACCTTTTTCCGGATTTTCCGCCACGGCCTGGGTGAAATAGGTCGCGAAAACGAAGGTGGAGATCAGCGTCGGGAAGGCGGAATTCGCCCAATCGTACAGACACCAGCCGAGGACGGCTTTTCGGTTCATTTTGCAATGATCTCCCGTTAGTTTGTGCGTCGGCTTAACACACTTTGAAGGGAGCGTCCCACCATGATCGTCACCACAACCGATTCCGTCGAAGGCCGACAGATCACCGGCTATAAAGGCATCGTCAGCGGGGAGGCGATCATCGGGGCGAACATCTTCCGCGATCTTTTCGCCAGTATCCGCGACGTCGTCGGCGGCCGTTCCGGTTCCTATGAAAAGGTGCTGCGCGACGCCAAGGAAGCGGCGCTGGAGGATCTGCAGCGCCAGGCCGAAGATCTGGGCGCCGACGCCATCGTCGCCGTCGATCTGGATTACGAGGTTCTGGGCAAGGAAAACGGCATGTTGATGGTCGTCGCCAACGGAACCGCCGTCACGCTGAGCTGAACGGCGGGCCCGTCCCCCCTACATCGCCACCACACCGCTTTCATCCGCCTTCAAATCCAGGGCGGCGGCCAGCAGCGCCTTGGTGTAGGGATCGGACGGGCTGTCGAAAATTTGGTCGGCCGGGCCGGTTTCCACGACCTTGCCGTCGCGCATGACGATCACCGTGTCGGCCATGGCGCGCACGACCTTTAGGTCGTGGCTGATGAACAGATAGGCCAGCTTGTGCTTCCGCTGCAGGTCGCGCAGCAGATCGACGATCTGTGCCTGGACCGACATGTCGAGGGCCGAAGTCGGCTCGTCCAACACGACGAAGCGCGGTTTCAGGATCAGGGCGCGCGCGATGGCGATACGCTGACGCTGGCCGCCGGAGAATTCATGCGGATAGCGGTGGCGGCTTTCGGGATCCAGGCCGACCTCGCGCAGGACATCGACGACCATCCGGTCGCGCTCCGCCGCATTCTCGCCGATCCGGTGGACTTCCAGCCCTTCCGCGACGATCTCGCCGACCGACATGCGCGGGCTCAGGCTGCCATAGGGATCCTGGAAGACGACCTGCATGCGCCGGCGCAGCGCCCGCAATTCCTTGCCGCTTAACTCGGCGATCGATTTGTCTTCGAACTCGATTCCGCCCTGGGATCCGATCAGGCGCAGCAGGGCCATGGCCAGCGTCGTCTTGCCGGAGCCGCTTTCGCCGACCACGCCGACCGTCTGCCCCTCGCGGACCGTGACGTCGATGCCGTCGACGGCGCGGATATGGTCGACGGTCCGGCGCAACAATCCCTTCTTGATCGGGAACCAGACCTTCACCCCGTCGCCGCGCAGGACCAGCGGCGCGCCGTCGGCCACCGGTTCCTTGCGGCCGCTGGGCTGGGCCGCCAGCAGCGCCCTGGTGTAGTCGTGGCCCGGATTGTCGAAGATATCCGCCGTCCTGCCGCTTTCGACGATTTCGCCCCGGCGCATGACACAGACCCGGTCGGCAAAGCGCCGGACGATGCCCAGGTCATGGGTGATGAACAGCATCGCCATGCCGGTTTCCCGCTGCAGATCCTTCAGCAGTTTCAGGATCTGAGCCTGGATGGTGACGTCCAGGGCGGTGGTCGGCTCGTCGGCGATCAGTAGGTCCGGCTCGTTGGCCAAAGCCATGGCGATCATCACGCGTTGGCGTTGGCCGCCGGACAGTTCGTGCGGATAGGCGTTCAACCGGCTTTCGGCGTCGCGGATGCCCACCTTCGACAACAGGTCCAGGACACGCGGGCGGGCTTCGCTTCGGCTCATCCCCTTATGGATGATCAGGGCCTCCGCGACCTGCTTTTCGACAGTATGCAGCGGGTTCAGGCTGGTCATCGGTTCCTGGAAGATCATCGCGATGTCGTTGCCGCGGACCTTCTGCAGCACACCTTCCTTCGCACCGACCAGTTCCTGCCCCTCGTACCGGATCGACCCGTTGGGATGGAAGGCGGTGGGATAAGGCAGCAATTGCAGGACCGACAGGGCGGTGACGGACTTGCCCGACCCGCTCTCGCCGACCAGGGCCAGGGTCTCGCCGCGCGACAGGGTGAAGCCGACATGCCTCACCGCCTCGACCGGGCCGCCGGGCAGGTCGAAGGACACCGACAGGTCGTCGACGGTCAGGATCGGGGCGTCTTTGGCGGGGGGTGTATCGGACAAATCAGGTCACGCTCTTTCTGGGATCGAAGGCGTCGCGTACGCCCTCGCCGATGAAGACCAGCAGGGTCAGCATGATCCCGATTGTGAAGAAGCCGGTCAAGGCGAGCCAGGGCGCCTGCAGGTTCTCCTTGCCCTGTTTCATCAACTCGCCCAGCGAGGCCGATCCCGGCGGCAGGCCGAAACCCAGGAAATCCAGCCCGGTCAGCGTCGTGACCGAACCGGTGGTGATGAAGGGCAGGAAGGTGATCGTCGCCACCATGGCGTTGGGCAGGACATGGCGGCGCATGATCGTCGCATTGCCGACGCCCAGCGCCTTGGACGCCCGGACATAATCGAAATTGCGGGCCCGCAGCGTTTCCGCCCGGACCAGTCCGACCAGCGCCGGCCAGGAGAAGATCATCATCAACAGCAGCAACCACCAGAAGTTCGGCTGTACGATGGAGGCGAGAATGATCAGGATGTAGAGCGTCGGCAGGCTGGTCCAGATTTCGATCCCGCGCTGGCCGATCAGGTCGATCAGCCCGCCGAAATAGCCCTGGATCAGACCGATCGTGACGCCGATTGCGGAACTGACCAGGGTCAAGGCCAGGCCGAACAGGACGGATATTCGGAACCCGTAGATCAGCCGCGCCACCACGTCGCGCGCCTCGTCATCGGTGCCCAGCCAGTGGTTCCAATCCGGCGGGGTCGGCGCGGCGCGGTCCAGGTCATAGGCCGGGGTATTGTTGCCATAGGGGATGGGCGGCATCAGGAACCAGCCCTTTTCGCGGATCAGATCCTGCACCGCCGGGTCGCTATAGACCGCTTCGGAGGGGAAGAAGCCGCCATATGTCGTTTCGGGGACGCTTTCGACCACCGGGAAATAGAAATTGCCGTCATACCGGACCAGGATCGGCTTGTCGTTGGCGATGAACTCCGCGAAGAGCGACAGGACGAACAGGATCAGGAAGACAATGAGAGACCAATAGGCCCGCCGGTTCAGGCGGAAACGCTCGATCCGGCGCCGGGTGATCGGCGTGACCGTCATGCCCAGGAACCGGTCGCGCAAGTGCGTATGCGTACGGGCCTCCGATACCACCGCCTAACCCTCCCGCGCGTCGAAATCGATGCGGGGATCGACCGCGACATACATCAGATCGCCGATCAGTCCCATGACCAGTCCCAGAAGGGTGAAGATGTAGAGGGTCGCGAACATGACCGGATAGTCGCGGTTCAGTGCTGCTTCGAATCCCAGGGCGCCGAGCCCGTCGAGGGAGAAGATCACCTCCACGAACAGGGACGAGGTGAACAGGATGGAGATGAAGGCGCTGGGGAAACCGGCGATGACGATCAGCATGGCGTTGCGGAAGACATGACCGTAGAGGACCTGGCGTTCGCCCAGGCCTTTCTGGCGCGCGGTGACCACATACTGCTTGTTGATCTCGTCCAGGAAGGAGTTCTTGGTCAGCATGGTCAGAGTCGTGAAAGCCCCGACGATCAGGGCCGTCAGCGGCAGTGCGAGGTGCCAGAAATAGTCGACGACTTTCTCCCAGAAGCTCATCTGGGCGAAATTCTCGGATACCAGGCCGCGCAGGGGGAACCAGTCGAGGAACTGGCCGCCCGCGAACAGGATGATAAGCAGAACCGCGAACAGGAAGTTGGGGATGGCGTAGCCGGCGAACAGGATTCCCGATGTCCAGACGTCGAACCGGCTGCCCTCCCGAACCGCCTTGCGGATGCCCAGCGGGATCGCGACCAGATAGGTGATGACCGTGGTCCAGAGCCCCAGCGAGATCGAAACCGGCAGTTTCTCCTTGATCAGGTCGATGACGGTGCGGTCGGTGAAATAGGACGTGCCGAAATCGAAGGTCAGGTAATCGACCATCATCATCGCGAAGCGTTCATGCGCCGGTTTGTCGAAACCGAACTGCTTTTCCAATTCGGCCAGAAACTCCGGCGGCAGGCCCCGTGACGCGCGGGACGATCCGGCATCGCTTCCCGGATCGCCGGCAGAGCCGGAAACCCGTTCCAGCGCGCCTGGCGCGAAGCCCTGCAATTCGGCGATGATCTGATCGATCGGCCCGCCCGGCGCCGCCTGGATGACCACGAAATTGACGACCATGATGACGAACAAGGTCGGGACGATCAGCAGAAGGCGTCGCAGTATGTACGCGTACATTGTCGCTCCGACTTTCCCAGGTTCCCCGTCGCCGTTCCGTCAGGACCGTCCCTTGCGCTGGAGCGCCGCGTCCAGTTCGGGATCGATCCACCAGATGTTCGGGTTGGTCCCCATCATAGGCGGGTTCTCCGGATATCCGAAACGGTTCCAGAAGGCGAACCGGTCGGTCTTCGAATGGAACATCGGGATGGCGTAGAAGCTCCACAGCAGCACCCGGTCCAGTGCCTTGGTGCGCGCGATCAGCGTTTCGCGGTCTGGCGAGGCGATCAGTTCCTCGATCAGGATATCGACCGCCGGATCGCGAACGCCGGCGGTATTGCGACCGCCCTCCCGATCCGCGGCGTCCGATCCAAAGAATTCGCGCTGTTCGTTCCCGGGCGACAGGGATTGCGGCCAGCCGGATACGACCATGTCGAAATCGTAGCTTTGCAGGCGGTTCTGATACTGCGCGGCATCGACCACACGTAACTCCACCGACCCGCCCAGACGTTCCACACCACGCTTCAGCGCCTGGGTATGCGGGACCAGCAGGTCGGAATAGAGCAGGACTTCGAAGGCGAAGGGTTTGCCGGTTTCGGCATGCACCAGCTTGCGGTTGCCGTCGACATTCCACCCCGCCTGGCGCAGCAGTTCCAGCGCCTTCATCAGCGGTTCCCGGCTGTTGCCCGACCCATCGGTGACCGGCGGTTCGTAGTCCTGGGTGAAGACGCGTTCGGGAATCCGGTCGCGCAGCGGTTCCAGTACCGCCAGTTCCTTCGGTCCCGGCAGGCCGGTCGCTTCCAATTCCGAATTCTCATAGAAACTGTCGGTCCGGGTATAGGCGTCGAACATGATCGTCTTATTGACCCATTCGAAATCCCACAGATAGGTCATCGCCTCGCGTACGATGGGGTCCTGGAAAATCTCGCGCCTTGTGTTCATCACAAAGGCCTGCATGCCGGTGCCGCGTTCGTGGTCGAACTCCTTCTGCACGATCCGGCCGTCCTCGACGGCGGGCACGTCATAGGCGGTGGCCCAGTTCTTGGCGGAATTCTCGGCCCGGAAATCGATGTCGCCGGCTTTCAGCGCTTCCAGCATGACGACCCGGTCGCGGAAGAAGATGTAGCGAATGCGGTCATAATTGTTCTGGCCGACATTCACCGGCAGGTCTTTGGCCCAATAGTCCTTCACCCGTTCGATCGTGATCGACTGTCCGGCATTGACGTCGGCGATCCGGTAGGGGCCGCCGGCCAGGGGCGGGTCCAGCGTGGTCGCGTTGAACTCCCGGTCCTGCCAGTAATGTTTCGGCAGGATCGGCAGCTGGCCCAGGATCAACGGAATTTCGCGGTTCTCGCCCGGCGTCAGACGGAACTCCGCCGTGCGCTCGTCCAGGGCCACGACTTCGGCGACATTGCCGTAATAGAAGCGGTATTGCGGCGCGCCTTGTTCGATCAGCGTGTTGAAGGTCCAGACCACATCGTCGGCGCGGACCGGTTCGCCATCATGGAATCGCGCTTCCTCGCGCAGATGGAACCGGACGGCGGTGAAGATGCCGTCGGCGTCGGAATCGACCTCGATCCATTCCGCCAGCAAACCGTATTCCGCGCCGGATTCATCCAGGTTCGACGCCATCAGCGTATCGTAGACCATGGTTTCCGCGATCGCGCCGCCGGCCCCGATTCGGGCAATGGCGGAGGTGCCCTTGATGATGAAGGGGTTCAGTGAATCATAGGTGCCGCCGGCGCCCAGCGTGATCGTCCCGCCCTTTGGGGCGTCAGGGTTCACATAATCGAAATGCGGAAAGCCGGGCGGGTATTTCAAATCCCCGCTGATTGCCCATCCGTGGGCGCGGACGGTTTCCTGCGCGGCGGCGGGCGACGGGGCGAATTGGACGGAACAGGCCAGTGCGGCGGCGGCGAGGCAGGCTGCAAGGCGGCGCGTCATGTGTCGCGTCTCTCCCGATCAGTGAAGCTCTGTGGTCCCATACAGTTGGGCTTCTTGCGGGAAAGAGCAACCGTTGCCGTGTTAGGCCGACAGACACTCCAGCGCTGCCCGGTGCAGGGCCGTGCTGCCCGCCGCGACGACCCGGCCGTCCGATTCGATGGACAGAGGCTTGCCGTCCCAATCGGTGATGGTCCCGCCCGCGCCTTCGATCACCGGGGCCAGGGCGCAATAATCATAGGGTTGAAGCTGTGCCTCGACGACCAGATCGACATGCCCCGCCGCCAGCAGGCCATAGGCGTAACAATCGCCGCTGTAGCGGGTGAAGCGCATCGCATCGCGCAGCCGCGCGAACCGTGCCTCTTCCGGCGTGCCGACGAACATTTCCGGGCCCGTCGCATAGAGGACGGATTCGGCCAGCGTCTCGCGCCCGGCCACGGCGATCTCCGCCCCGTTATAGGTGCTGACCCGTCCGGCGGCACCCAGCCAGCGTTCTTCCTGGATCGGCTGGTCGATGATGCCCAGAACCGGGCGTCCGGCGACGCAGCAGGCGATCAGCGTGCCGAAGCTGGGCATGCCGGTGACGAAGGCCTTGGTGCCGTCGATCGGGTCCAGAACCCAGACGGCCTCGGCGTCCAGGCGAACGGAACCGTGCTCCTCGCCCAGGATGCCGTGGCCGGGGAAGGTCTTTTCGATCTCCTCCCGCATTGCGGCTTCGATCGACCGGTCGGCGATTGTGACGGGACTGTCATCCTGTTTGGCGATGATCGACAGCGGCGTGCGGAAATACTGCCGCGCGATGGGCCGTGCGATATCCGCCAGCCGGTGGGCCAGATCGATCCATTCCTGAGGGCAGGGCGCGGGGGCGTCGGTCATCGTGGGCTCCATGCATATCGCAAGGTTGCTGGGAAACGGGCCAATAAGAAACGGGCGGCAGGATGACCCGCCGCCCGTTGATAACGTGTTCCGGTGACGCGCCGATTACGGCAGCGGGGCCGGATTGGCGCTCAGCGACCGCAGATAGGCGATCAGATCGGCGCGGTCCTGATCCTTGCTGATGCCCTTGAAGCTCATCTTCGTGCCGTCGACATAGCCTTTCGGGTCATAGAGGAACTCATTCAGCGCCGCGAAATCCCAGGCGCCGCCATGACTGGCCATCGCGTCGGAATAGTTGAAATCCTTGCCGCCGATCGACGCGTTGACGATGTCATACAGGTTCGGGCCGACCTTATGCGGGCCGCCCTGGTCGAAGCTGTGGCAGGAGCCGCATTTCTTCGCCACCTTTTCGCCGCTCGCCACATCGGCGCTGGCCAGCATCGGCAGAATGTCGGCCGGGCCCGCCGGGGCCTGATCCGTGTCGGCCATCGCGGTGGCGGTGCCTTCTTCGGCCGGCTCGGCGATGACGAAGGCCTGTTGGTCGATCGCCTGTTCGCCTTCGGCATGGAACAGCGCGCCGGACAGGTCATTCGTGACCATTGCCAGCAAACCGGCCACCAGCACCGCGGCGGCGATCTTATTGATGAGAAGCGGATCGTTCTTCATGGCTCATCCCCGAGGCTGTTCCGGCCTGCGCCGGCCAATCGCCGAAATCTGTGTTCCTAAGGGTCCGCGACAAGGGTTCGGACGGGAAAAAGCATGTACCAAGTGCCATCCCCCCGAACCGGCGCGACCCGATTGCCAACTCTGCCCTGCGATATATCCTGTCCCGGTCCGATAATCAACGCTACCGGTTCGCGGCGGGTGGTCGCACCGATCCCGGCCGTCCGGTCGCTAACCCCTTGCATTGGAAAGGTTTCCATGCCGCTCTCTCCGATCGTGCTGATCCCCGCGCGACTGGCGTCGACGCGACTGCCGAACAAGCCGCTGGCCGAGATCGCCGGAAAACCGATGATCGTTCAATGCGTCGAACGCGCGCTGGAGGCCGATATCGGCCCCGTCGCGGTCGCCGCCGGCGATGCGGAGATCGTGACCGCCGTGCGCGATTTCGGCCATACGGCCGTCGCGACGGATCCGGCCCATCCGTCCGGGTCGGACCGTATCCATGAGGCGCTGGGGCTGGTGGATGCGGATGGAAGGCACGACGTCATCGTCAATGTTCAGGGCGACCTGCCGACCCTAGACCCCCGATCGGTGCGCGCCGCGCTGGCGCCGCTGGAACGGGGGCCGGACGTCGATATCGCGACCATCGCCGCCGTCATCACGCGTTTGGAAGAGCGGGAAAACCCCAATGTCGTCAAAGTTCTGGCCGGTTTCTCCGGCGGGTCGACGGACGATCTGCACATCGCCCGCGCGCTGGCATTCACCCGGGCGACCGCGCCCTGGGGCGACGGGCCGCTGTATCATCACATCGGGCTCTACGCCTATCGCCGGGCCGCGCTGAATCGGTTCGTGACGATGGCGCCCGGCATCTTGGAACGGCGCGAGCGGTTGGAACAGCTTCGCGCGCTGGAGGCCGGTATGCGAATCGACGTCGCATTGGTCGACGATGTCCCGCTGGGGGTCGACACGGCGGAGGATCTGGAGCGCGCCCGCGAAATTCTGGCGAAAAAATAACGTTTCCGGCGGGAAACGCATTGCCGATGCCCCCCGAATCGCCGCCAAGTGTCGAGTGGTGGGACAGGTGCGCGGCGGTGCCGCGCCAAAAGACGATGGCGACATGACGCAACCGACGAGAATTCGCACGACCGGAATGCTGAGACTGGGCGCATCCGCGGCCGGTCTGCTGCTGCTGGCGGCCTGCGTCAACAATCTGGGCGGGGGCACCGTGGCGCGCGGCCCGACCGCCGGCGTTCAGGCGGTTTCGCCCAATGATCCGAATGCCGTCGCGCCGCAGGGCGAACTGCCCCCCAATGTGCTGACCATCCCCGATCTGCCGGTCCCGCCAGGGTCGCAGGTCGTGCTGGGCGATACGGTCATCGTCGGCGACGATCTGGCCTGGACCGGGCAGGTCGTGATGATCGGCGACGCCAATCAGCCGGTTCAGGTGGTCGAATTCATGCGCCGGAACATGCCGGAATACGGCTGGGTTGAAACCGCCATCGTGCGGTCGCGCCGGACCTCCCTGACCTATGTGAAGGGCGAACGTTTCGCCACCGTCCGGGTCCTGCCGCTGGAATATGGCGTCGAGGTCGATGTCGTCGTCGCCCCGGCCGGGCGCACGGCGGAACGCGCCACCGGCTTGTCGACCGGTAGCGGCGGCGTCGTCACGATCACCCAGTAAATCCGCACGAACGTTCAAGACCGATATCAGCCGCGCGTGATTTTCTCGCTCTGAAAGCGAGGGAACCGGCCGATGATTGTCGATTTGCTTAAGCTCTGGGGATCCGCCGTGCCATTGATGCTCAGCCCCGGTCCTGCGGTGTTGAGCGTTGCCGCGATGGGGGCCGCGTTCGGACCGGCACGGGCGCTGCGATACTATTTCGGCATTGTCGCCGGGACGTTCAGTGTCCTGCTGATCGTTGCCTCGGGCCTGACGGCGGCGCTGCTGTCGGTACCGGGGCTGGCCCCGGTCATCACAGTGCTGGCGGCGGGCTACATCCTCTACCTCGCCTATCGTATCGCCACCGCACCGATCCTGAAGGGCGGCGCCGAAGGCGATACCGCCGGCGCCCCTTCCTTCCTCAGCGGTTACCTTCTGGCCGTCGCCAATCCGAAAGCCTTTGCGGCCTTGGGCGCGCTCTATGCCGGGCACAGCCTTATTCCAGGCGACCCCTATGGCGATGCGGCCGCGAAGGTCGGCGGCCTGGCCTGCATGATCTTCATCGCCAACGGATCCTGGCTGATCTTCGGCACGATGCTGTCGAAAGTTCTGCGCGATCCGAAGGCCGGGCGCGTCGCCAATATCGTCTTTGCCGTTCTGCTGGTTCTGTCCGTCGTGATCTCTGCGCTAAGCAGCTGACCTTAGGGTCAGCCGCAGCCCGTGCCCTGCGATCATCGAAAGGATCGCGGAAGCGGCAAAGAAATAAAGGCCCGTTCCGGCCTGTGCGTCCGCCAGCCAGTTCGACTTCAGCATCACGACGATCAAGGCCAGGATTAGTACGTCCAGCATCGCCCATTTGCCGATCGCATCCAACAACGCGACACCCCGCCGTGCGCCGACGCCCCCGACCGAGGACAGGTGCCATAAGCCTGCGCCGAGCAGCAGCTTGGCCGGGGGCAGCAGTAGCGTGAACAGAAGCACCAGCACGCCGACGAAGATTTCGCCCTCGCCGAACAGGCCCCGAACCACGCCCAGCAGGGAGACGTCGTTCTCAAACACGAAGAGTTCCGTCACATGCAGGACCGGCAGCACGATCCCCGCGGCCCAACAGCCGAAGGCGATCAGAAAGACAAGCCCGGTCAGCCGCCACAGTCCGGTCGCGGCCTGGCGCAGTTTTAGGGTAGGTTTCGTTTCGGACCCGCCGCCGGTCATTTCCGGGCGTCGTCGACCGTCGCGGCGGCGGCCTGGCGCAGAAAGGCGATATCGGCGGCGATGGTGACGAAGCGATAGCCCCAGTCCCGCATCGCACGCGCCATGGCCGCATCGCTGCAATGGATGCCGGCGATCTTACCATGGGCCTGCGCGACCTCGGCGATGCGTTTCAGCGCCGCGACCACCCCATCTTCCGTCGGCATGGCCGGCTGCCAGTGACCGAGGGCGAGGCTGAGATCGTTCGGCCCGACGAAAAGCGCATCCAGATGTTCCGTCGCGGCGATGTCTTCCAGATTCTCGTAACCGTCCTTGGTTTCGATCATCGCGGCGACGAAGGTCTCGTCATTGGCCCGTTCGGTATAGCCGAAGGGATCGTCCAGGCCGGCGCGGACCGGACCCCAACTGCGTTCCCCCGCCGGCGGATAGCGGCAGGCGCGGACCAGTGCCTCGGCCTCGTCCCGATTGTTGACCATCGGCGCGATGATCCCGGTCGCCCCGCCGTCCAGCGCGCGCATCGCGTCAGCGGCGGTGTTCCAGGGCACACGAACCCAGGGTGAAGCCTTGCCGATCGCGCCAATGGCGGCGATCTGCCGCCACAGCAGCGCATCGTCGATCAGCCCGTGTTGGCGATCCAGACACAGGAAATCGAAGCCGGACCGCGCGGCGATTTCGGCGGTCAGCATGCTGTCGGTCATGATCATGGTGCCGACGGCAAATCCGCCGGCTCGCAGGGTTTGAACGGCGCTCATTGAAGATACCCTTATTACTCGACGGTTATAGTGATTCTCTCGGAGGTCAGCATTGGCTCATAGGGGACATGATCGCCATCCCCGAAGACAAGCTGCAATGTGTATTGGCCGGGCGGCAGCGACAACTCCACCTCGGTCTGCGCCCCGCCGAAATGCAGGTGATTGTCGTCGGCGGGGATCGAGAAACCCTTGTCGTCGTCGGTCAATTCGCGATCGATCAACAGGTGATGGTGCCCGGTTCCGGGAAGGGTGATGCCCGCCTTGACGACCTTGACGCCTTCCGCCCCGAACTGGACCACGAAGGGGCTTTTCACCGTGTCGCCGTCCTTCAAATTGGCAAAGAAGACCCGGGCGCCGGGTGGCGGAGGCTGCGACGCGTCAGCAGGGCCCGGTCCGATCAGGGCTCCGGTCAGAATAATGACGGCCGCAAATGCGGCGGCGATCGCGGATAGCCGCATGATTGTATCTCCTGTCCCGTGGCTGCGGCGGGAGACTAGCACGCCTATTGGGGCCTGCCGAGGCTCATCGACCAGTAGTGGCGCGACATGATTCTGCCGGGGTCGAAAGGCGTGAAGACATAGCCGATGCCCAGTTCCGTGACCGAGGGGTTCAGCATGGCCTCCCGGTGCCCGTCCTTGGACGCGACCCAGGCATTGACGACCTCACGCGGGGTGCGCTGGCCGATAGCGATGTTCTCCAGGATCTGCAGATACTTGTAGCCCGCTGCCGTTGCCCGGTCGCCCGGCCCGATTCCACTGGGATTGATATGGCTGAAGAAATCACGGGCCAGCATGTCGCGGGCATGGCCCATCGCGGCGCGATCCAGAAAGGCATTGGGCTTTAGCGCGCCAAGCCCGTTCGCGGCGCGGAACTGGTTGACCAGCCGCAATATCTGGCGGCGCCAATCGGCATCGGCGGGCCGGGCGGGCTCCGCGATGACCACGGCCCAGATGTTGGTTGGAATGCCCCGGACGGTCGATCCGTCGCTGTTCAGATAGGCGACGCCGATTTCCTGGACATTCGGATTGATCAAAATGCTGTCCGGCCCGCCTTCTTCCAGCCATTCGCGCAGCATGTCGCCGACGGATCCCTCGGTCGTCGCATAGCGGCCGCCGAACATGATGCTGGGATAGCCCTTGTCCTGCAGCAGCCGCTCCAACCCGTCCGACAGGGCGTTCAGCCGCTGGCCCGCATAAATCGACCGGGTCAGTTCGCGGGCGATCTGTGTCAGGCGGGGTTCATAGTTCAGGCGCGGCAGGCTGCGTTCGGCCCGCGCCGCATTGATCAATTGGATCAGGCGGGATTCCGTCTCGTCCCGCTTATCCGTTGCCTGGCCATGGCTTGGTGCCGGCAGCGCCAGGACCGACAGCGCCGTCAGCAGGGCGAAGATCGCCCCGCCGAAAGTCGTGCCGCCGACCCGGGCCATCGTCCCGAACCCGGTTTACTCGGTCACGAAGCGCGGGGCCGCGCGGCCGCCCCCGGCGCCCAGCGCGTCGCGGACCTTTTCCGCTACGGCCATATAGGCGGCGGCATGCGGGCTGTCCGGTTTGGATACGACGATGGGGTTGCCGCCATCCGCGGTTTCGCGGATTTCGATTTCCAGCGGGATTTCGCCCAGGAAAGGCGTGCCCAGCTTCTCCGCTTCCAGCTTCGCGCCGCCATGACCGAAGATATGCGCTTCATGGCCGCAATTGGGGCAGACATACATCGACATGTTCTCGATGATGCCCAGAACCGGCACGTCGACCTTGCGGAACATGTTCAGCCCCTTGCGGGCGTCCAGCAGGGCGATGTCCTGCGGGGTGGAAACGATCACCGCACCGGCCAGCGGCACGTTCTGCGACATGGTCAATTGCGCGTCCCCGGTGCCGGGCGGCATGTCGACGATCAGCACGTCCAACTCGCCCCAGCTTACGTCGTCCAGCATCTGCTGCAGCGCGCCCATGACCATCGGGCCGCGCCAGACGACGGGCTGGTCCTCGGCGACGAGGAAACCGATCGACATGACCTTGATGCCGAAGCTTTCCAGCGGCTCCAGCGTCTTGCCGTCGGGCGAATTGGGGCGGCTGCCGGAAATGCCCAGCATGCGCGGCTGCGACGGGCCATAGATATCCGCATCCAGCATGCCGACCGTCAGGCCCAGGCGCCGCAGGGCCAGGGCGATATTGACCGCCGTGGTCGATTTGCCGACCCCGCCCTTGCCGCTGGCGACCGCGACGATGTGGTGGATCTGGTCCGACCCCTTTTTCTTCGCCGGGGCGGCCGGCTTCTGGGCGCCCCCTTTCGGCGCTTCGGCGGTCAGGACAGCGGTGGCGTTCAGCACGCCGGACATCGCGGCGACCGTCTTCTCGACATCCCGGCGCACGGATTCATAAGCGTCTGCCTTGGCAGGATCGTCGATTTCCAGGGTAACCTGGACCATGCGGTCCTTTACCGCGACGGCCGCGATCAGCCCCGCGCTTACCACATCGCCGCCGCCCGGCGCACGTATCCCGGTCAAGGCCTTGCGGACGCTGTCTTCGGTGATCTCGGCCATGGATGCGGGTCCTCCTGGGAACGGTCGGTCGATTTTGTCGGACAAAGCGCCGCATTCTCACGGTTCGGCGCTGGCGAATGCCTTTTGGCTACATATATGAAGCGGGGAGGCGGCGCAAAGCCCTGGAATCCGGTCCGTGGTTGACGCACGGGTTGTTTGCACCGGTAAAATCGAGTGTTATGCGCCGCGAACCCGGTCGAAACGGGGATTTCGGAGCGCACCATCGCGTGCCCTGACCGGGCACATTCATGAGAACGGTCAGGGCAAGGTGCCGGAACGCATCAGCACAACAACGGCGGACGGATAGAACGAGATGCCATGGGAAAATAACAGCGGCGGCCCCTGGGGTGGCTCGGGCGGCGGCGGCAATCGCGGCAATGGCGGCGGTGGCGGGCCCAACAGCCCGTGGGGACGCCCCGGTGGCGGCGGGGGCCGCGGACCGGGCGGTCAACCGCCGGATGTCGAGGAAATGGTCCGGCGCGGCCAGGAGAAACTGAAATCCATGATGCCGGGCGGACTGGGCGGCAAGGGCATCATCGCCCTGGCCCTGTTGGTCGTTCTCGGCTGGCTGGCGACCGGTTTCTACCGCGTGGAGCCGCAACAGCGCGGCGCGGAACTGGTGTTCGGCAAGCTTGTCGCAACGACCGAGCCAGGTCTGAACTATAATTTCCCGGCACCGATCGGCGAAGTGCTGTTGCCGAATGTGACCGCGATCAACCAGGTCAATATCGGTTTCCAGAATCTCAGCAACGGCAATAAGCGCGTGATCGACGAGGAAAGCCTGATGCTGACCGGGGACGAGAACATCGTCGCCGTGCAGTTCTCGGTCTTCTGGAAGATCAGCGACGCGCAGTCCTTCCTGTTCAACGTCCGCAACCCGCAGGAAAGCGTTCGCAACGCGGCCGAGGCGGCAATGCGCGAAATCGTCGGGAAAAGCGGGTTCGAATACATTCGTACCCGTGGCCGGAACGCCGTCGGTCTGGACGCCCAGAAGCGCATTCAGGAAATCCTGGACAGCTACGAGGCGGGGATCGAGATCACCCAGGTCAACCCGCAGAGCGTGGAACCGCCGGGTGAAGTCATCGGCGCCTTCCGCGACGTGCAGGCGGCGAATGCCGACCGCGAGCGGATGATCAACCAGGCGACCGCCTATTTCAACGAAGTCACCCAGACCGCCGAAGGGGACGCGCAACGCATCCTGCGCGCCGCCGAGGCGTATAAGGAGGAACGGGTGAACCAGGCGCTGGGTGATTCGCAGCGCTTCCTGTCGATCCTGACGGAGTTCGAACAGGCGCCGGATATCACCAAACGCCGGATCTACCTGCAGACCATGGAGGAAATCCTGGAGCGCATGAACAAGGTCCTGATTCAGAATGACAGCCAAAACGGCGGTCAGGGCGTCCTGCCCTATCTGCCGTTGGATCGCCTGACGAATCAGTCTCAGTCGCGGGGGACGAACCAATGAGCAAGAAGAGCATCATTGCCCTTGTCATCGTCGTTGCCGGCTTGGTCGTAACGGCCAGCGCCGCCTTCACCGTCCGTGAGACGGAGCAGGTTCTGGTACTGCGTTTCGGGGAAGTTCAGCGGTCGATCAGCGAACCGGGCCTGAATTTCAAGCTGCCGTTCATCGACACGGCCCGCTTCTTCGACAAGCGCGTGCTGGATTACGACGCGACGGTTCAGGAAATTCCGACGGCGGACCAGAAGCAGTTGGTCGTCAACGCCTTCGCCCGTTATCGCATCGTCAATCAGCTAGACTTCTATACGACGGTCGGAACTGAGTTCAACATGGAGCAGCGTTTCGATGCGCTGATCAACTCGGCCCTGCGCCGGGTGTTGGGTGAGGTCCAATTGTCCGTTGTTCTGACGCCGGAACGCGCCCGCCTGATGGAGGAGTTCACCCGGATCGTCGCCGATGAGGCGAAGGATTTCGGGGTCGAGGTCGTCGACGTCCGCATCAAGCGCATCGACCTTCCGGCCGAGAACAGCAAGGCGATCTTCGATCGGATGAGCACCCAGCGAGAGCAGGAGGCCCGTCTGGTCCGTGCCGAGGGCGACAAGGAATCGAAGCGTATCCGGGCCGAAGGCGACAAGCGCCAGCGGGTCATCGTTGCCGAAGCCCAGCGGGAAGCCGAGATCCTGCGCGGGGAAGGCGACGCCGAAGCCCAGGGCCTCTACAACAACGCCTATGGCAAGAATGTCGAGTTCTTCGATTTCTGGCGTTCCATGCAGGCCATGCAGAAGGGGCTTTCCGGGGATACGACGACCTATGTCGGCCCGCCGGACAGCGATTTCTTCCGGTTCTTCCGGGACGAGACCGGTGCGCCGCCGGAATCGCAGTAAATCAGGTCTTTCGTGACCGAATGAAAGACGGCCCCGGCGACGATCCGGGGCCGTTTTTTGTTCCCCCGACAACGGCTAAGCGTGTATGAAGAACACGTTTTCGATTAGGGGAGGAATGTCCTGTGAGTGCCGAAATTTCGAACCTGATCCAGGAATCGCTGTCCAGCGTGATCGTTCTGATCCTGGTGCTGTTCGCGCTGATCCTGGTCTTCCAGGGTGTGAAGGTCGTGCCGCAAAGCCGCGTCTATGTGGTCGAACGCTTCGGCAAATACACCAAGACCTTGAGCGCCGGGCTGAACTTCATCGTGCCCTTCCTGGACCGTGTCGCGCATCGGGTTTCGGTTCTGGAGCGACAGCTTCCGGAATTCGAAATTTCAGTGATCACCCGCGACAATGTCGAGGTCCGTCTGGAAGCCACCGTCTTCTACCGGGTGCTGGACGCAGCCTCCTCGGTCTACCGAATCAACAATATCGACCAAGCGATCTATACCGCCGCGACCTCCATCGTCCGATCCGCCGCCGGCAAGCTGGAACTGGACGAATTGCAGTCGTCGCGCGAGTCGATGAATGCCGAGATCGCGAAGAACCTGCAGCAGGCTGCGGAGGTCTGGGGCATCGAGATCACGCGGACCGAAATCACCGATGTGATCATCGACGAGCAGACCAAGGACGCCCAACGGCAGCAGTTGAACGCCGAAAGGCAGCGCCGCGCCGCGATCGCCAAGGCGGAGGGCGACAAGCGCTCCGTCGAGCTGGCGGCCGATGCGATGCTCTATGAGGCGCAGAAGGACGCCGAAGCCACCCGGGTTCAGGCGGATGCCAAGGCCTATGCCGTCAAGGTCGCGGCCGAAGCCGATGCCGAACAGACCCGCCTTGTCGCCAAAGCCATCGCCGAGAACGGCCAAGCCGCCGTCGATTTCGAAATCATGAAGCGCCAGGTCGAAGCCTTGGGATGGGTCGCGTCGGCGGACAATTCCAAGACCATCATCGTGCCGACCGATATCGCCGGCGCCGTCGGGTCGCTGCAGGTCCTGGCCGAAACCCTGGCTGCCTCCCGCCGCGGGAATTAAGGGCGGGTTAGACAATGGATACCGCCGTTTCGATTACCTATTGGCTGTTCCGGCCCGAAGTCTGGATCATTCTGGCGATGGTTCTGATCATCGCCGACATCCTGATCGGCCTGAATCTCTTCGTCCTGCCGGTCGGCGTTTCGGCGGCGCTGGTCTCTGCCGCTCTTTATGCCGAAAACCGGTTCTGGTTCAGCGACACGATCCTGCTGGAGGATTGGCACGACGTGCTGATCGCCTTCGCGGTTCTGTCCATCGCATCGGTCTTCCTGATCCGTAGGATGTTTCAGCGCCGGCGCGACGAAACCCCGGATATCAACGAATACTAGCTGCCTGACCCTCTAGCGGCCTGTGGCCGTGCGGGCTCCCCGCTGGGTCAGAAGGGCGGGCAATCCGCCCATGCCGTCGCGGATATCCTGTTCCACGGCCAGGGCCAGCGCGTCCTCGTCGCGGTCGCGAATGGCGGCGATGGCCTCGACATGCCGGTCTTCCAGATAGGTCGTGCCCAGGCTTTCGCGGGTCAGATACAGGAACGGCCCGATCTGCAGCCACAGGCTTTCGATCAGCGGCATCAGCACCCGTCCCGGCGCGCGTTCGTACAGTGCGAAATGAAAGGCGCGGTTGCGCTCCTGATATCCCGCCCAGTCGCCCTTCGCGATGGCGACGTCCTGTTCGTCGTTGATGACGTCCAGCTGATCGGCCAAGGCTGAATCGGTTTCCGGAAAGGCGCGGCGGGCCGCCAGCACTTCCAGCGCGACCCGCGCCTCGGTCAGTTCGCGGAAGGTCTCCGGCGTCATATGGGGGACCGCGATCCGTCGGTTCGGCAACAGGTCCAGCGCCCGTTCCGCCACCAGCCGTCGCAGTGCTTCGCGGGCCGGCATCATGCTGGTGCCCAGCTTTTCCGCCAGGCCGCGGATCGTCATCGCCTCGCCGGGACGGAAACGCCCCAGCATGATTTCCTCACGCAATTCGCGATAGACCCGTTCCTGCAAGGTGCCGGCGGGCGAGGTGTCTTCGGTAGGGAAAGGGTCGGGTCTGTCGCTCATTTTGTGATCACATTGTGGGCGGCGATCCGCCCGCGAGCAACAGAAATCGTGGGACGTCGGGCGTTCCGGTCAGATGTCCTTTACGCCGCCTTCTTCCTTGTCGCCCCCCTGTGGTGCGGATTCGTCCCCGCGCGGGATGCGCCGGATGATGATGTCGCCATTGGGCAGGACCTCCGGCGGCTCATAGAGCGGGATCGTGTCGACGAACAGTTCCAGCGCACGCATCATCCGATCCAACCCTTCCAGGGCCAGCGTTTCCGGCGTCTTGTCCTCCTGCGCCAGGGACGGGCCGGCCGACAGCGGCATCAGAATCGTCAGGGCGGATACAAGCATCAGTCGACGCATCGGAAACTCCTTATCTCAGCGGCAATATCAATGTGGTGGCGCCGTCGCGCGGTGTCAAAGGACGCGTCTTGCCGCAGCCCCGGCGGGTTGCCCCTGCGACCGCTTTGGGGCAATGTCCGGCTAACCAAGGAACAGCCATCCAAATCGGGGGTTCTCGACAAATGAGCGATACCTATGACGTCGTTGTAATCGGCGGTGGGCCGGGCGGTTATGTGGCCGCGATCCGTGCCGCGCAACTGGGCATGAAAACGGCCTGTGTGGAGATGCGCGGCGCGCTGGGCGGGACCTGCCTGAATGTCGGCTGCATCCCGTCCAAGGCGCTGCTGCAATCCTCGGAACTGTTTCATGAGGCCCAGCATTCCTTTTCTAACCACGGCATTGTGGTGAAACCGAAGCTGGATTTGGGCGCGATGATGACGCGCAAATCCGGGATCGTCGATGGCCTGACCAAGGGCATCGAGTTCCTGTTCAAGAAACACAAGATCACCTATCTGAAGGGCCGCGGCCATATCGACGCGCCCGGCAAGGTCTCCGTCACCGAAGGCGAAGACAAGGGCAAGACGGTCGAAACCAAGAACATCATCATCGCGACCGGCTCCGAATCGACCCCGTTGCCGGGGATCGAGGTCGATGAGAAAACCATCGTGACGTCGACGGGCGCGCTGGAATTCGACAAGGTGCCGGAACATCTGGTCGTGATCGGCGGCGGCGTCATCGGGCTGGAGCTCGGCTCCGTCTGGGGCCGTCTGGGTGCGAAGGTCACCGTGGTCGAGTTCCTGGACCGTATCGTCCCAACCATGGACGGCGAAGTGTCGAAGAACTTCCAGCGGATCCTGAAAAAGCAGGGCATGGAGTTCAAGCTGAAGACCAAGGTCACCGGCGCGAAGAAGTCCAAATCCGGCGTCGAACTGACCATGGAACCGGCGGCGGGCGGCGATGCCGAAACGCTGTCCTGCGACAAGGTTCTGCTGTGCATCGGGCGCCGTCCCTATACCGAAGGTCTGGGGCTGGACGAACTGGGCGTTGAGCGCGACAAGCGCGGCGTGATTCAGGTCGACAGTCACTACAGGACCAATGTCGACGGCATCTACGCCATCGGCGACTGCATTCCGGGCGCCATGCTGGCCCATAAGGCCGAGGATGAAGGCACCGTCGTCGTCGAAATGCTGGCGGGTCAGAAGCCGCATATCAATTACGACGCCATTCCGGGCGTGATCTACACCTGGCCGGAAGTGGCCGATGTCGGCGCGACGGAAGAACAGTTGAAGGAACAGGGGCGCAAATACCGGTCCGGCAAATTCCCGTTCACGGCCAATTCCCGTGCCAAGGCGAATGACGCGACGGAAGGCTTCGTGAAGATTCTGGCCGATGCCGAGACCGACAAGGTTCTGGGCGCCCATATCATCGGGCCGAATGCCGGCGACTTGATTCAGGAAATCGTGACGATCATGGAATTCGGCGGATCGGCGGAGGATGTGGCCCGGACTTGTCACGCCCACCCGACTTTCTCAGAGGCGGTCAAGGAGGCGGCACTGGCCGTCGACGGGCGACCGATCCACATGTAAGTGGCGGCCGGTCCGGACATCGCCGCCCCATCGGCGCGGGTGACGTTGGGATTCCTGGCCGCAGGGCTGGGGTTCCTGCTGTTGCCGGTCTCCGATGCCATCGCCAAGGCGATGGGGATCGGCGGCGTCCACCCGCTGCAGATCGGCTGGGGCCGCTGGTTGGCCCAGGTCGTCTACATGCTGCCACTGGCGCTGTGCTTCTACGGCCGGAAGGCATTGTTTCCGAAAGCGCCATTGACCCAGATCGGCCTGGGCCTGTCGGTGGCCGGGGCGACCGTGCTGGTCTTCTTCGGATTGCGGGAACTGCCGATGCCGACGGTGACGGCGACCCTATTCGTTGCGCCGTTGATCGTCACCGCGGTTTCCGGTCTGGTCCTGGGGGAGCGGGTCGGTCCGTGGCGCTGGGGGGCGGTTGCCGTCGGATTTGTCGGCATGCTGCTGATCGTGAAACCGGGCACAGCGCGGTTTGAGATCGGTTCCCTCTACGCGGTCGGGGCGGCAATCTGTCTGGTCCTATACCTGCTGATCGCCCGCAAGAATGCCGGGCGCAATCCGCCCATGGTCACCATGCTTTGGATGGGCATCGTCGGCGCAATCGGCATGACACCGCTGGCCCTGCCGGTGTTCCAGGCCTTTACTGCCGAACAATGGCTCCATATCGCGATCATGGGGGCGGTCCTGACCTTGGGACACGGTCTGATCGTCTGGGCGGCCGATCGGCTGGAAGCGTCGGCCATGGCGCCGATGCCCTATTTCGAAATGGTGACCGCGACCGTGCTGGGCTACGTCGTCTTCAATGAGTTTCCGGCCCTGTCGGTTTGGCTCGGCTGCGGCCTCGTGATCGGTGGTGGTCTGTTCGTCGCCTGGCGGGAGACGCGGCGCTAACGCAGCGGTCTGTGGATTGCCACCCCCGCCATGACCAGGGCAATGCCGACCAGATCCCGGAAACTGGGGATCTGTGTCAGGACGATGGCGGCAATCACGGTCGCCGTCGCCGGCAGCAGGGCCAGCAACAGCGCGAAACTGGCGCGTGGCAGTCGTGACATGGCCAGTTGATCGCAGATATACGGGATCACCGACGAGCAGAGCCCGACCCCGATCCCGGCCAGTATCAACAGCGGTTGGTCCAGCACGGCGACGGCCTGAACAAAGCCAAGGGGCATCAGGGCGATGAAGGCGATCAGCATCGCCGCGCCCAGACGCTCAACCCCCTGATCCGCGCCATTGGCCGCGGCGCGGTGGCCCAGCACGATATAGCCGACGAAGAGCAGCGCGTTCAGGGCGGACCAGAACAGACCCATCGGGTCGGAAGCCCATTTCACGTCGATCAGAACCGCGACCCCCAGCACCGTCAGGATCAGGGCAATCAGATTGCGGCCGGTCCTCAGACCCCAGAGCGCGACCGCGATGGTCCCGACGAATTCCATCGCCGCGACGAGGCTCATCGGCAGCCGGTCCAGCGCCAGATAGAAGGAGGTATTCATGACCGCCAGACATAGGCCCAGCCCCACCAGCAGCAGACGGCCCTTCCAGTCGGCCTGACGCAGTGTCCGGATGGGCGATGCGATCAGGCAGAAGGCCGCGGCGGCGGAGGCGACCCGGAACCAGGCCACCCCCAGCACGCCGACCGCCGGGAACAGCAGCACCGCGAAGGACGGACCCAGATAGTGAAAGACGGCACTGACGCCGAACCATGCCTGCGGCGGCACCCGTGCGGCGACCCTGCCATATCCCGAGTTTGCGTTCGTCATTCCGTCCTCCTGCCGGCAAATCCTAAGGTCGGGCGCAAGATGCAGGGTGATGGCCGGGAAAAGAATGGATATTGAAAGAGAAAAGCGGGATAGTTGCTTCGAAACGAAAGGATAAGGCATGTATAAGCTTCGTTTGAAAAATGCCACGCTGGACGAAACCGATATGCGTATCGTGTCGGCACTGGCGGAGAATGCCCGGATCGCCCATGCCGAACTGGCGCGGATGGTCGGCCTGTCGGCGCCCAGTGTCGCGGAGCGTATCCGGCGGATGGAGGAAGCCGGGGTTCTGCGCGGCTATACGATCGACCTCGATCCGGCGGCGATCGGTCTTGCGATCACCGCCTGGCTGCGTATCCGGCCCTTGCCGGGAAAATTGCAGAAGGTCGCGGAAATTCTGGCGGAAACACCGGAATTCGTGGAATGCGACCGGGTGACCGGGGATGATTGCTTTGTCGCCAAGGCCCATGTCCGCACGGTGCAGGACCTGGAAGTCCTGATCGACCGTCTGATCATTCATGCGACGACCAATACGTCGGTGGTGCAGTCTTCGCCGTTCGATCGACGGTTACCGCCTTTGGTGCCCATTCGTTAAGGCGGCCCTTGACGGCGGCGGGCATCCCGCTGTCAGATCGGGGAAACCGAAGGAGGCTTGCGATGGAATATGTCGGCTGGACCAAAATGGAAGACGGGACCCAGGAGGACTGGCGCCTGCTGTGCCGCCTCGAGGACGAATTCAACGCCGATCTGGTCGACCGGGTCCTGACGCAATTGCGCAGCCTGGATGTGGATTGGGGCGGTTATCGCGTCACCCGCTATGTCCATTCGCTGCAATCCGCGACGCTGGCCCATCGCGATGGTGCTGACGAGGAAGTGGTCGTCGCGGCACTGCTGCACGATATCGGCGATATCCTCAGCCCGTATAACCATTCCGAAATGGCGGCGGCGATGCTGAAGCCCTTCGTGTCGGACCAGACCTATTGGATCGTGAAGCATCACGGCCTGTTCCAGGGCTATTACTATGACCATTTCCTGGGCGGCGACCGCAATGCACGGGACCGGTTCAAGGACCATCCCTATTACGATGCCTGCGTCTACTTCTGTCAGAACTACGATCAGAACGCTTTCGACCCGGATTACGATACGCTGCCGCTGGAGTTCTTCGAACCCATGGTGCGGCGGGTCATGGCGCAATCGAAGTTCGGCCACCAGGAGCTGGGCTCCACGAATGCCCAGGCGGCGGAATAAGGTGCGGGTGCGGGCTTAGAAATTGTGTTCCGCGACCTTGCGCAGCAGGAAGTCGCGGAACACGGTGATGCGCTTGGAATGGCGCAGTTCTTCCGGATAGACGAAATAGGCCTGGGTGACCGGGCCTTCCAGTTCCGGTAGGACCGGCTCCAGCTTCAATTGTTCGGGCTGCATGAATTCCGGCAGGGCGGCGAGGCCCAGACCCGACCGAACCGCGCGATAAATGCCGTAAACATTGTTCACCCGCAGGATCGGCCGGCGCGGCGTTTCCGGCCGGGCGCCGACATCCAACAGCCAGTTCACCGATTTCGATGGTTGCGGTGCTTCCTCGCCGAAGACGATCAGATCGTGATGATCCAGATCGGATGCCGTGTTCGGGTGACCGCGCCGCGCGAAATAGTCGGGGCTGCCATAGATCAGGTGTTTGACGCTCATCAGCGGCCGTTGGATCAGGTCCGGCTGGCGCGGCGGCGACATGCGGATGGCCACATCGGCCTGGCGCATGCCGAGATCCAATTCCTCGTCCGACAGCAGCAGCGTGACCTCGACCTCCGGGAACAGGTCGATGAATTCCTTGATTTGGGGGGTCAGCCAGGTGGACCCGAAGGCCATGGTCGTCGTGACCTTCAGCGGGCCGGACGGCCGGTCCTTGGTCTCGGCCAGCCGCGCTTCGGCCATGCTCAGCTTGTGGAACACGTCCTTGACCGTGCGATAGAGCATCTCGCCCTGTTCGGTCAGCAGCAGTCCGCGGGCATGGCGGTGGAACAGCGGGACCCGCACGCTTTCCTCAAGCGCGGAAATCTGGCGCGAAATCGCCGATTGGCTGAGGTTCAGCTTCTCACCCGCATGGGTGAAGCTGCCCGCTTCGGCCACGGCGTGAAAAATCCGCAGTCTGTCCCAATCCATTGGCATGGGGTCACCTTACAACGCGCCGATTGCGCCTCCCGAAGGCATATTTAGGAGAGTCGCCCCCGAAAATCGACGAAAAACGGGTCAGCGAGCGGAATTGCCGCTGTCGCTCATCAGCGCGCACAGGCGGTCGGCGGCGCGCTGCGTGTCGTCCGGCGGCTGAAAATCCCAGTCCTCGAGCGTCCCGCCGAACGGCCGCGTGGCCCCGCGACGCTCCATTGCGGCGTGAAATCGCTCGAACTTGTCGGCACGGCCTGTGATCGGCAGACGGATGACCTGAACCGGGCGTCCAGTGGCGGCGGCTTCCGATACCATGTTGACGGAATCGCCGGTGACGATGACCCGGTCGGCAAGGCCCAGATATCCGAAATAAGGATTTTCGCCCTGTCCGTCCCAGATTTCCGTTGCCGTGCCTGCAAGGGCCTCGCGGATCGCCACTGCGGCTTCCGGCGGGGTGCGGCGGGAAAAGGTCAGCATCAGACCCGCACCTGTATCCCGTGCCAGTGTCGCCAGATCGGCGCCGATTGCTTGCCCCACCGCCGCGTCGAAACGATAGGCGGTGTTCTTGCCGCCGATACAGACTGCGATCCTGGGGGCGGGCAGATGGGCCAGCCGCCCGGCCCACTCCCGTGCGGCAGCGTCCAGCTTTTCGCGGGTGACGCGGTGGACGGAGCCGCAGGTGACTTCGACATTCGGGCCGGAGAGTTGGTCGTGTTCCGGCACGATCAACAGGTCGAAACGGTCGATCGCCATACGCGGATGCTGGATATGGACCGTCCTGGTTCGCCCGCCGCTGCGCCGCTTGACCTCCAAAGCCGGACCGATGGCGCGGCGTCCGCAGGACAGGGTCACATCCGGCCAGGGCGGAGTCAGGCGCGCGGCCGAGGCACGGTCGACGCCCAGCACGCCGGGCGGCCAGAATCCCGGCGGCAACCAGACCCAGGGCCGGGCGAGGGCGACGGAAATCTCGGTGATTGCCAAACCGGCGCGTTCCGCCAGACCCAGGGCGGGGTTCACATTGCCCGCCTTGCCGTCGGTCAGGACCCAGCAGACAGGGCGTTCCGCAGGCGGCGGGGCGTTTCCGGATCGGCTCATCCTCCGGTTATGCCCGCGCCCCGCTTTTGAGGCAAGCGGCTGAAAATGCGTTTTGTCACTATAATATTATTGCGTGGAACGCGCCGTCAGGGTAATTCCAGCCCACTTGGCCCCGAAGCCGGTTGAAAGGACACTCAGCGCCATGCGCCACGCCAAACTGGACAAAATCGATAAGAAAATTCTGCGGGACCTGCAGGATGACGGCCGGATCACGAATGTGGAACTGGCCAAACGGGCCGGTATTTCGGCTCCGCCCTGTCTGCGCCGGGTGCGTGCATTGGAAGAGGCCGGATTCATTCGTGGCTATCACGCCGATCTGGACGGGGAGATGCTGGGTTTCGACGTCACCGTCTTCGCCTTTGTCGGCCTGGTCAGCCAGGCGGAAGCCGATCTGCGGCAGTTCGAGGAGATGGCGCGCGGTTGGCCGCTGGTCCGCGAAGCCCACATGCTGCAGGGCGATACCGACTTTCTGTTGAAAATCGTCGCGCGGGATCTGGACAGCTATAACCGGTTCCTGACCAGTCAGCTGACCGCTGCCCCGAATGTCGCCAATGTCCGGTCGGCCATCGGCATTCGCGCATCGAAACAGGAATACGGCGTCCCGGTCGACCCCGAAGTCCCGATCGAAGACATTATCTGATCCGGCGCAGCCGATTTCGGGCCGAAACCAGGGCGATGTCGCCGGGCAGGCCGGACGCGTCCCGGACGCCGATCAGGTCGGCATCCGCGCCGACGGCGATTCGGCCCTTGCGGTCGCCCAGACCCGATGCCTCCGCCGGATTGCCGGATACCAGGCGCCAGGCCTCCTCCAGCGGCAGCAGGCCCAGCTCGGCGATCAGGAAGGGCGCGCGCAGCAGGCTGGGATAGAAGTAATCGCTGACCAGGATGCTGACCCGGCCGGCGGCGATTTCGTCACGCACACTGGTGCCGCCCACATGGCTGCCGCCGCGCACCAGATTGGGCGCGCCCATGACCACGGACGCCCCTCGTGCCAGTCCCTTTTCCGCACAATCGGCGGTCAGGGGGAACTCGCAGATGCGGACGTTCAGCACGGCCGCGCGGGCCGCGTCCTCGGCCGTGAGCTCATCATGGGATGCCAGGGTCACGCCGGCCGCATGGGCCGCCGCCGCCAATTCCTCCGTTTGGGCATTGCCGAGGTCGCGGCGGGCCTGACGGTCGGCGATGAAGCTTTCCAGATCTTCCGCGCTCATGGTGAAGCGCCGCGCGGCGCCGGCCCGGTAGCGGTCCAGCTTGCGCGCATCGCCCGGTTTCGGCAGGTGGTCGTTCAGCGACAGAAGGTCGATCCGCCGGCCGGCGATCCAGCCCAGCAATTCCTCATGATCGTCCGTCGCGACGCATTCATGGCGGATGTGGATGCGGCTGTCGCACATCAGTCGCTCGCGGCTGCCTTCGATCCCGTCCAGCAACCCGCGCACCGTCGCGCGGTTCCGCACACTGGGCTCGAATCCATCGGTGATGGAATAGAAGAAGGTCGTGATCCCGGCCGAGATCAGGTTGGCATCATTCGACTCGATCGCCAGGTCCAATGGGAAGACGCAACCGGGACGCGGCGCGACTTCGCGTTCGAAGGCGTCGCCATGCAGGTCGATCAGCCCCGGCAAAACGGTCAGGTTTCGGCCGTCGATCTCCAGTTCCGCCGCCGGTCCGGGCCCGTCGCCGATCTCGACGATGCAGCCGTCCTGGATGGCGATGGTAACCCCGTCCTGGAACCCGCCGGGCAACAGCGCGCGCGTATGGCGCAGGGTGACGCTTTCCTGGGTGGCGATACTGTCCGGCATGATCGGTGGGTCCTCTTTAATCGGGAAAAGGGTTACAGCTTGGGCGCGGTCCCGTCGAGCAGCTTTGCCCGCGCCCAGGCGCTGAACCGCTCCACGCCCAGGACCAGGACGAAGATCATAAGGACGATCATCGCGGCTTGGTCATAACGGAACATTTCCATCGACACGGCCAGTTCCGCGCCGATCCCGCCGGCCCCGACAAGGCCCAGCACGACGGAGGACCGTACGGCTTTCTCCAGCGAGAACAGCCCGGCATTGGTCAGGCCCGGCGTCGCGGCGGGAAGGACGGCGCAGGCGACGATATCGATCCGCCGCGCCCCCATGGCGGCCAGGGCCTCGCCCGGCCCGGGATCGGCCTCCTCCATGCTTTCGGCAAAGAACCGGCCGCAGAAGCCGATCGTGTCGACGATCAGCGCCAGTGTCCCGGCGAAGGGGCCGAGGCCGACCGACGCGACGAAGAACAACGCCCAGGCAAGGTCGGGCACGGTGCGCATGAAACTGACCAGGGCCCGTGTGCCGGAATAGATCAGCGGATGCGGCGACAGGTTGCGTGCGGCCAGCACGGCAATGGGCAGGCTGAGGACGATGCCGATCACGGCCCCGACCAAAGCCATCTGGAAGGTGGTCAGCACCGCGTTCAGCATCGGCATGAACCGGTCCGTGGCGGGCGGCACCATTTCGGACGCGATCGTGCCCATGGCCGGAATGCCGGCGATCAGGTCCGGAATGGAAATCCCGGCCCGGCTCAACGACCAGGCGAAGAAGGCGACGAACAGGACGAACAGGATGCCTGGCACAAGGCCCGGGCTCGACCAGCGCGGCGGCAGGCTACGGGCGTCTGACGTGCTCATGGTCGGGCCTCCGCGGTTTCGTAGAGACCGGCGAGATCGTTCGGTTGGATGCCGCTACTGGATCTGTCCAGCACGATACGGCCGGATTTCAGGCCGATCAGGCGGTCGGCATAGGCCAACGCGTGATCCAGGTTATGCGATACGAAGACCAGGGTGATGCCCGACTCCGCCCGCAGCCGGGCGAACAGTTCCATGACATCCTCTCCCGCTTTCGGGTCCAGGCTGGCGGCGGGCTCGTCGGCGAACAGCATGGCCGGATCCTGCATCAGGGCGCGGGCGATGGCGACGCGCTGCGACTGGCCGCCGGACAGGCGGTCCGCGCGCCGTCCGGCCAGATCGGCAAGGCCGACCTGATCCAGGCAGTGTAGGGCGCGTGCTCTTTCCTCGGGGCGTGCAAAGGCATGACTCCAGTTTCGCATGCCGCCGCCTCTTGCCAGGGCGCCATGCAGGACATTGCTGAGCACGGTCAGCCGGGTGCTGAGATTGTGGCGCTGAAAGACGAAGCCGACCCGCGCCCGGGCGGCGCGCAGCCGCTTGCCGGACAGGCCGATGATGGAGCGCCCGTCCAAAACGACGTCGCCCGCGCTGGGCTCGATCAGACGCAGGGCGCACCGCAGCGCGGTGCTCTTGCCGGAGCCGTTCGCGCCGACAATGGCCACGGCCTCACCCGATTGGACCGCGAAGTCGATTCCCCGCAGCACGGTCGTCGCGCCCGTCGGGCCGGGATAGGTCTTGCGCAAGCCGGTTACGGACAAGGCGGTTGCGGCATTGACGGGACGCGGCTGCCCGTCGAAAGCGGGCGGGGAGGGCGCGTCGGGCGCCCTCCCCTGCTCCCCGGCCGGATGATCGGACGGGGAGACGACCCGGATACGGTCAGTTGCCGATGAAGTCGGCATATTCGGGATAGCCCGCGGTGTCGTACATCGCGCGGACGTAGTCATAATTGCTGTCTTTGATGTTGGAGATGAACCGCATCCCCGAATACTTCTTGTTGTCCTCGCCGGCCAGGATCGCGGCGATCAGATCGTCGGACCGCTCGACGAAGGCCGTGCGGAAAGTGTCGACGATGGATTTGTCGACATGCGGGCCGACCATCAACACGTCGTTCGGCAGATCCGGGCCACGGCCGACAATACGGAAGGCACCGGGGGGCAGGCCGCCCGAAGCCGCTTCCTTGTCACGCAGCGACAGGAAGTTGATGTGGTTGACGCCCATCGCGGCGACATCGCCCTTTTTCAGCGCTTCCCAGGCGACCGGCACTTTGGTGTGAATGATTTCGACATCGTTCAGCGGCTTCAGGCCGTAATCCGCCAGAACCTGGATCGGACCCAGATGCTTCGATGTCGACCCGACGGAGCCGAGAGCGACCTTCTGGCCCTTCAGATCGGTCGGCAGATTGTAGCCGTTCTCGGCCAGGGTGATCAGAACCGCGAAATAGTCCGGGCGCGAGAAACCGACAACGATGTCGGCATTCGTGCGCTTCTTCATCACGACATATTCGGCCGGGCCGGTCAGGACGAAATCGACCTTGCCGAAGCGCAGGGCTTCCGCCGCGGCGGTGCGGTTGGTCACGGGCAGGAATTCGATTTCGTGGCCGGTCGCGTCTTCCAGGACGGTCACGAACTCGCCGAACTCACGCTGCAATTCTTCCAGACCGACAAGGTCGGTAACGGCGAGCTTGATCGTGTCGGCCTTGGCCGGCGCGCCGAAAAGCCCGACGAGCATGGCTATGCTCAGGGCCGAGAACAATTTCTTCATGGCGGAACCCCCTCTCCGGGATGTTGGTCGAGGAGGGTGATGCTAGGAGGTCGCCGTGAAGCGATCGTGGCCCTGCCGTGAAGCGGGCATGAAGTTCCAATCGCGCGCGTCTGGAATATGTCGCGGGTTTGTCGCGAAACCTTCACGCTTGGTGAGAGCGGCCCGAATGGGCCCAGTCAGTATGGTAGTTCGCAGTCCGGCCGGACACGTCGTTCGGAATAAACCAGGATCTTGTCGACCTGTGTGCCCTTATCCGTGAATGGCAGCAGGATGGAATACTCGTCGACATGCAGCCCGCGCGAATCGATGAAATCGAGCGGGGCATAGAGCGGCCCGGCCGTGCTGCGCACCGTGTCGTAATCGGAAAGCGCGTTCTCCAGGGCGGGGCCGTAAAACCCTTCATCGACCGTCGAGCCCGTCGGGTTATGGCCCCTTGCGTCGACCTCCCATTGTCCGACAACGCGATAGCGATAGGGGAATGTGCCGTCGGGGCGTGGCGCCTCGACATCGATCAGGATGATGCCGGGCAAGTGATGGGGAATGTCGGCGGGGTCAAAATCGGACCAGGCCGGCATGGGACGTCCGGCACGGATATGGTTCCAGTAATCGAATATTCGCCGGATGCGTATGCTGGAGTGGTCCAGCGCCGATAGATCGAATTCCAGCCCGGACATGGCAGGCCCATTTTAACCAGCAAGGCCGCAAGTCTAGGTCGCAAAAGGTTACCTAACTCTTAACCGGATGGACCTCTAACCGGATTGGTCCCCGCCGTGACTCTTTCGCAGTTTGTCACAAGGATCCGGGCGGCTGTGCGGGTCGGTCGCGATCACGACATCGTATGGGGCGGGCGCGCCGGCCCATTTGCCCCGCTCGACCATGCCGATGGCCAAGATGTCGACGCCGGGCAGGCCGAGGCGCAGAAGCTTTCCCGCACCGTAATCTGTGCGCGTATGGCCGGTCCCGGCGATCAGGATGACCGGCCTGCCGGACTGTTCGAAAGCCGCGATCACGGCCGCAGCCAGGGCGGCGTCGCGGGCACGCTGAATCGTGACCATGGCCGCCAGTCGGTCGCGGGGAAAGACGCCGCAATGGGCGTCGAACTGCAGTTCGGTCATCTCGTCCCGCACCGCCTCCGGCAGCGGGTCGAACAATCGGTAGACCTTCAGAATCTCCGGCGGCAGGTTTTCCGGACCGGCGCCATACAGCGATTTCAGGGTGTCGCGCGGCAGATCGCCGGCGATCAGCCGTGCCCCGGCCTCGAAGGCGGCATCGAAAACCGGCTGATAGATCGCCGCATCCGGCCAACCGCTGTCGTCCCAGCCCATCGCATCGGCAAACCCGTCCGCGTCGCCGCTATAGGCATCGATTGCCGGCTGTTTCGAACGGGGCAGCATTTCAAAGACGACACTGGCGGGCCGGTCTGTGTTTTCGAGGCGATGACGCAGTATCGCCGCCTGTACCGCATGGTGACCGGGATTATCGTGCACTTCGCCGAGCAACAGGATGTCCGCTGACCGGACCCGCTCGAGAAACTCTTCCTCCGTCAGGGGCGTGCCGCGCTGAGTGTCCAGGATATCGGCCCCGGCAAGGCCGGCAGGAACCGGTTCGGCCCGCGCCGCCCCCAGAACGAACAGGATTCCGATCAGGGCGGCAGCGGGTCGAATCATGAAGTCGCGATCAGTTCTGTTGCTCGGACAGTGAGTTCAGGAACTTAGTAACCTGATCGCGAAGGACAACCGAATCCTGCGTCAGCGCGTTCGCGGCGGTGAGCAGATGTTCGGCCACCTGCCCAGCGTTCCGCGCCGTGTCGGTCACGGCCGCAACGTTGCTGCTGACCTGTTCGGTGCCGCTGGCGGCCTGTTGGATCGAGCGGCTGATTTCCTGGGTCGCGGCGGCCTGCTGCTCGATGGCGGCGCTGATCGCGGTTGCCGACCGGGACACGTCCGAAATGACGTCCCGGATGTTTGACATTTCCCCGGCCGCATCGCCCACGGCTTTCCGGATACCGTCGATATGGGAGTTGATGTCGTCGGTCGCCCGCTGCGTCTGCTGGGCCAGAGCCTTGACCTCGCTGGCGACGACGGCGAATCCCTTCCCGGCCTCGCCCGCGCGGGCGGCCTCGATGGTGGCGTTCAGGGCCAGCAGATTGGTCTGCTCCGCAATCTCGGCGATCAGGCCCAGCACGTCACCGATCTTCTGGGCCGCCTCGACCAGTCCCTGAACGGTTTGTTCCGAGCGCTCCGTGGCCCCTACGGCGTCCTCGCTGACGGAGCGGGCGCTTGCGGTCTGCCGGCCAATTTCCTGAATCGACGCGATCAGTTCCTCCGTTGCCGTGGCCACGGTGGCGACATTCTCCGACGATTCCGATGTTGCCGCGGATGCCTCGCCGGCCTGCTGCTGGGTGGACTGCGCCATATCCGACATGTTGTTTGCCGCTGCGCGGACTTCCTCGGATGCCTTGGAAACCTTCCCAACGACGGATTCGACGGATGCGCGGAATTCCTCGGCAATACGGGCCAGTTGTTCCTTGCGTTGACGTTCCGCCAGGGCCTTGGTTTCCGCCTGCTGTTCGCGAAGGGCGGATGCTTCCTTCGCGCCGGCGCGCAAGACATCCAGTGCCCGGCTGATGCTCCCGACCGCGTCACGGCGATCCTGATCCGGCACGCCGACGTCCAGATCGCCGTCATTCATCCGCTGCATGACCTTGGCGACGCGTCCCAGGGATCCCGCGATGTCGCGCGCGATCAGCAGGGCGATCAGGATCGAAAATCCGGCCAGAACCACGATCACGATCACGACCGTGATCATCTGTTCCCGGAAAGCGGCGTCCAGATCTTCGATGAAGACGCCGGTCCCGACCATCAGATCGAAGGGTTCGACATAGCGAGCCCAACTGACCTTCGCGATCGGGGTTTCGTCCTTGGCAGGGGGCCATAGATAGTCGTATCGGCCACCTTCCTCCGACGCGAGGGAGACCTCCCACAAATCGCGGATCAGGTATTTTCCGGTCGGGTCCTGCAGGTCCCAGAGGTTCTTGCCGAGGAGATCGGGGCGGATATGGGCGATGGCATTTCCCTTGCGGTCCCAGGCGAAGAGATACTCCTTGCCCTCATAGGTCATCGCCGACACGACCTTGGCCCATTCCTGGATTGCCTCGTCCCGTGTCATCTCACCGTCCGTGACACGCTGATTATAGGCTTTGGCGGCGTTGACGCTGGTCTCGGTAAGCGCATTCAGCTTGGAAAGACGCTCGGACACCATCGCCCTGTACATCGCGTCCAGCGTTACCCAGGCCACGACGACGCTGGTAAGCGTAAGCGCCGCCACGATTAGCAACAGCTTCGCATTGATCGACAATTTGGACAGCATGGGAGTTTCCTTCAAATTTTCCCCTATCTTACTAGGGTATCGTCTGAAGGAGAACTGGGTAGGATAGCCTTAGGATTCCGCGGCTATTTCAGATCCTGCCGCGGGTCGCGGTAATCATAGACGATCTCGTCATGACCGCTGCGGTGCGATAGGCGCAGCAGATAGAGCAGCCCGAGATAGAGCGCGAAAACCCCGATCAGGGTCAGCAGGATCGCGATATAGCCGTGGATCGAGATGTCGAGCCCGGTGATCCCGTTCAGCCAGTTCGTCAGTGGGGCGAAGAATTCGGTCATCAGGCGTATTTGACCGCGACGACCTCATAGTCGCGCGTTCCGCCTGGGCTGTTCACCTCGAAGACGTCTCCCACCGATTTGCCGATCATGGCCCGGGACATCGGGCTGGTGACCGAGATCTTCTTTTTCGTCAGGTCGGCCTCGAATTCGCCGACGATCTGATAGACGGATTCTTCATCCGACTCGCAATCGGCGATGGTCACGGTGGCGCCGAACTTGACGGAATCACCGTCCAGTTTGGTCGGGTCGATCACTTCGGCACGGCTGGTCTGGTCTTCCAGTTCCGCGATGCGCCCTTCGATGAAGCTCTGCCGTTCGCGCGCGGCATGATATTCCGCGTTTTCCGACAGGTCGCCATGTTCGCGCGCTTCCGCGATCGCCTGGATGATCGCCGGGCGTTCGGTTCCCTTCAACGTCTTCAGTTCCGCTGTCATGGCTTCGTAGCCACGCAGCGTCATCGGCACCTTCTGCATTCTACCAATCCACTATCAATCTTGTCCGCCGGCAACCGCGCCATCGCGCGTCGGGTTTCGGCACTACAATCCAGCGATCGGGAAAGACCTTAAGGCAAGTTCTTCGCCGACCGGCACATGTTCAGGACGTCGTGAGATTGCCCCGCGTCTGTCGGGAAGAACCCCTCAAGCCGAACGCTTAAAGTACGATTGAAGGGGCGCGACTTCAAGGGTTCCTTGTTTCAGCGTGCGGATCGCCAGGGCCGCCGCTCGGACCCCCGCGACGGTCGTGTAGTAGGGCACGCTCATCGACAAGGCTGCCTGACGCAGGGAGAAACTGTCTTCCAGGGCTTTGCGTCCCTCGGTCGTATTGAAGATCAACTGCACTTCGCCGTTGATGATCGAATCGACGATATGCGGCTGGCCTTCCAGGACCTTGTTGATATGCCGGACCGGCACGCCGTTTTCTTCCAGGAAGCGTGCCGTGCCGCCGGTCGCGATGATCGACAGTCCGCATTCCACCATCATCCGGGCCGGTTCCAGGACCGCCGGCTTGTCGCTGTCCTTGACCGACACGAAGACCGTGCCCGTGGTCGGCAGGTCGGCGCCACAGGCGAACTGCGCCTTTGCGAAAGCATGGGCGAAATCGACATCCAGGCCCATGACCTCGCCCGTCGACTTCATTTCCGGGCCCAGGATGACGTCGACGCCGGGGAAGCGCTTGAACGGGAAGACCGCTTCCTTGACCGCGATATGGTCGCCCAGCGCGTGCGGCACCAGATCGAACCCGGCCAGCTTCTCACCGGCCATGACGCGGGCGGCGATCTTGGCGATCGGCACGCCGGTCGCCTTGGCGACGAAGGGCACCGTCCGGCTGGCGCGCGGGTTGACCTCCAGGATATAGACCGTGCCGTCCTTGACCGCATATTGCACGTTCATCAGGCCGACCACGCCCAGCGCCTTGGCCAGGGCCTCGGTCTGCCGCTTCATGTCGTCGACGATCGCATCGGGCAGCGAATAGGGCGGCAGCGAGCAGGCGCTGTCGCCGGAATGGATGCCGGCTTCCTCGATATGCTCCATGACGCCGGCGACATGCACGGCGTCGCCGTCGCACAACGCGTCGACATCGACCTCGATCGCGTCTTTCAGATAGAAGTCGATCAGCACCGGGCTCTTGCCGGAAACCTTCACCGCCGAATTGATGTAGCGGCGCAGTTCCGCCTCGTCATGGACGATTTCCATGGCGCGACCGCCCAGCACATAGGACGGGCGGATGACGACCGGGAAGCCGATACGGTTGGCGATGCTGACCGCCTGTTCTTCGGACGTCGCGATGCCGTTCGGCGGCTGCAGCAGGTTCAGGCCCTGCAGCAGTTTCTGAAAACGCTCGCGGTCTTCGGCCAGATCGATGGCGTCTGGCGAGGTGCCCAGGATCGGGATGCCCGCGGCTTCCAGCGCGCCGGCCAGTTTCAGCGGGGTCTGGCCGCCGAACTGGACGATGGCGCCCATGACCTCGCCCTTGGCCTGTTCCTTGCGGACCAGCTCGATCACGTCCTCGGCCGTCAGCGGCTCGAAATACAGCCGGTCCGACGTGTCGTAATCGGTCGACACGGTCTCCGGGTTGCAGTTGACCATGATGGTCTCATACCCGGCATCGGCCAGCGCATAGGACGCGTGGACACAGCAATAGTCGAATTCGATCCCCTGGCCGATCCGGTTCGGCCCGCCGCCCAGGATGACGACCTTCTTGCGGTCGGTGACCTCGGCCTCGCATTCCGGCTCGGTCAGGCCGTCGCCTTCATAGCAGGAATACATATAGGGCGTTTCGCTGGGGAATTCGGCGGCGCAGGTGTCGATGCGCTTATAGACCGGGCGTACGTTCAGATCGTGGCGCAGGGCGAAGACGGCGCTTTCCTCCTGGCCGGTCAGTTCCGCCAGCCGCGCGTCGGAGAAGCCCATTTTCTTCAGCCGCAGCAGGCCCTGACGGTCCTTCGGCAGGCCGTCGGCGCGCACGGCCTCTTCCGCCTTCACGATGTCTTCGATCTGGGCCAGGAACCAGCGGTCGATCTTGTTCGCCTTGTAGATCTCTTCCAGCGTCATGCCCTGGCGGAAGGCCTGGGCGACCTTCAGCAGCCGGTCCGGCAGCGGCTTGGAAATTGCCGCGCGCCAGGCGTCCCGGTCCTCGCCGATTTCGATCTCGTTCAGGCCGGTCAGCCCGGTTTCCATGGACCGCAGCGCCTTCTGCAGGCTTTCACCGAAGGTCCGGCCGATGGACATGGCCTCGCCGACCGATTTCATCGACGTGGTCAGGGTCGCGTCGGCGCCGGCGAATTTCTCGAAGGTGAAGCGGGGCATCTTGGTGACGACATAGTCGATCGACGGCTCGAAGCTGGCCGGCGTCACCTTGGTGATGTCGTTGTCCAGCTCGTCCAGCGTATAGCCGACGGCCAGCTTGGCCGCGACCTTGGCGATCGGGAAGCCGGTCGCCTTCGACGCCAGAGCGGAGGAGCGCGAGACGCGCGGGTTCATCTCGATCACGACCAGGCGGCCATCGTCCGGATTGACCGCGAATTGCACGTTCGATCCGCCGGTGTCGACGCCGATCTCGCGCAGGCAGTTGATCGAGGCGTTGCGCATGATCTGGTATTCTTTGTCGGTCAGCGTCAGCGCCGGGGCGATGGTGATCGAATCGCCGGTATGCACGCCCATCGGGTCGATATTCTCGATGGAGCAGATGATGATGCAATTGTCGTCCTTGTCGCGGACGACCTCCATCTCGAATTCCTTCCAGCCCAGCACCGATTCCTCGACCAGCACCGTGTGGACCGGCGACGCGGCCAGGCCGCCCTTCACCAGTTTCTGGAATTCGTCCTTGTTATAGGCGATGCCGCCGCCGGTGCCGCCCATGGTGAAGGACGGGCGGATGATCGCCGGCAGCTTGACGTAATCCAGCGCCAGCATGGCCTCTTCCAGCGTCCCGACCTGGCGCGACCGCGGGCTTTCCAGGCCGATCTTGTCCATCGCCTCGCGGAACCGCTGACGGTCCTCCGCCTTGTCGATGACGTCGGCGTCGGCGCCGATCATCTCGACATTCAGCAGGTCCAGCACGCCGCGCTTCTCCAGCTCCAGCGCGGTGTTCAGCGCCGTCTGACCGCCCATGGTCGGCAGCAACACCAGCTTTTCGTCCGGATGTTCCTGGCGCTCGCGCTTCAGGACCTTGGCGACCATCTCGGGCGTGATCGGCTCGATATAGGTCGCATCCGCCGTTTCCGGGTCGGTCATGATCGTCGCCGGGTTGGAGTTCACCAGCACGACGCGATAGCCTTCCTGCTTCAGCGCCTTGCAGGCTTGTGTGCCCGAATAGTCGAATTCGCAGGCCTGACCGATCACGATGGGGCCGGCCCCGATGATCATGACGGCGTCGATATCTGTACGTTTGGGCATGGGCGAACGCGCCTCCGGAAATGCGAAGCGTTGATACGGCAGTGCGACCCTGTGGGCTAGGCGGGTTCTCTACACGAAGCGCCCCGGCATGGAAAGCGCGGGATGGCGGATTTCTTGCCAAATATCGCCCCCGTGTGGGATTGTCGCAGATGCGATTTTTACGCGATGTTTTCGTTGCCCCCTGTGTCGCCGCGGTTTTGCTGACCGTGAGTGCGGGCTTCCCCGCTGTCCGGGCTGAGGAACAGTCGGACTCGCAACGCTGGGCGTGGCAGCTCATCAACCAGTTATCATATGCTTCACTGATCCGGCAGGAAGGGTTCGACCCCATTCGGATTGCCCTTGGGCCGGAATTGGCCTGCGGTGAGTCCGGTGCCGATCCTGCATCTTGCCACAACCTCGACCGCTTGCCGGCGGCGGTGGAAACCGCCGCGCGCTGGTGGGACGGCAAGCGTACCGGTGAGGCCGATTTCCTGGACGAGGCGCCGACCGATGCGCTGCGGGACATGGCAGGGATGTATCGGGACCTGAAGTCGGCTATGGCGGAGACAGCACTGTCGGTGTCCGCGGATGGCGACCTTGATCGTCGGGCGGAACAGATCTGGCGCCATTCCATTATGCTGCTCGGTGTTGAGCGGCTCCTGCTCGATGCGCAGCTCGAACGCGTCGGTTACTGGTCGGATGGCGTGAAGTCGTCGGTGGAGGCGAGAGATTTGGTCGGTGTCGCATCAGCGATGATGAAGGCCACGGCATACACGGCGATATCTCACAGATTGGCGGCGTTATGCGCACGGATCGACCCGAACCGGCAGGACCGGCTTTGCCTCAGCCTGCTTCGGTTCGACGACAGTTACGACTTTGCTGCAAAACGATATAGGGAAAGGGTGCCCGAGGACCTGAAACAGGTAGACCGCTTCTGGGCTCTTCTGGACGAGGAAGTCGAGCGTAACCCGGATTGGTTCTGGAGTTATGAACTGGAAACTTTGGAACGATATCGAAAAGGTTCCGCATTACTGAAGCGGGCCCATGCGTCGGATTCCGAACTGCTCGACGATTTGGCGGCCCTGCCGGAGAATACCCACGCCCAAGCCGCCGCCGAACTGGAGCGGCGCTTCGGGGCTCCTACCAAATATCGCTGGGCCGCGAACGGGAACGATGTCCGTTGATTGAACCGGGATGGCCGGCCCGTCTCAAACGATCTCCAGCACCCCTTCCGGCGGGCGGCCGATCCTGGCCTTGGCGCCGTTCAGGACGATGGGGCGTTCGATCAGGATCGGGTTGTCGGCCATGGCCTGGATCAGGGCGTCCTCGGCGGTGACGTCTTTTAGGCCCAGCTCCTTGTAGACCGCCTCGCCCCGGCGCATCAGGTCGCGGGCGCTGGCGAGGCCGAGCTTGGCGACGAGGGCGCGGATCGTCGCGGCGTCGGGCGGGGTTTCCAGATAGAGGACGATTTCCGGCTCGATCCCCTTGTCCTGCAACAGGGTCAGGGTCTGGCGCGATTTGGAGCAGCGCGGATTGTGATAGATCGAGACGGACATCTTGAGACTCCCGGACCGGTGGTTATGTAAGTCAGGCCTAGTGTCGTTCTGGTGGAGGAGGGGTCAAGTGTCGAAAAGCGCGGAATGGGATCTGATCGTCGTCGGGGCAGGGGCGGCGGGGATCGGCGCCGGGCTGGCGGCGCGGGCGGCCGGGCTGAAGACGCAGATCCTGGAGGCCGCCGACCGAATCGGCGGCCGGGCGCATACCGTCCGGGAACGCGGCATCGCCTACGATCTGGGCTGTCATTTCCTGCACAGCGCCTCGCGCAACCCGTTTTCGCTGGCCGCCCTGACGCGCGGCGAGACGATCCGGATGCATGGCACCCAAGGCGCTTTTCCCCCGGCGCTCTATCGCGACGGCGTGCTGCAGGACGAGGAAACGCGCGCGGCCTGTGGCCGGTACTATGCCGAATGCTATCAGCGCTCCCTGGCGGTGCAGGCGGATGTGTCGGTCGCGGCGGCGATCGACGGCCAATCGCCCTTCCGCGACATCTATACCGGCTGGTGCGGGGCCATCGTCGGCGTGCCGCCGGAGCGGATTTCGACCGAGGATGTGAAAGCCTATGCCGAAACCGGGGAGGATTGGCCGGTCAAAGACGGCTATGGCGCGCTGATCGCCGGTCTGGCGGACGGGCTGCCGATCCGCACCGGCTGCCCGGTCAGCGCCATCGACCGCACTGGCGAGACTGTCCGGGTCGAAACGCCGGGCGGAACCCTAACCGCCCGGGCCGTGATCGTCACCGTGTCCTCCGACGTGCTGCGGTCCGGATCGATCCGGTTCACGCCGGACCTGCCCGATTCGGTGCGCGCCGCGCTGGAGGATGTGCGCCTGGGCTTTGCCGAGCGGGTGGCGCTGTTCACCGACGGGCCGGTCATGGACCCGCCGGTCATCGCCCATATCATGCCCAGGGCCGGGCATATGATCGGGGTGAATTTCCACGAATTCGGCCAGAACACGATCGGCGGCTATCTGGCCGGGGATCTGGCGGCGGACCTCGCTCGGGAGGGCGGACGCGCGGCGCTGATCGACTATACACTGGACGCCGTCGTCGAGATCCTGGGCAGCGATCTGCGCGGGAAAATCCTGGGCGCCATCTCAAGCTGCTGGTCGACCGACCCCAACATCCTGGGCGGCTACTCCGCCGCCCTACCGGGCCGCCACGCCGCCCGCGCCGCCCTGCGGGAGCCCTTCGACGACCGCCTCGCACTGGCCGGCGAAGCCTGCTCCCCCGACGCCTTCAGCACCGCCCACGGCGCCTACATCACCGGCACCCACACCGTATCCCGCATGCTGCAGGGCGGGTTGCGGGCGGGGTGAGGGGATTTGAAATCGCGTTCTTGCTGAACGACCGATGCTCAAGGTCGGTGGGTTTGCTTATGACCCTTAGCCGACATTTTCCAAGCCCTGTTGGGTTGCCCTACGCTACCTCCCGACGGCTGAGCAGGGCACCCGATTGTGTCCGAAACAAGTATACAGGGTCGTCCAAAACGGGTCGCAGTTCAAACTCGCTCAATTTTCTCGACAAAGCCCGACCACTTTTAGAGGAGGGGACTAAGGACTTATCGTACACTTGTCGACTTTGCCGTGACCATTACCCTAAAGTAATCGGAGCCTTTTGACCTTTAGATCTTTGCCAAGACGTTGCTAGGCTTTGATCTGCTGAGCTGGCATCGTTTTGAAAAAAGTATCAACTTGAGAGCTCAGAATTAACATACCTCTCTTAAAGAAGAGAACCTACTCTCGGTTACTAAGATGCTAATCCCCCCATCGTTAACTCAGAAAAGCTTTCAATGATCGTCTCAACCGTAAATGGGCCGCCCTGATCGTACCAACGGGCCATCCAGTTGCACATGCCGAGAATACCGAATGCGATCAGCTTCGGGTCGCCAATCTTTCGAAAGCTGCCGTCTTGTTGGCCAGCTTCAATAAGATCGCACCACATGGCTTCGTACTCCTTCCAGAATCGCATCATCTTTCGTCGCACATCGGAATCTACCTCGATCAAACCGTCGCGAAGGCAGACCGTCATCTCCAGGCAGTAGCGGTCGAACCGGTCGAGGTGATTTCGGATCGCGCCGCGCAGCTTTTCGTCGTAGCTCAGTGTGTCGTCCTCGACGATTTCCTTCAGGCCGAATAGCAGCGAGGCGCTTTGCGGTTCGATGATTTCATAGAGAATTTCCGAGCGATTCTTGAAGTAGTAATATACGCCCTCGCGGGTAAAACCCACGTCCTTCGCAATGTCGTCCAGAGAGGTCGAGGAATATCCGCGCTTATCGAACAGGACAATCGCAGATTGTAGGATCTGATTCCGGCGCGCCATGGATTTGCGTGTGGTCTTCTTGGGCGCGTTCGTTGCCATATGCTTGCCGGCTTCTTTCAAAAACTAGGGTATACGCGTCTATTCCGGCGCGAGTATATCCAGCGAAACACCGGAATCAAACCGTTCCCCCTATACTCCGAGATGGCGCGATTGAACGGAAAGGTCGGATTGCAACATGTCCGACGTGCCGTCGAAGACCACGCGCCCGTTTTCGAGGATGTAATTGTAGGAGGCGATCGCCAGCAGGTCGGACAGGTGTTTGTCGACAACCAGGACGGAAATTCCCCGGCTACAGATCGACTGGATGCCTTTCCAGACTTCCTGCCGGATGATCGGCGCCAGCCCCTCAGTCGCTTCGTCTAGGATGAGGAGGCTGGGATTTAGCATCATGGCACGTGTGATCGCCAACATTTGCTGTTCCCCCCCGGACAGATGGTCGCCCCAGTTGTTGCGTCTTTCGCGCAAGCGCGGGAATAGGTGGTAGCAGTCCTCAAGCGTCCAGCCGGCGCCTCGTGCGCTGTGCCGCCTCGCATCGGGTTGATTGCGTTGGGCGAGCAATAGATTTTCCTCCACCGTCAGGGTCGGAAAGATGCGCCGGCCTTCAGGCACCAGGCCGATGCCCAACCGCGCGATACCGTGCGGGGTCTTTCTGGATATCGCCGTGCCTTGGAAGGTGATGTCCCCCTTCATCGCCGGCGTCAGGCCCATGATTGAGCGGATCGTCGTGGTTTTGCCCATGCCGTTTCGGCCGAGCAGCGTAACCACTTGGCCTTCGCCGACTCGCAGGGAAACGCCGTGCAGGACTTTGACATGTCCATAGGCGGTGTGGATTTCGTCGATATGGAGCGTCACCGACTTATTCTCCCAGATAGGCTTTTTGAACCGCCGTGTCGGCGCGGACCTCTTCTACAGAGCCGCAGGCCGCGACGGCGCCGTTTACCAGCACGGTCAGTCTGTCCGCCAATGCGAAGACGGCACTCAGGTCGTGTTCGATCAGGACGACAGAATGATCGTGCTTCAATCCGGCGATTAGCTGCGTGACGTGGCGGGTTTCGTCGTAGCCGATCCCGGCCATGGGTTCGTCCAGCAACACGATGGACGGGCGGGTAGCGAGGACCATGGCGATTTCCAGCATGCGCTGTTCGCCGTAGCTCAGCGTGTGCGCAAGCCGATGCCGCCGATCCAGTAGCCCTACCAACGACAGGGCCCGTTCCGCCTCTTCCTCAAGGGACTTATAGCCAGCGAAGGGCCTCACGAAGCGGAAGGCATGGCCCAGGTGAACCAGCGCCGCGGTTTTGACGTTTTCCGCTACGGTCATCCCGTCGAAAATGTTCGTCCGCTGGAAGGACCGGCCGACGCCGTGCCGGGCGAAAACATGGGCCGATTGACCGTCCAGCCGCGTGCCGTCGATCTCTATCGTGCCGCCATCCGGTCGCGCGACGCCGGATAAAAGGTTCAAGAAGGTCGTCTTACCGGCCCCGTTCGGTCCGATGACGGCGTGAATTTCCCCTTTCTTGAGAGACCAGGTGACCGAATTGATCGCGGTCAGGCCGCCAAAGCGCCGCGTCACCTTGTCCGCAGTTAGAATAGCACTCATGGCTGAACCTCCTCGTCACGGCGTCCGCGGGCGGTCGCGGTGCGGACGATCCACGGCCAGACGCCGCCGCGAACCCGAAGGACGAACAGGACGAGCACGATCCCGAGGATGAGTTTCCAATTCGACGTGTAGGCGCCCAGATACTCTTCCAACAGCGTGATGAGGAGGGCGCCGAGGATCGGGCCAACCAGGGTGCCGCTGCCGCCGAGAACCAGCATGATCAGAATCTGACCCGACATATGCCAGGAGAGCAGTGTTGGATCGGCGAAAATCTGATGCAGCGCGAACAGATAGCCCGCCAGACCGGCACCGCCGCCCGCGATGACGAATGTGACCAGGGCGTAGCGTCGGGTATCGAAGCCGACGGATTCCAGCCGCGAGGCATTCAATCCGATGCCTTTCACGATCTGACCGAAGGGCGAGTGAATCAGCAGATAAAGCAGTGTCGTGACGATTGCGGTCAGGACGAGAACGAAGAAATAGAGATGACGTTCTTCATCCAGGTTCACAACAAAAAGGCCGAGGAGATCGAAGCTGCCGCGTTCCATCAGGACGACACCGTCGGATCCGCCGGTGAATGCGCTGTCATGGATCAGGTAGTAGAAGACCTGAGAGAAGGCGAGGGTAATCAGTACGAAATAGATGCCCCGGGTCCGGACGGCGAGGATGCCGACCAAGAAAGCGGCGGTCATGGCGGTCAGCACGGAGAGCGGCAATGCTAAGAGCGGGGGGACGCCGGCCTTGTCGGCGAGTAGAGCCACCGTATAGGCACCGATCCCGAAAAATGCGGCATGGCCCAGGCTGATCATCTTGGCATGCCCGACCAACAGATCGAGGCTGAGCGCCAGCATGGCCAGGATCAGTATCCGGATCGCCATGTCCATATGAAATGGCGACGCCAGAAACGGGAGGAGAACTAGGGCTGCGAAAACGCCTGCGGGAATGATCTTTTGAAACTTCACTTGCTAATCCTCGCGCCGAATAGACCTTCGGGCCGCAGATACAGAATGGCGGCGACAACCAGATAAATCGTGACATTGCTGAGTTCGGGGATCGTCACCCGGCCCAGGGTTTCGACCATGCCGACGACGATTCCGGCGACGAAGGCGCCTTTCAAGGAGCCGAGGCCGCCGAGGATGACCACCATGATGGCCGGGATCAGGATCGTCTCGCCCATACCTGGATAGAGCGACAGGATCGGCGCCGCTACGATGCCGGCAAAGGCCGCCAAAGCGATCCCGAACCCGAAGACGAGGAGCGAGACACGGTTAACGTCGACGCCCAGGGCCGAAGTCATCTCTCGATCGAACACGCCTGCGCGAACTTGAATCCCGATCCGTGTGAATTGCAGAAGCAGCCAGACGCCGAGGCCGACCATGAGACCGATTACGCTGACCAACACTCTATAGAGCGGATATTCCCGTCCGAACCCAATGGGAATGCTGCCGGACAAAGCTTCGGGCACGTCGACGGACCGAATGGTGGGACCCCAGATCATGGTGATCAGTTCGTTGGCGATCAGGATTAACCCGTAGGTGAGTAAAACCTGGTCCAGGTGACTGCGGTCGCGTAGCGATCGAAAGATTGTTTTTTCGAAACCGGCAGATAGGGCGACAACGGCGGCGAGCGCGGCCAGAACGGCCAAAATCGGCAGGATGCCTGCCTGTAGGCCCGCATAGAAAAGATATGCGCCCAGCATGTAAAAGCTGCCATGCGCCAGGTTTACGACACCCATGACCCCAAGAATCAGGGACAGGCCGATTGCGAACATGAAGTAGAGAAAGCCAAGCTGAAATCCGTTCAAGACCTGTACGAAGGCCGAAACGAGCAACTCATCCATTTGAGACCCCTCGCCGGATGCGATGACGGTCGGCCACTCTTATCCAAAGAGTGGCCGATATTCGTCTGAATCAGAGGGAGCAGCCGTCCGTTGGGGTCGCAAGGCCCTTTGCGGCCGTGTCGATCACAACGTTCTGACCGTTCTTCACTTCCAGGACATAAACATCCTGAACCGGATCGTGGTTCGGGCTGAAGGACATCCGACCGCGCGGGCTATCCAGCACAACGCCGTCCAGGGCACGCGACAGGGCGTTCTTGTCATCGGTGTTGCCGTCGGTGACCTTCAGCGCTTCGACGATCGCCCGACCGCTGTCGTAGCCTTGCACCGCGTAGAGGGAGGGGGTGGACCCATATCGGTCTTCGAAGGCCTGCCGGAAGGCGACATTCTGCTGATTTTCCAGCGTTTCCGCATAATGCAGCGTGGTTCGAACGCCCTCTGACGCCTCGCCCTGGGCCGGGCGGACGTCGCTGGTCGTCAAGAACCCGCAGCCGTATAGCGGGATCTGACCTTGCAAACCGAATTGGCTGTACTGCTTGACGAATTCCACCGCCGCGTTCCCGGCGAAGAAGCAGAAGACAGCCTCGGCCCCGGAACTGCGGATTTGTTCAAGGAAGGGGGCATATTGAATTTCCTTGAGGTCCGGCAAAACCTCGCCGGCGATCTCACCGCCTGCTGCTTTGAAGCGTTCGCTGAAATGCTTCAGCATCAGCGTCCCACCGGCGTAGTTCGAAGCGGCGAGCATGACGCGGCGAATGCCTTGCTTGTACATCCAATCCCCCATGGGCGCGCTGACCTGCCAATTGGAGAACGAGGTGCGGTAAATGAAGGGGGAGCACAAATCGCGCGACAGGCCGTCGTGGCCGGCATTGGCGACAATCAGGTGGGTGCGTCCGTTATGCGCAACATTTCGGATCGCGGCCGCCACGGCGCTGGAGACGGGGCCCACCAGGAAGTCGACGCCTTCCTGCTTCACCAGACGGTTTGCCCCCTGGATCGCTGTCTTCGGATTGACCTCGGTATCCTGCCTGATCAACTCGACCGAACGGCCGGCAACCGCGTCGCCCTCCTCCGCCAAGGCGACTTCCAGACCCCGCGTGATTTCCTCGCCCAGGGTCGCATAGACGGACGAGTAGGGCAGAACAAGGCCTAGTTTGAGGGGCGTGGCCGCCCGGACCGGATAGACGTTAGGAATGAAACCACCGGCGGCGGCTACGGTTCCCGCCGCAAGAAAACCGCGCCTTGAGAATTTGAACATTTCTTTCTCCCTTGGGTTATGGTCGGCATTCATCCGTGGCTGTCCCGTCGGGTGCCCGTCGGATACCGTCTCCGGCTCGTTCGTTGAGCCGGTATTCCTGGATCTGTCCCGTTACGCCGCCGCGGAACCTGCGGTTCGTTCCCGCAGGCGGAAGCGTTGGATTTTGCCCGTCGCCGTCTTCGGCAAATCAGGCACGAATTCGAACTGCGCAGGGCATTTGAACCTGGGCAATTTGCTTTTGACGTAGTTCTTGATGTCGTCGGTCAGGCTGTCTGACAGGCCGGGCGCGTTGCCGGATTTGCGCAGCACGACATAGGCGACCGGGCGGACGAGACCGTCATCGTTCGGGGCGCCGACAATCGCGCATTCCTGAACGGCGTCGTGTTCGGCGATGACATTCTCAATCTCTGCCGGCGAAACCCATATGGCACCGATGCGCAGCATGTCGTCGCCGCGACCAACATAGAACAGATTGCCATGGTCGTCCTGGTAGTACTTGTCGCCTGTAAAGACGCCGCCGTTCCACATGGTTTCCGCCGTTTTTTCCGGCTTGTTCCAGTATTCGAGCGCGGCCGTCGGACCCTTGGCGAACAGGCTGCCGATTTCTCCCGGCGGAACGGGCGTACCGTCTTCCCCCAGCAGCTCGGTTTCGAATCCGGGTACCGGTTTGCCACAAGACCCAGGAATCACTTCGCCGGGACGGTTGATGATGAACATATGCGTCATTTCGGTCGTCCCCACCCCGTCTAGAATGTCCAGGCCGGTCAGGTTCCGCCATCGGTTCAACAAAGTCGGCGGCAGGATTTCGCCGCCACTGACGCAAAACCGTGTCCGGGAACAGGCATCGGCGACCTCGGCAGCGGTCAGATGTTCCTCGGCATAGGCGATCATCCCGGCAAAGAGTGTCGGGACCCCCATGAAGATGGTCGGCCGGTGGGCGATCCATTCGCGCCAGACAGCTTCGGGCCTGATCGGTGCGCTCGTACAGACGGTGGTCGCCTTGGCCCGTAACGGGAAATAGACCTGATTGCCCAGGCCGTAGGCGAAGAACATCTTTGGCGGGCACAGGACGACATCGTCTCTCGAGATTCCCTGCATGGGCAGACCGAACAACTCGCAGGCCCAAAACAGATGGGCGTGGGTATGTAGGACGCCTTTCGGGCTACCTGTACTGCCGGAGCTGTAGAGCCAGAAAGCCGTGGAATCGGGCGTCGCGTCCACGGTGCCGCGCGGCTGTGTCGGTGCCGTCCGCCGATCGTCGAGGCAGGGATAGTCGTCGATCCGTCCGCCAACGGTCATGATGGTCGGCTTGTGCGTCAACTCGCCGGAACTGGGCAGGATCTTTTCGAAAATATCCGCTTCCACGACGAGCGCCCGCGCGCCGCTGTCGTTGAGATAGTAGATGTAATCTTTCGGCGTCAGATATGTGTTGAGCGGGACCGGAACGATTCCCGCCTTGATCGCGCCGAAAAAGAAGGCCGGAAAGTCCAAGCCGTCACGTATACAGAGCATGATCCGATCGCCGGGCGCGGCACCGAGGTCGCTCAGGATGTCGCCCGCTCGGTCCATATGCTCCAAGAGGTCGCCGTAGCTGTGTGTCTGCCCGTCCGAAATCAGACAGGGTTTCGCCAAAGTCTCGTCATCCAGCCCTTCGAAAATGTAATCGACAACATTGCCTTTGAGTGTGGCGGGCATCCTTGGAGTTCCTCCCTATCCATTCATCTCTTAACGCGACGCGGCGCTTTTTTACGTTTGTATAAATTTACGAACAAGTAAAAATTTTGTCAAGTGGGTGTTTCCCCTGCCATTCGTTCGGCAAGAGACTGTCCCTTGGCAGTAGGGTTGGGGAGCGTTTTCATGGTCTTTAAGGATTATTGAAAACCAAGAGTCAGTGGGAGGTGTCGGGTGGGCATGGGGCCTTTTGGGATTGGGGAGGAATCAGAACGAAAATTCAGGTGTTGACAAAATTTACGTTATTGTAAATTTATGAAACGTAAATTTATGGAGGCCTGAAATGAACGTGGAAAAGCAGGGCGTGTCGTTTCCGTCCTATACGGTGGTGCCGAACCGGCACCTAGCGGATTTGATCACGCGGGGGACCGGCATCGATCGCGTCCCGGACAATGTGCCGCCCACTTACATGATTTTTCTGCGCGGCGAGTCCGTCGGCGTGAACCTGTTCGAGGAACTCGATATTCCCCGGCAGAAGGCACTTCACGGCGGTCAGCGCTACGATTGGGCCCGCCCCGTCGAATGGGACGACACCCTGACGGTGACAGCCCGTGTCGCCAGCATTGTCGAGAAGCAAGGAAAGTCGGGCCGGATCTGGTTCGCGGATATTGAGTTTGCTTATGACGATAGCCAGGGAAAAAGGGTCCTGACCGAAATCACACGTTTGATAGAGAGGGAGTGAGATGGGACGCTTCGCGACCGACGATACGGTTCTGGACATTGTGGTGAAAGGCGCGACCCGCTCTCGGATCGCCCTATTCTCAGAGGGTACCGAAGATCCGAATCCCATCCATACCGACAAGGCTTTCGCCGCTGCAGCCGGCTTCCCGGATGTGCTGCAGCAAGGGCCGATGACGACAGCGCATGTCGCGCGCCTCTTAACCGAACGGGCGGGAACGCTTCGTAGCCTGGACATTACGTTCAAGGCTCCGGTGTTCCCGGAAGAAGATCTGCGCATTACGGCACAAGTGGACTCGGTCGCGGCGGACGGTTCGGTGACGTGCCGTTTCTCCGTCGAAAAGATCGATGGCACGATCACGGCCTCGGGGATCGCGACATGGGGATGAGCGATCATGCCATCGGCGCCACGACACCGGGCGATGATCGCATGGCGTTCGCGACGGCTCCTGCGATTGCCTCGGTTATCGTGGCGGGGGGCAGTGTGGGTTCTTTCGGACGAAAGCCTACGCTGTCCCTCACCGAAATCGCCGAACCTGTTGTACGCGACGCCATCGCGTTTGGCGGATACGAGTTCGGCGATATTCAGGCAGTCTATGTCGGCAATGCGTTTGGTGGCGCGCTGACGGGGCAGGAATCCATCCTAGGTCAAATCCTGCTGCGCGAATTGCCGTTCGGGGGCGTGCCGGTTCATACGGTCAAGAATGCCTGTTCCAGCGGATCGGATGCGGTGCATCTGGCGTGGAGCGCAATTGCTCATGGGCAATACGACTGCGTCCTCGTCCTCGGCGCGGAAAAGTTGATCCATGAGGATCGCCGCCTGCCTTTTGCGACGCTGGCGACGGCGACCGACCATATCCCCGGATCGGACGGACGGTCGGTCTTTATCGACGTCAATGTGAAACGGGCCCAGGACTATATGGCGACCTATGGCGCGACACAGCGCCACTTCGCCCTCTGTGCCGCAAAGAACAGGTTCCATGCGTCGCTAAACGACAAGGCGGCGGTGCGGGACCTGATGTCCTGGCAGGACGTTCTGGCGGACCAAGTTGTGTTGGAACCGCTGACACGGTCGATGTGCGGCGGACTGGTCGACGGTGCCGCTGCGGTGGTTTTGGTGTCCGACCAGCTGCACCGCCGGGGCGGCAATGGCGGCGTTCGGATTTCGGCCTCCGCCGTGACCTCTTCCGTGCCCAATCCTGAAACGGTCGGCAGCGCAACCGCCCGGGCCGCCAGGTTGGCATTCGCACAGGCCGGCGTCGACCCTCGGGACGTTACGTTGGCAGAGGTCCACGACCCGACGTCTCCGCAGGAGTTTTTCGATATCGAGGAACTCGGCCTATGCGACCGAGGCCAGGCGGTCGACCTGGTCGAGCGCGGAGACACGACGCTTGGCGGACGTTTGCCAGTCAATGTCAGCGGCGGACTTACCGCGCGGGGCCATCCTGTCGGCGCAACCGGCGTCGCTCAAATCGTAGAGGTATCGGAACAGCTGCTGGGTAGGGCCGGAAAACGGCAGGTCGAGGGCGCACGGATCGGATTGGCACAAATGGCGGGCGGGTTGCTCGGCCCGGATTCGGCCGTGGCGACGGTCCATCTGCTGGAAAAAATTTAAATCGGGGAGTGGAAATGCAGTTTCCCATTCAGGATACCTATCAACTTTACATCGGCGGCGCGTGGCATCCGTCCGAGTCCGACGAAACGAGAGATATCGTCAGCCCCCTCAGCGGGGAAACGATCTGTCGCGTGGTCGAGGCGAATGAGTTCGACGTTTCCGCCGCCGTCATGGCCGGCAAAGCCGCCTGGCCGGCATGGCACCGAAGCGGCCCACGCAAACGGCAAGCGGCCCTGATGCTGGCCGCCGATCGAATCCTTGCGGAGGCTGAACGGTTCGCCTGGCTGGAAACGCAGAACACCGGCAAGCCATGGCGCGAGAGCCTGGCCAATGTGCGCACCGCGGTCGATCGCCTGCGCTATTATGCGGGTGCGATCCGCGTGTTCGAAGGGAACCTGCAGCAGGTTTCCGGCGATGTTTTGAGCATGAATATGCGGGAGCCGCTGGGTGTTGTCGGCATTATCGGTGCCTGGAACTTCCCTCTCAACATGTTCCTGGGGAAGATCGCGCCGGCCCTGGCGGCGGGGAACGCGGTCGTTTACAAGCCCGCCGAACATACGCCGTTGTCGACCCTCGAATTGGCCAGGCTCCTGGGCGAAGTCCTTCCCGCCGGTCTGGTGAATGTGGTGACCGGATCCGGCCGAACGACCGGCGACGCCCTGGTCAATCATCCGGATATTCGCAAAATTTCCATTACGGGATCGGTCGAAACCGGTCGCCGGGTGATGGCCTCCGCGGCGGGGTCGACCAAACAGATCACGCTGGAACTCGGTGGCAAGAACGCACAGATCGTCTTCCCGGATGCCGACCTCGACAACGCCGCTCAGGGAGTCCTTCTCGGCGCCTTCCTGAACCAGGGGCAGGTCTGTACCTCCGGGTCCCGGATATTCGTCCATCGGTCGGTGAAAGACGCGCTGCTGGAGAAGGTCCTCAAACTCGTGCCGACGCTGCGCTGCGGCGATCCGTTCGACAAGGCAACCAATGTGGGTTGCATCGTGTTCCGCGACCATCGGGACCGCATCTTGGCCGCGATTGAAAAAGGCCGGATGGAAGGGACGGAACTCTTGACCGGCGGTGCCGTACAGCAGGTCGACGGCTTCCCCAACGGTTTGTTCATTCAGCCCACCTTGTTCGCCGAAACCGACAACGCGTCCACCCTTGCGACGCGCGAAATCTTCGGTCCGGTCGCCACAACGCATGTATGGGACGAGGAAGAGGAGATGCTGGGGCTCGTCAACCATCTGGACTACGGACTCGCCGCCGGGATCTGGACCGAAAACCTGGGCACCGCCCATCGGACGGCACAGGCGCTGGAGGCCGGCCGGGTCTGGGTGAATTGCTACAACCTGTTCCCGTCCGGCGCGGCCTTTGGCGGGACGAAGGCCAGCGGATTCGGCCGAGAAGACTCGTTCGAGACATTGCTGGCCTTCACCCAGGTCAAGAACGTGATCATCAACGCCAGACGAGAACACCGCACTTTCTACTAATCGGTTCCCATCGAAAGAAGGAGACAAGTCATGCAAAACCAAATTTTCGGAGAAGCCGGTATCGGCAATGTCACCCCGGACAATTTCCGGACCCAGGACAAGGAATTTCAGGAACTGCAGCTCAACCTGATCGCGATTCATGTGGTCAGCGAGGAAGTCGGCGCCGATAAATTCGAAGAAAGCATCCTCCGCGCGCCAGATCCGAACAACAAGATGCGTATGGCGAAAACGGTGATGGAGGAATACGGCCACCACATCCGCTATCGCGAACTGCTCGACGACCTCGACCTCGATTGGAACGAAGTCTGTGCGGACAAGGCCCATCTGACGACCTTCGATACGTCGATCGACACATGGACTGATCAGATGGTCTTTCTAGCGTTGGTCGACCGTGCGGCGGCGCATCAGTTCCGCCATTTCATCAAATCCCCCTACCAGCCTTTCCGGGAGGCCAGCCAAAAGACCTTGAACGAAGAATATGGCCATGTCGGCTTCGGCATGGACGGTGTGAAGGACCTGTTGGCGCGCGGTAAGGAGGGGCGCAAACTCGTCGAACAGGCGGTCTGGAAATGGCTTCCCGTCGGCCTCTCGTCTTTCGGCGCCGATGAATCCCATACGAACGAGCGCTACCGCTACTGGGGCATCAAGACCCAGTCGAACCGGGAAATGAAGCAAATCTACTACGATCAGGTTCGCGCTTTCATCACCAAGGATTGGGGCATCGATATCCCGGAGTCCATCGACGGCTTCCTGGATGCCGCCGGCACCCGCCGGGAAACGGTGGCGGCTTGAGCGGAGGACATCGCGCGGTGAGTGAATTCTCCGTTTCTATTGCAGGAAGCGACATCGTCGCTTCCTGCGATCGCGGCACCACTATCCTCGATGCCTGCATCGCGACGGGGGCGCCGGTACCCTATAACTGCCGTTCCGGCGAATGCGGAGAATGCCGGGCCCGGCTCCTAACGGGATCGGTCGAAGAAATTCCCGGCGCCGACCCAGCCATTTTCAATGACGTGGACCGGCAGCGCGGCGACATCCTGACCTGCCTGTGCTTTCCGCGCAGCGACCTGGAAATCGATGTTCCGCTACACAATGACAAACCCGTGGCCGCCGTCGAAACCTTCAATGCCCTGGTGGAGGAGATTGTCTGGCACGGTCGCGAGATCGTCGAAGTGACGGTCCTGCCACCGTCCCCGGTCGATTTTCAGGCCGGCCAATATTTCGATTGGACGATCCCGACGAACGGCGTCAGGCGCACCTTTTCGGCGGCGAGCGCCCCGGGTCGCGAAATCTTGAGATTCCATATCCGTATCCATCCCGATGGCATCGCCAGCAACTTCGTCCGCGATAGATTGCGTGTCGGCGACGTGCTGGAGATTACGGGGCCATTCGGGCATTTCGCCTTGAGCGGCAATTCCCACAGGCCCGCCATTTTTGTTGCGGGCGGAACGGGCTTCGCCCCCGTTCGGGCCATCTTGGACGCCGCGATAAGCGAGAAGGACAAACGACCGGTCCGCCTGTTCTACGGTGCCCGCACTGCGGATACGCTTTATTGTAAGGATGATGCCGAACGGTGGCGCGCAACGCTTCCGGATTTTCGTTTTTTCCCCTCCTTGTCAGAGGAATCCGAAGACTGTCTCGTTGAAGCGTTTCGCGGAAACATAACCGAATTGCTCGACCAGGAACTTGGCGGCGAGGTGTTCGGCGCCGAGGCGTATCTCTGCGGACCGGCCCCTATGATCGACGCGGCGATAGAAGTGCTTTTGGCCAAGGGAATGGAAAAAGAGGATATCTTTTATGACAAGTTCTTGCCCGCAAAACGCTGAAGCCAGGGAGGGCGCCGGGTGGAGAGAAATTCTGTCTCCCGCAGAGTTGCACCGGGCGACAATGTCCGACGGTGCGGTCATCCACCTGCGTAGACACGGCAATGCCGCTGGGCCGCGCCTTGTCATGTCGCATGGCAACGGCTTGGCGATTCAAGGCTATGTGTCTTTCTGGCGCCAATTTCTCGATGAGTACGACGTTATTCTGTTCGATATTCGAAATCACGGCGAAAACCCGCCGCACGAAGCGAGCGCCCATAATTGGCAGCGTTTCGTGCTCGATTTCGAGGAGCTTCGCGACGCTATCGACGGGCAGTTCGGCGTCAAACCAGCATCTGGCGTGTTTCATTCCCTGTCGGCGGTGACGGCGGTTCTACATGCGGACCGCTTTCCGGGACGCTGGGACTCTCTTATCCTGTTCGATCCGCCGATCTATCCGCGCAACGGTCATCCGCTGCAACCGGTCGAGGATGAGCACATGGACGACATGGTCCGGCGTGCCAAGCGCCGTCCGACACATTACGACAGCCCCACACTTCTGGCCGAGCAGTTTAAGCGGCGCCCGGAATTTCGAGGATGGATGCCCGGCGCGGCCGAACAATTGGCCGAAGCTACGCTGCACCACGATGAGCGGACGGGTTCCTGGGAACTTAGCTGTCCGCGCGAACTCGAAGCGCGTATCTACCAAACAAATAACGACCTGACGGTTTGGACAGCGCTCTGTCGGCCGCTGGATACGCCTGTATCGATCATCGGTGCGGACCCGGAAGTGGAAAACCAACTACCCTCGGCCGGCATCTGCGAGGCCGTGGCTGAGGAAGCCCGCTTACCCTATTGCAGTATCCCCGGGACAACGCATTTTCTCCAAATAGAGCAACCCGCTTTGTGTTACGAAGCTACCCTTGAGGCCCTTGCAGGGAGCCTGCAGTGTCCTGAGCTGAGGTCGAAAAATCTCTAGTATTCCACATATCTTCAGGTGCGGCGTGTATGTGCCGCACGTTTTTTGGGGACGCGTGTTCACAAGGTCGATGCCCAAATTATCGAACACCTTAGAAAAGTGTGCGGGCGGTTGCATTCAAACCAGTTGATAGTGTTCCTCTATCGATACGGACACGCGGTTTTTCGTTCGCAAGCGTCCATTTCTCGCGCGCAGCTTAATCGTTGGTCGCGGGAGGTGACCAGTTCCAGGGTAGGAGTTCGTCAACGCGGTTCACAGGATGGCCTTCGGGCATACGTTCGAGAACATCCTTGAGGTAGGCGTAGGGCTCTACATTGTTGAGTCTGGCGGTTTCGATCAGGGAGACGAAGGTCGCCCACCGTGCCGCGCCGCCATCGGAACCGGCGAAGAGATGGTTCTTTCGTCCGAGAGCCACGGGCCGGATGGCGCGCTCCAGGGGGGTGTTGTCGAGGTCGACGCGCCCATCTTCAATGGCCTGCCCCGCACTAGTGGTCCAACCCGATTGTTAGAGTCGGACGCATTCGGGTGCCCTGTTGGGCCGCCTGGAGCGAAGCGTCGGGCGGACCGACAGGGCTTGGCAGTATCGCCTGCGGAGGAGACGGACGATACCCAAGCGAGCTGTGCGGTCGCTGGGTGTTATAGTGGACTCGCCAGTACTCGATCAGCACCTGTGCTTCATGAAGCGTATAGAATTTATGACTGTCCCTGGTGGTCTCCCTCACGAAGTCGGTATTGTCTGAAACCTTTGACACGGTTTGGACCGAAATGACCGTTCCAAATTGCACACAATAGCGTCTGGTCTGGCTCGCTGCCCTGCCCTCTTCGGACTTAGCTGAATTCGTCCCGGGAATTAGGTGCGAGAGACTTCCTCATGATCTGGAACGCTTCGCCGTGAACCTGAATGTCCTCCATAATATGCCAGCCCAAACTTTTGTAGTAAGGGATCAGCCTTCCCATTTTGGCGTACAGATACAGGTCTGCATGGTTCTGTCCGCTTGCCCAATCCGTTGCTTCTCTTGCGAGCAACGCACCGATACCGTTGCCGCGATCCGCCTCTGGCACGAACAGGCTGGAGAGCCAGGGAGTGAGGTGCTCGTACCCCTCCAAATCGCATTCGCAAACAACGACTGTGCCTACGATGCGATGCCCAATCTTCGAAATCATCAGTGTTTCTGATTCCGCCTGGGCGAGGTGGTTACACCAGTCCTCAGTCTCCGACAGGCTGTATCCCATATCCGCGCCAAAGCCCACATTCAGCCACTTTGCGGCAACTGATGCTTCGGCCGAGAACGGGACAACTTCGCTAGTTTTGCAGTCGGATAGTTCTGCCATAGGCGATGAACATAGTTTTAAACTAACCGCAAAGCACGGATCGAATGCGTCTCCTTCTGGCTAACGGCCGTCGGCGAAGGAGGGTCGGAACCAGGGGCACAGCTGACCCTAAACGGACTTTCGCAGATCTGGGTCGGACGTCAGCAATGCTGACACGTAGGACCACTGATGAGGGTCAGGCCAATGGCTGAAGGTTGATGGAATCGAATGCGTCCCGACTGGCCTCCGCCAGCCAGTTTCTAAAGACCAGGAGTTTGCGGGATCGGTTGGCCTGCGGGCTCACGAACCAGTAGCTTTCGCCGCTGGGGACGGCGGTCGGGAACGGGGCAGCCAGACGGCCGGCCCGAAGGTCGTCCAGGACAAGAACCCTCTGCGCAATCGCGACCCCGATTCCTTCGTGCGCCGCCTCGTAAGCGAGGCTGCCATTGTCGAAGAAGATCCCGGATTTCGGATCGATCCCTTCAACCCCCATCGTGTTCAGCCAGATCCGCCAGTCGTTCCGTCTGGCAAGCGAGTGCAGCAAGCGTGTCTTCGCTAATCCCCCTATTCCGGCGGCCGCTAGCTCGCCCGCCATTTGGGGGCTGCAGACCGGAATGAACTCGATCGGCGCGAGTTCGACGCAATCCCAGTTCGGCCAATCCCCGGTTCCACTGCGGATCGCGGCGTCGAATTGGGAGCGGTCGAAATCGACGGTTTCCATGGAGGAGGTCAGCTGGATGTCGATATCCGAATAGCGGCCATGAAAATCCTTCAGGCGCGGAATAAGCCAGCGCATTGTGAAGTTTGTATAGCCACAGATTTTAAGAACATGGCGTTCGGGGCCGGAATTGATCGCCTCCGCTGCCTGGTGAAGCTCGCGAAAGCAGCGGGTGACGGTTACCAGCAGCATCTCCCCGGACGGGGTCAACTGGAGGGTGCGGCTCTTGCGAGAGAACAGCTTGGTACGCATGGACTTCTCAAGATTTGCAACCTGTCGGCTGATTGCAACCTGCGTGACGTTCAGTTCCTCCGCCGCGCTTGTCATCGTCCCAAGTCGGGCGGTGGCCTCAAAGGCGCGCAGTGGATTCAAGGGCGGAAGGGTCCAGTAGCTCATGGTCAAATCATAACTTTAAATTATAGATTACAGTTTTTTATCATTTGTTTCCAAACTGTCGCAATCGAAGAATGGCGACATGGAAACGCAAGCACATAGCGTCGCGGGGTCGGTGGCCCGGACCGGGAGAGATTGCAGGCCAGAGCCGGATGCGATCGAACTCGGCCGACAATTGCGCACCGGCGAAGTGTCGCCAGGTCGGGCGCTCGATAATGCCCGGTCGGCCGCTTACGAGCTCAATTCCGAACTAAATTGCATTACCCGATTCGTGGACGTGGATGAGCGGTCCTTCGCGGACGCCGATCGCAATGTGCCGGTCTGGGGGGTCCCGTTCCTGCTCAAGGACGCCTTCGCCACACTGCGCGGCGCGCCGACCAGCAACGGGACCGGATTTTATGACTCCGATGTGGCGAAGGAGGATTCGGTTCTCGTAACGCGTCTCAAGGCGGCAGGCCTTCAGATCTTTGGCAAGACCAACTGTCCCCCCTTTAATTCTCTCGCGACCACCGAGAACGGTGCCTTTGGCAGCACGCCGAATCCGTTGGACAAGACCCGCAGTGCCGGTGGATCCAGTGGCGGTTCCGCCGCGGCGGTCGCGGCCGGGATCGTACCGGCGGCTCATGGCAGCGACGGTGCCGGATCGATCCGCATACCGGCGGCCTATTGCGGCCTTGTCGGCCTGAAGCCGTCTCGCGGGCGGATCACCCTTCAGCCGGTACTCGGTGAAACCGTCAACGGCGGCATGTCCGAAGGGGTACTGACCAGAACCGTACGCGACAGCGCTGCCTTCCTGGACATTCTGGCAGGACCCGCGCCCGGCGACAGCTGCATAGCACCGCCGCCGCATGGCACCTTCCTGGACGCGATCGATGCGCCGCTAGGGCCGGTCGGCGTCGCCGTCGTCGAGGACGCGTTCGCAGGCGCTGCATCGGATGCGGATTGCCTCTCGATCCTGCGCGGCGCAGCCGCACATTGCGAAAGGCTCGGTCATCGATGCGACCGAACATTCCTGGAATTCGACCCTATGGCGTACCGCGCGGACTATCGAAGGATTTGGCCAGTCAGTGTCGGCCGTTCGATCCGGGCGGTGGAGGTTCGCCAGGGGGCGTCCTTGCAGCAGCGCCTCGATCCCTTCAATCGGCATCTCTACGCGCTGGCATCGCAGACCGAGGCAATCGATCTGGTGCTGGCGGTCGAAGCGATGCAGCGCACGGCGCGGCGGTTCTTTGGCTGGATGGAAAGCCGGAACATCGACGTGGTGATGTCGCTGACGACGCCGGGCGGTGTGCCGGAGCTCGGACACTTTGATGCGCAACGCCATGGCGCTCCGGAAGTCTATGAGAGATTCCTCGATCAGACATCCTATACGACGCTGGCCAATGTGACGGGGGCCCCCGCGGTCTCGCTGCCTCTCGGTCGCACACCGGACGGTCTGCCGGTCGGTATCCAGCTTTTGGGGCGCTATGGCGATGAAGCCGTCCTTCTCGCTTTGGCCGCGCAACTGGAAGCCGCGCATGCCAGGTCTCCCGTCATGCCGGTAACAAACCCGACGGCAAAGACCGAAACCGATCCTTCCCAATCGACAAAACGGAACCCTGTTAGATGACAATGGATACGATGACGCGTCCCGCCTGGGGGCGTGTGCCGCATGACCTGCAGAGCCGGGCCCCCTATCTTCGGATGCCCTTCACGCGCGAAGAATATGCAGCGCGCTGGCAGCGTGTCGGGGCGATCCTCGACGCATTCGATATCGGTGTGCTGGTCGTGGTTGGTCGTCCGGGTGATTCCGGGTTCATCCGCTATCTGACGAATTTCGAAAGCTATGTCGGCGATACCGTCGTCGTGTTGAACCGGAAGGGCGAAATCGCTCTGGCCACGAATTCTCTGATGCGGTCGGAACCGATGCAGTCCGGCGTCTGGATGACCTGTGTCGAGGATGTGCGTCCGACCGGGAACAGGCGCTATCTGCCGAACGCCAAGCCGTTGGAAGAACTGACGACCGATCTGATTGCTGACTACCGGACGGACGGCGCCTCGATTGCAACATGCGGTTCGGTTCCTGCCGCCCTCTTGAGGGCACTGCACGCAGCCCATCCCGGGGTCTGTTTTCGGGATCTCGGTGCCGAGGTCGCGGACATTATGGCGGTTAAAAGCACCGCGGAGATTGCGCTGCTAAGACGTGCCAATGTCGCGGCGGACCGGGTGCTGGACGTCGTATTGAGAAATCTCCGCGCCGGGGTCAGTGAGAACGAACTGGCCGGCCTTGCCTATGGCGAAATGATGCGCCTGGGGGCGGAGGGGCCCTCTTTTCCGCTGGCTCTGACCGCCGGCGAACGGACCGGTTTGAAACATGCCAGTCCGACCGACTACGTCGCTCGTGACGGCGATATGTTCTTCATCGATATCGGTATGGTTCTCGATGGCTATATGACGGACAACGCGCGCAGCGGCGTTCTAGGCACACCGTCGGATCTTCAGCGCGCGTTTCTAGAGGCCTGTGTCGAAATGACCGCCGCCGCCGCGACTGTCGCGGGGCCGGGCGTGCCGCAATCCGCTTTGGATGACGCCGCCTTTGCCGTGGCGTCGGAGTATGGATTTTCTCAGGACTATTACTTCCGAGCCCATGGCGTCGGAACGGCACTGTTCCTGCCGCCCCGCTTCGTACCGGGCGATGAGAAATCTCTGCGTCCGGGCGAACTGTTCTCGCTCGAGCCGATGTTGGTGCGCCACGGGTTCGGAACGGCCTGTGTCGAAAACACGATCCTGATCACCGATGACGGCGCCGAGACGCTGAACCAGAACACCGCGCAATGGTGGAATCCGACAGGTTAGTGCGATCCGTTGGGTTTTTTCGAGCCTTTCAGGCTAAACTTTGGAATTGGGAGAAATGTGATGGGACAGTTAAGGAAGTTCTGCGCGAAGGCGGCAAAGACCGCTGCTGTCGCGGCCGTATCCGCCGGATTGTGGACGTTGAATGCGCAGGCGGAAGACGTCTTACGCGTGGCCATGACCATGTCGGACATTCCGACGACAAACGGTCAACCGAACGGGGGCGCCGAAGGCCATCGGTTCGCGGGGATCACGATCTTCGATTCTCTGATCGCCTGGGATCTGACCTCCGTCGATCGTCCGTCTCCGTTGGTCGGCGGCCTGGCCGAAAGCTGGTCGACGAATCCGGACGATCGTCGGGTATGGACCTTCAACCTGCGTAAGGGGGTCAAGTTCCATGACGGCAGCGACTGGAACGCGCAGGCTGCAATCTGGAATTTCGACAAGATCCTTAAGAAGGATGCGCCGCAGTATGACGAGCGCCAGGCCGGTCAAAGCTATGGCGTCCTGAACGGGGTCGAAAGCTACCGTGCGGTCGACGACCATACGCTGGAGGTCGTGACGAAATCGCCTGACGCGCTGTTCCCGTATGGTCTGACGGTAATCTTCTTCGCCAGTCCGGCCCATTGGGATGCGGTCGGCGCCGACTGGGACGCGTTCTCGGCAGATCCGTCCGGGACCGGACCCTGGAAGGTGAAGGACGTCGTTGCCCGCGAGCGCCTCGAACTGCTGCCGAACCCGGACTACTGGGATGCGGCGCGCCGTCCGAAACTCGATCGGCTGGTCCTGCTCCCGATCCCGGACGCCTCGGCCCGTACGGCAGCGCTTCTTTCGGGTCAGGTGGACTGGATCGAGGCCCCGGCACCGGACAGTGTCGAACGGATCGCCGAGTCCGGCTTCACCGTCACCAAGGGCCCGTATCCTCACGTCTGGCCCTGGATGCTGAACACGACGGAAGAGTCTCCGCTGCACGACGTGCGGGTTCGCCAGGCGCTGAACCTCGGTGTCGACCGGGCGGGCATCGTCGAACTCGTCGGCGGGTTGGGCTACCCGGCTGTCGGCGCGGTCGGACCGGAAAGCCCCTGGTTCGGCAATCCGGAATTCGACATCCGATACGACCCGGATGCGGCGCGGGCACTGATGGCGGAAGCTGGTTACAGCACGGAGAATCCGGCCGAACTCGATGTCATCATCTCCGCATCGGGCTCCGGCCAGATGCTGCCGCTGCCGATGAACGAATACATTCAGCAGACCCTGTCCGAAGTCGGCTTCAAGGTGAACTTCGAGGTTCTGGAATGGAATGCGCTTCGGGCACGCCGCAATGCCGGTGCCAAGGCGGATGAGAACAAAGGGGTCGACGGTATCAACTCCAGCTGGGTCACGACCGATCCGTTCTTCGGTTTTATCCTGATGCTGGACAGCGGTTTCGCGGCGCCGAACGGGATCAACTTTGGTCATGTGAACGATCCCGTCATCGACGAACTGTCCGAACAGATCGGGGTCACGTTCGACCCGGCCGAGCAGGACAAGCTGATGGCCAAACTCCATGCACGGTTTGTGGATCAGGCCTACTGGCTTTTCGTCGTCCATGACGCAAACCCGCGGGCGATGGCCGCCAATGTGAAGGGGTTCGTGTCGGCGCAAAGCTGGCTGCAGGATCTGGCGACGGTTTCCCTGGACTGATCGCGGATTCCAGGAGGCTGAATCCGATGGCGGTGACACACATGACAGATATCGATTCCCTTCTCGACGTCCTGGCGGACTCCACGGTCCCCTGTGAGGATGCCAGACGTCAGATGATCTCTGCCGCCGCTGCCGTCGATCGCCTCGCCGTGGTGGTCGAACGGGGAAACAGGCTCGGGTTGCCTCCCTTTGCCGAGCGCCCGTTCGACCCCGCCGCGGCAGGCCCCGCCTCAACCGGATCGTCCGGCAGCGTCTCTGCCGAACCCCGAGACTTCAAAGGATACGGGGACAGGGTGAGGCAAACCCTTGCCAGGATCGATGCCCTGAATCCGGACGTTCGGGCGATTATCGAGAGATGTGACGAGACGGCATGTCAGCTGGCGCGCCGTCTGGATGAAGAGGCGTCCGGTGGCGCGGGACCTGTGAGAGCGCTGGGCGGCATGACCTTCACGGTCAAGGATGTGTTCGGTCTGGCTGGTCACCCAACCCGGGCCAACTCCCGGCTGCTTCGAAACGGCGGGATTGCTGAGAAATCCGCGAAGCTCGTGTCAGAAATGACCGGCGCCGGCGCTGTTCCCGTCGGAAAGACCGTGTGCTGGGAATTGTCGATCGCCGAGACGGACGACTCCGAAGCCCTGTTTCCCCGCGCCAGAAATCCCTGGAACATGTCTCGCGATACCGGGGGATCATCCTCGGGTTCCGCAGCGGCCGTCGCCGCCGGGCTTTGCGACATTTCCCTCTGTACCGATACTGGAGGATCGACCCGGGGCCCGGCATCCTGGTGCGGGCTGGTCGGGTACAAGGCCAGTAAGGGGCATTTCTCCATGGAGGGGTGCCTGCCTTTGTCGCCGGATTTCGACAGTATCGGATTGATGGCGCGGCAGGTCGAACCCTGCACCCGCGCATTCGACGCCCTGACCGGACCCGCACCGGAAAGACTAAAAACAGCCGCGCGCGGTCCCCGGCGTATCGGGATTTGGCGGGACGCCTATCGCAAGGACGCGCCGGCGACCGAAGATGTCATCAGGGCATTCGAAGGTGCACTGGCGGCGCAGCACAGCGATGCCGTGGAGTTCTGCGAGATAGATCTGCCGCCACTGGAGTATTTCAGCGCGGCCTATGTGATCCTTGCCCGGGCGCAAACCTACCGGGCCTGGCGATCTGCTCTTCAGGCAGATCCAGACTCTTTGGGTCAAACCGCGCGTAATCGCATTCTGTCCTGCGGCCTGTTCGGTCCGGATCTGGTTGATCAGGCCCAGGCCCTCAGGACGAAACTCCGCCATCATGTCGATGCGGCATTCCGTGCGGTCGACGTTATTGCCATGCCAACCATGCCGATCGCTGCACCGGATTGCTGCGACGCGGCGCTGGTGATGGCTTTCGACAAACCGTCCTATGTCCGGTTTGCCAGTCTGTTCGGTCTTCCCAGCATCTCGCTGCCGTGCGGTCTGACACCTGAAGGTATGCCGGTCGGCTCAATGCTTACGGCGGCATACAGTCAGGACTGCGACCTTCTGGAAATTGCCGGAACCTGCGAGACGTCGCTGCCGATGCAGGCGCCGCCATTGTTTGAAGGAAAGTAAGGGAATGCTGCGTTACACGTTCAAACGGATCGTCTTCACGATCCCCATAGCACTGGCGGTCAGCCTGCTGTGCTTTTCGCTGGTGCATATCGCGCCGGGCGATCCGCTGACCGCCATTCTGCCGCCGCAAACGCCGCCGGACGTGGTCGCCCAGGTCAAGCGGGATTTCGGACTGGATGAACCGCTTCCGATCCAGTTCGTTCTGTGGCTCGGTCAGATCGTCCAGGGTAATCTGGGGGTGTCGATCGGGACCGGCCGCAGCGTCTTCGTCGAACTGTCGGGGGCCCTTCAGAACAGCCTTATCCTCGCGCTCTTTGCGTCGGTCGTCGGGGTCGTGGCCGGATTTCTGTTCGGGCTGCTCGCCGGCTACTTTCGCGGCGGCTGGATCGACAAGCTCGCCACGACGGTTTCGATCGCCGGGGTCTGTATTCCGCACTACTGGCTCGGACTTGTCCTGGTGATTGTTTTCGCCGTGGAGCTTCGCTGGTTGCCGGCGATGGGCGGGGGACCGGGGGCGATGAGTGACTGGGCCTGGGATTGGGACCATATCCGCTATGCGATCCTGCCCTCGATTACCATGTCGGTCGTGCCGGTCGGGATCATCACCCGTACGGTTCGGGCCCTCGTCGCCGACATTCTGGCGCAGGAATTTGTGGATGCGCTGCGTGCGAAGGGACTTCGCGAAAGGCGGATATTCATCCATGTCGTCAAGAACGCGGCCCCGTCCGCCCTGGCCGTGGCCGGACTGCAGCTCGGCTATCTTCTTGGCGGATCGATTTTGATCGAGACCGTGTTCGCATGGCCCGGTTCCGGATTGCTGCTCAACAACGCGATCTTTCAGCGCGACCTGCCGGTCATCCAGGGAACGATCCTGGCGCTGGCGATGATCTTTGTCTGTCTGAACCTAGCCGTCGACCTGATCCAGGCCTGGCTCGACCCGCGGATGAAGAGGGGATAAGGGCGATGACCGATATCGATAAAGCATCCGCAGCCGTTCAGGTCGCCGCTTCAACCGGATATGCGGACCAGGGATACTGGGGGCGCGTACTGCACCGCTTCCTGCGGGAGAAGGTCTCGCTGTTTTGTCTCGGGGTGCTGGCCGTGCTGTGGCTGTCGGCGCTTGTTGCCCCGATCCTGGCGCCGCACGACCCTTATGAAAGTTCCATCTTCCTGCGGCTCAAGCCGATCGGCACGGAAGGGCATTTGCTTGGCACGGACGAGTTGGGGCGCGATATCCTGTCCCGGCTGATGTATGGCGGGCGCCTGTCGCTGATGATGGGGGTTCTTCCCGTCCTGAATGCCTTCGTGATCGGCAGCCTTCTCGGGGTCGTCGCAGGGTATGTCGGCGGCCGGGTGAACATGGCCATCATGCGCATGATGGACGTCCTCTACGCGTTCCCGTCAGTTCTTCTGGCCGTTGCGATTTCCGGGGCGCTGGGGGCGGGTATCGAAAACGCCGTTCTATCCCTGACAATTGTCTTCATCGCGCCGATTGCGCGTGTGGCAGAAAGCGTCACTTCCCAAATCCGCAGTCTGGAATATGTCGACGCGGCCCGGATCTCCGGTGCCGGTCCGATTTCGATCATTCGCGAACATGTACTGGGGAATGTCCTCGGACCGGTCTTCGTCTACGCGACCAGTCTGGTGGCCGTGTCGATGATCCTGGCGTCGGGCCTTTCCTTCCTGGGTCTGGGCGCGAAACCGCCGGAACCGGAATGGGGCCTGATGCTCAATACCCTGCGGACCGCGATCTATCAGCAGCCGCTTGTCGCGGCGCTGCCCGGGGTTTTGGTCTTCATTTCCTCGATCTGCTTCAACCTGATGGCCGACGGGATTCGCAGCGCAATGGATGTAAAGCAATGACGCAGATACAAAGCCAGGCCGCCGGCCCGATCATGCAGGTGGCGGACTTGGAAAAGCATTTCGTTCTGGGCCGGAAGAGTAATGGACGGCCACGCGCGGTTCACGCGGTTGACGGGGTTTCGTTCGATCTCCGGCCCGGCGAAACACTCGGTGTTGTCGGTGAATCCGGCTGCGGGAAATCGACGCTTGCCCGTGTTCTCATTCGGCTTCTGGACCCGACAGGCGGCCAAATCCGCATCAAAGATCGTACGGTCGGGACGCCCGGCGGCATGACCGTAAAGGAAATGCGCAAGCTGCTGCAGATGGTGTTCCAGGATTCGTTCTCGTCCCTGAATCCCCGGATGACCATCCAGGACACGATTGCTTTCGGCCTCCGGCATCAGGGCCGGTCGCGGGAGGAGGCGCGCGAACGCACCCGTGCCATTCTGGAGCAGGTCGGCCTGCCGGCGGACAGGTTCGGATCTCGCTATCCGCATGAATTGTCGGGCGGACAGCGTCAGCGTGTGAACATCGCCCGCGCGCTCGCGCTCGATCCCGAAATCCTGATCCTCGACGAAGCGGTCTCGGCACTCGACAAATCGGTCGAGGCGCAGGTGATCAATCTGCTGAGCGAACTGAAGAGCCGCTTGGGGCTGACCTACATCTTCATCTCGCACGACCTTCACATCGTGCGCTATTTCTCCGACCGAGTTCTGGTCATGTATCTGGGCCGGGTGATCGAGATCGGGGAGGCGCGGGATGTGTATACCGCCCCTTGTCACCCCTATACGCGGGCACTGCTGTCCGCGATGCCGTCGGCCGATCCCGCCCGACGTACGGAAATGGCGCCGATCACCGGCGATCCGCCGAATCCGATCGACCCGCCGAGCGGCTGTCGTTTCCGGACCCGTTGCCCGCATGCCGATGCGCGCTGCGCGTCGGAAACTCCTGTGCTGGAAGACAGCGGGTTAGGCGATGGACATCAGGTTGCCTGCCACCATTTCGAAGCCATCCTGAAAATGACCGATGGGGAGGATGTGCAATGACCACCCCGCTGGTCGAATTGAAGGACCTGCGGGTCCGCTTCAAGACACCTCGTGGCACGATCCAGGCGGTCAACGGTATCGACCTTTCTCTGGCTCAGGGGGAAGTACTCGGAATTCTGGGCGAATCCGGGTCGGGCAAGAGCGTCATGCTGCGTAGTCTGCTGCGCCTGCTTCCGCCGAGGACGACCACGATCGAAGGGTCGGTCAGGGTCGGCGGCCGCGACGTGCTTGCGATGTCGCCACGGGCCTTGAGTGCCTATCGCGGCGATGAGGTCTCAATGGTTTTTCAGGAACCGATGCTGGCACTGGATCCGGTCTTCACAATCGGCGACCAGATCGCCGAGGCGATCCTGCGGCACCGGTCGATTTCGAAACATGACGCCTATCGCCGCGCGCGGGACCTTCTCGACCTCGTCCAGATTCCGTCGGCGACGGAACGACTGAAGGCCTATCCGCATGAGATGTCCGGCGGGATGCGCCAGCGCGCGATGATCGCGCTCGCGCTGTCCTGCGAGCCGCGCCTGCTGCTGGCCGACGAGCCGACGACGGCGTTGGACGCCACGGTCCAGATTCAGGTTCTGTTGCTGCTGCGGGAACTGCAGCGCGAACTCGATATGGCGGTCATTTTCGTGACCCATGATGTTGGTGTGGCGGTCGAAATCTCTGACAGGCTGGCCGTCATGTATGCCGGCCGGGTCGTCGAGGAGGCGTCCGTGGCGGCCATGATGGCCGATCCCCTGCATCCCTACACGACCGGACTTCTGCAATCGACCGACCGGCCGGAGGACTACCGGACGCCGTTGACCACCATCGCCGGCTCGCCACCCGATCTGGTGAACCTTGGCGACGGATGTGCCTTTGCACCGCGATGCGACAGGGCGATGGACAAGTGCCGCGCCGAACGCCCGGTCACAAGAACTCACCGCCCGGGCCGGACGGCGGCTTGCTGGGACATCCGCGATGCGCCGGACGGCGGGTCTCTGAACAATGCGACAAGCGATGAAGGAGTGCTGATTTGAAACCGGATCATGTGACCATAATCGGACTGGGCGTTATGGGCGCCGACATCGCGGCGATCTTCATCGCCAACGGATGCGACGTAGATGCCGTGCAGCCCGACCCGGAAGAGGCGGCGGTACGGCAAGCCGCCGTACAGAATGCCGTTGAACAGCTTGGCATAACCGGGCCGAAGGGGGTGCTGCGCACCGTCCGGTCCTATGCCGAGGTGGCGGTGGACCGGACCGCCCTTGTGATCGAATGCGTGCCGGAGAATCTGGCACTGAAACGAAAGGTCTTTACCGAAGTCCTGGAGGCCACGCCATCGAGTGTGCCTGTCGTCTCGAACGCATCCGGCTACCGGATCAGTGACATCACGGAAGGACTGGAAGGCGCGGAAAGAACGGCGGGCATGCACTTCTTCCTGCCTGCCCATCTGGTCCCGCTGGTCGAGGTGGTGAAGGGCGAGCGAACCGACGATGCCGTCATGGACCGGCTGGTCGCGTGTATGAGTGCCGTCGGCCGCGCGCCGGTACGTGTCAATCGCGACACGCCCGGTTTCCTGGCGAACCGAATTCAGCACGCTTTGATGCGCGAGGCCTTTGCCGTCATCGATGAAGGTCTGGCTACTCCGGAAGATGTCGACACTGCGGTGCGCTTCGGGTTCGGTTTCCGGTACGTTGCCGCCGGCCCCATCCTGCAGAAGGAAATGGCCGGATTGGACACCCAGCTCGAGGCCGGGCGAACGATCTATCCGGGTTTGTGCGCCAGCGCCACGCCGTCGCCGGGTCTACAGAAGCTGGTCGATGACGGGCGTCACGGCATGAAGAACGGTGCTGGATTCTGGCAATGGCCGCCGGAACAGGCCGACGCGGTGCGTCGCGCCTATAACGAGATACTCGTAGAGGCCGCACGATTGCTCAGACGCTCGCCGCTGGAGGGCGTAACGCTCAAACCCTAGCACTGCCGACATTGTGAGCCGTAGCGCGCCGGAGCCATAGGGTTTCGGCGAACGGGGAAGATTTGCCCGACAGGAGGGGCTGATGACTGAAGTGACCTATGATGCCGTACTGGCCGCGCATCGGCGGCTGTCGGGCCGGATCGTCGAGACGCCCTTGATTGAAAACGCCCGGATCAACGAACTGGCCGGTCGCCGTGTCCTACTCAAACTGGAAACGCTGCAACATACCGGGTCGTTCAAATACCGTGGCGCCATGAATGCGCTGCTTGCGCTGCCGGAACATGTCCGGGCCGCGGGCGTGGTCGCATATTCATCCGGCAACCACGGGAAGGCACTGGCGGCGGCGGCCCGGCAATTGTCGGTATCTGCGACCGTCATCATGCCCGCCGACGCGCCCGCCAATAAGGTGGATGCGGTGAAGTCATGCGGTGCGCGGGTAGTGCTATATGACCGGGACAAGGATGACCGGGAAGCCATTGCGGGTGCCCTCATCGCGGAAACGGGTGCCACCCTGATTCCCCCCTTCGATCACCCCCACATCATTGCCGGGCAGGGGACGTCGGCGCTGGAAGCAGCGGATGAGCTGGACCGCCGGAACGACGCGGTCGAACGGGTTTTCGTGCCTTGCAGTGGGGGCGGTCTTGCCGCCGGCTACAGTCTGGTCCTGGCGGAGCGGATGTCGTCCACCGTCCTGACGGTGGTGGAGCCGGCGGCGTTCGACGATACCGGTCGGTCGCTGGCATCGGGCCGCATTGTCGCGAACGACCGGCGCGGCGGGTCGATCTGTGATGCCTTGCTGGTGACGCAGCCGGGGCGTCTGACCTTCCGGCTTCTGCAACAGGCCGGCGCCAACGGTGTCACTGTCACGGATGAGCAGGTGCGGGCCGCCATCCGTCTGGCCGCCATCGAACTGAAGGTGGTTTTGGAACCGGGCGGCGCGGCCGGACTGGCTGCAGCCCTCCTTTCTGAACCTTTCGGCGACGGGCCGGCGCTGGTCGTCGCGTCCGGCGGCAACATCGATCCTGACCTGCTGAGCGATGCTCTATCGGGTCCGAAACTCGGGGGAGAGCAATTATGATCAAGGTAGCGCTGGCCGGACTGGGTGCAATCGGCGCGACGGTTGCGGAACGGCTGCTTGCAGGCGTGCCGGGCATCGAACTCGTCGGAGTCTCGGACACTCACGAACCGACCCTCCGGCAGGTCTTGTCGACTCTGGGGTGTTCCGGCCTGACGGGCGATCTTGGTCGGCATGCGCGAAACGCAGATTTGATCATCGATTGCTCGGCTTCGTCGGGCTTTCTGGACGTCGCGCAGATCGCCATCGCGGAGAGTTGCGATCTGCTGACCGTCAATTCCGCCACTCTCGTCGACCATCCGGAAATCGCGGATCGATGCGCCGGGAACGGATGCCGGATCACCGTGGCGACCGGCGCATTGGCGGGGTTCGATGCTGTTCGTGCCGCCGCGGAGGGACGCATCGACCGGGTTGTCATCCGAACGCGCAAGAATCCGCGTGCCTTCGCGGGGGCCCCCCATGTCGTGCAGAACGGCATTGATCTGACCGGACTGACGGAAGCGTTGCTTCTGTTCGAAGGCAGTGTCCGGATGGCTGCCCGGGGCTTTCCCGACAATGTGAATGTCGCCGCGGGGCTCAGTCTCGCCGGCATCGGGCCGGATCGGACCGAGACGGAAATCTGGGCGGACCCCGCTGTCGAACGAAATACGCATGTGATCGAGGTCGAGTCGGATTCGACCCGTTTTTCGATCCAGATCGCGGGCATCCCGAGTCCGAAGAACCCGAGGACAGGGTTGCTGACGCCAAATAGCGTCGTCGCGGCCCTCAGGGCGATGGCGGCGCCGGTTCGCGTGGGCAGTTAGGCCGGAACAGGAGGCGGAAATGGCGATGGAATTCGATACGCTGATCGTTGGCGGTACGGTCGTCGACGGCACCGGCAGGCCGCGTTACCCGGCCGATATCGGCCTTCGGGACGGCAGGATAGACCGCATCGGATGCTTGACCGCCAGTACCGCGCGGGAGCGGATTGATGCCACTGGCATGATCGTCGCACCGGGCTTTATTGACAGCCATACGCATGACGACACCGCGCTGCTCAATACTCCCTGCATGATCGAAAAGGTCAGCCAAGGGGTGACCACCGTCGTTGCTGGAAACTGCGGGATCAGCATCGCGCCCGCCGCGCTACCGGGCGCGCCGCCGCCGCCGCTGGATTTGATTGGGGATGCGGCGGCCTATCGCTTCCCGTCCATGGGCGATTATCTGGATCGCCTCGACCGCATCCCGGCGGCAACAAATTCCGTTATGCTGGTCGGGCATTCGTCGCTTCGGGCCAGTCTGATGTCCAATTTGAACCGGGCGGCCGGCGAAAGCGAATTGGCGGAAATGAAAGCCTTGCTCGCCGTCGCCATGGAACAAGGGGCGGTCGGCCTGTCGACCGGTCTGGCCTATCAACCGGCACGGGGTGCGCCGCAATCCGAAATCGTCGAACTGGCAAAGGTCGTCCAGGCGCATCGGGGACTTTATGCCACCCATATGCGTGATGAGGCGGATGACGTGTTGCCGTCGATTCAGGAAGCGGTGGAGACAAGTCGCGCCGCAGACATTCCGATGGTGATCTCACACCACAAGATCCTCGGAAAATGCAACCACGGCCTCAGCAGCACATCGCTGGCCGCCATTTCACATGCCGCCAAAACGCAGAAGCTTGCGATCGATGTCTATCCGTACATCGCGTCCTCGACCGTCCTGAAACGCGACCGCGTCGCTCAATCCAACAAGGTCATGATCACCTGGTCGGAATCCATGCCCGATGCGCGTGGACGCTTTCTGTCGGACATTGCCGCCGATTTGGCCTGTAGCGAGGATGACGCAATTGACCGGCTGCAGCCGGCGGGGGCCATCTACTTCGTGCTGAGCGAAGAGGACGTCCGGCGCATCCTGCAATGGCCGGATGCCATGATCGGATCGGACGGGCTGCCGCAGGATGAATTCCCGCATCCCCGGCTCTGGGGCAGCTTTCCCAGGGTGTTGGGGCATTATGCTCGCGATGTCGGTCTGTTTCCGCTTGAGGAGGCCGTGCGCAAAATGACGTCCCTGCCGGCACGCATTTTTGGTCTCGTGGATCGTGGCCGGATAAATGAAGGAAGCTGGGCGGATATTGTGATCTTCGATGCTGCGAACGTCCGCGATGTCGCGACCTTTACCGATCCGATGCAACCGAGCGAAGGCATAGGAATGGTTCTGGTCAATGGGGACTGTGTTTGGAATGGAACGGCGGTTACCGGATCGACCCCGGGTCGGGCCCTGCGACGCCAGAATCTTTCAATACCTTTTGAATAGGCGTCGCACCCACAAGAACCGCACTGGCTGCGACACATGTCTCCATCTGGCTATCTTGAGAATTTTTCATCTTGATCATGCCGGTCAAGGCGTTCGCTGATCGTCGTTACGAACGGTTCTGCCGTTTCGGATTCGCTTTCGTCTGAACGGATTCGGTAAACGCGCCCATGATCCCCTTCGGCGTCGTGAGAGGTCGATGGTTTCCCGACCGTCCCTCTTAATTCCCGCGCATAGCTCTCGTGCCCCGAGGGCGGCAATGGTGGGGTCGGGACGGGTTGGCTTCGGTTCGAAGCGGGCTACACTGGCGGTTCGGCTTTCGAAGCGGGTGATATGCGGGCACTGACGGATAGCGAGAGGCGCAGCGGCAATCTGCGCGGCATGGGGTGGATGTTTCTGTCGGGCCTGTGCTTTGCGGCGATGCATGCGTCGATCCGGCATGCGGGGGAGACGATCCATCCGTTCGAGATCGCCTTTTTCCGCAATCTGTTCGGTTTCCTGGCGCTGACGCCCCTGTTTCTGCGCTATGGGCTGACGCCGTTGAAGGCGAAGCGGCCGGGGTTGCTGGGGCTGCGTGCGGTCATCAACCTGTTCGCGATGCTGGCCTATTTCACGGCGCTGACCCTGACGCCGCTGGCCGATGTCGCGGCGCTGGGCTTCACGGCGCCGATCTTTGCCACCGGCCTGGCGGCACTGATCCTGAAAGAGGTCGTGGGCTGGCGCCGGGGCGCGGCGATCGCGGTCGGGTTCCTGGGCGCGATGATCGTCATCCGGCCAGGCTTTTCCGCCGTGGAACTGGGGCATGTGCTGGTGCTCGGCTCCGCGCTGCTCTGGGCCTGCGCCATGCTGGTGATCAAGCGGGCGGCGCAATATGACAGCTCGCTGACCATTACCCTTTACATGGGATTGATGATGACGCCGCTGTCGCTGCCCTTCGCGCTGACGGTCTGGACCTGGCCGCAGGGCGGGGAGTGGCTGTGGCTGATCGCCATCGGCGCGCTGGGCGGGGCGGCGCAATGGGCGCTGACCGAGGCGCTGCGCCAGGGCGAGACCGCGGTCGTCATGCCGGTCGATTTCTTCAAGCTGATCTGGGCCGCCGTGCTGGGCTTCGTCTTCTTTCAGCAGCAGCCGGGCCTGTTCACCTTCCTGGGCGGCGCGGTGATCTTCGCCGCCGCGACCTATATCGCGCTGCGCGAATCCCGCCTGCGCCAGCCGCCGCCCCCCGCCGCGCGCAGCACGCCGGGCTGACGGCCCCCAACCGGCCCGGACAAAGAAAAAGGGGAGGCCGGAGCCTCCCCTTTCCCAAACCGTTGAATCCGAACTTTGCGGATCAGAACAGGCCCTGGATCAGGCCGGCATCGTCCAGCTTGATCGAGTTGGCGGCGGGTTTCCGCGGCAGGCCCGGCATGGTCATGATCTCGCCGCAGATCGCGACGATGAAGCCGGCGCCGGCCGACAGACGCACTTCGCGGACCGGCACGACATGGCCCGACGGGGCGCCGCGCAGGTTCGGGTCGGTGGAGAAGCTGTACTGCGTCTTCGCCATGCAGACCGGCAGATTGCCGTAGCCTTCCTGTTCCCACTGATGCAGCTGGTCGCGGACCTTCTTGTCGGCGATGGCCTCTTCCGCGCCATAGATTTCGCGGCAGATCGTATTGATCTTGTCGAACAGCGGCATGTCGTCGTCATAGAGCGGGCGGAACTGGGCATGGCCGCCGTCGATCAGGCCGACGACCTTGTTTGCCAGTTCCTCGGTCCCTTCGGAGCCCTTGCCCCAGTGTTCGCAGACCACGGCCTCGACGCCCAAGGTCTTGGTGAATTCCTGGATCGCCTGCAACTCTGCCTCGGTGTCCTTGATGAAGCGGTTGATGCCGACCACCGCCGGGACGCCGAACTTGCCGACATTGCGGATGTGGCGGCCCAGATTGGCCAGGCCCTTCTTGACGGCGTCGACATTCTCGTCGCCCAGCTTGTCCTTCGCGACGCCGCCATGCATTTTCAGCGCGCGGACGGTCGCGACGATGACCACCGCTTCCGGCGACAGGCCGGCCTTGCGGCATTTGATGTCGAAGAATTTCTCCGCGCCCAGATCGGCCCCGAACCCGGCCTCGGTCACGACATAATCGGCGACTTTCAGGGCCGATTTGGTGGCGGAGACGGAGTTGCAGCCATGGGCGATGTTGGCGAAGGGGCCGCCATGGATGAAGGCCGGATTGTTTTCCAGCGTCTGCACCAGGTTCGGCATCAGCGCGTCCTTCAGCAGGACGGTCATCGGCCCTTCGGCTTGCAGGTCGCGGGCCAGGATCGGGGCGCGGTCGCGGGTATAGCCGACGACGATGCGGCCCAGGCGTTCCTGCAGGTCCTTCAGACCGTCGGCCAGGCAGAAGATGGCCATGACTTCGGAGGCGACGGTGATGTCGAAACCGGTCTGGCGCGGGAAGCCGTTGGCGACGCCGCCCAGCGAGACGACGGTGTCGCGCAGCGCGCGGTCGTTCATGTCCATGACCCGGCGCCAGGCCACCCGGCGCTCGTCGAAGCCCAGCTCGTTACCCCAATAGATGTGGTTGTCGATCAGGGCCGACAGCAGGTTATGGGCCGAGGTGATGGCGTGGAAATCGCCGGTGAAATGCAGGTTGATGTCTTCCATCGGGACGACCTGGGCATAGCCGCCGCCGGCCGCGCCGCCCTTGACGCCGAAGCACGGACCCAGCGACGGTTCGCGCAGGCAGATCATCGCCTTCTTGCCGATGCGGTTCAGGCCGTCGCCCAGACCGACCGTCGTCGTGGTCTTGCCTTCGCCCGCCGGGGTCGGCGAGATCGCGGTGACCAGGATCAGCTTGCCGTCCGGCTTGCCTTTCAGCGAGTCCAGATATTCGAAGCTCATCTTCGCCTTGTTCGGGCCGTATTGCATCAGCTGTTCGGCCGGAATGCCAAGCTTTGCGCCGACTTCGGTGATCGGCTGCATTTTGGCTTCGCGGGCGATTTCGATATCGGACTTACTCATGATCCATCCCACCTTTCGATTGGCACTGTCGGGGCGTCGAGCAGGGACGGCGGATCTTACGGCCGCGCCCCCCGGATCGACTGTGCAGTATTGCTAGGGGCAACGGGGGCCGGGTGAGCGCGCCCCCGCGACTTCTTTTGCGATTAACACGACATGGGGATGTCGCGCACGGGGCGGAACGCCGGCGCTGTTCAAAACGCGACGCCGGACCGGATCACTCCGCCGCCGCGTCCAGTCCGGCCGGCGCCGGTTTTTCATAGGGCAGGTCATTGGACAGCGACGGAACCATGGCGCGCACCTCGTCGACGCGGGCCAGGTCGATTTCCGCCAGAACGACGCCGGGCGCCGCGCCGCCATCGGCGAGGATCTCGCCCCAGGGGTCGATGATCAGGGCATGGCCGAAGGTCTTGCGGCCGTCCTCGTGATCGCCGCATTGCGCGGGCGCGATGACGAAGCAGCCGTTCTCGATCGCCCGGGCGCGCAGCAGCGTGTGCCAATGCGCCTGGCCGGTCGTGCGGGTGAAGGCGGCGGGCACGGCCAGGATGCGGGCGCCGGCCTTGGCCAGATCGCGGAACAGATGCGGGAAGCGCACGTCATAGCAAACGGCCATGCCGTATCCGCCCCAGGGCGTGTCGACGACGGTCGCGTGATCGCCGGGCCGGAAGCCGTTACTCTCGCGGTAGCTTTCGCCATTGGCCAGATTGACGTCGAACATATGGATCTTGTCATAGCGGCCGCGAATCTCGCCGTCGGGCCCGATCAGGAAGCCGCGATTGGCGAAGCGCTTGTCGTCGGACAGTCGAATCATCAGCGACCCGGCATGCAGCCAGATGCCCAGTTCCTTCGCCAGCGCGCGATAGGCCGCCAGCGACGGGTCTTCTGATTCCAGCGCCGCGACCTTCTTGGATTCGTCGCGATTGATCTGCATGAGGTTCACCACCTCGGGCAGGGCAACCAGTTCGGCGCCCTGTGCCGCCGCGTCGCGGATCATGCCGGACGAGATCTCGATATTGCGCTCGACCGAAACGGTCGAGGTCATCTGCACCAGGCCGATTTTGAGCGTCTTCGCCATGTCCAAACTCCTCCCCCTCCGAATGGTCTACGCGGCTGCGCCCAGTAGCTTGTCCAGGCTGCCGTCGGCTTCCGCCGCCATCAGGTCGTCGCAGCCGCCGACCAGGGCGTCGTCGATGAAGATTTGCGGGACGGTCTGCGCGCCGCTGCTGCGCTTTTCCATCTCTGCCTTGCGGCCGCCCTCGGCCCAGATGTCGTATTCGGTATAGCTGACGCCCTTGCTGTCCAGCAGCTTCTTCGCGCGATAGCAAAAGCCGCACATCGGGCGGGTATAGATTTCAACAACGGCCATTCTTAGGCTCTCCCAATACAGACGGAGGCGCCGGAACGCGGCGCCGATCATCCCGCAAGATTGTATACCGACGGGCAAATGTCCAGGGGGCGGCCCCGGCGGCGGCGGGTTTCGCCGATCACGCCTTCGGGATGTCGACGCCCATTTCTTCCAGGACTTCGGTTGCGATCTTGAAGCCTTCCAGCGCCGCGGGGACGCCGCAATAGATCGCGACCTGTAGCAGGATTTCCTGCATCTCCTCCGGGCTGACGCCGTTGTTCACGGCGCCGCGCAGATGGATCTTCAACTCATGCGGCCGGTTCAGGGCGCACAGCATGGCGATGTTCAGCATCGACCGCGTGTGGCGCGACAGGCCCGGGCGGCCCCAGACATGCCCCCAGCAATAGCCGGTGACCAGTTCCTGAAAGGGCATGTTGAAGGAATTGGCGTTCTCCAGCGACTTGTTGACGTAGTCCTCGCCGACCACGGCCTTGCGGATTTCCAGCCCCTTCTCGAACAATTCCTTGTCCATGTCTGCCTCCCGATTCTCGTTGTTGCCGGGTCGCAGCCTATTCGGCGGCGCTGGGTTCCGCAATCGGTGACGCCCGTTTCGCGCGGCGTCGGGCCAGCGCGTTAGAGATATCGGCACGCAATTGCAGCCAGCACGGCGTCACCAGCAGGGTCAGCAGGGTTGCGAAGGCCAAGCCGAAGACGATGGCCGTCGCCAATTGCACCCACCATTGCGTCGACGGCGCGCCCTGCGAGACCTCGCGGGTGACGAAGTCGATATTGGTCTGCAACACCATGGGCAGCAGGCCCAGGATCGTCGTGACCGTGGTCAGCATGACCGGCCGCAGGCGCTGCGCCCCGGTGCGCAGGATCGCGTCCCGTGCCGTGGCGGAACTCTTTTTCAGGCGGTCGAACGTGTCGATCAGGACGATATTGTTGTTCACCACGATCCCGGCCAGCGCGATGACGCCGATCCCGCTCATCACGATGCCGAAGGGTTCCTGAATCACCATCAAACCGATCAGCACGCCCACGGTCGACATGATCACCGCGAACAGGATCAGGAAGGCCGAGAAGAAGCTGTTGAACTGGGTCACCAGGATGATCGCCATCAGGAACAGCGCGATGGCGAAGGCCTTCATCAGGAATTGCTGGGCCTCCTGCTGTTCCTGATCTTCGCCCTTGAATTCGACCGTCACGCCGTCCGGCAGCGGGCGGGTCTCCAGCCAGCCGCGCAGATCGTTGACGAAATCGTTGGGCAGCAGACCTTCCGCGACATCGGCCTTCACGAAAGCGACGCGCGATCCGTCGACCCGGCGCAGGATGCCGGTATTCTGCTTTGCGACCCGGGTCACGAAATTGCCCGCCGGCACGCGGCCCTGGTCGGTGTTGACCCGCAGCCGGTCCAACTGGTCGATCGACCGGTACTGTTCCGGGAAGCGGGCGGGAATGTCGATTTCCTCATCCGAATCGTCGGGCCGGTAGTCGGACATTTTCAGCCCGTTCGTGACCAGCTCGATGAAGCTGCCCAGGACCGCGACATTTGCCCCGAACTTGGACGCCTGCGCGCGGTCGACACTGTATTCCCACTGAATGCCGGGGATCGGGTTCGAATCCTCGATATCGACCAGACCGTCCATCGTGTCGAAATGGGCGCGGGCGATCTCCACCGCTTCGTCCAGGACGGCCGGGTTCCGCGCGCTCATCTGCAGATGGACCGGCTTGCCGGTCGGCGGCCCTTGCTCTTCCTGGCGGATTTCGATGACGATCCCGGCCAGATGCGCGGTGCGCTCGCGGATGTCCGCCTTGATCTCGGCGGCCGGGCGGCGCAGGTCCCATTCGACGAATTCGAGGGTGATCTTGCCGATGATATCCTCGGCCTCGTCGTCGCGGACTTCGAAATTGCCGCTGGACGTGTAGACCGATTTGAACTCGCCGGTCTCATCGCCGATGGCCAGGATTTCGCGCTCGACCTCGGCGGTCAGCGTGTCCTTCTCATCGACGGACAGGTTGCCCCGGGCGTGGACGTTGACGATCATCAGCTTCGGTTCGATTTCCGGGAAGAATTCGACACCCTTGCCGATCGTGCCATAGGCCATGATCGTGCCGACCAAAGTCCCGCCGGCCAGCAACAGAACCAGCCAGGGCGCGCGCAGCGCCAGGGACAGGGTCTTCACATAAAGCCCGGTCACGCCGCGCACCGCATTCGGGTCCATGGTGGAATCGACGTCGTCGTCCTGGCCGGAAGACTTCGGGGCGGCCAGGGCGCGGGCATTGGCATTGTCGACCTCGTGCCGTTCCAGCAGCCGGCCGGCGATGCCGCCCAGCCACAGACCCAGCACCAGCCCGCCGATGGCGGCGGGCAGCGCGATCAGGGGCGCCATTTCACCAAGGCCGAACTCGCCCGCCATGCCGAACCCCATACCGCCCAGCGCGACGGTCAGGGCCGCGGTCACGATGATGCGGGTCACGGCGGACAGGTTGGCACCCAGGGTCGGGATGAAGATCAGCGCCATGGCCAGCGACGCGGACAGGGTCGCGATCAGGGTGATCGGCAGGAACTTCATGAACTCGCCGACCACGCCCGGCCAGAACAGCAGCGGCAGGAAGGCCGCCAGGGTGGTCGCGGTCGATGCGATGATCGGCCAGGCCATGCGCTTGGCGGCCAGACCGTAAGCTTCCTTTTTGTCGATCCCTTCGGACAGTTTCCGGTCGGCGTATTCTGTGACGACGATGGCCCCGTCGACCAGCATGCCGACCGCCAGGATCAGCGCGAACAGGACGACGACATTCACGGTCAGGCCCAGGATCGACAGGACCATGACCCCGGCCAGGAAAGATCCCGGAATGGCGACACCGACCAGCAGTCCTCCGCGCAGGCCCAGGGCGGCAACGACGACGATCATGACCAGCAGGATCGCCGACAAAACGTTGTTCTGCAGGTCGGTCAGCATGGTGCGGATGTCTTCGGACTTGTCGTTCGAGAACCCGACCTCGACCCCGACCGGCCAGTATTGCCGCTCCGTCTCGACGATAGCGCGGACGGCCTCGATGGTCTCGATGATGTTCTCGCCGCTGCGCTTCACGACTTCCAGCGCCAGGGCGGGCTTGCCGTGCAGCCGGGCATAGTTGACCGGATCCTTGAAGCCGCGCCGGACTTCCGCGATATCGCGAATGCGGACCACGGCGTCGCCATTGTTGACCAAAGGCAGGTTCAGGATGTCGTTCACGTCCTCGAACAGGCCGGGCACCTTGATCGAAAACCGACCGCTGCCGGTATCCAGTGCGCCCGCCGCCACCAGGCGGTTGGAGTTGCCGATACGGGTTAGGAGCGCTTCCGGTTCCAGGCCGTAGCTTTCGACCAGAACCGGGTCGACCAGAACCTCGACAACCTCATCGCGGTCGCCGGTGATGTTGACTTCCAGGACGGTGCCGATGCCTTCCAGCCGGTCCTGCAGGTCGCGCGCGATCCGCAGCAGCGTGCGTTCCGGGACATCGCCCGCCAGGGTGACGACCAGAACCGGGAACAGGCTGAAATTCACCTCATTGACGGTCGGGTCGTCGGTGTCCTCGGGCAGGTCGGGACGGACCAGGTCGACCTTTTCCCGGACGTCGTCCAGGGCGCTGTCGGCGTCGAACCCGGCCTCAAACTCCATCAGGACGTTCGCCCCGCCCTCATAGGCGGTGGACCGCATTTCCTTCACGCCTTCGATCCCGCGCAGTTCCTGTTCCATCGGACGGACCAGCAGGCGTTCGGCGTCTTCGGGCGAGATGCCGTCGTGATGCATCGAGACATAGATGATCGGGATGTTGATATCCGGATCGGCCTCTTTCGGGATGGCGATATAGGCCAGCGCCCCGGCGATCAGGATGAAGGCCAGGGTGCCGAGAACCGTACGCGACCGGTTCAGGGCGGCGTCGATCGGGCTCACGAAGGATCTCCCGCCGGGACGGAGCTGAGGGTCTGGGACGCGCCGGGCTGTTCGCTATAGGGCTTTTCGGCCTCGTCCTCCGGCACCGGCCGCACCGTCGCGCCGGGGGCGACATAGGCTTGACCCACGGTGATCAGCGTCACGGTTTCCGGCAGGCCGGATACCCACATGGCGCCAGCCGTGTCTTCGACGATCTCGATCGGATAGAAGACCACCTTGTTCTGGGCATCGACCGCCTTGACCCCGACCGCGCCATCGTCGCTCAGCGCCAGCAGCGCCGGGGTGATGCGGTGGGCCGAGACTTCCTGCGCCGGCAGGAAGACCTTGGCGGTCATGCCGTCCAGCAGCCCGTCGCCCTGATTGGCGACTTCCAACTCGACCTCGAAGGTACGGGTGGCGCTGTCGGCGGTGGGGGCGATGCGGCTGACCAGCCCGAAATGCGTCTGGCCGTCCAGCATCTGAATTTCCGCCGTCACACCGGCGTCGACACGGGAGATCTCGCGTTCGGACACCTGGATCGTCACGACGATCGGGTCGAAATCGGCGATAACCGCGATCTCGTCGCCCACCTGCACGTAATCGCCGACCTCGACGGACCGGGTCTCGATGACCCCGTCGAACGGCGCTTCGATCGTGGTGCGGCCCAGATCGACGCGGATTTCTTCCAGTGACGCGCGGGCGGATGACAGGTTGGCTTCCGCCTCCGCCTTCTTGGATTCCGTCTGGAATCCCTTTCCGGCGAGCTGCCTTGCGGCCTCGTATTCAATCTCGCGCTGGCGCACCAGGGATTCCGCCTGTTTCAGCTTCGCATAGCGATCGTTTGTCGCCAGTTTCGCGATCACCTTTCCGGTCGCGACGGGATCGCTGACACTGGCGCCGACCTCGATGACGCGGCCTTCGGTCTCGGCACGCAGAACCGCCCGGCGGTCGGCCTCGGTACGGCCGGTATACAGCAGGATCGCGCGGTGATCCGTGGCGCGGCTTTCCGCGACCCGGACGGACGGCAGCGCCTTCGTCTCGGCAGCGGGCTCCTGGGCCTGCTGTTCGGCGGTTTCGGCCTGCGGATCGGCGAGGGGATCTTCCTCCATCTGGCCGGAATAGATCCAGCCGGCGGACCCTGCCGCCAGGGCGAAGGCGATCAGGTAGGAGGGTTTGATCGGGAATTTCATCGTTCTATCCTGCGCTCGATCATTCCGCCGCGGTTTGGCGGCAGTCATGGCAATTGCCCGCGGCCGCCACGAAGGCGTCGCGGTGTTCGACCAGATAATCCAAGGCGGCCTGATAGACCGCGCATCCGAAACCGTGAACAAGACGCTGACCGACCATCAATCCGTCGAGCGTCGAACACTCCTTCATCGCCTCCAGCTTCTCGCGGTAGAAATCGATGCGGGTATCGATGACGCGCGCGATCCAGGCGGGATCCTGCCAATCGGCAAAGAACAGGATGAACAGAAGGTCGGACCGGTATTTGTCCTCGCCCGGAATGCGGGCGCGCATTTCCTGCTCCAACCGGTCCCAGCCGCCTTCGGTCAGGCGGTAGACTTTCTTGGACGGACGCTTTTCCTGGTAATGGGCGGTGCAGGTGACCAGCCCTTCATCCGTCAGCTTGTTCAGCGCCGGATAGATCGATCCGAAGCCACCGTCCGCGAAATGGCTGAACGGCCCTTCCTCGAACGCCTTGCGGATTTCATAGCCGGATGCTTCGCCGAGGGCGAGGACTCCGAGGCATGTCGTCTTTGTATCCATTGGGTCCGGATGGTCGCGGCCAATCCCGTTCCGGGTGCCGCAGCGCACAATCGTTTCGGTCGGCGGACAGATAATGCCGACGAAGACCTATATCAAGCCAAAATATATCGGACCGATATATTCGAATCCGCGAGTTACAAGTTCGAATATCGAACTATTTCAACCGTCGGATGTCAGTTGTCCTTGACTTCCTCGATCCAAGGAATCTGGGCGACGGCAATGCCCTCATCGGCAAGGGACTGGGCTTCTTCACCGGTCGCCTCGCCGTAGATGCCGCGCGCTTCCGTCTCGCCGTAATGGATCTTGCGCGCCTCTTCGGCGAAACGCTCGCCGACATGTTCGTGGGTGGACTCCACCTTGCGGCGGAACTCCCGCAGCGTGTCCCGCATCTTGCGGGCCGCCTCGGCCTGGGCCGCACCCTGGGTCCGGCTGGACGAGATGTTCGGGCGGCTCAGCGCCTTCTCCACCTTGCGGCTGCCGCAGACGGGGCAGTCGATCTTCTTTTGGGCGATCTGAGTATCGAAGCTGGCCGAATCCTTGAACCAGCCTTCGAATTCATGATCCTTTGCACAGCGAAGGTTGAACGAAATCATATCCGTCGACCATATTTCCGTTACCCCTTGCGGGGCCTTGACCCTCAATCGGGGCCTTAACCTTTGATTTGGCCCTAAACGCGTTGGCTTGCAAGCGATCTGATACGAAAGGCCGGACCATGACGGATCATCTGACGCAGCGCCATGCCGGGTTCACCGCCCCCAGCCCCTGGGTCGAACGCTGGTCGGCACTGGCCCCGGAAGGGTCGGCGATCCTCGACCTGGCCTGCGGCAACGGACGGCATGGCCGGCTGTTCCATGGCCGCGGCCATCCGACCGTCTTTCTGGACAAGGACATATCCGCCGTCGCCGACCTAGCCCAATCCCCGGGCGCGGAAGTGGTTCAGGAAGACTTGGAGGACGGGCGGCCCTTTCCCCTGGCCGGGCGGCGGTTCGGGGCCGTCGTCGTGACCTGTTATCTGCACCGGCCGATCCTGTCCGACCTGGTCGACGCGGTCGCGCCGGGCGGCGTCCTGATCTACGAGACCTTCGCGCGCGGAAACGAGGCTTATGGTCATCCGGCGCGGGACGCCTATCTGCTTGAGGAGGGCGAGCTGCTGCGCGCCGTCGACGGGCGTCTGACCGTGCGGGCCTATGAGCACGGCTATGACGATGTGCCGAAACCGGGAATCCGTCAGCGAATCTGCGCGGTTCGGCCGGAAAGCTGAGTCCTTCGCGCCAAAACAAACGGCAAAAACAAGCAATTCATGTCGCAGACTGGACACTGGTCTGTCGGGACTGGGGGATTCTAAGCGGAAACGACGCTTCGGCGCATGACTTGGGGAGACAGTACCGTATGGCCCGACATTCCGGCCGCCGCGCGACCATGCGCGAACGCCGCGGCAGAGCCGCCGGCATCAAGCAGCTTCCCTGGACCCCGACCCTTCGCAACCCCTATCCGCCGATGTGCCCGCTATCGGCCGATCAGGTCGAGGCGATCCACGAGGCGAGCCTGGACGTGATCGAGCGCGACGGGCTGGAGGTCAATGGCGACAAGGCGCTGGACCTCTATGCCAAGGCGGGCGCGGAAGTCGACCGGGCCAATGAGATGGTCCGGATGGACCGGGCGCTGGTCATGGAACTGATGGCCCATGCGCCGTCGGAATTCACCCTGACGCCGCGCGATCCGAACCATGCGATCACCGTCGGCGGCGACCATATCAATTTCGGCCTGGTGTCCGGCCCGCCCAATGTCCATGACGCGATCCGCGGCCGCCGGGTCGGCAATTACGCCGATTACGTGACGCTGGCCAAGTTCGCGCAGTTCTTCAACTGCATCCGCTTCCTGGGCAATCAGGCGGTCGCACCGACCGATCTGCCGGCCAATTCGCGGCATATGGATTCGACCCGGGCCAACGTGGTCTACACGACCAAGGCCTTCAATCATCAGCTCATCGGCGCGGGACGGGCCAAGGATTCCTGTGAGATTGTGGCGCGTGCCTGCGGCAAGACGGTCGAGGACCTGATGGGCGCGCCCGCCTGTATCGGCAATATCAACGTCAACAGCCCGCGCAAGCTGGACGAGCATATGGCGACCGGCGCGATCCAGATGGCGGAGCTGGGCCAGGCGACCATCGTCACGCCCTTCACCCTGATGGGGGCCATGACGCCGGTGACCATGGCCGCCGCCCTGGTGCAGCAGAATGCCGAGGCGCTGTTCGGCATGTGCCTGACCCAGATCGTCCGGCCCGGCGCACCGGTCGTCTATGGCGGCTTTACCTCCAATGTCGATATGAAGTCCGGTGCCCCCGCCTTCGGTACGCCGGAAAACGCCAAGGCCAATCTGGCGGGCGGACAGTTGGCGCGCTTCTACAAGGTCCCCTACCGCACCAGTGCCTGCAACGCGTCCAATACCGTCGACGCCCAGGCGACCTATGAGACGATGATGGCGATGTTCGGCGCCCTGATGGGGCACGGTCATTTCATCTATCACGCCGCCGGATGGCTGGAAGGGGGCCTCGTCGCCTCCTTCGAAAAGGTCATGGTCGATGTCGAGATGATCCAGCACCTGATCGGCATGATTCAGCCGATCGACACATCCCCGGACGAATTGGGCCTGGATGCCATATCGTCGGTCGCACCGGGTGGCCATTTCTTCGGCACCGACCATACGATGGTGCGGTATGAAACCGCTTTCTACGCGCCGATCCTCAGCGATTGGACCAACAGCGAGGCCTGGGCCGCCGCCGGGGCGAAGGACACGACCCAGCGCGCGACCGAGCTGTGGCAGCAGGTGCTGGAGGAATACGAACAGCCGCCGATGGACCCGGCCCGACTGGAATCGATCGACGCCTATGTCGCCAAGCGGAAGGAAGAGATCGGGACCGGGGAGCCGTGAGACTAGAGTAATCTAGGTAGATTAGAGGGCAGCGATTTTCCTCGCATTATGGGTTTAACCTCATTCTGGGTCGCATCGCGTGCGACAGAAGCCGATTCAAGTCGTGGGCAAGTTCTGGAAGAGCAGGGCACGTCAATTTGGCTCCGCGCGCTTTCTCAGCATTGCCTTGCCGAACCACAATCAATCATTTCGAGAGATGTATGTAGCGTCTTTCGGATTCTGTGAGTCAGGGTAGTCTAGTTGCCATGGTGATGCGTGGATCCGGCGAGCCCGAGCAATTCGGGTATCTTCTCCTTCCCAGTTTTTCGTTGATGGCGTTCTCCTCCGCCGTCGAACCGTTGCGCGCGGCCAATACGATCGCGGGCAAGAAACTGTATGACTGGACCTTGGTGTCGATGGACGGGGCGGCGGTGACGGCGTCGAACGATATCGACATCATGCCGGACCTGTCGGTCGCGATCGACAAGCGCTTCGACTATCTGTTTGTCGTCGGCGGAACCGGGGCGGAAAAGATCAAGGATCCGCGCGCGATCAACTATGTCCGAAAATTGTCGCGGCTGGGCACCACCATCGGGGCGGTGTCGACCGCGCCCTATCTGCTGGCCCATGCGGGTCTGTTGGACAACCGGCGCTGCACCATCCACTGGGAGTATCTCGACGGATTCCGGGAGGATTTTCCGCATCTGGAAATCACCGACGAGCTGTACGAGATCGACGGCGGCATCGTGACCTGTTCCGGTGGGACGGCGTCGATCGATCTGCTGTTGCACATGATCAGCCATTCCCATGGGCACGATCTGGCGACCCATGTGTCGGACTGGTTCCTGCATAAACAGATCCGCGAACAATCCGAACATCAGCGCATGTCGCTGCGTTTCCGGGTCGGGGTCAGCCATCCGAAACTGCTGGGCGCGATCCAGTTCATGGAGGACAATCTGGAAACCCCGCTGGACCGGGAGGAGATCGCCGAGGCGGTCAGCCTGTCGACCCGGCAGTTGGAGCGGCTGTTCCGGAAATACCTGAATTCGACGCCGCGTAAGTATTATTTCGGTCTGCGCATGCAGCGCGCGCGTATCCTGCTGCGCCAGACCAGCATGTCGGTTCTGGACGTCGCGCTGGCCTGCGGCTTTGTGTCGGCCAGCCATTTCGCCAAATGTTATCGCGAGTTCTTCGGCCATTCCCCGCGCCGGGACCGCGCACCGGAGTCTTGAGACCATGAGTGAGGATCGTGTCCTGTATCATCGCGACGGCGCGGTGGTGACCCTGACCCTGAACCGGCCGGACGAATTGAACGCCTTTTCCGACGGGCCGATGATCGATGGATTCCTGGCGGCGCTGGACCGGGTGAAGGGCGATGCGGGCGTGCGCTGCGTCATCCTGACCGGGGCGGGGCGCGCCTTCTCGGCCGGTGGGAACGTCAAGCATATGCGCGACAAGACCGACATGTTCGCCGGGACGACATCGGATATCGAACGCGCCTATGCCGACGGTATTCACAGGGTGCCGCCGGCCTTCTGGAATCTGGAAATACCGGTCATCGCGGCGGTCAACGGCCCGGCCTATGGCGCGGCGCTGGATCTGGTCTGCATGTGCGATATCCGCCTGGCGACCCCGGCGGCCAAGTTCGGCGCCCCCTTCGTCAAGCTGGGTATCTCGCCCGGCGACGGGGCCGCCTGGTTCCTCAGCCGGATCATCGGGCCGTCGGCGGCGGCGGAAATGATCCTGACCGGAGAACCGGCCGACGCGGAGATGGCGAAGGCCTGGGGGCTGATTTCGCGCATCGTGCCGCAGGAAAACCTGCTGACCGAAGCGCATGCCATCGCCTGCCGCATCGCCGCCAACGCGCCGCGCGCGGTGCAGCTTTCGAAGCGGCTGCTGCGCAAGGCGCCGCATCAGACGTTGGAGGATCACCTGGCCATGTGCGCCGCCTATCAGGCGCTGTTGCACGGGACGGCCGACCATGCGGAGGCCGTCGCCGCGCATCTGGACAAGCGCAAACCGGAATTCGACGGCACCTGACCCCCGGCCGTCAGGCGGCTGCGCGGGTCTGTCGGGTCATCGCCCGGTTCACCAGCACCAGGCCGATGGCGACCAGAATGGCGGCGATGCTTTGCTGGATGCTGGGGATTTCGGCGAAGATCAGATAGGCCAGCGCGATGCCGGTGACCGCCGCGACCGATCCGATCTGGCTGAGATAGACCGGCCCCGCCAGTTTCTGTAGCCGGAAATAGACGTCATAGAGCACGGCGAAGGTCACGGATTGCGCCGCCAGCAGACCGGCGCTTTCGGCATTCCAGGCAACCGGCCCGAAATCGATCCCGAACAGCAGCAGTACCGCCACCATCGTTGCCGCGCCGAAGACCAGCATGCCGATGGACATCTGCATCGAATCCGATCCTTTCGGCCAATAGACGCTGCGGTAGATATTGGCGATGGCCAGAATGACCGGGACTGCCAGCGCGACCAGCGACCACGGGCTGTAGCCGCCGTCGACCCCGGTCTTCGCGGTCGCCAGGACCACCCCGCCCGCGACCCCGAACAGGACACCCAGCAGCTTCTGTCCGTTGAACCGGTCCAGGCGCAGGGCCAGGGCCAGGGCATAGGTCAGCATCAGCGGAAAGGCGAAGCACAGGGCGACGAATCCGGCGCCGACATGCTGGACGGCGGAAAAGGCCATGGCATTGGGGATGGCAAACAGAATGCCGGAAAAGACAGAGAAGACGAGGGCGGACCCGCCCGGCATCGGGACGCGCCGGCGCAGAACCTGCCCGACGGTCTGGATCGCCGCCCCACCGACCATCGCCCAGAGCAGCAGGGCCATCGGCGGCCAGCCGACACTGCCCGACGCCTTGGCCCAGATCGCCGACAGGCCCAGCAGCGAGCCGGTGGCGATGAGCAATCCGACGGCATGCCAGATATTCGGACTGGCGGAGGAAGGGGCTTGTACCATTCTACTGTCTCCCGATGGGCGGCGGCCGCGAAACCTGGCGGCGATATGAGGACTGGACCTCTTGGCGGGTATTACTTAATATCAAGTATCTTAATGGCAAGGTAAATTATGGCTAGAGATCGGGCAGGCGCCGCCAGGGCGCAATGGGAGGCGGAAATTCCGGGGTTGGAGCTTCTGCCGATGGAAGTGCTGGGCCGCCTTGCGGAGGCGACGCATTTGGCGCGTTCGACCTTCCTGTTGCCGGTTTTTACGGAGTTCGGGTTGAAGCCCGGGGAATTTGACGTCCTGATGACCTTGCGCCGGTCCGGTGCGCCCTACGCGCTGACGCCGACGGAGTTGTATAATACGACCATGATCACGTCCGGGGGCATGACGGCGCGGCTCGACCGGCTGGAGAAAGCGGGTCTGATTGTCCGCAACCCCCATGAAACCGACCGGCGGGCGGTCCAGATTGCCTTGACCCCAAAGGGCAAGGAGCTGATCGACCGAATGCTGCCGGTTCATCTGGCCGCCCAGAGGAAGGCTGTGACCGGGCTGGACGAGGCGGAGCAGCGGGCCCTGGCGGATCTGTTGAAAAAGCTGATCGCGGGACTGCCTCCGAAATAACAAATAAAAAATGTGCAATTTTTATTTTCACAGTTGACAGTGAAGAAACTTTGACGCACCACTTGCCTCTGGCGCGAAAGTGGCCATTTGTGATATCTCGCGAATACGAAATCCGGGGTTTCCGCCAAAATGGGGGCGGGAGGCCGGATTTTTTGGAAGGAGCGGCGCAAGATGGAAATGAAGAAACAGGCTATTCCCGGCTCGGTGAACGCGGTCACGGTCGTGGACGTGCATCACTGGACCAACCGTCTGTTCTCGTTCCGCGTGACGCGCCCGGACAGCTTCCGCTTCCGCTCCGGCGAATTCGTGATGATCGGCCTGATGAAGGATGACGGCAAGCCGCTGCTGCGCGCCTATTCCATTGCCAGCCCGTCCTGGGATCACGAGCTCGACTTCTTCTCGATCAAGGTCGAAGACGGACCGCTGACCAGCCGCCTGCAGAAAATTCAGGTCGGCGACGAAATCCTGCTGGGCAAGAAGCCGACCGGCACGCTGGTGCTGGACGCGCTGCTGCCGGGCAAGACCCTGTATCTGCTGTCGACCGGTACCGGTATCGCGCCCTTCGCCAGCGTCATCCGCGATCCGGAAACCTATGACCGGTTCGATCATGTCGTGCTGACCCATACCTGCCGCGATGTCGCGGAGCTGGCCTATGGCGAGAAGATCGTCAAGGACACGCTGGAAGACCCCCTGGTCGGTGAAATGGTGCAGGGGCGCCTGACCCACTACACGTCGACCACCCGTGAAGCCCACACCCATACGGGCCGCATCACGACCCTGATCGAAAACGGCAAGCTGTTCGAAGATCTGGGCCGGAAACCGTTCAACAAGGACGAGGACCGGGTGATGATCTGCGGGTCCATGGGCATGCTGCAGGACACGAAGGATCTGTGCGAGGCGGCGGGCCTGACCGAGGGCGCCAATTCCATGCCGGGCGAATTCGTGATCGAAAAAGCCTTCGTCGGCTAAGCCGCCCCCGGCTTCTCGTAACATCCCGCCAACGCGCCGCGGAGCTGCGTCAGCGCCAGGACGGCGTCGACCGTCGGCGTCGGTGTGTCCGTGATCCGCCCCAGTTCCTGAACGGCGGTTACAAGGGCGTCGATTTCCATCGCCCGTCCGCGTTCCAGATCCTGCAGCATCGACGTCTTGTGCGCCCCGACCGCCGCCGCCCCGTCGATGCGCTTTTCGACATCGATGGCGAACCGCACGCCCAGTTTCTCGCCGATGGCCTGGCCTTCCAGCATCATCGCCTTGGCCACGGCGCGGGTGCCGGGATCGGCACAGATCTGCTCCAGGGTCGCGCCGGTCAGCGCGCTGATCGGGTTGAAGGACAGGTTGCCCCATAGCTTCACCCAGATCTCGTCGCGGATACGCGGCTTCACCGGGGCTTTCAGGCCACCTGCCCGCATCGCCTCCGCCAAGGCCGCGACGCGGTCCGTCTTCTCGCCGCTGGGCTCCCCCAGGGTGAAGCGGTCGCCTTCGATATGCTGGACGACGCCCGGTTCGACGACTTCACAGGCCGGATAGACGACGCAGCCGATGGCGCGGTCCGGCCCAATGGCATCCCATTGCGCACCGCCCGGATCGACACTGTCCAGCCGCGTGCCGGCCAGCGGACCGTCCAGCCCGTGGAAATACCACCAGGGCACGCCGTTGACGGCGGTAACGACAGCGGTTTTGTCATGGAACAGCGCCGTCATTCGCCGGGCGACCTGCGGCACGGAATGGGCCTTCAGCGCGACGATGACATAGTCTTGCGGGCCCAGCGCGGCCGGATCCTCCTCGGCGGCGACGGCAATGCGTTTCGTCTCCCCGCCGATATGCAGGCGCAGACCGTTCTCCCGGATGGCTGCCAGATGGGGGCCGCGCGCGACAAGGCTGACCTCCGCCCCGCCTTCGGCCAGCGCGACCGCCATATATCCGCCGATGGCGCCGGCGCCATAGATGCAGACTTTCATGGATTTCCCTCCCCGGCGCGGTTTTGGGCGTCAGCCTAGCACGGTCCCGGGGGACAGTCGCAAGCCGCGCAGGAAGTCCTCGCCGGAAACCGGTCCGCGGCCGGGGCGCTGGACCCGCTGAAGGCGGATCGCACCGGTCCCGCAGGCGACGGCACCCTGATCGTCCAGCAAGGTGCCGGGCGGCGCATCGCGATCGGGGAAGGTCGGCAGGGCGCGCAGCAGTTTGATCCGCTCACCGCCCTGTTCGAAATAGCATCCCGGCCAGGGTGTCAGCGCGCGCACCCGGCGGTCGATATCCGATGCGGGATCCCGCCAGTCGATGAAGCCTTCCGATTTTTTCAGCTTCTCGGCATAGGTCACGCCGTCTTCCGGTTGCTTTTTGGGGCGCATCGATCCGTCGGCAAGCCCGTCCAGCGCCTCGACGATCAACCGTGCGCCCAGATGCGCCAGGTCGTCGTGCAGGTCATGCGCTGTGGTCCGGTGCAGGATCTGCACAGGCTCTTCCAGCAGGACCGGGCCGGTATCCAGGCCTTCATCCATCTGCATGATGGAAATGCCCGTCTCGTCGTCTCCGGCCAGGATCGCACGCTGGATCGGCGCGGCACCGCGCCAGCGCGGCAGCAGAGAGGCATGGATGTTCAGGCAGCCATAGCGCGGAATCTCCAGGATCGCCTTCGGCAGGATCAGCCCATAGGCGACCACCACCGCCGCATCGAGCCTGAGATCGGCGAAGGCGGCCTGCGCTTCCGGGGTTTTCAGGCTGACCGGGTGCCGCACGGGGATGCCCATTTTTTCGGCCGCGATATGGACCGGGCTGGGCGTTTCCTTCTTGCCGCGATTGGCGGGGCGGGGCGGCTGAGTATAGACGGCTTCCACTTCATGGCCGGCCCGGACGACAGCGTCCAGTGCAGGAACGGAGAACCCCGGGGTCCCCATGAAGGCCAATCTCAATTTCGCCATGAACCGGTGTCCGCGGCGGCGCGCCCCTCTGTTATTCGGCGGCGGCCGCGCGGCCTTCCTTGCTGCGCAGTTTGGTCTGTTTCTGCAGCTTGCGCATGATCATACCACGTTTCAGGGACGAGATGTGATCGACGAACACAACCCCGTCCAGATGGTCGATCTCGTGTTGAATGCAGGTCGCCAGCAGCCCGTCCGCTTCGATGGTCTGTTGGGTACCGTTCTCGTCGAGATAACGCACCGTGACCGTCGCCGGGCGTTGCACCTCGGCATATTGCTCCGGGAAGCTCAGGCAGCCTTCCTCATAGGTGGACAGCGCGTCGGACTGGGTCACGATCTCAGGGTTGATCAGCTTCATCGGCTGCGGGTCGGCACCGCGCGGGGCGCAGTCGACCACCAGAATGCGCTTCGACACACCCACCTGCGGCGCGGCCAGGCCGATGCCCGGCGCGTCGTACATGGTCTCCAGCATATTGTCGAGCAACGTGCGGATCGCATCGTCCACCGTCTCGACGGGCTCGCATTTCTGTTTCAGCACCGGATGCGGTGCGACCAAGATCGGCAGGATCGCCATTTCCGAATTCCAACTCGTGAATGTCCTACCCCGTAGGTAAGCCGCAAGGGCCGCGCGGTCAAGGGATGCGCGGTTTTCTAGGCCGCGACCTCGACGATGACCGGAACGTGGTCGGACGGTTTTTCCCACCCGCGCGCATCGCTCAAAATGCGCATGCCGCCGACATTCTGGGCCAGCCCGGGTGACGCCCAGACATGGTCAAGACGGCGGCCTTTATTGGCGGCGCGCCAGTCGCGGGACCGGTAACTCCACCACGTATACATCTTCTCGTCGTCGGGCACGAATTTGCGCATGCAATCGACCCAGCCGAACGCGTTCTGGGCGGCGGTGAACTTCTCGACCTCGATCGGCGTGTGGCTGACGACCTTGAGAAGCTGTTTGTGGGACCAGACGTCGTGCTCCAGCGGCGCGATGTTCAGATCGCCGACGACCATGATCTTGTCCGACGCCTTGCGGTTTGCGCCGAACCAGGTGGTCATCTCGTCCACGAAATCCAGCTTGTGGCCGAACTTGTCGTTGATCTCGCGGTCCGGCTCGTCGCCGCCCGCGGGGACATAGAGGGAGTGGATTTCGATCCCGCCCGGCAGGGTCGCAAAGATATGGCGGCCGTCGGCCTTGCCGGTCCAGTCGTGGCGGCCGACATTTTCCAGCGGCAGTTTCGACAGGATGCAGACGCCGTTATAGCCCTTGATCCCGTTGATCGCGACATGCTCATAGCCCAGGGCCCGAACGGCATCGAAGGGGAATTGCGGATCGTCGACCTTGGTTTCCTGCAGGCACAGCACGTCCGGTGCAACTTCCTTGGTCAGCTGCTCCACGATCGGCATGCGCAGGCGTACCGAATTGATGTTCCACGTCGCAATTCGCATGAGTGATGTGTCCCCTGTTTCTTACTTTTGGGCGGCATAGGCGCGGGCCGCGTCGCCGAAGGCCTTGAACATGGCCTGGCTCAAGGGCCAGGCGAGGGCGGTCGGGTGTTCCGGGTGCCATTGCACGCTCAACAGAAACCCTTTGGCGCTGGGCAGAGAGACCGCCTCGATGACCCCGTCGTCGCTGACGCATTCGACGAACAGCCCATCGCCCAGCCGGTCGATCCCCTGGGCGTGCAGGGAATTGACCATGACGTCACCGGTCTTTCCGGCGAGCCGTTCCAGCATGCCGCCCGGTTTGATGTCGACCGGGTGGGCCACGTCATAGCGGTCCTGAAGCGGGATGTCGCGACGCATGCGGTGATCGCGCTTTCCGGGCAGTTCGTGCAGATTCTGGTGCAACGTGCCGCCCAGGACGACGTTCAGTTCCTGATGGCCCCGGCAGACCGCGAAGATCGGCAGGCCCCGGTCCAGGGCCTTGCGGATCAGCGGCAGCGTCATGGAATCGCGCAACGGATCGCGCTCCGTTTCCGGCCGGAAGTCGGGACCGTCGTAATGCTGCGGCTCGACATTCGACGGGCTTCCGGTCAGGAACAGGCCGTCCAGCTTGTCCAGCAGATCGTCCATGTCGATCTGGTCCGCCATTGCCGGGATCGGCATGGGCAGGCCCTTCGCCGTGGTCGCAACGGCCGACAGATATTTGTGGCCGACCTGATGGTAGTGACTGCCGCCTTCGCTGGAACGGGTGCAGGCGGAAACGCCGATCAGGGGGATGGACATGAAACGCCTCTGTGCTGTCGATTTACGCGGAAAGGTCACGCGGGTTTGATGCGCCCCGATGTCTTACGCGTCTTGCCGCGTCTCGGCAATCCGCCCACTTTATCCGTGATGGAAAACATGACGGAAACGCTGCTCACCTATAAATCCGCCATCGTCGCGGGCTGGATTGCGTTGTTCTTCGCGGTCGAAAGACTGTGCCCGGCGGCGCCCGTGCCGCTGGACCGGGCGGGCCGGTGGCGGCGGCTGGTCAGCAATGGCGGGCTGTTCGGGGCCAATGTCGTCGTGTCGCTGTTGATCGTCGTACCGGTCAGCCTGTGGGCGGCCGATGCAGCGCCGGATTGGCGTGGAACCCACGCCCCCTGGTGGCAGGGCGGTTGGGGGGTGGTGCTGGACCTGCTGCTTCTGGATTTCCTGATCTACTGGTGGCACCGCGCCAATCACGCGATTCCCTTCCTGTGGCGCTTCCACGAGATCCATCATCTGGACGAGACCCTGGACAGCACGACAGCCATCCGCTTCCACTGGGGGGAGGTGGCGCTGTCGGCTTGCGCCCGGGCGGTCTTCATCCTGGCCTTCGACATCCCGCTGGAAAGCGTTCTGATTTTCGAAATTCAGGTGCTGCTGGCGGCGATCTTCGCCCATTCCAATCTGCGCCTGCCGGCCGGGCTGGAGCGGGCGATCGGATGGGTCGTCATCACGCCGGCGATCCACTGGGTGCATCACCACGCGGTTCGCCGCGATACGGATTCCAATTACGGCAATCTGTTCAGCTTCTGGGACCGTCTGTTCGGATCTTTCAGCCCGAACCGGCGGCGATTGAACATGAAGGTCGGTGTCGAGCGGGAAACCGAACGGCCGTTCTGGCGTTTGATGATCCGGCCGTTCGAAGGGCGCGCTTCCTAGAACATCATCCGATGGGCGGCGGCAATGCGGCCGGTATCGGGGTTCTGGATCAGGACAGCGCAGCCGCCATCCCCCGCGATCTCCGACATGTCGATGCGGAATTCGGCCTCGCCGCCGGACCAGGCCTGTCCGACCGTTGTCATGCTGCGCACGACATGGGCGTTGACCAGGTTGCGTCCGCTGTTCTCACCGCGCAGCACTTCGGTGTGGTGGCGCGAATCGAACCCGACGACGGTGACGCGGTAGGGGCCCGATTCCGGTGGGGTGCCGGTCAGGCGGATGGTCAGCGCATCGCCCTCGCCATGGGACAGAACCAATTCCGGCGCGGCGCCCTTCTGGGCGTCCATCATGCGTTTCATCGATGCCGCCTCGATCCGTGCCTCGACGGCACTGCGGCGCGACCCGACCTCATGCGCGCGGCCGTCGACGACCATTTGCGGCGTGTAGTTATAGGGCGACCCGAACAGGGCGTTATAGGCGCGCTGCCGCGCGGTATAGCGCGGATCGGCAAAGGGATCCTTCCAGCCGATATAGTCCCAATAGTCGACATGGAACTCCAGGGCGATGATCTCCTGCCGCTCCGCCAGTTCCGCCAGAAACGCCTCCGCCGGCGGGCAGGAGCTGCAGCCTTGGCTGGTGAACAACTCGACCACGACGGGCAGTGGTGATACGCCTGCGGCCCGAACCGGGTTTCCGGCGCCGAAGAAGGGGGCGGTCAGGGCGGCGGTCGCGCCCGCGAGGAGAGTGCGTCGTGATGTTGTCATGACGGTAAAATAGGCACGGAGCCCGGTCACACCCGAATCACATATGGGTGACATCACGCGCTGGTGAGCGGAGGCGGGCCAGGCACGCGGTCAGCCTGACGCGACTTTCACCGAAATCGACAGGGATTGAAACGCCTCTTCCGGCCCGAAATACGAGCCGCGCACCGGCGAGGCCTGGGACGGGTCGCGCGCCACGGCGACGCGGATCAGATTGGCGCCGCCGGCGATGCCGTTTGTCGGGTCGAACTCGACCCATCCTGCGCCGGGCAGATAGACCTGGACCCAGGCATGGGTCGCCCCGGCCCCGCGCAGATCCGCGCCCAGCGGCAGGTTGGGATCCTTCATCGCCGCGTCCAGTGCCGGATCGTAGAGATAGCCGGAGACGAACCGCGCGCCGAGGCCGATGCTGCGCACCGCCTCCATGAAGAACAGGGCGAAATCCCGGCAGGTCCCGGCACCGCGGTCCAGGGTTTCGCTCGGTGTCTGGGTCCCGTGCGCCTCGCGCGTTTCGTAGGCGAAGGTCTTCCGCACGGCGTCGTTCATCGCCATCAGCGTGTCCGGCGTGTCCTTGCCGTTCAAGAACTGCCGCGCCCATTCGGTGATCCGGTGCTGCGGGTCGTGATAATGCCGTTCCATGCACCGGCCCAGATCCGCGACCTCGTCCGAATGATAGGGGAAGGGCAGGGTGCGGGCATAATCGTCCAGCGGCGAGAAATCCGGCTCGGTCAGGCCGTAATGTTCGATCCGGATCGTGTTCTCGATATCCAGTCGGTCGGATTCCTGTTGGAACTCGACCCGGGCCACCGAGTTGCCGAAGACATCATGGGTCCAGCGGATATTGGCCGCCGGGTGAATGGCGATCGATGCTTCCAGCATGCGCAGGTCGTGGCTGTCGCGCGGCCGCATCATCAGCGCATGTTCCCCGAACCGGACGGGCCGGTCATAGGTATAGCTGGTTATGTGGTGCACCGTCAGAATCTGCATCGCGCCGAGGATATAGGACGAGTCCGGGTCCAGGGCACGGGAATAATACCGCGCCGCGGCCCAAAAGACGAAGAAGGCGGGTGTTGCGGCCCGCCTTCCCCATAACGATCGAACGCGACGGTCACGCCGCTTGCTTGCTTTCCGCCAGCAGGTTGCGCAGGACGTATTGCAGGACGCCGCCGTGGCGGTAGTACTCGATCTCGCCCGCGGTATCGATGCGGCAGGTCAGGGGAACTTCCTGGACGCTGCCGTCGGTCTTGCGGATCGTCAGCATGATGTCCTGTCGCGGCTTCAGGCCGCCCTCGATTCCGGCGATATCGAAGGTCTCGCTGCCGTCGAGGCCCAGGGATTGCCACGATGTGCCGTCTTTGAACTGCAGCGGCAGGACGCCCATGCCGACCAGGTTCGACCGGTGGATACGTTCGAAGCTTTCGACGATGACCGCCTTCACGCCCAGCAAATTGGTGCCCTTCGCCGCCCAGTCGCGGGAAGAGCCGGTACCGTATTCCTTACCGCCGAAGACGACCAGCGGCACGCCTTCCGACTTGTACTTCATGGCGGCGTCATAGACCGGCATGGCCTCGCCCGACGGCATGTGCTTGGTGAAGCCGCCTTCGATTTCCGGAACCATGGCGTTGCGGATCCGAATGTTGGCAAAGGTGCCGCGCATCATGACTTCGTGGTTCCCGCGGCGCGAGCCGTAGGAGTTGAAGTCGGCCGGGCGGACCTGACGTTCGGTCAGGTACTGCCCCGCCGGGGTCGACGGTTTGAACGATCCGGCCGGCGAGATGTGGTCGGTCGTCACCGAGTCGCCCAGCATCAGCAGCGGACGGGCGCCCTGAATGTCGCCCGGCGCGTCCGGTTCGGCCTTCATATCCTCGAAATAGGGCGGGTGCTGAACATAGGTCGAGCCGGAGTTCCATTCATAGGTCTCACCACCCGACACGCTGATCGCCTGCCATTCCGGCGGTCCCTGGAAGACGTTGCCGTAACGCGACCGGAACATCTCGGAGGTCAGCGCGGCGCGGACGGTTTCCTCGACCTCGTGATTGGTGGGCCAGATATCCTTCAGGAAAACAGGCTTGCCGTCCTTGCCCTCGCCGAGCGGATCCTTGGTGATGTCGATCGTCATATTCCCAGCGATGGCATAGGCAACGACCAGCGGCGGCGAGGCCAGATAATTGCCGCGCGTCTGCGGATTGACGCGGCCTTCGAAGTTCCGGTTGCCGGACAGAACCGACGTGACGACCAGATCGCCTTCGTCGACGGCTTTCGAGATCGCTTCCGGCAGCGGGCCGGAATTGCCGATACAGGTCGTGCAGCCATAGCCGACCAGATCGAAGCCCAACGCGTCGAGATCGTCCTGCAGGCCGGCCTTTTCCAGATAGTCTGTCACCACCTGGGACCCGGGCGCCAGCGAGGTCTTCACCCAGGGCTTTACGTTCAGCCCCTTTTCCCGCGCCTTGCGGGCGACCAGACCGGCGGCCACCAGGACCGAGGGGTTGGAGGTGTTGGTGCAGGAGGTGATCGCCGCGATGACGACGTCGCCATGCTTCAGCTTGTAATCGGCCCCCTCGACCGGAACCTGCGTGTTCCAGCCGCTGTCGGTCGATTGCGCCGGACCGCCTTCGGCCGCCAGACGGGCTTCCTCCTCATTGGACGGGACACCCAGATAGTCGGCGATGACTTTCTTGAATTCCGGGGCGGCCATGGACAGGCTGACACGATCCTGCGGGCGTTTCGGCCCGGCCAGGGACGGCTCGACGGTATCCAGGTTCAGTTCCAGCGTGTCGGTGAAGACCGGGTCCGGGGTCCCGGCTTCGCGCCACATGCCCTGAGCCTTGGCATAGGCTTCCGCCAGCGCGACGTGCTCGTCCTTGCGGCCGGAGAATTTCAGATAGCGGATCGTCTCGGCGTCGATCGGGAAGATACCGCAGGTCGCGCCGTATTCCGGGGCCATATTGGCAATGGTCGCGCGGTCGGCGAGGGTCAGGCTGCCCAGCCCGTCGCCATAGAATTCCACGAATTTGCCGACGACGCCCTTCTTTCGCAGCATCTGGGTGACTGTCAGGACCAGATCGGTGGCGGTCATGCCTTCCTTCAGCTTGCCGGACAGTTTGAAACCGATGACTTCCGGGATCAGCATGGTGACGGGCTGGCCCAGCATCGCTGCTTCGGCCTCGATTCCGCCGACGCCCCAGCCCAGGACGCCCAGGCCGTTGACCATGGTCGTGTGGCTGTCGGTTCCGACCAGCGTGTCCGGATAGGCGATCTCCGCTTCACCGCCTTTTTCCGGCGACGACCAGATTCCGCGCGCCAGATATTCGAGATTCACCTGGTGGCAGATGCCGGTGCCGGGGGGCACGACGCTGAAATTATCGAAGGCGGTCTGGCCCCAGCGCAGGAATTCATAGCGCTCGCCATTGCGTTCGAACTCCAGCTCGACATTCTTCTTGAACGCGTCCGGGCCGCCAAAAAAGTCGACCATGACCGAATGGTCAATGACGAGGTCGCAGGGCGATAGCGGGTTAATCTTCTGTGGATCGCCACCCATTTTGACCATCGCGGCGCGCATCGCGGCCAGATCGACGACGGCGGGGACGCCGGTGAAATCCTGCATCAGGACGCGGGCGGGGCGATAGGCGATTTCGCGGTCGGAGCCCTTGGCCTTCAGCCAGTCGGCCATGGCCTGAATATCGTCGGTGGTGACGCTGACGCCGTCTTCGAAGCGCAGCAGGTTTTCCAGAAGCACCTTCAGCGAGAAGGGCAGGCGCGCCACGTCGCCGATTGTCCCGGCAGCGGCGTCGATCGAATAATAGTCGTAATTCCGGCCGCCCACCGAAAGGCTGCGGCGCGTCTTTAAACTGTCTTGGCCAGTCATGGTCATTGCTTAGAAATCTCCCGTTCCAGATGGGCTGGGGCGGGGAGGTCGGTGCCTTGCGCTCTAGGGCTTGTCGGCGCGGGCGGACCGCTCTTCCCCCCGAGAAATACAGATGGGTCGGTTTATACTGCATCGCAATAGGCCCGTCCAATTTACGGCCTTGTGCAGGGGTTAGGTAGGGGAAGTGATCCGAAGGTCAGCCGAGACCGACGCCGTCCGCAACGGCTTTCGCTACGGCCGCGGTGAAGCTGGACACGCCGAAACGCTTTGCGATCTGCTGATGCCGTTTCTCCAGCATGCGGGGCGAGATATCCAGCAGCTTCGCCTGTTCCTGGAAACTGAGTTCCGGATGGTCGATCTGAATGCGCAGGACTTCCATCTGCTTGTCGCTGAGATTGATGAAGTCGCGCGCGGTACGGGTCAGGCCCGGATGACCGCGCAGCAATTCATCCATCCGGACCGCGGCGATCGACAACTCCGCGCGGTATTGCATGAACAGGGAATCCACAGATTTGTCGGAGGTCAGGATCAGGGCGCTGACATTCTGTCCGCGGCCGCCGAAGATGACCGTGCCGTCCTTGACGCCGAATGCTTCCCAAACGCGGGTGGCATCGTTCGCATAAGGGCCGGTCAGGGTGCCGCGTGCTTCGGAGAAGGTGAAATTCTGCCAGCGGCGGCGGATGGCCACCGCGACGGGGCAGAAACGGTCGGCCTGTATGCCGTAATAATGTTCCAGGAAGCCGTCCGGCATCGCGTCCCAGGTCAGGACGGCCTCAGGTTCCCAGGATTGCCAGAACGCCCATTTGAATCCCACGGCCTTGACGGTGCGCACGATCGATGCCGGCGAGTCCGCATTCGCAAAGGCGCTCAACGCGGAACCGCTGCCCAACGCCACCAGAGGCGCCGACACGGCATTTGAGTTGAGCGATTTACGATCCGCCATGGAGGGGGTTCACTTTCTGGGCCACCTTCTGGTGCATTCGGAAATCATATAATGCCTGAAACCTGTTACCGGGAACTTAACGCCGCTGTTCGGTCGGAGGTTGTGCGTGCCGCCGGGGGCAGCGGGCAACCGACCGGTCGCCCGTTCCCCGGGATATCGGTGGGCCAAACTCATTTCCGGCCCCGGCACGCTACCACCCCGTGTGTTGCGACAGATATCGGTCGAAATCAAGATACTCGACCGAACCGTTCAGGGCCTCGACAAGGTCGTAATCGTCGGATTCCGCAGGCTCGGTCTGAGGATCGCGTAGATTTAGGCGAATCTGCCGATACTCGACATTGTTGTATACTGCCGGCGGCACATTCATCAACTCAAATCCATGCTTCTGCCAGAATTTGAGGAGTTTGGGGTTTTCCACCGCACCAACGACGGATCCGACCCCCTTGAATTCGCTGTAGGCCCGCGCCGTTCTCGCCAGACCCAGCAGTGCCTTGGTGCCGTGCCGTCCGGCATTCGGCAGAATCGCCAGCCGTTCCCAGGCGGCGATGCCGCCGGCTCCGGCATTCAGGATGCGTACCCGCATCGTCCCGATCGGCGCCTTACCGCATTTCGCCAGCAGATGCGTCGTGCTGACCAGGTCGTTTCCGTCGAATTCCTCGAAATACGGCTCGCCTCTGGCCAGGAACGCGGCCGACCGTACGGCGTTGCACGCCATAAAGTCATCCATGGTTGTTACAACAATGACGCGCACGGATTCGGCATCCTTACCTCTCGGTTCGTCTATTTTAACGTCTGTCATGGTCTAACCTTCCACTTTTACGGTTCATTTTTGGGGCATTGGGCCCCGACGAGTACTCTTTTACCGTGTTCCGTGGATAAAAACGCGATTTTCCTTGAACATATGTCAAATCGCTGTAATGTAATTGCACTTCTGCCGTGTATTTGGGTACCGCACTAAGACGCAAACCTGTGTCTGGGCCCAAGGGGTGAATGCCCCGACAGTACGTCCGGCGGTGTCGGTGTCAGCCGGCCTTAATCCAGCTCTCTATGAACCCGTCGTCGCGGTGCTGTCACCGCGCTGGATAGGTCGTGCGTCGCACCGCCCGAAATGCGGGTTCGTGGAAGCGGTTTCATTCAAGTCGAAACAGGAGATTGAAATGCCGCATCCTACGGATGTTTATGTTGGGCGCCGTGTGCGCGAAGCACGTGTCGCGAAAGGAATGTCTCAGACCGATCTCGGCGATAAGCTGGGGGTCAGCTTTCAGCAGGTGCAGAAGTATGAGAAGGGGACCAACCGGATCGGCGCCAGCCGTCTGCTGCAGACGTCGATGGCCTTGAGCGTACCGGTCGAGTACTTCTTCGACGGGATCGACGGTGTCGATGCCGACGAAGGGCCGAACAACGCCAAACTGTCGCGCAAGGCGATCGCCACGGCGACCAAGCTGCACCAGATTCCCGATGACGCGATGCGCCGCGAGATCATTCGCTTGATCGACGTTGCGGCGGAAGTCCGTCTGGCGAGCTGACGCCATAGCGGCTGATGAATTGTAGAAAGACGGCCGCGCCGGCTCTCTGGCCGGGGCGGCCGCTTTATTTCCGCGATGATGACAGGGCTAGACCTTCCGTTGGCGCTGCCCGGCGCTTCGTCAGAGCCGCGACATGGTACGGACCAACTGCTTGACCGCCGTCCGCATGCTCTCGTTTTCAATGCGCTGAATGTCGCGGGCGATCCGCATTGCCTCCGGATCGGCCAAAGTCTTGTCCGTCGCGTCGGTGACGGAGGCGATGCCGTCGAAAATGTCGTTCACGGTCACCTTCAGCGCTTCGCAGATCTGGATCAGGCGGCTCGCTCCCATGCGGTTCACGCCCTTTTCGTATTTTTGAACCTGCTGAAAACTGACGCCGAGTTTCAATCCCAAATCGGTTTGTGACAATCCCGCCCGTGTACGTAACTCCCGAACGCGATTTCCCACAGCAACGTCAACCGGATGCGCCATCCCTTAAACCCCTTCGACCCCCCAAATCCAGGCCGTAACGATTATCCGATCCCAGCGGTAATTCAACTTGATTGATTTTTTCCGATTCTATTAAAACGTGAGGTGAACGGTATTGATATGCCGCACCTTAAAACTTTAACGGTCTAATAGACTTTCCATAGGGTGTATTTGTTTCCATTTTGGATATGATTTCGCCACTAGAGGGTCATCCGCCGGGAAGGAAGAAAATTCATGGCCGATTACCGATTCGTCGCCGATCGGGACGCCGTCGTTTTGGTCAGGCTGGGGCCGGATGGGGAGGCGCTGGCGGCGCCGATTCGTATCGAGGCGTCCCGCAGCCGCCAGGTCGATGACGTAGATCTGGAAACCTGGGGCATGGTGGCGACCTTGGATGGCGAAGACTTGGCCCAGGTCGCGGCGCGCTGCCTCAACGCGGCACTCGGTATCGATCGGGAGGATATTGCCACCGCCTCACAGGCGCTCGAAATTCTGGTCGCGCAGCAATTGGCCAAGATCGATGCCGACGATCCCGTCGCCCTCGTGGAGGAGGCGATGCGGTACGTCCTGCGCCAGGAGCGTTGGCGTTTCGATATTGCCCGCGAACGCCGGGAAGATGGGGTGCGCTTGGCCTTGCAGAACCCGAACGGGGCGGCGGTTCCGTTGGCCGTTCACGTATCAAACCGCGGCAAGACGCCCAGCTTCTGGGTGATGCAGGACAACCGCCTCGTTCAGGGCGGGCATGCCTATAAAATTCCGATTCAGGCGGCGACGGCTCTCAAATCGGCGGTGGAAGACTATCTTTACGCCCACGATACCGGCGAAATCCGGCCCCATGGATAGGGGCCGCGACGTCCGAATGGTACCCCCTTCCAAACTAGGACCAGACGCGCGCACCTGATTCCGTGACGACGATATCCATCGGAATATCGTGCCATTGCGGGTGGATGGTCGGAAGGTGCGTCTTCTCGAAACCGACGCCGACTTTCAGAATCCTTCGCCCGGCCGATTTCAATGTTCGGTCATAATAGCCGCCGCCATTGCCCAATCGGAAACCTTGGCTGTCGAAGCCGACAAGTGGGATAAGCAGGATGTCGGGGGACAGGCAGGTTTCGTCTTCGGGAATCGGAATATTCCAGAACCCCTGGATCATCGGGGCGCCGGGGCGCCAGCGCCGGAACCGGACCGGTTGGTTGCGGACCGGAATGTAAGGCAGTGCCAGTTTGAACCGATCCGCTAAGGCGTCGCGCACAAAGGGACGCAAATCGACTTCCCCTTTGATCGGCCAATAGAATCCGAGCGTCGTGTAGTCCGTCTGGTTGAAAATTTCCGTCAGCGCGGCCTCGATAACGGTTGTTGCGGCGGCCCGTTCGGTTCCTGCGGTTGCGACCCGGCGGGCCACCAGTGTCCGACGGCACAGCCGACGCCAGCGATAGATCGCTGCGGAATTGGATGGGATCGCGACGTCGTTCATCGAAGCGCCTCCTTTCACCCACCATTCAGATCACGGATTAGACAGTTCGGACAAACGATGTATTTTGAGGGCTGATATCGATTTTATTGAAGTAAAACCATGGATGCCGATCTTGCCCGTACCTTTTTGATGGTGGCGTCCTGCGGAAGTTTTCTGGAGGCTTCCGAACGGCTGCACCTGACCCAGTCGACGGTCAGCATGCGCATCAAGCGCCTGGAGGACGAATTCGGGCTTGCGTTGTTCGTGCGCGGGCGGAACGGGGCGCGCCTGACACAGGCGGGGCAGCGGCTTCACAAGCATGCCACCGAATTGCTGCACACGATCAACCGGGCCCATGAAGATCTCGGCGATACCGAAGATTTTCGCCTTACCTTGAATGTCGGGGCGCGGTTCGGGATTTGGGAATCCTTCCTGTCGGATGCGATGGCAAGGGTCGAGCGAACCATGTCCGGCATTGCATTGCGCAGTTCTGTCGGGTTCGAGGACGATCTGACGGAAAGGATCTCCAATGCCAGGCTGGATTGCGCCTTCATGTATACGCCGGAAAACCGGGGCGGAATGACGGTTGAGAAGATCGTCGACGAGGAACTGATACTTGCGCGGAGCAGCGACCTGACCGCGGAGCGCGCCTTGCGGCTTGAGGGACTTGTCCATACCGATTGGGGACCGGATTTCGCCCGTGCCTTCACGGCCCTTCATCCGGATGCGCCGCGGCCGTTCCTGTCGGCGAGCATCGGCTGGCTGTCCCTTCGCCATGTTCTCCTGAATGGCGGATGCGGCTACTTTCCGCGCCGGATCGTCAATGCCCATGTTCGATCCGGCGCGATGGCGATCATGGAGGATGCCCCCAGCTTTCCGTTGCCAGTCTATGCCGTTCTGCCCGGCCGCCAGGGCAGAACGAAACGCAGCGAAGCCGCCTTGAGCCTCGTCGCCGCCTGCAAGGACGCAGTACAGGACGGATGAAGGGCCGAAGCGGTCGGGATTTATGCGGATGTCAGGGGGAGAAGTGGTGCCGCCAGGGTGACTCGAACACCCGACCTACGCATTACGAATGCGCCGCTCTACCAACTGAGCTATGGCGGCCCGCCACGACGGGCGCCCGAATGCCGGAAGCGTCGGGCGGCTGGGTTTTATCCGCACCGGCGACGCATTGCAAGTCCGACCTGACTGCAAATCGACGGGAAATGAGGCAGGAAAGACGAAAAAATTGGGGCAATGTGACGGCAATCACTTAAGTCGGGCCGTATGTGACCCATATTAGCTTCAGAAGGACGCGGAAACGAGCGGCGCTTTGATCCAAAAGGATCCGTCCCCCGCCGCGCAGGATCCGCAGCCTTCTACCTCCAAGTCAGACTCAGGCCGGTCCGTCCGGCCTTTTTTTTGTCCGCGATTTGGCGGTGGCCTGGGCCCTCTCAGACGGCGACCCCGTCATCGCGATGGCTTCCCAGATTGGACGGCGCGTCGGCTGGTGCCGGGACCGGTGCGGCCTCGGCTTCCGTCGCCCGCATCAGCCAGGCATGCGCGGCGGTCAGATCGCCATGTTCCGATTGTTCCAGGCGGGCCCAGAGACGACAGAGGCGCGGCGGCACCGGCTCTCCTACAATATCCAGGGCTTTGGCAAGGTGAGAGCGGGCCTCCCCCCATAATTCGGCGTCCAGGCAGATATCGGCCAGGGCCATATGGCTTTCGGCATCGTCCGGCGCGAGGCTCAAGAGCTTTTCGAAGCGCTTTACCTGGGACAGGGCGGAGGTGCCCTCCGGTGCCAAATCGCGATATGCGGCCGCCAATTGCGGCCCCGGCGCCTTCTGCCAGGCGTCCTCGACCAGTTTCTCGGCCTTGCGCTCCTTGCCGGACCGGCGCATCAGGCCGGCGGCCAGGGTCACCGCTTCGGCATTGGCAGGGTCCGCCTTCAGGGCAGTTTGTGCGGCCTTCAGGGCGGGGGCGTCCTCGCCCTTGATCGACAGCAATTCCGCCTGCTTGACCGAAAGGCGGGCGCGGATCGGGGCCGCTTCCGGGCTGGGCAGCGCGCCCGTCCGTTCCGCATCGTCCAGCGTCTTCAACGCCCCGGCCCAGCGCCCGGCATTGATTTGCAGGTCCAGGAGTTCCAGCAGCACCCATTTGGCGGACGGCCGCAGGCGGCGTGCCTCTTCGGCCAATTCCAGGGCGCGTGCCTTGTCACCGGCACGCAGTGCCTGGGTCATCAATCCACGTAGTCCCAGGAAGGCGACCTCGGGATCGCCGCGCATATCCTCGAAATAGGCGACCGCCGCCTGATCGTCGCCGGAAAGGCGCGCGCTTTGCGCCTGCAGCAGCTTGGTCAGCGGCGCATCGGTCAGCAGGTCCTTGGCGCGGCGGGATTGCCGCCGGGATTCGTCGCGATCGCCTGCGGCGACGGCGACCATGCCCAGAGTCAGGGCGCGATAGCCCTTCATCTCCCGGATGGCCTTGCGCTGAGCGCGCCAGCGTCCGGGGAAGCGGAACACGGTCTGACGAATGCGCTCGCCATAGATGAACAGCAGCACCAGGACCAGGATGATCAGGGCGAAGACACCGACCGGCATGTCGACGACCCAGCCCTGCCAGTCGAAGGTCACGCGACCGGGTTCCAACGCGAAGAACACCGCCAGGGCGCCGATGACGCCCAGCTTGATCAGGAACCAGAGAACCCGCCAGGTCATGTGCCGTCCCCATTCGTGCTCGCGGGAGAGGCACTGCCACTGAGGCCCGCCGCGACAGCCCGGCGCAGGTCGCGCAGGGCGGCTTCCGCCGATAGTCGGGCTTCCGCGGATTGCAGCCAGGTATCGACCGCGCCCGACGCGCCGCGAACCGGGGTCAGGGCCGCGACGGCGCCGGTCAGGTCACCGCGCAGCAAGGCGGCTTCGGCACGGCTGACCGGTGGGTCGTCCGGCGCGTCGCCCTTGCGGCGGATCGAAACCAGGGCCCGGGCGCCATCCATCAGGGTGTCCAACACGTCGCCGTCCGTCTTGCCCAACTCGGTCTGCATCGCCGGGGCGTCGCGGCGGAATGCCGCCAGCAATTCGGCGCGGGTCGTAACGCCCGACGCGGCAACGCCGTCCAATGCAGCCGCGGCCTCCGTCACACCGGGGTCGCCGTCCGCCAAAGATTTCAGGCGGTCCAGCGCGTCCGGGAAGGGGCGTCCGTCCGCCATGGCGGATTCGACGTCTCCGACGGCCAGCGCCAGACCGGCCTGGGCTGCTCCCTCGATGGCGGGGCGCGATTCCAGTGCGGCGATGGCGTCGCCTTGGCGCTGGATTGTCGCCTCGACGCCGGCCAATCCGGCCATGGCCCGCTCGGCCTCGGCCGTGGCCTGTTGGGTCAGACTTTCGATCACGCCCAACCGCTCCAGCAGCCGGTCGCGGGTATCGGTGTCGCGCTCCAGCCCGGCTCGGATATCGTCGACCGCGCCGCGCAGCGCGGCCAAATCCGTCTCCAACGTCGACAGCTTGCCGTCCAGAGACGCGGTCGCCGCGCCGCCATCGGAATCGCCGCCGGTCGCCACCGGCCGGGATTCCACGCCTTGGACGCGTTGACGCAAGGCAGCGATATCGGAGGCCAGCGCCGCGAGCTCACCGGACAGGTCGGGCGGCGGTGCGGCCTGCGTGATCGTCCCGGCAGTCGGTTGCGGGGCGTATTTCGCAAGGTAAGGATCGACATAGGGCGCCCAGACGGGACGCGCGACGACCGCCGCCAGGGCCGCGACGCCGACCAGCAGGGCCAGCTTTCCCCCGCCCTGGGTCGCGGGGGCCGGGGGGGCAGCCTCTGCCTCGGTCGTCGTTTCTTCGGCGACGGGCGATTCCGCTACGTCTTCTTCCGCCGCACGGTCTGTGGCCTCTTCCGATACTTCCGGTGTGGGCGCGGGCTCCTGGTCGTCCGGAACGTCCTGGGCCGGTTCTTCCGTCGTCTCGGCCCAGGGGGTGGCTTCCTCCGCCGCGGCGGGCTCTTCGGCCGGTGCCGCGCCGCCATTGGGTAGGGCAACGCTGAGGTCGATGTCATGAGCACCCGCAGCGGCGATGATGTCGCGCCAGCGGGAATCCGGAATATGACCGCGCGTTTTCCAGCCCTGAACGGTGCTGACCGCGACGTCCAGTTTGGACGCCATCGGCCGGATGCCGCCAAAGGCGTCGATGACGGCGTCGGCGTTCAGGTCCTGGACCGGCTCCGCCACCGCGTCGCCCTCGACCTCTTCTTCCGGGGTTTTCTTGTCTTCCGTCATGGCACCTGCCCTGTTAGATGCTACCGCCCCGAACAAATCGGCGATCGCGGCAATCATCGCATTCGATTCCCGGCTGTCCGAGACTCTGATCCCAGTCCATTCGACGCCTCCGGCTTCCGCCGCTACGGCGTCGCTGAGACAAACCGCCCAGGCCGTACGCGCACGGGGCGCACGGCCCGAGTCCTGCAATAGCCTAACAAAGGCTGCGGCCGTACGGGGAGAAAAAAACGTCGTCGCGGCGATTCGTCCGGTGTCGAAGGCCGAAAGACAGGCGTCGCTGAGCTCCGATGCCGGTTCGGCGCGATAGAGCGGGACCCGACGCACTTGGTATCCGAGCGCTTCCAGGCGTCCCTTCAAGTCGCCGGCCGTAACGGTTCCCGCCGCGTGAAAGAACGGCGCATCACCTGGTGAGAAGCGCGCCCTGACCGACTGGACCAGTGCGTCGACATCTCCGGCGGCCGCCTCGACATCCTCGAAACCGGCCTCTGACGCCGCCTGCGCGCTGGCCGGGCCGACGGTCAGGACCGGTAGGTCGCGACGGCTGGAAAGCTGGGAAAAGGCGCGTACGCCATTGGCGGAGGTGAACAACAGCGCCTTGCATCCATCGATGTCGACCTCGGCATCCGCAACGGGCTCGATGCGCAGCATCGGTTCGATCATACCGTCCAGGCCCAGGGCCCGGATGGCGTCCAGCAGGGGCGCCGCGTCCTCGGCCGGACGGGTGACCAGGATGATCGGGCTGGGGGAGGGATCGTCGGTATCAGTCAAAGAACGTGTCACCCATTTCGGTGCGAAGCTGAGCGCCGGCGTCGCGCGCCAGGGCAACGGCATCCGCCACCGGACCGGACCGTTCGACCGTCAGCACGCGCGCGCCGTCTTCCCGGGCGACCAGGCCGCGAAACCGGACCGTGCCGCCCTGCACCTCCGCCAATCCGGCGATCGGGGTGTGGCAGGTGCCGTCCAGCACATCCAGGAAGGCCCGTTCCGCATGGACGCGGATCGCGGTTTCCTCATGATTCAGGGGGGCGAAAAGGGCGGCGAGATCAGGCCGGTTCGTCGCGAGGGTGACGCCGACCGCGCCCTGGGCGCAGGCGGGCAGCATCTCCTCCGGCGCCAGGGCCTTGGTCGCCACTTCCGCCATGCCGAGGCGGTTGAGCCCCGCCATGGCCAGCAAGGTCGCGTCGGCGACCCGTTCCTCCAGTTTGCGCAGCCGTGTCTGGACATTGCCGCGGAACAGCACGACCTCCACATCCGGGCGCTGCGCCAGGATCTGCGCCTTGCGCCGGAGCGATGCGGTCCCGACCCGCGCGCCGACCGGCAGGTCGGCCAGGCTGCCCGCGACCGGGCTCAGGAAAGCGTCGCGCACGTCCTCCCGCTCCAAAAGGCAGGCCAGCGTGATACCGTCGGCCAGCCAGGTCTCGACATCCTTCATCGAATGCACGGCAGCATCGCAGCGGCCGTCCAGAACCGCGCGGTCCAGTTCCTTGGTGAACAAGCCCTTGCCGCCGACTTCCGCCAGGGGCCGGTCCTGGATCTGGTCCCCGACGACCTTGATTTCGACAATATCGACCAGAAGGCCCGGATGGGCGGCTGTTAACTTGTCGCGCACTTCTTCGGCTTGCAGCATCGCCAGGGGAGAGCCGCGCGTGCCCAGTGTGACTTTCTCGATTGTCGGCGCCATGAAGGGTCCTTCCGGCCGGTAGCGTAACCTTGAACTTTCGGAACCTGTAGCGCATCCGGTCCGCATAGGCTACATCCTGCGGCGTCATGATTGTACTGGGCATCGAAACCTCCTGCGACGAGACGGCGGCGGCCGTGGTCGACGACCAACGGCGCGTCCTGGCGAATGTCGTTCTGTCGCAATTGGACGACCACCGGCCCTATGGCGGCGTCGTCCCGGAAATCGCGGCGCGCGCACATCTGGTTCATCTGGACGGGATCGTGTCGGAGGCGCTGCGCCAAGCGGACCTGTCGCTGGACGGGGTCGACGCGGTGGCGGCGACGGCCGGACCCGGTCTGATCGGCGGGGTGATGATCGGCGCGACCATGGGCAAGGCCATGGCGCTGGGTGCCGGGCTGCCCTTCGTCGCGGTAAATCATCTTGAGGGCCATGCCCTGACCGCGCGCCTGACGGACGATGTCGCCTTTCCCTATCTGTTGCTGCTGGTCAGCGGCGGGCATTGCCAGTTGCTGTCCGTCAGGTCGGTCGGGCAATACGAACGCTTGGGTGGTACGGTCGACGACGCGGTCGGCGAGGCCTTCGATAAGACCGCGAAACTGTTGGGGCTCGGCTATCCGGGCGGCCCGGCGGTGGAAGAGGCCGCCCGCCTGGCGGTCGATCCCGGACGGTTCTCTCTGCCCCGGCCGATGGCGGGTCGGGAAGGCTGCGACTTTTCCTTTGCGGGCCTGAAGACCGCCGTGCGGCAGGCCGCCGACAAATTGCCTGCGGGGCCGGACGGTGCGCTGGATCCGGCGGACCGCGACGATCTCGCCGCCGCGTTTCAGCAGGCGGTGGCCGATGTGATCGTCGACCGGACGCGCAACGCCATTCGCCTGTTCCATGCGCAGAACGGGGTGGGTGGCACGCTGGTGGTCGCCGGCGGCGTCGCCGCCAATGCGACCTTGCGCGGGGCATTGCAATCCCTGTCCACCGACGAAGCCATAGCCTTTGCCGCGCCGCCGATTGGCCTGTGCACCGACAATGCGGCGATGATCGCCTGGGCCGGGTTGGAGCGGCTGCGTCTGGGGCTGACGGACGGGCTGGACTTCAAGCCGCGCCCGCGCTGGCCCTTGTCGGAACTGTCCACGGCGACTTTGTCCGCAGCGGCATCGGATAGGGGGGCGGAATGAGCGGAACCGTAGCCGTCCTGGGCGGCGGGGCCTGGGGAACTGCGCTGGCCTGTGTCGCGCGTCGCGCCGGCCGGCCGGTCCGGATCTGGGTCCGGAATGCGCAGGCCGCGGAGGCTATTGCGGCCGGGTCCAATCCCGGACGGTTGCCCGGCGTCGCGTTGGAGCGCGGCATCGCCGCGTCGACGGATTTGGCCGAAGTGCTGAGCGGTGCTGACTTTGCCCTGTTGGCCGTTCCGGCCCAGGTTTTGCGGTCGGTTGCGGAAGCTGCCGCGCCGGTGCTGCCGGACGGGCTGCCGGTTGCGATCTGCGCCAAGGGGATCGAGCGCGGGACCCTGAAGCGGATGAGTGAGGTTCTGGCGGAGGCGTTGCCGGCGGCGCGGGCCTGCGTTTTCTCCGGCCCCACCTTCGCGGCGGAGGTCGCGCGCGGCCTGCCGACGGCGATCACGCTGGCCGCCGAAGATCAAGACGCCGCCGCGCGCATTCAGGCGGGGGTCGGATCCGGCACGCTGCGCGCCTATCTGTCCGACGATCCAGTCGGGGCGGAGTTGGGCGGCGCGATCAAGAATGTCATTGCGCTGGCGGCTGGAATTGCCACCGGCCGCGGACTGGGGGAGAACGCGCGCGCGGCCCTGGTCAGCCGGGGGCTCGCCGAAATGGTGCGCTTGTCCGTAGCGGAAGGCGGCCGGGCCGAGACCCTGATGGGCTTGGCGGGGGCGGGCGATCTGATCCTGACCGCGATGAGTGAGACGTCGCGGAACACGTCGTTCGGCATCGCGGTGGGCGAAGGACGGCGGATTGGCGAAGTCCTGACGGCCCGACGCGCGGTCACGGAAGGCTATTGGTCGGCCCAGGCGGTTGCGGCACTGGCGGCACGGGCCGGCGTCGACATGCCGATCACCCAAATGGTCAACGCCATTCTGGACCAGAAGCTCGATGTCGATGCGGCCATCGCGCAACTGATGGAACGGCCGACCGCCAGCGAATTCCGCTCCTGACCCATCTGACCTGGATAGCGCCTACGACTCCTCCGCCATCACCCATCGGTCGCGACCGGCGGTCTTGGCCGCATAGAGCGCCTGGTCGGCCCGGTAGACCGTTCGGTCATATCCTTCGTCCGAGGGGATATAGCGGCACAGACCCGCGCTCGCGGTGATCCTGAGCGGACCGTTCGCGGTCTTGATCGGCCGGGCCCGCAGCATTTCCAGAAAACCTTCCAGTAGAATACTGGCATCGTCCATTCCGGTTTCCGGCATCAGGACCAGAAATTCCTCGCCGCCCCACCGCGCGATCATGTCCCGATCGCGCATCGCGCCAGACAGGCGCGCGGCAAAATCCACCAGGACCTCATCCCCGACATCATGGCCATGGGTGTCGTTGACTGCCTTGAAATGGTCGATGTCGAACAGCGCGACGCAGAACGGCAGATCGGCTTCCAGATAGGCGCGGGTTTCGGCGATCAGCGCGTCATGGGCGCCGCGCCGGTTGGCCATGCCGGTCAACGGGTCGGTGATCGATGCGGCGCGCAACTGATCGTTCAGATCCAGGATCTGCGCCTGCATCCGGTCGCTCATCCGCGATATCTTGTCCAGATTCCGGTCCAGTCGCCGGTAACGGCCAACCAACCATTCGACCTCGGCCTGGAGCTCCGGCGTGACCTGGTCCAACCGTTCCAACAGCGCGTCGATGCGCGCGTCCGTCTTGTTCTGGTCCGCCAACGGTCTTCCCTTAGATCCAGGAGTCAGTCCGTCACGATATCGTAAGGCAGGGAGACGTCTTCCAGCAATTCTTCGGCGAGTTCCACCACCCGCTCATTCTCGGGGTCGCAACGCCAGATCACCGACACTTCGGCGCCGTTGCCATGGGCCTCGTCCAGCCGGTCCAACATATCCATCATGGATTTGATGCTGCCCGTATTCAGATAGGACAGCGCGATTTCCAAGGTGACCGGCAGACCGGCCTCTTCATCCAGAATCTCGTCCAGCCAGGCGATGATCGGACGATAGAAGTCGAAGGTGTTTTCCGGATAGGATTCGCCCGATAGATGAATGACCCGCTTGTTCGGGTCGCAGTCGACCGCCGGCGAAGACCGGGTCCCTTCTATCGTGATACGTTCGACCATGCTCGTCCCCAACCAGTGTCGCCCCCCGACGAGGCCTTCTTTTTCAAGCGCTAGATCACCACTGTCAAGGTGAAGAAGGCGTGATCCTCATCCGCATCCGACAGACTGTAGGACAGCGGCCTGGACGCCTTCCGACCCATCTGCAGAAAACCGAGTCCCGCGCCCTTGGCCCCATCTTCGACCGGGGCGCGTAGGCGCTCCTTATAGGCGGCCTTCAGCGCCGGTTCGTCCATGGCTATGACCGAATCCAGCTTTTCGGACAGCGCGGCGGCATGGTCCTTCAGTACCAGATTGCCCGACACCACCGCATATTCGTCGCCTTCCCGTGCGATCAGCACCGTACCGGCGTTCAGCCGTGCGGTATGGGCGTCGTCCCTGCCGCAGCTTTCGGCATAATGCCGGATGTTCTGGGTGACCTCGATATAGACCGAAAAGACGTCGGCGATGCGCTTACGCGGCTGGGTCTGTGCCTCCAGGTGGCGTCGGATCGCCTCGCCCAGCTCCTCGATCACGCTCTGCGAAAACGGACCGTTGAAGCTGAGAACGATGTGGCAGCGCTCGAAAATCTCGCGCAGGGCCGTCATGTCATTCTGATTCATGCCGCATCCTTCGGCCAACGTTTCATAGCCGCGACTTTACGATTGTTTCAGGCAAAAGCCCAATACGGCCAAATCGTCGCGCTGCACATAGCCCTTACTATAGGTCTCGACATCCGCCGCCAGATGGGCGCCCTGCTCTTCGATCGACAGATTCGCGCCCTGTTGCAGGGCGTCCGTCAGCCGGCGTCGGCCATAGCCGTATCCCTTGTCGCCGCCCGATTGGTCCAGGATTCCGTCCGAGGTCAGGAAGATCCGCTCCGCCTCGCGCTCGGTAAAGACGGTTTCCTGAATCGACGTGGCGGAACTGGTCTGTCGGCCGTAACCCAGACCGTGCTTCGTGCCGCGCACCCGGTCGATCCGGCCCTTGGTCTGTACGAAGACGTCCAGCCCGGCGCCCGCGACCCGGACGCGGCCGACATCGGATTCGAGCAGGCAGAGCGTCAGTTCCAGACCGTTGTCGGGGCCGACCTGGGCCTCGGTCTGATGCAGGTTGATTCGTACGATACGGTCGATCGCCATCATCACGGCGGCCGGGCCGCCGACCCCAGTCTCGTTGATCGCGCGGCGACAGACGGAGGCGGCCATCATGGTCATCATCGCGCCCGGCACGCCATGGCCGGTACAGTCCCCTAGACCGACATAGGTGCCGTAATCCGTTTTCACACCGATATAGAAATCGCCACCGACGATATCGGCCGGTTTGAACAGCAGGAAGTTGGGCCCGATCTGAGCATCGAAGAAGGATTTCTGCGGCAGGATGCCGGTCTGGATCAGACGGGCATATTCGATGCCGTCGATCAGCTTGCTGTTGACCTGATGCAATTCCTCCGTCCGGTCGCGAACCAGTTGGTCCAGCCGTTTCTTTTCTTCGACCCGGTCGGTGACGTCCGTGAAGGTGAAGACATAGCCGCCATTGGACAGGGGATGACCGGAGATCTCGACATAGCGGCCGTTGCTGAGCAGCCGTTCCGTCGAATACTCGCTGCCGTCGCGCACCGGGCGCAGCCGGTCTTCGACATGTTTGCCGGGTTGTCCCGGACCATACTCGCCACGCGCCGCCAGGGTCCAAAGCATGGCCTCCAGCGGCTGTCCCGGCTGGACGATCGGGTCGTCCGGGGCGAATCCGAAAAAGCGGCGATAGGGGTTGTTGACAAAGGTGATCGTCAGATCGCCGTCGACGACCAACAGGCCTTGCGTAATTTCCGACGCGGCCTCGCGCAGAAGCTTGGCGGCGTGATCGTCATCGCGCCGACCGCCCAGGCGCACAGCGCTATCTGCCGTCTCCGACATCGTTCCTAACGGTCCCCTCACCACAATCGCGCCAAGGGTAGCCCAGCCGCCCCCGCCGTGGCGAGCCTTCTTTTCCGGCGCCAGTTTTCCATGGTGCGCAAAACCGGTTGAAGGTCCCCCCTTTTTCGCCTATTCACCCGGCTGAGGCCCCTGTGGCGGAATTGGTAGACGCGGCAGACTCAAAATCTGTTTTCCTTACGGAAGTGGGAGTTCGAGTCTCCCCGGGGGCACCATTCCGATTAAAGATTGTCGCGTGGCGGGATCGAAATCGTTAGATTCGGTCTTGAATTTTCTTATGTCTGTCAGTAATTGAACAATGTTCAAATCTTGAGAGAGACAGAAGATGACCTTGCCTGTGATTCCTTTGGTCGATATCCGAGAGGGCGGAGCCGCGCTACTGTGCCGGTCCCACCGGGCCGGGGCGGAGCGGTTGTTGGTGGCCGGCAAGCGCAAGATGTCGGCGCCGGTCGTGACCCTGTTCGATGGGCGCAGTTCGCGGTGGGCGGCGCGGACGGACAATCCCTACCGCGCGGAAATCGCCGAGCTGGCGGCGGGTATGCCGCGCGGCATCTGGTTCATGAATTTCTGTTACGAATGGGGCTGCACCACTGCCGTCGCTGAGGCCGAGTCCGGCGGCATGTCGATGCGCCGGACCCTGGACTGGCCCTTCGACGGGCTGGGACGGGAGCTGATCGTAGCCCATCAGACCGGCGCGGCGGGCGAGTTCTACAACATCACATGGCCGGGTTTCGCGGGACTGATCACCGGGATGGCACCGGGTCGGTTCTCGCTGGCGATCAATCAGGCGCCCCTGCGCCTGAAGCGTGGCTGGCCGGTCGCGGCGGGCTGGCTGTGGGATCGTGTCCAGGTCGGGCGCAGCAGAGCGCTGCCGCCCGCCCATTTGGCGCGGCGCGTTTTTGAAACCTGCACGGATTACACTGCGGCCGTCCGGATGATCCGCGAAACCCCGATCGCGCTGCCCGCATTGTTCAGCTTGGCCGGAACGAGGCCGGGGGAGGGCTGCGTTATCGAGCATCTGGGCGTGGAAACGCGAATTCACGCCGCGCCGGAGGCGGTGGCGAATGACTGGTTGAGCGGCGACCTGACCGGGCATCCGCGCGGCAAGGAAAACGCGACCCGCCGCGCCCGAATTCGGGATGCGGCGGCGTCGCCGCTGGCTTGGCTTGCCGCGCCGATACTGAACGCCGATACGCGGATGGCCGCGGAGATGGATGCCGGCGCCGGAACCTTGATGCTGCGCGGCTATGAGAAGGACGGCGCAGCGACCGAACTGTTCGTGCTTTGAGCCGATACGGCTTGGCCGCAGACAATATCGTGCAAGGCCCTTTCGCCATCGTCCTCCTAGAGAACGGTTTGATCAGATGTTGTCCCGCTGGGATGTAGGTCGAGACGCAGGCCCCTGGACGGCCGGCGCGACCTTGCCGGTGACCTGGTTGGCCAGGTTTTGAACTGCTTGGCGGCGATCGCACGGATTTCGGCGGTGCTGTCAGGCGTCATCCTGAAAATAAACATGCAATCCAATCGTCATATCGACGTCTGAGCCATTGGTCGCCAGCGGACAATGCACGCTTTCGTAGCGGCGCCAGCCCTTTGCAGGATTCCATACCATATGTCCGTTCCGGAAGACCGGACCGCGAGCATCGATCGGGGCACGGAAGGACGCCAGGACATGGTCGCGATGGCCGTCATACTGGCATTCGGAAACGCGCTTGCCGGTCAGATCCCGATCATTGGCATCGGCGATGAGAGTGCCGACCAGCCGGTAGCGAAAATCGGCGCCGCCATCCAAGACGTCCATGATCAGCAACCGGCCAAGCCAGGGCTGCAATTCTTCAATGGTCAGGTCGGTGCGGGCAGGCAGGCGGCTGCCGAAGGTCTTGGATAGCCATAGCGCTGCAAAGGCCCGTATTTCAGGGGATTGCGCATCCGCTTCCCGGTCGTCGTCATCCGGTTGGGGAGGCGTCGATTTGTCGTTCTGCACCAAACCCGCCTTTCTCGGACGGCGATCAGCGGCGGTCGGAACAATCCGCGCAATGACCTCGCAGTTCCACCGTCGTTCGGTTTGGAACGAATGATGCCCGGTTCGCCCAGTCGGCCAGCCGGGTTTCCAGGGCGGGATCGGAAAATTCCGTGACCTTGCCGCAACTGTCGCAGATCGCGAAGGCGGTTTGGCCGGCATCATCGCAATCCGGGTGATTGCAGGCAACGAAGGCGTTCAGGCTTTCCAGACGGTGGGCCATGCCGAACTCGACCAGCCGGTCGAGCGCGCGATAGACCTGAACCGGGGCCCGAAGCCCGTCATCCCGCAAATTGTCCAACAGCGCATAGGCGCTCATCGGTTGGTCCGATTTGCGCAGCGCGCCGAAGACCAGCGCCTCGTTCTTGGTCAATGTGCGACGGCCTTCCGTCATCGATGCTCATTCCCTTTGCTTGCCCGCCTCAGGGTCCCTGCCTGCGGCGGCCCGGTCAAGCTTATCAGATATGCCCGGGGCGCGGCGACCGTCGTGTCTGCGTCCGGTCAGAGCCGGGTGACACAATCGGCAGCGATCCAGAGGCCGAGCATCGCGGTCGCGCCGCCGGCCAGGCCCTGCAGGCCGCGATGGGTCCAGGTCATCGCCTTGGCGGTCCAGGCCAGCGGCACCGCCATCAGGGCCGACAGAACGGCCATGCCCAGGATCGACCCGATCCCGAACATCAGGACATAAAGCGCGCCCGTCCAGGGCGACTGTAATCCGGCGGCGGTCAGCACCAGTAAGGCGGCCGATCCGGCCAGGCCATGGGTCATGCCGATCAGCAAGGTGCGCCAGGGCAGTCCGGCCGGGTGGTCGTGATCGTGACCGGGCGCATGGGGCCGCGCCGGCGCGCCGCCATGGGAATGCGCGTGAAGGTGAACCGTACCGTCGGCATGGCGGTGGCGGTGGAAATGCACCCTTTCGCGGATCAGACGATAGAGCACGTGGCTGCCCAAGGCGAACAGCATGACGCCGACCAGCGCCTCAAGATAGAGCGAAAACCGGTCCGGCAAGGAGGCGCCCAGAAGCAACGCGCCGCCGGCGACCAGCATCAGGGTGACGGTGTGGCCCACCCCCCAGACCGCGCCGTGGCGAACGATCCGCCGGACGGATTTTTCGCGCGCCGCGATGCAGGATACCGCTGCCACATGATCCGCCTCCAGCGCATGCTGCATTCCGATCATCAGCCCGAGCGAGAGTGTCCAGAGCATGTGCGCGCGATATCCGGGATTGTGCCGCCGCAAATCGGGCGTCCTGGATGTGTGGCCGTAAACGGGACGGCGGTCAAGCGTGCAGAGTGCGGTGCAGCGTAAACGGCGCTGAAGGCTCAGGACGGCAGGACGGCCGTCGCTTCGATCTCGACCTTCGCCCGGTCCTCGACCAGCGCGGCGACCTGAACCATCGTCATGGCAGGAAAGTTCCGACCCAGCACGGCGCGGTAGGCCTCGCCGACCTCGCGCAGGCGCGCCAGATACTCTTTCTTATCGGTCACATACCAGGTGAGACGCACCAGATGTTCCGGCCCGGCTCCGGCCTCCGCCAGAATCGCGACGATATTGGCCAGGGCTTGGCGAACCTGGTCGACGAAATCGTCGCTTTCGAACTGCTGATCGCCGGTCCAGCCGATCTGACCGCCCAGATAGAGCGTCTTGCCGTCCGCCGGGACCGCGATGCCATTGGCGTAGCCCGACGCCTTCTTCCAATTGGAGGGATGGAGAATTTCATGCATCGCTTGCGTCCTCTTCCAAAAGGAAATGCGTCATTCGGGCTCTCAGATCGTCGGGAAAGGGGGTCGGCTTCAGCGCTTCCAGGTCGGTATGGACCAGGACCTGACGTCCTTCCAGCCGGAGGTCGCCCTCCGGACCCAGAAAGGCGAATCGCGCGGTCAGGCTGGCACCGCCCAGTTTTTCGATCCCGTATTCGATGGTGATTTCCTCGCCCAGGCGGCTCGGCTTCTTGAACTGCACGTCGATCGACACCGTCGGAATCCCGCTATGCCGCGCGCCGTGAAGCTCCGCGAAGGGGACGCCCAGTTCCAGGTCGAACCATTCTTCCACCACCGCGTTCAGCATTTCGAAATAGCGCGGATAGAAGACGATTCCCGCCGGGTCGCAGTGCTGGAATAAAATCTTGCGCGTCGTCGCGAAGGCAGCCATCGATTTTTCCTGGGCCCGTCTGATAGGGTTCCGGAAACCAATCCGGTTAGGTGGGCGGAGTGTCGGCCTTTCCAAAAATTATTTCAAGCTTAAAATGTTTTGGCTTGAACGGAGGATCACATGCGCTTCGAAACCATTGACGGACTGACCCACCACATTGCGCTGGACGGACCGGCCGGCGCGCCGGTCGTGGCCTTCGCGAATTCCCTGGGTACGGATTTCCGGATATGGGACGGCGTCGTGGAACGTCTGCCGCCGTCGGTGCGGGTCTTGCGCTATGACATGCGCGGCCATGGCCTGACCAGTGCGCCGCCGGCCCCCTATGCGATGACCGATCTGCGCGACGACCTTTTGGGCATCCTCGACCGGTTGGGTCTCGACCAGGTGGCGTTGGTCGGCCTGTCCGTCGGCGGCATGGTCGCGCAAAGCGCCGCGGCGAAGGCCCCTGATCGGTTCTCGAAACTGGTCCTGTGCGATACGGGCCATATCATCGCGACCAGGGAAATTTGGAATGCGCGGATCGAAACCGTGGCGGCCGGCGGTATGACGGCGATCGTCGAGTCCGTACTCGACCGATGGTTCGGCCCTGATTTCAGGACCCGCGACCCGGATCTTCATGCCGGCATGCACGCCATGCTGACGACGATCCCACCCCAGGGTTACAACGGGATCTGCGCGGCCATCCGGGATGCCGATCTGACTGAAGATACGGCGAGGATCGAGGTGCCGGCGCTGTGCCTTTGCGGCACGGAAGACAAGGCGACGCCGACGGAATTGGTGGCCAGCCTCGCCGACCTGCTGCCGAATGGCAGCTACATGGCCATTCCGGGCGCGGGGCACCTGCCCTGCGTCGAACAGCCCGACGCGGTCGCCCGGCACATCATCGAATTTCTGAACCTTTAGCCAGGATAAGGCGAAGACATGCCGCGTGAACCGGAATTTCAGGCTCATGCGAGGTCGAACATTCGCAAAAATTGTATTTGTCGCCTATATGATGAATATGGCGAGAAGGTTATAACATTACGCTTGTCTGCAATTAAGGAAATGTTAATAGATAACGAAAGCGTCCGTATTTGATCTCATTGAGTTTCGATGCGCCGCCGGCATTTCACCGGCGGCTTCGTCGTGAATATCGAGGTCGAATATCCGGTCGTACACCGGCTGGTCCAGGTGTTTTCCCATCAGATAATCGGATTGAGGCGCAGACTAATGGCGTTAACGCAAATTTTTGGCGGTGCGAATCGGGACAGTGAAGAGACGCTTGGCGCGCTGAACCGGTCGCAGGCCGTTATCGAATTTCAGGCGGACGGCACCATTCGATCCGCCAATCAGAACTTTCTGTCGCTGATGGGATACGGTCTGGACGAGGTCAAAGGGCGGCACCATTCGATTTTCGTCGATCCGGCCTATCGAGAGAGCGAGGCCTATCGTCAATTCTGGGATGCTCTGCGAAAGGGTGAGTTCAAGACCGCCGAGTTCAAGCGCCTGGCAAAGGGCGGCCGAGAGGTCTGGATTCAGGCAACCTACGCTCCGATCTCCGACCGCAGCGGCAAGGTCTACAAGGTTGTGAAATTCGCGACCGACATCACAGCCGCGAAACAGCGATCGGCGGACCTGTCGGGCCAGATCGATGCGATCAACCTGTCCCAGGCGGTGATCGAATTCGATCTGGATGGCACGATCCGTAAGGCGAATGACAATTTCCTGAAGGCGATGGGCTATTCGGAATCGGAAATTGTCGGCCGGCACCATTCGACCTTCGTCGACCCGGAGACCAAGAATAGTCGGGACTATGAGGAATTCTGGCAGGCGATGCGCCGTGGGGAATTCCGCGCCGGAGAGTTCCGACGCCTGGCGCGTGGCGGGAGGGAAGTGTGGATTCAGGCATCCTACAACCCGATCCGCGATGCCGATGGCCGCCCCTATAAGGTTGTGAAATTCGCGACCGACATCACGGCCGAGAAAATGCGTGCGGCGGATGCCGATGGCCAGTTGCAGGCCATTCAGAAGTCGCAGGCGGTCATTTCCTTCGACCTGGACGGCAAGGTGCTGGATGCGAACGAGAACTTTCTGAATGCGGTGGGTTATCAGCTCTCTGAAATCAAAGGGCGGCACCATTCGCAGTTCATGCCGAAAGGCGAGGCCGATACCGCCGAATACAAGGCTTTCTGGGCCGCGTTGAACCAGGGACAGTTTCAATCAGGCGAGTTTCGGCGCATCGGTAAGGGCGGTCGGGAAATCTGGATTCAGGCGACCTATAACCCGATCCGGGATATGAGCGGCCGACCGGTAAAGGTTGTGAAATTCGCGACCGACGTGACCCGAGAGGTTCAGGCCCGCCGGCGGGCGGAGCATATCGGCAATCTGCTGGAGCAGACCGCCGCCGGGGCGGAGCAGATGAACGCCTCCGTCCGAGAAATCGCGGCCAGCATGGACCAATGCAACGACCTGACGACCGGCGCGGTCGACGAGGTCTCCCACACCGGCCACGCGACCGAACGCCTGGACAGTGCGGCAAATTCCATGGGCGGGATTACCGTGGCGATCGGTGAGATCACGAATCAAATCAACATGCTGGCCCTCAACGCCACGATCGAGGCCGCCCGGGCGGGCGAAGCCGGCAAGGGCTTTGCCGTCGTCGCGAGCGAGGTCAAGGTCCTGGCCGATCAGGCCCGCAAGGCAACGGCCGAGATCGATACCGAGATTTCCAACCTGCGCGGCGTCTCGGCGGAAGTGATCAAAGGTCTGTCCGATATCCGGCACAAGATCGAACTGGTCCAGGAGCGCGTCTCATCCACCGCCTCCGCTCTGGGCCAGCAGACCAGCGTCGCCAATGAAATGTCGGCCGCCATGGCGCGCGCCGCGGGTGAAGCGGCCAAATCCGGCACCGCCTGATTTTTTTGCTGGCCGTCGCCAAGGGGCGGCCCTATATCCGCCCCGCGACCCGACCGGATTCTTTCCGGCCGGGCGACACGCTTTTTCCTTGGCGCCCCCCTGTAGGGCTTGCCTTGGTCCCGTTTCGGAATAGGGTACGCCGCCATGACGACAACGCATTCCGATGGCGGCAGCATTCCGCCGAAACCCGCCGCCGCCGCTGAGTCCGTGCGCCGCGGCGTCCGTGGCCCGCGTGCTTTTGGATCCGTGAACTGGGTCGGTTGGCGCAGCCTTTATTCCAAGGAAGTCCGGCGGTTCCTGAATGTCGCGACCCAGACGGTCGCGGCGCCCGTCGTAACTACGCTTCTGTTCCTGGCGATCTTTACCCTGGCCTTGGGCCGGGCCGTGGAGACCGTCCACGGCGTGCCCTTCCCGATCTTCCTGGCGCCCGGTCTGATCGTCATGGCGATGGTGCAGAACGCGTTCGCAAACACCTCCTCCTCGCTGGTGATTTCGAAGGTTCAGGGCAACATCGTCGATGTGCTGATGCCGCCGATCAATTCGGTGGAATTCGTGTCGGCCTACGCGCTGGCCGGAACGACGCGCGGGGTCATCGTCGGCCTGTCGACCGGGCTGTGCATGTGGCTGTTCGTGCCGTTCGAAATCACGAATCCGGGTCTGATCCTCTATCACGGCGTCAGCGCGTCGTTGATGCTCAGTCTGATTGGGATCATCGGGGGAATCTGGGCCGACAAGTTCGACCATATGGCCGCGATCACGAATTTCATCATCACGCCCTTCGCCTTCCTGAGCGGGACATTCTATTCGATCGAGCGCCTGCCGGAACCCTTCTACACGATCGCCTTCTTCAACCCGTTCTTCTATATGATCGACGGATTCCGCAGCGGTTTCATCGGCGTGTCCGACGCGCCGGCCTGGATGGGTATGACGATCATGTTCGGGATCAATCTGGCGCTGGCCATCGTCGCCTGGCGGATGGTCGATACCGGCTACAAGCTGAAGAACTGAACGCGGAGACCCTGAACATGGACGCCGCGACAGGACGCGCCAGGACCACGGCCTTTGCCGATGCCGGACCGCCGCGCCCGCGCTTGTTCCGACTGGCCAATGTCATCGGCCTGATCAGCCTGATCCGGCGCGAGGCGATGCGCGAAATCCGCTGGTTCGGGATGGTTATCGTCGGTCCGGCGATCCAGGCCGTTCTGTTCGCATCGGTCTTCACCCTGGCGGCGGGCGACGCGCTTACCGTGGATGGGCTGGACTTCATCCAGTTCCTGGCCGCGGGGCTGGTCGCCTCGGCGGCGATGCAGCGCGCCTTTGAGACCACGGGGTATTCCATCATGTTCGACAAGCTGGAATCCGGCGGCATGCAGGACATTCTGGGCTCGCCGTTGAGCCCGTTGGAAATTCTGGTGTCCTATCTTGTCACCGCGGTGACGGCGGCGGTCGCGGTCGGCGCGATGATCGGGGTGGTGATGATGCCCTTCGGCTTCGATCTACCGGACAATCCGGTGGCCGCCTTCCTGTTCCTGTGTCTTGCCGCGGGAATTTTCTCCATGGCCGGTTTGGTCAACGCGATCTTTTCGCCGAAATGGGATTCCTTCGCGGGCAAGGAAACCTTCTTGACGCTGCCGATCATCTTTCTCAGTGGCACGTTCTTCCCGATTTCGGCGGTGCCGGAAGGTGCCTGGCGCGCCGTGTTCCAAGCCAACCCGATCTACTATCTGGTCGACGGGTTCCGCTGGGCCGCGACCGGCCGGTCGGAGACGGACCCCTTGATCGGTGCAGGAATCGGGCTCGCGGTTTTTGCCGTTCTGCTGGCGATCGCGGCGCGGCTGCTGGCAACGGGTTACAAGCTGAAATCCTGACGCTTCAACCCGGGTGCGACTACCGGGAATAGCCTTGAGCCGTCATCGCGGCCCCTGCGATTTCCCAGAAGACCCGTTGCTGTTCCTCGGTCATGACGTCACGCCACTGGCCCGCCGTGCCCTTGCGGAAGAAGGAATCCGTGTCTTCCTCTCCGGGCCTTCTGCCATCGGCCAGTTTCCGGAAGTCGGTCGCCCCCAAACAGGCTGCGACAAGGTCCGGACCGCTGTCGACGCCCAGCCAATCGAAGGTGGCGGCGACCGTCTCATGCGGAGTGGTTAGCAAATCTTCGTATTGAATTTGCCGAAGCTGGCCCGGCCATTTCTCCGCCGCGTTCAGGGCCGGGACCTGATGATTGACCCAGATCTGCGCGATGTCGGGCAGAAATGTTCCGAATGTCGGATACAGCTGCTTGAACGCATCCGGCGCCTTGCGAAGATTGTCGTGCCAGGCCGAAATGCAGACATCGCGGCCATCCCGCACCACGTTCAACACCCGCGCGTCGGGAAACAAATCGAAGACCGTATCCAAGGTCAGGATTGTCGAAGGCGTCTTCTCGCCGACAACGGTGATATCGTCACCGCCGCCATACAGGGAGAGGCAACTCAGCACGGACTGACGTAGCAGATACTGCACGACGGGCAGGTCCATGCGCGGAAACTCCGGTAGTTTCTCGCCCTTGTGCTGGTTCTGCTGTTCGATCATGTCGGACGCTTCCCGGCACAGGGTCTGAAGCGCGCCCGCGAACTTGTTGAAGAAATAGCCCTCGCCTCGGCAGGCGATCTGCGGATGCCGGTCCAGCCATAGCTGCGTCCAGGTTGTCCCGGATTTTACCGCGCCGGTGACGAACAGGACGGTTTTCGCCTCCACCCGTGTTACGCCTCTGGCGATATCCTGCCATCTGACCGCATCGTTCACCCCGGACCCTCCCCCTCGTTCCGTCACGGTCAGGCTAAAGAATGGGGCGCGACATGGGAACCCTTTCGGACCGCGCCGTGCCACTCGTCAAACGGTGTCTCAGGCGCTTCCATTTTAACGCCTGCCCCACTAGGTTAGGGGCATGATCGATACTACTGTGAAAGTGAAGCAACAGCGCCGCATCGTCGACCGGCTGACGCTTCAAGAAGAACTGGCCGCTGCCGTTCAGGGCATTCAGGGCGAGGCCGAAGTGCGCGCGGCGTGGCTGCCGATTCTGAAGGCGGCGCTGACCAAGGGTCGCGAGGAAATCCGCAACCGGTTCTTCGATGACCAGGACGGGGCCGAATGCGTCCGTGCGAATTGCTTTCTGATCGATCAAACGATCCGGGTTCTCTACGACGCGATATCGGCCCATCTCTATCCGGCGCCGAATCCGACGGAATCCGAACGAATCGCCGTCGTCGCGGTCGGCGGCTACGGCCGGGGCGAGTTGGCGCCGCAATCCGATATCGATCTGCTGTTCCTGCACCAGCGCAAGCCCGCCGCCCGGATCGACCAGGTGGTGGAGACAATCCTTTATACGCTGTGGGATGTCGGCCTGAAGGTCGGCCATTCGACGCGGTCGGTCGATGAATGCCTGCGCCAGGCGAAATCCGACTGGACGATCTGCACGGCCCTGCTGGAAACCCGGTATATCTGGGGCGACAAGGCGCTGTTCTCCGAACTGCGGACCAGTTTCCGCAAAACCGTCGTCGCCGGGCGGGAGACGGATTTCCTGGATGCGAAACTGGCCGAGCGCGACGACCGGCATGAGCGCATGGGCGACAGCCGTTATGTGCTGGAACCGAACATCAAGGACGGCAAGGGCGGGCTGCGCGACCTGCACACCCTGTACTGGACCGCGAAGTTCCTCTATGGCGTCGACGATATCTCCCAGATGACGACCGAAGGCGGCTTGACCAAGTCCGAGATCGATCGTTTCGGGCGGGCGCAGAACTTCCTGTGGTCGGTGCGCTGCCACCTTCACTATCTGGCGAACCGTCCGGAAGAGCGTCTGACCTTCGATGTACAGCCCGAACTGGCACACCGGATGGCCTATACCGACCGGGCGGGCGGTAGCGGCGTCGAGCGGTTTATGCGGCATTACTTTCTTGTTGCAAAAGACGTCGGGGATCTGACCCGGATATTTCTTGCGGCCTTCGAAGCGGCCCAGAAGCGAAGGGGCCTGCTGCGTCTTCCGGCAGCGTTGTTCCGGCGGGAGATGGAAGGGTTCCCAATCGACGGTCAGCGATTGTCCATTCCCGAAAAGAAGTATTTTCGGGAGAACCCGATCGAGATGCTGCGCATTTTCAGTGTTGCAAATCGCCATGGGCTGGAACTGCATCCTGATGCGCTGACCGCCGTGACGCGGGCGCTGGGCAAGATCAACGCGGCTTTCCGTGACGATCCGGCAGCGAACCGGCTGTTCGTCGACATTCTGTGTGCCGATGAAGATCCGGATAAGACCCTGCGGCAGATGAACGAATGCGGGTTGTTCGGAAAGTTCGTGCCCGATTTCGGCCGTGTCGTCGCGCAGATGCAATATGACATGTATCACGTCTATACGACGGACGAGCATACGATCCGCGCCATCGGCATCCTGAACCGCATCGAACGCGGCCTGCTGAACGAAGATCACCCGGTCGCCAGCAAGGTGATCCGCCAGGTGCAGTCGCGTGAGGTGCTTTACGTCGCGACGCTGCTGCACGACATCGCAAAGGGACGGGGCGGGGACCATTCCGAACTGGGCGCGGAGGTTGCGCGCGAATTGTGCCCGCGCCTGGGCATGAATGCGGAAGACACCGAAACCGTCGCCTGGCTGGTTCTGCATCACCTCGCCATGTCGATGACGGCGACCAAGCGCGATCTGGAAGATCCGAAGACCGTTCAGGATTTCGTCGATCTGGTGCAATCGCCGGAACGCCTGAGGCTGCTGCTGTGTCTGACCGTGGTGGATATCCGTGCGGTCGGGCCCAATGTCTGGAACAATTGGAAGGCGACGCTGCTGCGGGAACTGTACTGGCGGGCGGAAGAGGTGATGTCCGGCGCCTCGGCATCGGAAGGGCGTATCCGCCGGGCGGAGGCCGCGAAGGCGCGCCTGGCCGAGCGGCTGGAAAAGGAAGGTTGGCAGGAAGCGGAGATCGCGACCCATCTGGCCCGCGGCGGCAAAGGCTACTACCTGGCATTGGACGACGACACGCTGGCGCGGCACGCGCGTCTGGTTCGATCGGCCAATGGGCGCACCGACGAGCTGACCCTCGAAACCCGCATCGACATGGACAAGGCGGTGACGGAACTGACGGTCTACTGCACCGATCACCCGGGTCTCGTCGCGCGTCTGTCGGGTGCCATTGCGCTGGCCGGGGCCACGGTCGTCGACGCCAAGATTTCGACCATGAAGGATGGCATGGCGCTGGACACTTTCCTGCTGCAGGACGCGGAAGGTGGGGCCTTCGCACGGCCGGACCGTCTGGCACGCCTGTCGGTCTTGATCCGCCAATCGCTGGCCGGCGAAATCAAGCCGATGGAAGAATTGATCAAACGGGCGAAATCCGCCCTGCCGTCGCGCACCCGGGTCTTCACCGTCGCGCCGCGCGTCCTGATCGACAATCAGGCGTCGAACAGTCACACGGTGATCGAGGTGAACGGCCGCGACCGGCCCGGCCTGCTCTACAAGCTGACCGCCGCCCTGGTGGAACAGCGGCTTCAGATCGTCCTGGCCAAGGTCTCGACCTATGGCGAACAGGTCGTCGACGTCTTTTATGTGAAGGATACGTTCGGCATGAAGGTCGAACACAAGGGCAAGCTGGACCAGATCCGCCAGGCGCTGCGTTACGCCCTGCTGGACGGCGAAGAAAAGACCGAACCGCCACCGACCAAATTGGCGAAGAAGGCGCTGGCCAAGACCCAGGCCAAACGCGCCGCCCGCCAGAAGGCGCAGGCGGCGGAGTAATCCCGTGCCCGGGAGCGGAAAGCCCCGGTTGTAAAATCAAGTTGAAAGCATTTTGTGATCTTCGTACGGTTGTAGACCGGGGTGGGAGATCATGATCGAGCAAATCCAAGGCGGGCTGTCGACACGGCTTAGGATCGAATCCTGGGTCCGGATTACGATCCTCGCCGTCATGTTGATCGGTTGGGTCGGCGGCGTTTCTTTCGCGATTGAAAACCTAAGTCCGCTCGATGCGCTTGTCGCGGCCTCCCCGGTCGAAAATGACGAAAGCAATCGCGAAACGCTCCATCGTCTGACCATCCAATCCGAAATGGCGGAACGTCGCGCGGATGCCGCGGAGAAGCTTTCAAGCACCTATTCGGCTGCCGCATCCGAGATCCAGACGGCCTTAAATGTGCTGCCGCAGGATGCCCGCGATGGTCTGCTGAAAATTATCGATGTCGTGCAATCCATCCGTACCAACCCCAAACTGGTATCAGGCGGGTATGAGTTTCTGATGGAAATCCGGGCAAACCAGTATTCCGACCGGGACACGACGACGAAAAACCCCACGGAACTTGTAATCGTAGTCCAGCAGCCCAGGGTCGGTTTGACGCGATCGGATGATGGCGGCATCGCGGTGCCGCTGTCATCGATTGTCGACTACGCCAAGGCAGAGAAAGTGACGGCCGGTTTGCTGACCCGGTACGATGGCGGTTTGAGTGTGGCGGTTCTGGCGCGCACCGGGAAAGACTACGAACATCCCCATGTCGGACGCGATCAAGCAATACTCTTGGCGCGTCGCATCGTCGAGAAATGGGACGCCGGGCAACCGGATTGGATTTTGGGGCTCGATCTCCAGAACCCGCAACATGCCGTTTCGAAGATCCGTGATGAACTGGTCGCTGCGGTTCAGCTTCAGCAAACGGCGGTCGCGACGGAAAGCGCGGACTTTCGGAAGGTGAGCGACAATTTGCGCGTCCGCCTGTTGGAATTCGAAAGCCGGATGCTGAGCTCCCAGGAGCTGTTCTATGTGGTCGCCATCCGCGCCTCGCTCATTACAATCATCGTCGTCGCGGTAGGGTACGTCCTGCTGCGGGCCTTCGCCGCCGAACTGACACAGGCCCGCAGGCTGGCGAATGTCGAACTGACCGCCCTCTTGATGGAGGCCGCCGACGGCAAACATCTCCATCACGTGCCCGAGGTTCTGCGTGCGGTTGCCGGAGATCGACCGGGGCCTGCGCCGGCGGACGAGGGTGAACCACTGGACGCGGGCGGGGCGGCCAATCAGGTGGCGGAAGCGTTCCGTAAGGTCGCTGCCGCCGTCAAGGAAATCCGCTCCGGACCCTGAACACGCCAAAAAATCGGGCGATGTTCGTCACAGTTCCACCGTAACCTCGCCAGGCAACTCGAATCCCGCTAACCCTGCCGCATCTTCATTTCGGGAGTAGGCGCGATGGCGCTATTGAGGTCGATCGCGACGGTGGGCGGCTGGACGATGGCCAGCCGGGTGCTGGGCTTTGTCCGTGACGCGATGATGGCGGCCGTGTTGGGCGCCGGTCCGGCGGCGGAGGCCTTCGTTGTCGCCTTTCGCCTGCCCAACCTGTTCCGGCGGCTGTTCGCGGAAGGCGCCCTGAATGCCGCCCTGGTCCCGATTTATGCCAAGCGGATGGAACGCGAAGGCCGCGACAGTGCTGTGCGGTTCGGCGGGGAGGCGGCGGTGCTGCTGATCCTGGTCATGCTGGCGCTGACCGTCCTCGCCATGGCTTTCATGCCCGTCGTCATCCTGGTCCTGGCGCCGGGTTTCGCGGATGATGAGGCAACCTTCGCCCTGGCGGTCGCGCTCAGCACCGTCACCTTCCCCTATCTGACCTTCATGGCGCTGTCGGCCCTGCTCTCCGGCATGCTGAACACGGCCGGACGGTTTGGCGCGGCTGCGGCGGCACCGATGCTGCTGAATGTCGTGCTGATTGCGGCGATGCTACTGTCCCTGAGCGGATACTTCCCGATGATCCCGGCCGAGTTCCTGGCTTGGGGTGTCTTCGTCGCCGGTATCGCCCAATTCGGTCTGGTCGCCTGGGACTGCAAACGGGCCGGGATCCTGTTCCACCTGCCGCGCCCCCGGATCGGCAGCGATATCCGCCTGTTGCTGCGGCGCATGGGGCCGGGCGTGCTCAGCGCCGGGGTCAGTCAGATCAACATGGTCGTCTCCACCATCCTTGCCTCGCTGCTGCCGGCCGGGGCGATCGCGCATCTCTATTATGCCGACCGCGTGGCGCAGTTGCCGCTGGGCGTCATCGGCGTCGCCATCTCCGTCGCGCTGCTGCCGTTGCTGTCGCGTCAGTTGAGTGCCGGCGACGATGCCGGAGCGCGGGACAGCCTGAACCGGTCGCTGGAGATCGGCATGCTGTTCACCCTGCCGGCCGCCGCCGCGCTGATCGCCATGCCTTTGCCCATTGTCGATGTTCTGTTCCGGCGCGGGGCGTTCGAGGCCGGGGATGCCTTTGCGACGGCGGAGGTCGTGGCGGCAATGGCCGTCGGTCTGCCGCCGGTCGTGCTGGTGAAAGTCCTGTCCCCGGCCTTCTTCGCACGCGGCGACACGCGGACCCCGCTTTACATCGCCGCCCTATCCATGGCGCTCAATTTGGCGCTGGCCTTTGCGTTGATGCGGGTTCTCGGCGCGGCCGGGATCGCGCTGGCGGCGTCGCTTGCGGCCTGGGCGAACGCGGCAGCGATGGGATGGATTCTGGGTCGCCGGGGTCACCTGCCGCTGGATGGCCGGTTCCGTCGGCGGGTGCCGCGCTTGATCCTCGCCTCCGCGCTGATGGCGCTGGCGCTGTTCGGCGCCCTGATCTTGATCCCTGATTTCACAGCCCTGAACCTGGCTTTGCGGATCGGTGGCTTGGCCGCCGTCGTGACCTTGGGCGGTATCCTCTTTTTTGCCCTCGCCCAGGTTCTCGGTGGCGCGGATCTGCGCGAGGTGCGAGGGATGCTGAGGCGTAAACGCAACTGAGCGCCCGCAATAACATTCCCGGTCGCCACCGCCGCTTGACCCCTGGCCGGTAAGTCGCGATAACCGCGCGCCTTATCGTTTCAACACCGTTCGGGGAGTCCACATCCCATGACCGCCGCCGCATCTTCGGCCACTAAGCATCCGCAACGCGTCTTTTCCGGCATTCAGCCGACCGGCAATTTGACGCTGGGCAACTATCTGGGCGCGATCCGCAACTGGGTCCCGCTGCAGGATAAGTTCGACTGCATCTATTGTGTCGTCGACATGCACGCCCTGACCGTATGGCAGGAACCGGCAACCTTGCGCGACGCGACCCGCCAGGTGGCGGCGGCGCTGATCGCCTGCGGCATCGACGCGGACAAGCACATCCTGTTCAACCAGTCGCAGAATCCGGACCACGCGGAGCTGGCCTGGTACTTCAACTGCGTCGCGCGTATGGGCTGGCTGAACCGCATGACCCAGTTCAAGGAGAAGGCGGGCAAGAACAAGGAAAACGCGTCGACCGGCCTGTTCGTCTATCCGAACCTTATGGCGGCGGACATTCTGGCCTATCGCGGCACCCATGTGCCGGTCGGCGAGGATCAGAAGCAGCATCTGGAACTGGCCCGCGACATCGCGATCAAGTTCAACAACGACTGGAGTGTCGAGGATTTCTTCCCGGTCCTGGAACCGCTGATCCTGGGCGAAGCGACCCGGGTCATGTCCCTGCGCGACGGCACGAAGAAAATGTCGAAATCGGACCCGTCGGACATGGCGCGCATCAACTTGACGGACGATGCCGACACGATCGCGAAGAAGATCCGCAAGGCCAAGACCGACCCGGAAAACCTGCCGACCGACAAGGACGGATTCAAGGACCGGCCGGAAGCCCAGAACCTGGTGACCATCTATGCCGCGCTAACCAATCAGACGGTCGAGACCGCCCTGCGCGACGTCGGCGGCGGTCAGTTCGGTGCCTTCAAGCAGCAGCTCGCCGATGCCGCGGTCGCCCATCTGGAACCGATCACGACCGAGATGAACCGCCTGCTGGAAGATGTCGCCGAGATCGACCGGATCCTGGCCAAGGGCGGCGAACGGGCCCGGGCGCTGTCCGCCCCGATTCTGGTGGAAGTGCGCGAGACCATCGGATTGGTGCGGTAGCTAATCCAAACGGGGTATAGCTTTCGCTTTCCGATCGGCGGTAACGTTTCCCAAAAGAGATAAAGGGGGAAACGATGACGGCCTTTCGCATGCCCGCGGAGTGGGAACCGCATATTCGAACCTGGATGGTGTGGCCGCACCGGCAGGAGATGTGGGCGCCGGATCTGACATCCGTTCAAAAGGACTATGCGGCGGTAGCCCGCGCCATTGCGCGGTTCGAGCCGGTTCGCATGATCGCCGATCCGTCTGCGGCCGAAGGCGCGCGCGCGGTCTGCGGCGGCGAGGTTGAGGTTGTCGCCTATCCGGTCGACGACAGTTGGTTTCGCGACACCGGCCCCAGTTTCGTGATCTCCCCGGAAGGGCGGGCCGGCGTGTCCTGGCGGTTCAATGCCTGGGGCGGGAAGACCGAGCATTTCGACAAGGATGCTGCCCTCGCCGCGTCGGTCTTGCGCGATTTGAACCTGCCCGTCCTGCATTCGGCCCTGGCGACGGAAGGCGGTGCCTTGCATGTCGACGGCGAGGGGACCTTGCTGACGACGGATACGGTCATCCTGAATCCGAACCGAAATCCCGGCATCCGGCGCGACAAGGCGGAGGCGATCTTTGCCCGAACCTTGGGCGTAGAGAAAACAATCTGGCTGCCCGGTAACCCTTACGAGACCGGCACCGACGGCCATATCGACGGCATCGCCTGTTTCACCGCGCCGGGGAAGGTTCTGGTGGAAATCGATCCCGAAGCGGATGCGGACGAGGCGGCGGTCGCCCGGCGGAATATCGATATCCTGCGCGACGCGACCGATGCCAAGGGGCGGCGGCTGGAGATCACGGAGCTGCGGGCCGCGCCGCGCCGCGACACCGCGACGACGGAGAATTTCGACTTCTGCAACTGCTACATCAATTTCTACGTCTGCAATGGCGGCGTGGTGATGCCGGGTTTCGATCTGCCCGGCGACGCGGAAGCACGCGCCGTGGTTCAGGCAGCATTCCCCGGCCGCGAGATCGTCCAAGTCCCGATTCTGGCGCTGGCCACCGGCGGCGGAAGCATCCATTGCATCACCCAGCAGGAACCTGTGGGCGCGGCCCCCGCCTGGACGTTGTAGGCCATTAGTCAGTACCGGTCAGTCGTTCGGGCAGCCCGGCTTGCGGCGGCCGGCGATATAGTCGTCGGCCAGGTCATTCAATCGATCCTTTCCAAAACTGTCGTAATGGCCGGGGCGAACCGTGCGGACATTCAGTTCTTTCAGGCGCGCCATGCTTTCCAGGTAGTCTGGAATGTTGGAATGCCACAGTTCGTCCAGAAGGTTGCCGTCATAGAGGCAGTCGCTGGACAGCAGCAATCCGGTCGCCTCTTCCAAGAGTGCGATCGAGCCGGGCGAATGGCCCGGGACATGCAGGACCCGGAAGACACGGTCGCCCAGATCGATCACATCGCCCTCGTCGACCAACCGAGTTAAGGGGGCGGGCTTCAGGCGGTAGCTGTCGCAGGTGAAACCGTCATGGGGCAGGGCGGAGAAATGGTGCGGTTCGATATAGTCGGCGGCCAGCGTGTTGTCGCAAGTCGGGGCGGCCATGATGTCGGCCTCGGCCGCGTGTCCGACCCGCTCCTCAAATTCCCAATGGCCGCCCATATGGTCGAAATGGCTGTGCCCGGCGACGCAGACGACAGGCTTTTCCGACAGGAAGGCCAGTTCCTGTTTCAGGGACCGCACGCCCATCCCGGAATCGAACATCAGGTTCCGGTCGCGGCCTTCGATGAACCAGATATTGCAATGAACGTCCGGGCTCAGATGGTGCTCCCAGATCAGCCTGACGCCTTCGTCCAGCCGTTCCGATCGGAACCACCGCGTCGCAACAGGAATGCCCTTCATCGCCATTCTCCCAGCCCATCTTGCGTCATTCCAGCGTAGGGCGGAATCCTTGGCCGCCCGGCACGAACCGCGCGTGTGGCCCTGGATCCCCGCCTTCGCGGGGAAGACGGATTCATAAGAAACTATAGCCCTAATGCCTTGCGCTTGCGGTTGCTCCAGGCCTGGATGATGCGGTCGGCGGTCATCGCGACCAGGGCAATGGACAGGCCGGCGACCAGGCCCATGCCGGTGTCCGCCTTGCCGAGCGCCAGATAGACCGCCTGCCCCAGTCCCTTGGTTCCGACCAGGGCGGCGATGACCAGCATGGCCAGGCCATACATGATGGTCTGGTTCAGGCCCAGCATGATCACCGGCAGGGCCAGCGGCAGCTTGACCTCGAACAGGATCTGACGCGGCGTGCAGCCGATCTGCTTCGCCGCCTCGACCACATGGGCCGGGACGTTGCGCAGCCCATGTTCGACATAGCGGATCGGCGGCACGACGGCATAGAGGATCACCGCCAGCAGGGCGGAGAACTCGCCCACCGCGAAGAACATCAGCACCGGGATCAGAATGACGAATTGCGGCATGGTCTGCAGCGTATCGTTGACCGGCCGCAGAATGGCCGACACCCGGTCGTTATGCGCCGCCCAGACACCCAGCGATCCGCCGATCAAAAAGCACAGGAAGACCGCCGCGCCGCACAGATAGACCGACCGCATCGTCTCTTCCCACAGGTCGTTGACCAGCATGAAGACCAGAGAGGCGACGGCGAAGGCGCAGACCTTCCAGCCGCCGGCCAGATAGGCGGTCAGGCCGACCAGTGCGATGAAGACCGGCCAGGGCGTGCCGTCCAGTCCCCAGAACAGGATCGGCGTCGCGATTCCGATCACGATCGCCAGGGACTTCTTGCCCTTCCACACGCAATAGCCGAGCAACAGGATGGCCGCGCCCCAGTACAGGGCCGCGATTTCCGGCGTCATGGCGAAACCCCAGAATTTAGGATAGACCGCCTTGATCAACCCGATACGCAGGGGCAGCAGAACGAAGAAATTCGCGCTGTTCTTGATGCCGTCCAGCACCGCGGAATAGTTCCGGACGATCTCGTCGATCCCGGCGTTCAGCCACAGCGAAACGGCGTGGTGGAAGATCCATTCGTCGGGGAAGACTTTCAGTTCCGGGAAAACCTGCGCCAGCAGGATCGCGGCGACGGCGACGATCCCGGCGACGATCCAGTGACCGTGACGCTGCTTCGGCGGCAATTGCGAATAGGCGAGGTTGCGTTCCAGATCGGTCAGGCCGCGGCTTACCCGGTCCATGATCATGGCCAGGATGGCGATCACGATGCCGGCCAGCAGGCTCTGCCCGAACTGCGCCTTGCGCATGGTCGACAGCACCTCCCAGCCGATATCGCCGAAACCGCCGATAATGGCCGCGATGATGACCATGCTGAGCGCCGCCATGATCGATTGGTTCACGCCGACCATGATCTGCGGCATCGCTGTCGGCAATTGCACCAGCCAGAAGGTCTGCCGGTTGGTGCAGCCGCTCATCTGCCCGGATTCGCGGATTTCGGGCGGCACGCGTTCCAGGCCCAGAATGGTGTTCCGGACCATCGGCGGGGCGGCGTAAATCGCGCTCGCGATCAGCCCGACCACCGGGCCGAAGCCGAACAGCAGCAGGATCGGGATCAGATAGGCGAAGGCCGGTACCGTCTGCATCAGGTCCAGCATCGGATCGACGATCTTGCGGGCGGTGTCGCTGCGGAAGGACAGGACGCCCAGGCCGAAGCCGATGGCGATGGACAGCGGCACCGACACGCCGACCAGCGCCAGCGTGTTCATGCTTTCGAACCAATAGCCGGTGACCAGCATGTAGGTCATCGACAGGAAAGTGAACAGCGCCAGCTTCCAGCCCCCGGCGCGGAAGGCCAGGGCCGTGAACACCGCCATGGTCGCGGGCCAGGGCAGCCAATGTAGGACTGCTTGAATCGCGGCCATCGGCACGTCCATGACGGCCGAAATGCCTCTGAAGATGAATTGGAAGGTACTTACGAACCAGGTCATCACGACGTTCAGCCAAGCGGCCAAGGGGATGACGAGGGTGCCGGGATAATCGCTCAACCATCGCAACTCGCCACGCAGGGCGAAGCAGAAGGCGGCGAAGACCGCGAGGCCGATCCACATCACGGCCGTGCGGTCGAGCTTGGAGGGCAGTCCGTTCATACCTGCGCCTCCCCTCCGACGTGCTCCAGCGAAAGCGGGAGCCTTCTTGGGGCGGCGGCCGGTGCAAGATCGACGAAGGTTCCTGCTTCCGCAGGAACACGATGAAGCGGGATGGGTGACATCATCATGTCCTCACGCCGCGCCCTGGGCGGCGCCCTGGCGCTTTTCGCCGGCGGCGAGCGATTTCACCACGCCGGCGGGGGTCACGCGGCCCACAGCCGTTCCGTCACCATCCCGGACCACCAATGGTCGGTCGGTCCCGGCGAAGGCGGGCAAAATTTCTTCCAGACACATGTCCGGGGATACCGAAGTTCCGTCGCCGGGCACGTCGCCGGTAATCGGTTCCATGACATCGCGGACACGGATGACACGGACCAGGGGCACGTCCTCGGTAAATTCGGCGACATAATCGTCGGCCGGGTTCAGCACCAGTTCCGACGGCGTGCCGATCTGCACGACGCGGCCATCCTTCATGATGCAGATCCGGTCGCCCAGTTTGAGGGCTTCCAGGAAGTCATGGGTGATGAAGACGATGGTCTTGTGCAGCATGGTCTGCAACCGCACGAACTCGTCCTGCATCTGGCGGCGGATCAACGGGTCCAGCGCGCTGAACGGTTCGTCCAGGAACCACATTTCCGGACCGACGCAGAGCGAGCGGGCAATGCCGACCCGCTGTTGCTGCCCGCCGGAGAGCTGGCGCGGAAACGCATTCTCGCGCCCGTCCAGGCCGACCAGCGAAATCATCTCGCGTGCCTTGGCCTCACGTTCGGCCAATCCGACGCCTTGAACTTTCAACGGGAAGGCCACGTTCTGCAGCACGGTCTGATGCGGCAGCAGGCCAAAGTTCTGAAATACCATGCCCATCTTGTGGCGGCGGATTTCGATCAGCTCTTTTTCCGACGCGGTCAGCAGGTTCTCGCCGTCCAGCAGGACTTCCCCCGCCGTCGGTTCCACGAGGCGCGACAGGCAGCGCACCATGGTCGACTTGCCGGAGCCGCTGAGCCCCATGATGATGAAGATTTCGCCGGCATGGACGTCGAAGCTGACATCCCCTGCGGCGACGATATGGCCCTCGTCGCGAATGCGCGCCGTATGGGCATCGGGATCCCCGACCTTGCCGTCGCCCTTGTCGAAGAACTGCGCGGGATCGGTTCCGTAGACTTTCCAGATGTTACGACAGGACAGTTTGACGGGCCGGGAATCCGGCGCCCCACCGGTAGAATCCGACACGTATTTCCCCCTTCATTCTATTCGGACGGAATGGGCCGGCAGGGCAGAATTGCACCGCCGGCCATTCCTTTCGGTCAACTGATACGGCGTTTGCCGATCAATTCATCGCCGCGTCCATCCACGGCTTCCAGGTCGCTTCATTGGCTGCGACCCAGGCGGAGACGACGTCTTCCAGCTTCTCGCCCTTCTGGTCGATTGCCAGCATCATCTTCTGCTGTTCCGCCGCCGACATGGTCATCTGCTCAAGGAAGGCATAGGCAGCCGGCCATTTGTCCGCGAAGCCCGACCAGGCGACCTTCATCGTGTCCGGCGGGGACACGCCGCAATCCATGACTTCATTCGGGTTCGGACCCCAGGACGCGTCGGTCTCGCAAGCCGGGTCATAGGCCGGCAGTTCGACCCATTCGACATCGACTTCGGCCAGCACCCAATGCGGCGCCCAGAACATCATGACCAGCGGCTTCTGCGCCGTGGCAGCGGCCTTCAGCTCGGCGACCAACGCGCCTTCCGATCCGGCCGGAACGGCGGCATAGGGCAGGTCCAGGCCCTGGATCATCTGGGCGGAGCGATTCCCCCAGTCGGCGGGGTAGCTCAGAATACGGCCGTCCGGGAAGGTTTCCGGCGTCGCCATGGCCTCGGCGCAATCCTTCAGCGCTTCCCAGTCCGGCAAGCCCGGGCAGATATCCTTCATATGCACCGGATAGACCCAGCCTTCGCGGGTTTCCAGGTTCAGCGGGCCGATATCGACCAGGTTCCCGGTCTCCTTCATCTTCGGATAGATGTCGCCCGCATTGTTCAGCCAGACTTCCAGCGTCGCATGGATGGTGCCATCGGCCAGCGCCGAATGCTGCGGGTAGTTGCCGGCGGTCACGTATTCGACCGAATAGCCCATCTTCTCCAGAACCTGACCGGCGATATGGGTGGTCACGTGCTGACCGGTCCATTCGTTGATCGCCAGCTTGATCGGCTCACCGGTCGCGCCCAGTTCGGCGGCCTGGGCCGACGTGGCGGTCAGCATTGCGGCACCGCCCAGGACGGCGGCGCGGGTCAATTGCTTAAGATAAGACATGTTCGATTGTCTCCCTCTCGATCCCTGTACAAACGTTTTCTGGCCAGGACGCCTTAGTGCGCCCGTTCGGCCACAGTGTGAGGTCTAAGGTCGGGGAAGTCATGCCTGAATTTCAAAAGCATTGTTCCCGACCTCACGAGTGGCCAGACCTACTGTCGCAGCATCGCAGAAACAAGGGCGCACCGGGTGCGCCATGAAGTCCTGAATTTGCGCCATCGAAAAATTTAATCGGCCGGGGACTGGACGCGGCCGAACTTGACGGATCAAAATCCAGGTCGGTGAGATTCAAGAATGGCGGGAGGGCGCGATGACGGTTTCGGTGCAAGATTTGAAGTCCCTGCGCGACGGGTACGATCCTGCTGCGGCGCGGTCCTGGTCCCTGCCGGCGCGGGCCTATGTCGAGCCTGGTTATCTGGAGGCGGAGCGCAAATCGATCTTCTCCAAATCCTGGCAATTCGTCTGTCACGCGGAAGCCCTGGCCAATCCGGGCGACTATCTGGCCTTCGACATCCAGGGCCAGCCGTTGGTCGCGTTGCGCGATAAGGCTGGGGTGTTGCGTGCCTTCTATAATGTCTGTCTGCACCGCGCCCACGAATTGTTGTCGGGGCGCGGGAACATCAAACAGATCACCTGCCCCTATCACGCCTGGGTCTATCGGCTGGACGGGTCGCTGCGTGCCGCGCGGCGGTCGGACAAGATCGAGAATTTCACCGAAGAGGATTTCTGCCTGACCGGTGTGCGGATCGAGGAGTTCCTGAACCTCGTCTTCGTCAACCTGGACCCGGATGCGGTGCCGCTGGCCGAACAAACCGGCGATCTGGCGAAGGAGGTACGGGAATGGGCGCCGGACCTGGATCGGCTGACCCATGCGCATCGCATCGAATATACGATCAAGGCGAACTGGAAGTCGGTCGTCGACAATTTCCTGGAATGCTATCACTGCCCGACCGCGCATCGGGATTTCGTGTCCCTGGTCAATATGGACACGTACAAGGTCCAGACCCATGACCGGTATTCCAGCCACATGGCCAGCGCCGGGACGCGGCTGGACAACACGGCCTATGGCGTCGACGGGGCATCGGTGCAGGATCATGCGGTCTGGTGGCTGTGGCCGAATATCTGTCTGCTGCGCTATCCGGGTGAGGGCAATCTGATGGTCCTGAATGTCGTCCCCATCGACCATGAGACGACCTTTGAAAGCTATGATTTCTACTTCCTGAACTCCGAGCCGACGGAAAGCCAGATGGAGGCCATCCGCTATATCGATCAGGTGCTGCAGCGCGAGGACATCGATATCGTCGAAAGCGTTCAGCGGGGCATGGCGACCCCGGCTTTCGACCGGGGCCGGTTCATGGTCGATCCGGACGGGAGCGGCCTGTCGGAACATGGCGTGCACCATTTCCACGGCCTTGTCCTGGACGCGATCGACGGTCTGGTGGCGGGCCGTTAGATGACGAAACGGATCGAAGGAAAACGGGCCGTCGTAACCGGCGGCGCCGGGGGGATCGGACGCGCCATCGCCGCGCGTTTCGCGGCAGAGGGTGCTTCGGTGATTGCCGCCGACCTGTCGCAGGACGCTCAGGTGCCGGACGGGGTGACCTATTGCCAGGTTGATGTGACGCGCGACGCGGCCGTTCGCGCCGTGATGGCACGGGCGGAAGAGATCCTGGGCGGGCTGGACGTGCTGGTCACCTGCGCCGGGATCGAGATCGAAAAGACCATCGAGGAAACCAGCGAAGAGGAATGGGACCGGGTCATGAACGTGAACCTGAAAGGCACGTTCCTGGCTTGTAAGCACGCAGTGCCGCTGATGCGCGCGGCGGGCGGCGGGTCGATCGTAACCTTCGGGTCCTATGACGGCTTTATCGCCGATCCGAATCTGGCGGCCTATTGCGCGTCAAAGGGCGGCGTCCACGCCCTGACCCGCGCCATGGCCTGCGATTACGGGCCGGAAGGCATCCGCTGCAATGCGATCTGTCCCGGCTATATCGAAACGCCGATGCTGCAGAGCTTCTTCGGCCATGCCGGGGATATCGACAAACTGCAGGACGAGGTCCGCCGAGTCCATCCGGTGCGGCGCTGGGGCCAGCCGGAGGATGTTGCCAATCTTGCGCTCTGGCTCGCATCGGACGAGGCGGGGTATGCTTCCGGGCAGCTATGGGTTCTGGACGGCGGATTGTCCGCCCAGGTTCAACAGATGCGCCTGTAGACCTCGAACGTCTGAACACGCGAAACGAAAAGAATAGGGAGAGCCCAATGGCCAAAAGCGTCATTATCACCTGCGCCGTGACCGGCGGCATCCACACCCCGACCATGTCGGAATATCTGCCGATCACGCCCCAGGAAATCGCCGATGACGCGGTTGCGGCGGCCAAGGCGGGGGCGTCGATCCTGCATCTGCATGCCCGCGATCCGGAGAACGGCCGGCCGACTCCCGATCCGAAAGTGTTCATGGAATTCCTGCCGCGCATCAAACAGCAGACGGATGCGGTCGTGAACATCACCACCGGCGGCGGGCTGGGCATGACGCTGGAGGAGCGGCTGGCCGCCGCCGTCGCCGCCAGTCCGGAAATGACGTCGCTGAACATGGGGTCCTTCAACTTCGGACTGTTCCCCATCGCCGACAAGATCAAGGATTGGAAATACGATTGGGAACAGCCCTATATCGAGGGCACCAAGGAATTCATCTTCAAGAACACGTTCGGCGATATCGAACGCACCATGATCGACCTGGGCCAGGGTCACGGCGTGAAGTTCGAATTCGAATGTTACGATGTCGGCCATCTCTACAATCTGGCACATTTCGTCGACCGCAAGCTGGTCGAACCGCCCTTCCTGATCCAGACCATCTTCGGGATCATGGGCGGGATCGGCGCGGATGAGGAAAACCTGATGCATATGCGCCGCATCGCAAACAAGCTGTTTGGCGACGATTATGAATGGTCGGTCCTGGCGGCGGGGCGGCATCAGATGCCCTTTGTGACGCAGGCCGCGATCCTGGGCGGGAATGTCCGGGTCGGTCTGGAGGACAGTCTCTATATTTCCAAGGGTGAACTGGCGAAAAGCAATGCCGATCAGGTCGCCAAAATACGCCGGATCGTCGAGGATCTGTCGCTGACCGTCGCGACGCCGGAGGAGGCACGCAAGCGGTTGAAGCTTAAGGGCGGCGACCGGGTGAATTTCTGAACCATGGCTGGGCTTTCCGGAAAACGCGCGCTGATCACCGGCGGCGGACGCGGCATCGGCCGGGCCATTGTCGACCGGTTTCTGGCTGACGGTGCACAAGTGGTCACCTGTGGGCGCGGCGCGGCGGACGATTTGGCGCCGGCGGTCTTCGTCACCGCCGATCTGACCCGCCAGCAGGATATCGACACGCTGGTGCGGCGGGCGGTCGCCGAAATGGGCGGGATCGACATCCTGGTCAACAATGCCGGGGTTCAGATCGAAAAGACGGTGGCCGATACGACCGACGCCGATTGGGATTTGCTGATGGGCGTCAATGTCGCGGCGGTGTTCAGGCTGTGCCGTGCGGTTCTGCCGATCATGTCCGGATCGGGCGGGGCGATCGTCAACCTGGGATCGATCAGCGCGGATCATGCCGATCCGGAAATGGCGATCTACAATGCCTCGAAAGGCTTCGTCCATGGCCTGACGCGGTCCATCGCGGTCGATCACGGGGCGCAAGGCATCCGCTGCAACGCGGTCTGTCCGGGCTGGATCATGACGGAAATGGCGGATGCGGGGTTCGATCTGGCGCAAGATCCCGCCGCCGCCCGCCGCGACGCGGTGGCACGGACGCCGGCGGGACGTCTGGGCCGGCCCGAGGATGTCGCCAATCTGATTGCCTGGCTGTGCGGCGACGAGGCCGCCTTCGTGACCGGCCAATGCTATACGGTGGACGGCGGGTTGACCGTGGCGACGCCGTTGCGCCCGACCTTGTTCTGAAAGGCTAAGACATGACGGCTTATCCCAATCCTTCCTCAATCGACCGGGTCGGCGTGATCGGGGCCGGGACCATCGGCGCCAGTTGGACCGCGCTGTTTCTGGCCCGCGGCATGACGGTTCAGGTCTATGACCCCGATCCCGGCGGCGAGGCGATGGTCCGAAACTATGTCGCCAATGCCTGGTCGGCGCTGACGGCGCTGGGTGCGGTGGTCGACGGGGCGGATCCCGAGGCCATGACCTTCCACAGCCGGGCGGCGGATGCGGCCCGGGATGTCGGCTTCATCCAGGAAAGCGTGCCCGAACGCCTGCCGATCAAGCACGAGGTCTATGCCGAGATTGAGCCGGTGCTGGCCCCTGAAACGATCCTGGCGACCAGTTCGTCCGGCTTGCTGGTGCGCGACATGCAGGACGGGTTGAAGCGGCCGGAACGGTTCCTGCTGGCGCATCCGTTCAACCCGCCGCATCTGATCCCCTTGGTCGAACTGTTGGGCAATGAACGGACCGATCCGGCGGCCGTCGATTGGGCCGAGGATTTTTTCGAGAACCGCTGCGGCAAGAAGACGATCCGGGTGCTGAAGGAAGTGCCGGCCCATGTCGCGAACCGGCTTCAGGCCGCCTTGTGGCGCGAGGCGATTCATCTGGTCGTCGACGGCGTGGCGACCGTTGAGGATGTCGACAAGGCCGTGGTGCACGGGCCCGGTCTGCGCTGGGCGGTGATGGGGCCGCATATGCTGTTCAACCTGGCGACAAACGGCAAAGGCATGGAGATGTTCATCGAACGCTTCGGCCCCAGCTTCGCGACCTGGTGGGCCAGCATGGGCAATCCCGAACTGACGCCGGAAACCGCGCGGATCATCGCGCAAGGGTGCCGCGACGAGGAAGCCGGCCGCGATTTCCGCGCGCTTGCGGCGGAACGGGATGAAAAGCTGGTGGCGATCCTGCGGGAAACGGCACCCAAGGAAAGGGGATAGGAAATGATCGTCATCATCTTCGAAGTCGAACCTCTTGAGGGCAAGACCGGGGAATATCTGGATATCGCAGCCGACCTGAAGCCCTTGCTGGAAACCATGGACGGCTTCATCTCGGTCGAACGGTTCGAGAGCTTGACGACGCCGGGGAAATATCTGTCGCTGTCCTTCTGGCGCGACGAGGCGGCGGTCGAGGCCTGGCGCAACACCGATCCGCACCGCATTGCGCAGGCGAAGGGGCGCGCGCAGGTCTTCGCCGGTTACCGACTGAGGGTCGCGCAGGTTCTGCGCGATTACGGCATGACCGATCGTGATCAGGCGCCCGCGGATTCCCGCCAGAGGCACGGCGCCTGACCAGGAAATGTATGCAGCTTGTGACTTTGCGGTGATTTGCCGCTATTGTACCGGAAGGAGGGTCGGCAACTGGTAAGGAGTTCTCCGTGCCGCCGACAAATAAAACGAACGCGTTAACTAGCGACGAACGTCCGTGGAACCTCTCCAGCTGCCAGCGGAAGCGCCTTCCGATCGAGGATGCGCAAAATTTTCCGATTCTGGGTGGGGTTCTGTCCTTGTGGCGCGCGAAACTGCCGGAGCGCGGGTTACCGGCGAAGTCCGATCTGGACCCGACCGAAATACAGGCTGACGCCCTGCCGAACATTATCCTCATGGATGTCCAGGAGGAACCGCGCCGGTACCGTTATCGGTTAACCGGCACCGCGATCGATCGAATTCAGAACCGCAACCTTACGGGAACCTATGTCGACGAGAACCGGCCGGAGGAGTTGCGGCGCATTCTGCTGCACGATCTGGACGATCTGGTGGAAACTGGGGCGCCGCATCTCGTGGAGTTGTCATTCCTGAATGCCGAAGGATATAGCCGCCACCTGCGAATCCTGCGCCTCCCCCTATCCGGCGATCAAGCGATGGCCGACCGTGTGGCGCATGTGCTACTCGCATTCGATTTTGATTAATTTATAGCGAAATCCCCGCGACTGTTTCCGACTCTTTTACTTTTGAATGTTACAGCCTTGTATCAAAGGCTCCAACCTTCACACAGAGACGCCATGACGACCTACTCCAACGCCGCTGCGTCGGCTTTTTCGCTGCGCGCGGCCACCTATTGCCACCGAACCCATCTGCCGATCACGTTGGCGGAGGAAAGCCCGATCCTTTCCGAAGTTCTGCAGGTTTGGGAAACCGTCAGGCACGGCCGCACGATGCCATCGCGCGCCGATATCGATGCGTTCGATTTTCGACGTTCGACCTTGCCCTATCTGGGCATGATGAGCGTTGAACATGATCCGTTCCGGTTCCGCTATCGGCTGACCGGCACCAATATGGACCAGGTCCATGATGCGAATCTGACCGGCCAGTATGTCGATCAGATCGCGCGAAATTATAGGCGCGACGATCTGCAACCCGACCTGGAACAACTGGTGGACCGAAAGGTGCCGCAACTGGTGTTCGTGCAGTTCCAAAGCGTTGAGGACTATCGGCGCGAACACAGAATCCTCCGGCTCCCGCTGTCCGGCGGCGGCCCGGGCAGCGATCCGCTGCGTGTCGACCGGATCCTGATCGCCTTCGAACCGATTGATCCCGTCAGCCGTCAGGCGTTCAGAAACAATTAACGCATGGCGCATATGATCGGTCCTCTTAACGGATTGGCGAATGGGAGTATTTCTATGTCCGCTCTAGCGATTGCCGGACAGGATAGATTCACCCTGGCGGACGTTTCTCATTGCGAGCGGACGGCGCTTGATCTCGACACTGTGATGCAGGATTCGTTCTTCAAGCGGGTGATCGGGATCTGGAACTCCAAGCGTGGCGCGGCGGCCGCCCCGTTTCGTCGCGACATCGACGCATTCGACTTTCCGTCTGACATTCTGCCGCGGCTGATGCTGATCGAAGTCTTGCGCCACCCCTTGCGCTTCCGGTTCCGGCTGACGGGCACCAAGGCGGACCAGATACATGAACGGAACATCACCGGACTTTCTTCCGACGATTTGATGCCGGCGATGCTGGCACAGTCGATGCGCCGTGATTTCACCGACATCGTTGAAAGCGGTCGGTCGCAATGGGTCGAACTTCTGTTCACGAACATTCAAGGCCACCGCCGCCAAACCCGCGTCCTTCGCCTGCCGCTGCTGGCGAACGATTCGACGACCGACGATCCCCGCATCGGCTATATCATGAGCGTTTTCAGCTTCCAGAAGATTGCCGGCATCGGCGTCTGACACCGGAAACCTCCCCCATTCGTCTGCCCTTCTTGTCGCGGTTGATATAAACCGGGACGTGGGCGATACAGTGATGGGGGAGTAATCGGGATAGGACCGACGCAGTCGCAGGCTTGCTCCGGGCGCTGCGTCCCTTTGCCATGTCGTTTCTTCGGGGGATGTCCATGTCCGAGCATAAGGTACTTGTCGCCAATCGCAGCGAAATCGCCATCCGCGTCATGCGCGCCGCCACCGAGTTGGGTTTGGGAACGGTCGCGATCTATGCGGAGGAGGACAAGCTTTCCCTGCACCGCTTCAAGGCGGATGAAAGTTATCGCATCGGCGAGGGGCTCGGCCCCGTCAAAGCCTATCTGTCCATCGACGAGGTGATCCGCACCGCCAAGAAGGCCGGTGCGACCCTACTGCATCCCGGCTATGGCTTCATGTCCGAGAACCCGGATCTGGCGGAGGCCTGCGCCGCGAACGGCATCACCTTCGTCGGACCGCCGCCCTCGGTCATGCGATCCCTGGGCAATAAGGTCTCGGCCCGCGAAATGGCGGTGAAGGCCAATGTGCCGGTCATGCCCGCGACCGGGCCCCTGCCGGAAGATCTGGGCGAATGCGCCAAACTGGCGGAGCAGATCGGCTATCCGGTCATGCTGAAGGCCAGCTGGGGCGGCGGCGGCCGCGGCATGCGCGTGATCGAGGACGCGTCCAAGCTGAAGGAACAGGTCAGCGCCGGCCGCCGAGAGGCCGAAGCCGCCTTCGGCAATGGCGAGGTCTATCTGGAAAAGCTGGTCCAGCGCGCGCGCCATGTCGAAGTTCAGATCCTGGGCGACAAGCACGGCAATCTGGTCCATCTGTTCGAGCGCGACTGTTCGGTCCAGCGCCGCAATCAGAAGGTCGTGGAGCGTGCGCCCGCGCCCTATCTGAACGACGAGAAACGCAACCGCATCTGCCAATCGGCGCTGAATCTGTGCCGGGAGGCCGGATACTACGGCGCCGGCACGGTCGAATTCCTGATGGATGCCGATACCGGTGAATTCTATTTCATCGAGGTCAACCCCCGCGTCCAGGTCGAGCATACGGTGACCGAGGAAGTGACAGGCATCGATATCGTGAAGGCGCAGATCCTGATCGCGCTGGGCGGCCGGATCGGGGTCGAAGACGAGACCGGCGTCCCGGCCCAGGAGGATATCCGCCTGAATGGCCACGCCCTGCAATGCCGGGTGACGACGGAAGATCCCGAGAACAATTTCACGCCCGATTACGGCCGCATCACCGCCTATCGCGGCGCGACCGGTTTCGGCATTCGCCTGGACGGCGGCACGGCCTATTCCGGGGCGGTCATCACGCGCTATTACGACAGCCTGCTGGAAAAGGTGACGGCACGCGCCTCGACCCGCGAGGCGGCGGTGCGCCGAATGGACCGGGCGCTGAAGGAATTCCGCATTCGCGGCGTGGCGACGAACCTGGCCTTCCTAGAAAACGTGATCAACCATCCCGATTTTGCGGCGGGGACGATCACGACTCGGTTCATCGACACGACCCCGGCGCTGTTCCATTTCCCGAAACGCCGCGACCGGGCGACCAAGCTGCTGCGCTTCATCGCCGATGTGACGGTGAACGAGAATCCGGAGGCCGCCGGCCGTCCGAAACCGCCGGCCCATGCCCACAGCCCGGCCGTTCCGATCACGCTCTATCGCGACCCGCCCAAGGGCACGAAGCAGATCCTTGACGAGCGCGGGCCCGAAGGCTTCCGCGACTGGATGCTGGACCAGCAGCGTGTGCTGATCACCGATACGACGATGCGCGACGGGCACCAATCCTTGCTGGCGACGCGGATGCGCTCCTATGACATGGTCAAGGTCGCGGAGGCCTATGCCCAGCGTCTGCCGGATCTGTTCTCGCTGGAATGCTGGGGCGGCGCGACCTTCGATGTGTCCATGCGGTTCCTGAAGGAGGACCCGTGGGACCGCCTGATCGATATCCGCGAGAAGGTGCCGAACATCCTGCTGCAGATGCTGCTGCGCGCCTCCAATGCGGTCGGCTACACCAACTATCCCGACAACGCCGTTCAGTACTTCGTGGAGAAGGCGGCGGATGCCGGGATGGACGTCTTCCGTGTTTTCGACAGCCTGAACTGGGCGGAAAACATGAAAGTTGCAATGGACGCCGTGCTGAAGACCGACCGCCTGTGCGAGGCGGCGATCTGCTATACCGGCGATCTGTTCGACAAGAGCCGCCCGAAATACGACCTGGACTATTACGTCAAGCTGGGGCGGGAGTTGAAGTCCCATGGCGCGCATATCCTGGGCATCAAGGATATGGCCGGCCTGTGCCGCCCGGCTCAAATTAGGGTTCTTGTAAAGGCCTTGAAGGAAGAGACCGGGCTGCCCATCCACTATCACACCCACGATACGTCGGGCATCGCGGCGGCGACCGTGCTGGCGGCTTGCGAGGCGGGCGCCGATGCGGTGGATGCCGCGATGGACAGCTTCTCCGGCCTGACATCGCAGCCCAATCTGGGGTCGATCGCGACGGCGCTGGCCGATACGGATCGGGATTCCGGTCTGGATCTGGCCACCATCCGCAGCTTCTCCGACTATTGGGAAGCGGTGCGGGTGCAATACACCGCCTTCGAACCGGACCTGCGCGCAGGCGCGTCCGAAGTCTATCTGCATGAAATGCCGGGCGGTCAGTTCACCAATCTGAAGGAACAGGCCCGCGCCCTGGGCCTCGCGGAACGCTGGCACGAAGTCGCGCGCATGTATGCCGAGGTCAACAAGCTGTTCGGCGATATCGTCAAGGTCACGCCATCCTCAAAGGTCGTCGGCGACATGGCGCTTTACATGGTTTCCAGCGGCGTTTCGCCGGAAGACGTGCTGGACCCGTCGACGGATATCGCATTCCCGGATTCGGTCGTTGCCATGCTGCGCGGGGATCTGGGGCAGCCGCCGGGCGGTTGGCCGGAAGCCCTGGTCGCGAAGGCCTTGAAGGGCGATGCGCCGATCACCGACCGGCCCGGGAAACACCTGGCGCCGATCGATCTGGCGGAAGAACGGTCCAAGGCCCAGAAGTCGGCACAGCGTCATGTCGGCGATTTCGAACTGGCCTCGCATATCATGTATCCGAAGGTCTTCGCCGATTATGCCAAGCACCGGCGGGAGTTCGGCCGGGTGGACGTGCTGCCGACGCCGGTCTTCTTCTATGGCATGAAGCCGGGCGACGAGGTTTCGGTCGACATCGATCCGGGCAAGACCCTGGTCATCCGACTGATGACCGTGGGCGAGGCCGACCAGAAGGGCGAGCGCGAGGTCTTCTTCGAATTGAACGGTCAGCCGCGCGTCATCCGGGTCGCTGACAAGGCGGTCGCGCCCAGCGCCCCGGCCAATGAGAAGGCGGATATCGGCAATTCAAGCCATGTGCCCGCGCCGATGCCGGGCGTCGTGTCGACCATGGTCGTCAGCGAGGGTCAGACGGTTCAGGCCGGCGACGTGCTGATGACCCTGGAGGCGATGAAGATGGAAACGTCGATCACCACGCCGCGCGCGGGCAAAGTCACGCGGATCGCGGTGAAGGCGGGCACCCAGGTCGACGCGAAAGATCTGCTGGCGGTGGTGGAGGGCTGATCAGCCCTCCAGCTCCTCGCGCAGGATTTCCAGCTCAAGCCAGCGTTCCTCGGCCAGGGCCAGGGCGGACAGGGTCGAATCCAGCGCCTTGGCCGTGCGGTCGGCGGCCGCGCGGTCCTTGGTGAAGAAGGCCGGATCGGCCATCGCGGCTTCCAGCTTTTCCTTCTGGACGCGCAGCTTTTCCATCTGATCCGGCAGGGTCTTCAGCGCCTCGCGCTCTTTCAGCGACAGCTTCCGTTTGGCGTCGGCCGCTGGTGCCTTCGGCGGCGCGGGCTTCGCGGTGTCGGCCTTTTTGGCCTTCTGGGTGGGATCGGCCAGCTTGCGGGTCGGCGCGCCGCCGCGCTGGGACACCATATCGGAATATCCGCCAGCATAGTCCTGCCAGACCCCGTCGCCTTCCGCGACCAGGACGGTGGTCGCGACACGGTCCAGGAAGTCGCGGTCATGGCTGACCAGGATGACCGTGCCCGGATAATCGGCGATCAATTCCTGCAGCAGATCCAGCGTTTCCAGATCCAGATCGTTGGTCGGCTCGTCCAGGATCAGCAGATTGGACGGCAGGGTCAGCGCGCGGGCCAACATCAGCCGACCGCGTTCCCCGCCGGACAGGCGGCCGATCGGCTGGCGCGCCTGTTCCGGCGTAAACAGGAAATCCTTCATGTAGCCGATGACGTGGCGCGGCTGGCCGTTGACGATGACCTTGTCGTTCCCGCCGCCAGTCAGGGCGTCCTGCAGGCTGGTCGCCGGGTCCAGCGACGCGCGCCGCTGGTCCAGGGATGCGATCTGAAGATTGCTGCCTTGGATGGCGGTGCCGGAATCCGGTTCCAGCTCGCCGGTCAGAAGTTTCAGCAGCGTCGTCTTGCCCGCGCCGTTGGGGCCGATGATCCCGACCCGATCGCCGCGCAGGACGCGTAAGGACAGGTCGCGCACAATCCGGCGGTCGCCGAAGGATTTGTTGAGGGCCTCCGCCTCCATCACGCGCTTACCCGACGCGCTGGCGTCACCGGCGCTCATGCTGACATTGCCCTGGGCGCGGCGGTGGTCTTTGCGCTGCTGACGCAGGGCGATCAGATTACCCAGGCGTTTCTGGTTGCGTTTGCGGCGGGCGGTGACGCCATAGCGCAGCCAGTCCTCTTCCATCGCGATCTTGCGGTCCAGCTTGTGCTGGTCGCGCTCTTCCTCTTCAAGCACCCGGTCGCGCCAGGCCTCGAAGCCGCCGAAACCCTCGTCCATCCGCCGCGCCGTGCCGCGATCGATCCAGACCGTGGCATTGGTCAGCCGCGTCAGGAAGCGGCGGTCGTGGCTGATCAGGACCATGGCCGATTTCAGGCTCTGGATCTCGTCTTCCAGCCATTCGATGGCGGTCAGGTCCAGATGGTTCGTCGGCTCGTCGAGCAGCAGGATATCCGGCTCCGGCGCCAGAACCCGCGCCAGGGCGGCCCGCCGCGCCTCGCCGCCCGACAGGGTCTTGGGATCTTCCCTGCCGGTCAGGCCCAGGCGATTCAGAAGATATTCGGCGCGGTGCTGTCCGGTTACCGGGTCCAGCCCGTCCTCGGCATAGGCCAGGACCGTCTCGAACCCGCTCAGATCCGGTTCCTGCGGCAGATAGCGGATGGTGATGCCGGGATGGACCCAGCGGTCGCCGCTGTCCGGATCGATCTGTCCGGCCGCGATTTTCAGCAGGGTCGACTTGCCGGACCCGTTCCTACCGACCAGGCAAAGCCGTTCCCCCGGTCCGACCGAAATGCCGGCGCCGGCCAGCAGGGGATGCCCGCCGAAGGTCAGGTGGATATCGTCCAGGGTGAGCAATTGTCGCGCCATGGGGGCGATGTACGCCCCGTGCCGGGCAACGGCAAGAGGGATCGCAAGTCGGGACTTGTCCGACGGGCGAATTGTGCGAAAAGGTCTCGCCGCGCCATTTCACCGAAGGGGTCAAGATCATGACGGATACGCTGACGCTCGTTCTGGGAAACCGCACCTATTCAAGCTGGTCGCTGCGCGGCTGGCTGTTCCTCGCCCAATCCGGCCTGCCGTTCGAAGAAGAAATGTTCTGGCTGGATGAGCCGGGTTATCGCGAAGGTCTGCTGGCCGCGACCGGTGGGATCGGCACCGTGCCGACCCTGCGCGTCGGCAGCCGCGTCATTTCCGAAAGCATGGCCGTCGCGGAATATGCCGCCGAGGCCGCGCCGGATGCGGGCCTGTGGCCGGCGGATGCGCTGGACCGGGCCGAAGCCCGTTCCCTGGCCGCGCGGATGCATGCCGGTTTCACCGATCTGCGCCGCGAATGCCCGATGAACCTGTCGAACCGCTTCCCCGATTTCAAACCGTCGGACGCGGTGCTGGCCGATGTCGCCAAGCTGGAGGCGATGTGGGAACCGTGCCTGCTGCGGTCCGGTGGGCCGTTCCTGTTCGGCGCGTTCGGTGCGGTCGATGCCTTCTTTGCCCCGGTCGCGGCGCGAATCTATACTTTCTGCCTGCCGGTGTCGGACGTGGCCAAGGCCTATACCGATGCCATTCTGGACCACCCGCTGATGCGGCAATGGATCGCAGACGCGACGGAAGAGCAGAATGTCCAGCGCGAGCGGAACGACCGGCTTTCCAAGGGCGGCTACCTGCCGGGGGATTGGCCCATTCTCAAACGCTGATTTCGGCCCCGGGAATTCGCCTTTGACCTCGCCGGATTTCCCGCTAGGCTTGGTTCGGTTCGCGGCGCCCGGGGGTATGCGCCGGGGGTGCGCGACGACATTCCGATGGATAGGGTATGAACGAGGATCTACTCGGTTATAACGAGATGGTGGAACAGGCCATGCGCTCCGTGGTGCGCAAGGCGTTGGAACGGGCTGCCAAGGGCGGTTTGCCGGGCAATCATCATTTTTACATCACGTTCAAGACCGATCATCCCGACGTCATGATCCCGAACCGTCTGGGCGACCAATACCCGGAAGAGATGACCATCGTGCTGCAGCATCAGTTCTGGGGGCTGCAGCCCGATGACGAGGGCTTCGATGTCGAGCTGAGCTTCAATCGCCAGCATGAGCATCTGCGCATTCCTTATGCCGCGCTGATCACCTTTGCGGATCCGTCGGTCAATTTCGGCCTGCAATTCCATGTCGAGGTGGAAGAGGACGCGATCGCCACCGAACATCCGGAAGCGGCATCGGACGAAAAGGGACCGACCCAGGCGGAGATGGAAGCCGGGACGACCGATAACGATCCGGACGAGGATCCGCCGGAAGGCGACGACGACTCCCGCACCGACAACGTTGTTACCCTGGACTTCACCCGCAAGAAATAGCGCGACCGATCTTCGCGAATTCGGCCGCCGCGCTTAGCAAACCGCCAAAGTAGGAGCCGCCCCAATGGTCGACGCCGCCTTTCTGGACATGCTTCCCCTCGGTCCGGACCAGACCAAATACCGCAAACTGACGGACCGTTACGTTTCCACTGCCGACTTTAACGGCGAGGAAATGCTGATGGTCGATCCGGAAGGCATCCGGCTGTTGTCGGAAGAGGCGTTCCGCGACATCAACCATCTGCTGCGCCCCGGCCATTTGGAGCAGCTGGCAAATATCCTGAAGGACCCGGAAGCGTCGGATAACGACCGGTTCGTCGCCTATGACCTGTTGAAGAACGCAAATATCGCGGCCGGTGGCGTCCTGCCCATGTGTCAGGATACCGGCACCGCCATCGTCATGGGCAAGAAGGGCCGGCGCGTCTGGACCAACGGTCAGGACAAGGCAGCGCTGTCGACCGGCGTCCTGGACGCCTATGAGCGCAACAATCTGCGTTACAGCCAAGTGTCGCCGATCTCGATGTTCGAAGAGAAGAACACCCGCAACAACCTGCCGGGCCAGATCGAGATCTACGCTGAAGGACAGGAAGACGCCTATAAGTTCCTGTTCATCGCCAAGGGCGGTGGATCGGCCAACAAATCCTTCCTGTTCCAGGGCACGCCGTCGCTGCTGGAACGCGAACGCCTGATCAAGTTCCTGGACGAGAAGATCCGCACGCTGGGGACCGCGGCCTGTCCGCCCTATCACCTGGCGGTCGTGATCGGCGGGACATCGGCGGAGTTCAACCTGAAGACCGTGAAGCTGGCCAGCACGCGCTATCTGGATAACCTGCCGACGGAAGGCAGCGAACACGGCACCGGCTATCGCGACCTGGAAATGGAAAAGGTCGTTCACGAGTTGAGCCGCAATATGGGCATCGGCGCGCAGTTCGGCGGCAAGTATTTCTGTCACGACGTCCGCGTCATTCGCCTGCCGCGCCATGGCGCCAGCCTGCCGATCGGCATCGGGGTTTCCTGTTCGGCCGACCGTCAGGCGCTGGGCAAGATCACCAAGGATGGGATTTTCCTGGAGGAACTGGAGCGCGACCCGGCGAAATATCTGCCGGACATCACCGATCAGGCCTTCGAGGGCGAGGTGGTCCAGATCGACTTGTCCATGCCGATGAAGGACATGCTGGCGACCCTGACCAAGCATCCGATCAAGACACGACTGTCGCTGACCGGGACAATCATCGTCGCGCGCGATGCGGCGCACAGCAAGCTGCGGGCGAAGCTGGATGCGGGTGAGCCGCTGCCGGACTATTTCAAGAACCACCCGATCTATTACGCCGGCCCGGCCAAGACGCCGGAAGGCTATGCCTCCGGTTCCTTCGGCCCGACGACGGCCGGCCGGATGGACAGTTTCGTCGACCAGTTCCAGGCGGCGGGCGGGTCCATGATCATGCTGGCCAAGGGCAACCGGTCGCCGGTCGTCCGCAAGGCCTGCGAGAAGCATGGCGGCTTTTATCTGGGGTCCATCGGCGGCCCGGCGGCACGCCTGGCCCAGGACTGCATCAAGAAGGTCGAATGCATCGAGTATCCCGAGCTGGGCATGGAAGCGATCTGGCGCATTGAGGTCGAGAACTTCCCGGCCTTCATCGTCGTGGACGACAAGGGCAACGACTTCTTCCAAGGCATGATGCCGGACTGAGGATTCAGTCCGGAATCGAAAGCTCGAATCGGGAGCCGGGAAGGCCGCGGTCAGCGGCCCATGACCCCGTCGCGGATTTCTTCGATGGCGGCCATGACGTCGTCGATCAATTCCGCCGGAACGCCCATCTGGTTCAGACAATCGGCCAGATAGCCGGCGACGGCGATCAGGTGGCCGTCATCCATTTCCATTTCCTGCACCAGATGGCGGTGCAGCTTGGACAGGTCCGGGCCCTTATAGTTCGACGGACCGCCGAAAGTCTGGGTCAGGTAAGCCTTCGCGTGTTTGGCCTGGGTTGCGCTGTCCGCGCCCTGTAGGAAGGGGCTGAGTCGGGAATCCGCCTCCAGCTTCGCGATCAACATGTCGACCACCGCGTCGATGCCCAACTCGCCGCCCAGCTTTTCGAACAGGCTGGGCTGTCCGGCTGCCGGCTTCTTTGCCGCCTCGGCCTTGGGCGCCGCGGCGGCCTTAGACTTTTTTCCTTGGCCAGGCTCCGCATCGTCGTTTGACGCGGGTTTCTTGTCCGCCTTGCGCGGAGCGGCGCCCGGCCCGGTCTTCTTCGCTGTCTTGTGGCGCTTCAGGGGGCGGCGCTTCGGCGCTTCGGCGATCGTGGTCGGGTCCAGGACACGCTCGACGTCCAGTACCGCCAGCAAATCGTCCTGCAGTCGGAACACGCCGGAGCACAGCTTGCGCATGCGCTGGTCCAGGGTCTGCGGCGGCTTGTCCAGATCCCGGCGCGGCAGGGACCGGACGTCACCGATGGAATCGACCAGGATCGTATAGAGGTCGCCCTTGTGTTCGACCGTCACGGACATCGGCCGGTCGTCCAGATCTTTCGGTTCCGCGCCCAGGCAGACACGCAGGTCGATGACTGTCACGATCCGCCCGCGCAGGTTCAGAACGCCCGCCACCGCGGAGGAAGCGAGCGGGATCGGCGTGATCTGCACCGGTTCCACGATGTCCTGGACGCGCAGGATCGGGATCCCGAACAACTGATTGTCGACCGTCATCGTGACGAGTTGTTCCTCGTCGCCCGCGGTCAGGCTGGAAATCCCCGCAATCGCCAAATCCGACATGCTGATCCGTCCCTCATTGATCTTTGGCGCCCCTCGGCGGAACCTTCGCGTCCCCCCTAGCCGCCATACGGTACCCTATTACGCGGTCCCTGACACTCAAGTCTTTGCATAAGAAAGTTAACAACCTCTTGACGCTGGACCGGCGATTTCGTTCGTTCGATCCATGACCGAGATCGTGGAAATTCCTCTCCTGGCCGAAGGCCCGTCCGATGCGACCTGGCGGCTGATCCTGGCCCATGGCGCTGGTGCGCCGATGGACAGCGACTTCATGAATGCCATTGCGGAGGATCTCGCCGGGCGGGGTATCGGCGTTCTGCGCTTCGAGTTCCCCTATATGGCCCTGCGCCGGACGGAGGGCCGCCGTAAGCCGCCCGACCGCGCGCCGGTTCTGATCGGGTCTTGGCGCGAGGCGATCCGCGCGGCGCAGGCCCAATATCCGTCCGCGCGGTTGGCGATCGGAGGGAAATCCATGGGCGGCCGTATGGCGACCTTGCTGGCGGCGGAGCCGGATTGCCCGGACATTGTCCAGGCGGTGGTGACCTTGGGCTATCCCTTCCATCCGCCGGGCAAGCCGGACCGTCTGCGCACGGATCACTTCGCCGCGCTGCGGTTGCCGGTCCTGATGGTTCAGGGGGCACGCGATCCGTTCGGCACCCGCGACGATGTCGCCGGTTACACTCTGCCAAAAGCGGCAACTGTTTTCTGGGCGGAGGATGGCGATCACGACCTGAAACCGCGTAAGGCATCCGGACGAAGCCACGCCCAGGCCTTGGACGAGGCCGGCGCGGAAATCCAGGCTTTTTTAGAACGCCTCTGATATTACGGAAGCGGTAAGTATTCCTTAAGAACTGAACCGTAGACTGCAGGGCATGTCGGACGTCGCCGTCCGGCCTCATTGGGACCGAAGGTCTGCAACATGAACGATATCAGTATGCTCATGACACGCGGAAGCGCCCGTCGGGCGCGGATTAAGAACGCGGAAGACCCGGCCGAGATCAAAAAGCGCTCTGTCGTGATCTCCGGCCACCGCACCAGCATTTCGCTGGAAAACGTCTTTTGGGAAGCGCTCCGCACCATCGCGGTCGAAAAGGGTATCTCGGTCAATCAACTGGTTACCGATATCGACCGCCAACGCACGGGCAACCTGTCCAGCGCGATCCGCACCTTCGTGCTGCTGGACGCGATCGGCGACTGATCAGACCAGGATCCCGACGGTCGCGCCGGTAAGGCAGGTCGCCAGGGTCCCGGATATCAGGCTGCGGGGCGCCAGACGCACCAGATCGGCGCGGCGCTCCGGCACCATGGCGGTCAATCCGCCCAGCATGATCCCCAGACTTCCGAAATTGGCGAAGCCGCACAGCGCGTAGGTCAGGATCAGTTCCGACCGGGGCGCCAGCGCGTCCGGCGGCAATTGCGACAGCGCCAGATAGGCCAATAATTCGTTCAGGGCCGTCTTGGTGCCCAACAACGCACCGGCCGTCCCGGCTTCCGCCCAGGGAATGCCCATCGCATAGGCGATCGGCGCGAAGATCCAGGCAAAAATACGTTCGATGGATAGTGGCGCGCCGGCGACGTCCGGCAGGATCGCGGCCATTATCATATCTGCGAGCGATACCAGTGCGACCAGCACCAGAAGCAAGGCGATGATTGAGATCAGCAGTTTGACGCCTGCCGCGGTCCCGCGGGAGATCGCGTCCATCATGTTGCTGGCTTGCAGACCGTCCGCCTCGCCGCCAAAGGACAGTTCGACGTCCAGGTGTTCGTTCTGGACCACTTCGGGTGGGACGGGAACCATGATCCGGGCGATCATGATGGCTGCGGGCAGACTGATTAGCGAGGCGGCAAAGAGATGTCCGGCCGCGCCGGGGATGACGCCGGACAGGAACCCGGCATAGATGCCGAAAACGGTCCCGGCGATGGTCGCCATGCCGACGGTCATGATCAGGAACAGCCCGGACCGGTCCAGACGTTTCAGATAGGGCGCGACGAGGATCGGCGCCTCGACCATGCCGATGAAGACATTGGCGGCGGCACTGACAGCTTCCGCCCCGCCGATCCCGAGAGTCCGGCGCAGAGCCCAGGCGCACAGGCGGACCACGGCCTGGATGATGCCCCAGTGAAACAGCAGCGCGGTCAGGGCACTGATCACCAGCACGACCGGCAATGCCTGGAAGGCCAGGATGAAGCTCGTTGCGCCACCGCCGCCTTCGAACGGGGCAGGCCCGCCGCCGGCATAGCCGAAGACGAAAGACGTTCCAGCACGGGTCGCTTCGCCCAGGGCGGTGACCCCATCGTTCAGGCCGGAAAGAAAAGACGCCATGCCGGGCAGATAGAGGAAGACCGCCGCCAGGCCAATCTGGAGCAGGATGCATAACAGTGTAAGCCGCACCGGAAACCGGCGCTTACCGTCGCTTAAGACCCAGGCGCATGCGAGGAGCGCCGCGAAGCCCGCGGCCGCCTGCAGGTTTTCCATGGAACGCACTCCCCCTGTATTCCCCAAAACTAATGTGACATGCTGTTGAGCCTTAAGCCAACCGCCGACTTGATCGTTTGTAGTGCGGCGCGACATTTTTGTTGCACTGCACAAAAATCCTTGACCGTTGCGTGGATTAGCATCATGTGTTGAGATATTGCTGCGGTGCAGCATCAATTTTTACGCGATGGGGATCGGAACGATGACCCCATCTAACCGACGAATGGAGGAGTACCCCCATGGCGAAGAAACCGTCCTCGGCGTTTGACCCGATGAACAATCCGTTTCTGGACCCGAAGAACAATCCGTTCCTGGATCCGGAAAAGAACCCGTTCTTGAAAGCCGACTTCACGAAGTACTTCCAAGGTGTTGAGGCGCCGGACCTGAAAGGGATCACCGATGCGCAGCGCAAAAACATGGAAGCGCTGAGCGCCGCGAACAAGACCGCCGCCGAAGGTGTGCAGGCCGTGTTCCAGCGCCAGAGCGAAATCCTGAAGAACACGATGGACGAGGCCAATGCGGCGCTGCAGGAACTGCAGGGCAAGTCGGTGGGCGCGCCGGACGCGTCCGCGCAGATCGATCAGGTCAAGTCGACCATCGAATCCGCCGTGTCGAACATGCGTGAGCTGTCCGAAATGATGGCGAAGTCGCAGGCCGAAGCCTTTGACATCGTCAACAAGCGCTTCGTCGAAAGCCTGGACGAGCTGAAGGACACGCTGTCCAAGCTGCCGAAGTAACGCCCGCGTCAAAGCGGTTTTGGAACGCCCCGGCCGTCGTGCCGGGGCGTTTTGCTTTGGGCGGCCTTTCCTTCCCGGGCAAACCGGATACCCTGTCGCCAAGATCACCGACAGAGAGACGGGAGCCCCAATGTCCGAGCCGCTTTCCTTTGACGATTTTCTGAAAGTCGATATCCGCGTCGGCACCATTCTGCGCGCCGAACCCTACCCGGAGGCGCGCCGTCCGGCCTTCAAACTATGGGTCGATTTCGGACCGGAGATCGGCGAACGCAAAACGTCCGCCCAGATCACCAAGCATTACGACATTGAAACCCTGCCGGGCCGGAAAGTGGTTGGCGTGGTGAACTTCCCGCCGAAGCAGATCGGCAAGTTCATGTCGGAGGTTCTGGTTCTGGGTGTGCCGGACGAAGAGGGCGAAGTGGTCCTGCTGCGGCCCGATCTCGATGTGCCCAATGGCGGCCGGATGTACTGACCGGACGGTCAGTCATTACGCAGGACCGGCTCCTGACGCAATTCCTCGACCAGATAGTCGATGAAGGACCGGATCCGCATCGGTGAGTTCCGGCCTTCCAGATGGACCACATGAACGGGCACCGGATCGGGCTCGAACTCCTGCAGCAGCGGCACCAGGCTTCCTTCCGCAATCGCGTCTGCCACCTGATAGGACAACAGCCGCGCGATTCCGATTCCGGCCCGTGCCGCCTCATGGGCGCCGTCGATCGTGTTGGAAATGAACCGTGACGGCGGTTTGACCAGGGACGGTTTGCCGTCGCGGATCAGGGTCCAGGGGCCCTGAAAGGTTGCCGTATAGATGCCCTCGACCCGTTGCAGATCGCCTGGCTCCCGGATTGGGCCGACCCGATCCAGATAATCCGGTGCGGCGCAAAGCACCTGGCGGACGCTGCCGACACGGATCGCGGTCGCGGAGGAATCCGGCAATTGCGCGATGCGCAACGCGACATCCACGCCTTCGTCGACCAGATTGACCATCCGGTCGAGAAACAGCGTCGTGAACCGGATACGGGGGTGGCGCAGCGCGAAGGCGGTGATGCGGCGTGCGACATGTAGACGCCCGAAAGCCGCTGGGGCCGTCACCGTGATCGGCCCGCGCAACTCACCATGAACCCCGGCCACCGCGGCCTCAGCCTCTGACACTTCGGCCAGGATGCGCCGCGCATCGGCCAGGTACCGGGCACCCGCCTCCGTCAGCCGGACTTGGCGCGTCGTCCGGGCCAGCAATTTGCAACCGAACCGTTCTTCCAGGGCGGCGATCTCACGCGTGACGGAGGGCGGCGACTGTCCCAGCGTCCGCGCCGCAGCGGAAAATCCGCCACTATCGGCGACCGCCACCAGGGTGCGCATGGCTTTCAGGAGATCCATATTATTCCAAATTCCGGAAATATCGTTTTCAGAATGAGGATATTATTTCTTCGAGGAGAGGCAACTATCTTCCGACCGTCCCATCGACGCTCAGGAGAAAAACATGACCACCTCCCCTATCCGACTTTACCGCCACCCGCTGTCGGGTCATGCCCATCGCGCGGAACTGATGTTGTCGCTTCTCGGGTTGGAAGCAGACCTGATCGAGGTCGACTTGGCGTCCGGCGCACACAAGGCTCCGGACTTCCTCGCGCTCAATCCGCTGGGTCAGGTGCCCGTCATCCAGGATGCTGCTGTGACCTTGGCCGATAGCAATGCAATCCTGGTCTACCTGGCCCGGAAATACGATCCGTCGGGCCGCTGGTATCCGTCCGATCCGGAAGCGGCGGCCGCGGTCCAGCGCTGGCTGTCCCTGGCTGCCGGACCCCTGGCATCCGGTCCGGCCCTGGCGCGCATCATCACCGTCTTCGGTGTAAAGGCAAACGCGGACAAGGCGAAGGCCATCGCGGCCACCTTGCTGGAATTCATGAACACTCATTTGACCAACCGCGCCTTCCTGGTCGGCGAGGCGCCGACCATCGCCGATGTCGCGCTGTTCTCCTATACCGCCCATGCGCCCGAAGGCGGTGTATCGCTCGACCCGTATCCGGCGATCCGAGACTGGATCGCGCGCATCGAGGCGCTGCCCGGTTATGTTGCCATGCGCGCAACCCCGTTGGCGGCGTAGGAGGCCGGCATGACAAGCGATCCCGAATCCGGCCGTGCGTCTTCCCAAGGGTGGCCCTTGCTGACCAGCCCTTATCATGCGGGCGAACTGGCCATGCAGATCCAGGACGGGACCGCCAATCTGGCTGAACGGATGGGACGCCGCATGATCCGGGACCATATGCCCGATCAGCATCGGACATTCTTCGCCACCCTGCCGACCCTCTTCGTTGGGGCATTGGATGGGACAGGGCAGCCTTGGGCGTCCGTCCTGACCGGCCCCGCCGGCTTCCTGCACAGTCCCGATCCGAAACTGTTGCGGGTTGGGGCCTTGCCGGGGCCGGACGATCCTGCCCGGCAAGGCATCCAGCCCGGCGCGCCCGTCGCGGTGATCGGGGTCGAATTCCACACCCGGCGCCGCAACCGTATGACGGGGAAGGTGGCTTCGGTGGACGATGCGGGTTTCACCATTCAGGTGGACCAGAGTTTCGGAAACTGCCCGCAATACATCCAGGCCCGCAATCCCCGGTATCGCGCCGAAGCGCCGGCGCAGGACACTGTAAGGCTGGGGGCGGTTCTCGATTCGGAAGGCCGCGACCGGATCGCACGGGCCGACACGCTGTTCATCGCCAGTGCCTCCCCGGGCGCGGGCGGTCCGGACCCGGTGGAAGGCGTCGATGTCAGCCATCGCGGCGGTCGGCCGGGATTTGTGCGGGTTGAGGACGGCCCGGACGGCACGGTTCTTACCTTCCCTGATTTCAACGGCAATCGGGCGTTCAATACCTTCGGCAATATTGCTGTGAATCCGCGCGCCGGCCTGCTGTTCCCGGGTTTCGAGGATGGCATTGTTCTCAGCCTCGCCGGACGGGCGGAGATTCTGTGGGATGACCCTGCCATCGAAACCTTCGACGGGGCAATCCGAATGGTCCGTTTCGTTGTCGCCGAGGGACGGGTGTTCCCAGGGCGCATCCCCTTTGCCTGGAGCGACCCCGAACCCGCCCCGCAGATCGCACGCACCGGTCGCTGGGTCTAGTCGAAGCGGCGTCCGCAGCCGGAATAGGGTATGCCGTCTACGGTCATTGTCACCGTGAGCGGCGAGTATTCCCCGCTCATCGTGTCTCGGCAGCCCTCGTCGGCAATGACAAAATCGACCTGGCGGCCGGCAACGGTCATCGGGGCCGGAAACGCCACGCCTTGCTTCTGCGTCAGCGGCAGGGCGTTAGTTCCGGTGTCCAGCACGATCTGGCCGCCGAATTCGGGATGGATTTCCACCAGCCAGCCGGGCTCGTTTCCGATCGCGCGGAAGGAGACTCCGCGAATGGCGGCGGCGCGCCAGGGCGTGTCGACCCATTCGCCCCGGCAGCCGGACCATTGGAAATCCGGCGTTTCGAACCGGGCCGCGTCGCCCTTGAGCCAGAGCAGGTAACCGTCCTCGTTCCGGTACTGTGTGCCGGACGCGGCGGGCACCTGGGGCAGGGCGATCCGGTGCCCGTTCCATAGGACCAGGGCAGCCTCATCCCCGAGGCGCAAATCGAAAGTCCCCGCATCACAGCGATAGGCGAAATAGGTCGGTGCGGTGTAAGGCAGGGCCGGAAACCCGGCGCAGGCGGTCAGAAACAGCAGTCCGGCGAGGGCGGACAGCCGCGTCATCAGGTCCCGAAACCGCTTCCCGGTTTGCGGTACTCGTCCCGCGGCGGCGCGAAGACATCCAGGATGCGTGCGCCGTTCGGGCCGGCCTTCACGGTGTGTTCGACGCCGCCGGGCGTACGCCAGAAATCGCCGGTCTTGACCGCGAATTCCTCACCGTCCTGAACACGGACGGCTTCGCCCTCCAGCAGCACGCCCCATTGTTCCTGAGGATGGCTGTGCAGGGTTCCGGTCGCGTTCGGCGCCAGGGTCACGACGGACAGCATGGCCTGATCCCCCGGAAAGATCCGGGCCGCGATGCCGTCGGCCAATTGGCGCTGAATGCCCTGGGTGACATCGTTCAGGTTGAACAGGGTTCCGGCTTTGTCGGTCATGGCATCAGTCCTTCTTGCCGCCGCCCAGGCTGAACAGGGCGGACACGCCGCCTTTGATGATGGCGAGGATCCACAGAAGCACGCCCAGCAAGATGCAGGGAATGCCGAAGATAAACCCGATACCGGACCCGCATAGCAGAATGCCGGCCAATACGAAAATCAGCCCGAGAAGCCCCATGAACGCACTCCCTATTCGCTGCGGCGCCGGCCTTTCAGCATGCCCAGCACCACGGAGATCAACCAGATCGGAATGACGATGACGGCACCGATCACGATATAGCCCGCGCTCCATTCAATGGCGCCGCGTGCGAAATCGTAAATCTTGCGAACCGTTTCGCCGAAATTGTCGAAGATGGTTTCCGGCGTGATGTCGAACTGAACCAGCAGCCAGCCGACAACGAAGCTGATCACCGCCAGCTTCAGCAGGGTCGCCATTACTTTCGACAGATCGGTGCGCATCGTGTCCCTTCCTTACGCCGCGGACAAATCTTCGCCCGCCAGCGCCCGATCGATCAAGGCGATAGTTTCCTTCAAGCCGTAAAGGGCAAAGAAGGAGCCGATCCGCGGACCCTGTTCCTGGCCCAGCAGGACTTGGTACAGCGCCTTGAACCAGTCGCGCAGATTGTCATACGGGTGCTGTTTGCCAATCTCGTAGACCTGGGTCTGGATATCCTCCGCAGAAGTGTCTTCCGCCATACCGGCCAGGGCCGTGCGCAGATCGGTCAGCGCCGCCCGGTCGGTTTCGTCCGGCGCCTTGAACGCCTTCTCCGGCTTCACGAAATCCTGGTAGTAGCGGATGGCGTAACCGACCAGCTTGTCCAGTTCCGGCGTTGCCTCGGGCGAGGCGTCGGGGACATAGCGGCTGATGAAACCCCACAGCACCGACTTGTCCTCGGTATTGCAGACCGACGCCAGGTTCAGCAGCAGACCGAAGCTGACCGGCGGCGCGCCATGCGGCGGCTGGCCGCGATGGATGTGCCAGATCGGGTTTTCCAGGCGCTTTTCCAGGTCTTCGTCGTCGAACTTGGACAGGTGGGTATAATACTCGTCCACCGCCTTCGGGATGACGTCGAAATACAGCCGCTTCGCCGTTTTCGGCTTCTGGAACATGAAGAGCCCCAGGCTCTCGTTCGGGGCATAGGTCAGCCATTCCTCCATCGACAGGCCGTTGCCCTTCGACTTGGAGATTTTCTGGCCTTCCTCGTCCAGGAACAGCTCATAGGTCAGGGTTTCCGGCTTCGGTGCGCCAAGGGCCTCGCAGATCCGGCTCGACAGTTTGACGGAGTCGATCAGATCCTTGCCGGACATCTCGAAATCGACGCCCAGCGCGTACCAGCGCATGCCCCAATCGGGCTTCCATTGAAGCTTGCAGCGCCCGCCGGTGACCGGGGTCTCGAATTCCTGACCGTCTTCGCGGCGATAGACGATGGTGCCGTTCTTGGCGTCCGTCGCGATCACCGGTGCCTGGTAGACTTCGTGGGTCTCGGGATCGACCGGCAGGAACGGCGAATACGTCGCCCGCCGCTCGTCGCGCAGGGACGGCAGCATGATCTTCTGGATCTGCTCATAGCATTCCAGGACGCGGATCAGGGCGTCGTCGAATTTGCCGGAGAAGTAATAGTCCGTGGACGAGGCGAATTCGTATTCGAAGCCGAAACTGTCCAGGAAATCCCGCAGGCGGGCGTTGTTATGCTCGCCGAAGCTGGGATGCGTGCCGAACGGATCGGGCACCTTGGTCAGGCGCTTGTTCAGGGCGGCGGTCAGCATTTCCTGGTTCGGCACGTTGGTCGGCACCTTGCGCAGGCCGTCCATATCGTCCGAAAAGGCGATCAGCTTGGTCGGAATGTCGCTCATCAGTTCGAAGGCGCGGCGGACCATGGTGGTGCGCAAGACTTCGCCGAAGGTCCCGATATGCGGCAGGCCCGACGGGCCATAGCCGGTTTCGAACAGGACGTAACCTTTCTCCGGATCCTTCTTCTCATAGCGTTTCAGGACCTTGCGCGCCTCTTCGAAAGGCCAGGCTCGGGCATTCAGGGCTAGGTCGCGCAGATTGGTCATCACACTGTCTCGTTTCAGGTAAAGGTTAAAAACGGGCCGGAAACTAGGCGCGGCCCGTGTTCGCGTCAACTGCGGCAGTGACGCGGCCATACGCATGGATGTGGATTCTTGAAATGTTATTGCGGTGCCAGGGTTTCGTTCTCGCCCACCCGGTCCTTGCCGAACAGGGCCCGGTACTGCTGAAGCGTATAATAGATGGCGACGCCGAGAAGATGCGTCACCTGCCCCGTTTCGGCGTTGCCCAGAGGCATGGTCAAGGCCTCGTAGCTGTAGGGGAGTTTGTCCAGTTCGCGGTCGCCCTTGCCGTAAACGGGTTCACCCGACGCGAATACCTTGCGGTAGCGGGTCAGCAGAGTTTTCCGCAGTACCAGATCGTCCAATTGCGAAACCCGGCTGCGGTACAGGCCGGGACCGAACCGTTCGGCCAGATGCGACCCTACCGCCAGGAAAAGAAAGTCCGGTTCCTGGTCATCATCATTGTCCAGCACGGTCAGAAGGATCGCGTGCTCGGCGAGTTTCCCCAAGGTTTCCGGCTCCAGATCCGAGAATTTGGGATAGGGGCGATCGGCCCGTAGACTGTTCCACAGATCATAGGCCGGTTGGATCGCGGCGCTGAATTCTTGCTTCATAAGGGCGTTCTCCCGTGATTAGTCTACAGGTCTGCGCCGCGTGCGCCATGGGCAATTTTGGGAGTTTCTATGGCCGATATCGTCATGCCGCCCTCCGGGGCCGGGGCCGGGGCCGGGGCCGGGGCCGGGACATTGGACCGGGAAACCCGGAACGCCTTGAAGGCGCTTTCGGCACCGTCCGACGTCGCCGGTCTGCGGCAACTGGCCGGGCATGCCGGGCTGATCGCGCTTGCCGCCGCTGCGGTCTACGCATCGCAACGCGCCTGGGGCCCCTGGGCTGCCTTGCCCTTTCAGGCGGTGCTCGGGGTATTCCTGGTCTTTCTCTTCGCCCCGCTGCACGAGACGATCCATCGCACCGCCTTCGCCAGCCGCCGGTTAAACGATGCGCTGGCCCTGGGCGCGGGGGCGATCCTGATCCTACCGCCGCAGTATTTCCGGGCCTTTCATCTGGCCCATCACCGGTATACGCAAATCCCGGGACAGGACCCCGAACTTGCCGGAAGGCTGATTTCAGGATTCGCCGGTTACGCCCTGTATCTCAGCGGGTTGCCCTATTGGCGCGCGGCGGTGGCCGGTTTGACCGGCCGGGCGCTGGGCCGGACGGCGGAACCATTCCTGACGGACCGGATCGCGCCCGCCGTCGTGACGGAGGCAAGGCTCTATCTGGCCTTCTATGGCACGGTCGCCGCCATTTCGGTCGCGATGGGCAGCGCGGCGGTGCTGACCTACTGGCTGGTCCCGGTGCTGTTGGGGCAGCCCTTCCTGCGCTTCTACCTTTTGGCCGAACACAATCTGTGCCCGCAGGTCGCGGACATGTTCCGCAATACCAGGACGACCCTGACACTTGGCATTGTGAGGTTTCTGGCCTGGAACATGCCCTATCATTGCGAACATCACGCCTTCATGGCCGTGCCTTTCCACCGGCTGCCCGACGCGCACAGGCTTCTGCGTAATCGAATCGAGACGATTTCGCCGGGATATCTGCCGTTCCACCGGCACTTCATTCGCGGATTGAGCGCGTTACCCGTTTCCGACTAGACTGGCCGCCTGTTCTCGGGGCGGGGTGGAAGTCCCCACCGGCGGTAACGGGCGGAGCGATCCGTCCGAAGCCCGCGAGCGCCTTCCGTCCGTCGGGCCGGAAGGGTCAGCAGATTCGGTGCGATTCCGAAGCCGACGGTCACAGTCCGGATGGAAGAGGACGGTAGATGGCGCAGCGCGTGGCCTTGTGTCGGCCGCACGAGGCGTGCGTCGACCCGTGCGCCCTGATTCTGAAACGTCCTATTGGAAGGAACGAGAGATGAATCAGCGGACCGACAACCAGTCGAGCCAAGTCAGTCAGAAAGAACCGGTAATTGCCGCCATCCGCGCGCGCTGGCATGCGGATATTGTCGACCGCGCCCACACAGCCTTTGTGGCAGCCGCCGGTGAAAACGGGATCGAGGGCGAGCGGATCCGGACCTATGATGTGCCCGGCGCCTTCGAGATACCGCTTTTGGCGCAGCGCCTGCTTCGTTCGGGCGAGGCGGATGCGGTCGTTGCCTTTGCTTTCGTCGTCGACGGCGGCATTTATCGTCACGATTTCGTCGCGTCGGCGGTGATCGACGGGCTGATGCGGGTGCAACTGGACGAGGGGGCGCCCGTTCTTTCTGTCGTACTGACGCCGCATCATTTCCATGAGCACGCGGTCCATACGGAGTTCTTCGCCGATCACTTTGTGACCAAGGGCAGGGAGGCGGCCGGGGCGCTCAATGCCGTTCTGGAACGTCCGATCATGTCCCGCGCGGCCTGATCGCCCTCACGGGAATGTCATGACTTGTCAATGGCGCGGGGCGGAAATGAACGTACATTCCGCCCCATACCGTCTATCAAGTATGGTCAGACCCAAATGAGTGAGAGCATGGCGACTCCGCCCACCACATCTTCCGCGACGCCCGCCGCCAAACCGCTGTGGCGCCGATTGCTGCCCTTGTTTGTCCTTGGGGGGCTGTTTGTCGGGTTCTTCGCCGCCGGATTGGACCGGTTCGTCAGTCTTGAGGCGTTGCAGGCGCACCGCGCGGACCTGCAGGGCTTTGTCGCCGCGCATGCGGTGGTCGCTGTACTGATCTACATGGCCGTCTATGCGTTGATGGTCGCGGCATCGCTGCCGGGCGCGACCTTGTTCACGGTGACCGGCGGGCTGTTGTTCGGCAGTCTGTTGGGCACCGCCTACACCGTCGTTGCGGCCACCATCGGTGCGACCGTCATTTTCTTGATCGCCCGTTCGGCCTTCGGCGATGCCCTGCGGCAGAAGGCGGGACGGCGGGTCGAGCGGCTGTTGGACGGATTCCGCGATAACGCGTTCAGCTATCTTCTGGTGCTGCGCCTGGTGCCGCTGTTCCCGTTCTTCGTCGTCAATGTCGCGCCCGCATTCGCCGATGTGCGGCTGCGCGTCTATGTCCTGGCGACGCTGATCGGCATCGTGCCGGGCACCTTCGTTTACGCCCAGGTTGGTGCCGGTTTCGACAGCGTGATCGCGTCGGGCGGCTCGCTCAGCCTGTCCGGCGTACTGACACCCGACGTGGTGCTGGCCCTGGCGGGGCTGGCGTTGCTGTCGTTGATCCCGGTTGCCTACAAATATTGGAAGGGCCGGCGGGACGCCTGACCTTTTCGGCCAGTCAGTTCTCGGAGACTTTGATGGTCTCTCCGTCCGTCCGAATTTCCCGGAAGATGGTGAACGCGTTCCCGGCATCGTCGCGGGCCCAGTATTGCAGCGTCATCCGGTCCGGATCGACCGGGGTCGCGATGTGATGGCCGCGCTGGGTCAGGCTGCCGCCCGGCTCGACCCGGTAGCGCACGCAGGCATCGGCGCAGACCTGGGCATCCTCGACGCAGACCTTGCCGCGATAGATGTAGAGGCCGATGCCCGATGTTTCCTTGAACCGCCGGTCATGGGTGAACCGGTGCCGGCCCTCTTCGAAGGAATAGGTGAAGTTTTCGAGTGTCAGGGTGAGACGTGCCGGCGTCGCGGAGGCGACGGAGGGTTCCGGCAATTCCCGTAGACAGGCGGTGCTGACTTCCGCCGTGACGATGTCGACGACCTTGTCGACGGTTTGCGTTTCAGTGCGCGCGCCATCGTCGCCGGACGTTCCCGCAGCCGGGGCCAGCGCGGACAGGGCGTCGGTATTGCCGCTATTCGCACTGTCCTGATCGTCACAGCCGGACAAAAAGGCGGCGGCCAGCATGATCGCCGCTATTCCCTGCCACCGCGTCATTCCATGGGTCCTCCGAACCGCCCGGTCACTCGTCACGCGCAATCGAACCCGATGCCGATGCGGTCTAGGCCGACGTGCCGCCGACGGTCAGGCCGTCCAGGCGCAAGGTCGGTTGGCCGACGCCGACCGGCACCCCCTGGCCTTCCTTGCCGCAGGTGCCGACGCCATCGTCCAGTTTCAGATCGTTGCCGATCATGGACACTTTCGTCAACGCATCCGCGCCATTTCCGATCAGGGTCGCGCCTTTCAGCGGCGCGCCGATCTTGCCGTTTTCGATACGATAGGCCTCGGTGCAGGAAAACACGAACTTGCCGTTGGTGATGTCGACCTGCCCGCCGCCGAAATTGACCGCGTAGATGCCCTTGTCGACCGACGACAGGATTTCGCCCGGATCCTTGTCGCCGCCCAGCATGTAGGTGTTGGTCATCCGTACCATCGGGCAATGGGCATAGGATTGCCGGCGCCCGTTGCCGGTCGACTTCACGCCCATCAGGCGGGCATTCATGCGGTCCTGCATATAACCTTTCAGAACGCCGTCCTCGATCAGGATGGTTTCGCTTGTCGGCGTGCCCTCGTCATCGACGGTCAGCGATCCGCGCCGGTCCTTCAGCGTGCCATTGTCGACGACCGTGACACCCGGCGCGGCGACGCGCTGGCCCAGCAATCCGGCGAAGGCCGAGGTTTTCTTGCGGTTGAAATCGCCTTCCAGCCCATGCCCGACCGCTTCATGCAGCAGGATGCCGGGCCAGCCCGGGCCCAGCACGACCGGCATTTCCCCGGCCGGGGCCGGTACGGCTTCCAAATTGATCAGGGCCTGCCGCAGCGCCTCGTCGACCTGGGCCTGCCAGCGGTCCGGCTTCACGAAGCCCGCGAAGTCCAATCGCCCGCCGCAGCCTTGGGATCCGGTTTCCATGCGGCCGTCCTGTTCCACGACGACGCTGACATAAATCTGCACCAACGGGCGGATATCCGCCGTGCGCTCGCCGTCTGGCCGCACGATCTGAACCGCCGCCCATTCGGCGCCCAACCGGGCGGATACCTGCTTGACGCGCGGGTCCTTGGCGCGGGCATAGGCGTCGATCTCGCCCAGCAGCGCGACCTTGGCGTCGAAGCTCATCGTCTCCAACGGATTGATGTCGGAATACAGCGCCATATTGGTCTTCGGCGGACCGCCGGCCAAAGTTCCGCCGTGGCCGCCATGAACGGCGCGCACCGCGTCCGCCGCCCGTTTTATGGCGGCTTCGCTCAATTCGCCGGAATGGGCGTAGCCGGAAACTTCCCCGACGACGGAGCGCAGACCGAAGCCCTGGGAGGTATCGAAACTGGCGCTTTTGATCTTGCCGTCTTCCAGCAGCAAGCTCTCGCTCTGCACATATTCCAGGTACAATTCGCCGTCTTCCGCGCCGTGCAGGCTGTCGGCGACCAGGGACGCGACCCGGTCCTGTTCCAGTTCGGTCCGGCCGTAGAACAGGCCGTCGGTGATGGCGATATCGGACATGAACTCTCCTTCCGAAGGCGCGGACGGCATGGGCCGCGCCGAATGACTGTGCCGGGTTTCCGGACCTTACGGCAAAATGTCCCGTAGCGTCCTTCGCCAGTTCGGGTTATGCAAGCCCCATCCCGGCGTGAATCGATCCTAGGAACCGCAGATAGGGACGCCATCGTTATGGGCAAGACCCAGGGTACAATCGATACGCAGCCCGCCCCGCCGGCAGACGCGCCGACCGCGGCCGCATCCGGCGCACCGCGCGCCGGACTCTTCGCCAGGGAGCACCGGTTGCGCTATGCGCTGACCAACGAATTGCACGCGCGGCCCTTCGAGATGCTGGAGCCGCCGGTCCGGATCAGCATGTACGCCACCATGCTGGCAGAAGGGCAGGATTCCGGCGTCCATGGGCACCTCAAGGACCTTTGCGACCGGCACGGGGTCAACCCGCCGACCGAGGACATGAACCATTTTTCCGCGGATTTCGGTCCGTTCCGCCTGCGGTTCGAACGGCATACGGAATTCGCGACCTATACGGTCCTGCGCCATGGCCGGTTCGACCGGCCCTTCGCTGCCAGCGCCGCGCAGTATCTGCCGAAGGATTGGCTGGCCGACCTGCCGGGCGAGGTTCTGGTGGCAACGAATCTGGCGGTGCTGCCGGTCGACGGCGAGGATCCGGATGTCCAGACATTGTCGGAAATGTTCGTGCCGGAGAGCCTGGTAACCAGCACCCTTTCCGGTTCTGCGGCCCGGGTCTGGTCCGATCTTCGGATTCACGGCGACGGCCATAACCGTATTCTGCTGAAACCCTACGATCTGCCGCCGGCCAAGGCGGGGCGCGTGGTGCAGCGGCTGCTGGAAATCGTCGCCTACCGAAATTTGGCGCTTCTCGCGCTGCCCGTCGCGCGGATGGTCGGGCCGGAACTGACGCGGATCGACCGCGGTCTCGCCTCCCTGACCGGCGAGATGGCCCAGATCGTGGAGCAGGGCAATGGTGACGGCACACGCCGCGAATCGGAGCTTCTGACCCAGTTGATGCAGATTTCGGCCGAGATCGAGCGGATGAATTCCGGACACAGCTACCGTTTCTCGGCTGCGCGGGCTTATTTCGCCCTGGTCGATGCCCGGTTGGACGAATTGCGCGAGGAACGGCACGAGGGCTATCAAACGATACGGGAGTTCCTCGACCGCCGCCTGGCACCGGCGCGCCGAACTTGCGAATCGGTCGAACTGCGGATGGCGGATTTGTCGCGCCGGGCGACGCGGGCGGCGAATCTGCTGCGCACGCGGGTCGATTTCATGCTCGAGAAGCAGAATCAGGGACTTCTGAGTTCGATGGATCGGCGGGCCCGCCTGCAATTGCGCCTGCAGCAGACGGTCGAGGGGCTCTCTGTTGCCGCCATAACCTATTATACGGTCGGTTTGATCGGTTATGGCGCCAAGGCCCTGTCGGAAATGGGGCTGCCCGTCTATCCCCCTTACGTTATCGGCGCGGCGGTCCCGCTGGTCGCCGTCGCGGTCTGGTCGGGCCTGCATCGCGTCCGCAAGCGCCTGGATCGGGACGAATGACGCGATTCCAGCCACGCATTGCGGGTGCTACAATCTGTCGCTGAGGCGGACGGCGGGTCTTTAGGATTGAAATGAGAATTCTTCGCAAGTCCCTGAATTCCGTTGATTTGCGGGCGATGCTGGTGTTTAACGCGCGGAGCTACCGGAGGGGCGTTCTATGGAATGTCCCTACCCGGCGTCGCCTTGAACGAGGCGCGTAGCGAGGTAGAATACGGGATGTTCGGAAAGCCGTAACGGAGGGGCCGCCTGATGGCGGTCATTTCACGGTCCGAAGCGACAAGGTTTGCATCGCGCCGGCGTGTTCGCGGGCGCGGGGGTTAAAACGGGAGAAATAGGGTGCGCAAGCTCTTCACCATCCTTTCGGGACTGAGCGCATTGGCGGTTGGCGCCGTGGCGACTGCTGGTCAAGCGTTGGCCGCGCAGGCCGAACCCTGGCAGTTGGGCCTGCCCGAGCCGGTTACGCAATTGGCCCGCGACATGGACAATTTCCATACCTACTGGCTGATGCCGATTATCACGGTGATCACGGTCTTCGTGCTGCTGCTGCTGCTCTATGTTTGCTGGCGGTTCCGCGAAAGCGCCAATCCGGTCCCGTCGAAGACGACGCACAACGCCTTGCTTGAGGTGCTTTGGACCGGCATTCCGGTGGTGATCCTGGTCGTTCTCGCCTTCCCGTCATTGTCGCTGCTTTATGCTACCGACGATTTCGAGGATTCTGAAATGACCCTGAAGATCGTCGGTCATCAGTGGTACTGGGAGTATCAGTATCCCGATCACGGCAACTTCAAGATCGACGCCTATATCGCGGCCCGCACCCATGAAGAGGCGGAGCAGCAGGGCGTGAAGCGGCTGATGGAGACGGATGAGGTGATCGTGCTGCCGGCGAATACGAAGATTCGCCTGCAGATGACCTCCGCCGATGTGCTGCACAACTGGTCGCTCAGCGATTTCGGCGTGCGCATGGACACTGTCCCGGGTCGCTTGAACGAATTCCCGCTGAGCCCTGTCGAGAAGCCGGGCGATTATTATGGTTTCTGCTCGGAACTGTGCGGCACCGATCACGCCTTCATGCCGATCCACGTTCGGGTTGTGCCGAAGGAAGAATTCGAAGCCTGGGCCGCCGAAGCGCGCGAGAAATACGACATTGTCGAGCAGGCGCATAAGCCCGGCACGGGGCCGGAAGTGGCCGTGTCGCCGGTTGGCGCCGCGCAGTAAATCGGGGCAGGAGTGGCCCGGAGGTGAGCCGGGCCGACCAAAGGAAGACGGAGAAGTTTGATGGCTAACGCTACTGCAGCGCATCACGACGACCACGGCACCCCGCGCGGGATTGCTCGTTGGCTTTATTCGACCAACCACAAAGACATCGGGACGATGTATCTCATCTTCTCGATCATCGCCGGTATCATCGGCGGTGCGGCGTCCGTCTATATGCGCATGGAGCTGCAGCAGCCCGGCATTCAGTACATGTCGGACGGCCACGAATGGAACATGGTGGTGACCGCGCACGGTCTGATCATGGTGTTCTTCGTCGTCATGCCCGGCCTGATCGGCGGCTTTGGCAACTGGTTCGTGCCGCTGATGATCGGCGCGCCGGACATGGCCTTCCCGCGGATGAACAACATCTCCTTCTGGCTTCTGATCCCGGCCTTCACGCTGCTGATCCTGTCCGCAATTCTGGGCGGCGGTGCCGGCACCGGTTGGACGATCTATCCGCCGCTTTCCAGTGCGGGTGGACCATTCTCAGGCCATGAAGGCCCGGCGGTCGACATGGCGATCTTTGCCCTGCACTTGGCCGGCGCAAGCTCGATCCTGGGAGCGATCAACTTCATCACCACGATCTTCAACATGCGTGCCCCGGGCATGACGCTGCACAAGATGCCGCTGTTCGCCTGGTCGATGCTGATCACGGCCTTCCTGCTGGTTCTGTCTCTGCCGGTTCTCGGCGGCGCGATTACCATGCTGCTGACCGACCGTAACTTCGGCACCGCATTCTTCCGCGCCGACATGGGCGGCGACCCGATCCTGTTCCAGCACCTGTTCTGGTTCTTCGGGCACCCGGAAGTCTACATCATGATCCTGCCGGCCTTCGGCATCCTCAGCCATGTCGTCTCGACCTTCTCCAAAAAGCCGATCTTCGGCTATCTGGGGATGGCCTATGCCATGGTCTCGATCGGTTTCGTCGGCTTTATCGTCTGGGCGCACCACATGTATACGGTCGGCCTGGACGTCGATACCAAGGCCTATTTCACGGCGGCGACGATGGTCATTGCCGTGCCGACGGGCATCAAGATCTTCTCGTGGATCGCGACGATGTGGGGCGGCTCGATCCGCTTTACCGTGCCGATGCTCTGGGCGATCGGGTTCATCTTCCTGTTCACGCTGGGCGGGGTCACGGGCGTTGTCCTGGCCAATGCCGGCATGGATGTGCAGATGCACGACACCTATTACGTCGTCGCCCACTTCCACTACGTCCTGTCGCTGGGCGCGGTCTTCGCGCTGTTCATGGGCATGTACTACTGGATGGGTAAGATGTCGGGCCGCGAAATTCCGACCTGGGCCGGTCACGTGCATTTCTGGACCACCTTCATCGGCGTCAACCTGACCTTCTTCCCGCAGCACTTCCTGGGTCTCGCCGGGATGCCGCGCCGGTATATCGACTATGCCGACGGGTTCGCCGCGTGGAACAACATCTCTTCGATTGGCGCCTATATTGCCTTCGCGTCGACGATCTTCTTCGTCATCGTGTTGATCTACACGCTGGCTGCCGGCCGCCGTGCAGAAGCCAATCCGTGGGGCGAAGGTGCGACGACGCTGGAATGGACGGTGTCTTCGCCGCCGCCGTTCCACACGTTCAATACCCTGCCGCGCATCACCGGTGGCGGCGGTCACTGATCGGCACGCCGCCGCGCCCTGGGACGACATCCCGATGGCGCGGCGGCGATCCCGACATTCGGCTTGTATGCTTGACTGAGGTTCTAGGGACGTGAGCGATACTGCATTGCAAGACGGCCTGGCCGCGGATTCCAAAGGCGCGGAGGTCCGCGACTATATCCGCCTGCTGAAGCCCCGGGTGATGTCGCTCGTCGTGTTTTCCGGATTCGCCGGGTTGGTTCTGGCGCCGGGCGATCTGCATCCGGTTCTAGCCGCCGTTGCGGTCTTGTGCATCGCCGTCGGGTCCGGTGCCGCCGGCGCGATTAACATGTGGTACGACCGCGATATCGATGCGGTGATGACCCGCACGCGCGGTCGGCCGATTCCGCGCGGCCGGATCGCCGCGGACGATGCGCTGGCCTTCGGTACGGTTCTGGCCGCCGGGTCGGTCTTCCTGATGGCCCTGGCCGTAAACTTCATGGCCGCCGGAATCCTGGCGGCCGCGATCCTGTTCTATGTCTTCGTCTACACGATGTGGCTGAAGCGTTCGACGCCCCAGAACATCGTCATCGGCGGGGCTGCCGGCGCGTTTCCGCCGATGATCGGCTGGGCCGCGGTGACCGGGGGCATTTCGGTCGAATCCCTCGTCCTGTTCAGCCTGATCTTCTTCTGGACGCCGCCTCATTTCTGGGCGCTGGCGCTGTATCGGCGCGGTGATTATGCCGAGGCCGGCGTGCCGATGTTGCCAGTTGTCGCCGGTGTCCGCGTAACCAAGCTGCAGATGCTTATCTATACGATCCTGTTGCTGCCCCTCGCGATCGCGCCCTATTGGCTGGGCATCGCCGGGCCGCTCTACGGTGCGGCGGCGGCGGTTCTGGGCGCGCTGTTCACGCTGTCCGCGGTTGCGGTCTGGTTCGATACGACGGACAAATCGGCCAAACGGATGTTCGGCTATTCAATCTTCTATCTGTTCGCGCTGTTCGGGGCGATGATGCTCGACGCCGGCGCGGGCATCGCCGGGTAAGGCTATGGCTTCGAAGGAGGCCCGCATGGGTGCGAAACATCAGAGCGAACTGTCGATGACGGATGACGAAATCCGACGCCGTCAGCGCAGCCGCAACATCGCGGTCGCGCTCGCGGTCGGCGCCTTTGTCGTGATCGTTTTCTGTGTGACCATCGTCCGCATTCAGGACGGTATCCAGGCGTCGATGGGCGGCTGAGGGAAGGGCCATGGATCCGGATCTCGCCCGTAAGAACAAGCGCATCATGGCCGGCTGTGTCCTGGCCGTGTGCTTCATGGTCGGGCTCAGCTTCGCCGCCGTGCCGTTGTATGACCTGTTCTGCCGGGTCACGGGGTTCGCCGGGACCACGCAGGTCAGCACAGAAGTCCCGGAAGAAGTCCTCGACCGTGTCATTACGATCCGGTTCGACGCATCGACCAATGCCGCCTTGCCTTGGGTGTTCAGCCCAGAGCAGCGCAGCGTCGATGTGCGAGTCGGCGAAACCGCCATGGCGTTCTATGTCGCCGAAAGCCGGTCCGACCGGCGCACGGTTGGCACCGCCACCTTCAACGTCACACCGTTGAAGGCGGGCCAGTATTTTACCAAGACCCAGTGCTTCTGCTTCACCGAACAGGCGTTGGAGCCGGGTCAGAATGTCGACATGCCGGTCAGCTTCTATGTCGATCCGGCGCTTGTCGACGACCGCAATATGGACAATGTGGACACGATCACCTTGTCCTATACCTTCTTTCCGATGGAAGGTGAGGAAGACGTTTCCCCGACAGGCGACACCGCCGCGTCGGGTCAGCCCGCGCCGGTCAACTGAGGCCGCGCGGAACATCCGGGACGGCCGGGCCGGACCGGGGTGGAGTAATAGGGTATAGTGACGACGGCGCCGGAACGGTTTCGGGGCCTCAAAGACGGGGGTAAGCCATGGCAGGCGATCATCACGCGGTCGACCACGACTATCACTTGGTTAATCCGAGCCCGTGGCCGGCATTTGGCGCGCTGAGCGGCTTCGTGCTGGCATTCGGGACGGTTTGGTACATGCATCCGACCATGCTGGGCGATTTCTCGATCGGCCTCGCCGGTTCGGTCATCGGTCTGATCATGGTTCTGTGCACCATGTATTTCTGGTGGCGCGACGTTGTTCGGGAATCGATCGGCGGCGACCACAAGCCGGTGGTGCAGCTTGGCCTGCGCTATGGCATGTCGCTGTTCATCGCCTCCGAGGTGATGTTCTTCGCGGCCTTCTTCTGGGCCTTCTTCGACGCCAGCATCTTCGCGACCGAAGAAATCCAGTTCTGGCGGACGGAAGCCAATGGCGGGCAATGGCCGCCGGCGCATATCGAAACCTTCGATCCGTTCCACCTGCCGCTGATGAACACGATGATCCTGCTGCTGTCGGGCTGCACCGTGACCTGGGCGCACCACGCCCTGCGCGAAGGCAAGCGCAAGGAACTGATCCAGGGCTTGGCCCTTACGGTCATCCTGGGCGCCTGTTTCACTGCGCTTCAGGCCTACGAATACGGCCACGCGGCCTTCGGCTTCACCGAAGGGATCTACTCGTCGACCTTCTACATGGCGACCGGTTTCCACGGCTTCCACGTTATCGTCGGAACGCTGTTCCTGCTGGTCTGCCTGGTGCGTGCCTCGCGCGGCCATTTCTCGCCGAGCAAGCATTTCGGCTTCGAAGCGGCGGCCTGGTACTGGCACTTCGTTGACGTCGTCTGGCTGTTCCTGTTCGTTTGCGTCTATTGGTGGGGCGGCTGATCGGCTTGACTTTGCTCACGCGGGCCGCCTGGTGACAGGCGGCCCGTTCGGTTTTTGGGGGAGGAACCAAGGCGGTCCCGCGACCTGTGGGGCGGCCGACCGAAAGGGAGTTGCACGATGGAACCCTTGTCCCCCTGGCAGACCGGCTTTCGCGGTAAATGCCCGCGATGCGGCGAAGGCCGACTGTATTCCAGTTTTCTGAAGATCGCCGATGGCTGCGGCTATTGCGGCCTGAAATACGGGTTTGAGAATGCCGGTGACGGCGCCGTGCCCTTCCTGATCCTGATCATCGGCGGGATCGGTGTCGGCCTGGGTGCATGGGTTATGCTGGCCTTTGGCACCGCGGTCTGGGTCCCGATCCTGGTCGCGGTCCCCGTGGTCAGCGTGCTGACCCTCATCCTGTTGCCGAAAACCAAAGGTTTGCTGATTGCGCTGCAATACGTAAACCAGGCCAGCGATACCGGCACCGACAGTTACGACGAGCTTTGATCCCCATGATACGACCCAAACTGATCCCGACGCTTTTTACGCTGCCTGCCTTGATTGCCTTGATCTGGCTGGGGGTCTGGCAGTTGCAGCGCTTGGAGTGGAAGGAAACGCTGATCGACCGGCTGCACAGCCGTGCGTCGGCGGAAGCCGTCGTGTTGCCGTCCGGAGATTTGGAGATCGACGCCTGGGAGTTTCAGCGCGTCACGCTGACCGGCGAGTTTCTGCATGACCACGAGGTTCATCTCCTGAATCGGTCCCTCAACGGCAATCCAGGCCTGCATATCCTGACGCCGCTGCGCCGGACGGACGTGCCGGGCGCGCCGACCGTTCTGGTCAATCGCGGCTGGGTCCCGTTCGAATTGAAGGAAGCCGCTTCTCGACCGAACGGCTTGGTCGAAGGTCCGGTTACGGTGGAAGGCATCGTGCGGTTCCAACGTCCAATCACCGGGCTGCAACGCGTTTTCCTGCCCGAGAACGAACCGTCGAACAACATTTGGTACTCCGTTGATCAGGCGCAGATCGAAGCCGATGCGGCGCTGACGCTGACAAACTTCTATGTCGTCGACGGGAATACCGATGTGCCCGGCACCTATCCGCTGGGCAAGCAATGGATCCTGGATATCCGAAACGACCATTTCCAGTATGCGCTGACCTGGTTCCTGCTGGCAGGGGCCTTGGTGGTGATCTTCCTGGTCTATCACCGGCGCGGCGGTCCGTCGGAATGAGTGATCCTATGAGCGCGTACCAGGAATTGGAGGCGCGGTTCCGGCGCATCGCCGTGCTGGGCGAGGTCACGACCATCCTGCATTGGGATGCCGCGACGACCATGCCGCATGGCGGCGCGGATGCGCGCAGCGATCAACTGGCGGACATGAAACTGCTGCGCCACAAGGCAATCACCGATCCCGCGATCGGTGTCTTGCTGGACGATGCGGAGGCGTCGGCGGCGTCCCTGTCGGAATGGCAGTCCGCCAATCTGCGTGAGATGCGCCGCGACTACCGTCTGGCGACTGCGTTGGACGACAAGTTGGTCGAAGCAGTCAGCAAAGCGACCAGCGCCTGCGAACATGCTTGGCGCGAGGCACGGGCAAAATCCGATTTCGCTGCCGTGCTGCCCTTGTTGCAGAAAGTCGTGGACCTGACCCGGGAGACCGCGGCGGCCTATGCGGGGGTCTTCGATCTGTCCCCGTATGACGCGCTGGTCGAAACCTATGCGCCGGGAACCCGCAGCGCCGATTTCGATCCGATATTCGACGACTACGCTGCGTTTTTGCCGGAATTTCTGCAGTTGGTGCTGGACCGACAGGCGCGCGAGGGCCAGCCGGTTGCGCCGCAGCCCGTGCCGGTCGATCGGCAAAGGGCCCTGGTCGAGGCGTTGGCAGCGGCGACCGGTTTCGATTTCACCCATGGCCGGATCGATGTCAGCGCGCATCCCTTCTCGACCGGCTATCCCGGCGATCAGCGCATAACGGTAAGCTATGACGAGCAGGACCCGATGTTCGCCGTCATGGCGGCACTGCATGAATGCGGCCATGCGGCATATGAGGCCGGTCTACCCGCCGAATGGGCGCGCCAGCCGGTCGGGCAGTCGCTGGGCATGGTCGTCCATGAAAGCCAATCGCTCAGCATTGAAATGCAGGCCAGCCGGTCGGACGGATTTCTGACCTGGCTGGCCGGGCAGGCGACCGCGATCCTGGGCGACGATCCTGCTTACGAGCCGCACAACTTCCGCCGCCTGCAACAATGGGTGAAGCCGGACTTTATCCGCGTCGACGCCGACGAAGTGACCTATCCGGCCCATGTCATCCTGCGCACCCGCCTGGAACGCGCGATGCTGTCCGGCGATCTGCCGTTGGCCGATCTGCCGGGCGCCTGGAATGAAGGCATGCGGGCGCTGTTGGGGATCGAGGTGCCGGACGACCGGCGCGGCTGTCTGCAGGATATTCACTGGTATGACGGCGCGATCGGATATTTTCCGACCTATACGCTCGGCGCCATGCTTGCTGCCCAATTGGCGCAAGCCGCAGCCCAAGCCAACCCCGAAATACCCGGGGCCCTGGCAAATGGGGACTTTTCACCCTTGATGGCATGGTTACGCAGTGCCATTCATTCCAAGGGCTGTTTTAATTCGTCAAGCGACTTGATCCAAAGTGCATCGGGGCATCCGCTGAATGCTGCCGCCTTCAAACGGCACCTTCGGCATCGCTATCTAGGAGAATAGGAAATGGAAGACACCGCGAAGCAGATGCAGGAAGTTTGGGAATGGGTAGTCCCCAACGCACTGGAATACGGCAGCAACATTCTGGAAGCGTTGATCATCCTGATCGTCGGTCTCTGGCTTGCCGCATGGCTGTCCGGTGCGACGCGGCGCACGCTGGACAAGTACAAGCGCATCGATGGCACATTGAAGCCGCTGTTTGCCAGTCTGGTGCGCTACACGATCATCATAATCACGATCATTGCCATTCTGAGCCAGTTCGGGGTTCAGACCGCCAGCATCATCGCTGTCCTCGGTGCGGCCGGTTTGGCGATCGGTCTGGCCCTGCAGGGAACGCTGCAGAACATCGCGGCCGGCATCATGTTGCTGATCCTGCGTCCTTTCCGCGTCGGCGATTTCATCGATGCAGGTCCGGTATCCGCCACGGTTGACGAGATCGGCCTGTTCACTTCGCAGTTCACGACGGTTGACGGGATCTATGTGTCTTGCCCGAATTCCAGCCTTTGGAACTCGAAGATCACCAACTATTCCCGGAACAACAAACGCCGGATGGACCTGGTTGTCGGCATCTCCTATGAGGACGATATCGGCAAGGCCGTGGACATCCTGATGGGGCTGATGCAGAAGGACGACCGGGTGCTGAAGGATCCGGCGCCGCAATGCATGGTCACCACCTTGGGCGACAGCTCGGTCAACCTGACCATGCGGATGTGGGCGGCAAGCGCGGATTTCTGGGCCCTGAAATGGGACATGACGCGCTGGTCCAAGGAGAAGGTCGAAGAAAGCGGGCTGAGCATTCCGTTCCCGCAGCGCGACGTTCACATGATCCCCGCACCGACCGAAAAATAAGGAACGCATATGCGCTATATCAGTACGCGCGGCTCGGCGCCCGATCTGGGCTTCGACGATGTTCTGCTGGCCGGCCTGGCCCGGGACGGCGGCTTGTACGTGCCTGCGGATTGGCCGCGATTCTCCGCCTCGGAATGGCGCGAGATGCGGGGCCTGTCCTATGACGAGCTGGCCGCGCGGGTGTGTTCCCCCTATCTGGGCGACGCGATCGACGAGGACGATTTCGCGGATATGGCGGCCGACGCCTATAGCGGCTTCGACCATGACGCCGTCGCGCCTTTGAAACAGTTGAGTGCCGATACCTGGGTGATGGAACTGTTCCACGGCCCAACGCTCAGCTTCAAGGATTACGCGCTGCAGCTGGTCGGGCGCATGTTCGACCATGTGCTCACCCGGCGCGGGGAGCGCATCTGCATTGTCGGCGCGACCTCCGGAGACACCGGATCGGCCGCGATCGAGGCCTGCCGCGATCGGGACGCCATCGATATCTTCATCATGCATCCCTATCAGCGTTGCTCGGACGTGCAGCGTCGGCAAATGACGACGATCCATGCGATGAATGTCCATAATATCGCCGTCGACGGCACGTTCGACGACTGCCAGGACCTGGTGAAGGCGATGTTCAACGACATGGCCTTCCGGGACGAGATGCACCTGTCGGCGGTGAACTCGATCAACTGGGCGCGGATCATGTGCCAGATCGTGTATTATGCCCACGCCGCCCTGTCCCTCGGCGCACCGGACCGCGAGGTCTCCTTCGCGGTGCCGACAGGCAATTTTGGCAATGTTTTTGCTGCCTATGCCGCGCGTCAGATGGGACTGCCCATAGGGCAATTGATCGTCGGCGCGAATGAGAACGATATTCTGGCCCGGTTCTTCAATGCCAATGACATGTCCATGCAGACAGTGGTGCCGACCCTGTCGCCGTCGATGGACATCCAAGTGTCCAGCAATTTCGAACGCCTGTTGTTCGAGCTGATGGACCGGGACGGACCGGCGGTTGCGCATCTGATGCAGACCTTCCGCGCGTCCGGCAATCTGGGACTGGACGAGGAACGCTGGCAGCGGGCCCTTCAATTGTTCTCCGCCCACCGCCTGTCGAACGAGGAATGCCGCGCGGCGATGAAGGCGGTTCTGGAATCCACGGGCGAGTTGGTCGATCCGCATAGCGCGATCGGCGTGGTCGCCGGCTGGACGCGGCGTCAGGATCCGTCGGTGCCGCTGGTCGTCGCGGCCACGGCCCATCCCGCGAAGTTTCCGGATTCGGTGGAGGAGGCGACAGGTGTGCGGCCGCAATTGCCGCCCCGCCTGGACGATCTGTTCGACCGCGAAGAACGGTATGAGCGGCTGCCGAACACATTGAACGCCATTCAGGATTTCGTCCGGCGCTCGAACCGGGCGGGTGCATGATGAGCAGTGTGCGGATCGATACCCTGTCGAACGGCCTGCGGGTTGCGACGGATTCCATGCCGGGTACGCGTACGGCGAGCGTAGGGGTCTGGGTCGGCACGGGCACCCGGGCAGAGCCTTCCGAGATCAACGGCGTCGCCCATTTTCTGGAACATATGGCCTTCAAGGGCACGAAGTCCCGGTCCGCCCGCGATATCGCGGAGGAGATCGAGGCGGCGGGCGGCTATTTGAACGCCTATACCGCCCGCGAAAACACGGCGTATTACGCGAAGGTTCTTGCGGAAGATCTGCCCCTGGCCGTCGATATCGTGTCCGACATCCTTCAGAACCCGACCTTTGACGAGGTCGAGTTGGAGCGGGAGCGGGGCGTCATTCTGCAGGAAATCGGGCAGTGCCACGATACGCCCGACGATCTGGTTTTCGACCTCTTCCAGGAAGTGGCCTATCCGGATCAATCCATGGGGCGACCTGTCCTGGGGACCGCGGATTCCGTGCGCCGGATGCCGCGCGAGTCCATCCGTGACTTCATGCGCCAGCGCTATGCCGGGCGGAACATGATCCTCTGCGCCGCGGGCGGCGTCGACCACGACAGCGTCCTTGCCCTGGCCGAAGAGAAGTTCCAAACGCTGGGCGCGGTCCAGGATTCCGAGGTGCCACAGGCGCATTATCAGGGCGGCGAACACCGATTGGACCGGGACAGCGAGCAGGTCCATCTGCTGCTCGGCTTCGAAGGCCCTTCCTTTGCCGGGACGGAATATTACACGGCGAATGTGCTCTCGGCCCTGTTGGGCGGGGGCATGTCGTCGCGTCTGTTCCAGTCGATCCGAGAGGAACGGGGATTGGTCTATTCCATCTACTCATTCGCCTGGACTTTCGCCGATACCGGTCTGTTCGGCATATATGCGGGCACCAGCGAGGACGATGTCAGCGAACTGGTGCCAGTCATGGCCGACGAGATTCTGGGGCTGGCCGACACGCTGACGGATGCGGAAATCGCCCGCGCGGTCACGCAGGTCAAGGCCTCGCTGTTGATGTCGCGTGAAAGCTCCGGCGGGCGTTGCGATCAGTTGGGCAACCAGATGCTGGTGCATGGCCGGGCACTCGACGAGGCGGAGCAGGTGGCGGCGGTGGAACGGGTCGGCAAGGCGGAGTTGCAGGATCTGGCACGCCGCATATTTGCCACGACGCCGACCCTGTCGGCCATCGGCCCGTTGTCGCGACTTGAAAGTTACGACCGGATCGCGGATCGTTTGCGGGCAGCCTGACACAGCAAGCCCGCGATTCATGCTTCAATTCTTTCGACACTCATTACCGCGATGTCGATATTCCGGCCCGCGGATCGCGTTACGACCGCCGCGTGTGTCGGACCAGGCCGCGTGGATGGCGGTCCGGGACCGATCCAAGGCCTTCCTGGAACCGTGGGAGCCGGCCTGGCCGCGGGATGCCCTGACGCCCGGCGCGTATCGCCGTCGTTTGCACCGAGTTGAACAGGAATGGCGTTCGGGTGTCGGCTATGGATTCTTCATCGTCGACGACGGTACGGACGATCTGCTGGGCGGTATCACCCTGGCCAATGTCCGTCGCGGGGTCGTCGAATCCGCCAATGTCGGTTATTGGATCGCGGAACAGCACGCCCGCCGGGGCTATATGAGTGAAGCCATTCAAGTGCTTCTCGATTTTGCGTTCTGCAAATTGAACCTTCACCGCGTCGAAGCCGCGTGCCTGGTCCATAATGAGGCCAGCCGGAATCTCCTTCTGAAGTCGGGCTTTCAATTGGAAGGGCGGGCCCGGAAATATCTGTGCATCGCCGGGCGATGGCAGGATCACGACACGTTTGGGATTCTGCGCACCGACGACCGTCCGGCGGTGCCGGTAATCGAGAGCTGATGCGACCGTGCGCGATCATCCGCAAATCCTGAACGCGGCAGTGGCGGTTATCGCGTATAAACCGAAAATGCCTTACTTTTGCCGGATTTGCCGAGGAGAAAAGAATTGCCGGAATGGCTGAATCGGCGTAAGTCACAAGCTTATACGAATGCGCCGCAATGCTGCATTTCGCGCGGGTTTCAGCGGTGTTGGGCCGCCGCATCCAATAGCTGAATAGCGACATGGCATGCGGCTGGATTGCTAGGGGTCGGAGGCTAAGGCTGCCACTATGTTTTCTCGGTTACTCGGTTTTCTGTCCGCCGACATGGCGATCGACCTCGGTACGGCCAACACGCTGGTTTACGTTAAAGGGCGAGGAATTGTCCTGAACGAGCCTTCGGTCGTCGCGATCGCCGAAGTAAAGGGCAAGAAGCAAGTTCTCGCCGTCGGTGACGAGGCGAAGATGATGCTGGGGCGTACACCCGGCAACATACAGGCCATCCGCCCGCTGCGCGACGGGGTCATCGCCGACTTCGAAGTCGCCGAGGAAATGATCAAGCATTTCATTCGGAAGGTCCACAACCGGCGCAGTTTCGCCAGTCCGCAGGTCATCGTCTGCGTCCCGTCTGGGTCGACGGCGGTGGAACGCCGTGCGATTCAGGAATCCGCGGAAAGCGCGGGCGCGCGCCGCGTCTTTCTGATCGAAGAGCCGATGGCCGCCGCGATCGGCGCCAACCTGCCGGTGACTGAGCCGACCGGCTCCATGGTCGTCGATATCGGCGGCGGCACGACGGAAGTCGCGGTCCTGTCCCTGGGTGGGATCGTCTATTCCCGGTCCGTGCGCGTCGGCGGCGACAAGATGGACGAGGCGATCATCGCCTATATCCGCCGGAACCATAACCTCCTGGTCGGGGAAGGTTCCGCCGAACGGATCAAGAAGAAGATCGGCTCCGCCTGTCCGCCGGAAGAGGGCGACGGCGAAATGATGGAAATAAAGGGCCGCGATCTGATGAACGGCGTCCCGAAAGAGCTGAACATCTCCGAACGCCAGATTGCCGAAAGCCTGGCCGAACCGGTTGGCGCCATTATCGAGGCCGTGAAGGTCGCGCTGGAACAGACTCCGCCGGAACTGGCGGCGGATATCGTCGACAAGGGCATCGTGCTTACGGGCGGCGGCGGTATGCTGCGCAATCTCGATTACGTTTTGCGCCATGCGACCGGCCTGCCGGTGTCGATCGCCGATGAGGCGTTGAGCTGCGTCGCGCTGGGGACCGGGCGTTGCCTGGAAGAGATGCGCACGCTGAAGAACGTGCTGATCAGCATGTATAACTGACCGGCGGCTATGCCCGGCCGACGGATTCGCGTCGAGGGCATGGTCCGGTCGCTGCGGTGGTTGGTCTTGGTAATGGCTGGGGGCCATCTTGGCAAAACGCGCGAAAGGGCCTGAGATCAGAACGGCGCAGCCGCTCCGCACCTTGGCGCAGCGGTTGCTCTTTGCGCTCTTCCTCGGCAGTTCCATTGCCCTCATGGTCCTGGGACGGTCGGATCCCGAAGCGTTCGAGCGTGCGCGTACACAGGTTACCGACGCCGCCGCCCCGATCCTTGAAACACTGACACGCCCGGTCGACGCTCTGAACAATGCTGTCGGCGAGGCCCGGAACCTGGCGCAGCTTCACCAGGAAAACGCGCGCTTGCGTCAGGAAGTGGCGCGGCTTCAGCAATGGCAGGCGGTCGCACGCCGGTTGGAAGTCGAAAACATTCAGATGCGCGATCTGTTGGCATTTGAGCGCGAAGACGTGAAACGCTTCGTGACCGGTCGCGTGATCGGCATGGGCGGCACCTTCGTGCGCTCCCTGGTGCTGAATGTCGGTCAGACGGACGGTGCGCAAAAGGGGCAGGCTGCGGTAACCGGCGACGGTCTGATTGGTCGGGTCGCAGAAGTCGGGCAGCGCTCCTCCCGCGTTCTGCTGATCACCGACCTCAACAGCCGTGTGCCGGTGGTGATCGAGAATTCCCGCGCGCGTGCCATTCTGGCCGGGGACAATACCGCCTTCCCGCGCCTGATCTACGGTGCCGCAAACTCCGACTTGACGCCGGGGCAACGGGTTGTGACCTCCGGCGATGCCGGTGCTTTTCCGCCGGGACTGCCGGTCGGTGTGATTTCCAGCGCCGACGAAAATGGCGTACGGGTTCAGCCCTATGCGACCGATGAGCGCCCGGAACTTGTCCGGCTGATGGATTTCGGCTTGGAAGGCGTGCTGCAATAGGCGGCTGCGAAGCATTCGGCAGGATTGCCGGATCGATTGGATCGAACGGACGATGAGAACTGGATTCCTCTCCAGATTGGACCATTTCGCGCGCGGATTGCTGCCGTTGATCTGCACGTTGAGCGTGGTGTTGCTCAGCGCCCTGCCGTTGCGCCTGCCCATGGCAGCGATGGTGGCGCCGTCGCTGACCCTGATCGCGGTCTATTACTGGACGATCTATAGGCCCGATCTGTTGAACGGGTTCTTCATCCTGCTGCTGGGCCTGTTGCAGGATCTTCTGACCGGCGCGCCCCCCGGCGTGACGTCACTTGTCCTGTTGCTGGCCTATCTGGTCGTGGTCTCGCAGCGCCGCTTCTTCCACGGCAAAAGTTTCAGCGTCGTCTGGTGGGGGTTCATGCTGGTCGCCATCGGTGCCGCCGTTCTGGCATGGTTGTGCAACTTCATCCTGTCCGGCCGCTGGATCGATCCGACGGGATCGGCCATCGGGTTGCTGCTGACCATTCTGCTGTACCCGCCTTTGGCGGCGCTGCTGTCGCAGGCGCACAAGCTTGTGCCGGCCCGCGATGCGGATGCGTGACGGGGGGCGGTCAACGTGAATCCGGAAAAGACAAGGACCAAGGTCTTCAGCCGCCGTGCCGCGCTGTTCATGGGCGGTCAATGCCTGGTAATGGGCGGGCTTGGCGGCCGGCTCTACTACCTCCAGGTCGTCGAATCCGAGCGCTATGCGACACTGGCCGAAGAGAACCGGATCAATTTCCGGCTGATCGCCCCGCCCCGTGGCTTTATCACCGACCGCAACGGCGATTATCTGGCGATCAACGTTCAGAACTATCGCGTCGTCCTGGTCCGGGAACAGGCGAAGAATGCGGGCGGCGTTCAGGCGGTTCTGGAAAAGCTGGCGAAGCTGATCGACATCAACGAACACACGATGGCGCGCGTGCTGCGGGAAACCGAAAGCCGCCGCGCTTTCGTGCCGATCACCGTGGCCGAGAATTTGAGCTGGCAGGAAGTGAGCCGGATCGGCGTCAACCAACCGGATTTGCCGGGGGTGAGCATCGATGTCGGCCAGACCCGCCATTACCCCTATTCCGAGCACATGGCCCATGTGGTCGGCTATGTCGGGGCGGTATCGGAAGCCGAACAGAACGGCGATCCGCTGCTGGACCTTCCGGGATTTCGCATCGGCAAGAACGGGATCGAGAAGCATTACGATCTGGCCCTGCGCGGCAGTTCGGGAACCAGCAAAGTCGAGGTCAACGCTCTGGGCCGGGTGATCCGCGAGATCGACCGCCAGGAAGGCCAGCCGGGCCGCGAAGTGAAGCTGACGCTGGATATGCGGCTGCAGGATTTCGCGGGGGCCCGACTCCGTGATGAGAAGGCCGCCTCTGCGGTTGTGATGGATGTCCATAGCGGCGACGTCCTGGCCCTGGTTTCGGTCCCGTCCTACGATCCCAATGCGTTCAGCGAGGGGATCGGTGCGGCCGAATGGCAGACGCTGGTCAAAAATCCCTACGGCCCGCTCACCAACAAGGCTATTGCCGGTCAGTACTCGCCGGGCTCCACGTTCAAGATGGCGGTGGCGCTGGCGGCGATGGAGAACGGCATTCAACCGGATCACACCGTCTTCTGTCCCGGTCATGTCGAATTGGGCGACCGGCGCTTCCATTGCTGGAAGCGTCACGGCCATGGCTCCATGGATATGCATTCGGCGATTGAGCAGTCCTGCGACGTCTGGTTCTACGACGTCGCGCGCCGGGTCGGCGTCGACCGCATTGCGGCAGTCTGCAACCGGCTGGGGCTGGGTGAGACGACCGGGATCGAATTGTTGGGCGAGCGCGGCGGCCTGATTCCGACGCGGGCCTGGAAGCGGGAAAAGCGCGGCCAGCCCTGGCATATGGGCGAGACCCTGGTGGTTGGCATCGGACAGGGCTTCGTGCTGTCCACGCCGCTGCAATTGGCGGTGATGACGGCGCGTCTGGTCAATGGCGGCAAGGCGGTGACGCCGCGCCTAGCCTATCCTCTGGACGGTTTCGACAAGAACGGTCAACCGGAAGTGAACGATCTGCAGGCCGAGGATATGCCTCCGGGTGAGACGCTCGCCGAAGCGGCGGAAGCGGTTGCGTCCGGTGGTCCGTCACCGACCCGCGACGCACCGGATTTCCCGACGCTGGGGTTCCGGCAGGATCATCTGAAATCGCTGTTGGAAGCGATGAACGCGGTCGTGAACAGCGACCGTGGCACGGCCCGAAAATCGGCGTTGCGCTATGCCGACTACGCCATGGGCGGCAAGACCGGGACCAGCCAGGTGCGCCGGATTTCCCAGGCCGAACGCGATGCAGGCATCCGGTCGGGAGAGGATATTGCCTGGCGCCTGCGCGACCACGCGCTGTTCGTCGGCTATGCGCCGGTCCATGCGCCGCGCTATGCCGTTTCGGTCGTGGTCGAACATGCCGAAGGCGGGTCGCGCGCTGCGGCACCGATTGCGCGAGACCTGTTGGAGGAAGTGTTGCGGCTGCAGGGCTATGTCACGGCGGACGGTGTCGGCGTCAAAACCGGGGGGGCCGGCTGATGGCGATCCGGCATGGCGAGCTTCGGCAACCGGAAATGACGCTGACCCAGAAGATCTGGCAGATCAACTGGTCGATGTGGCTTCTGCTCGGCCTCTGTGTCGCCATCGGCATCGCGATGCAATATTCGGCGGCGAACGGGTCCTGGGAGCCCTGGGCGAAAAAGCAGTTCGTGATCTATTCGGTCGCGGCCGTCTCGATCCTGGTCCTGGCCGTGATCGATATCCGGATCGTCCTGCGTTATGCCTATGTGGCCTATGGGTTTTCATTCCTGATGCTGGTCGGTGTCGAGATCTATGGCGCGATGGCCGGCGGCGCGGAACGATGGTTGCCGGTCTTCGGCCTGTTCAATTTCCAGCCGTCGGAGCTGATGAAGTTCACACTCATCCTGGCGCTGGCTCGCTATTTCCACAAACTGTCCTATGAGGATGTCGGGCGCTTGAGCTATCTGGTCGTGCCCAGCTTGCTGGTGGCGGCGCCGATGGTGCTGATTCTGCGGCAACCGGATCTTGGGACGGCGGTTGTGATGGCGGGCGGCGGCGTCTGCATGTTCATCCTGGCCGGCGTACGCTGGTGGAAATTTGCCCTGGTGGGGATCGCGGGGATCGCGGCCAGTCCGTTCATCTGGGGGATGATGCATCCCTATCAGAAACAGCGCGTGATGGTCCTGTTCGACCCGGAATCCGATCCGCTGGGCAAGGGCTATCATATCCTCCAATCCAAGATCGCTATGGGGGCCGGGGGCATCAGCGGCCGCGGCTTCACCAAGGGGTCGCAAAGTCACCTGAACTTCCTGCCGGAAAAACAGACGGATTTCATCTTCACCATGCTGGCGGAAGAATTCGGGCTGCTGGGCTGTATCGGATTGATGGCGCTTTATCTGGTGTTGATGGCCTACGGCTTCGGCATCGCGCTTCGCGCGCGCAGCCAGTTCGGCCGCCTGTTGGCCATGGGCTGCATCGTCGCCTTCTCCTTCTATGTGTTCATCAACATCGCCATGGTGATGGGGGTCATTCCGGTGGTCGGTCTGCCGCTGCCGTTGGTCAGCCATGGCGGGTCGGCGTTGCTGGCCGTTATGTTCGGTTTCGGCCTGATCATGAATGTCTTCGTCCATCGCGACGTGCGGATCGGCCGCCAGGGCGACAGCCAATCCTAGGCAGCATGCCGCACCCTTCATTTTGTGCCCCATCGGCGATTGACCGCCCGGAATTACTCTGCTAAATCCGCGCACCTTCACGAGGGAGCCAGTTGCCCCGGCAATGCCCAGGCACTCGCGACGGGCCACTAGCTCAGTTGGTAGAGCATCCGACTCTTAATCGGCAGGTCGTAGGTTCGAATCCTACGTGGCCCACCATTCTCCCCCCATCGAACCGACGTCCAGATATCCGGTCTTCAGAAGTCCTAATCGGACTTCGTGGGAGAAGAGTAAGCTCCCCGGCCGCGCACCATTCTCTGTGGCCGCATTCCTCGGAGACGGATCTAGTCGGGCGGGGTGCCGTTGAGCAGCAGGTCGGTTGTGATGCGGACGATCTCTGAAAGGCGTTTTGATCGTCCCTTTACCCGCGTTGTAAGGACGAAGCCGTCGAAGGCCATGAAAGCCAGATGCGAAAAGGCATCGTTCTCTCCAAGCAGGCCTTGCCGGTCTTCGGGTAGGCTGTCCTTCAGCATGACGGTCAAACGCTGTTCGAGATAGAGCAGCAGGTCGCGGCTGTAATTGTCCTCCGGCTTCGACAGGGCGACCCCCTGGACCAGGTTGATGGCCAGGTTGTTGTCCGCCGCCGGGATCTCGCCCCACAGGACAAAGAGAATCCGTTCGATCCGCTGGCGCCCGTCCTGAATGCCCTGCAATTCCATTTCCAGCTGATCGATCTGCCGAAACAGCCAGGGCCGCAGCACCGCCCAGAGCAGGTCGAGCTTGGACGGGAAATAGGAATAGAGGTTCGAGGTTGAAGCGCCGGCCTGTTTCGCAATCTGCGACAAGCTGGTGGAGGCATAATCCTTTTCCGAGAAAAGCTGAAACGCGCTTGCGAGGATCGCCTCCCGCACATCCGCCTTCTTTACCTGAACCATCCCGCCTCGCAGTCGTCTTTCGGTGTCAAAAACGCATGACAATGCACAAAACCGAATGGCGTGCTTTTGTAATTAACTTTCAATCCGTCCAAAAATCAACGGAAAAAGCTGGAAAACTCGTGTTTTCCATTTAACGCGTGATGGAGCTATCATTTAAAACCGAACAACAAACGGTATTGACAGCCTTCTTGTCTGGGCGCACTCTCTCCCTAACGAACGCGGAGCCGTCCGCTGGAACGGGCGGCCTGGAATGGATGGGAAGGAAGGCGGGCGGTCTCATGCCACCCCTTCGAATCGACGGTATCCGCCTGAACGCCGGGCGCGGTCGAGAATCCTTCATTTCAGATGATTGGGATGGTGTTCGCGCCGTCTGGTTTTACGCATGCCGATCTTCGGTGTGGAGGATGGAGACAAATGATGCAGGCAGATATCCGCAGCATGGAAGTCAACCCAGCGAAGCTGGCGATGCTGTTCCGCAAGCAGTTCGAGCTGTGCAACATCAAGCAGGGCGAAACCATCGCCATCGTCTCCGACCTCGGCACGCGCCGGGAATACATCCAGGCGGCCTTCGCGGCGGCGGATGAGTTGGGCGCCGATATCTATGAAATGTGCGTCAACCAGATTCCGGGCTGGACCAAGGTCGGCGTGCCGACCGTCGGCCAGTGCAAGGGGACGCTGGAGGCGCTGATGGCCTGCGACATGGTGCTGATCTTCCATGTCCCGCTGTTCGCCAAATGGCTGAAACAGGTGATGAACAACGGCGTCCGCGTTCAGATGATCATCGATGCGCCGGATGATCTGGAGCAGTTGCAATCCCCGCCGGGTTTGAAAGAGGCGGTGCTTTATGCCCACGGCATCTACGAAAAGACCAAGTCGGTGCATGTCACCAGCAAGGCCGGAACGGACCTTCATTACAGCTGCGGCGAATATCCGGTGATGAGCCAGTATGGCATGGCGGACGAGCCGGGCCGTTTCGACCATTGGGGTGTCGGCCTGATCCACACTTTCCCGAATGAGGAAAGCGCCCATGGCACGGTCGTCATGCAGCCGGGCGACGTGATCATTCTGCCCTACTGCCGTTATGTCGTGGACCCGGTCCACCTGACCATCGAGGCGGGGCATATTACCAAGATCGAAGGCGGGCTGGACGCGACCTTGATGCGCGAATGGCTGAAGGATGGGGAGGATTTCGCCGGCGATCCCGACCCTTATGCGGTTTCCCATCTCGGCTGGGGCCTCAACCCGCAATGCCGCTGGGATTCGATTGCGCTCTATGGCGAAGGGCCGGAGCGCAGCCGCGCCGCGTCGCGCTGTTTCCCCGGCAATTTCCTGTTCTCGACCGGGCCGAATACCCAGGGCGGCGGCAAGCGAACCACGCGCGGTCACTATGACGTTCCGATGCGCGATTGCACGATCAGCCTGGATGGGACAGTCGTGGTGGAGGAAGGCCGTTTGGTCGATCCGAAGATGATCGTGCCGCGCGTGCGGCGCTGATTGGACGGAGACCTCGATGCGTATTGAGCAATCCTTTACTGTAGGCGCCCCGCCGGACCGTGTCTGGTCGCTGATCCGCGACCCCCAGGTCATGGTCGGCTGCGTCCCCGGCTGCGACGGGATCGAGCAGATCGACGAGACCTCCTACACCGCGCAGGTCACGGTGTCGGTCGGCCCGATCAAGGCGCGCTTCAACCTGGTGGTAGAGATCACGGAGGAACAGGCCCCGACCTTCATCCGCACGGAATCGCGTGGTGAGGAAGGCTCCCGCGCCAGCATGGTGAAATCGGTCAACGAGATGCGCCTGGCCCCGGTCGACGAAGGGACCGAGGTGTCCTATTCCGCCGATGTCGAGATCAGCGGGCGGCTCGGCCGCTACGGTGCCGGTATGATGAAAAAGATTGCCACCAAACTGGCCGGCAAATTCGAAGAATCCTTCCGGACCCTCGCCGAGGCGCCGGAAGAGGTCGCGGGGTAGCCGTATGATGGCGGCAACATTCCACAAACCGGCCACGGTCGACGATGCCGTCCGCGTCCTGACCGATGCGGGCGAGGGCGGCCGCCCGATTTCCGGCGGCGCCACCTTGGTCGCCATGATGAATGCGAAATTGGTCGAGCCGGATGTGCTGGTCAGCCTGTCCGCGATCGCGGAGCTGAAGGACTTCGGCCGGGCGCCGGACGGAACGGTGCGCATCGGCGCCATGCGCCGGCATCGGGAAACCGCCTTCGAAAGCGATCTTTCCGGCGGGCAGGCGGTTGTCGCGAAGGCGGCCTCCCAAATCGCCAATCCGCCGGTGCGCAATATGGGCACGATCGGCGGATCGATTTCCTTCGCCGATCCGGCGGCGGATTACCCACCTGCCCTGGTCGCGGCGGATGCGACGATTGAAATTGCCGGTCCGGATGGCCGGCGTCTCGTCCCGGCAGAGGAATTCTTTCTGGGCTGGTACGAGACCGCGGTGGAGTCTGGCGAGATCGTGACGGCGGTTCTGCTGCCGCCGGCGCCGGAGCGGGCCGTCGGCCATTATGAAAAACTGTGCCGGGTCGCCGGCGACTTCGCCCTGGCGTCGGTTGCCCTGGTCCTGGCGTTGGATGGCGCCGGAACCGTCACGCATCTGCGGCTCGCGGTCGGCGGCTGCGGCGGCGGGCCGGTCCGCTGTCCGGAGGCGGAGGCCCTGGTTGTCGGGGCGGCGCCGAGTAAGGAGCGTATCGCCGCCCTTGCGGCGCGCCTGGTTGAGGATCTGGATCCGGTCGACGACAGCCGCGGCAGTGCTGAATATCGCCTGCAGATCGTTCCTCGCCTGATTGCCAAGGCGTTTGAGGAAGCCCTGACGGAAATGGAGCCTGCGCGATGACGACGAAGACCCAGAATGTCACCGTGACGGTGAACGGCGCGGCCCGGACACTCGCCTGTGCCGGCACGACGACGCTGCTGACGGTGCTGCGCGACGATCTGTTGCTGACCGGTGCCAAGCGCGGTTGCAATCAAGGTGTTTGCGGCGCCTGCACGGTCCTGATCGACGGACGGCCCATGCGGTCCTGCCTGACCCTGGCCGCCAATCTGGACGGGGCCGAGGTGACGACGGTCGAAGGCCTGGCGCCGCGCGGCGAGCTGACCCGCGTTCAGGAAAGCTTGCTGAAGCAGAATGCGGTGCAATGCGGCTTCTGTACCTCCGGCATGGTGATGGTGGCGCACGATTTCCTGCAGCGTAATCCCGATCCCGATGTGGAGGAGGTCCGGGACGCGTTGTCGGGCAATCTCTGTCGTTGCTCCGGTTATCGCGCGCTGGTCGATGCCGTGATCGATGCGGCGACGGGAGGGGCGGCATGAGTGTCGAGATCCCGTTCGGCGCCGTCGGCGCAAATGTTGCCAAACTTGAATCGGCGGAGAAACTGACCGGCGCGGCGCAATATATCGCCGACCTCAGCCGTCCGAATATGCTGCACGCCGCCATCGTACAGAGCGACGTCGCCCATGCCCGCATCCTGGGTTATGACCTGACGGCGGCGCTGGCCGTGCCCGGGGTCGCGGCGGTCCTGACCGGGGCGGATTTCCCGGATGGGCGCATGGGGGCGTTCATCAAGGACGAACATGCCATCGCCAAGGACAAGATCCGGTATTTCGGCGAGCCCGTTGCCGTGGTCGCGGCGGAAGACGAGGAAACCGCCCGCGCGGCGGCGAAGCTCGTCGTCGTCGACTATGAGGAACTGCCGGCGATCCTGTCGCCGGAGGCGGGCCTCGCCCCGGACGCGGCGATTATCCATGAGGAGCTGGAAAGTTACCTCAAGGTCTTCCCGGCGATCTGTGACGGCAATATGGCCTCCTATACCGAACTGAGCGAAGGCGACATCGAGGTCGGTTTCGCCGAGGCCGATGTGGTCGTCGAGGGCGAGTTCGAGACTGCCCCCCAGGCGCATCTGGCGATCGAGCCGGTCGGTGCCCTGGCGGAAATCGACAGTCAGGGCCGGATCACGCTGTGGTCCGCGAACCAGTCCGTGTTCCGGGTCCAGGCGAATGTCTGCGAAAGCCTGAACTTGCCGATGAGCAAGCTGCGCTGCCTGACGCCGCGGATCGGCGGCGGCTTCGGCAACAAGATGGAACCGCATATCCAACCGCTGGTCGTGCGCCTGACGCAGGTGACAGGCCGGCCGGTGAAACTGATCCTGAACCGGGAAGAAGATTTCGAATGCGTCCGCGCGCGGCATCCGTTCAAGATCCGCTGCCGTACCGGGGCGAAGAAGGACGGCACTCTGGTCGCGCGAGAGATGGATGTGCTGCTGGATTGCGGCGCCTTCGGGGACGACAGTCCCGGCGTGTTGGGCTACAGCCTGCTGATGTCGCGCGGGCCCTATCGCATTCCGAATGTGAAGTGCCACGGGAAGCTGGTTTACACCAACAAGATACGGTTTGGGGCCTATCGCGGCTTCGGCAATCCGCAGGTTTCCTTCGCCGCCGAACAGCAACTGGACGAAATCGCGGCGAAGTTGGGCATGGACCCGCTGGATCTGCGGGAGAAAAACCTGCTGCAGCCGGGCGATGCCTGGTTCGGTGGGGGCAAGGTTGCCTCGAACGGTCTCGCCGATTGTATCGCGGCGGCGCGTAAGGCGTCGGATTGGGACAGCCGGACGGCCCGGCCCGCCCCTAAGGGCAAACGCCGGGGCACTGGGGTGGCGCTGGGTGCGCATATCTCCGGCCTGCTGGGCACCGGCGCGATTGTCCGGGTGCTGGAAGATGGGTCCATCGTTCTCAATACCGGCGCTGTGGATATCGGGCAGGGGTCGGATACGGTCCTGGTTCAGATGTGTGCGGAGGCGCTGAAGGTCCCGGTCGAAAAGATCAGCCTGGCGAGCCCGGATACGGACGGGTCGCCCTATAACTGGGGCACGACGGCAAGCCGGGTGACCTATACCACCGGCCGCGCCGTGGTCGGCGCGTCGAAGGAGGTCGAGAAACAGTTGAAGGACCATGCGGCGCAAATGCTCGAATGCGCCGTCGGAGATCTGGAACTGCGCCCGGGCGGCATGGTCGGCGTGACCGGATCGGACAAGGAAGTCAGCTTCCATCAGATTTCGCTGCGCGCCCATTGGGGGGCGGGCGGTCCGATCGTCGGGCATCATACGCTGGTCTTCGATCAGCCGACGGTCGATCCGAAACGGGCAATCGCCAAGGGCCTGCCCTTCCCGCAAATCGGCGTCTACAGCTTCATCTGCACCGTGGTCGACACCCTGACCGACGAGGTCAGCGGCAAGACGGAAGTGGACGAGGTCTGGACCGGGGTCGATGTCGGAAAGGCGATCAATCCGTCGCTGGTCATCGGCCAGATGGACGGCGGCTTCGTTCAGGGCATGGGGTTCGCGCTGTGTGAAGAGATGGTCTGGGACGGTCCGAAACTCGCGAATCCGACCCTGCTCGACTACAAGGTGCCGACGACGCTGGATGCGCCCTACCGGATGCATACGACGATTGTCGATGCGCCGGAACCGGACGGCCCGTTCGGAGCCAAGGGGGCGGGCGAAATCGGTCTTGTCCCAGTGCCCGCCGCCATCGCCAATGCGATCGCAAGCGCTATCGGGAACCGGCTTCACAGCCTGCCGATGAAACCGGAAAAAGTCTTCCGCGCGATGACGGAGCATGACGATGCGGCCTGAGGATTATCCCGCGCAGGAGCCTTTCACCACGATCGGCGCCCAATACCATGACGAGGTGTTGCGCCTTGCCGAGGGTGTCGAGGGCGAGGATATCCCGCTCGGCGAAGACCCGTATCGGTCCGTCGCGGTCTATCGCAGCGCGGCGCCCAGCGGTCAGGTCCTTTGCCTGATTCATGGCGGCGGCTGGACCAACGGCTATAAGGAATGGATGGCGTTCATGGCGCCCGCGCTGACGGCGCGGGGTGTGACCGTGGTATCTTTCGGCTATCGTCTGGCCCCGGGGAACGTGTTTCCGGCACAGTTCGACGATTGCGCCGACGCCCTTGCCTGGGTGCATGACCATATTGCCGACTATGGCGGCGATCGCGACAGAATTCATGTCGGCGGCCATTCCGCGGGTGGGCATCTGGCCTCGCTGCTCGCCCTGCGCCTGGACTGGCAGGCGCCCCGTGGCTTGCCGGCGGATGTCGTGAAATCGGCGCTGCCGATCTCCGGTACGTATCTGTTCGGCGAAGGGTCCGGCCTGTCGATGCGGCCGCGCTTCCTGGGCGATCCGGAGTTGGCAAACGAGGCGCCGGCCTCTCCCGTTTCCTATCTGCGGGACGGGGCACCGCCGTTTCTGGTTGCCTTCGGGACGGAAGACTTTCCGCATCTGGTCCGCCAGGCGGAGGATTTCGCCGCTGCCTTGTCGCGTCATGGCGGCGTTGTCGAAACCCTGCCGCTGGAAGGGTGCAATCATCTCGGCGCCAGCTATGCCTCAGGGGACCCGGACGGGGTCTGGGTTAGGACCGCGCTTGCCTTTATCGAACAATCCGCGCCGTCAAAGACCGGGAAAACCGGCTGACGGAAATCCAACATGTGGACCGCACCGGTCCGATTACTGGGAGAATGGGGATGTTGAAGAAACTTACATACAGTCTGGCAGCGGCGGCCGTCATGGCCCTGCCGTTTACGGCGCAGGCCGCCGAACCGCTGAAGATCGGATATTCCATCGCGAATACCGGTCTCTTCTCGAAAGCGGCGCCGTCGCAGATGACCGCCTACGATCTGTGGGCTGAGCAAGTGAATGCCGCCGGCGGCCTGGATGTCGCGGGCGAGAAACGTCCCGTCGAACTGGTCTGGTATGACGACGAATCCGACCCGGCCAAATCCGCGCAAATCTATGAGAAGCTGATCAACGACGACAAGGTCGATCTGCTGCTGGCCCCCTGGGGCACGCCGCATCACCTGAACGTCGCGGGTGTGGTCGAACAGAACGGCTTTCCGATGGTCGGCAACACGGCGGCGTCTGTCGCCATCCGTGAGGTTCAGCCGGGCAACATCTGGTTCCCGACTTCCGCGATTCCGGACCGGATCGGCCCGGCCCTGACGGACATGTTGAAGGAGCAGGGGGTCAAGTCGGTCGGTATCCTGGCCAACGTCCTGCCCTTCAGTCAGGAGAATCTGCAATTCCTCGTACCTGCCCTGGAAGCGGCCGGTATCGAGGTCAAGCTGAACGAAAGCTATCCGCCGGACATCAAGGACATGACGCCGCTGTTGACGCAGCTGAAGGCCGCGAATGTCGATGCCGTTCTGGCGCTGACCTATCCGTCCGACGCTTTCCTCTATATGGGGCAGGCGAAGGAGTTGGGGATTTCCTCACCGTATCAATTCCTGCTGATCGGGCCGACCATTGCCGCCTTCAAGGACGCGTTCGGTCCGGTCGCGGACGGCGTCATCACGGTCGGTCATTGGGCGGAAAGCCAGACGGATTGGCCGCGGGCGAAGCCGTTCTTCGATGCCTATGTGGCGAAATACGGTGCGGCGCCGGACTATCTGGACTCCGCCTTGGCCTATATGTCCTGCGAAATCCTGCAGCAGGCCGTCGCCAAGGCCGGACTGGATCACGACAAGCTGCGGGAGGCGATTTCGACCATGACCTTTGATACGATCAATGGTCCGGTTCGCTTCGACGGTGTGGAGAATGCGATCACCCCGACCGCCTTCCTCCAGATCCAGGACGGGGCGATGCAGATCGTCTGGCCGAAGGACATCGCGACGGCACCGATCGCGAAACGGTAGGGAAATCGGGCAATCCGTCCGGCGGACAGTGCGTGCCGCCGACCGCCGGACGGTTTCCGTCAGCATAGTCGAGGGCTTCTCGTGGACTTCCTTCTTTCCGGTCAGCTGCTGTTCGCGGCCCTCGTCCTGGGATCGGTCTATGCGGTGATCGCACTGGGTCTCAATCTCGTCTATGGCACGATGCGGCTCTTGAATATTGCCCATGGCGAGATCGTGATGGTCGGTGCCTATGCTGCTTTCTGGGGTTTTTCGTTGCTGGGGCTTTCGCCGCTCGTGGCGCTGCCCGTGGTCGGCGTCCTGACCGGCGCGATCGGGCTTGTCCTCTACCGCACCCTGTTCCGCGCGCAGCTCGCCGCCAACAAGCCGGTGGCACAGTTGGAAGCAAGCTCGCTTCTCCTTTTCTTCGGCGTCTCCATCGTGATGCAGAACCTTGCGAGCCTCGCCTTCACCGCGACCCCGCGCGCATATCAGCATCTGGATACGGTGTACCAAATCGGCGGCGTTGCCATGACCGGCAACCGGATCGCGACGCTGGTCGTTTCGGTCGCCATCCTCGTAGCGGTCCTGCTGTTCCTCAATCGCAGCATCTACGGGCTTGCCGTGAAGGCGCTGATCCAGCATCGCGACGCCGCACGGGTCGTCGGCATCAATGTCGACCGGGTGCAGACCGCCAGCATCCTGGCCGGCTTCGGGATCGCCGGGATCGCCGGTGCACTGGTGAGCATGGCGGAGCAGATTTCCCCCTTCATGGGCTTTCCGTTCACCATCGCCAGTTTCGTCGTCATCATCATGGGCGGGCTGGGCAATATAATCGGCGGGATCATGGCCGGGTTCCTTCTCGCCTTCATCGAGATTTATGCCGTGGCGCTGACATCCGCGAATTTCCGGTCGATCCTGATCTATGGGATCTTCGTCGGCATCCTGGTTTTGCGGCCGCAAGGGCTGCTCGGCAAGGCGCGCCGGTCATGATACGCGCCCATGGTCTCCCCCTCGCGGCGATCCTGGCCGGTGCCGCCGCGTTGATGGTCTTCGGTCTCGGTAGCGGGTCCTATTGGACCATCGTCGCGCTCAACCTCGCCATGTGGATCGCCCTGACACAGAGCTGGAGCCTGTTCAGCGGCACGACCGGCTACATTTCGCTGGGCCATGTCGTCGCCTATGGGATCGGCGCCTATGTGGTCGCGTTCAGCTTCAAGATCGTTCCGCTCTGGCTGTCGATCCCGCTGGCCGGGGTGGCGGCGGGCCTTTTCGCGCTGATGGTTGCGCTGCCGGTTCTGCGGGTGCGCGGGCCCTATTTCGTGATCCTGACCTTCGGCCTGGCGGAACTGGTGAAATACATCCTGCTGAATGTCGAAACCGGCCTCGGCAAATCGAGCCGCCTTCTGTTCGGCGCGCCGAAGCCGGATACGCTGCTATGGATCATGGTCGGGCTTGCGGTCGCGGCGACCGTCGCCCTGTATGCCGTGCACCGGTCGCGGTTCGGGCGCGGCCTGGACGCGATCCGGGAGGACGAGACCGCAGCCGAGACGATTGGAATCCCGGTGGTTCGCCTGAAGGTGCTCGCCTATGCGGCCTCCGCGGTTATTCCGGGGATGGTCGGCGGCGTCATGGCGCTGCGGTCCACCTATTTCGAGGTGCTGCAGGTCTTCAATCCGACGATTTCGTTCACCATTGTAACGATCGCGATCATCGGCGGCGCCGGTGACGCGCGGGGGCCGATCCTGGGTGCGCTGTTCCTGGTCGGCCTGTCGGAAGTCCTCCAGAATGCCTCGCCGCAAATCTATCTGATCCTGCTGGGCCTATGCCTGATCGGCTGTGTCCTCTTTCTGCCGAAGGGGCTGGTCGGTCTGCTCCACCGGAAAGGGGGCGCGCGATGACGCTCCTGGCCATCAACGCGCTCTGCAAGAATTTTGGCGGCCTCAAGGCGCTAAGCGACGTGTCCTTCGCTGTAGAGCGCGGATCGATCCACGGATTGATGGGGGCGAACGGCGCGGGCAAGACGACCCTGTTCAGCATCATCGCGGGCAACGCGAAGCCGACCAGCGGCAGCGTCTTCTTCGACGGCGATCCCATCCAGGGTCGGCGGCCCGACGCCATCTGCCGCCTGGGTATCGCGCGCACCTTTCAGATCGTCCGGCCCTTTCCTGGCCTGAGCGTCCGGCGGAATGTTGAAACCGCGATCCTCTATGGCCGTCAGGAACATGTCGGTACCGCCGATGCGGAACGTGAGGCGGATCGGATTCTGACCGAGATCGGACTGGCGGACGCCGCCGACAAACCCGCCTCGACCTTGACGCTTTCCGGGCGGAAGCGGCTGGAGGTCGCGCGTGCCCTGGGGACGGGTCCGAAACTGCTGATGTTGGACGAGGTCATGGCCGGCCTGACGCCAACGGAAGTGACCGAAATGATGCAGACGATCCGGCGCGTGAAGGAGGCCAACGACCTGACGGTGCTGATCATTGAACATGTCGTCAGCGCCCTGTCCGATCTGTCGGACCGTATCACCGTCTTGCATCATGGCGTAAAGATTGCCGAGGGTACCGCGCGGGAAATCGCGGAGAACAAGGATGTTCAGTCCGCCTATTTCGGCGAAGACGACGACGCGGGGTCGGACGACGATGTCTGACTTCTTTTCGGTCCAGGATCTCCATGTCGGCTATGGCGAAGTACGCGTGCTTCACGGCGTCTCCCTGACGGCGGTTGAAGGTGGGATCACTGCGGTCATCGGGTCGAACGGGGCGGGCAAATCAACCCTGTTGCGGTCGCTGTGCGGTATCGTGCCGATCGGTGCCGGCACGGTCTCTTTCGAGGGCCGGGATGTGACCGGTCAGTCCGCCGAACGCCTGGTGGCCGGTGGAATCTCCATGGTGCCGGAAGGACGCTGGATCTTTCCGGACATGACGGTTTTGGAGAACCTGCGAGTCGGGGCGATCAATCCGCGAGCGCGTGACGTCAAAGACGAAACCTTGCAAGCGGTCATGGAAATGTTTCCGCGCTTGAGGGAACGGTCTAGTCAACTTGGCGGAACGCTGTCGGGCGGTGAGCAGCAGATGCTGGCGCTGGGCAGAGGGTTGATGGCCGCCCCGAAACTCCTGCTCCTTGACGAACCGACACTTGGTCTGGCGCCCGGGATAGCCAAGCAGATTTTCAAGATACTGCCTGACCTGACCGCCCTTGGGCTAACGGTCATTCTGGCGGAGCAGAACGTTTCCAAGACCCTGTCCATTGCCCATTACGCCTACGTTCTGGAGAATGGCGGCATCGTTTTGGAAGGAACCGGCAAGGACCTCCTTGGAAACGATGCGATCAGGGCGGCCTATCTGGGGCACTAGGCCAATACGAGGCGGCCTATGGCCCACCTGGAATCGGTAGCCCAACCCGTTTGATAGGATCGGCACAATCGGGCATCCGAGTTAGGGCATCTGGGCGGCCTGTATCGAGGGATCGTGCCTTTTGACTTCTCCTGCGAAGGTCCCTGGCAGTCGATCCTCAAGCGCCGTTCCACTTGAATGAATACCGCACTAGTGTCGAGTATGGGTAAGGCGGCGTGACAGAACCGTCGGACATTTGCGAGGAAGCTTCATGCGGGTGTTGCAGTTTGCCATTATTCTCCTGGTCGGCTTTGGCCCTTGGTCCGCGCCGCTGCCCGAGGCGCAAGCGGCACCGCAGGAGACATTGGATTCCGTTGTTTCGGTCCTGCCGGTCTGGCCGGGAAGGGAGCAAGGCGGAACCGGGGCTGCGCCGGGGACTGTGCCGGAGGGCAGCGGCGTGGTCGTTCGTCCGGGCATTGTCGCGACGGCATGGCATGTCATCGAACCGGCCGAGAGGATCGATATCCGACTGCGTGACGGCCGTACTCTGCCGGCGCGTTTGATCGCCGGAGATGTCGCCAGCGACATAGCGGTTTTGCAGGTGAATGCCGAAATCCCGGTATTTCGTCTCGCGCCGACCCCCTCGCTGGTCGAGCCGGTCTGCGCCGTCGGCAACGCCTATGGTCTTGGGCTGTCCGTAACCTGCGGCGTGGTGTCGGCATTGGCCGTGACGAATGCCGGCTTCAATCCGGTCGAAGACTTCGTCCAGACGGATGCGGCGACCAATCCCGGCATGTCCGGCGGGGCCCTGGTGGATTCCGAGGGGCGGCTGGTCGGTATGCTGTCTGCGATTTTTGCGTCCGATGCGGATTCCAATATCGGCATCAATTTCGCGGTTTCGGCGGAGTTGCTGGTCCGCGTTGTGGATGCGCTGATCGCCGATGGAGCCGTCGACTACCCCATACCGGGATGGCGTCTGATGCCGCCGGACGCGGCGCAACTGACCCGGATCGCGGCCCCGGTGGTGGGGGCGTTGGCGGAAGACGGGGCGGCGGCGCGCGCCGGAATTCGGGAAGGCGATCTGATCCTTCGTATCCGGGACCGTCGCGTTCGGACGCCGAGAGACGCCGTCACGGCTATCGCGGTCATTGCCGATATCGCGGAGCCGGTGCCGGTGATGATCGAGCGGAACGGCACGGAACAGACAATCCTGCTATCGTTCAGCGGTTCACCACCGACGACGGAACAGGATTCGCCGGCCCCATCGGCAAGCGACGATTGCCCCTATGGGGCGGCGGTTTGCCGAATGCGTCAGGCCGTGTTCCCCATTTCCAGCTTCGATCCCATCGGCAGCGCGACACGGATTGGGGAAATGCTGCTGGTGACCAACCGCCATGTCGTTGCGGACCGCATGGATGCCGTGGTTCATACACCGGACGGACCCTTGAACGGTACCGTGCTTCCGTCCGCCTATGCGGGCGACCTGGTCCTGATCGAAGTGTCGTCCCTGCCGGCTTCCGGTTTCATTCCACCGCTTGTCGCGGATGATCCGAAGCCCGATGCGGCCTTCCACGCGGTCGGGGCGGATGTGGCGCGACAACAGATTCGGGTCTTCGAACCGGGCGGTCTGATCGCCCTGCCCGCCGAGGGGGCGGCGCTAGGGCGGCTGCATGTGTCGGCCCAAATGCAGCCCGGTGTCAGCGGCGGTGCGCTGGTCGACGGCGACGGCAATCTGGTGGCGATCGCCGTCGGCGGGGGCGATGGTCGGTACGAGGCCATTCCCATTGTCGATGTGCGGCGTCTTCTGGATCTGCGCGATAATCCGGATGCGGAGGAACGCCATCGGGAACTGGGCGCCGCATTTCGTGCCTGTGCCGAGGGCTTGGATTCGATTGCCGAAGGTGCCGCAGAAGGCGACCGGCTTGGACAAGTCGGCGCGCTGTGTGGTGCGGCCGACAATCACGGTCAATTGCTGGATGCGGGCCGCGTGCTAGGACGATCGGGCGATTTCGACGGTGCGATCGCGATGCACGGACAGGCGGTCCGGCAGGTTCCGAATTCGATCAATGCACGGATCTCGCTTCTGGTATCGCTTCAGATCGGCGGCCGGTTCGCGGAAATGACGGAGCATGCCCGCGTGCTTATGGGAATGGCGCCAAAGGACCCGCAAGCCCTGCGCTTCGCCATTCAGTCCGGGGTTTGGGGAGATGACCCGGATCTGGCGGAAGAAGCGTATAAGCTACTTCTTGTCGCCGACCCCCGTCAGGCAGAGGCTGCTCGGCGGTTCCTCGACAACCCGCCGCCGGCGCCGCCGAAGCGGTAGCGCTTGTCTAGTCCGCGGAAGGATCGGGAATCCAGCCGACCGCGACGACCGGTGAGGTTTCGAAAGGCGAGGGGGTCGCCCGTGCGAATATTCGTTCCCGAAGTTGGTCGATGGTGAGGGACGGTTCCCGCTGCAGCAGACGCGCTGCCAGTGCGGCCAGCCGGGGAACTGCGTAACTGGACCCCGACGCCGTCCCGCTTGCGCCGCGAAAGTCGATGATCGGAACGTTCTCGGCCGGCAGCATGATGTCGACACTGTCCAGGCCCCAGTTGGACCCTTGCGCCAGGCGCCCGAACCCGTCCGCCGAAGTAACGACGATCATGTTCTCCAGGGGCAGGACCGCCGGCCATAGCGGATTGCGGTCGATATCGCGGCCGTCGTTACCGGCTGAAACAATCGCGAGGATGTCATGTTGGGCCAGCGCGGCGGCAAAAGCGTTCCAATCGTCGATCCGATTGCTGCCGAGGGGCATAGCCAGAATGCGGGCACCGGCGCGTGCCGCATCGGATACGATATCGGCCATGCGAGACATGTCGGGACGCGGATAGCGGAAGGGAATCAACGTTGCTTCCGGCGCCTCGCGGACCAGGACCGACGCGACCGCGGTGCCGTGCCGGATGGGCAGGAAAGGGCTGCGGGAAACATCGCCGTCATAGGGCCAGGGATCGAGATCCCAGTAATCAAAACCCAGGGGCACCCCTTTCGGGTCGCGCGCCAGACGGTCGCGAAACAGGTTCATATCGTAGGCAAGGCCGGAATCCACCAACGCGACGCGAACGCCGCCGGGATCGCTGCCATCCGGCCAGGGTGCCTGCAGGGTTTCGGACCAGCGCAGCGTGGTCAGGTCGCCGTCCAATTGGTCGAGGTAGAGCCAAGGGGGCTCCACCGATCGGATTTCTCGACCGGACTGAATTGTGCAGCCGCCATCGGCAATTGCCAGAAATCGCGGGGCCAACTCATCGCCGATCCGTGCGAAATATGAGGCCCGGAACTGCCGCAGGCGTCCGGCGGCTTGACGCCGTTCGATGCCGATCTCATCCGCGCCGGGCAGCGCTAGCCGGATCGTCACGATACCCGGTTCGCCATCGGCTGGATGGCGCGATTCTTCGACCAGCCAGCTTCCGGGCAGCCGGCTTTGCGCCTCGATGCCGGAGAGATCGTCGACCGGGCATAGTGTGGCGACGGCCAGTTCGGCCCAGCCTCGTTCGTTGGTCGGAAGGCTCTGTCCGATCGCCAATGGCAACCCTGCGGCGCTAAATACCCCGACACAGAGAACCAATAATGAAAGCCGATAAGATCGCATTCGAAGGAGTATCCGATTGGCACCCGAAGTTAGAAAGTACTGAAATATTATTGTACGGCATGTGCCGGGGTAAGGGACACCGGCGGTCTATCGAACAGTTTCATCAAAGCCCCCGATCCAGTTCTCCGCATCCTGTGGGACCGTTTGTGTCAGCGTAAATGCTTATGACCAAAAAGCGCGTTCCAACGCTCGGATTAAACCGTGATCCATATAAAGGGGTCACGGTCGTTAACGGCCGAATTTAGGCAGATCCTGCGCGGTGCGCCACATTTTCGGTCCGCAACAGGGATGGGGAAGAATTTAAAAATATTATTTAAATCAATTATTTATAGTGATGTCTCTCTGATATTAACAAATGTGGCATCCCGCAATTACCCTAAATGCCAGTTAACGGTTTTTTAACGCGCGGGGGCCGAACGCGATATCGAAGTTTTACGGGGACAGACCCCATTCTCTAGTCATCGCTAATCGGGACGGAGACGTCTTTCATGTGTGATGTACGAGACAATATCGTGAGTGAGGTTCCTCATATTCGCCGCTTCGCGCTGTCCCTGGTGGGGCCCAGCCGCGAGTACGACGCGGACGACCTCGTTCAGGAAAGCATCGAGAAGGCCTTGAAGCAGGCGCATACGTTCCAAGGCGGAACCAACTTGCGCGGATGGCTCTTCACGATCACCCGCAACACCTTCCTGTCAGGGAAGCGCCGGGACAGCGTCAAGGCGCGCTATGCCCGCGAGCAGATGGCGTCCGGGGATGAAGCCGTCGACGCGCCGCAGAACATCCAGCTGATGCTGGAACAGACGGCGGCGGCATTGCGGACCTTCCCGGCGAAGGAACGCGAGACGTTGATCGAACTGGCGGTATTGGAACGGCCGCAATCTTCGATCGCACGCCGCTATCGCGAGCCGATCGGCACCGTGAAATCGCGGCTGAGCCGGACGCGCGCGAAGTTGCGCAAGCATTTGGGAGGAATGTCGGCCGAGGCCGTTTCGGCATTGGCCGCTTGAGGATAAACCAAGATCGGGAGACGAAAGATGTCCATGCACTACACGAGTCTGAAGGACGAGTTTACGGGTCTGTTCGAAGACCTGCGCCGGGCACATCTGTTTCTGCTGATGCGCTGGCACTAAGAACCGGGTTGGGAATCGGACGTGGAGGCGTTATGCCGACTCCGCGTCCGGCCCCGTTCGGTCCGTCGGGGCGACCTGTGCGGCGACCAGCCTGTAGCCGACACCCGGCTCGGTCAGCAGTAATTCCGGATCGGTACCGGAATCGCCGATCTTGTCGCGCAGGTTCTTGATGTAGATCCGCAGATACTGCTTCTCTTCGACATAGGCCGGCCCCCAGCATTCCCCCAGAATCTGTTGATGGGTCAGGACCTTGCCCGCGTGACGCGTCAGCATCACCAGGATGTCGAATTCCTTCTTGGTCAGGCGCACATACTTGTCGTGGACATAGACGCTGCGGGACGTCACATCGATGCGGATCGGACCATTGGTCAGCATGGATCCGGCGAACTGCGCCTCCACATCCGACATGTCGCGGATCAACCGCCGCAATCGGGCCAGCAGTTCCGGCATGCCGAACGGCTTGGTCACATAGTCGTTGGCACCGGCGTCCAGTGCCAGAACCTTCTGGTTTTCGTCATGGCGGGCGGACAGGACGATGATCGGCGTGGATGCGATCGACCGGATGGTCTTGACCACGTCCAGGCCGTCGCCGTCCGGCAGGCCCAGATCGAGGATAACCGCGTCGGGCGACATTGTCGTGAACTGCCGGATGGCTTCCTGGCAGTCGCCGGCTTCAAACAATTCATATCCCTGGGCGCTCAGACTGACGTTCAGGAAACGCCGAATCTGGGCTTCATCGTCTACAACTAAAACCTTCATGCCGTCTGCGCGTGGTCGCCTGCTCCGTCGATTTCAACGACGTTCTCAATGGGAAGGTCTATTGTAAAGGTGGTCCCATGCCCAAGTCCATCACTCTGCGCGCGTAAGGTGCCCTTGTGCAGGCGCGCGATTTCCGTGCAGATGGACAGTCCGAGCCCGATCCCGTCCGACCGAACTTCGCCCGCATGGACCTGATAGAAGGGATCGAAGATCGCGGCACATTGTTCGCGGGTCAGCCCGATACCCTGATCGGTGATCGATACGGAAAGGACTTGCCCCGTCGCCTCGAACTGGACGCTGATGGCCGATTTCGGCTTGGAATATTTCATCGCGTTTTCCAGCAAGTTCTGGATCAAATGCTCCAGAAGGGCCGCGTCGCCGCGGATCAGCGGCACGACGTCGGGCGCCAGCACTTCGACGCGATAGTTCATCAGTTTCTGGTTCAGTGTTTCGCAGGCCGTGTCCACGACATCGGTCATGTCGACGAAATCCGCCTCGTCGATTTCCGGCTTCGCCTGCAATCTTGTCTGGTCCAGAATTTTGCGCACAAATTTGTCCAGGCGTTCGGCGCCGCTGACGATGTTGCCCAGAAGCTCGTCCACCGTCTCTTCGGAGTAGGTGGCGCGGAACTGCTGCAGGCTGGACGCGGTGCCCAGGATCGTCGATAGCGGCGTTCGGAAGTCATGGGACATTGCCGCCAGAACGGCGCTACGGGATTGCTCCGCCTCGGATTGCAGGCGTACCGAATGCAGCGCCTCGCGCGCCCGGATCCGTGATAGGGTCAGGCCGATCAGGTCCGACAGGCTTTCCATCAAAACCCGGAAACCGCTTTGGCGCAGTGTGGATTCCTCGGCACCGGAAACAACCAGCAGCGCGTTCTCCGGACCGGCCTCGATCGGCTCGTAATAGTTCAGGACATAATCGGAGAAGGATGTGCCTACGCCGGTCGGTTCCGAGGTATGGCAGGCGAAGGCCGCGGCTTGCAGATCGCTCGGCATGAACTCGATGCCTTGCTCCTTCAATTGCCGTTCAACCCGATCGGGATCGTCTGCGCCGGTTATGACAGTCAGCCGGAATCCAAGTTCCTGCCCGAACTCGTCGCCCAGGGCGCGGGCCACGTCAGCCTCGCTGTTCGCCTCGGCCATTCGGCGGGCAGCGCCGAACAGCAGCGATGCGGTTACCTGCCGGTCGCGGGCGGCAACCGCCCGGTCCGACGACCGTCCGACGATGAAACTCATCAGGCCGCCGACGCCCAGGAAGATGAACAAGGTCATCAGGCTGCGCGCGTCGGAAATCTCGAAGACCCAAAGCGGCCAGATGAAAACGAGGTTCAGGACGATCGCCCCCAGACAGGCGGCCACGATCCCGGCCCAGCGTCCGAACATGACCGCTGACACCAGCACCGCCAAAAGCATGGTCATGGAAGGCGGCGCGATGTTTTCCCATTGGTTGATGGCCCAGGTGGCGGCGGAAAAGCCCGCTACGACTCCCGCAATGCCCAGCAGCTTGGATGCGATGCCGCCGTCATCGTCCCAATCGGCCGTCAGCCCCAAAGAGAGCGAAACCGGCAGTCGGGCCGTCGAAACCCGCGCGTGGCGGAACTGGCGTCGCAATTTGGCCGACAGCATGCGCAATTGATAGCGCGACAGAATGCCGGCGTCGTGGACCGCCAGGATATGACTTGCGGCCTCGTTCGACCCGGCAATATGCGCCTGAAGATCCTGGAAATCGCCAGACAGCACGGTCGCGCCGGCCCGTTCCGCACGGACGGCGGTATCGCGCCGTGCCAGCGTCGTTGCCAGCCCGTCCCGGGCCCAACCTTCCAAGACAAAGATCGTCCAGTTCTCCGCCTGGGTGCGGAACTTTGAAACCCCGGCAGCCCGGACGGCGGCCCAATCGGCGCCGCCCATCAGCACGAGAGTATAAGTTCGCTGAGTCGGTGGCGACTGCTCCTGCGCGGACTCCGGTTGGGCCGCGATGTCATCGCCTTTTTGATTCAATGGTTTGTCCCTTCAGGGCATGCGCGCGACGAGGCCTGAGCGCATGCCAGCTAGTCGCATTCCAAATTGCCAACGTGCTGTTTTAGACGACGCACACCGGAAGAGCACCAACATATGTCATGTTTATAAGACGAAAGTCGGTCTTTATCGGTTCCACGGCCGATTCCCGCTGCCCGCAAACTTTTTTGCCGCGCGGCGCAACTTTCCCGAATGTCCGACGTTACTCGATTAGTAACACCGAAGTCGGAGGTTCGCCGAAATGCAGACCGCAAACGACACAACGCATGCTGACGGACACGATCAGACCCGCACCGCGCCCGACCGCGAAGCGGCGGACGCTCTGGTGGGGTCGATTCTGACCTATGTCTTCGGCGAGCCGCGCAATGCCGTGTCGGCCGCCATGCTGGACGCGTCCAGTGCTGCCCATGCGGCCGCCGAGGATCTGGAAACCAATCAACGCGACGATGCGGCCGGTCTGTTGGATCTCGCGGCTGATTGGTTGGGGAACCAGGGTCGGCGTCTGTTGCGCACCACGCCGGAAGAGGCGGTCGCAACGGTGTCGTGTGCCGCGCGGGAGCGCCCGGCCTTGTTCCTGGCCGGTGCCGCCGCAGCAGGAGCCGCCGCTGTATTGTGGTTGCAATATCGCGCGCCGGCCACTCAACAGGATGAGCCGTCCGGAAAGCCGGGCGCGCAAGACTCGACATGACGGCGCAGCCTCAATCCAGCCCGACGCCCAATTCGTCGCCGGGCGAAAGCCGCTTTGAGGCGATTGCCGGGGCGATGCTTTCCGTCGCGATGGGCATGATTTTCCAGGCGGCGCATCCTTATCTGCGGATGCTGGGCGCCTGGTTGGCCTGGCGGTTCCTAGGCGTGATTACGGCCGCCCTCGCCACCGCATGGGTGGCGATCGGGTTGACATTGGCCCTCCACGAAGTCGCCCCGCTTTGGGCCGCGTTTCTGGGCGTATCCGGACTCCTCGCCCTTGGAGCCGTGATTGCCTTCACCGTTACCCCCAAAGGGCGAAACCTGAGTCCGGGGAATTCGAACCCCTCGAAGAAGGAGTGATTACCATGGCTGAGAAGACCAAAACCAATAAGACCAAACCGTCGACCGCCAAATCCAAACGGAAGACGAAGCGTCAAACCGCCAAGGCCGCCTCGGCCCAGACCGCGCAGAGCGTCCGGTCGGAGGAGCCGGTCGCTCGCACCTCGGCGGTTGCCACGTCGGCGGAGTTCGTGAAGGACAATGCCGTGCCCCTGACGCTGGTCGCGACCGGTGTCGGCTTGCTGGCGGCCAAGACCGTCAATGGCGGCGACAATGCCGTCATGAACGCGGCGGGCAGGGGCCGGGAAGGCGTGACCTCCGCCGCGGCCCAGGTCACGAAGCACGGCCGGGTGATCGGCGGCAAGGCACGCGACGGTGTGCAACGCGTCGGACAAGGCGCCCGCCGGTCGGTCGCCGGCACGCAGCGGATCGTCGCGACGCATCCGGTCGCGTCCGGTATTGCCGCCGCTGCGTTGGGCGCGGGGTTGGCCTTCGCCCTGCCGAAGCTTCTGAACCGCGACACGCCGGATAAATCCTGATCCGGATCCGTGCCGACCGGCGCGCCGCATAAAATTGCGGCGCGCGCGATCGGCGGGAATGTGATCTATTGGGCCGGGTGCCGACCTTCGGGTTGGCACCCGGTTTTCGTTTGTTTGGGATATGTGCTGAGAGATGTTCGACCGGCTGGCGATTTCAACGCGCAGGATGACGCGCGGGTTTCTGTTCTTGCCCGCGGCGCTCAGCTGCTTCGGGATCGTCTTGGCCATTCTGGCTCTGTTGGTCGACTCCCTGGGCTGGCTGGACGGCGTTCTGTCGCCGGCAGGGATATTCGAGATTGATCGCGAGGGCGCAGAATCCGTCCTGGGAACCATCTCGGGCGCGATGATGACGGTTCTCAGCCTGGTCTATTCCCTGACCCTGGTGGTCTTCACCCTGGCGGCCGGGAACATCGCGCCGCGTCTGTTGGAGACCTTTACGGATAACCGTGTGAATCAGGTGACGGTCGGGTTGCTCGGCGCGACCTTCCTGTATTCGCTGCTGGCGCTGCACGGCATCACCAATGTCGAGACGCCGCGCGTGACAGTCGTGGCCGGGATGATGCTGGCGACGGTCAGTTTCTTCTGGGTCGTGTATTTCGTCCATGACACGGCCCAGCGCATCATGGTCGACAATGAAATCGGCCGGGTCCAGCGTTCGCTTCGGTCCAGCATCGACCGGCTTCTGGCCGACGAACCGACGGAAGCCGACGGCGATCGTCAGGCGATCCCGGATCGGGAAGGACGCGCCCTGAGGGCCGTCAAGACCGGCTATGTGACTGCGGTCGATGCCGGTCGCCTGATGGATGTCGCATGCCGATGCGACGGTTTCATTCAGATGCTCGCCCGGCCGGGCCGGTTTCTGATCGAAGATGAGCCCCTCGCCATCCTCTATGACATTCCGGAAGACCGCGACGCGGATCTGCATGCCGCGGTGATGGTATCGGACGCCCGCGCGCCGGAGGGCGACATTCAATTCTCGATCCATCTGAATGTCGAAATCGCATTGAAAGCGCTGTCGCCGGGGGTGAACGACGCCTATACGGCAATCAGCGCAATCGATCATCTGTCGGGGTCGCTTGCCCGGATTCTACAGCGTGGCGCCCCCAGCGCACTGACCCGGGACAAGGACGACACGCCCCGGGTATGGCACGAGATCATCCCGCTCGACGAAATCGTCGGAACGGCCCTGCACCCGCTGCGCCGGGCATCCGCTCCCAATCTTTTGGTCATGATGAAGTTTATCGAGGCCATTCAGCGCATGGCCCTCGTTTCGAACCATGCTCATACGGCCATCCTGCGGATGCATCTTCGGCTGATCGCGGCGGATATGAAGCGGGTAGTGGAAAACCGTGATGATCGGAATGCCATCGCCGCGCTGCTTTGGTCCGCCCGCAGGACCGCTTTGGGGAGATCAAATTCCACCGGCTGATGCCGTTGGGGGGCACGCAAAAGAAAAACCCCCGGACGGATCCGGGGGCTTTCCAGGTGCTGTGCAGGGGGGTGTTAGTTGACGGTCGTGGCCGAAGCCGTCTGACCCGGCTCGATCGTCCCCTTGACCACGATCTCGACACGGCGGTTGCGCAGTTCGCGCACGCCATCCGCAGTCTGGACGGCCGGATCCGTTTCGCCCTCGCTTTCGGTGCGCAGGGAATCGACCTTCGAGACTTCCAGGCCGTGACGGATCAGCTCGGCGCGCACCGTCTCGGCGCGTTGCTTGGCCAGCTTTGCGTTATAGTCCGCCGGGCCGGCGCGGTCGGCATGGCCCTCGACATAGATTTCGATGTCATCCTGAATCGACAGGTCGCCGACGATCTTGGTGATCTTGGTCTGACCCGTGGCGTTCAGCGACGCGTCGTCGAAGTCGAAATAGATCACGTGGCGCGCTAATTCTTCCATGACCGGCGGGGCGACCTTGGTTTCAGTCTTGGACTCGACCTTCGGTTCGGCCGGCATCATCGCCTTGTGCAGATCCGCCATGGCCGTCTGGAAGCCTTCGCGGCAGCGGGCAATATGCAGCGTCTGCCAGCCTTCCTCCTGCTGTTCGACCCAGCAATCGTACTTGGACTGCGCCTCGGCAGCCAGTTCCGGCGCGATGGTGCCGGCGCCGCTATTCAGGGCGGCGACCAGGTCGCGGCGCGCCGACTTCAGGTCGCTGCGGGCGGACGCGCTGTCGATGTCCCAGTCATCCGGCTGGAACGGTTGCGGCGCGACGCCGGCGCGGGCCTGCATGCCACGTTCGGCATAAATCTCAGCGTCGATGTAATCGTACATCTCCTGGTATTCATAGACGCTCAGATCCTGATAGTCGCGCGCCAGATAGGCAGCGAAGGACTTGCCGGAAATCGCCTCGTCCTTGAAGGCGGCATAGTCCGGGAACAGCAGGTTCGCGGCGGAGGCCGGCGTCGCGGCAATGCCGCCGACGAGAACGAAAGGGGTCGCGTATGTCAGGATTTTACGGAAAGCCATGGGGATGCTCCTCTCTTCAGGTTCCGGCCGCGCAGCACGCAAGCGGCGCGCGGCCATCCGATCGGATCGACCGGGCAGTGGCCGATCCAAGTCTCGTGGCAGAAACGCGGTGGCTGTGGAATGGTTGCGATTTTTCTTTTTCAGGAGAGATAAAACAGGAAATTTGTAAAATAATGGAAATGAATGATGTGACGCGCGAAGCGGAAGAGTTCCGCATGACGGTGGGTTAGAAATTGCCGGTTTCGTGACTTTCGACCTGTTGCGTTTCGGGCATATCCAACATGTAGGCCGAAACGATCAGTCCGATGGTCAATGCCGCCAGGGTGAGCGCGAAATACTTCATTGCGTACCCATATTCCCTATGATCAGGCGTTAGAGTCGCCGGAAAGGGATGCGGCGCCACCGCATCCCTTTCAATCCCGTAGGGTTAAATCTGTGGACCCATACTCATCACGCGCTGCGTTTAATCCTTGGTGAGTTCTTTCCAGGCGGCTTCCATCCGCGAAACCGAGTCCTGGAACTTCGTTTTTGCCTCGTCCCAATTGTCTTCGGACGCGTCCTTCACGTCCTCCCAGGCGAGTTGCATTTCGTCCCAGGCGTCGCCCGCCGCGTCACGGGCTTCCGCTGACGCGTCCTCGGCATAGTTCTGCAGGTCGCCGCCGGCTTCCTTGACCTTGCGCTGCCAGTCTTCGAAGGTCGCTTCCATCTCATCGCGCTCGTCGGCGTTGCTGGTCGCCTCGGCCACCTGCAGCGGTGCCTGCGCCAGACGCATGGAAACCGGAATCTGGATCGCCGACGCGGCGGTCGCCGTCAGTGCGATCACTCCGGCCAGCGGTACCGCGGTCAGGGCGGTTCGGAAAACGGATTTGTTGCCTTTTGGCATTGTCGACTCCTGAGCAGGTAGACATTCGACCCATCAACGCGCCGCGCCCGCGCGAGGTTGCAGACCGGTTCGATTTTTTGTGAGCCGGGCCAGAACCCACCGACGCAACCTTTTCCAGACCCACGCGTTCCTGTTGCAAGAGTGGCGTTCCACACGCCGCAAAACGGTACTGGAAGGAGAAGTCACGATGTTGCAGACAATTCGAAATCTTACTGTCCCGATTTTCCTGCTGGCCGGTGCGCTGGGCCTTGCCGCCTGCGAAACCGTCGAAGGCGCGGGCCGGGATATCGAGAACGCCGGCGAATCCATTCAGGACGCCGCCGAGTAAGTCCGGTGGCGGTAATGAATTCGGACATGATCGAAGGGCGCTGGAAGGAGCTGAAAGGCGAGGTTAGGCGCAAATGGGGCCAACTGACCGACGACCAGATCAGTCGGATCGAAGGCAACCAGGACCGTTTGATCGGCGCGATTCAGCATAGCTACGGACTGACCCGCCACGAGGCGGAAAAGGAAGTCCGAAGCTGGCTCGGTCGCTGAAGGGCGCCCGCCCCCAATAACCCCCTGAAGAGGAGATTCACCATGCTCGGTTGGGCTATCACCTGTCTTATTCTTGCGCTGATCGCGGCCGTTCTCGGCTTCGGCGGTCTGGCCGGTACGTTTGTCGGTATCGCGGAGATCCTGTTCTTCGTCTTTATCGTCCTGTTCGCGATTACCGCGATTGTCGGGGCGATCCGGGGCCGTCAGCCGCGGCTCTGATCCGCCAGACGCCGCCCCCGGCAAACGCGTATCCCGATCCCCGCCGGCAGCGCCCGGCGGGGATCGGCTTTTTCGTCACCCGATGGGAGGGGTTTCGTCACCATGAGCGAGGAAGCAATGTCTACCATCAGCTTCGAACCCGCCGACCTGCTTCGGTCGAAGCTCCGCCGGGTCATCGACGCCAAGGAAGATGCCATCGAGGCCTTGGCATCCTGCCTGAACGGTACCTATACCGCCGCACCGGGCGAGGAACTGGTCAGCCGCGACCAACCCTATCGCGGAACCTACATCATTCTATCCGGCTGGGCGTCGCGATCGCGCGACGTTTATAATGGCGAACGACAGATCATTAACTTTCTGCTGGCAGGCGATACCGTCGGCTATGCCGCGAATTTCTTCCAGGTCGCCGACCATGACGTCCGTGCGATCACGCCGCTGAACTACGCACAACTGAATTCGGCGGCGTTGTGGGAGATCGCCACGGTCCACCCCAAACTGTTCGGCGCCTTCATCTGGGGGATTGCCCAGGAGGAGGCGATGATGCGCGATCAGATCGTGGGCCTTGGCCGGTTGCGGGCGACGGACCGGATCCGGTTGCTGCTGGCGGACCTCGTCATGCGCCAGACCATTGCCGGCGTCCCCTATCCGAAATCCCACGAATTGCCGCTGAACCAGCAACTGGTCGCGGACAGCGCCGGGATATCCGTTACCCATGCCAATCGCTGCATCGGGGAACTGTCCCGCGCCGGTTTCGTCAGCATCGGCCACAACCGTCTGCGCGTGCTGCAGGAAGTGACCGGGCCGACATGATCGGTCCGGCCCTATCCGCCCAGCAACAGTTCCGGTAGGTAGAGCACGATCCCCGGGAAGGCGATCAGTGCCGCGATGGTCAGGGCGTCGGCGATGAAGAAGGGCGACGCGCCGCGGAAGACGTCCTGAACCGAAATATCGGGACGGACTCCGGCCACGACGAAACAGTTCAGCCCAATCGGCGGTGTGATCAGACACAACTCCGCCATCTTCACCACGATGATCCCGAACCAGATGGCACAGCCGGTGCTGCTCATCCCGAAGGCACTGTCCGCTGCCGCAACCCCGACGCCGCCATTCAGGGCGATGACCGCCGGGAAAACGACGGGCAGGGTGAGCAACAGCATCCCGATCGCATCCATGAACATGCCCAGCACGGCATAGGCCAGCAGGATCAGGACCAGGGTCAGCATCGGGCTTTGTTCCAGTCCGGAAATCCAATCCGCAAAGACGCCGGGCAGATCGGCGAAACCCAGGAAGCGGACATAGATCAGCACGCCCCAGATGATCGTGAAGATCATCACGGACAGCTTCGCCGATTCCAGCAGCGCATCCTTGAATTGCGGCCAACGCATGCCCCGCATCAGGGCCATCAGGAAGACCACGAAGGCGCCCAGGGCACCGCCTTCCGTCGGCGTGCCCCAGGCATCGCCGCCGAACGGGTTGTAGATGAAGAAGATGATGATGGTGATGACGAAGAAGATCGGCAGCGCTCCCGGCAGCGACTTGAAGCGCTCGCCCCAGGTGAAGCCGCGCACCGGCGGACCGAAATTCTTGAAGGACAGGGCCAGGATCACGACCAGCGCGCCATAGACCAGGGCCGAAAAGGCGCCCGGCAGAAATCCGGCCAGCAGCAGCGAGCCGACATCCTGTTCCACGATGATCGCGTAGATCACCAGGATCGCCGATGGCGGGATCAGGGAGGCCATGGTCCCGGCGCAGGCGACCACACCGGCGGCGAAGCGCTTGTCATAGCCGATCTTCAGCATTTCGGGGATCGCGATCCGTGCGAAGACCGCCGACGTCGCGACGGACGCGCCGGACACGGCGGCGAAGCCCGCCGTGGCGAAGACGGTGGAGACGCCCAGGCCACCCGGCAGCCAGCCGACCCAGCGCTTGGCGGCTTCGAAAAGCGCCTTTGTCAGGCCCGCGTAATAAGCGAGATAGCCGATCAGGATAAAGGTCGGGATCAGCGACAGCGCCTGCGAGGAAATCTTGGAATGGGGGACCGATCCGGCGGTCTTTACCGCGACGGTCAGGGCCCAGACGAACTGGCTCGCGTCATAGCCTTTTTTGGCCCAGAAGATCCAGATCAGGCCGGCGAGACCGGCCAGTGCGGCCGCGAAGGCGACGCGCACACCGATCACGACCATGAACAGCAGGCCGGCGGAAACGGCCAGGCCGATATCGATATTATCCATCACCCGTTCCTCCCGCCCGCGTCACGCATCTCGTCTTCGAATCCCGACACCGTGGCGGCCTCGTTCGCCGCGACCGTGCTGGCATCCTCGATCAGCGGTACGGCGACCGGCGCGTCGGTGCCGGTGACGATGGCCCGGCCATACCCCCAAAGCTGCAAGGCAAGGCGCAGCGACAGGACCGCGAAGGCGACCGGCGCCAGCAGTTTTGCCGGCCAGAGCGGCAGGCGGATGTCCAGGCTGGAATCGCGGCTCCACATCGGCGCACCGAAATCGAAGGAACGCTCGAAATGGGCCCAGCTTCCCCAGGCGAGAAGGATCATCAAAACAAGCATGACCAGGGTCGACGCGAATTCCGCCGTCCACAACGCTCTGCCTTTCAGACGCGCGATGGCGATGTCCATGCGGATATGACCGCCCAGGCGCTGGCAATAAGCGACGCCGATGAAGGCGATCAGCGGCATGGCCTGTTCGATCCAGTCGACATAGCCGCGCAGCGGCTGATTGAAGAAATTGCGTCCGCCAACGCTGACGACCGCCAGGAGCATCAGCGAGAAGACGGCCAGTCCGCCGATCAAGGCCAGAACGGTTTCGACCCGAAACAACGCGCGGTCGATCCGGCTCAGCGCGGAATCGTCGGACAGGATGGAGGCGTGTCCGGCCATGTCGGAATTCTCCCCTCGAAAGGCGCGCATCCCGCCATCCGGTTGGGACGGCGGGATGCGGACCGGGTTACGGGGTCAGGTTACTTGGCGATCAGGCCGTCGACCAGATCGTAGAGATCCTGCGCCGGCAGGCCGCGGGCATTGTTCTCTTCGATCCAGGACTTGGCGGCCGGGCCGGAAACCGTGTCGCGGAAGGACGCCAGGGCGGCCGCGTCATAGGTCACGCGTTCGACACCTTTTTCGTCCAGCAGCGGACCCCATTTCGCCATGGTCTCGTTGTTGTAGAAATCGACATAATGCTTCAGGGCTTCGTCGATCGAGCTCATCAGCGCGTCGCGCTCGGCATCCGACAGGGCGTTCAGGGCGTCGGTATTGGCGACGACCGGGCAGTTGACGGTGCCGGGGTTCAGGTTGGTCGTCCACCACTTGGCGTTCTCGACCGTGCCGAAGGACATATGAGCGTGCGGGGCGAAGGACACGGCCTTCACGACGCCGCTGTCCATGGCCTGGCGGACTTCGGTCGCGTCCATCGAGGTCGGGACGGCGCCGATCGCTTCCATCGCCTTGCCGATCCCGCCGGTGGCGCGGACGGTCAGGCCCTGGAAGTCGGCCAGGGTGCGCGGCGGCTCGCCGACACCGACGAAATTGTACTGCGGCAGCGGCGACGGCATCAGCAGCGTCGCATTCCAGCGCGCCAGGTCTTCCTGGACAGCCGGGTGCTGATAGACGGCCATCGAGACTTCGATTTCCTTCTCCAGCGTGTCGACGCCCAGGAACGGCAGTTCCAGAACGGTGATCGACGGGTTCTTGTCTTCGTGGTAGCCGGCGCAGAACTGGGCCATTTCAAAGGCGCCGATGGAGATCCCGTCCAGGTTCTCCTTGTTGTTCGCCAGACCGCCATAGGACAGGTTCAGCGTGAACTCGCCATTGGTCTTGGCGGAGACCAGCTCGGCCAACTTTTCGACATGTTCGGTGAAGGCGCGGCGTTTGCCCCACAGCGATACGTTCCACTCGGTCGCCATCGCCTCGGTGGCGAAGGACAGGCCGATAACGGCAGAAACGGCAATACCGAAAGTCTTGGATTTCATCGGATCCTCCCAGGATTGGTTTGATGGTGATTGTTATTGGCCGCGAGCGTAGGGCCGGGCGGGGTTTGCCGCTATGAAAAAAAGCGCGCGCCGCCGCCCACGGCCCTGCGGATTTCCGCAGGGCGCGCGGAACACGTTGAAATCGTTAGAGAAGATCCGCCTTCTTGAGGCCCAGCTTGACGATTTTCTCGTTCAAGGTCCGCCGTCCGATCCCCAGTGCCTCGGCCACCGCATCCATGCGTCCGCCATGGGTCTGAATTGCCTTGGCAACCAATTGCCTTTCGAAAGCTGCAACCGCCTCGCGCAGGGTTTCCGGGACTTCGGTGCTGTCCCCGTCCAGGGCCAGCGCCTCCGCAACCGATCCGCGCCCGCGCCGCGCCGCCAGGACCCGGCGTTCGGCAACATGGCGCAGTTCCCGCACATTGCCCGGCCAGACATGGGACAGCAGGGCGGCCAGGTCCTCCGATGTGGTCGGCGGGGCCGAAATCTCATAAAGCGCGGCGTATTGCTCTACGAAATGGACATAGAGCAGGGGAATATCGTCGCGACGGTCGCGCAGGGCCGGCAGGGTCAGGACCACCGTATTGAGGCGGAACAGCAGATCCTCGCGGAATTTGCCCGACGCGACCGCCGTATCCAGCCGTTCGTTGGAGGCGGAGACGATCCGGAAATCCGATCTTGTCGGGCCGGATGCGCCCAGGGCCATGAATTCCCGGGTTTCGATGGCCCGCAACAGCTTTGCCTGGGCGGCGGGCGGGCAGGCGCCTATCTCATCCAGGAATAGGGTGCCGCCGTCGGCTGAGGCCAACATGCCCCTGGCCCCATCGGCCGCCCCGAACATGGCCGTTTCGAAATGCTCGACCGGAATGGTCGCACAATTGACCGGGATGAAGGGGCCGGCGGAGCGGGTGCTCAGATCGTGCAGGGACCGCGCGACCAGCTCTTTTCCGGTTCCGGTCTCGCCCAACAGCATGACCGACACTTCGGTCCCGCTGAGGTCCAGCACATCCTCCCGCAGGTCGCGGATCGGTTTGGAATCGCCCAGCATGACCCGGTCCAGGTCGGACAGGCTGGCCAACCGGTCGCGCAGGCGCGCGGCGTTCTGGGCCAGCCGGTGCTGTTCGGCCGCGTGGCGCAGCGCCGTCAGCAGGCGGCGGGGCTCGAACGGCTTTTCCATGAAGCTATAGGCGCCCTGGCGCATGGCCTCGACCGCCATGGGAATGTCGCCATGGGCGGAGATCAGCAGCACCGGCGGCGCGTCGCGCTCCGTCAGGCTGCGCAGCAAGGCCATCCCGTCCATGCCGGGCATGCGGACATCGGTCAGGACAACGTCGGGATGCAGTGCGGCGATGCGACTTTCGACCTGCTGTGCCGACGGCAGGGTTTCGACCTGCCAGCCCGCCGCGTCCAGAAGATGTTCCAGGGAGTCCCGCATTTCGCGGTCGTCATCGACCACGAGGATTCGGAACCGGTCCGCCGTTTGGGCCGTCATGCCGCGCGTTCCTCCGCCATCAGTGGGAAGCAGACCGCGAATTCCGCGCCGCCGCCGTCCCGGTTGCGGGCTGCCAGCGTTCCACCGTGCTCTTTGACGATCTCAGCCGAAATCGCCAGGCCCAGGCCCATGCCGTCGCCCGACGCGCGTGTGGTCACGAACGGCTCCTGCAGGTCCTCCAGACTGGCATCGCCCAGGCCGCAACCGGTATCGGCGATGACGACGCGCGTGTCGCGGCCCTCGTCCGCGATGGTGACTGTCAGGGTTTTGGTGGCGCTGTCCGCCATGGCCAGGATGGCGTTGCGCACCAGATTGACGAAGACCTGTTCCAGCCTCAGACGGTCGCCATGAACCGGGATCGGTCCCGGGGGCATCTGTTCCACAATGTCGATCCCGGCGATGCGGGCATCGGCGGCGATCAATTCCTGCGCGCCGCGCCACACCGCGATCAAATCGGTTTCGCTGAACCGGTCGGCGCTGGGCTGGGCAAAGAACCGCAGTTGGGCCGTCAGTTTCTCCATCCGCGCAACGATTCCGGTCAGGCGCTCGATGATCCGGCCCTGTCCCTCCGGCCGCGGTGCCATCTCTGCCGCGGCGAGATAATTCTTCATCGCCGCGATCGGCTGGCCAAGCTCATGCGTGACGGAGGCGGCGAGCTGTCCCAATGCCGCCAGTTTGCTGGTCCGGGCCAGTTCCGACCGCGCGGTTTCCAACCGCTGTTCCGCTGCACGGCGGTCTTCGATCTCGCGGGCCAGGTCCATATTCGCCAGGCGCAGTTTCCGGCGCGCGGCCTGGGAGGCATGGAGCGCCGCGCGGATTCGGCGCGCCCGGATATAGAGGCCGATTGCCAGGATCAACGCCGCCACGATGGTCGCGGCGATGACGCTGAACCAGGCCTGGACCAGCACCTCGCGCTCATCGACCAGGAAATGAAGGGTCCATTGCGGCGCCGGAATGCCCGCGGTCACATGCAGGAACCGGGTGTCGTTCAGAACCGCAAAATCCGGCCCGTCCGGGCGCCAATGCAGGGCAGTCAGGGGCTCGTTCCCGAACTGCCGACCGTTCCGGATCGCGCTGCGGCGGGTATCGGGAATGGCTTCCAGGGCCTTGTAGCGCCAAGCCGGGTCGGAAGATAGAACGACCACCCCGTCCGGGTTGGACACGAATACACTTTCGCCGCCCCGGTTCCAGGCCGTCTCCAGGCCGGTCAGGTCGAGCTTCAGGGCGATGACCCCGCGAATACGCCCATCGGAATCCCGAACCGGTTCGGCGATGAAGAATCCGGGGCGCAGCGTCGTCGCGCCGATCCCGAAGAACTGTCCCCGATCGCCGCGCATCGCACTCTGAAAATAGGGACGGAACCCGTAGTTCTGTCCCAGGAAGGTTTGGGGCTCATCATAGTTCGACGCGGACACGGTCAAGCCGGTCCGGTCCATCAGATAGATCGCGTCCAGCGCCGCCTGTTCCGCGAAATCCTTGAGGCGCCGGTTCAGAATGTCCCGGTCCCCGCCACGCGCGGCATCCATGACATAGGGATCGCGCGCCAGGACGTAAGGCAGGTGCTGATAACGATCGAGGGCGCTGATCAGGGTGCTGCGATACAATGTGACCCGGCCCTGGGACCGTTGCAGCTCCAAGGATTGAAAATAGCCCAACGACACTTCGAACAGGATGGCGGTCACGCCCGCGAAAATCGCGACCGCGAGGATCAGCCATGCGCCGAGGCGCGGCCGGGTCAATCTGGGCAGTGTCCACGTCGCCATTCCACTTTCGTACCCGCAGGCTAGGGCCGGTGTCACGAAGATTACCATTGCATGTCGCAGCGGCATTCAGTACGAATCTGAAAAAGTAAAACATAATTCCACATAGTGGAACTACATCTGGGAGGAGCGATCCAATGAATTTCCGTACCTGTACCCTTGCGCTTGGCGTAACGATGTCCCTGTTTGGCGCGGCGGCCGCGTCGGCCGAAACCGTTCTGATTCACGGCGAAGCCGGGCCGAACCGCGGTGCGCGCGCCGTGGCCCTTCAATGGTTCGCGGATGAAGTCGGCGCCAAGTCCGGCGGCGACGTCAAGATCGACATTCAGTGGGGCGGTGCGCTCTACAAGGCGCCGGCCGCGGTCGAATCGATCGGCCAGGGCGTGTCCGATCTGGGCACGGTCATCGCGGTCTACTTCCCGCAGGAAATGATCGGCTATGGCATTGCCGACCTGCCCGTCCAGAACCCGGATGCCTGGGTCGGTATGCGCGCAACGGACGAACTGATGCGCAATTCCGACGCCATTGCCGCCGATCTGGCCGAAAAGAATCTGGTCTATATCGGCACCTTCACGACGTCTGCCGTGCATATCGGCTGCAAGGGCGATGCGATCCGCAGCATTGACGATATCGCGGGCAAGAAGGTTCGCGGCGTCGGCGCCTATGGCAAGGTCTTCGCCGAGTTCGGCGCGAACATGGTGCCGATGAGCATCTACAAGGCCTATCAGGGTCTCGATACGGGCCTGCTGGATTGCTCGCAGGGCTATTCCTATGCCGTCTCTGCCCTGAAGCAGCAGGAAGTGATCAACAACTACACCCTGTTGAACTGGGGTCAGGTCGGCGGTCTTGGAATCTTCATGAACAAGGATTCCTTTGACGGTCTGAGCGCGGATCAGCAGAAGGTCCTGTTGGATGCCGGTCTGGGCATGGCGGACGAGTTCGGCCGTCTGATTACCGCCGCCAACGAAGCGGCTATCGAAAAGATGAAGGAAGCCGGTGTCGAAGTGATCGAACTGCCGGAAGCCGACCTGGAAAAACTGAAGCAGAGCGGCGAGAAATTCATCGGCGAATGGGTCGAAGGCGCCAATGGCATCGGTCTCGACGGTGCGGCTCTGATGACCGAATATCGCGCGCTGATCGCGAAATACACCCAGGAGCGGGATGAAAAAGGCTATCCTTGGACGCGTAACTGATCGGTCGGGATTGCAAAGGCGGCGGTACGTCCATGCTGGGTAAGTGCGAGAATATTCTACTCGGCATCGGCGCCGCCGCCGTGATCCTGCTCGGCCTGTTGATCACGGCCAGCGTCGTCACGCGATCCCTGTTCGGGATTGCGCTGCCCGACACGATCGTCCTGGTCCGGGAATTGATGGTCGCGGCGATCATTCTGCCCCTGGCCGCAACGACGGCCGCGCGGAATCATGTCTCGGTGTCCTTCTTTACCGACAGACTGTCCGCCCGGATACGTGGCTGGTGCATCATCTTCGGGTCCATCGTCGGCATGTTGGCGCTGCTTCCCTTGATCTACGCCGCGGGGCGGGAGTTCATCCATCTGGCGTCAAGCGGCAGCTTCTATTTCGGCGATCTGAACCTGCCGAAATGGCCGGGCCGGGCCATTTTTGTCGTCGGCATCGCTGTGTGTTGGATCCGGCTTCTGACCTTGGCAGTCACGGATATCCGGGCTGGAGCGGAAACAACCGGCCTCGCCGAATCCGGACATTAGAGGGGTAGGCGGTTAAATGGATCCCAGCCTGATCGGTCTGTTCGCCTTTCTCGCGGTGCTTCTGCTGCTGGCGGTCCGCGTGCCGATCGCTTTCGCCCTCGCCGGCGTCGCGGCGGTGGCAAGCTTCTGCATCTTTGCCTTCCGCACCGGCACCTTCATGCCGGAACGCGCCCTGAAGGCGACCACGTCGATGGTGTTCTCGAACTCCTTCGACCTGATCCATTCATATGATCTCAGCATGATCCCGCTTTTCGTGGCGCTGGGGCATATCGCCTACCGGTCCGGCATCACGACCGACATCTACTACGCCGCGCGGGTCTGGCTCAGCCGCTTGCCGGGCGGGGTCGCGATGGCCTCGGTCGTCGGCTGCGGCGGCTTCTCCGCCATCACCGGGTCCAGCGTGGCCTGCGCGTCGACCATGGGGCGGATCTGTACGCCGGAAATGCTGCGTATGGGCTACGATCCCCGGCTTGCGACGGCGAGTGTGGCGTCCGGCGGGACATTGGGATCGCTGATCCCGCCCAGCGTTCTGTTCATCATCTATGGGATCTTCACTGAAACGTCGATCAGCCGTCTGTTCCTGGCCGGTGTGCTGCCCGGGATCATTTCTCTGCTGGGTTTCCTGCTGGTCATCTATATCTGGGTGAAGCGCGATCCGGCCGCCGCGCCGGCCGATGACGGTCAGGTCGCCATGCGCGACCGGTTCCGCGCCGCGACGCGGGCCTGGCCGGCGCTGACCTTGTTCGCGATCATCGTCGGCGGCATCTATGGCGGCATTTTTACCGCGACGGAGGCTGCTGCCGTCTGCGTCGTCGCCGCCGTGGCTATCGGCTTTGCCCAGCGCAAACTGGATTTCAAGGCGGTCTGGGAGTCGGTGCGCGAGACCTGCATTCAGACGGCGTCGATCTTCTTCATCGCGGCGGGGGCGAAAATCTTCGTTGCCTTCATCGCCCTGACCGGCTTGGCCCCGGATCTGGTTTCGTCTGTGACCGAGGCGCAATTGTCGCCGTTCCTGCTGTTGGTCGCGATTGCGCTGATATACCTACTGCTGGGTATGTTTCTGGACCCGATCGGGATCATGGTTCTGACGCTCCCGTTGATGGTGCCGCTGGTCGAAAGCTACGGGTTCGATCTGATCTGGTTCGGCGTTGTGGTCATCAAGCTTCTCGAGATCGGGTTGATCACGCCGCCGGTTGGACTGAACGTTTTCGTGATTGCCAACGTGGTCGGCAAGGAAGTGTCGATCGACCGCATCTTCTCGGGCATTCTGCGCTTCCTGTCGGTGGATGTGATCGTTCTTGTGCTGATCATTTCCTTCCCGATCCTGTCGCTTTTGATCCCCAACACCATGTGGTAGGGCCGCAGCATGTCGTCGGTAAAACCGGAAAAAAAAGGGCTTGAGTCCGATCATCAGGGCGATCGCCGTTTCGCGACCACGCTGGCGCGCGGGCTCAGCGTATTGCGGGCTTTCCGCGCGTCCGATGACGGTCTCGGCAATCAGGAAATCGCGGAGCGCACGGGTCTGCCGAAATCGACCGTTTCGCGCCTGACCTTCACCTTGCAGGCGTTGGGCTATCTGACCCATGAGGGGCGGCGCGACCGATACCGGCTCGGCCCGTCCCTGCTGGCTTTGGGCAATGTCGCCACCGCGTCGATGTCCTTCGTCGAGGTCGGGTCGCCGATCATGCAGAATCTGGCCAACGAGACTGGGACACTGGTCGTGTTGGCGGTGCGGGACGAACGCAAGCTGCTGCTGGTCAAGACCTGGCGGCCGCGCGGCGTGTCGTCGATCTGGCTGGAAACCGGTCACCGCATTCCGGTCAAGGGCTCGTCTTCCGGTCATGCTCTGCTGGCCGCCTTGTCGGACAGCGAGTTCGAGGAAGTCGCCGCCTATCTGGAAGGGGAAAACGGACTGACGATCGACATGGCGCGCACATTGCGGAACGAGGCCTATGCCGATCTCGTCTCCGTCGGCCATGTCATCGCGCAGCCTGAAATCCGCTTTGCCGCGACGGTGAATGCCGTGGCCGTGCCGTTCCGAAGCTATGAACTGACGGAACCGGTGATCTTCACCTGTGGCGCGTTGCCAAAAGACCTGACGGATGCCCGTATGCAGGAGGAGGTCGGCCCGAAGCTGCGGGCCGCCGTCCGGGAACTGGAACGGGCGACCGGTCAATCCCCTGTCTTGGCGCAGCGAGGGTGAACGGCGTCCACAATGCAAAATCTAGTAATTCTGCATAGTGGAATTTGATTTTAAATATTGAAATTCCGATGCCGATTGCTAGGGTCTGAAAGTCGCCGGGGCGGGTCGCCCGTTCCGGCCAGGAGGAAGATAAATGTCCGATTTGGTTCGCGTTTCCGTCACTGATCGCATCGCCGTCATCCGGGTGGCGAATCCGCCTGTAAACGCGCTGTCCCAGGGGGTCCGTCAGGGCCTGTCCGACGCGATCGAAACCGTCGACACCAGTGCCGATATCGATGCGGCGATCATCGTCGGCGACGGCCGGACCTTCATCGCCGGGGCGGATATCTCCGAATTCGGCAAGCCACCGCAGCCTCCGGCGCTGCCCGACGTCATCAATCGTATCGAAGCCTCCATGAAGCCCATCGTGGCGGTCCTTCACGGCACGGCGCTGGGCGGCGGATTGGAAGTGGCGCTTGGCGCCCATTACCGCGTCGGTCTGAAGGGCGCGCGGGTCGGCCTGCCGGAAGTGACCTTGGGCATTTTGCCGGGCGCGGGCGGCACGCAGCGCATGCCGCGACTGGTCGGTGTTGACGCGGCGTTGGACATGATCACATCCGGCCGGCATGTTCCGATCGCCGAGGCGGAAAAGCTGGGCATCGTCGATGCGGTCTCTGATGAGGCCGACCCCGAGGCTGCCGGCTTGGCCTTTGCCGCGAAGATCCTGGCGGACAATCGCGGCGTCCGGCGTATCCGCGATATGGACCCGCCGGCAAAGGATGATGCCGTTCTGGCCGATTGGCGCGCGAAAGTGACGAAGGCCGCGCGCGGTCAGATCGCGCCGCCGACCTGTGTCGACGCGGTCGCCGCGGCGCTGAGCCTGCCTTTCGAGGAAGGGCTGGCCGAGGAGCGGCGCCTGTTCAAGACCTTGCTGGACTCGCCGCAGCGCGAAGGCTTGATCCACGCATTCTTCTCTGAACGGAAAGTCGCAAAGCTGCCGGAGTTGAAGGGCGTCGAGCCCCGTCCGGTCGCAAAGATCGGGGTGATCGGCGGCGGCACGATGGGGGCGGGTATCGCCTTCTGCGCGCTGCTGAACGGGCTGGACGTGACCCTGATCGAACGCGATCAGGATGCAGCGGTGAAAGCGGCCGGCACGATCTCCGGTCTCGCTGACGGCAGCGTCAAACGCGGAAAACTGACCCAGGAAAAGCGTGACGCGCTGGTCGGGAAGTCTTTCCGGGCGGTGACGGATTACGCGGCCTTGTCCGATGCGGATCTGGTGGTCGAGGCCGTGTTCGAAAGCATGGAAGTGAAGCAGGACGTCTTCACCAAACTGGACGCCGTCTGCAAGCCGGGCGCGGTGCTGGCGACAAACACGTCCTATTTGGATATCGACGAAATTGCCGCGATGACCTCGCGCCCGCAGGACGTGATCGGCCTGCACTTCTTTTCGCCGGCCCATATCATGAAACTGCTGGAAGTGGTCGTGGCGGACAAGACAGCGCCCGAAGTGGTGGCGACCGGTTTCGCCCTGGCCAAGACGCTGAAAAAGATCGCGGTGCGGGCGGGTGTCTGCGACGGATTCATCGGCAACCGCATGCTGGCGGTCTATCGCACCGCCGCCGATCATATGATTTTGGACGGGGCAAGCCCGTATCAGATCGACAAGGCATTGGTGAATTTCGGCTTCGCCATGGGTCCCTTTGCGGTCAGCGACCTGGCCGGGCTGGACATCGGCTGGGCGACCCGCAAGCGCCGCGCCGCGACCCGCGACCCGCGCGAACGGGTGCCGACCTATGCCGACCGGATCTGCGAGAACGGCTGGTTCGGACAGAAAACGGGGCGCGGCTACTACAAGTACGAAGACGGTGCCCGCAAAGGCTCGCCAGATCCCGAGGTCGAAAAGATCATTGCCGAGGAACGCGCGAAACTGGGTATCGAGCCGCGCGCGTTCGACGATGAGGAAATCGTCCGGCGCTATATGGCCGCGATGATCAATGAAGCCGCCAAGATCGTCGATGAGGGCATCGCCAAGCGGCCGCTGGATGTCGATATCACCCTGCTGTCCGGCTATGGCTTCCCGCGGTGGCGCGGCGGGCCGATGAAGTATGCGGACATGATCGGGCTGAACACGGTTCTGTCCGATATCCGGACCTTCGCGAAGGAAGACGACTTCTTCTGGCGTCCGGCGCGGCTGCTGGAGGAGCTTGTGGCCAAAGGCAGCAATTTCGACAGTTTGAACAACGAGGATTGAGGCATGCGCGAGGCTGTCATCGTTTCCACCGCGCGAACCCCGATCGGCAAGGCCGGCCGGGGGGCGTTCAACCGCACCCATGGCGCGACGATGGGCGGCCATGTCGCGGCGGAGGCGGTGCGCCGCGCCGGGATTGACCCGGTACGGATCGAAGACAGTATCATCGGCTGCGGCTATCCGGAATATGTGACCGGCGGCAATATCGCCCGGCAGATCGCAATCCGTGCGGGTCTGCCGGTCAGCGTCGCCGGCACAACGGTAAACCGCTTCTGCGCCTCCGGCTTGCAGGCCGTCGCGATGGCGGCGCATTCCGTCGTCCAGGACGGCGTGGCCTGCGTGCTGGCGGGCGGGGTCGAATCCATTTCCATGGTCCAGCCGCCGGTCCGGCACAGCCGCGATACCTGGATCGAAGCGCATAAGCCCGACCTCTACCTGACCATGATCGAAACGGCCGACATCGTCGCACGCCGCTATGGCATCAGCCGGGAGTATCAGGACGAATACTCGCTGTCTTCTCAGCAGCGCACGGCGGCGGCGCAAGCGGCAGGCCGCATCGATGCGGAACTGGTGTCCATCGACCTGACCAAGGCGGTCAAGGACAAGGAGACAGGCGCGGTGTCGGAACTGAACATCACCCTGTCGAAGGACGAGTGCAATCGCCCGGATACGACGCTGGAAGGTTTGGCCAAGCTGTCTCCGGTACGGGGTGAAGATCAATTCATCACCGCTGGGAATGCGTCCCAGCTGTCCGACGGTGCGGCCGCGCTGATCGTCATGGACGCGAAAGAGGCGGAACGCGAAGGATTGGAACCATTGGGCGCGTTTCGCGGTTTCGCGGTCGCGGGCTGCGAGCCGGACGAGATGGGCATCGGCCCGGTCCTGGCCGTGCCGCGCCTTCTGGAGCGGACGGGCAAAAAGGTCTCGGATATCGACCTTTGGGAATTGAACGAGGCCTTCGCCAGTCAGGCCCTTTACTGCCGCGACACGCTGGGCATCGATCCGGAAATCTTCAACGTGAATGGCGGGTCGATCGCCATTGGTCATCCTTTCGGCATGACCGGGGCGCGGATGGTCGGGGCGCTGTTGCTGGAAGGCAAACGCCGGGGCGCCAAGCTGGGCGTGGTCACCATGTGTGTCGGCGGCGGCATGGGCGCGGCAGGCCTGTTCGAAATCTACTGACGGGGGACGGCCGATGGACCTGAACTATACCGCAGAGGAAACCGCCTTCCGCCAGGAAGTTCGCGATTTTCTGGCCGAACACCTGCCGGAGCGGCTGTCCGAGAAGGTCCGGCTGGGCAAGCGCCTGTCCAAAGCGGATCATGAGGAATGGCACGCCGTCCTGAACGCCCGCGGTTGGCTGGCGGGGAACTGGCCGGTGGAATTCGGCGGGACCGGTTGGAATGCGGTTCAGCGCCATATCTTCGAGGAAGAAACGACCCTGGCCAACGCGCCGCGGATCGTGCCCTTCGGCCTGACCATGCTGGGGCCGGTGCTGCAGAAATTCGGATCGAAGGAACAGCAGGATCGTTTCTTGCCGAAGATCCTGAATGGCGAACATTGGTGGTGCCAGGGATATTCCGAGCCGGGCGCCGGGTCCGATCTGGCGTCGCTGAAGACCCGCGCTGTGCGCGACGGCGACGACTATATCGTCAATGGCCAGAAGACCTGGACCACGCTGGGCCAGCACGCGAACTGGATCTTCTGTCTGGTCCGGACCGATGCGGAGGCGAAGCCGCAGGAAGGAATTTCCTTTCTGTTGATCGACATGAACAGCCCTGGCGTCGAGGTTCGCCCGATCGTCCTTCTGGAAGGCACTCCGGAAGTGAACGAGGTCTTTTTCGACGATGTTCGCGTCCCGGCGGCCAATCTGGTCGGCACGGAGAATGAAGGCTGGACCTATGCCAAATATCTGCTGACCCACGAGCGGACGAATATCGCGGGTGTCGGCTTCTCCAATGCCGGTCTGGCCAATCTGAAACGCATCGCCCGGCAGGAACAGTCCGGCGGTCGGCCGCTGATCGACAATCCGCATTTCGCGGCCCGCTTGGCGCAGATCGAAATCGATCTGATGGCCATGGCCACGACCAATCTGCGCGTGATTGCCAAGGCGGCGGCAGGGCAGGCGCCGGGCGCCGAAAGTTCCATGCTGAAGATCAAGGGCACGGCCATTCGTCAGGAGATCAACGATCTGACGCGCCGCGCTGTCGGCCCCTATGCGATGCCCTTCGTCTCCGAAGCGCTCGACGAGGGCTATAATGAAGAGCCGATCGGCCCTGACTATGCGACGCCCGCCGCGCCGCAATATTTCAACAATCGAAAACTGTCGATCTTCGGCGGATCCAACGAGGTCCAGCGGACGATCATCAGCAAGGCAATTCTGGAACTGTAATCATGGTCGATTTCGCGCTGACCGAAGAACGCCAGATGCTGCAGGACACCCTGCGGCGTTATCTGGCGGACCGGTATTCCACAGAAACCTTGAACGGCATCCTGCAGGAGGATGAAGGCTATAGCCGGGCCGTCTGGTCGGAACTGGCCGAGTTGGGCGTGATCGGGGCCTTGTTCGGCGAGTCCGAAGGCGGATTCGGTGGAGCGGGGTTCGACCTTGCCGTGGTATTCGAAGAATTCGGCCGCGCCGGTGTTGTGGAGCCGTTTCTGGACACGGCGGTTCTGGCGGGCGGTCTGATCGCCGATCTGGGATCCGACGGGCAGAAGGCCATCGTCGATGAGGTTATTGCAGGTTCCGTGCAATTGGCCTTTGCGCATGGCGAGCCGGATTCGCGTTATGAGCTTTCCCGTGTTTCTGCAAAGGCCGAGATGCGCGGCGATGCTTTCGTCCTGAACGGGCGCAAGGCCGTCGTCGGCAATGGCGGCAATGCACAGACATTGGTGGTCAGCGCGCGCAGCGGGGGTAATGTCGCGGACGAGGCGGGGATATCCCTGTTTCTGGTCCCCGCCGACACGCCCGGCCTGTCCCGCCGCGCCTATCCCGTGATGGGCGGCGGCACGGCGGCGGAAATCGTGCTGCGCGATGTCGAGGTGCCGTCGAATGCGGCATTGGGCGCGATTGGGGAGGCCTTCCCGGCGATCGAGCGGCGCGCGGCATTCGCAATTGCCGCTTTATGTGCAGAAGCCCTGGGCGCGATGGAAAGCGCCAAGGACCTGACGGTCGACTATCTGCGGACCCGTAAGCAATTCGGTCGGCCCCTGGGCAAGTTCCAGGCGCTGCAGCACCGGATGGCGGATATGCTGGTCGAGATCGAACAGGCGCGGTCCGCCGTGATCAACGCGGCCGGTCATCTGGACCGCGATCGCGCGACCCGCGAACGTCAGGTGAGTGCCGCCAAGAACCTGATCGGCCGGGTCGGGCGGCTGGTCGCCGAAGAAACGATCCAGATGCATGGTGGGATCGGCATGACCCAGGAATACGGGTTGGCCCATCTGGCCAAGCGCATGGTGATGGTCGACCACCGTTTCGGCGATACCGATCACCACTTGGAACGGTTCATCGCCCTGGCGCGAGGCTGAACCATCGTGAGCGACGGGGGCATCATCCGCGACGAAACGGGGCCGCAGCGCCTGATTGGCTATGTCCTCGATGTCGGGCAACCAGACCGTTGTGCGCGCTGCTGGCTGGATATCGACGATCGGCACCTGAACCGGCACGGGGTGCTGCATGGCGGCATCGCATCGGCGCTATTGGACAGTGCCTGCGGGGCGACGGGCAGCCTGACGGTGGACGAAACCGGGCGGGTTCCCTTCCTGACAATTTCGCTGACCACCCAATTCGTGGCACCGGCTAAGGGCGGGCGCGTCACGGCGGTCGGCCGGATCACCGGCGGCGGGCGCAGCCTGTTGTTCATCGAGGGGCATTTGACCGATGAGGCCGGAACATTGATCGCAACGGCAACCGGCGTGTTCAAGAAGGTTCCGCCGCACCGCCGGGGAGGAAACTGACATGGCCGATGTGACATTGGAAAAGATCGATGCCGCGCTGGTGGTCACCAACCGCAACGGCGCGCGCCGCAATCCCCTGTCGCCGGAACTCTATGCGACGATCCTGGCCGCGACAGATCAGGCCGCGCAGGATGATGCCATTGCGTCGGTCGTTCTGACCGGCGAGGGCAGCTTCTTCTGCGCCGGCGGCGATCTGAAGACCCTCGTGAAACGACGCGAGATGTCCGAAGCGGGACGGCGAGAGGCAATCGACGGTCTGCATGGGGTCATCCGTGCGATCCGCGCCTGCCCGAAACCCGTCATCGCGGCGGTGGAAGGCGGCGCAGCGGGGGCCGGCGTCTCACTGGCGCTGGCCTGTGATTTCGTCATTGCCGCGCGCGGCGCGCAGTTCACCGTCGCCTATGTGAAGGCCGGTCTGGTGCCCGATGGCGGCCTGACCGCGCGGCTGGCGGCGCAATTGCCGCGCCCACTGGTGTCCCGCCTGTGCATGCTGGGCGACCCGATCACGGCGGACCGGCTTTACGATCTGGGCATGATCACCGAGCTGTCCGAGCCGGGCGGCGCGATGGACATGGCGGCGCAATATGCATCCCGCCTGGCCGCCGGACCCGCCAATGCGCTGCGCGATATCAAATCATTGCTGGAGACCGCCTCCTTCATGGATCCGGATTCCCAATTGGACCGGGAGCGCGATGCCATGGCCCGCGCCCTGGGCGGCGATGAGGGCGCGGAGGGGATCGGGGCCTTCCTGGAAAAGCGCAAACCCGATTTCGCAAAACTGCGGGGCGGTGTGTGATGGCGCCGGACGGTCAGGGCGCGGTGCCGGTGACGGACCCGGTCTTCGATACGCCGGTGACCCGCGCCTATGGCACGCGCCTGCCGGTCGTTGCGGGCGGGCTGATGTGGCTGGCCGATGCGCAGTATGTTTCGGCGGCGGCGCGGGCGGGGATCATTTCCTTCATCACCGCCGCCAGCTTTCCGGAACCGGACCGCCTGCGCGCCGAGATCCGTACCTGCCGCGACCTGTGCGGCGGCGCGCCTTTCGGGGTCAATGTTTCCATGCTGCCGAAGCTGATCCAGGGCGAACAGACCGAACAGGTGTTTCGGCTGATCGCGGAGGAGGGCGTGCGGTTCGTCGAAACATCGGGCCGCAATCCCGAAGCCTATATGCCGATCCTGAAGGAAGCGGGCATCACCGTCCTGCACAAGGTGCCCAGCGTCCGCTATGCCGTGAAGGCGCAGTCTGTCGGCGTCGACATGGTCTCCATCGTGGGGGCGGAATGCGGCGGGCATCCCGGCATGGACATGATCGGCAGCATGATCAACGCGGCACTGGCCGAACGGCGGCTGACCATTCCCTTCCTGATCGGCGGCGGGATCGGCACGGGATCGCAATTGGTGGCTGCACTGGCCATGGGCGCGGCGGGCGTCGTGGTGGGCACCCGCTTCCTGGTGGCGGAAGAGGTCGCAGCCCATCCCAATTACAAGCAGGCGCTGGTCGACGCCAGCGAGTTGGACACGGCGCTGACCATGCAGACGGTCCGTAACACGATCCGCACGCTGCGGAACGAGACGACCGATCTGGTGTCGAAGCTGGAGACCGAGAACCCGGAAATCGGGATCGCGGGGCTGATGCCCTATGTCTCCGGCAAGATCGGGCGGGAGGCTTATCGCACCGGCGATGTATCGCGCGGCATGCTGTCTGCGGGCCAATCGCTGGGCCTGACCGACCGGGTCGAACCGTTGGCGGATATCGTCGCGGGCATGGAGCGTGAGGCGATGGCGGCCCTGGCGCGGCTGCGTCCTGTCGGCGTTTAATGGGATTGGTTCCGGTATGAGTGACATTCAGGCGACCCGCATCCACCACAACATCGACCGCCATCTGGCGGAACGCCCGGACAATCCCGCCGTGATCGATTTTGACGGCCGGCGCCTGTCTTATCGCGATTACGCTGCCGCCGTGACGCAGGCCGAGGCCGTGCTGAGCGAGGCCGGGGTCGTCGCCGGTGACCGGGTCCTGATCGTGGCCGAGAACAGCCTTGCGGCCATCGCCTTCGTTTTTGCCTGCAGCCGCCTCGACGCTTGGGCCGTGCCCGCCAACGCGCGTATGACGGCGGCGGAACTGGAACGTATCCGCCAGCATGCGACGCCTCGTGCCGTCGTTTATACGGTCAAGGCCTCGCCGGACGCGGCCGAGCATGCCAAAGCCGATGCTGCCCAAGACCAGGACGGGGCGTTCGGCACGGTCGGGTTTTCGACACCCTTCGACAGCGCGCCGCAGCCGGTGGAACCGGGACTCGCTCAGGTTGGGGTCGTCCTTTATACGACCGGCACGACCGGCGCGCCCAAAGGCGTGATGCTGACCCACGGCAATCTATTGTTTGCCGGCAAGTCGTCGGCGGAACTGCGCGACATGACCCCGACGGATACGGTCTATGGCGCCTTGCCGATGACCCATGTCTTCGGTTTGGCCTCCATGGTCGTCGCTGCCAGCCATGGCGGGGCCTGCATTCGCCTGCAACCCCGGTTCAGTGCCGAGGCCCTGTATAACGCCCTGCGCGAGGATGTGACGATCCTGCCTGCCGTGCCGCAGATGCATGCCCATCTGATGCATTATACGAAGGCGCAGGGCTATACGCGGCTGGAAGGCAGCGGGCTGCGCTACGTCTCGTCGGGCGCCGCGCCGTTGGACCCGGCCTGGAAGCGCAGCGCCGAGGCCTTCTATGGCATCCCCTTGCAGAACGGCTATGGCATGACGGAAACCACGGCCGGGGTCTGCGCGACGCGCAATGCGATCGGCAATCCGGATGTCAGCGTCGGCTATGCCCTGCCGGGTGTCGATATCAAGCTGGACGAGGCGATCGGCGGTCAGAATGACGGTGTCGGCGAGATCCTGACCCGGGGCCCGCATATCATGAGGGGCTATTTCCGGAACCCGGAAGAAACCGCAAAAGTGCTGCTGCCCGACGGGTACCTGCGCACCGGCGATCTGGGGAAGTTCGACGAGAACGGCATGCTGCACATCGTCGGCCGGTCAAAGGAACTGATCATCCGGTCCGGTTTCAACGTCTATCCGCAGGAGGTGGAGAAGGCGTTGAACGACCATCCGTCCGTCGTTCTGGCCGCCGTGATCGGCCGCACGGTCGAGGGCGGGAACGAGGAAGTGCTGGCCTTTGTCCAGGTCGCCGATCCCGCCGCCGTGACGGAGGACGAGTTGAAGACCCATGTGGCCGGCAGCCTGTCCAGCTACAAGCGGCCGTCGAAGATCGTCATCACCGACCGGCTGCCGGCCGCCGCCACCGGCAAGATCCTGAAGAACCGCCTGATCGAGACCTTCCGGGATCGTCTCTAGGCTCTGAAGGGCGGAAATCGCGCACCTGTCGCAGCCAGCACTTAACCTGTCGCGTTACAGAAATCCCAGACCCCCGGCCGGGCGCAAAGTCCGGGCGCTTGTGGTGCCGTTCCGCCGTTCGCGGCGTGACGGAGAATTGGGAAGCCGGTGAGATCCCGGCACTGCCCCCGCAACGGTAAGAAGGGTTGAAGCGCGGCGAATGCCATTGGGAAGCAATGTCCCGAGAAGGCGCCGCGTTCGGCTAGCACCTCCCTTCGAGTCCGGAAACCAGCCCAGGCAAGACTGCTCTTGGATCGCGGGTGGCGATCACGAGGTGCCTTTCCTTCCGTCCGCCGCCGATTGCCGGAGCGGGGAAGGGATGTCCTCTTGAGAACACCAGCGACCATACCAACCGCGCCGCCGGATGCGGCGCATGACTGAGGAGATTCGGTATGGACGCATCTTACCGTGTGCAAGGCCTGCTGGCCGCCCGTCGGCCCGGCTATTCCCTGGCGCAGGAATTCTATGGCGACCGCGCGGTTTTCGATTTGGAAATGGACACCCTGTTCCTGAACGAATGGCTGTTCGCGGGGCATGGCTGCGAGATTCCGGAGGTTGGGGATTACACCACCTACCGGGTCGGCCGGGCCGAGGCGATCATCCTGCGCGGTGCCGATGGCGAGATCCGCGCCTTCCACAATGCCTGCCGCCATCGCGGTTCGCGTATCTGCCAATCGGCGCAGGGTAATGCCGCGCGGCTGGTCTGTCCCTATCACCAATGGACCTACGACCTGGAAGGCAAGCTGCTGTTCGCCCGCGAGATGGGCCAGGATTTCGATCCCAACGCGTTCAAGCTGAAGCCGGTCGCCTGCGAAAGCGTCGGCGGCTATCTCTTCGTCAATTTCAGCGATGCGCCGCCCGATTTCGCCCCGGTCCGCGCGCGGATCGAACCCTATATGCTGCCGCACCGGTTGGAGTATACCAAGGTCGCGCATAAGACGACGATTGTCGAAAAAGGCAATTGGAAGCTGGTCTGGGAAAACAACCGCGAATGCTATCACTGTTCCGGGTCCCATCCGGAACTGTGCCGCACCTTCACCGACGCGCCGACCATCACCGGGGTCGAACAGACCGGCGGCGACAATTTCCTACAGGATCATTGGAACCGCTGCGAGGCCGCCGGCCTGCCCAGCCAATTCTATCTGGACGACAGCGGCCAGTACCGCGTCATGCGCGTGCCGTTGCTGCGCGATACCGAAAGCTTCACCATGTCCGGCAAACCGGCCTGTTCCAAACCGCTGGGCGCGATTCGGGAAGAGCGCATCGGCTCCATGCTGTTGTTCCACTATCCCAGCAGCTGGAACCATCTGCTGCGCGATCACGCGATCTCCTTCCACGTCAATCCGATCGGCCCGCAGGAGACGGAGGTCACGACCCGCTGGTTGGTGCGCAAGGACGCGGTCGAAGGCGTGGATTATGACCTGAAGACGCTGACCGAAGTTTGGGACGCGACCAACGACCAGGACCGGATGCTGGTCGAACAGAACCAGTTGGGGGTGAACTCCCCGGCCTATGAACCCGGCCCCTATTCGCCGATCCATGAAACCGGCGTGCGCCAGTTCACCGACTGGTATTGCGATGCGATGACCCGGCAGCTTGGCGCCTTCGCGCCGGCCGCAGCGGCGGAGTGACGGGAATGCGGCTGACCCAATTCAAGGCTCTGGACGAACGGACCTATTGGACCGACGCGAAGGAACTGGAATGCATGATGATCATTCCGGAAGCGCCGGATGTGACCTCTTTCTGTTTCAAGACGGCGGACGATAGCTGGTTCCGCTATCTGCCCGGCCAGTTCATCACGCTGGAATTGCCGGTCGGGCCGGAGCCATTGTTGCGCACCTATACCCTGTCCTCCTCGCCGTCGCGGCCGCTGTCGATCTCGGTCACGGTCAAGGCGCAGAAGGACAGTATCGGATCGCGCTGGATGCTGGAGAATGTGAAGGTCGGCGACCGGCTGCGCGCCTATGGGCCGGGCGGCATCTTCACCTTCATGCAGTATCCGGCGGACAAATATCTGTTCATTTCCGCTGGGTCCGGCGTGACGCCGATGATGTCGATGACGCGCTGGCTGTTCGATAATGGCGAGCATACGGATATCGCGCTGATTTCCTGCGCCCGCCGCCCGTCGGAACTGATCTTCGAACCCGAACTGCGCCGCATGGCCCAGCGCGTGCCGGACATCAAACTGTCCTTCGTGGTGGAGGAGGACGATCCGTTCTCCGCCTGGGCCGGGTACCGGGGCCGGTTGAACCAGCTGATGCTGGAACTGATGGCGCCGGACTATATGGAGCGGGAAATCTTCTGCTGCGGGCCGGAACCCTTCATGAAAACGGTGCGCGATGTCCTGAACGCCGCCGGATTCGAAATGGCGCATTACCATGAGGAAAGCTTCCACGCGCCGATCCGGACCGAAGATCAACGCCCGGAACACGACGATATCGTATTGGACGAAACTGCCGGCGCGATGATCCGGTTCGCCGCGTCGGGTCTGGACGCGATGTGCAGCGAAACCGACACCATTCTTCAGGTCGCCAAGGCGCAGGGCCTGAACATTCCGTCGGCCTGTCAGTTCGGCGTTTGCGGTACCTGCAAGGTCCGCAAGACATCGGGCGAGGTCCACATGATCCATAATGGCGGGATCACCGACAAGGAGATCGCCGACGGCATGGTGCTGGCCTGTTGTTCCAACCCGATCGGCAGGGTCGAGATCGAAATCTGAATTCGTTCGGAGTGATGACAGCCCGGTGATTGACTTAAATCCGGGCGGCTTGCTATCTAAAGCCGCGCGCGGAACCGCGCGAATACGGTCATTTTCAAAGAGATAGAATCCGAGGCGGTCTTTCCGGCCGCCGCATCATTCCTAGCGAACGCGGAAAGAGATTGAATGGCTTACGATCCCAGCCTGGTTGAGCCGAAGTGGCAGCGCTTTTGGGAAGAGAACGAGACCTTCAAGGTCGAGGTCGATACGTCCAAGCAGAAGCTCTATGTCCTGGACATGTTTCCCTATCCGTCCGGGGCGGGTCTGCATGTCGGTCACCCGGAAGGATACACGGCCACCGACATCGTCTGCCGCTACAAGCGCATGCAGGGATTCAACGTTCTGCACCCGATGGGCTGGGACGCCTATGGCCTGCCCGCCGAACGCTATGCGATGCGCACCGGGGTTCATCCGTCGGTTACGACCAAGGCGAATATCGACACCTTCCGCGCCCAGATCAAACGCCTCGGTTTCTCCTATGACTGGAGCCGAGAATTCTCGACGACCGATCCGGATTACGTTCGCTGGACCCAGTGGATTTTCCTGAAGCTCTATGAGCGCGGCTTGGCCTATCAGGCCGAGATCCCGGTGAACTGGTGCCCGGCCCAGGGCACGGTCCTGGCCAATGAAGAGGTCAAGGACGGCAAATATGTCGAAACCGGCGATCCGGTCGAACGCCGCCTGATGCGCCAATGGATGCTGCGCATCACCAAATACGGCGACCGCCTGCTGGAAGATTTGGAAGAGCTGGATTGGCCGGAAGGCATCAAGGCGATGCAACGCAATTGGATCGGCCGGTCCGAAGGTGCGCAGGTCACTTTCCCGGTGGCCGACAGCGACAAGAGCTTCGAAATCTACACGACCCGGCCGGATACGCTGTTCGGGGCGACCTATTGCGTTCTGTCGCCGGAACATCCGCTGGTCGACGGCATTACGACGGACGGTCAGCGCGCCGCCGTCGACGCCTATCGCGACCAGGCGTCGAAGATGAGCGAGCTGCAGCGCACGGAACTGGCCAAGGACAAGACCGGCGTCTTTACCGGCGCCTATGCGGTCAATCCGGTAAACGGCGACAAGCTGCCGATCTGGGTCGCCGATTACGTCATGATGTCCTATGGCACCGGCGCGATCATGGCCGTCCCCGCTCATGACGAACGCGATCACGAATTCGCCCGCAAGTTCGACCTGCCGATCGTGCAGGTGATCAAGCCGGCCGAAGAGGTCGATATTCAGAAGGAAGCCTATGCCGGCGACGGCGTCGCGATGAATTCCGGCTTCCTGGACGGTCTGGGCGTCGACGAGGCGAAAAAGAAGATCATCGCCTTCCTGGAAGAGAAGGGCGTCGGCCAGGGCCGCATTCAATACCGCCTGCGCGACTGGCTGTTCTCGCGCCAGCGCTATTGGGGCGAACCGATTCCGGTCCTGCGCAAATCCGATGGCGATATCGTGCCGCTGCCGGAAGACAGCCTACCGGTCCTGCCGCCAGCGCTGGACGATTACCGCCCGACCGACAATGGTGAGCCGCCGCTGGCGCGCGCCACGGATTGGGTCAATGTCACCGATCCGGAGTCGGGCGAGCCAATGCTGCGGGAAACCAATACGATGCCGCAATGGGCCGGGTCGTGCTGGTACTATCTGCGCTTCATCGATCCGAAGAACGACGAATGCTTCGTCGATCCGGAAAAGGAAAAGTACTGGATGCCCGTCGACCTCTATGTCGGCGGCGCGGAACATGCGGTCCTGCACCTGCTCTACGCCCGGTTCTGGCACAAGGTTCTCTATGACATCGGCGCGGTGTCGACCAAGGAACCGTTCCGGAAACTGTTCAACCAGGGCATGATCCTGGCCTATTCCTATCGCGATGCGCAGGGCAAGTACTACGAGCCCGAGAAGGTGCAGCAGGTCGACGGCAAGCAGATGGTCGGCGACGTCGAAGTGACCTCGCAGATCGAGAAGATGTCGAAGTCGCGCCTGAACGTCGTCAATCCGGACGATGTCGTGCGGGAATTCGGTGCCGATTCCATGCGCCTCTATGAAATGTTCATGGGCCCGCTCGACGTCACCAAGCCGTGGCAGACATCGGGCGTCGCCGGAGTGCGCCGCTTCCTGAATCGGTCCTGGCGGATCGTCTGCGACGAGGACGATGTTCTGGACGCCGCCCGTATCGTGGATGAAGAGCCGAGCCTGGAACTGAACGGGTTCCTGCATCGGACGATTGCGGGCGTCACGGACGATCTGGACGGGCTGCGCTTCAACACCGCGATCGCCAAGCTGATGGAACTGGTCAACGAGCTGACGCCGATGGAGCGCCGTCCGCGTTCTGTGGTGGAAAGCTTCGTTCTGCTGCTGTCGCCCTTTGCGCCGCATCTGGCCGAAGACCTTTGGCAGAAGCTGGGCCATGACGACACGCTGGCCTATGAGACTTGGCCCGTGGCCGATCCGGCGATCCTGGCCGCGGCGGCGGAGCAGCAGAAGAAAGAGTATCCGGTTCAGGTCAACGGCAAGCTGCGCGCCCGCGTGATGGCCGATCCGAACCTGGATAAGGACGGTCTGCTGGCGGCGGTGAAGGCCGATCCGGCGGTTCAGGAATACCTGGCCGGCAAGGAAATCGTGAAAGAAATCGCCGTGCCGGGCCGTCTGGTGAATTTCGTCGTAAAGGGCTGACCGGTCTAGGCGCCCGGACGGCTGAATTGCAGTTCGGCCAGCCGGGCGTAAAGCGGGCTGGATTTCAGCAATTCGTCATGGGTGCCGGTCGCGACGATCCGGCCCCGGTCCATCACGGCGATCCGGTCGGCATTGACCACGGTCGCCAGCCGATGGGCGATGATCAGGGTCGTCCGCCCCTGCATCAGCCGCTCCAGCGCGTCCTGGACCAGCCGTTCATTGGCCGAATCCAGCGCGCTGGTCGCCTCGTCCAACAGCAGAACCGACGGATCGCGCAGGATCGCCCGGGCGATGGACAGGCGCTGTTTCTGACCGCCGGACAAGCGGGTGCCCTTTTCGCCCAGGAACGTGTCATAGCCTTCGGGCAGTTCGGACAGGAAGTCATGCGCCGCCGCGTCCCTGGCGGCGGCTTCTACCGCCGTATCGTCCGCATCCGGGCGGCCATAGCGGATGTTTTCGCGCCCCGACGTGCCGAAGACGACCGGGTCCTGCGGCACCAGGGCCATGCGCGCACGGATCGCCGACGGATCCGCCAGCGAAAGGTCGACACCGTCCAGCCGCACCTTGCCGTGGCGCGGGTCGTAGAACCGCAGCAGCAGTTGAAACACGGTGGACTTGCCCGCGCCCGAGGGGCCGACCAGCGCGACAGTCTCTCCCGGTGCGACGGTCAGTGAGAAGTCCTCCAATGCCGCCATATCCGGTCGGGACGGATAGCGGAAGGACACGTTCTCGAAGCGGATTTCGCCGACCGGCGGCTGCGGCAGGGTCGCCGGGTCGTCCGGAGGCTGGATCGCGGGTTCGGATTCCAGCAACTCGATCAGCCTTTCGGTCGCCCCGGCGGCACGAAGCAGCTCGCCGTAGACTTCGGAAATGATGCCGACCGAAAAGGCGACCAGCGTTGCGTAGAAGACGAAGGCCGCCAGCTCGCCGCCGGATATCGTGCCCGCCAGGACGTCGTTGCCGCCGACCCACAGAATGACCCCAATGGAGGTGAAAACCAGAAGGATCACGGTCGCCGTCAGCAAGCCGCGCAGCCGCGTGCGGCGGATCGCCGTGTCGAAGGCGTTGTGGACATCCTCCGCAAATCGGACGCGGTCGCGGTCCTCATGGGTGAAGGCCTGAACCGTTCGGATCGCGTTCAGGCTTTCTTCCGCATAGGCCCCGACATCGGCGACCCGGTCCTGGCTGTCGCGGGACAGTTTCCGGACCCGCCGCCCGATCAACAGGATCGGCGCGACGACGACCGGGACGACCAGCAGGACAAGCGCGGTCAGTTTCGGATTGGTCACCGCCATCATCACAACGCCGCCGATCATGATCAGAAGGTTGCGCAAGGCCATGGAGGCGCTGGACCCGATAATTGACTGCAGCAAGGTCGTGTCGGTGGTCAGGCGGGACAGGATCTCGCCGGTCTTGGTGACCTCGAAGAAGCCGGGATCGAGCCGCAGGACCCGGTCGAAGACCGCGTTGCGCAGATCGGCCACCACCCGTTCGCCCAGCCAGGTGACCAGATAGAATCGGCAATAGGTCCCGATGGCCATCAGGACGGACAGGCCGATCAGGAAGGCCAGCGCATTGTCCAGCGCCGCCGGGTCGCCGTCGGCGAACCCGCTGTCGACCAGACCGCGCAAGCCCTGGCCCAGTGCTAGGACGGTGCCAGCCGTGACCGTCAGGGCAATTGTCGCCAGCACGACACGGGTCCGGTAGGGCGCCAGAAAAGACAGGGCGCGGCGCAGCGATTTGATATCGCGCCCCTTGGGCCGGTCGGGTCCGACGTCTCTCGCCAATGGTTTTCTCCGGACTTGGTGTTTGATTGGGTGCAGTAGCGCGGGTGCCGGTCGAAAGGAAAGGCTGTTTTCGAGAGGCGGCGGGATGGACTAGGGTTCTGCCGTTGTGTTTTCAAAGGACATGGTGTGATGAGCGACCCGCTGCCAGAAATTCTTGCCGCCGAAATGGACCTCCCCTGCGGCGATGTTCAGGAGACGGCGGGCTTTTTCACCGAGCAATTGGGCTTCCTGCTGCACACCATCTATCCGGCCGATGATCCCGCCGTCGCCGTTATCTCGGGCTATGGCGTGCGCCTGCGCCTTGTGCGCGGGTTGCAGGCCGACCCGGGAACCTTGCGTCTCCTCGGTCCGGCGGATCGTGCGCCTTTGACCGCGCCGAATGGCACGCAGGTCCAATTCGGCCCGGCGGATCCCTGGCCGGACATTCCGGATGGTCGGCAATCCTTCTGTTACATGCCGCCACCCGGCCAGGACGGCTGGGGGCAGGGACGGGCCGGGATGCAGTACCGCGATCTGATCCCCGATCGATGGGGCGGGCGTTTCATCGCCTCGCATATCCGCATCCCGACCGGCGGGCCGGTGCCGGACTATGTGCATTTCCACAAGGTCCGGTTCCAGATGATCTTCTGTTACAAGGGATGGGTCCGGCTGGTCTACGAGGATCAGGGGGAACCCTTCGTCATGAAGGCGGGCGATTGCGTGCTGCAGCCGCCGGAGATCCGCCACCGCGTGCTGGAAGCGTCAGACGGGTTGGAAGTCGTGGAGATCGGTTGTCCGGCCGATCACCCGACCCATGTCGACCATATCCTGCCGCTGCCGACGGACTATCTGCGTCCCGAAAGAGACTTCAATGGTCAGGCTTTCGTGTTCCACCAGGCGGCCAAGGCGGATTGGGTCCCCTGGACCGCGCCGGGGTTTGAAGCGCGGGACCTGGGGATTGCCGCAGCGACAGATGGGCTGGCAACGGTCCGGGTCGTGCGCCGTGCCGCCGGCGAACCCGGCCGGATCGAAAGCGCCCCGGAATTCCATTTCCTGTTCGGCCTGCGCGGGACCGGCCGGTTGATGGTCGAGGGGCAGGATCCGGTAACGCTGAACGAGGGCGCATCCGTCGCGATTCCGGGCGAGCTGGCGGTCGATTTCGATTCTGCCGCGCCTTTCGAGTTTCTCGAAGTTCTACTCTAGAGTCTGGGATGGATGGTCCGGGACAGGACGGCCAACAAACCCAGGATCAGCGCCAGAACCAGATAGACGATCTGAATCGGCAGGAAGATCAGCAGGATCGCGAACAAAATGGCGTGGCTGATTTCCGCCACGTCGCGATAGGTCGTGAAGGCCGGCGTCATCTCGGTCCGCCTGCTGGGCCGGCAGGCGCGGAAGAACAGGGCGTTGCCGTAGCCGTCATTCACCGACATGGCCAGCGCCGCCATCATGATGCCGGCGGCGCCCAAAAGCGGCAGGCCCGCAAAGCCCCAGGCCGCGAGGCAGCCTAAGGCTGCGAAGCCGAAGGACAGGGAGGCGATTGCGCGAATGCCGAATCGCCGTGCCAGCCAGCCCCAGACCGGCATTGCCATCATCCATCCTGCGCCGAGCGACAGCAAAACGCCCGCCGCGACCTCCCCCAGCCCGGTATTCACCGCATAGATTGGGGTGTAGATGAAGAAACTCATCCAGAAGAAGCCGCGCCCGGACGCGTTCAGCCAGGCATGCAGCAGCCGACGGTCGCTGAGGAAGACACCCAGATTGGCGAGGGGACTGTTGAACGTGCGATTCGCCGTCGGGCGCACGCCTGGGGCGGACTTGAAGCGCAGTGCCCAGAACAGCAGCATCAGCGCCAGCATCGATCCGGCACTGAAATAATAGGGCGCGGCCGAGGACACGAATTGCGCCAGGCCGACCCCGATCATCGGTCCGACGAACCAGCCGATGCCCAGCGACAGCATGCGCATAGGCTCCGACCGGCCCAGATCGCCGCGCCGGACGTAATCCATGACGAAAAGGTTGAGGCAGACGCTGACCAGGGCGACACCCAGGGCCCGCAGCACGAAACCCAGGACCTGGGTCGAGGCGAGGTCCAGTGCAAACATCACCGCCGCCAGGGCCCCGCCGATGCAAGACAGGCTCAACAGGCTGGCGCGGCCGAAGCGCCGGGCCAGATAGGGGGCGGAGAAAACGGCGGGGATCGCAACGGCTGACCCGGCCAGGACGCAGAGGCTGACCGCCTCGTCCGATCCCAACAGCCGCACGGTATCGATCGGCAGCACGGCCGACGCCGTACCGCGCGCCAGCGCCTCCAGACCGAACAGGATTGCGATCGTTTCCGCGCCCGGCGACTTGATGCGCCTTAGCCAGACCGCGTCCATGGATGCCGCCAAGAACCCTACCCCACATAAATTCCGTGCCGCAGTTTGGACCCGCGCGGCGGGGTATGGAAAGACCCCGCGTAACGGTTCTGAAACCGGCGAATAATGATGCGTCAAGATGCGCCATGCGGCCCGGGGCCGAGTCTTGTTGCACCCTTCCGACCCTTATGCTACACCCCGCGCGTCCTCGGGGGGCGTTGCAGCAAGAAAAAGCCGGTATACGGCGGGTTTCAGCGCACTTTGACGGGCCCATATTCCGGTCGTCTCCGGGGTGTGGATCGACGACACGGACGGCAACGATTAATATCGAGGGGTCTCCCAACCGTGGCAGCCAAAGGTGGCGTGAACGAAATCGCCGATCGATACGCGAAAGCGCTGTTCGATCTGGCCGATGAAGGCAAACAACTGGACGCCGTGGCGGACGATCTCCGTACGCTTGGCGCTCTGCTCGATCAATCCGAAGATCTCCAGCGTCTCGTGCGCAGCCCGGTAATCAGCCGTGCCGATCAAGGCAAGGCGATGGCGGCGGTGCTGGACAAGGCCGGTTGCGGGGAACTGACCCGCAAATTCGTGGGCTATGTCGCCGCGAACCGCCGGTTGTCCGCGCTGAAAGCGATCTCAAAGGCGTATCTCTCCGAACTGGCCGCGCGCCGGGGCGAGATCACTGCCGAAGTCTCCTCCGCGAAGACGCTCAGCGATGCGCAGATCGCCGCGGTTGAAGACGCGCTCAAGAAAGCCGTGGGCGGCAAGGTTGCCGTCTCGCACAAAGTGGATCCGTCGTTGATCGGCGGTCTTATCGTCAAAGTCGGCAGCCGGATGATCGATACGTCGGTCGCCACCAAGCTGCAGCGCTTGAAGCTTGCGATGAAGGGAGCTTAAGAGATGGAACTCCGGGCCGCGGAAATTTCCGCAATTCTGAAGGACCAGATCGCGAATTTCGGCACCGAAGCCGATGTCGCGGAAGTCGGGCAGGTCATCTCCGTCGGTGACGGGGTCGCTCGCGTCTATGGGCTGGACAACGTCCAGGCCGGTGAGATGGTCGAGTTCCCCGGCGGCATTAAGGGCATGGCGCTGAACCTGGAAACCGACAATGTCGGCGTCGTGATCTTCGGTTCCGACCGTGAGATCAAAGAAGGCGACACCGTCAAGCGCACGGGCACCATCGTGGACGTGCCGGTCGGCAAGGGCCTGCTGGGACGCGTTGTCGACGGCCTCGGCAACCCGATCGACGGCAAAGGCCCGATCGAAAGCGACGAACGCGCGCTGGCCGAAGTCAAGGCGCCGGGCATCATTCCGCGTAAGTCGGTGCACGAGCCGGTGCAGACCGGTCTGAAGGCGCTCGACGCGCTGGTTCCGATCGGCCGTGGCCAGCGTGAGCTGGTCATTGGTGACCGTCAGACGGGCAAGACCGCCGTTATCGTCGACACGATCCTGAACCAGAAGCCGATCAATGCCGGCAACGACGAGAAGAAGAAACTCTTCTGCATCTACGTCGCCATCGGTCAGAAACGCTCCACCGTCGCGCAGGTCGTGAAGACCCTCACCGACATGGGTGCCATGGAATACACCGTCGTCGTCGCCGCCACGGCGTCCGATCCGGCGCCGCTGCAGTTCCTGGCCCCGTATACCGGTTGCGCCATGGGCGAGTACTTCCGTGACAACGGCATGCACGCGGTCATTTTCTACGACGATCTGTCGAAGCAGGCCACGGCCTACCGCCAGATGTCGCTGCTGCTGCGCCGCCCGCCGGGCCGTGAAGCCTATCCGGGTGACGTGTTCTACATTCACTCGCGCCTGCTGGAACGCGCCGCGAAGATGAATGACGAGCTCGGTGCGGGTTCGTTGACGGCACTGCCGGTCATCGAAACCCAGGCGAACGACGTGTCGGCCTATATTCCGACCAACGTGATCTCGATTACCGACGGTCAGATCTTCCTGGAAACCAGCCTGTTCTATAAGGGTATCCGCCCGGCCATTAACGTCGGTCTGTCGGTTAGCCGCGTCGGCTCCGCCGCCCAGACGAAGGCGATGAAGAAGGTCGCGGGCTCGATCAAACTGGAACTGGCCCAGTATCGCGAGATGGAAGCTTTCGCCCAGTTCGCGTCGGACCTCGATGCCTCGACCCAGCGTCTGTTGGCCCGTGGTGCCCGTCTGACGGAGCTGCTGAAGCAGCCGCAGTACCAGCCGCTGAAAGTGTCCGAACAGGTACTGGCGATCTATGCCGGTACCAAAGGGTACCTGGACAAGATCGCTGTCGGCGACGTCAACCGCTACGAATCGAAGCTGCTGGAGCATGCCCGATCCGAGCACAAGGCGACGCTGGACAAGATCGAAGACACCGGCGTTCTGGACGAGGACACGGAAAAGGCGCTCGTGTCCATCCTGGACGGGTTCGCGAAGACCTTCGCCTGATTGGCGAAGGTCTGACGACCCAAACGGAAACGAAACGCTTCTATCGGGATAGGACATGCCGTCTCTCAAGGATCTAAAGACCCGCATCTCGAGTGTCCAGTCGACCCGCCGCATCACTTCCGCGATGAAGATGGTGGCGGCGGCGAAGCTGAAGCGCGCTCAGGAAGCGGCCGAAGCCGCCCGGCCTTATGCCGAGCGGATGGAACGGATGCTGGGGTCGCTGGCCGCCGGCGTCTCCACCGACAGTGCGCCGAAGCTGCTGGCGGGCACCGGTGACGACCAGACCCATCTGATCGTTGTCATGTCCTCCGACCGCGGCCTCTGCGGCGGGTTCAACGGGTCGATCATCCGCGCCGTCAAAAAGCGCATCGACCAGCTGACCTCCCAGGGCAAAACGGTCAAGCTGATCGCGACCGGCCGTAAGGGCGTCTCGCTGCTGCGCCGCGAACACCGCGACAAGCTGGTTCACGGCTTCGAAGAACTGGTCAAGCCGTATCCGGCCTTCGATCAGGCCGATGCCGTGGTCGACAAGATCGTCACCATGTTCGAAGCCGGTGAGTTCGACGTCTGCACGCTGTACTACAACAAGTTCATTTCCGCCCTGACGCAGGAAGTGACGCCGTTGCAGTTGATCCCCTTCGCCAGCGCCACCGAGGCCGAGGGCGACGAGGAAGCCTCCGATCTGGGAGGCGCGCAGTATGAGTTTGAGCCCGACGAGGAAGCCATCCTGAAGGCGCTGCTGCCGAAGAACCTGTCGGTTCAGGTGTTCCGCAGCATGCTGGAAAGCTTCGCCTCCGAACAGGGCGCCCGGATGACGGCCATGGACAACGCGACGCGGAACGCGGGCGATATGATCAACTCGCTCAGCATCACGTATAACCGCGCCCGCCAGGCCATGATTACCAAAGAACTGATCGAAATTATCTCGGGCGCCGAGGCGCTCTAACAGATTAAGTCCGAGACAGGAGCAACCGCGATGAGCAACACCACCGGCAAGATTACCCAGGTTCTGGGCGCTGTCGTCGACGTTCAGTTCGACGGCGACCTGCCGCCGATCCTGAACTCCCTGCACACCAAGATCGGCGATCGTACGCTGGTCCTCGAAGTGGCGCAGCACCTCGGTGAAAACACCGTCCGGACGATCGCCATGGACACGACCGAAGGTCTGGTCCGCGGTCAGGAAGTCGTCGACACGGGCGACGCCATTCAGGTCCCGGTCGGTCCGGAAACCCTGGGCCGCATCATGAACGTCATCGGCGAGCCGGTCGACGAGCGCGGTCCGGTCAAGGCCAAGTCGACCTACCCGATCCACCGTCCGGCTCCGGAATATGTCGACCAGGCGACGGAAACCGAACAGCTCGTCACCGGCATTAAGGTCGTCGATCTGCTGACCCCGTATCCGAAGGGCGGTAAGATCGGCCTGTTCGGCGGCGCGGGCGTCGGCAAGACCGTGCTGATCATGGAGCTGATCAACAACATCGCGAAGGGTCACGGCGGTTACTCCGTGTTCGCCGGCGTCGGCGAGCGTACCCGCGAAGGGAACGACCTGTACCACGAAATGATCGAATCCGGGGTTATCGACCTGGAAGGCGACTCCAAGGTGGCGCTGGTCTATGGCCAGATGAACGAGCCGCCGGGCGCCCGTTCCCGCGTTGCCCTGACCGGTCTGACCCAGGCGGAATACTTCCGCGATGAAGAGGGCCAGGACGTGCTGTTCTTCGTCGACAACATCTTCCGCTTCACCCAGGCCGGTTCCGAAGTGTCCGCCCTGCTGGGCCGTATCCCGTCCGCGGTGGGCTATCAGCCGACCCTGGGTACGGATATGGGCGCGATGCAGGAACGCATCACCTCGACCAAGAAGGGCTCGATCACGTCCGTGCAGGCCGTGTACGTCCCGGCGGATGACTTGACCGACCCGGCGCCGGCCACGACCTTCGCGCACTTGGACGCCACGACGGTTCTGTCGCGCTCCATCGCGGAGCTGGGCATCTACCCGGCGGTGGATCCGCTCGACTCGACCTCTCGCATCCTGGATGCCTCGACGGTCGGTGAGCGCCACTACAAGGTCGCGCGCCGCGTTCAGGAAACGCTGCAGCAGTACAAGGGGCTGCAGGAAATCATCGCGATCCTGGGCATGGACGAGCTGTCGGAAGAAGACAAGCTGGTCGTCGCCCGCGCCCGTAAGATCCAGCGCTTCCTGTCGCAGCCGTTCCACGTCGCCGAAGTCTTCACCGGTTCGCCGGGCAAGTTCGTCGAACTGGAAGACACGATCAAAGGCTTCGAGGAAATCGTCGACGGCAAGCACGACGATCTGCCGGAAGCGGCCTTCTACATGGTCGGCAGCATCGAAGAAGCGATCGAAAAAGCGAAGAAGATGGCGGCTGAAGCGGCCTAATGGACCGTACCGTAACGCCAATTCTTACGCAGGAGTCAGACTATGTCGGATAAGGTGGCCTTCGAACTCGTCTCCCCGGAGAAGCTTCTGTTCTCCGGTGAGGTCGACATGGTGGTCCTGCCGGCCGCCGACGGGGATATGGGCGTCCTGCCCGGCCACGCGCCGGTCATCGCCACGATCCGTCCGGGCACGATCTGCATTTATGAAGGCGGGTCGGTGACGGAACGCCTGTTCGTTGCCGGTGGCTTCGTCGAAGTGACGCAGGAACGGTGCACGGTTCTGGCCGACACGGCGACGCCGGTCGAAAAGATCGATGCCGCGGCGGCGCAGACCGAAGCCAAGGACCTGAGCGAAGACGTAAGTCACGCCAAGACCGAGGATGAGAAGGCCAAGGCCGAACTCGCCCTCGCGATTGCGGAAGCCAAGGTTCAGGCGGCGCAGAACCCGGCCTACAAGTAAGTTTCTTCCGTTTGGAAGTTGCCGAGCGGCCCGCCATTGGCGGGCCGTTTTGCATTTCAACCGCTGCACCAATCCTTCAAACATCCGTAACGGTGGTGCCATCTTGTGCCGCTAACTTTCCTCTTCGTGGGACTAGGCCGTCGCGCTGCGCGCCGGCCGGTGGGCTTCCACATTCGCAAATCCCAAGAGGAACCAGATGGCGGCTCAGGAAGACCTTTCGCAATCCTTGTCGAACGCGGATAGCCCGATTGTAGTCAGCGGCCCGCCGCGGTCCGGCACAACGCTCTTCATGGCCTATCTTGACGGTCACAGCGACGGTTTCTGGCTGCCGGACGAGGGGTTCTTTTTCGAGCATCTGGAACTGATGGGGGCCGATCGCCAGGACCTGCTGATTGAGGCGGCAACGGCGGATCTGGAAGCGTGTATAGAAGGTCTGAGAGACCGGTCCATCATGCCGATGCTGCATCGTCCCATCGTCGATTTCCCGTCCCTCGATCTGGGGTGGAGCGATCAGCGGTTCCGCTCGGCCTTGAAACTGGACGACGTGTCGGACCTGCGGACGCTCTGGACCCGGCTTGTCGATGCCTACCGTGCCGGGTTGAATGCGCAAGGGGGCTTTCGCACGATCGTCAAAGCGGCGGATTTCGGGCGATCCGTGTTCGGTGCCCTGCGTTACTTCCCGGAGGCGCGCGGGATCGTCGTGGTGCGCGACCCGATCGAAATGCTGAACAGCCTGAAACGGTATCGCGAGAGGGGCGGGGCCCGCCGTCTGACTTGGCCGACCCTGGCGCAGACGATCCGGGAGATGAACGAACTGGCCCGGTCCGTCGACACCCTTTCCGAAGCGGAGAGTGAGCGTCTGACCGTTGTGCGGTACGAGGATCTGATGGCGAACCCGGAATCCGTGATGCGGCGCGTCGGCGAAAGAGTGGGGCTGACCTGGCAACCGACCTTGGCCGTCCCGACGATGCTTGGGAAGCCCTGGGCCGGCAATTCAAGCTTCGCCGAACAGGCCGGCACCGATGCTGTGCCGGAAAATCGTCCGGTTACCCTGAAGCCCTGGGAACGGGATTTAGCAAATAAGCACTTGGACGGCTTCCGGCAAACATTCGGGTATTCCCACTGAGTATCTCCGGTAATCGACCGGAAATGGTTCCTGCCCGGCGCCAATCGCGATAGAGATTTCTCTGAGCGATAAGCGTCGGAGGGGTCACCGTGAAGATTGTTGAAGCCCGCTTGTACCGTCAATGGCAGCCATTCGCCGACGGGCCCTATACCTGCCGGGGCCAGACGGAGGAGGGATTCGACAGTTGCATCGTCGCTCTGTCGGCCGAGGATGGGACGGTTGGCTGGGGTGAAGCCGCCCCTTTGGGGGCCTTCTACGCCGAAGCTTTTCCGGAAGCGATGGCGGCAGGCATACAGCGTCTTCTGCCTAAAGTGATCGGCTTGTCAGCGACTGCCCCGGCGCGGCTGTCGGACGTCCTGAACGAGGCGATGCTCGGGCAGCCGGCCGTCAAATCGGCCATCGACATGGCCGCATGGGATCTGGCGTCGAAACTGGCCGGTGTGTCCATGGCGGATTTTCTGGGAGGGATGAGCGACGGCCCCATCCATCTCTATCGCTCCGTCAGCCAGGACGATCCCGCTACCATGGCCGCAAAGGCGATGGAGTTCGTGGAACGCGACTATCGGCGGCTGCAGGTGAAGGTCGGCGCGGACCCGTTGGAGGATGTAGAGCGCATGCGGGCGGTGCGCGCCGCGGTGCCGGACAATGTGCCGCTCTATGCCGACGCCAATGGCGGATGGCTGGTGGAGGATGCGCTCCGTTTCGTCGATATGACCCGGGACATCGACTATCGGCTGGAACAGCCCTGTATGACCCATGCGGAGAATATGCAGGTCGCCCGACGATGCGCCAAGCCGATGGTCCTGGATGAAGGCGTTTCCGGTTTCCAGGATCTGCTGGCGGCGCATCAGGACGGCATCGTTTCAGGCGTGACCCTCAAGATTGCCAGGATCGGCGGTGTGACTAGGACGTGCTTGATCCGCGATGCCGCCATCGCCCTGGGCCTCTCTGTCACGATCGAGGATACTGGGGGAAGTACAATCAACACCGCGGCGACGGCCCAATTGATGGCATCGACCCCCGTTCGAAATCGCGCCCATACCGTCGATTTCATGAATTGGGTGACCGTCCAGAATGCGCAAGATATGCCGCAGACCCGAGACGGAATGTTGTTGGTGCCTGACGGGCCCGGTCTTGGCATCCGGGTGGATCCGGCGCTACTCGGTGAACCTGTATTTCGGACGGAGGGGTGACCTTGGACAAAGAAGCCGCGATTCTGCGATACTGTGCAGCCTGGGACGAACCGGATCTCGCTCGTCGTGCCGATCTGTTGGGACCGATCTGGGATGAACAGGCTGTGTACTGCGATCCGACGGTGATTTTGTCCGGGCCGGAAGCCTTGATCGCCCATATCGATGCGATTCGTGCTGCATTTCCGAATTCCAGATTGGAACTGACCAGCGGCATCGACATTCATCACGACGTTGCCCGTTTTGGATGGCGCCGGGTTTTCGACGACGGCACGGTCCGACCGGATAGCGTCGATTTCGTCGAATTCGGTGATGGCGCGGCGTTACGGAAGGTCGTGGGCTTCTTCGGACCCTTACCCGATCTCGCGAATCAGGACGCGTAACGGGACCTTCATCCCGGTACCGGTTCCTGGGAAGAGAACCTGATGGAAGGGGATGTCCTGCCGTCGCCCGGCGAAGTGACCGTGACCACCGCCGACGGCCGGGAGAATTGCGAATACGACATCCGCACGAAGTTCGCGGATGGGGCGTTCTACGAAGACTACAATCTGGATCTCTGCGAAATGGGTGAATACGTCTTCCGGTGATCCCGTCCTGCATATAGCGGGAGCCGCACGGACCGTGCCGACGGCTCCCGTTATCTTGCCGCGGTCAGAAAATCTCGAAAACCTGCCCGGTCTGAAGACCCTCCACGCTTTTGGCGTAGCCCAGAGCCGCGCGGGCGCCCGGCACCGGTTGATGGCCTCGGAAATAGGGACCATAGCCTTCCATGGATTCGACAAGAACGCCGGGGCTGACCGCGTTGATCCGCATGCCGTTTCCGAATTCGGTCGCCGCCGCCCGGGTGAAGGCCTCCAGCGCGCCGTTCACCATGGAGGCCGAACTGCCATAGCGGATCGGATCGTGGGTCAGGATGCCCGTCGTCAGCGTGAAGGATGCTTTCGGCGCGACGTGATGACGGCCGATCAGCACCAGATTAACCTGGCCCATCAGCTTGTCGTCCAGGCCGATCCGGTAATCCGCATCTTCCATGTCCCAGAAATCGGCGAATTTGACGCCGCCCGCCGTGGAAACGACGGCATCGACCGCGCCGATTTTTTCAAAGGCCGCCTTGATGCTGGCAGCGTCCGTCATATCCAGCACGACGTCGCCACCGGACCGGCCGGCCGTGATGATGTCATGACGCGCGCCCAGTTCGGCCGCCACTGCCTGGCCAATGGTGCCCGACGCGCCGACGAGTAGAATTTTCATGGTTCCATATCCTTCCGACATTCTGCGGTTCGTGATGACGGGTATATGGCGGTGACCCTATTGTTCTGATAAGTATGTTAATTCTGAACAACACGTTTGAAATTCCGAACAATGCCCAATCTGCTCAGCGAGATGCGCAGTTTCGCCCTGGTGGTCGAGCATGGCGGTTTCTCCGCCGCGGCACGCTCCGCCGGCGTCTCCAAGGCGCGGCTCAGTCAGCATGTCAGCCGGTTGGAGGAGGCGGTCGGCGCCCAGCTTCTCCACCGTTCCACCCGCAGCATGAGCCTGACCCGTGCCGGGGAAGTGATGCTGACCCATGGCCGTCAGATCCTGACCGCGCAGGATGACGCGTTCGATGCGGTGGCGGCCCTATCGGCGCTGCCCGAGGGGCCGGTCGGAATCACGGTGCCGGTCTCGTTCGGGGAAATGTTTCTGACCGATATCACGGCAGCGTTCCGGGCGCTCTATCCGGATGTCACGATTCGGCTGGACCTGGAGAACCGGTATCAGGATCTGAAGACGGCCGAGGCCGATATCGCGATCCGCGCGGGCCTGTCCGACGATCCCGATCAGGTCGCAATTCCTCTCGGCGAGTATACCGAACTCACCTGCGCCGCACCGGCCTATCTGGCCGCCGATGGCCGCGCGCCTGTAAGCGTGCCGAGGGATCTGGAACGCCATGCCTGCCTGGTCAATCATCATTCCTGTCCGGATGGCCGCTGGACCTATTTCCAAGGGGACAGCGCCTATTCCGTTCGCGTCCCGGCGACGTTGAGTCTGAACCATTTTCCCTTGATCCGGAATGCGGCCGTCGCCGGGCAGGGGGTTGCGCGCCTGCCGCGCTATCTGGCCGTGCCGGAGATCGCGGCGGGCCGGCTGGTGGAGGTGCTGACGGAATACCGCTCCCCCGCCAGCCCGATCTATCTGGTCTATATCCGCGAAAGCCGCCTGCCGCGCCGCGTGCGCCTGCTGGTCGATTTCATCCGCGATTGGTTCCGCGCCGCCCCGGAACTGCTGCTGCAAGGCCCCTCACCCGACCCTTCGGGCCACCCTCTCCCTGGGGGAGAGGGGTAACCCGGACGCGCTTTCGCGACTCCCTCGCGCTGGAGGGAAAGGGTCGGGGTGAGAGGGGATTTCGCCGCCGCGCGATCCTACAGGTTCTGCCCGCCGGACACTTCGATTCGCTGGCCGGTCATCCATTGGATCTCGCCGGTCAGCAGCGCGGCCATGGCCCCGCCGATATCGTCCGGTTGTCCGGCGCGGCCCATGGCGGTGGTGGCCGCGATGTACCGGTTCACCTCCGCATTGTCGCGGACCACGCCGCCGCCGAAATCCGTCTCGATGGCGCCGGGGGCGATGGCGTTGACCGCGATACCGCGCGGGCCCAGCTCTTTCGCCAGATAGCGGGTCAGGACTTCGACTGCGCCCTTCATGCTGGCATAGGCCGCATAGCCGGGCAGGGAGAACCGCGCCAGGCCTGACGACAGGGTGACGATCCGACCGCCATCGCGAATCATCGGCAACAGGGTCTGGGTCAGGAAGAAGACGCCCTTCACATGGACATTCATCAAGGCGTCGAACTCGTCCTCCGTCGTTTCCATGAACGGTTTGTGGATGCCGATCCCGGCATTGTTGACCAGGAAATCGATGCTCTTTCGGCCCCAATGGCGGACCAGTACGTCGCGCAGGCGTTCCGCGAAATCCGGGAAGGACGCGGTATCGGCCGTGTCGAGCCGCAGAATGGCGGCACTGGCCCCCAGTTTCAGGATTTCCGCCTGAACTTCCTGCGCCTCGGCTTCGTTGCTGCGATAGGTCAGGACGATGTGGATTCCCTTGCGGGCCAGGTGCAGGGCGGTGCTGCGACCAAGGCCGCGATTGCCGCCGGTGATCAGCGCGATCTTGTCGGACATGGTAAGGCTCCTTGATTTGGTTTCGATGAGCCTGAAATGCCTTCTGCACCGACCGTTCGCCTGCCGGTTCCTACGCAAGACTTGCCCAAAACTCCAAGAATCGCGAGTTAAGCCTGTCGGAACTGCGGTAAACTGGCCTATCGTTCCTCCGAAACTATGAAGGAAGCGGCGATTGTTAGAGGAGCTTGCGGAAACGGTGCGACGCTACGCGGATACCTGCGGTGCGCCGGAAACGCCCCACGATACGGATGTGCCGGGCCTGTCCCTGGTGCGTTGCCGCCGGCCAACGCCGATGGAAAGCGTACTGTACCGGCCGTTGGTCTGCGTCGTTCTGCAGGGCGCGAAGGAGACCGCCTTCGGGGCGCAGACCGTGCGCTTTGCGGAGGGCCAGTCGCTGATCGTCAGCCTCGACCTGCCGTCGCTGTCCCGCGTCGTGACGGCCAGTGCCGAACGGCCCTATCTGGCGCTCGCCCTGGAACTCGACATGGCCTTGATCCGCACGCTTAGCGCCGAGATGGAAGACGCCGCGGTGGAGCCGGACCCGGCCAGCGCGGTTGTCTCGGGGGAGGCGGATGGCGCCCTGGTCCGCGCCATGGGCCGCCTGTTCGAACTGACCACCGACCCCGTGGATCGGAAGATCCTGGCGGATCCCTATCGGCGAGAGGTGCATTTCCGCCTGTTGCAGGCCCGGCATGGCGCCATGCTGCGACGCCTGGCCCGACAGGACAGCCATGCCAGCCGCATCGCCCGTGCGGTCTCCCGCATCCGTCAGGATATCACCGCGCCGATCCGGATCTCCGACCTGTCCCGCCTGGCGGGGATGAGCCCGTCCAGCTTCCACGCCCATTTCAAGACCGTCACCGCGACGACCCCGCTGCAATATCAGAAAGACCTGCGCCTGCTGGAAGCCCGCCAGCGCCTGATCGCCACAACCCGCCCCGTCACCGAAATCGCCTATGCCGTCGGCTATGAAAGCCCGACCCAGTTCAGCCGGGAATATGCGCGGAAGTTTGGGGTTCCGCCCAGGGAGGAGCGGATGTCAGTCGACGCGTGAGGCCAATCGTTTCGGTGCGATCAACCGGTAGCTTCGTCGAACAATTTCCGCCACTTCCGACCAGTTGGGATCCTCGTCCAAGCGCATGCCGACCCAACCCTTGTGGCCGACATAGGGCGGGACGAAGAAGCGTTCCGGGTCGGCGGAAACCAGAACTTCCTGGCTGCCCGGCGGGGCCTTGCACCATACGGAGACGCGACCGTCGCCGCGCTTCTCCATCGCGAAAATCTTGTCCCGAACCCGGAAGGTCGGATCTCCCCAAGCCAGTTTCTCGCTGGCTTCGGGGAGGTCCAGACAGATTGCCCGAAGTTTTTGGGTTTCCGGGGCGTCCACGGTCTACCGCTTCACCAGCATCTCGCGCGGGTGGTTGGTCAGGCATTCAGCGGGGCCGGATTCCCGGATCAGGATGCTTTCGGTGATTTCCAGGCCCCAGTTTTCCATCCACAGGCCGGGCATGAAATGGAAGGTCATGCCGGGTTTCAGCTCGGTCTGGTCGGTTTCGCGGAAGCTGATGGTGCGCTCGCCCCAATCGGGCGGATAGGACAAGCCGATCGGATAGCCGCAGCGGGCGGAGCGTTCGATCTTGCCCTTCATGAGCTCGTCGGCCAGCGCGATGGCGACGTCGCAGGCGCGGTTGCCGGCGCGGGCGGCGTCAATCCCGGCTTCCAGCCCGGCCAGCAGCGCCTTCTCGGCGTCCAGCATGTATTGCGGCGGCTCGCCCAGGAAGACGGTGCGGCTCAGCGGCGCGTGATAGCGCTTATAGCAGCCCGCGATCTCAAAGAACGTGCCGGCGCCGGTCTGCATCGGCTGGTCGTCCCAGGTCAGATGCGGCGCGGCGGCATGCGGGCCGGTCGGCAGCAGCGGGACGATGGCGGGATAGTCGCCGCCAAACTCCTCCGTCCCCTCGATACCGGTCTTGAAGATGTCGGCGACGATATCGCATTTGCGCACGCCCGGCTCCATCCGCTGGGCGATCATGGTGTGCATCCGGCCGACAATGGTCGCGGCCTTGCGCATATATTCGATCTCGGTCGCGGATTTGATCCCACGCTGCCAGTTCACAAGGCCGGTCGCGTCGGTGAAGGACGCGTTCGGGAGGTTGGTCTGCAGCGAGGCATAGGCGGCGGCGGAGAAGTAGTAATTGTCCATCTCCACCCCGATGCGCAGCTTGTCCCAGCCGCGATCCTTGAACTTGTCCGACAGGTGATCCATCGGATGGCGTTCCGTCGACTGAACGTAGATGTCGGGATAGGGCAGGACGCATTCGTCGGGCATGTAGACCGTGCGAACTGCGCCGTTGCCGTCCTGGCCGCGCCCCCACCACAACGGCAAGCCGTCCGGCGGGACGATCACGCCCTGGTGGACATAGAAGGACCAGCCGTCATAGCCGGTCAGCCAGGCCATGTTCGACGGATCGGTGATGTAGAGAAGTTCGATGCCCTTCTCTTCCATGGACGCCCGCACCTTGGCGAGACGTTCGGCATATTCTTCGATGGTGAACGGCAGATCGGCAGCGGGCATCGCAAACTCCTCAATCACGAAGGGCAACCTGCAGGAATGCGCGAAGCGAACCACTTCGGCGCGAGGCAGATTGCATAGACCGCCGATGCGTGACAAGAGGCTGAGCGGCGGCCATGATGCGCCGTTGGGGATAGAACATGATTGCTCTCGACGACCGGGATTTGAAAATTTTGACTGTGCTTCAGGCCGATGGACGCATGACCAAAGCGGCCTTGGCGGAGCGCGTGAACCTGTCCCCGACGGCCTGTTGGGAACGCCTGCAAAGGCTGGAGCGGGCGGGCCTGATCACGGGGTATGAGGCGCGCCTGAATCCACAACTTCTGGGTGGTGCGGCCGAGGTCATGATGTCGGTCGAGCTGGATAGCCACAAGGCGCAGGATTTCAAGGTTTTCGAGGATGGAATCCACAACATTCCGGAAGTTGTGGATTGCTGGGCCGTCGGTGGCGGAATCGACTATTTGTTGCGGATCGTAACCAGCGATATCAAGGCCTATCAGACCCTGGTCGACGAGATACTGAGCGCCGAGCTGGGGGTGCGCCGATACTACACCTATGTCGTCACCAAATCGATCAAGCACGGGCCGGTTCCGCTGGCCCGGGTCGAGTCGGTGCTGCCGAGGAATCCTCGGCGGGTCGGCTGAACTTTCGAAGAATCCTCGTGACCGTCCCGGCGGATCGGTAAGTTCTTCGCCGCAAGACCGGCTACAGTTTGCGTCAGTTCGCAATGCGACCCCGACAATCGAAGAGGTGCGTCATGACGCAGGAGCCCGTCTCTCCGCGCGAGAGCCTGTCCGACCCGTCCCTGTTCCAGGCCGACTGCTTCATCGCAGGCGCTTGGCGGGCGGCGGCGTCCGGCGACAGGATATCCGTTACCGATCCCGGTAATGGAAACGCCATCGGCAGCGTGCCGTCGATGTCGTCGGACGAAAGCCGGGGTGCCGTCGATGCCGCCCAGCGCGCCTTCCCCGCCTGGTCGGCGATGCTGCCCCAGGACCGGGCGGCGATTCTGCGGCGCTGGTTCGAAGATGTGCGCGACGCAAAGGAAGACCTGGCGCGGATCATGGTCCTGGAACAGGGCAAACCGATCTCGGAAGCGCGCGGCGAAATCGATTATGCCGCGTCCTTCATGGAATTCTATGCCGAGGAAACCAAGCGCCCGAATATCGAGGGCGTGACCTCCCACCTGCCCGATGCCGAAGTCGAGCTGTGGCGTGAGCCGGTCGGCGTCGCGGCCCTGATCACGCCGTGGAACTTCCCCTGCGCGATGATCACCCGTAAAGCGACGGCCGCCATGGCGGCAGGCTGCACGGTCGTGGTGCATCCGTCGAAGGAAACGCCCTTTTCCGCCCTGGCCCTGGCAGAGACCGCGCGGCGTGCCGGGGTGCCGGACGGTGTCTTCAACGTCGTGACGGGCGACCCGGAAACCGTGGTCCGGCCCTGGACCGACGATACCCGTGTGCGGGCCCTGTCCTTCACCGGATCGACGGAAATCGGCCGTCTGCTGTATGAGCGCAGCGCGCGGACGGTGAAGCGGCTTGTCCTGGAACTGGGCGGCCATGCGCCCTTCATCGTGTTCGACGATGCCGATCTGGACATCGCCGTGGACAGCGCGATGGGCGCGAAATTCGCAACCTCGGGCCAGGACTGCCTGGGTGCCAACCGCATCTATGTCCAGCGCGGTGTCTATGACGCATTCTGCGAGCGCTTTGCCGCGCGCACCGCAGATCTGCGCATCGGATACGGGATGGACGATCCGGATATCGGACCGCTGATGAACCCCAACGCCGTCGCCAAACAGGTCGAACAGGTCGCCGACGCCCAGGAGAAGGGCGCGCGAATTCTGACCGGCGGTAAGGGGCGGGACGATCTGGGGCCGCTCTATTTCGAACCGACGGTTCTGGCCGATGTGCCGCCGGATGCGAAAATCTTCCAGGAGGAGACCTTCGGCCCGGTCGCGGCGATCACGCCCTTCGAGACCGAGGGCGAGGTTCTGGCCCGTGCCAACGACACCGAATATGGCCTGATCGCCTATGTCCACACGATCGACCCGCGCCGCATCTTCCGGCTCAGCCGGGGCCTGCAATACGGCATGGTGGCGGTGAACCGCACGAAAGTGACCGGCGCGCCGATCCCGTTCGGCGGCATGAAACAATCCGGCCTGGGGCGTGAAGGTGCGCGCCAGGGCATGGAAGCCTTTACCGATGTGAAATACGTTTGTCGCGACTATGGCGACCTCACCCTAGTGGAGTAATGACGATGCTGAAAAACGAACCGCTGGAAGCCTGGGACCGCGACCATTTCTTCCATCCTTCGACGGCCATGGGCGCGCATGCCCGCGGCGAGACCCCGCACCGGATCATCGAGGGCGGCAGCGGCGTCTACATCACCGACAGCAACGGCAAGACCAGCCTGGACGGGTTCGCCGGCCTGTATTGCGTCAATGTCGGCTATGGCCGCCGCGAGATTGCGGACGCCATCGCCGAGCAGGCGCATAAACTGTCCTACTATCATTCCTATGTCGGCCATGCCTCCGAACCGGCGATCCGTCTGGCGCAGATGATTGCCGAGCGCGCGCCGGAAGGGCTGAACCACACCTATTTCGGCCTGTCCGGATCGGATGCGAACGAGACCAACATCAAGCTGGTCTGGTATGTGAACAACATCCTGGGCCGCCCGGAAAAGAAGAAGATCATCTCGCGCTGGCGCGGCTATCACGGGTCGGGGATCATGACCGGGTCGCTGACCGGTCTGGCGCTGTTCCACAACAAGTTCGACCTGCCGCGCGCGCCGATCCTGCACACCGAGGCGCCCTATTACTACCGCCGGGAAAACCTGGACCAGTCGCCGGAGGAGTTCTCGCAGCATTGTGCCGACAAGCTGGAGGAACTGATCCTGGCCGAAGGGCCCGATACGGTCGCCGCCTTCATCGGCGAACCGGCCCTGGGCACCGGCGGGCTTGTACCGCCGCCCGCCGGCTACTGGCAGAAGATCCAGGCCGTCCTGAAGAAATACGACATCATGCTGATCGCGGACGAGGTCGTGACCGGTTTCGGGCGCCTGGGCAGCATGTTCGGTTCCGCCCATTACGGCATGGATCCGGATCTGGTGACCATCGCCAAGGGCCTGACCTCCGCCTATACGCCGCTGTCCGGGACGATCGTCCATGACCGCGTCTGGAAGGTGTTGGAGCAGGGTTCGGACGAGTTGGGACCGATCGGCCATGGCTGGACTTATTCCGCCCATCCGCTCTGCGCCGCCGCCGGGGTCGCCAATCTGGATTTGATCGACCGGCTGGATCTGGTGACCAATGCCCGCGAGACCGGCGCCCATTTCAACAAGGCCATGAAGGACGCGCTGGCGGACCATCCGAATGTCGGCGAGGTGCGCGGCGAGGGCCTGCTCTGTGCCGTGGAATTTGTCGAGGACAAGGACAGCCGCACCTTCTTCGATCCGTCGAAGAAGATGGGACCGACCCTTTCGGCAGCCGCCTTGGAACAGGGGCTGATCACCCGCGCCATGCCGCAGGGCGACATTCTGGGCTTCGCGCCGCCGCTGTGCCTGACCCGGGATGAGGCGGACAAGATCGTCGGCATGGCCGCCGCGGCGGTCAAAGCGGTACTTGGCTGATCCAGGGCCTCTCGCTTAGTGTCTCGGGACGGGAGGTCTTATGGAATGGTGATCAATCCGATTTCGCCGACGGTCGATTTCGACCAGGACGGCGTTCAGCACGGCTTTTTGAAGCTGCCCTACAGTCATGACCAATCGGCATGGGGATCGATCATGATCCCCATCACCGTGGTCAAGAACGGTACCGGGCCGACGGCGGTGCTGACCGGCGCCAATCATGGGGACGAGTACGAGGGGCCGATCGCACTTTACGATCTGGCCGCCAAGATCGACCCGGTGGATGTCAGCGGACGGATCATCATCGTACCGGCCTTCAACTATCCGGCCTTCCTGTCGGGAACCCGCACCTCGCCGATCGACGGCGGGAACCTGAACCGGATCTTTCCGGGGCGGCCGGACGGGACGGTGACGCAGAAGATCGCCGATTTCTTCCAGCACCAGATCCTGTCCCGTGCGGATTACGTCCTGGATATCCATTCCGGCGGCCGGACGCTTGAATTCATTCCCTTTGCGGCCTGCCATGTATTACCGGACAAGCGTCAGGAAAAGCGCTGCGTCGAGGCGATGCGGGCGTTCAACGCGCCCTATTCGCTGATGCTGCTGGAGATCGATTCCGTCGGCATGTACGACTCGGCGGCGGAGGAGTTGGGCCGCGTCTTCGTGTCGACCGAATTGGGCGGCGGCGGGTCGGCCAGCGCGACGACGATCAAGATCGCCAAGAAAGGGATCGAGAATTTCCTGAAGCATGCCGGGATTCTGGCGGGTGATCCGCTGATCGAGCCGACGGTCAATCTCGATATGCCGGACGACCGCTGCTATGTGTCCTGCGAAACGCCGGGCCTGATCGAATACACGGTCGAACTGGGCGAGGAAGTGGAAGAGGGCCAGGTCGTCGCCGTCGTCCACGAAGTCACCCGCACCGGCCGGCCACCCGCCCTCTACCGCGCCGGGATCAGCGGTATCTTCACCGGCCGTCATTATCCCGGGATGATCAATATGGGCGACATCGTCGCCGTCATCGCGGTTCCCGTCTAGGACGTCGCATTGCCGTGGCCCTGCGAAAGCGGGCTCCCGTGTCTGCAACCGCAACGTCATCCGTCATTCCGGCGAAAGCCGGAATCCAGGGCCGCCAGCACGCGGCGTGCCTGTTCCCCTGGAGCCCGGCTTTCGCCGGGGTGACGGTGCGTGATAGGGCACGCTCCTGCAGAAGCAGGAGCCTCATCAGGGCGTGGCTGCGGCCGCCCGGCGGTACAGATGCGTCAGGACTGCCGGCATGATGTACATCGGCAATTGCCAGATCGCGAAATACAGGAAGATGTCGGGATGTGCGGCGGCCGGCAGGACGGCCAGGATCACGCCGACATTCCGGTTCGATCCGACAAAGCCGATGGTCTGCGCGACCCGGCGGCCGAAGGGCAGGCCCGCAATCGTGCCGCCGACCAGGAACAGGCCATAGGACAGGAAGGCGATAGTGGTCACCGTCAGAACATAGCCGGTTTCCGTCAGCAGGCGTTCGGTCACACCGTCCATGATCGCGACGGCAAAGGTCAGCAACAGCGCGACCATCGCCAGATCCATTGACTGTTTCGCCTTTGCAATGCGCGCAGGGCCCAATAACCGGCGCAGGATCAAGGCGGTGATGACGGCGCTGCCGACGAACAGGGTCAATTGCAGGCTCCACACCGCCGGATCGATACCCAGATCGAAGCCCAGCAGATGCAGCGCGATGAAGGGCAGGGTGAAGGGCGCCAGCATAGTCGCCACGATCATCACCAGCATGGCCAGCGCATCGTCCAGGCCCAGGATCTGCGCCAAGGACGGGGTCGACATCAGGGGCGCGGCCCCGGCCATCAGGACCAAGGCGGCGGCGAGACCGGGACTGCCCACCGGCGTCAGGGTGAGGATTCCCCAAGCCAGCAGCGGCGTAATGGTCAGCATCCAGGCCAAGGTCGCCAGTATGGCACCGGGCCGGCGGATATGGGCGATGGACTGCGCCGGGTCGATCCGCACCGCCGCCAGGGTCAGCAGGATCCAGATCGACGGCGCCAACAGCGGCCGTGCGATCTCCGCCAGGCCCGGCGCGGCCAGGCCGATCAGGACGCCGAGGGCGAGCAGAAGCGGGGCCCGTTTCGACAGGGCGGTCATGACGTTGGACAGCATGAGAAGGGTCTAACCCGAACGCGCCGTTTCTGCGAGATCGTTCCAGACATCTTGGCGCAGAATCTTGCCGCCCTTCAGCAGAAACCAATCCGCGTATCGGATGCCTTCGAAAGCCGTACCGTCGGGCCATTCCCCATAAAGCGTGCCGGAACAGATCACGGCCATGCCGTCTTCGGCCGGGGCGGCGTCAAACCGTTCGAACCGTTTCTTGACCCAGCGATAGCGCGGCCCGGCCCAGTCGATGAGCTGCTGAAATGTCGTGAAACGGCGGCCGCCGGGAAAGACCATCTCGAATCCGTCCGCCGTCAGTGCCTTGGCGCCCTCCAGATCGCGGGCCTCCATCCGTTCCAGGAATTGGCGGACCACATCGACCGCGTCCGGCAGGGGCGGGCCGGGTATCCTGTCGGTCGCCCCGCGCCGGTAATTTGCGGGTGGAACCTCGCGGGCGACGATGGTGACGCCCTCATCCGGGGCGGCGATGACACTCTGCACGGCCTGGTGCAGCGCCTTGGTCAGGCGGCGCTTCGTGTCGTCGTCATAGCCTTCGATCAGGGTGATTTCGACGATGGGCATGGGTCAGGGCCTGCTGACGGAGGGAAGCCAGGTCGCGATTTCCGGGAAGACGACGATCAGCAGCACCAGCAGCATCGCGCAGCCCATGAAGGGCAGGGCGGCGAGGCAGATATCGGTGAACTTGGTACCCGGCGGCGCGACGCCCTGCATGACGAAAAGCAGCAGGCCGAAGGGCGGCGTCGTGAAGCTGATTTCCATCGCCAGCAGCACGATGACCGCGAACCAGATCATGTCGAAACCGAAGCTCTGGGCCAGCGGGAAAAAGATCGGCACGGTCAGCAGCATCATCGACAGCTGATCCATGAACATGCCGAGCAGCAGCAGGATCAGGAACATCACGCCCAGCATGACCATGGGGGAGATATCGAAGCCGGTAACCCAGGTGATCAACCCGGCGCTGCCGCCGGAAAAGGCGAGCGTCTTGGAGAAGGTCGCGGAACCAAAGATGATCAACAGCGCGACGACGGTCACCCGCGTGGCCCCTTCCAGCGATTTCCAGATCGCGGTCAGGGTGAGCGACCGGAAGGCGATGGCGAGAACCAGCACACCCAGGCAGCCGAAGGCGGCGGCTTCCGACGGCGTGGCCCAACCGACCATGATCAACAGGATCACGGCGATGACGACGGATACCATGGGCAGGACGTCGCGCAGCAGGATGATCGCGCGTTCCGTCCAGGGGGCGATGTCGACCGGATAGGCCGGCGCGGCATCCGGATCGAGCCGCGTGATGCCATAGATCAGGACGGCATACATCGCCGCCAGCAGCAGCCCCGGCACGACGCCGGCGATCAGCAGCGCGCCGATATCCAGTTCCGCCAAAGTGCCCAACAACACCGCCAACGCCGAGGGCGGGATCAGCATCGCAATGCCGCCAGTGCCCAGAATCGGTCCGATCGACAGAACGTTCTTGTAGCCGCGCCGCGACATTTCCGGGACCATCAGCGTGCCCAGCAGGGCGGTGCTGCCCATGGACGATCCGGACAGGGTGGCGAAGGCGGTACCGCCCGCGACGGTGACATAGGACAGCCGCGCCGGAACCCGGCCCATCAGCCGCTCGACGCCTGAAAACATTCGGTTCGCCAGCCCGGTGTGAAAGAACAATTCGCCCATCAGCAGGAACATCGGGATCGGGACCAATGCAAAATTCGCCATCGACCCGAACGCGTTGTCGGCCAGAGTGCCGATGCCCAATTCCAACTGGGTGAGGATCGGTCCGTTGCCGCCGAAATAGATCATGGCGGCGACGATATTGACCGCCAGGAAGGCGATGCCGACCGGGAAGCCGATCGCCATCATTACCAGGATCGACCCCAACAGGACGGTCAGTGTCCAATACCATTCCATCGCGCTTACCGCCCCGTCCGACTGTCGGTCTGCAAGTTATTCATGAACACCGGGCTCGCCGACATGGATGACCGAACGGCCGAAGACGAAGCGCAGGAACTCGATCCCCGACAAACCGAACCCGACGGGCATCGCCGCGATCACGACCCAGCGCTTGATGTCCAATTGCCCGCGCAGCTCGTCGAACCGGTTCCAGGAATAGTCTTCCCAGGTCAGCAGACCGGTATAGAAAGCGAGGATCAGGCAGACCGCGGCACAGACCGCCGCGACCCCGCGTGACCAGATCCGGCGCACCCTTTCGCTCATCAACGCGGTGACCAGTTCGATATAGACATGGGCCTTCTGACGAACCATCCACGGACAGCCCAGCATCAGGGCATAGATGAAGCCGTATTCGATCACGGTGAAGGAATACCGGTTATAGCCCCAGCCCATGCTGCGGAAGGATGTGTAATAGATGATCAGGATCATCATCGCCGCGATATAGAGGCAGGCCGCGACCATCAGGACGCGGACCAGCAGCGTATAGCCCCTATCGATTGTCGCCAGTGCCGACATGCCGTTCCGCCCAGCTTTCTATGAACGATACGGGCGGTCCCGGGGGACCGCCCGATCGATTGAAACGCGGATTACTTGATATACAGACCGCGCAGTTTTTCGGCGTGTTCCAGCGTCGTGCCGTCGCCGGTCAGCCGTTCGGTCATCCGGCCATAGGCGGATTCGATGGCCAGATTCAGATAGTCCTCCGCGGCGGGTACCGAGTGGACCTGCATTCCGGCAGCTTCCAATTCCGACTTTTCCTGATCGACCTCGACCATGCGCGCGGCGCGGCTGGATTCCTCATGGGCGATGACGGTGTCGGCGACGATCTTCTTCGCCTCGTCGGACAGGCCGTTCCAGGTGTCCAGATTCATGATCACGCCGATATCGGTCTGATAGAATTCCGGGTCCAGCCGATGGGTCAGGAACTCGTCCCATTTCAGGCCCTTGACCCCAATCGAGGTCCAGGCGCTGGCATTGACCACGCCTTTCTGGATCGCGCCATAGACGTCGGTCACCGGCATCTGGTGCGTTTCCGCGTCCATGGCGCGGAAGAAGGCACCATAGATCGGATTGTCGCGCATCTTCACGTCACTGAAATCCGGCAGGCCCTTGTCGTTGAAGACCGGCGCGTCTTTCAGATAGATGTGGAAGCGTACACCGCTGTCGACCCAGCCGAGATACTTCATGTTCACACGCTCCTGGTGGAGCATGTCGATGATGTCCATGCCGCCATTGGCGCGGACTTCTGCCGGGCTGCTGTTCGAGGTCGAGATCGCCTCGTTCTCGGGCAGGCTGCGCGCGTAGAAGGCGGCGGGCAGGCAGCTCATGTCGACCACGCCCTTCTGGATGGCGGTGGCCTGTTCGAACATGCCGATCGAATTGAACGGTTTGACGTCGACCTTGACGACGCCGGCCCCGGCGGCGTTCAGCTTATCCGCCAGTTCTTTGCAGCTCTTGGTGTAGACCAGAAAATCCGGGAACGGATAAACCAGCGACAATGTGGTCTCGGCCTGGGCGGATACGCCTGCCCCGGCGGAGAGCGCCGTCGCGAGACCCGCGGCGGCCAGTATCGATTTGAACCCCTTACGCATGTCCCTAACTCCCTTCGTTCATTGCCTTCGATTGTGCGTGACTTTGACTGTTTTGTCTTGCGCCTTGTCCCGGGTCAGCCCGGCTTGGTGGCGCTTATTGTGGTCCAGGGGAAACGCCAGGACCGGTTCTCCGCCGCCAAGGCGCCGGGGGATTCTTCAAACGGTTCGATTGCGATATCGGTGAAGCCGATTTCCGTCAGGACGGCGGGCAGATCCATTTCCGCAAGCGGGCGCATGAACGGCTCGTTGTTCCGGCGGCCATGCCCGTAATGAATGAATCGCGCGAAAGCGTCCGGTAGAAGATAGAAATCCAGATGCGCCATCCGGCCCCCCGGTTTCAGAACCCGGAAACTCTCGCGCAGCGCCTTTTCCACCCAGTTGGGCGGCATTTCGTGCAGGAACATGGTCGACGTAACGAGGTCCTGGCTGTCTTCCGGCAACCCGCTTTCCGTCGCGTCGCGCTGAACAAATCGCAGATTGTGCCGCTGCACCTCATGGGCCGTTCGCGCGCCGAGACGCAGGCAGGGCTCCGACAGATCCATCGCGACAATGTCGGCGTCCGGATAGGTCGCGGCGAAGGGCATTGTGCTTTTGCCGAACCCGCAGGCCATGTCGAAAACCGTGGCGGGAGCGTCATGGAGGTCGGCGGCAACCTTGTCGGTGAACCGCGTGTGCAGGTCCGCGTGTTTCGCGCCAAGCGTCGGCGTGGTCGATCTGGCGCCGCGCTCATAAACGAAGCCGGCGATGGGATCGCTCCAGACCCCACCGGGGTGCTGGTGAATATCCGTTCCTGTGTAATAGCGGGGCAGATCCATGTCCGGCGACAAGGTCAGCATGCCTGCGGGTAGGTCCTCGCCGCTCAGGCTCGCCTCCAATCGGTCCCGTTGATCTGCGTGATAGGGATAAAGGCCATATCGGCCGCTGTATTTGAGGCGCTGAAGATGCCGTTCGAACCAGGCGAAGAGGCGATAGTCCGGGTCGTTTTCCAACAGGGCGGCGACGCCTTCCACCGCGTCGGGATAGGGGGCGACCCTGTCCCGCAGCGCCGGGAACATGTCATGGGTCCAGCGCAGCTTTACGTCCAACAGGAAGGATTGGGCGGCGGTGAAGGACCGCCCCGTCAAACCGGGATCCCGGCCGTCGCCCTTGCCGCCGCCGGACCGGCTCATGAACTCGGCCCCTTGGATTGCTGACGCCCCATCATGTTGACGAACAATCCGTCCACGAAGGCCTGGCGGTCCGCTGCGCGCGCGGCCAGCTCTTCCGGAGACGCCTCTTCCCGCAAGGCCTCCAGGTCAACCGCGCCGCGTTCGGCCAGGGCCGTTTCCAGGGCCTCGACACGATCGCGCAGCACGTAAACTTCGGTCGCCAGCGCCCAGGTCAGACCGTACAGCCGGTCCAGCGCGGGGTCGTCGAAGAACCGTTGCTCCGGACGCCGAACATCATCCATGGGTACCGCACGCGTCACAATCAGGGCCTCCCTCCGCCGTGACCGGCAATAAACATGTTGAAATCCTGCAAATGTTATACTGTTATGTCAATAGTGGTTTTGGTGAAGTGCGGGCGCAGACCCGCCGAACCCGGTGGAGGGTACGCGGGATGGAGAGAAGGGCGGTCTCGTTGGATCGGTTTGACGCGGGCGCTATCCGCCCGACGGAACCGGCCCGTACGCCGCTGTATCATCAAATCTATCTCGTCCTGCGTCAGCGCATTGTCGATGGCGAGTTCGCCGACGGCGACATCCTGCCGGGCGAATTCGAACTGGCCGAAGTCTACGGCGTATCCCGCATTACCGCGAAACGGGCATTGGACGAACTGGCCAAGGACGGTCTGGTCCGGCGTGAGCGCGGGCGCGGCACGATGGTGTCCCACCGCCGCGAGGACGGCCCGATGCAGGCCCAGTTCGAGGGTCAGCTGGAAGACCTTCTGGCCATGGGGTTGGAAACCTCTGTCGACCTGTTGGAATTTGCCTATATGCCCGCCTCGGCGGAGGTGGCGTCGGCATTGGACTGTGCGTCCGGCGACGAGGTGCAGATGTCGGTGCGCGTACGCAGCGTGCGCGGCGAGCCCTTTTCTCATCTGACGACCTATGTCCCCGGCGATATCGGACGGAAGTTCGGGGAAAAGGATCTGGCGCAGCGTCCGCTCCTGGCCTTGCTGGAACAGTCAGGCGTGCATGTCGATGCGGCGGAACAGTCGATCACGGCGACGCTGGCCGATACCGGTACGGCCCGCCGCCTGGACACGACGGTCGGCGCCCCCCTGATCAAGGTCGTCCGGATCGTGCAGGATATCGACGGCCGGCCGGTCGAATACATCACCGCCCTCTATAGGCCCGACCGTTACCAGTATCATATGAACCTGACACGTCAGGCGGAAGGCAAGGCGAAGGTCTGGTCGCCCAGCCGCACCGGATACCGCCTGACATGAGCGGGACCACCGCCATAGGGCCGCAGACCCTGGCGCAGAAGATCGTTGCGCGCGCCGCCGGGCGGGACAGTGTGTCGCCGGGCGAGATCGTGATCTGCCGGGTCGATCTGGCGATGATTCACGATTCCGGCGGGCCGCGCCGGGTGAAGCCGATCCTGGAGCGGCTGGGGGTTCCCGTATGGGATCCGGAACGGGTCGTCGTTGTGTCGGACCATTACGTTCCGGCGGTCGATGCGGACAGTGCGGCGATCCTGAAGCTGACCCGCGATTGGGTGAAAGATCAGGCGATCCGCAAATTCTACGATCAGCAGGGCATCTGCCATGTCGTCCTGCCGGAACGGGGCAATCTGACACCCGGTCTGTTTGTTGTCGGCGGCGACAGCCATTCGCCCACCGGTGGCGCCTTCGGCTGTTTCATGTTCGGGGTCGGGGCGACCGATATGGCGGGCGTTCTAGCCACCGGCGAAACCTGGCTGAAAATGCCGGAAACGATCTTGATCCGGTGGGACGGCCGTTTGTCGGACGGGGTGTCGGCCAAGGACATGATGCTGCATGCCTGCACGCGGCTCGGCATGGATGGCGGCGATTATCAGGTCGTTCAGTATGACGGCGACGGTGTGCGGGCGCTGTCCATGACCGAACGCATGACGCTCAGCAACATGGCCGCTGAACTGGGGGCGATGACCGGGCTGATCGCTCCGGATACGGTGACGGCGGATTATATCTCGGCAGCCGGGGGCGAGGCGGCCGACATCGACCGATGGCAGGCCGATCCGGACGCGGACTATCGCGCGGTCCACGAATTCGACGCGGCATCGCTGGCCCCGCAAGTGGCGGCACCGCACAGCCCGGAAAATGCGGGCGACGTGGCGTCGGTCGCGGACGGGAAGGCGATCGATCAATGCTATATCGGGGCCTGCACGGGCGCGAAGCTTGAAGACCTGCACATGGCGGCGCGCGTCCTGAAGGGAAGGCAGATCGCCGCCAATACCCGCCTGATGATCGCGCCGGCATCGACCCGGATCACGGCGGCGGCAGCGGCCGACGGCACACTCGCCACCCTGACCGAAGCGGGCGCGATCCTGCTGCCCTCCGGATGTGGGGCCTGCGCGGGCTATGGGGCGGGGGTCCTGGCGGCAGGCGAGCGCTGTATGGCCTCCACCGCCCGAAACTTTCAGGGCCGCATGGGCGCGCGATCTGCGATGGTGTTTCTGGGCTCGCCCTATACGGTGGCCGCGACGGCAATCGCCGGGCAGATTGCCGATCCTCGTCCTTTCCTGGCGGAGGGGAAGGCATGATCGGCCGCGTCTGGAAGTTCGGCGACGGGATCGACACCGACCTTTTGGCCCCCGGCGCCTATATGAAGGGGCCGGTCGAGGAATTGGCGAAACATTGCCTGGAGTCCGTCGCGCCGGACTTTGCCGCATCCGTGGAAGCGGGAGACATCGTCGTCGCGGGCAGAAATTTCGGCATCGGATCCAGCCGGGAACAGACGGCGCAAGTTCTCAAGATGTTGGGCGTCGCGGCGGTCGTCGCCGAAAGCTTCGGTGGGATTTTCTATCGTAATGCATTCAATATGGGGCTGCCTGCGTTGGTTTGCGCTCAGGCGGGCACGATTGAAGCCGGTCAGGAGATCGACATCGACCCAGCGGCGGGACGGATCGTCGTACAAAACGACGGCCGTGTGCTGACCTGCGATGCGGTGCCCGATCATCTGATGCAGATCGTCGCTCTGGGCGGTCTGGTTCCCTATCTCGAACAGCGATTCCGGAGGGCGGGATGATGACGCCGCAAGCTAAGCTACGCGCCAAGCTGGCCGGTCAGGATATCGTAATCGCCCCCGGAGCCTATGATGCGATGGGAGCCCTGTTTGCTGTGGAAGCGGGATTCGACACGCTTTACGTCTCCGGCGCCTCAATCGCCTATAGCCGTCTTGGGCGGCCGGATATCGGATTGTTCGGGCTGGCCGAACTGACCGACACGGTTGCCCGGCTTGCGGACCGGGTGGAGGCAGCCCTGATCGTCGACGCCGATACCGGCTTCGGCAATGCCCTGAACGTCCAGCAGACGGTGCGGCAGTTGGAGCGCGCCGGGGCGGCGGCGATCCAACTCGAGGATCAGTCCATGCCGAAGCGCTGCGGCCATCTGGACGGCAAGGCTTTGGTGCCGTGCGCCGAGATGGTCGGCAAGATTTCTGCCGCCTTGGATGCCCGCCGGGACACCGATACCGTGATCGTCGCCCGCACGGATGCGATCGGCGTCGAGGGCCTCGACGCGGCGTTGGATCGGGCCGATGCCTATGCCGAGGCCGGATGCGATGTACTGTTCGTCGAGGCGCCGCAGGACGACGGTCAGGTTGCCGCCATCGTCGACCGGTTCCGGGGGCGGGTGCCTTTGCTGGCGAATATGGTCGAAGGCGGCAAGACGCCCCTGCGCAGCGCGCCGGAACTGCAGGCGCTGGGCTACAAGCTGGCGATCTTCCCGGGCGGGTTGGCGCGGGCGGTCGGGCACACGATGCGTGCCTATTTCACGTCGCTGAACCAGGCGGGCACCACCGCGCCCTTCCGCGACCGGATGCTGGATTTCATGGATTTGAACGCGGCCATCGGCACCCCCGACATGCTGGAACGCGGCCGCCGCTACGATGGTGGGGAGACAGAGTGACATGTCCGCATTGGACCCGGTAACCCTGGCGGTGCTGCGCGGCCGTCTGGAGCAGATCGCGGACGAGATGGACGCGACCCTGTTTCGCAGCGCCTTCAACCCGATCATCGCCGAGGCGCATGACGCCAGCCATGGATTGTACCACGCCGAGACCGGAGAAACCCTGGTGCAGGGCAAATCCGGCCTGCCGGTCTTCGTCGGCGCCATGGCCTTTGCCGTCAAGGCGGTGATCGACCGTGCCGCCGCGCAGGGCGGGCCGAAGCCGGGCGATGTCTGGATCTTCAACGATCCCTATGACGGCGGCACCCATCTGTCCGATTTCAAACTTGTCCGGCCCTTCTTTCATGACGGCACGCTGTTCTGCTGGCTGGCCTCGGTCGGCCATTGGCACGATGTCGGCGGGGCGGTGCCGGGCAACTATAACCCGGCCGCGACCGAATGCTTCCAGGAAGGTATGCTGATCCCGCCGGTGAAACTGTTCGACGCGGGCGAATACCGACCGGACATCGTCCAGATCCTGCAGGCGAATTCGCGTCTGCCCGGCTCGCTCTACGGCGATCTGAACGGACAGATCAATGCCCTGGAACTGGGCCAGAAGCGACTGGCCCTGCTGTTGGACGAATACGGCGCGCAGACCGTCTCCGACGCGCTGGAAGAACTGAAAGCGCGGGCGGCGACGCTGATGCGCGATCTGATCGCCTCCTTGCCCGACGGTCGGTATGAAGCAGAAGACTTTCTGGACAATGACGGCATCGACGATGTGCCGTTGAAGATTGCCCTGGCGATCGTGGTCAAGGGCGACCGGATGCATCTGGACTTCACGGGCACGTCGAAAGCCTGTGCCGGGCCGGTCAATATCGCCCGGTCGACCGCCATCGCGTCCTGCTATGTCGCGCTGAAACATGTGTTCCAGGACGTGCCCGCCAATGCCGGCGTGCTGGTTCCGATCGATTTTACCATTCCGGAGGATTGCCTTCTTTCGGTCAAGGCGCCGAAGCCCGTCGGTGGATATACCGAGACCATTCTGCGGGTCATCGATACGGTTTTCGTCGCCCTGGCGGCGGCGGCACCGGAACGGGTGAACGGCTGCGCCTATGGCACGATCAATGCGCTGTCGCTGGCCGGGCACCGCAAGGACGGGCGGCGCTGGGTCATGTTCTCGTTTTTCGGCGGCGGTCATGGCGGTCATCCGGAAGGGGACGGTTTGAACCATGGTAACGCGCCGATTTCGACGGCGACGATCCCGCCCTTGGAAATCCTGGAAGCCGCCTATCCGGTCCGTTTCACGCAATGGGCCCTGCGCCCGGATAGTGGCGGCGCCGGTGAAAGCCGGGGCGGCTGCGGCGCGGTTTATGAGATCGAATTGCTGGAAGAAAAGGCCGACGCCTTCTTGTTCGGGGAGCGCGGCCGCTACAGTCCGCCCGGCGTTGTCGGAGGCGGTCCGGCTGCGTCGAACCATTTCGCCTATCAGGACGGCGACACCTGGCGGGAGCCGCCCATGGCGTCGAAAATGCTGGGCATGAAACTGTCCCGGGGACGGCGTGTCCGCCTGGAAACCCCGGGCGGCGGCGGATATGGCGATCCGGCCCGACGGTCGCCGGAGGCGGTCGCCCGCGATGTGCGCCTGGGCTACCTCTCGCCGGAGGCCGCACGGCGCGACTATCGCTGCGCCATCGATGATCATGGCGAGATCGATCTTTCGGCGACGAAAGCGCTGCGCGCGGAGGTTGGTCAATGAGCATCAAAGAGGCAGGCCGGACCGTCGTCGGGGTCGATGTCGGGGGCACGTTCACGGATCTGTTCTTCCTGAACGAGGCGGACGGATCCTGCACGGTCGCGAAGGTGCCGTCGACGCGGGGCGATCAGTCGATCGGTATTCGCGACGGTATCGGTCAGCGCGTGGACGATCTGTCGGCCATCTCCACAATCGTTCACGGCACGACCGTCGGCACCAATGCCCTGCTGGAGCGGAAGGGCGCGCGCACGGGAGTCATCACGACGGAAGGCTTCCGAGACGTTCTTGAAATGCGCCGCCGGGACCGGCCGAAGACCTGGGGCCTGTGGGGCACGTTCGACCCCATCGTGCCGCGCGACCTACGGCTTGAAGTGCCGGAGCGGGTATTGGCTGACGGCACGGTTCTGATTTCGGTCGACACGGATGCCGTCATTGCCGCCGCAAGGACATTGCGGGAGAGGGGCGCGGAGTCGGTCTGCCTGTTCTTCATCAACGCCTATGCCAATCCGGCCAATGAGCAGGCCGCATTGGATGCGCTGAACTCCGTTTGGCCGAACCAGCATATCAGTGTCGCCTCCGACATTCTGCCCGAGATCCGCGAGTTCGAACGGGGATCGACGGCATCCCTGAACGCCTATCTGCAGCCGCCGGTCGGGTCCTACCTCCAGAAACTGGAGGCGGGATTGCGCGATGGCGGCTTCGGCGGCGAGGTGCTGATTGTCCAATCCAACGGCGGCGTAATGTCCGTCGATACAGCACGGCGGCTGCCGGTGCGCACGGCATTGTCCGGCCCCGCCGCAGGCGTGATTGCCGGCGCCTATATTGCGCAGAATGCGGGCTATCCCAATGTGATCACATGCGACATGGGCGGCACCAGTTTCGATGTTTCCCTGGTCGCGGAAGGGCAGAGCGCGCTTGCGGCGCAGACCGAGATCGATTTCGGCATGGTCGTCCGAACCCCGATGATCGAGATCACGACCATTGGCGCGGGCGGCGGGTCGATTGCCCATGTCGACCGGGGCGGCATCCTTCAGGTCGGACCGGAAAGCGCGGGGTCCGATCCCGGACCGGTCTGTTACGGATTGGGCAACGACCGCCCGACGGTGACGGATGCCAATACCGTTCTGGGGCGGATCGACGCCGACAGCCCCATCGGTGGGAAGCTGCAGAAACTCGATCTCGAGGCCGCGAAAGAAGCGATCCGCCGCCATGTCGCGGAGCCGTTGGGGATCGAGGTCATGGCGGCTGCGGAGGCAATCGTCCGGGTCGCGAATGCGCGGATGGCCGGTGCGATCCGGCTTGTCTCGGTTGAGCGCGGGCATGATCCGAAAAGCTTCGTTGCCATGCCCTTCGGCGGTGGCGGGGCGCTTCATACCGGCGCCCTGATCAAGGAGGTCGGTCTGTCCCGCGCCCTGGTGCCGCGCTATCCCGGCGTGACCAGCGCCTTGGGTTGTGTCATTGCCGACATGCGGCACGACCGTGTCGAGACCTTGAACGTCATGCTGGACGATCTGGATGTCGCGGCCCTGGACCGACGCATCGTCGGGATTGCCGCCGATGGCGAAGGCCTTCTGGACCGGGCCGGTGTCGGCTTCGAAGGACGGGACTGCCGGGTGGAACTGGACATGCTCTATCTGGGCCAGACCCATACCGTCGCGGTCCCGCTTCCCCTGAAGGTCGGAAAGGACGGATCCGGCGTGACGCGCGATATCATCCAATCGGCATTCGAAGGCGCCTATCGCGCGGCATTCGGGCGGCTTTTGGACGGTATTCCCATTCGGGTCATGAACCTGCGCATGGCCAGTATCGGCCTGCGTCCGAAATTCGATCTGTCGATCTTGGCGCCGGCCTCTGGTTTGACGAAAGCGGCGGCCCTGAAAGGCACGCGCCGGGTTTGGGCCGATGGCGGCTGGCACGAGGCGGCGGTCTATGACCGGTTGGCCCTGCCGGTCGGGGCGGAGGTCGACGGTCCGGCCATTCTTGAACAGGCGGACACGACGATCTTCGTCGAACCGGATCTGAAGGGCCGTGTCGACGAATTCGGCAATTTGATTATCGAACGCAAGGAGGCGGCGACGTGACGGAGAAGGACTGGTCGCGGACGGCCCTGCTGCTGGTCGACCTGCAGAACGATTTCATCCATCCGGACGGTGCCTATGCCCGGGGCGGTGCCTCGGCGGCTGAAATTGCGGCTTTGCCGGAGCGCCTCGCGCCCTTGGCCGATGCGATGCGCGCGGCGGGTGGCTGGATCGTGTCGACACAGTTCACGCTGGTACCGGGCAAGGGGGGCGTGCCCTTCATTTCCCCCCATTTGAAGGCCCTGCGCCCCTTCCTGACCCAGGGCGATTTTGCTCCGGGCAGTTTCGGGCAGGATCTGGTCGATGTTCTGAAGCCGGCCGATCTGGCGGTTGAAAAGGTGGCCTATTCCGCCTTCTACATGTCACGCCTGGAATGGGTTTTGAACCGGGCGGGCATTCGGGATCTGATGATCGCGGGAATCGTCACGAATGGCGGGGTCGCATCGACGGCGCGTGACGCCCATGTCCGCGATTTTCACGTAACGATCCTCAGTGACGGCTGCGCTGCCTTCTCCCCGGCTGTTCACGAAGAAAACCTCGCCGGTTTGCGCAGCGTCGGACGGCAGATCACCTGTGCCGAGGCGCTGGCTGAGATCGGGGCAGTGCGGTGACCATCCGGCCGGCCGGCGACGCCAGGATAACGGCCACGGTTCCGATCGTTGTCGTCGGGGCGGGCGCCTGCGGCATGGTTGCGGCGCTCAGCGCGGCGGAGGCCGGGGGCGAGGTGCTTGTTCTGGAACGGGACGCCGTGCCCGCCGGATCGACGGCCCTGTCCTCCGGCATGATCCCGGCCGCCGGAACCGAAGAACAGCGGGCACAGGGCGTCATTGACGATGCGTCGGCCTTCGCCCGCGATATCCAGTCCAAATCAAAGGGCCGGTCCGACCGCGCGGTCCTGGCGGCGGCGACGGAGATGTCCGGCCCGGCCGTCGACTGGCTGAACGCGATGCCGGATGTCGAGTTGCGTCTTGTCGAAGGTTTCCTTTATCCCGGCCATTCCGTTGCGCGCATGCATGCCCCGCCGGACCGAACGGGGCGCAGCCTGATCGGAATGTTGCGGGCGGCGGTGGAAAGGCGCGGTCTGGACGTCATGACCGGGGCGACGGTGACCGATCTCTATGCCCGGGAGGATGGGCATGTCACGGCATTGCGGATCGGGCGGCCGGATGGCGCGGCGGAAGATATTGGTTGCGGCGCCTTGATTCTCGCCTGCAACGGCTATGGCGGAAATCCCGACATGGTCGCCAAGCATATCCCGGAAATGGCGCGTGCCGACTATTTCGGCCATCCGGGCAATCGCGGCGACGCGGTCGCTTGGGGCGTCGGTCTGGGCGGCGAGGCGAAACATATGTCCGCCTATCAGGGGCATGGCTCGGTCGCCACACCGCATGGGATCCTGATCACCTGGGCCCTGATGATGGAGGGCGGCATCCAGGTGAATACGACGGGTCAGCGGTTCTCCAACGAGCATGCCGGGTATTCGGAACAGGCGGTATCTGTCCTGGCCCAGCCGGGCGGCGTCGCCTGGAACATCTACGATGCGTCGCGCCATGAACTTGGACTGGCATTCGACGATTATCGGGCCGCAATGGCGCAGGGCGCCATCCGGGACGCAGTCTCGATCGAAGATTTGGCGGCAAAGATCGGCGTGCCCAGCGGCGCATTGGCGCGCTCAATCATGGATACCGCTTCGGTGGGGCCGGACAGGTTCGGACGCATCATGGGGCAGAAACCGCAACTGGAAGCCCCTTTCTATGCGGTCAAGGTGACGGGGGCGCTGTTCCATACTCAGGGCGGTCTGAGGGTGGACGGTAACGCGCGGGTGGTTCGGCGCGGCACGGACCGGCCATTGGGCAATCTTTATGCCGGGGGCGGTGCGGCTTGCGGCGTTTCCGGTCCCTTCGTCGACGGCTACCTGTCCGGCAATGGGCTGTTGACCGCCGTGACCCTGGGCCGACTTGCAGGTTTGGCCGCCGCCGCGTCGGTTTAGGCCAAGATACCGCGCAGAATCTCGGTCGCGATGGTCATCTCTTCATCGGTGCCGATGGTGATGCGCAAACTGTCCGGCTGCCCATAGGGTCCCATCGGGCGCAGAAAGACGCCCTTTGCCTTGGCCTGCGCAAACACTTCCGCCGCGCCTTGCCGTGCGCCGCTCTGGAAAGTCGCGAAGACGAAATTCGTATGGCTGGGCAGAACCGATACGCCGGGAAGGGCCCGAAGGTCGGCTGCAAAGCGGTCCCGGGTCCGGGCATTGCGGTGCCGGCGGGCATCGATCAGGTCCGGATCGTTAATGGCTGCGACGGCGGCGGCCAGGGACGGGCTGGGGATATTGCCCGGCCGGACCACCCGGCGCAGCGTTTCGGCGATCCCGGCCGGGGCATAGGCCCAACCGACCCGTAGCCCCGCCAATCCGTAAATCTTGGAGAAGGTGCGCAGGACGACCGTGTTGTCCCCGGCATCGACCAGCGCCTCGCCGGGTTCGAAATCCGGGTCCAGGACGTAATCCGCATAGGCCGCGTCGAGGACCAGCAGGATATCGTCCGGCAGCGCCGCGCGGAATTCGGTCAGGCGCGCCCGGTCCACGATGGTGCCCAGCGGATTGCTGGGGTTGTCCAGAAACACGATCCGCGTCTTCGGCGTGACCGCGGCCAGGATCGCCTCGGGGTCAAAACCGGGGCGGTTGCCGATAATCTCCGATCCGGCCAAGACCGGGTGACCGCCCGCCGCTTTCGTCGCGATTGCAAAATAAAGATAGCCCTGCCGGCCAATCAACGTTTCGTCGCCAGAACCGCAATAGCATTGCGCCAGAAGCGCGATCAGGTCACTGGATCCGACCCCGCAGACGATCCTGTCCGGGTCCAACCCGCCATAGCGCCGGGCAATGCCGTGACGCAGGGCGCTTTGTGCGACATCCGGATACCGGTTGGCGTGGCGCGCGCCTTCCGCCAGGGCGGTCAAAACCGCAGGGGAGGGACTTTCGGCATTCTCATTATTCGCCAGTCCGATGATGCGGCCACCGCCGGGGGCGCCGGATTCTCCGATGGGAAGGATGGGCAGGCTGGCGATGCTGGAAACGGGGCGCGGCGGCATGAACGACACTCGGCTAATGGGACGGCCGCCTCATACAAACCTGACGGCAGGGCGGCGGAAACAAGACGGCCAAGTCTAGTCCGAGTTTCCCCGTGGGCGATAGCCCAATCCGCTGCCGGTCAGGTTCCGGTCGGTAATTGCAGCACATCGTCGGAGCGGTGCAGCCGCTGTCCTTTGCGCAGCATTTGTCCGTCCTGCATGGCCACACCCAGTTCCAGGCTGGCCGCGATCCGATGGGCGCGGTCGACGAACGCGTCCGCCGCCGCCGGCGGACAAAGCGCGCGTACCGTCTCGCCGAACAGCGAAAGCCACCGGTCGAAATGCCGGGAATCAATGGGCAAGAAGGCGTGTTTCACCATCGGTTGCCCGCGATACCGGCCGCTCATCAGCGTCACCGACGACCAGAATGCGAACATCTGCTGAAGATGCGGCTCCCAATCCTGGATGCGATCCCGGAAGACCGGACCGATCAGATCGTCCTTGCGGACGCGGTCATAGAAGGCGCGCACGACCTGTTCGATCATCGCCTCATCGATGCCGTGTCCGTCACTGTGCGGTTCGGCGGCACTCTCATTATCCGTGCTCATCGTTCTGCCTTTAATAGGTATTATGTTTACCTATTAAAATCACCTGCCGTTCCTTTCAAGGCGACGGTGGCGTCATGCCGCAGTTTCGGAAGCTTAGACCACGCATCCCAGGATCAGGAACAGCACGGTCAGGAAAACATTCAGCGACAATGCGCAGAGAGTCTCACCGCTTCGTTTTCTTGAAGAAGCCATCAGCATTATGGGATGGCACGAACCACGTTCTACCCAGTTTGGATGATCCGTTAGGCTGGCGCGGGACCCATCAGACGATCGGCGAGCGCCGTCAAACTGCCGACTTCGTAGTCCCATTGTCCGGTTGGTTTGAGATCCCCCATCTTTGACGGGTCCGCTGCGCCTTCCCGGGACACAAAGGCCGTTTGCAGCCCACAGGCCTGGGCGGCCGATAGGTCATAGTCATGGGCCGCTACCAGCATGGCGTTGCAAGGTGTCGTGCCGAGCAGGGCGCAGGCCCGCAGATAAACCTCCGGCATCGGCTTGTAGGCTTGCGGAATGTCGGCCCCCAGCACCACGTCCCAGGGAAGCCCGCTATGTTTCGCCATGTTGACCAGCATGCGGGTTCCGCCATCGGACAACGGTGCGACGACGAATTGGGATTTGAGCCGGGTCAGCCCCTCAACCGAATCCGGCCACGGCGCCAGGCGGTGCCAGGCCGCGTTGAGGGTTTCGAGTTCTGAGGGCGGTATGGCCTCGGTGGCAATTCCGAAGGCGGTCAGACTTTTGTGAAGAGTCTCAAGATTCAAGACGTCGAGCGAGACGAAATCGCGCCGCCCGGCCCGGATCGCGTCTACAGCCGGATCGTACCGCCCGACCCAATCGTCGGCCAGGGCCGCAGCATCGACCGTTTGGGCACCATGACGGTGAAGGAAAGCCGATAGTTCGGCGGTGATGCTGCCGCGCCAATCGACCACGGTTCCCAGGACGTCGAAGAGTAAGATGTCGATGCGACTCATGGGGGCTCCTTCAGGATCTGCAATCGATTCCGAGGTTATGTTAAAGTGGGGATGTTCAGGGTTAGTCTGCGTGTGTTGAACAGATACCCTGGGGGCGATAGAGTTTTAAGGTCGGAAAGAATGATTCAATATAATATATGGATTATATAAATGGAGACGCTTCCTCCCCTGAGGCTACTGACCACGTTTGAAACCGTGTTGCGGACCGGTGGCGTGCAGAACGCGGCGGCGGAGTTGAACGTGACGCAACCGGCGGTCAGCCAGGCGCTGAAGGCGTTGGAGGATCATGTAGGCGCGACCTTGTTGGATCGCAGGCGGCGCCCCGCTGAACTGACCGAGGCGGGACGGGTCCTGTCGCGGGCGGTGGCGGAGGGGATGGGGCAGATGCGCGATGCCGTATCTCAGATCCGACTGCTGCAGCGCGCGGAGGTCAATCGCGTCACCATCGCCTGCACGGTTTGTACCGGAACCTATTGGCTGATGCCGCGCCTGGCAGAATTCTACGATCTGCACCCGAACGTGTCCGTGCATGTGGAAACCACACCTGCGACGCCACATTTTGCGCCGGATACCGATCTGGTTATGCGATACGGGCCGGGGCATTGGACCGACGGTGTGGGCGATCTGTTGTTCCCTGAACGGTTGGTCCCGGTCTGTAGCCCCGACGCCTATGATCGGTTCGGCAGGGGCGATTTCGCGCAAGCCACCCTGTTGCATGTCGAAGTCGACGACGCCGACTGGCCGGGCTGGAGCGACTATTTCGGGCACACTGGATTAGCGCCCGCCCATAAGGCGGACAGGGTCGTCGGCGGCTATGTCCAAGCCACCCAGGCAGCCATCGCCGGCATAGGGGTGATGCTGGGATGGGTTTCGAACGCGTCCGACCTACTGGCACAGGGGCGCTTGATCGTGTTCCGTGATGCGCCCCTGTACCCCAATGCGGGTTTTCATATACTGCGTCCCAAGACCGGCCGGCGGAAACGCGCGGCCGGATTGTTGTATGACTTTCTTCTGAAATCCGCACGCCAGGCGGCCGAAGCCGGATCGCCGCAATGATGTCCGGCGGGGGCAGGCAGGGCCGCGTCCGGTGCCGAAACATCATCGGCCAGACAAGCCGCCGCTCCCCATCGGACGAAATTGCGATGCTGCATTGGAATTAAACCGGAATTTTGTATGGGTGCGATGCAAAGTCGCTTGATTTCGCCGCCGCCGGCCATACTGTCCAAGACCAACCCGGACTTTCCGGCAAATGAAGACAGGAGGGAGAATATGTCGCGCATTAAATTGGCTGGTCTTGCCGTTGTGGTCGCGCTCGGCGTGTCGCCGGCTATGGCCCAGGATCGCACTGGCTGGCCGGAAAGCTTTACGGTCGGCACGGCGTCGCAGGGCGGCACCTATTTCGCCTATGGCTCCGGCTGGGCAAACTTGGTCGCCGAACAGCTCGGCATCTCCGGCGGGGGAGAAGTGACCGGCGGCCCGATGCAGAACATGGCCAACGTCCATACCGGTCAGAACGCTTTCGGCATGACGACCATGGGCCCCGCGGCGGAATCGCTGGCCGGTACCAACCCGATCGCCCCCGGCCTGGCCATGGATAAGGCCTGCGCCATGTTCCCGATGTATCAGACGCCGTTCTCGGTCACGACCCTGGCGTCGTCGGGCATCACCAGCGTTTCCGAAATCCCGGCCGGCGCCAAAATCGGTTTCGGTCCGGCGGGGTCGACGTCCGACACCTATTTCCCGCTGATGATGGAAGCCCTGGGCGTGGAGTTTGAGCGCCGCAACGGTGGCTGGTCCGACCTGGGCGGTCAGCTGCAGGACGGGATCATCGACGTGATCGCCTTCGCGGCCGGCGTGCCGGTCCCGGCGGTCAGCCAGCTCGAAGTCCAGACCAAGGTCAACATCATCGAGTTCACCGAAGAAGAACAGGCCACGATCCTGGCGTCCTTCCCGGTGTCGAAGTTCGAAATCCCGGCCAGCGCCTACACGACGCTGGAAGCACCGGCCCGCTCGGTTTCCATGTGGAACTTCGCGATCGCCAATTGCGACCTGCCGGAAAGCTTCGTTTACGAAGCCGTCAATGTCGTGATGTCCGACAATGAGCGCATGGTCGGCATCCATAAGGCGGCCAAGTCGACGATCCCGGAAAACTGGGACAAGAACGGCGTGCTGAAATGGCATCCGGGCGCGGCCAAGTGGTTCAATGAGAACGGTGCGTCCATCGGCGCCGACATGATCTACGGCGGCTGATCCGTTTGTTGTGCTTGGGCAGGGGACGGCTTGACCGCTCCCTGCCGACTGAATGGGCGGGCCACCGATTTCTTGCGGTGGCCCGCTTTTTAGATTAGGCGAATCCTTCCCACCCATCAGAAAAAAGCGATGCGAAAGGGTGGGGGGACACTCACGGGGCAGGCTTGGGAGGCTGGGTTATGGCAGAGGACAAAACCGGCAACGACGATCATCTGATCGCCGATGGCGTGGATGAAGAACCGGTCGAAGGCAATCGGCGCCTCTATACCGGAAAATCCCTGATCATCATCAGCGCCGCCGCCGCGCTCTATGCGGCCTTCCACATGATTTCCCTGAACGGCTTGTCGATCTCGGGGCTGACCGGGGGGCTCGTTGTTCTGCCGCTTCTGCCCGATTTCCCGCTGGAAACCTGGAATTTCCGCATCGTTCACGTCGCCGGGGCCCTGGGGCTGGGGTTCCTGCTCTACAGCGCCAGCAGCTTCGCCGAAAGCGAAGCGGACGAGAAACCGATCCTCTCGTATATCGCCTGGCTCCTGATCGTGCCGGCCCTCTTTGCGACGGGCACCGCGATCTCCTTCGCCGCGGAGATTGCCGGCGGGGTGATGTGGAACGGCATCGATGAGCGTATCAAGTTCAACGAAACCTACCTGTTCGGCCTGCCGTTGCTAGCTGCGACGGTCGGCGCGATCGTCTTGTCCTGGTTCGCGCGGCGCCGGCGTGACCGGCTGGTCGTGTCCGATCTGGTGCTGGTGGTTTGCGGGATCGCAGTCGCGGTCTACCTGATCGCGATTTTCGGCACGCTGATGCGCAACGCGACAGGGACGCCTTTTGCGCCGATCGGCATGTCGCTGGCGGCCGTGGCCGGTACGCTTCTGATCATGGAACTGACTCGCCGCGTCGCGGGGCTGGCGCTGGTGGTGATCGCGACGATCTTCCTGATCTATGTTTTCACCGGTCAGCACATGCCGGGCTTCCTGCAATCGCCGGAAATCTCCTGGCAGCGCTTCTTCAGTCAGGTCTATACCGACGCCGGGATCCTCGGCCCGACGACGGCGGTATCGTCGACCTACATCATCCTGTTCATCATATTCGCGGCCTTCCTGCAGGCGTCCAAGGTCGGCGACTATTTCGTCAATTTCGCCTTCGCCGCCGCTGGGCGCGCGCGGGGCGGTCCTGCCAAGGTCGCGATTTTCGCATCCGGCCTGATGGGCATGATCAACGGCACGTCGGCGGGCAATGTCGTCGCGACAGGGTCGCTGACCATCCCGCTGATGAAGAAGGTCGGCTATCACAAGAAGACCGCCGGCGCGATCGAGGCCGCTGCCTCCACCGGCGGGCAGATCATGCCGCCGATCATGGGGGCCGGCGCCTTCATCATGGCGGAAATCACCGGCATTCCCTATACGGACATCGCCGTCGCGGCGATCATCCCGGCCATCCTCTACTTCGTCTCGATCTACTTTATGGTCGATCTGGAAGCCGCGAAGCTGGGCATGAAGGGCATGCGCGAGGACGAATTGCCCGTCTTCTCCAAGATGGTCAAACAGGTCTATCTGTTCATTCCGATCATCATTCTGATCGTGGCGCTGTTCCAGGGCTATTCGGTGATCCGCGCCGGGACGCTGGCGACCGTGGCAGCTGCCGTCGTCAGTTGGCTCACCCCCCACCGCATGGGCATCCGATCGATCAACAAGGCGTTCGAACTGGCCGGCACGATGTCGATCCAGATCATCGCCGTGTGCGCCTGTGCCGGGATCATCGTCGGGGTGATTTCGCTGACCGGGGTCGGGGCGCGCTTCTCCAACCTGCTGCTGGGGCTGGCGGCGCATTCGCAGCTTCTCGCCCTGTTCTTCGCCATGTGTATCGCGATCCTGCTAGGCATGGGCATGCCGACGACCGCGGCCTATGCCGTCGCGGCCTCGGTCGTGGCGCCGGGCCTGGTCGATCTCGGCATCCCGCAGTTGACGGCGCATTTCTTCGTCTTCTATTTCGCCGTCGTCTCCGCCATCACGCCACCGGTCGCGCTCGCCTCCTACGCGGCGGCGGGCATATCCGGCGCGAACGCCATGGAGACATCCGTCGCGTCGTTCAAGATCGGGGTCGCGGCCTTTATCGTGCCCTTCATGTTCTTCTACAATTCTGCGATCCTGATGGACGGGACGTGGATGGAAATCACGCGGGCCGCGGCGACCGCCATTGTCGGCGTGTTCCTCTTGTCGGCCGGGGTCCAGGGCTGGTTCCTCGGTGCGCGGGCGGTTTGGTTCCTGCGCGTCGCGCTGGTGATCTCCGCCCTGTTCATGATCGAAGGCGGCATCTACACCGATCTGATCGGCATCGGCCTCGCGCTGGGCACCTTCGCGCTTCAGCGGCTGATCAAGCCCAAGGAAGGCGCCCTGCCGCCGGTCCGGGGTATGGACTGACCGTTTTGGCCGGGCGCGCGGCGCGTAAAGGATCGGCGCGATGCAGAAGGTAACGGGGATTGGCGGCGTCTTCTTTCGCGCCAAGGCGCCGCAAGCGCTGTCCGAATGGTACGAGCGGAACCTGGGCGTCGATATCACGGCAAGGACCTGGGTTCAGCAGTCCGGCCAGACCGTCTTCGCGCCATTCAGCGCGGATACCGACTATTTCGGCCGTCCGGAACAGCAATGGATGCTGTGCTTTCGCGTCGACGATCTGGAGGCCATGGCGGCGCAGCTCGAAGGCAATGGTATCGCGGTGATCCACAAGGAAGATTGGGACAGCGAGGTCGGCATTTTCGCGCGGATATACGACCCGGAGGGCAACCCGATCGAACTCTGGCAGCCCTCGGCGCAATCGGCCGTTCTGGGCGGGTAGCGCCCGGTCGTCTGCCCGGTCCGGTCGGCCCGCCGGAGACGAGATGTTAGGTCAGGAAAGGGGCGGCAACGCCACCGGAACGCCGTCGCCGTCAACCACCTCGAAGTCCTGTGCTTCCGTCATGCTCAGAATGAACCGGTGGGACAGTTCAAGCGCCTGGTCATCATCGATGCCAAAAATTTCAAACGGTTTTGCACGCAGGAAAGGAATGAAGACCTTACAGCCGGAGATGCCGTCGCTGTCGACACGTGGACAGGCGATGGCGACGTCAAATGCTGTCAGGGTCCCATCCTCCCTGCGTGCAAACGCCGAAAACCTATAAGAAATGGAGTCTAGTGGTTCCATGTGTCCAATGGCGGAAGTTTGTCTACGGACTGGCCTCTAAGACAGGCACTATGTTGGCTTTTTGTCGTGGGAATACATCCCTGGACATTTCATTTTTCACGCCCCATTCAAATCTGAAGCAGATCAAAGAGGAGCAGAATTTTAAAGAATTCAAGTAAGATGCAATTTTTAATTCTGCGATTCGTGCTAATTCTTCTCACATGGTAATAGTTCGCATCCTATGAAAGGTTATGTCGCATGGTGCGTCGGCTTACGCCTTGGGAAGAGGCCAATCCTGCTGCGTATCAAAGACAACAACAGCAAAGACTGGCCGAGTTTCAACAGGCTCAGACGTTTCTGTTCGATACGATGATGCTCTATGGGCGTAGTCTCGATGCATCCCGCCAGATCCTGTTGCAGGACCGAAGCGCGGCGAAAAAGGGCATTTCCGAGGCCTTCGGGAAATGGGTCGCGTCCTTGGACTTTTTCCTACAGACCTTCGGCGACACGCGACGAATCCCGAAAAAATTCCAGGATCTCTACACGGACGTCTACGAGGTGCTGCGGCCCCGCACCCATTGGCATCAGCTCGGCTCAGCCCGCGACCCCTGGCTGGCGGCGCCGTATGATTCAACCTACGGGGGCGTACATGTATTCAATATTCCTTCCAACAACTGGTCTGGCAAAAGGCGGTTGATCCTGAATCCGAAGGAAGCGACGCCCGGATTTATCTCCGGCTACAACCACGTCTACGATCAACTGATGGGGAATCCGGCAGTGGCTGCAATGGCGGGGCAACTGACCCGGCTGAAAGTAAACTAGCTTCGGTCCGGAAACCCGGCGTTCACCGTTCCCCGGCGGTCAAACATGCCGAGTTCATTGGCTTGGATCAGGCATCCGGAACGGCATGGCAGCGCGGTGTTCGTCAGCCTGGACTAACCTATGGGTAGACGGTGGGGAGACTACACCCTGTATTTTCGCGCCGCGGCGTCATTGACCTCCACACCCAAGCCCCGCGCTTCCGGCCTCGGCAATTGGCCGTTCACGATCTGCGGGCGTCCCTGACACAGGTCGTCCAACGCCGTTTCGAAGAGCGGAAAGTACTCCACCGGCTCCAGGTTCGATAGCCCGAGGCTCGCATGAATGGCGGCGGCGGTACCAATCGCCATACTGTTCGAGTTGTGGGGTGAAACGCTTACATGGGCAGCCTCCGCCATGCTTGCGATTGCCTGCAGTTCCAAGATGCCGGAAAGGCAGATGTCGGGATTGATGATGTCGACGGCGCGTTCCTCGAACAGCCTGGCGAACTCCCTACGGGATGGAAGTGTTTCGCCGGTAAGCAGAGGCTGACGTATGGTATCGCGCACATATCGCACGGTTTTCGGGTCGGTCGGCGCAAATGGGTCTTCGATCCACAAAAGGTCAAACGGTTCCATCGCGCGTGCCAGTTCGATCGCTCGGTGAGGGCTCGCATGTCGCCACAGATCGACCGCCAATCCGATATTCGGCCCAACGGCTTCCCGAACAGCGGACAAGCGCTTCACGCCGGCAGCGATCGAGGTGTCGGCGTCGAACGGATAGAGCTTTATCGCCCGGTGCCCGCCGGCCACCTGATGCGCTGCCATCGCCGCGAAATCCTCCGCCGTTTGAGGATGGGGCGAGTAGATATTCGCATAGACAGGTACCGACTCGCGTAACGATCCGCCAAGCAACTGATAGACCGGAACGTCGAGCCGCTTTCCCAGGATGTCCCATAAGGCGATCTCGATCCCGGCGAAGGCGCAATACACGTCAAGCCCAGGCCTCTGCTGGCCGAAGCTATTGTAGGCCCGTTCGAAAAGTCCGCGAATGTCCCCGCTCGCCCGACCGATGAGGGTCGGCGCGATGGCCTGTACGATGGCGACGATGGCCTTCTCGCGATAGGAAAGATTGTGACATTCCCCCCAGCCGACGATGCCGTCGCTGGTCTCGACGCGGACCAGAATGTAAGCCTTGTGCGACCACCATGGATGGGGCCTGGCGTCGGCCGGAATGAGGTGCGGTGTGATCGAGGCGATCCGGTCGGTCATGGAACTCCAGCACTCCGTCGAGATTAGACCTTGTACGATGGATCGGCGCGATCGCATCGGCGCAACAATGCGGGCCATTCATACTTGCCTGGCGCGAAGGCATCGTACTGTTTTCTGGACTTGGCCCAAAGGCTTGGTTCGGCCGGTTCGAGCGGAAGGCCGCTGGCTTGCGCCCTCAAGGCGACGTCGCACATGCGGATCAGATAGTACATGTTCATGAATGCTTCGCCGGCGGTGGCGCCGACGGTCAGGAACCCGTGATTGCGCATGACCAAACATTTTCCGTCGCCGAGGTTTTCCGCGATTCTGTGCCGTTCGTCCAAGTCGACGGACAATCCTTCCCAATCGTGATACCGGACATCGCCGTACAACATCGATGAATCCTGCACCAGAAACGGGATGCCGTCCTTGAAAGCCGTTGCGGCGATCGCTTGCGGCGGATGGGCGTGAAACACAAACTTGTTCTGCGGATGGTGAAGGTGGATCGCGCTGTGAATCACGAAACCCGCCGTGTTGACGTCCTTTGGACCTTCCAGAACATTGCCGTGCTCATCGACCTTGATCAGGTTGCTGGCCGATACTTCTTCATAAAGAAGACCGAACCGGTGCATCAGAAAATTGTGGTCGGACCCTGGAACACGGGCGGTGATATGATTCCAGATGGTATCGTCCCATCCGAACATCGCGGTCAGCCGGAACATGGCCGCCAGATCGATACGAACCTGTTGTTCCTCAGGCGAGGTGACGCGTGCGCCAGCCGCATGCTGGAAGGTCTCTTCACTGATATTGGACGCCATTCCAAATTCCTCCCTTAACCCTGTGACGCTCTTGATGCCGCGTTATCGGCAGGCGCCGGCGCGAAGAACGAGATTTGCGGACCGGGGATCCCCGAGTTCCGTCGCGAGCAGTCTGAAGTTCTGATGAAACCGCTCACGCGTGACCGCACAGATTTGCATAAAGCGGCGCGGGTCGGAAAAGGCCGAGCGGGCGTGCAGGGCGCGATGATTGTCGAACACGACCGCTTCTCCTGCCTTTAGGCGAATTCGGATCTGGTTCTCCGGGGCCATCATCATCGCGCAAAGTCGGTGATAGGCGACCAGATAGTCTTCCATGACGCTCTCCGGCAGATCCGGCGGTCCGGAGGCGCGTGTGTGCAGGCGCGTTCCGGAGATTTCTCCATCGTCGTCGAGCGCGATGACCGGCGCGTAGGCGCGCTGGTCGAGCTTCCCCGGATGCAGACGCACGAAATGATGGTTCCAAGCCGACAGCAGGTGAAAGCTTTTCGGATGGTCCCGGCGGAGTTTCTCCGCGATCCCGAACCCATCGACCATGATGGAATCGCCGCCATCATCGGCGGGATGAATGCAGGCCAGAGCCTCAATGCCTGGCGGGGAATACACGAAGGCTTCGTCGGAATGGGGCGGCACGTCCCGGAATGTCGTTCCGGCGGTGCCTATCGTATTGCTGGGCCTCAAGTCGAAAACCGCCCCATAAGCGGATTGCGAGACCTCGCCGAACAATTCGGCGAATTCGGTGACGCAGCCCGGCTCGCGCGGCCCGTTGGTGACGACGACAATGCCGTGAGAAATGAGATGCCGTTGCAGGGCCAGCTTCTCGGTCGCGCCGCTTCGGACCTTATCGAAATCGAAGGTCAGGTCACAGAGGTCTGTCGACGCGTCCCAGTGTATCACGGGTTGCCGCCTGGCCAAGCGGGCGCGGTCGTCGTATCGGTTCTCGTTCAGCCAGTTGGCGGCGAAGGTGGACACGTGCCCGTCGCCCTCCCACTCCACGACGATTTTGTCCGTGTCCCAGGCAACAGAGGCGGGCTTGATGGCAATGGACTCGAGCGACGGGATATAGCGCCGCAAGCTGGAGTGACAGTCGCCACAGACCTCGCAGTAACAGCAGTCTCTCAGCCAGATGTAATGAAAGGTGCTTCTGTCGCCATCAACCCAGTCGACCTGCAGTCCGGAACCGTTCTTGGTTACCGATGCGATCGCTGCAGCATTCAAGGTTTGCATGACAAGTCTCCCAGGACCTCTTCCGATAGATCCGAGACTATTCTTGCGATTTGTGACGGTGAACTGCCGTAGCGGCTATATCTGATATAATAGAAATGTTATGTTTATAAGGCTTGGTTATGCCAAAGAGGGCATGATGCGATTTTGGAGAAGCGGCTTCGATGGCTGGAAGCTCAGATCTAACCATTCATCAGTTTCGCGTGTTCGATACGGTCGTGAACTGCGGCAGTTTCACCCGGGCGGCCCTGACACTCGACATCCCTCAGCCGGCGATCAGCAGGATCGTCAGCAGGCTGGAGAGCGAGGTCGGTACGCGGTTGCTCAACCGCTCCAACGCCGGTGTTTCACTTACCGCCGCAGGGGAGCGTTTCCATGCCAATGCGATCGGCGCGGTTCGGCATCACGACCTGGCTCTGGAGGAAGCGAGAGCGTCGTCCGGATTGTTGATCGGCGATGTGGTGATCGCGGCGCCGGACAGCGTCGCGGGTGTACTCTTCGCCCCTCTTGTACAAGGCATGAAGGCCCGTCATCAGAAAGTCAGCCTGCGCACCATCGCGGCGCAGAGTATCGACATCCCCGCGATGGTTGCCGCGGGATCGGTGGATATCGGCATCATCGCCGACACGCATGTTCAGCCTTCCGGGCTGCGCGACCCGCTGTTCAAAGAAGACCTCTATCTCACCGGCCCAAAGTCCGCCGCCGTTTTCCAGAAACGCGATGTGACGGTTTCCGAGGCCTCCGCTCTCCCTCTAATTCTGAACGCGATGCCTGGCGGACTTCGAACCCTGATAGACGAAGGTTTCGCCGAAACCCGGAGCAACCCCAATGTCATTATCGAAATCGATGCCAACAATGCGCTGTTGGAATTGCTGATCGAGGGGGCGGGCTTCTCGATCCTGCCATACAGTCTGGTCGCATCCTCGCGAAGCCGGGATTATCTCGGCGCGGTCCGTCTGATCGAACCGACGCTCTCAAGAACGCTTTATCTGATCACGCCGCCGGGAAAGCCGGTCCGATCCGTCGTCGGGGAAGCAATCCGTCAACTTCGGCACGTCACGGCACAAAGGGCCGCCTACGCACGGTGGAGGCATGTAGACAGGGAATGACGCCCTAAGGCTCGATGGCGGAGAGGGTGGGATTCGAACCCACGGTACCCGTGAAGGCACACCTGATTTCGAGTCAGGCCCGTTCGACCACTCCGGCACCTCTCCGCGATAGGGCATGGAATTGCCCCGGTCGAAACGCGCGCCTGTCTACACGATGGGCCGGGGGCTGCCAAGTCCCAATCATGGCGGATTTGCGACTGCCGGGGGCGGGTGTGAAAAATCCCAGTTTGCCGTTGACTTGCAAGGGGCGATCCGTATATTCCGCGCTTCTCGCAGCCCGGCTTCATCAGGAAACGGGCCGTGGGACATTTTGCGTGACTGCGCTGTCCGAGGTTCGGCGGGGATCAGGGTTCCCGGCCGCCGCATGAAGGAAAGCCCGTCCGCCCGGTCGCAACAGCGCGGCCCCGGGACGGCACCATAGGACGCGTGAAGCGAAGATAAAGGAAGAGACCCATGTTCGCGGTAGTGAAGACGGGCGGCAAGCAATACCGTGTCGCCAAAGACGATGTGATCCGCGTCGAGAAGCTCGACGCCGAAGCCGGTGAAACGGTGATCCTGGACGAAGTCCTGATGGTCTCCGACGAGAACGGCGCCAAGACCGGCACCCCGCTGCTGGAAGGCGCGGCCGTCGAAGCCGAAGTGGTCGAGCAGACCCGCAACAAGAAGATCATCATCTACAAGAAGAAGCGGCGCCAGAACTACCGCCGTAAGAAGGGCCACCGTCAACAGGTGACCGTTCTGAAGGTGGTGGACATCTCGCTGGACGGTTCGAAGAAGAAAGCCAAGGCCCCGGCCAAGGCGAAGACCGAAGCCGCCCCGGCCGCCGATACCGGCGCCGCCGAAGCGAAGGCCGCGCCGAAGAAGGCCGCTGCCAAGAAAACCGCGAAGAAGACCGCCGCCAAGAAGGCCGCGGCCAAGAAATCCGACGCCGAGTAAGGCGCGGGCTAGCCAAAAAGGAGCTTGAACCATGGCTCATAAGAAAGCAGGCGGTAGTTCCCGGAACGGCCGCGATACCATCGGCAAACGCCTGGGTGTCAAAAAGTTCGGCGGCGAAAACGTTCTGGCCGGCAACATTCTGGTCCGTCAGCGCGGCACCAAGTGGCATGCGGGCGAGAATGTCGGCGTCGGTCGCGACTACACGCTGTTCGCGCTGGTGCACGGCAATGTCGAGTTCAAGAAGACGCGCGACCGCACCTATGTGTCGGTGCGACCGCTGCCGGAGGCCGCCGAGTAAGGCCGGTCCCGGACCCGACAGCGCGTCGATCGGGTAATGAGAAGGGGAACGGCCGGGCCGTTCCCCTTTTTGTATTTATGTCTCTGCGGTTCCGGCCCTCTCCCCCACCCGGCCACCCACATCGTAAGCTGCCGTTGGGTGGCCGGGTGGGGGAGCGGGCCGGAACCGAGATGAAAATGGACTAGAACCATGAAGTTCCTGGATGAAGCCAAGGTCTATATCCGCTCCGGCGATGGCGGGGCTGGATGCGTGTCCTTCCGGCGGGAAAAATTCGTCGAATTCGGCGGGCCGGATGGCGGCGATGGAGGGCGCGGCGGCGATGTCGTGGCGGAGGCCGTCGACGGCCTGAACACGCTGATCGACTACCGCTATCAGCAGCATTTCAAGGCCAAGACCGGGACCCATGGCATGGGGGCGAACCGCACGGGCAAGAGCGCGCCGGCAACCATCCTGAAGCTGCCGGTCGGAACCCAGATCCTGGCCGAGGACAAGGAGACGATCCTGGCCGACCTGACCGAAATCGGGCAGACGGCGATACTGGCTCGCGGCGGTCTGGGGGGGCGCGGCAACGCGACCTTCAAATCCTCGACCAATCAGGCCCCGCGCCGTGCCGACCCCGGTGAGCCCGGGGAAGACCGCTGGGTCTGGCTGCGCTTGAAGCTGATCGCCGATGCCGGGCTGGTCGGCCTGCCCAATGCGGGCAAGTCGACATTCCTGAATGCGGTCAGCCGGGCCAAGCCGAAGATCGGCGATTATCCCTTCACCACCTTGCATCCGCAGCTGGGCGTGGTCGGTGTCGATTCGCATGAATTCGTCATTGCCGACATTCCCGGCCTGATCGAGGGCGCGCATGAGGGCTCAGGCCTGGGCGACCGGTTCCTGGGGCATATTGAGCGCTGCCAGGTGCTGTTGCATTTGATCGACGGGGTCGAGGACAATGTCGTCGAGGCCTATCGGACGATCCGCCACGAATTGACCGCCTATGGCAACGGGCTGGACGAGAAGCCGGAGATCGTTGCGATCAATAAGTCCGATGCCTCGATTCCGGAACTGCTGGCCGAACAGATCGCCGCCCTGCGCAAGGAAACCGACGCACCGATCCTGGGCATATCCGGCGCGGCCGGTACCGGGGTGATCGACGCACTACGCGCGCTGTGGCGGGTCATTGAACCCTTCCGCAAGGCGGAGGCGGAACGCCGTGCAGCGGAGGCGGAGAAGAAGGCGCCGCCGGAAGAAGAACTGGAGCCGAAGCCCTGGTCGCCGCTGTAGGGGAAGGGGAGAGCGCCATGCGCCTGACCGACGCCAAACGCATCGTCATCAAGATCGGCTCCGCCCTTCTGGTCAACCCGGACGGGACGATCCGCCAGGCCTGGCTGGACGCGCTGGCCCAGGACGTCGCGGCTTTCCGGATGGCGGGGCAGGAGGTGTTGATCGTTTCCTCAGGCTCCATCGCCGTCGGGCGCCGCATATTGGGTCTTGGCGACGGCGCGTTGAAGCTGGAGGAGAAACAGGCCTCTGCCGCGACCGGTCAGATCCGCCTTGCCCATGCCTATCAGACCGCCTTGGCACGGCATGAGATCACCGTCGCCCAGATTCTGCTGACCCCGTCGGACACGGAAGAGCGGCGGCGTCACCTGAACGCCCGTGCGACGCTGTTGCAATTGTTGAAGCTGGGTGCGGTTCCGGTGATCAACGAGAACGATACTGTCGCCACCAGCGAAATCCGCTATGGCGACAATGACCGACTCGCGGCGCGGGTCGCAACCATGGCCAGCGCCGATCTGCTGGTTCTGCTGTCGGATATCGACGGTGTCTATACCGCCGATCCGCGCAAGGATCCTGCCGCCACGCATATCCCCGAAATCCGCGCAGTGACGCCGGAGATCGAGGCGATGGCGGGCGACGCGGTGCCCGGCGTCTCTACCGGCGGGATGATCACCAAGCTGGACGCCGCCAAGATCGCTCTGGCGGGCGGGTGCCGTATGGCCATCGCCCTGGGCCGCGACGACCACGCACTGGGCCGTTTGGCCGAGGGCGCGAAGGCGAGCTGGTTTGTGCCCTCCGATCAGCCGGTTACGGCCCGCAAGCGCTGGATTTCAGGTACCCTGAAACCGGTCGGAGAGGTTGTTGTCGACGCCGGGGCCCTGGCGGCCCTGGGCCGGGGCAAGAGCCTGCTGCCGGCGGGCGTCCGCGCGGTCGGCGGCACGTTCGAGCGCGGTGACGCCATACAGATCAAGGGGCCGGACGGGCGGGTCGTCGGAAAGGGGCTCAGCGCCTATTCCTCCGAGGACGCAATCCGGATTGTCGGCAAAAGGTCCGCCGAGATCGGCGAAATTCTGGGCTATGACGGCCGGTCGGAACTGATTCACCGGGACGATATGTCGATAGACCCGGCGGAAATTGCGGTTGCGGACACTTAATTCACGGGCCTAGGCTGCGCCTCGATTGGCGTAAGGAGTAAGACACCATGGACGGCGTTGCGACAGCGGACGAGTCGAAAGCGGACCTGACGGCGATGGCGGGCAGAGCCCGGGCGGCCTGCAAGGCGCTGGGCCTTGCGACGCCGGCGCAGCGTGCCGATGGGCTGCGCCGCGCGGCCGGCGCTGTTCGGGCGCGGGCTGACGAGATCGCGGCCGCCAATGCCAAGGACATGGCCTTCGGACGCGAGAAGGGGCTGAGCGCCGCGATGCTGGACCGGCTGCTGCTGACGCCGGAGCGGATCGAGGCGATGGCGGCCGGGCTGGATTCCGTGGCCGACCTGCCGGACCCTGTCGGCCGGGTGATCGATTCCTGGGACCGTCCGAACGGTTTGAAGATCGAACGGGTCCGCACACCCTTGGGGGTGATCGGCGTGATCTATGAAAGCCGCCCGAATGTGACCGCCGATGCCGGCGCGCTGTGCGTGAAGGCGGGCAATGCGGCGATCCTGCGCGGCGGGTCGGAAAGCCTGCATTCCTCGGGCCTGATAGCGGACTGCCTGCGCCAGGGGTTGGCCGAGGCGGGGCTGCCGGAAGACGCGGTGCAGATCGCCCGGACCCGCGACCGGTCCTTTGTCGGTGCGATGCTGGGGGCGGCAGGTCTGATCGATGTGATCGTCCCGCGCGGCGGCCGCAATCTGATCGAAAGGGTCATGAGCGACGCGCGGGTGCCGGTCTTCGCCCATCTGGAAGGGCTGGTGCATCTCTATCTGCATGAGAAGGCCGATCCGGAGAAGGCGGTCGCGATTGCGGTCAACGGCAAGATGCGCCGGACGGGCATCTGCGGGGCGACCGAAACCCTGCTGGTCGACCGGTCCGTGGCGGGTGCTCTGCTGCCGAAAGTCGCCGCGGCCCTGGCCGAGGCGGGGTGTGTCCTGCGCGGCGATCCGGAGGCGAGGTCGATTGTCGACGGCATGGCGGCCGCGTCGGATGTCGATTGGTCGACCGAATATCTCGACGCCATCCTGTCGGTGAAGATCGTCGGCGGCCTGGACGAGGCCATGGCGCATATCGGCCGTTACGGGTCCGACCATACCGATTGCATCGTGACTGAAGATACGGCAGCGGCCGACCGCTTCCTGACCGAGGTCGATTCGGCCATCGTCATGCACAATGCCTCTACCCAGTTTGCCGACGGTGGCGAATTCGGGATGGGCGCGGAAATCGGGATTTCCACCGGTCGGATGCATGCGCGCGGGCCGGTCGGCGCCGAACAGTTGACCAGTTTCAAATACCGCGTCCGCGGCACCGGCCAGATACGGGGCTGATCCGGCGCCGATGCGTAAAATTCCTCCCAACACGCCGGTTCACCGGAAACGGCGGATGACGGTCGGCCTGTTGGGCGGATCCTTCAATCCGGCCCATGAAGGCCACTTGCATATTTCCCGCGAGGCCTTGAAACGCCTGAAGCTGGACCAGGTCTGGTGGATGGTTTCGCCGCAGAATCCCTTGAAATCCGCGACCGGGATGGCGGGTTTCGAACAGCGTATCGGCTCGGCCCGGGCGATGGCCCGCGACCCGCGTATCCGGGTGACCGATGTGGAACGCCGCCTGGGCACGACGCAGACCGCGCTGACCCTGGAACGCCTGTCGCGGGCGGTTCCGGGCGTGCGGTTCGTCTGGCTGATGGGCGCGGACAATCTGTTGCAGATTCATCGCTGGTATCGCTGGCATAAAATCTTCATGTCCGTTCCCCTTGCCGTTTTCGCAAGACCTACGTATGATTCCAAAGCGTTGGCCGGGTTGGCGGCAACCCGGTTTGCCAGGGCGCAAGTCCCGGAAAGGCTTGCCACGACCCTGGCTTACAGAGCGCCGCCGGCCTGGGTGTTTATGGCGATACGCCGACATGCGGCGTCGGCCACCGCGATCAGGGCTTCCGGCGGGTTCCCCTCTTCAGACCCCGACCAGACCCAGCCTTGAGACACGGAAACCGGCCGCAGGCGAGTCGGCGGTTTGAGAAGGAGAGACCGAAGATCGCTACCAACCTTGCGCAGCAGCAACCGGATCCCGACGCCTTGTTGGGATTGATCGAAACCTCACTGGATGACGACAAGGCGCAAGCCGTGACCGTCATCGAACTGCGCGGCAAAACGACGATAGCCGATCACATGGTGATCGCGTCCGGCACATCCAGCCGGCAAGTCGTTTCCATGGCCGACCATCTTCTGGAAAAGCTGAAAGCCAAAGGCGTACAAGGGGCGACCGTCGAAGGGTTGAGCCAGGGCGATTGGGTCCTGATCGACGCCGGCGATGTGGTCGTGCACCTGTTCCGCCCGGAGGTCCGCAGCTTCTATAATCTTGAGAAGATGTGGGGCGTGGCGATGCCGGAACCGATCGGCATGCACGCCTGACCGGGACAGGCGGCCAAGATTTCGGCCGCCGGAACAGTGAGGGACCGATGCGGATTCGCATCATCGCGGTGGGGCGCGCCAAGCGCGGTCCCGAACAAAGTCTTTATGATGTCTATCGCAAGCGTATCGCCTGGCCTTTGGAGCTAATCGAGGTCGAGGAAAAACGCCCGCTCCCTACCGATCAGCGCATCCTGCGGGAGGACGAACTGATCCGCGCCAAGATCCCCGATGGGGCGGTCATCGTTGCGATGGATGAGACCGGGGACGACCTTACGAGTCGCAAATTGGCGGCGCGGTTCCAGGATTGGCAGGATCGCGGCGTGGGCGACGTCGCCTTTCTGATCGGCGGCGCCGATGGTTTATCCGACGGCCTGAAGAGCGCGGCGGCCCTGAAGATCCGTTTCGGCCGGGTCACCTGGCCGCATATGCTGGTCCGTCCCATGCTGGCGGAACAGATCTACCGATGCCGACAGATCCTGGACGGCCATCCCTATCATCGCGATTGAGGCGGGGGTCAAGCGGCCCTTAGAAGAACCCGCCGTTGCGGGGGGCTTGCGCATTGCCGTTCAGGGCCAGGGACTGACCGAAGGCCAGGCCCGCCTGCAGCCGAACCGCGGCCAGCCCGTCCGAAGCGACGGCTCCCGGCTGCTGTTCGTTCCGGTCGGAGGCGGTCTCGGTCCCGGCACTTTGCCGGATGGCGGCGGCGGTTTGAACTTCCGTACCCTGTGCCGTGGATCCGTTATCGGCCCTGCCGCGGGCGGCCTCGGCGGTATCCGCTTCTTCGCGGCGTTGCTCGGCTTCTTCGGCGCGGGCCGCGGCCTGTTCCGTCCGTAAATCGGCGCGCGCCTGGGCGATCTGCTGCTGCGCTTCGGCCGCCACACGCCGATCCTGCGGCGACGGTTGGGACGGGGCCAGAGCCGCGCGCCGAACCTGTTGCGCTTTCGCGATCGTTGCTTCCGGATCGCCGGCGACAGGGCTGGTGTCAATGCTCACCTCGCCGCCGACGGCATAGAGCCGCCCATCGGGACCACGCTGATACTCATAGGAGGGCGGTCCGGCAAATCGGCCGCCGGCCGCCGCGTGGGCTTGTTCATGGCGGCGGACCTCGGCGTCACGCCGCTGCAACTCCCGAACGATGGCCTCGTCTTCCGGCGTCAGACCGTCCGAGCCTTCTTCATCGGCCTGGGCCGGACGTTCCTCTTCTTCCGCCACCCGGTTCGCAGTCCCGCCGGGAGGGCGTCGGCCGTCTTCTGATTCCTGCGCACCGGGCGTGGTGTTGCGAAGCGGCGCCGCGCCGCCGGTCTGCTGCAATACCGCCACAGCCTGCGCGCTGAGTGTCGAGCCCTGAAAATCGAAGGCTGTGGCGCCCGGGCTTTGCAACGCCTGGGCCTGCGGCACGCTCGGCACCGGCGTAGCACTTTGGGCGTCGCGTGGCGATCCGATCTGCTGAATAGTTGCTAAGGCGGCCGTGCCGGCCCGGTCGATCTGCATCGTTCGTCTTCTGACGGTTCATCTGAAACTGCACCGGAAACGACAATTCCGGCCGGTCTCGTGACCCGATGGTTCGCCGCAACCGCCTCAATGCGGAGGGCGGTTTAAAAGGCCTTTCTGCCCCAACCTTCTGCGAACCCTAGCGAAAATCCCGGAAAAAGGCGACTCCGAAAAAAACTTCGAAAATAAATTGGTCTGAGGTGTGGAATTCATTGAATCACACAAACACAGTGTATAGATTAGAAAACTACAGTTGGAGATACAGTATGACCCGAGCCGCCGCCAGCCCCCATCGCCTCGACACCGCCCTTCAGGCGCTGTCCGGCCTGTCCGATACGCCGCTGTTGAGCAAAGCGTTGGAGGAAATCTTTCCGGGGCGAGCCTGTGTCGTCTCCGCTTTCGGTGCGGAATCGGCGATAGTGCTGGATCTCGTGGCGCGGATCGATCGGCGGACACCGGTTCTGTTCATCGATACCGGCAAACATTTTCAGGAAACGCTGGATTACCGCGACATGCTGATCGACCGGCTGCGGCTGGAGGATGTCCGCAGCATCGGTCCGGCGCGCGACGCAACCCCGGGCGATCCCGACGGCTTGCTGCACCAGACTAATACCGATGCTTGCTGTGATCTGCGCAAGGTGCAGCCGCTGGAAAAAGCCCTGGCACAGTTCGACGTTTGGGTCACCGGCCGCAAACGGTTCCAGGGCGGTGCGCGTGCCGTCTTGCCGACAGCCGAGACGGATGGGCCGGACCGACTGAAACTGAATCCGCTGGCCGATTGGACTCCCGACCGGATCGACGCGTATTTCGACAATTTCGCGCTGCCCCGGCATCCGCTGTGGCATCGTGGGTATCGCTCGATCGGCTGCGGCCCCTGCACGGGCAAGCCCATCGCAGCCGGCGACGATCGGTCCGGCCGTTGGGTTGGTCAGGAAAAGACGGAGTGCGGCATTCACCGCTACGGCGAACGCGCCGCTTAGCTATCCCCAAAGGGCTCCTGTCTGCGCCGGAACGCAGGTGCGGACAGGGCACCCGTATCGGTTATCCACCGAACTTCGAGAATTCCCGGATCACGCGTTCATAGATCGGGCGTTTGAAGGGGACGATCAGGTCGGGCAATTCCGCCAGAGGCACCCAACGCCATTCGCTGAATTCGGGCTTGTGATGGGTCAGGTCGATATCGCCGTCCTGGCCCAGGAAGCGGAAGGCGAACCAGCGCTGGGTCTGGCCCCGATACTTGCCCTTCCAGATCCGACGGGACAGGCCGACCGGCAGGTCGTACGGATACCAGGTCTTGCTTTCGGCCAATATTTCGGCGCGATCCGTACCGACTTCCTCACGCAGCTCGCGCCAGGCAGCCTGTTCCGGAGACTCGCCGGGATCGATCCCGCCTTGGGGCATTTGCCAGTGATCGCCTGGAACATCGATCCGGTTGCCGACGAAAACCGACCCGTCGCCGTTGAACAGCATCAGGCCGACACAGCGGCGGTAGGGGCGGGGGTCGTCTCGATAGGGATCGACGGAATCAGTGATCGCTACCGGGCCCGTTCGCGATGGCACATCCGATTGTTCCCGTCCCGACATCCCTGCTCCAACTACGCTTCGGCCGGTTCACCGGCCTGATTTTTCGTCGCCGCCCTTGGGGACGGTCAGCTTCCGCGATTGCGGGCGGCTATTATGCCGGATAACGGCGATAGGACCATCGATTTTCCTGCAAGGTCCCTTGTCCAGGACCCGACACGGTCCATCAGCATGGGAAAGGCTTGAACGGCGACGATGGCCGTTTTCTGGTTCTTGGCTACCAGTTCCAACTGGCTCAACCGTGTCGTCACCATGGGCCGCGACAGGGTCTGGTCCAGCACCAGATCGGCCGTGGCAAAGGGGGTGCTGAGTTTCTCGGACAGTTCCGGCGCGACGCTGGTCGCATTCTCCAGTGTGTCCAGATAGACAAGGCCGCGGCTGGTCAGCGCCGCCAGGATGGGCTGCATCGCGGCGCGGCTGGCGGTGAAACCGGACCCCTGGAAATTGACCACGCCAATGTAGCCTGAACTGACGCTGAGCACCCGTTGCAGGTTGAGCAGGTTCTGCTCCTCGTCGACCGACGTCATCAGCGACAGCAATCCCGCGTCACTGCGCGGGAAATCGCGTGGTTCCATGGGCAGACCGATCATCACTTCATGGCCGGCGTCCCGCGCCTTGGTGATCCATTCCTCGATCCTCGGCGCATAGGGCGAAAAGGCCAGGGTGACGGCGCCGGGCAGCGCGATAGCGGCCTCGGTACTGCGCTCCGACAGGCCCAGATTGGTGAAGACGACGGCGATGCGCGGCCGAGTCTCGAGACTGCTGGACGGCCGGGCATAGACTTTCCAGGGCAGGCGGCCGTCCTCGCCAATCCGGGGCAGATCACCGATCGTCGCGACGGTTTCGACCAATCCAGGATCGGGATGGGGGGCCAGATTACCGGCATAGGGGTCGGGTTCGTCGACCGACCGGATGGGCGGCTGATCCGTTTCCGTCACTGGCTCAGCCGCCGTTTGATCGGCGGTGGCTTGGGCAGGCGTTTCGGTCGCCTCCGCCGGGGGAGTCTCGGAAGACGCGGCTTCTTCCTGGGCGGTGTCGGTCGGCTGGCCGCGCTTGTCCACCACATCGAATTCCGTCATCTCGACGCGCGGTACCTTGGCCTCCAGCTCGGCCTCGATCGCGTCCGACTTCAGGAACAGATAGGTGCCGACCCCCACGACTGCGAGAAACAGTGCCGCATAGGCGGCCGCAACCGGCAGGATCTGGGCGTTGCGCTCAAAGAAGGTCGGCTTTAGATGATCGGGAACGCCGGCATAGGGATCGGTCTTGGCGGAGCCGTCCCCAGAATCGCCTTCGGACCCGTCGCCGGACCGGCCGCCCAGCTTTCCGGGCAGCTTGGCGCGCAAGGACGGGCCAATCCCTTTCAGCTTCTCGACAATTGCGGCCAGGTTCGGTTTCGCCAATACAAACCCTCACTGCGCGGCCGGGCGACCGAACCGCGCGTTGAGGATGCGTGTCCGCGTCAATGCCCGCCGCGACTTAGTTGGACGACTGAGACCGATACAAGCCGATTCCACGCACAAGGTCGAGAGCGCGTGCAAGCTGATAGTCCTCGATCGTGGTATCGGTCGCCGCCTTCTCGTCGTTCTGAACCGCGCCGTTCTCGTTCTCCAAGGATCCATCCAGATCGCGTTCGAAACGGCGTTGCCCGGCGTCGAGAACTTCGACACGGGCGCGTTCGACGACGATGTCAGGCTTGATGCCCAATTGCTGGATCGACGTGCCGCTGGGCGTATAGAAGCGCTGGGTCGTCAGCTTGATCGCGGCATTGTTGCGACTCAGCGGGGTGATCGTCTGAACCGAGCCCTTGCCGAAGGTCGGGGTGCCGACCAGGATCGCGCGGCGCTGATCCTGCAGGGCGCCCGCGACGATCTCCGACGCGCTGGCGGAACCGCCATTGATCAGAACCACAATCGGCAAACCGTCGGTCAGATCACCCGGGGTCGCCTGGAAGCGTTGAATTTCCTCCGGGCTGCGGCCGCGCGTCGAGACGATTTCGCCGCGCTCCAGGAAGGTGTCTGACACGGAAACGCCCTGATTGAGCAGACCGCCCGGATTGTTCCGCAGGTCCAGGACATAGCCCGCAAGGTCCTCGCCGGCCTCCTGTTTGATGGAATCGATCGCGCGTTCCAAGCCGCTCTGCGTCTGTCCGGAGAAGCTGGTGATGCGAATATAGCCGACATTGCCCTCCATCCGGCTGCGCACCGACTGGATCTGAATCTTGTCACGGGTGATGGTGACGTCGAAGGGATCGGCGATGCCTTCGCGCAGGACCGTCAGGACGATGTCCGCGCCGACCGGGCCGCGCATTTTCTCGACGGCCTCGTTCAGCGTCAGGCCCTTCACGGCCTCGCCGTCCAGATGGGAAATCAGATCGCCGGCTTCGATCCCGGCGCGGGCGGCGGGCGTATCGTCGATGGGGGAGACGACGCGCACGAAACCGCTTTCGTCCATGCTGACCTCGATCCCCAGCCCGCCGAACTCGCCGCGCGTGTGGGTCTGCATCGCCTGGAAGGTTTCTTCGTCCATATAGGCCGAATGCGGGTCCAGGCTGTCCAGCATGCCCTGGATCGCGGCCTCGATCAGTTCCTTGTCGCTGATTTCCTCGACATAGTCCTCTCGGACGCGGTTGAACACCTCGCCGAAAAGATCGAGCATTTCGAACGTATCGGGCTGATCCTTGTCGGTATCCTGTGCGACGGCCTGTGGGGCCGGTGCGACCAGGAAGGCGACGCCGAGAGCCGAAGCCGCCAGAAGGGTCCGAACGGCGGGCCATCCGGCGCGGTTCGAAATGGTGCAAGCGTCGTTCTGCGAAATCATCCGTTCACCCTAATGCTGCCAGCCGTGATCCATCGAAGCGGATTGACGGGATGCCCCTCGCGCCTCAGTTCCATATAGAGCCGCGGACGCGTTCCGCTACCCGTAGTTTGTCCGCCCGTGAATTCGGAGACGACGGAATTCGTATGCGGCATGATGCCGATCGGCTCCCCGGCCAGTAACCAATGCCCGCCGGCGACGTCGATACGCGCAAACCCCGCCAGAACCGTATGATATCCACCGTCATGCTCGATGATCAAGATCGGGCCCAGGTCGCGAAATGGCCCGGCGAAGACCACCTTCCCATCGAAAGGTGACAAAACTGCGGCATCCGGCCGGGTCTCGATGACGATTCCCTTCGCCGTCTGGCCATAGCCCGTATCCTGTCCATAGCGCTGAACCAGCGTGCCGACGGAGGGGGGTGTAATCACGCCTTCCGCCGGAAATGTGCGGATTCCGTCGGGTCGAACGGTCGGTGCGGTTGCCAGCGCAGCCAGTTGTGCCGGATTGGAGGCGGTCTCCGGCGGGGTGGAGGGCGCTTCCGGCGTGCGGTTCGCGGCCGCTTCCGCCGCCGCGCGGGCGGCCTGTTCGGCCTTCAACCTGTTCACCTCGTCGACCTCACGGGCGATCCGTTCCGCCTCCAGCGCCGCCATCAATTCTTTGAGATCGGCCGATTTCTCCGTCAGCTCCCGCAGCCGCTCATTGGCAGCGCGCGATTGCTGAGCGGTCTGATCGTACAGGGCGCGTTTCTTGACCAGCAGCGATTCCAGCCGCGCGCGATCCTGCGACAGGGCGGCATCCTGCTGGCTGAGGCGATCCAGCTTGTCATTGAGATCCAGCCGCACCGCCTCCAGTGCGGCCAGGTCGTCGCGCAGAATGCCGGCACGTCGGCCCAATACGGGTGCGGCGGATTGCAAAAGGATCGACCCGCGCACCGCATCCAAGGGTTCGCCCGGATATAGGAAAAAGGCGCGCGGCGCATCGGCCGACAGGCCGGTCAGGGCGCTCAATGTGCCGGTCAACTGGCTGTGCCGCTCGCTCAAGACCTGACGGCGGCGTTCGGTTTCGGCTCGCAGGTCGACGATCTGGACTTCCAGATTGCTGACCAGGTTCTCCCGCTCCTGGGTATCGCGGGCCACGGTAACCAGTTGCAGGCGCAGCGCCTCCAACTCCCGGGCCAGGGATTGAGCCTGCTTCTCCAAGTCGCGGCTGCGCGCCCGCTCGCTCTCCAGTTCGGACTCGATGCGCTGGGCTTCGGCTTCGGGATTGGTTTGGGCGGTTACCGGGAACGCCGACCATGCAAGGCAGGCCGCCAAAACCAGGGCGGCGGGTCCGATCGATGTGGCCGGATTATTCCGCGGCATGGCGGGCGGAGCGCCGCAAGAGGCTCCGTCCGGACATGGCCGCAGGCTGCGCCAGGCCCATGAGATCCAACAGGGTCGGGGCGACATCCGCCAGCCGTCCGTCGCCCAATCCGTCGATCGTGCCGGCTTGCGCGCCGACCAGCAGCAACGGCACCTTGCTGAGCGTATGGGCGGTATGCGTGCCGCCGGTTTCCGGATCGACCATCATATCGGCATTGCCGTGATCGGCGGTGACCAGCATGCGCCCGCCCGCCGCCAGCACCGCTGCTTCCAATCGGCCGAGGCAGGAATCGACCGCTTCCACCGCCGCAACGGCGGCGTCAAACACGCCACTATGGCCGACCATGTCGGTGTTGGCGTAGTTCACGACGATCAGGTCGTAAACTCCCGACTCGATTGCCGCGACCAGTTTGTCGGTGACTTCCGGCGCGGACATTTCGGGCTGCAGATCGTAGGTGGCAACATCCGGCGACTGTACCAGGATCCGGTCCTCACCCTCGAAGACGGCCTCGCGACCGCCGTTCAGGAAGAAGGTGACGTGGGCGTATTTCTCGGTCTCTGCAATGCGCAATTGCCGTCCGCCCGCCTCGGCGACGACGGCGCCCAGAACATCGTCCAGTGTTTCGGCCGGGAACAGAATTTTCAGGAATGCGTTATGCGCCTCGGAATATTCGATCATGCCGAGGCTGGCTGCAAAGTCGACCTGCCGGGGCCGGGCGAAACCGTCGAAAGCCGGATCCAGAAGGGCGGACAGGATTTCGCGCGCACGGTCGGCGCGGAAATTCGCCATCAGCAACCCGTCGCCGTCGCGCATGCCGGCATAGCCGCCCAGGGCGACCGGTTCGACGAATTCGTCGCCTACATTCGCGGCATAGGACGCTTCGATCGCCGCCGACGGGTCGTCGGACTGGGCGCCCTTGCCGTCGACCAAAAGGTCATAAGCCTTGCGCACGCGGTCCCAGCGCTTGTCGCGGTCCAATGCCCAATAGCGCCCGCAAAGTGTGGCGATGCGGGTATCCGGCGCGGCCGCGCGGAAGGCGTCGATCAGGCCCCCGGCACTGCGCGGGGCGGTGTCACGGCCGTCCAGGAAGCCGTGCACCGCGACGGGGATACCGTCATCGGCCAATGCCTTGGCGAGGGCGGCGATATGATCCTGGTGGCTATGCACCCCACCGTCGGATAACAGGCCCAGAATATGCGCCGTGCCGCCGGTTTCGCGCAGGCGGGCGGCGAAAGCCTTCAATTCGGGATTGGCGGCCAGTTCGCCCGCTGCAATCGCCGCGTCGATGCGGGGCAGGTCCTGCATGACAACCCGCCCGGCGCCCAGATTCATATGGCCGACCTCGGAATTGCCCATCTGGCCGCTCGGCAGGCCGACGAAGGTCTCGGATGCTTCAAGCGTCGCGAAAGGCACGCTCGCCTTCAACCGGTCGAAGACCGGCGTCGTCGCGGCAGCGATGGCGTTATCCTTGGTCTCGGCTCTCTCGCCCCAGCCGTCGAGGATGCATAAGACTACGGGGCGGGGACGCGATGCGGATGTCGTCATGGCTCAAGCGCTATTTTCTTATCCTGGTAATGCATTTTCGGCGTTCCCATACTATAGTGAATGCCGATGGGGGAGGTTTTACCGCAGACGCGGGGGTGTTGAAAGTCCGCGGCCCAAAAGGTGATGAAAAAGGATCGGGAAATGGCGAAGACCAAGGAAGCGACCCCCATTGATGCGAACCTTCGAGCGCCGGCTCTGGCGCTTCGGGCGTATGAGCGCGAGATCGAAAAACTGCTGGAAGGGTCCGGAACGCCGCTCGCACGGCAGGACGCGGTTCAGCTTTCCAGCATTCACAGCTACACCATTCTGCTCTTTCTCGCCGATTTCGCCTCGTCGGATTTGACTGAAAAGCAGTTCGCCGCGCTGTTGGCCCGTCATGAGGTCGACACGCCCGGCAATCTGAAGATTTTCCCGAATCTCAGCCAATCCGCGCTGTTTGAAATCTTCGGGAATATCGGTGTTTCGCGCGAAACGATCCGCCGACTGCTGATCCTGTTGTCGCAGCACGGTCTGGTCGACCGGGTCAGCAAGGGGCCGCCCTTCCCGGACCAGCTCGGAATCTCAAAATCCGGCATCAAGCTGATCGGCCGTGTCGGGAAGAAGCTGGTCAAAGAGATCGGCAAGGAAAAGGCCTTCGCCTATCTTTGAAGCGACGATTTGCCGTCAGAGCTTCAACTTCATGAACGGGCCGACATGGCGAAAGCCCTGGCGCTCATAGAAGGATTGCGTGCGCGCCCATTTCTCACCGTTCGGTGTGTTGACTTCGAGAATGGTCCACCCGCGTGTCTTGCCGATCGCTCGTGCCTCATGGATCAGGCGGTCGCCGACGCCGGCCGACCGGGCGTCGGGCACGACGTAAAGCTCCATGATGATGCCCAAGCGGCCCTGCGCATAGATCGCGACGGCTTCGGTCAGGGTCATGACGCCGACCGGGCGCCGTTCTGAATCGAAGGCCAACAGCGCGATGAAGCGGGAATCCCCTTCCAGCAGTTCGCGGCACACCTCGTGGATGCGCTCGTCATCCGGCGCGCCGTGCCAGGCACCGACCTCATGCAGCAGCCGGTGCACCATGATGGCGACCAGATCGGCGTCGTTCTCGCCGGCGCGGACAATTTCAAGGGGACCGGTTTCCATATTCGCCTCTACTGCCATTTCGCCGCCGCCTCGTCGTCGCCGTGGCGGGCGTCGACCCATCGCGTGCCGCCCTCCGACAATTCCTCCGCCTTCCAGAAAGGCGCTTTTGTCTTCAGCCAGTCGATCAGGAAATGACAGGCCTCGAAGGCTGCCAGCCGGTGCGGACTGGCGGTGGCGACCAGGACGATGCGGTCGCCCGGTTCCAGGCGGCCATGGCGGTGGATGATGCGACTGGCCTCCAGGGGCCAGCGGCGATGTGCCTCCGCCTCGATTTCCTCCAGCATGCGTTCGGTCATGCCGGGATAGTGTTCCAGCGTCATCGCACCGACGCCGGACCCGTCATTCATGTCACGGACCAGTCCGACGAAACTGCAGACCCCGCCGATCGATACCTTGCCGTCGGTCATCGCCGCCAGTTCCGCGCCGACGTCGAAATCCTCCGCTTGGACGGAAACGCTCATCGTTCAGCCGCCCGTGACCGGCGGGAAGAAGGCGACTTCGTCATTGGCGGCGACCGGCGTTTCGCGCGACCCGAAGGTCTGGTTGACGGCGATCTTGACGGCATCGGCGTTCTGGAACGCCTGCTCATAGCCCGGGCCTTTGGCTTTCAGCCAATCCATCAATTCCCCGGCATTGGAGATGCCCTCCGGCAAATCCAGGGTCTCTTCCCCGGTGCCGATCCGCTGACGCAGCCAGGCGAAATACAGAACTTTCATCGAAATACCTCCGCAAACGGCAAGAAGTCGACCGTCGTACCCGGTTCCAGATGGGTGTCGTCCTCCGGAAGTTCCACAAATCCGTCGGCGCCGACCATGGAGGACAGGACACCTGCGCCGCTGCGGCCGTGCTTTACGGCGCGCGGCAATGACGTGGCTTCGTCCCGGCCATCCAGCCGCGCGCGGACAAACTCCCGGCGGCCGGATTTCTTCTTATAGCCGAAATCGGCGATGACGCGAAACCGCGCTACCTCCGTCACCGCCGCCCCGGCCAGGGTCAACAGGACAGGGCGTGCCATGGCGATGAAGGTCGTCATCGCGGCGACGGGGTTTCCGGGCAAGCCGATCAGCACCGCCTTTTGGCCGGTTTCCGATTTGATCAGTCCCATGCCGACCGGCCGGCCCGGTTTAATCGCGACGCGCCAGAAGTTAAGGCTGCCAAGTGCCTCGACGGCGGCGCGGACATGATCCTCCTCGCCCATCGACATTCCGCCGGAAGACAGGATGGCGGCATGGCGGTCGGCGGCGTCGCGCAAGGTCGCGCGGATGCGCGCCGGATCGTCCGGCAGAATGCCCAGATCCTCCACCGCGCAACCGATGGATTGCAACGCCGCGCCGATGGCATAGCGGTTCGAATCATACAGCGCGCCCGGCGGCAGCGGCGTGCCCGGCTCCGTCACCTCGTCGCCGGTGGAAAACAGCGCGACGGAAAGCGGGCGACGGACAAGAACCTCCGTCCGGCCACAGGCCGCCAGCATGCCCAGTTCGGAAGGGCCCAGCCGGCTGCCGGCGTGCAAGACCGTGCTGCCGGCGGCTACGTCGTCCCCGGCCAGACGCCGGTTCGCCCCCGGCTTGATCCCGGGCCGCAAAACGACCCGCGTGCCGTCATCGTCGGCGTGGCAATCCTCCAGCATCATCACGGTATCCGGTCCGCCGGTTTCGGCCATACCGTCCGGCATCGGGGCGCCGGTGAAGATCTGGACCGCTTCGCCGCGTTTCAGCGGGCGTCCCAATGGCCGGCCCGCCGCGACGCGCCCAACGACCGGCAGGATCGTATCCGCATCGGCGTTCAGATCGGCGTGATAGACGGCATAGCCGTCGACGGCGGAATTGGCATAGGGCGGCACGGCGTGAGGGGCGGTCACATCCTCCGCCAGCAATCGGTTCAGGGCCTGGGAGACGGGGACCGTTTCGACATCGGCGATCGCAGTCAGATTGCCGAGAATGCGCGCCAAGGCGTCGGCCGCCGTGATCAGTGGCCCGTCGAAGGCGAAACAATCGTCGGTTAGCTGCGCCATGCCCGATCCGTTCCCGAATGCCCATCCGGCCTAGAGGTGCCGGCCGCGCTCCAGGATTTCCAGTGTGTATTCCCGGTAGGTCATGCCCAGTTCCGCGGCGCGCTTGCACCGGCGGCGCACGACTTCCGGCGGCGGCGATTTCCAGGCCTTGGCCTGCGCCTTCCGCCAGCAGACGGCCTTCCAGGAATATCGGCTTTGCAGCGGCGGGCCGCCATTATGGCCGATCCCGGGCGGGACCAATCTGGGGTCTATGCGTTTACGGTCGGACATGATGCGCCACCATACCCGGCCCGAACCGATCCGTCACTTGCTTCGCATTTCCCAAACGCCGTCCCAGCCGTCCGGCGGCGGCGTATCGCGCAGGGCCGTCGCCCGTTCAAGGAGGACCTGGCTCGGCGCGTCGCCGGGGGTGATTTCCAGGCATTTTTCAAACAACCGTACCGCGCCCTGAAAGTCGCGCATGCGATAGGCGGAAAGACCGTCGGAATAGTGCTTGGCCAGGGACTGTGCGGTTTCCGATGCAGGCAGACGCGACAGGGGTTGGTAGGCGCGGACGGGTTCGCCGCGGCCCTTGACCCGCAGGAAATCGACCTCTCGGAACAAGACGTCCTTGCAGTCGGCCTTGGTGGTTTCGTCCACCAGAATGCGCACCTTGTATGCCTTGCAAGCGCCTTCCAGACGGGCGGCGAGATTCACCGTGTCGCCCATGACCGTATAGTTCCGGTGCTGGTGCGACCCGACGGTGCCGACCAGAGCGGGGCCGCTGGCGATGCCGCTGTGAATGTCTATCGGCTCGGCCTGCAGCTTCACGCCGATTATGTCCGGTACAGCCTTCCGGAACCCTTCCAGCCGGTCCAGTTGATCCAGTGCCGCGGCGCAGGCCCATTCGGATTGGTGTGCCGGGTCGGTGAAGGGCGGCCCCCAATAGGCCATGATCGCGTCGCCGATATATTTGTCGATCACGCCTTCGCGCTGAATGATCGGATCCGACATTTCGGTAAAGTACTCGTTCAACAACCGGACCAGAAGATCCGGTGACAGCGCCTCCGACAGGCCGGTGAAGCCGCTCATATCCGTGAACAGGACCGTCATATGCCGGCGGTCGCCGCCCGGTTTGGTCAGGGCCGGGTTTCCGATCAGCGAATCCACGACGCGCGCGTCGACATATTTGCCGAAGGTCTCGGTGATGCGTTCCTTCGCGCGCAGTCCGGCAATCATCTCGTTGAAGCTGCGGGCCATGGCGGCGGTTTCATCGCGCGTGTCGATGCGCAGTTCGGTTTCCAAATCGCCGTCCTCGACGCGCTTCAGCCCGGACACAAGGGCGCGCATCGGGGTTACGATCCAACGGGTCACCAGGGCTGACAGCAACAATCCCAAAAGGGCCGCAAGCCCGGTCAGGATGAAGATCAGGCGGTCCAGGATTTCATCCAGTTCCACGACATGGTTCAACGACGCCGAAACATGATCCTGCATCTGCGCGCGAACCCGTTCGGCATGCTCGTAAATCTGCTGTTCATCCTGGATCAGCAATTCGTTCAACAATTGCACATTCGACACGGCGCCGCTCAATTCGGCGGTCAGCATCTTTTCCAGCTTCATGCGGTAGTCGCGGTACTCGGTATCCAGCGAATGCAGGGCCGCCCCCACCTGGGCGGCGGCGACCGCGCTGTCCTTGGACAGGGCGGCCTGATCAATGCTCTCCAGAATGGCGTAGGCGCGTTGAAACTCCTCGTCGGCGGTGGCGCCAATCTGTTGAATTTTGTTGTGAATGTCGTTGGAAACCAGCGTCTGGCGACCTTCTTCCAAGGCATGCCGCAGACGTTCGATATGGACTTCCCCATCCAGCACTTTGACTTCGATCGACGCAACCCGGTTGCTGAGCGGCAGAAAGATCGTCGACTGAAGCTGCAATTCCTCACGGACGCGGTCGACCATATAAAGGGAGGCTGCCGACACCGCGACCATCAGAATCACGAGGCCGAGGGCAATGGAGTAGATTTTTCCGCCGATGGTAAAGGATTTCAGCAAACGGGACGCTCCGAAGAATCGGCCGCGTGCCGGCCGTGTACGCATCAGACCTTAGCATACTCCACGACGAAATCTGCAATGGCGTCGACATCGTCGATATCGAGTCGCGGGATGGCGAGGTCCGGCAATTCCTGGAGGTCCGTGGCGATGGCGACGACCTGTTTGTCGTCGGGGGCCAGCATCGGCTTGCCGACCGATTGGCGGAAGACTTCCAGCTTCGGATGGTCGCCGAACTTCCAGCCCTCGACCAGGACCAGATCGACCGGGGCCAATCGGTCCAGCAGCTCGTCCAGTCCCGGCTCGGCCGCGCCGCGATGCTCGTGCATCAGCGCCCATCTCTGGGCCGAAGACACCAGAACCTCGGTGGCTCCGGCTTTGCGGTGCTCATAGGAATCCTTGCCGGGCGTGTCGACGTCGAAAGCGTGATGCGCATGTTTGATCGTGGAAACGGTCAGGCCGCGTTCGATCAAGGCGGGAATCAGTTTGGTGACCAATGTCGTCTTGCCGGATCCGCTATAACCGGCGATGCCCAGGATCCGCATGGCTTATTCCGTCATATGTTTCAGGCCGGCGCGCAGGTAATCGAAGCCGGTGATCACGGTCAGGAAGGCCGCAATCCATATCAGCACTTCGCCGATCAACACGGTCGGCAGCATGGCGGGTCCGGCTTCGCCGACGATCAGGAAGCCCAGCGAGACAATCTGAATCGTGGTTTTCCATTTCGCCAGGCCGGAAACGGGCATGCCGACTCTTAATTCGGCCAGGAACTCGCGCAGGCCCGACACGGTGATCTCGCGGATCAGTATCACCAGGCCCGGCAGGACCGCCAGGCCCGACAACCCGCCCGACGCGACCAGCATCAAGATCACCGCCGCGATCAGCAGCTTGTCGGCGATCGGGTCAAGGAAGCGGCCCAGCTTGGAAACCTGGCCGGTGGCGCGGGCCAGATAGCCGTCGAAGAAATCGGTGATGCCGGCGACCGCGAAAAGACCGAAGGCGGTCCAGCGCGCCCAATCGCCGTCGACATAGAACAGGCCGACGATCGGCAGGATTGCCACGATGCGCAGCAGCGTCAGGAAATTCGGCAGACTGAACAACATCGCGGCGCGGCGCCCCCTCCCGTCGGACCGATTTTCGGCAGCTTTCTCTGACCCCGGCCGATCCTGTTTCTTTACTACTCGGCTGACGCCAAGGGTGCAATCGCCAGGGCTGTTCCGGATTGTCACATCAGACGATCACATGAAGCTGTAAGGGTCGATATCGACCTGGATGCGCACTGCATTCGGCGGCTTCACCCGGGACAGCCAGTCTGTCAGAACCCGCTGCAGGCTGATATCCCGACCGGTCTTCAGCAGCAGACGACGGCGATAGCGGCCCCGCAGGAGGGCCAACGGCGGCGCGGCCGGTCCCAGCACCCGCAACCCGTCGGCGCGCGGGGCGGCGCGGGCCAGATCGCCGGCCGTCCGTTCGACCTGGCCTTCGTCCTCGCCCGACACGATCAACGCCGCCAGCCGGCCATAGGGCGGCCAGCCATGTTCCTCGCGCATCGACGCCTCGGCGGCATAGAAGCCGTCGCGGTCGCCGGTCGCGATGGCCTGCAGCACGGTTGCGCCGGGATTGGCGGTCTGCAGCATCACCCGTCCGGCATGACCGGCCCGGCCCGCCCGCCCGGCGACCTGGCTGAGGAGCTGAAACGTCCGTTCCGCCGCGCGCAGATCGCCCCCCGCCAGTCCCAGATCGGCATCGATCACGCCGACCAAGGTCAACAGCGGGAAGTGATAGCCCTTGGCGACGATCTGGGTGCCGATCACCAGGTTGACCTCTCCGCTGGCCATTCGGTCGACGAAGGCGGCGGCGGCCAAGGGGCCTTGCAGCGTATCGGAGGTTACGACCTCGATGCGGGCATCGGGCAGAATCGCCATGGCCTCCTCGTGCAGGCGCTCGACCCCGGGACCGCAGGCGACCAGGCTGTCCGTATCCTGGCATTCCGGACAATGGTCCGGTGTTTTCATCGCGAAGCCGCAATGGTGACATTCCAGGCGGCGGCCGAAACGATGCTCCACCAGCCAGGCGTCGCAGGTGGGGCATTCGATACGGTGGCCGCAGGTCCGGCACAAGGTCAGCGGCGCATAGCCGCGCCGGTTCAGGAACAGCAGCGCCTGTTCCCCGCGCGCCAAAGTTTCTTCCAGCGCGTCTTGAAGCGGCGGCGATATCCAGCGCTGTCGCGGCGGCGGCGTCTTGCGCAGGTCGATCACGTCGATCGATGGCAGCTTGGCGACCCCATGCCGCTCCGTCAGGCGCAGGCGCCGGTATCGGCCTGCATCCGCATTGGTCACGGTTTCCAGACTGGGCGTCGCCGAGGCCAGGACGATGGGGCAATCGCAGACCTGCGCGCGCAGGACGGCCATATCCCTGGCGTGATAGATCACCCCCTCTTCCTGCTTGAACGACCCGTCATGTTCCTCGTCGACGACGATCAGGCCCAGTTCGGGGAAGGGGAGATGCAGGGCGGACCGCGCGCCGACCATTACCTTGACCCGGCCCTCCGCGACCGCCTTCCAGGTTCGCCGCCGCGTGCCGGGCGGCAGGTCGGAATGCCATTCCGCCGGGCGCGTGCCGAAACGATCCTCGAATCGCTCCAGCCATTGCGCCGATAAGGCGATTTCGGGCAGCAGCACCAGAACGGGCCGCCCGGCCGCCAGCGCCGCCGCGACGGCCTCGAAATAAACCTCCGTCTTGCCGGACCCGGTCACCCCGTCCAGCAGGGTGACGGAAAATTGGCGTGCACGGACGGCCTCGCACAGTTCCGTGGCGGCGGCATGCTGACTATCCGACAGTTCCGGGCCGGGACGTTCCCAATCCGGATCGTCGAAACTTTCGGTGTCGGGCAGGCGCAGGGGCAGAAGGGCACCGGCATCCGCCATGCCCCGGATGACCCCCGGCGTGACACCTGCTTCCCGCGCCAGATCGGCGGCGGGCAGGGCGGGACCTTGGGCGGCGAAGTCCATGACGCGGCGTCGGGCGGCGGTCCACCGGATGTCTTCGGGCGGCGGGTCGGCCGCGGTATAGACGGTGCGCAGGGACGCCGGTTCCAAGGCCTTGGGCGCGCTCATCGCCATGCGCAGGACCGATCCCGGCGCGGCCAGGGTATAGGCGGCAAGGCGTTCGACGAATCGGCGCGACGCGTCGGGCAGGGGCGGGGCTGGAAGAATGCCCGCAATGTCCTTCAGTTTCGATTCCGGGACGTCGCCGGGATCAGGCTCTCCGTCCCAGACGACGCCGGCTACGGCGCGGCCGCCCAACGGCACCTCCACGAAACTGCCAGGAAGGGGATCCATCCCGGGCGGGACGCCATAATCGTAGGAACCGGCCAGCGGCAGCGGCAATAGAACCTTGACCCGGCGGGCCGGAGGGAACAAAGAACGGGCCACAGGCGGCGTCCCCTCCGTCATCGCATCGCCCTCGTCGCGGACCGGGGCGGGACAGGGCGGAAGCGGCGTTGAAAGCGGTTTACTTCCGCGAATCGGGGCATGATCTCTAACCATCGGCGCGGCGCCCGGTTGTTCGACGGGCCGGACGCGCCAAGCGAGGAAAGTATGAAATTCTTCATCGACACGGCGGATATTGAAGAGATTCGCGATCTGGCCTCAACCGGCCTGGTTGACGGGGTTACGACAAATCCTTCCCTGGTCGCCAAGAGCGGCCGCAACTTCCTGGAAGTGGTTGAGGAAATCTGCGGCGTGGTCAACGGCCCGGTTTCGGCGGAATGTGTCGCGACGGATTTCGACACCATGCTGAAGGAAGGCCGCAAGCTTTCCAAGATCGCGGATAACATCGCGGTAAAAGTGCCGCTGACCGAGGCGGGGCTCAAGACCTGCAAGGCACTCAGTGACGATGGGATCATGGTGAACGTGACCTTGTGTTTCTCACCGGCCCAGGCGCTGCTGGCGGCCAAGGCGGGCGCGACCTTCATTTCGCCCTTCGTCGGCCGGTTGGACGATATCGGACAGGACGGCATGGAGCTGATCGCCGACGTCGTCACGATATATGAGAATTACGGCTTCGCCACCGAAGTGCTGGTCGCATCGATCCGCCATCCGGTGCATGTCGTGCAGGCTGCGAAGATGGGTGCCGGGGTTGCGACGCTGCCGCCGAAAGTGCTGCGTCAGCTGTTCGCCCACCCGCTGACGGACAAGGGCCTCGCCGCCTTCCTCAAGGATTGGGAAGCGACGGGTCAGTCGATTCTTTAACGCCGGTATCTGGCCCCGAACGGGTCGGGGCGCAGGCCGGCCGTCGACGGAGGAGAATGAGATCATGAAACCCTCTCCCGGCAGTCAGCCTGCGCCGACCGGCGTCGAAGCCAAGGACGTCGTCAGCTTTCTTCGCGACAATCCCGGTTTCCTGAACGAACATCCGGACCTCCTGTCGGAACTGGACCCGCCGAAGCGCAACGGCGGCAAGGGCGTCTTCGACTTTCAGGAAGCGATGATCCGCCGCCTGCGCGACCGGATCGAAGAGACCACCGACGTCGCGCGCGAACTGATCGACACCAGCCGTGAGAACCTGAACAGCCAGTCGCGCGTGCATGAATGCGTGCTGCGGCTGCTGGACGCCAATTCCTTCGAACAGTTGATCAATCTCGTCCAGACCGATGTGGCGGTCGTGCTGGACATGGATGTCGTCATGCTGGCCGTCGAATCGGCCAATGCCGAGGATTTCCCGGTGCGCAGCGTGACCCTGGTACCGCCCGGTTTTGTCGACCGGCTGATCGGGGCGGATCGGGATATGCTGCTGCGCGCGCATATCTCCGGCGATCCGGACCTGTTCGGCGGGGCCGCGACCCTGGTGCAGAGCGACGCGCTGGTCCGACTGCGAATTTCGGCGTCGTCGCCGCCGGCACTCCTGGCCTTCGGGCATCGCGATCCCGAAAAGTTCCATCCCGGACAGGCGACGGAACTGATCGGGTTCCTGTCGGCGGTCCTGGCCCAATTGGTGCGCATTTGGCTGGATCTGCCGGAGTAAGAGCCGCTGCCGAGGGGGCGCGGCATGGCCGATGACCGCTTCGACCTGTCGCAGCACCCGGTCATCGGCGACGGGCCGGTGGCCAAGGCCTATCGCGCTTTCCTGACCTGGTTGAACGACGAACGCCGCCTCAGCCCTCATACAGTGTCCGCCTATAGCCGGGACGTTGAGGATTTCCTGACCTTCTTGACCCGCCATCTGGGGGCGCCGCCGGAACTGTCCGACCTGGCGGATCTCCGGCAGTTGGATTTCCGGTCCTGGCTGGCGCGGCTATCGGAAGGCGGGGTCCAGGACATATCGCGCGCCCGGAAACTGTCGTCGATCCGGACGTTCTTTCGCTATCTGCGCAAGCGGGGCCTCGTCGAGAATGATCGGTTGAACCTGGTGCGCGCGCCAAAGATTCCCCATTCGGTTCCGAAACCGCTGAGCGTCCCCGACGCGGAGTTGTTGATCGAATCCGCCGGGGATTTCGAGACCGAAGAATGGGTCGCGAAACGCAACGTCGCCCTTATGACCCTGCTCTACGGCTGTGGGCTGCGCATCGCCGAGGCGTTGTCGCTGAACGAGGGGCAGGTCCCTGAAGGCGACGCGATGCGGGTTCTGGGGAAAGGCAACAAGGAACGCTTCGTGCCCGTGCTGCCGGTGGTGCGGGATGCGATCGCGGCCTATCTGACGGAAAGCCCCTTCGCGGGCGATCCGGATGGGCCGTTGTTTCGCGGTGTGCGCGGCGGGCGCTTGAACCAGGACAGCGCACGCAAGCCGATCCGCATGTTGCGCGTCGCCCTGGGCCTGCCGGACACGGCGACGCCGCATGCCTTGCGCCATAGTTTTGCGACCCATCTTCTGGCGGGCGGCGGCGATCTGCGGGCCATTCAGGAACTTCTGGGCCACGCATCCCTGAGTACGACGCAGCGCTATACCGAGGTCGATACCGCCCGCCTGATGGCGGAATATGCCCGGGCCCATCCACGCGCCAAGGGATGACCGTGCTGCCGCACGTTCATCCTTGGAAACCGATGACGATCCGGCACTGGCTTTGCATCTCTTCAGTCTGCCCCTCCCGGCGGTCGGGATGCCATGCGCATTCCATCTCCAGACCCCTGGGCAGCGGTCGATAATGGGTCCCTGGGCGCGGCGAAACGCGGCAGGCCGTTTACAGTCCGCATGCCCCTTGGTATACCCCACCCGCGCGGTCGTTCGCGCGTCCCGGCACGGTCTTTCCCACAGGGGTGGAGCGGAGGAAGGCTGCGGGGTGCGGAGCGGCGGACGAAGTCGAAAGCGGGGGTGACCGTGTTCAGCGAAACGCGGTGGGTCCCGGCGCATCAGGGATACGCCATCTCATGAAAATTCTTGCCGGCAACTCGAACAAGCCGCTTGCCGAAGCGATTTCCGCTTATCTCAACGTTCCACTGACCAAAGCCTCGATCCGGCGCTTCTCCGACATGGAGATTTTCGTCGAGATCCTGGAGAACGTACGCGGCGAAGACGTGTTCGTGGTTCAGTCGACGAACTATCCGACCAACGACAATCTGATGGAATTGCTGGTCATGATGGACGCGCTTCGGCGCGGTTCCGCCCGGCGCGTCACGGCTGTCATTCCCTATTACGGATATGCCCGTCAGGACCGGAAAACCGGGCCGCGGACGCCGATCTCGGCCAAGCTGGTCGCCAATCTGATCGAAACGGCGGGCGCCAACCGCGTTTTGACGCTGGACCTGCATGCCGGTCAGATCCAGGGCTTTTTCGAAGTCCCGACCGACAATCTCTTCGCCCTGCCGGTCCTGCATAAGGACTTGAAGGAAACGCTGAAGGACGAGGACGAGCTGATGGTCGTCTCGCCCGATGTCGGCGGCGTGGTGCGCGCGCGTGCGCTGGCCAAACGCTTGGAATGCGATCTGGCCATCATCGACAAGCGCCGCGAAAAGGCCGGTGTGTCCGAAGTCATGAACATTATTGGCGAGCCGAAAGGCCGGACCTGTATCCTGATCGACGATATCGTCGATTCCGCCGGGACGCTGTGCAACGCGGCGCAGGCACTGGTCGATGCCGGGGCGAAGTCGGTCCATGCGGTGGTCACCCATGGCGTTCTGTCCGGCGGCGCGGTCGCCCGTGTCGCGGCGTCGCCGCTGGAGCAACTGGTCATCACCGATTCGATTCAAGCGACCGAGGCGGTGCGGGTCAGCCACAATGTGCGGCAGGTCACGATCGCCCCGCTCTTGGCCGAGGCGATCCGCCGGATTTACGAAGAAAAATCGGTTTCCAGCCTCTTCGATTGAGTGTAGAAGAGGCCGCTTTTCGGGCGCCGGGCGGTCCAGACCGTTCCGGTTGCGCGAAGCATTGGCTCTGAGGAGCCCCAGCCGACACCCCTGGAGGTCGGTCGCCGGATCGGAGGTCGATCCGGTGGATTCTCGCATATTGAGGAGAAATGAGATGGCTGAAGAAGCGATCTTCCCCGCCAAAGCGCGGGAGCGGGCAGGTAAGGGGGCAGCCCGTGCGGTCCGCCGCGAAGGCCTTGTGCCGGGTGTCGTCTATGGCGACAACAAGGATCCCCTGACGATTGCGGTCGATCCGCGTCACATCATGAAGCAGTTGGAAATGGGTCTGCTGTTCAACACGATCTATACGGTCGACGTTGAAGGCGGGGCCAAGGAAAAGGCGCTGCCGCGCGACGTGCAGTTCCATCCGGTCACCGACGCACCGCTTCACATCGACTTCATGCGCCTGCGCAAAGGGTCGAAGATCAACGTCAACATTCCGGTTACCTTCATCAATGAAGAAGCCAGCCCGGGCATCGACCAGGGCGGCATTCTGAACGTCACGCGCGATGAAGTCGAACTGATGTGCCCGGTCGACGACATTCCGCACGAAGTCGTTTGCGACCTGACCGGGACCCAGATCGGCGACACGATCCGGATTTCCATGGTCACGCTGCCGGAAGGCGTCGAGCCGGTCATTCAGGATCGCGACTTCGTCGTCGCCAACATCACGTCCGCCTCGATCTCCGAGCCGGTCGAAAGCGATGATGAGGACGAGGACGTCGAAGAAGCGGCGGACGCCGAAGAGGAAGCGGAGTCCGAGGAGTAACCCTCCTGACCGGACGAAAGGCGGTATCCCATGCGTCTCGTTGTTGGGCTCGGCAATCCCGGACCGAAATACGAGCGCAACCGCCACAATGTCGGATTCCTGGCGGTGGACGAAATCGTCCGCCGCCATTCCTTTTCCGCCTGGCGCAGCCGCTTTCAGGGCCTGACCTCGGAAGGTGAGGTCGGCGGCGAGAAGGTTCTGATCCTCAAGCCCGCCACCTTCATGAACGAAAGCGGCCGGTCCGTCGGCGAAGCCATGCGCTTCTTCAAGCTGAATGCAGGCGACGTCACCGTCCTCTATGACGAGCTGGACCTCGCCCCGACGCGCATCAAGGTGAAGCAGGGCGGCGGCAATGGCGGTCATAACGGTCTGAAATCGATCGATGCCCATATCGGCAAGGACTATTGGCGGGTGCGTATCGGCATCGGCCATCCCGGCGACAAGGCACGCGTCGTGGGACATGTCCTGTCCGATTTCAGCAAGGCGGAATGGCCGGATTTCGAACGACTGCTGGACGGGATTTCCGACCGTTTCGATCTGCTGGCGCAAGGCAAAGCGTCGGATTTCATGTCGAAACTGGCGATGGATTTGAACCCGCCGAAACCGGCATCCGAACCAAGGCCCGCCAAGGCGGCGCCAGCCCCGGCCGACGCGCCGGGCGCGAAGCCGGATACCGGATTGGCGGCGCAACTGAAGAAATGGATGTCCGGCGGTCCGGACGCTCAGTGACTATAAGCTAGGAGGGCCCCATGGGCTTCAATTGCGGTATCGTCGGCCTGCCCAATGTCGGCAAATCGACCCTGTTCAACGCCCTGACCGAAACGCAAGCCGCCCAGGCCGCGAACTTCCCGTTCTGCACCATTGAGCCGAATGTCGGCCGCGTCGCCGTGCCGGATCCCCGCCTGGACAAGTTGGCCGCGTTGGCCAAATCCGCAAAGATCATCCCGACCCAGTTGGAATTCGTCGACATTGCCGGCCTGGTGAAGGGCGCGTCCAAGGGCGAAGGGCTGGGCAACCAGTTCCTGGGGAATATCCGTGAAGTCGACGCGATCTGTCATGTCCTGCGCTGCTTCGAAAATGGCGACATCACCCATGTCGAAGGGTCCGTCGATCCGTTGCGCGATGCGGAGACGGTCGAAACCGAATTGATGCTGTCGGATATGGAAAGCCTGGAGCGGCGCATCCAGCCGATCCAGAAACGGGCCAATTCCGGCGACAAGGAAGCCAAGGCGGATATTGCCCTGATGACCAAGGCGCTGGACCTGTTACGCGACGGCAAACCCGCCCGCTTGGCCGAACTGACGCCGGAGGAGGAAGTGCCTTTCCGTCGGCTGCAACTGATTACGTCCAAGCCTGTTCTGTATGTCTGCAACGTCGAGGAAGAAGCGGCCGGAACCGGCAACGCATTTTCCGCGAAGGTCTTCGAGAAAGCCAAGGCCGAGGGGGCCCAGGCGGTCGTGATTTCCGCTGCGATCGAGGCCGAGGTGGCACAATTGGATACCGAGGAGGAGCGCCGCGAATTCCTCGATACGCTGGGGCTGGAGGAGACCGGTCTGGCCCGCGTGATTCGCGCCGGATACTCGCTGTTGGATCAGATCACCTTCTTCACGGTGGGCCCGAAAGAGGCCCGCGCCTGGACCGTGTTCCGTGGGGCCAAGGGGCCGCAGGCCGCAGGTGTCATCCATACGGATTTCGAACGCGGCTTTATCGCGGCGGAAACCATCGCCTATGACGATTATGCCGGGCTGGGGGGTGAAGCGGCGGCCAAAGAGGCCGGCAAGGTGCGGTTGGAAGGCCGCGATTACCTGGTGAAGGATGGCGACGTCTTCCATTTCCGCTTCAACGTTTGATCCGCAAGGACGAGGGATCGTCAACGGGCGGTTGACACTGCCCGTACGCGGCGCTGAAACTTCGAACCGAGAGCTCGGGGTATTTCACTGTTCGGAACGGGTCGGATCACCATGAAACGCGCGGTTCAGTCGGTTGTCGCGATCGCCATTGCGGTCGCGCTGGTGTCTTGGGTTCTGATCGGCACACAGGATTCCGCCGAGACGGCGATGAATACCAACGATGCCAACCTGGTCATCCACGGCTATGACGCGGTGGCGTATTTCACCGAAGGCCGCCCGGTGGAAGGGTCCGCCGATTTCCAGTCAATCTATCGCGACGCATTGTTTCAATTCGCGTCGGCGGAGCATAAGGCCTTGTTCGACGCCGATCCCGACAAATACGCGCCGGCCTATGGCGGATACTGCGCCTATGGCGTCACACAGAAGCAGAAGTTCGACATCGACCCCAATGCCTGGGAGATCGTGGGGGATCGGCTATTCCTGCAGCTTGATCCCGGGACGCGGCTGATCTGGCTGGAAAACCGCGACGGCCATATCGCGACGGCCGATACACTGTGGCCGGAAATCAAGCGCATCCCGGCCGAAGATCTGTGATCCGGCCTAGTGAACCCTGACCGGTTCTACCGCTTGGTTTCGCGCTGAAGCGCCCACTTCACCTTGACGCCCTCCGGTCCGGTAACGCCCGTTAGCAGGATTTGCTGGGTCCGTTTGGTTTCCTGTGAACCGCCCAGATAAACACTGTCGGTCAGCGACATCGCCGCGCCGCTGACGCGCAGCCGCCAGCCGGTTCCCGACGGCGTCTTCAACAGCGCGGAGGCGTTGTTGGACAGAAGCGATACCTGAACCTTGGGGTGCAAATGAAAGCGGATCGTGAAGGTATGTCCTTCCGGCCCGTCCAGCGCGTCCTCGCCCCGCAGATCGGTGCCTTCCGGCGCCAGATACAGACGGCGGGTATGGGTCAGGCCAAAGGGTTTGGCATAGCCGTCATGGGACATCTCGACCCAGACCGCGCCGTCTGCCTCGTTCCGCTCTACAACAGTGCTGGCGCGGCGGCGGCCAATCCGGCCATCCTTGCCGATTTCGTCCGCATTCGTGTCTTCGACCCCCAGCGTCGAATGGGCGGCGGTGCTGCGCTGGGCCCGCGCCCAGTCCCCTTCGGTCAGGCGCGCGGCGCCGCAATTGACGATCAACCGCTCCGCCGCATAGCCGACCTCGATGGCCAGAGGCGCGGCGTGGGCATGCGCGTCGAAAGGGTAACCGGGCGGCGCGCCGGCATCGGCCAGAACGCTCAACTTGCCCGAGATTAGCTTTTCGAATCCGCCATGCGGGCAGCGGGCGGGTGCCCGGCCGCGTGCATCCGCACGGCCCAGTACCGCGTCGATCTCGGCGCTGTCGCCCTCGCGGCTGTCGTGGAACAGGGCCAACCCGCCATCGCCATGCCGGAAGAAGCGCAGGACCGGCGCCATACGGTCGATGGCGGTCATCAGCCCGATCGGGATTTCCCGCTGCATCTCTTGGAACAGTTCCTTCAGGCCGACCAGATCGCGCATGACTTCGAACTGGATGCGCGGGCTACGGGTCGCATGGCAGCCATCCGGCAGGATCGAATAGGACAATTCGCGTTCCAACAGGCCGATCGCCGCGCCGGTGCGGGGGGAGAACATCGGCAGCATAAGGCAGGCCTGGACATAGCCGACAATACCAAGCAGACGTTCCGCGCCGACCCCGTCCGACCCGGCATAGTGGGTCAGGTGGCGGATCTGACGCCCCAGCGAATCCAGCAACGCTTCCGTGCGCTCGCCGCTCAGCCCGTCCGTGATCAGCCGCCAGTGATACAGCCAGGCGCGCACCCGACGTCCGACCGTGCCCGCCGACCAGGCGATCCGGTCGCTGGCCGGTTTGCTGCCGGCCAGGTCGCGGTCGAGCCATTCCAGGGTCAGGCGCTGGGCGCACTCGCCCGCCTCGTCCCCGCCTGATGCTTCTAGATCGCGCAGCCATTCGAATCCCTGCGCAGCGATGCGCCACCCGGTGCCGGCCTCCTGCTGATCCCAGAGCGACCCGGTCGGTGTAATAGTGGTTCCGGCGAAGGTGTAGCGGCCAGACGCGATGGCGCGGCCGCGCGCGGGATCACCCGGCCACGGATCCGGCACCGTACGGTACGGCGCGCCCGGACGGGCGCCCGACAGCATGATCCCGTACAGGCCCAAAGCGCCTGCAAGGCGCGCGGTTCTATAGCGCACTTCCTGTCCGATCGGGTTGGGCGGAATCGTCACCGGTTCCATGATGGCCCCCGGCCCCTTCGACTGGCGTCACATGCCGCGAAGGCGGCGAATGTTTTTAGCGTAACTGTCCGGACCGCCATTGAATGTCGCGGTCCCGGCGACCAGAACGTCGGCCCCGGCAGCCACGGCACGCGGCGCGGTTTCGAAATTGATGCCGCCGTCGACCTCCAGATCGATCTCACGTCCCGTCGCGTCGATCATCTCACGCAGGCGGGCGATCTTTTCCAACTGACTGCCGATAAAGCTCTGTCCGCCAAAACCTGGATTAACCGACATGACCAGGATCAGGTCCAGAAGGTCCATGACCGGTTCCACCACATGCACGGGCGTGCCGGGATTCAAGACGACGCCCGCCTTCTTGCCCATGGCGCGGATGCTCTGCAGCGTTCGGTGCAAATGCGGGCCGGATTCGGGATGGATCGTCAGAATATCCGCCCCGGCCGCCGCAAAGGCCTCGATATAGGGATCGACCGGCGCGATCATCAGATGGACGTCGAAGACCTTCTCTGTATGCGGGCGCAGCGCTTTGACCACGGCGGGTCCGATGGTGATGTTGGGCACGAAATGGCCGTCCATCACGTCGATATGGATGTAATCCGCGCCGGCCGTGTCGATGGCTGCGACTTCCGCGCCCAGGGCCGCGAAATCGGCGGACAGGATGGACGGTGCGATGCGGGTGGGCTGCTGCGTCAAAATCGTACTTTCAGCATGGGTTCGATCCGTATCTAGGTAGTCCCGGATTCGCCGCGACGCAACCGCACCCCGCACGATACCGCAAGATTACTGGGTGGGCGTATAGACTGTCACCGGTTCTGCGACACCGGGCAGAGAGACATTCTCGATGGCTCGCAGCGTCTCGCCTTCGCCCAGCGCTGCGGCGGTTTCGGCCGAAAGCAGGATGCGCGTGCCCTGGTCCTTGTTCTTGGATTCCAGCCGCGCGGCCAGATTGACCGTATCGCCGTGGACCGTATAGCCCCGACGCCCGGCGCCGCCCACGGTCCCCGCCACCAGGTCGCCGGTCGCGATGCCGATGCGGGGGATCATTTCCTGTCCGCCGAATGTACTGCCCGCGCAGGATTCCAGGATATCCCGCGCGGCGTTCAGGGCGCTGCGCTCATGATCCGGCAGATCGGTCGGGGCGTTGAACACTGCCAGCGCGGCGTCGCCCTGAAACTGGGTGATGATGCCGCCATGCCGGCCGATACAAGCGGCGACGCAGTCGAAATAGTCATTCAATACGGCGACCGTCCGTTCGGGCCCCAGACGGTGTGTCATCGCGGTGAAGCCTGTCAGATCGCAGAACAGCACGCTGGCGCGGCGTTGTTCGGGCGGTAGGATGCCGCCCGTTGCGATCATCGCGTCGGCAACAGTGTCCGGCACATATTGGCCGAAAGCCTCGCGCACCGCGCGTCGGCTTTGCTCAGCCTCGATCTGACGGGCGACCAGCCGGCGGGCGCGATAGACGATCAGGCCCAAAATCCCCGCCGTGGCCAGGATGACGATGGATTCCTGGATGCGGCTGAACCCGCCGACCCAGTCGGGCGACAGGATATAGGCCAGAAAGGCGTCGCCCCGCGCGTCGGCCGGGATGTCGTCCCAATCCAATCCGGCCGGATGGTCGACGACCAGATACAACATCAGCCAACCCGCCACGATACAGACGCCGGTCCAAAGAACGACGCGCGGGGACAGGCTCATGCCCGTGCTGATCAGCACCAGGAAGAAGAAGGGAAAATAGTTGAAGTGGTAGACCATCGCCGGCGGCACGTGATCGAAAAAGATCAGGATCGACAGTGCGATCCCCGCGATCACCATCGCGACGTCCAGCCCATAGAAGACATAGGGCAGCCACCGCATCTGGGCATAACTGGGCACCAGGCGGTAATGCAGTGCGGTGATCGCCGCGAACAGGGCGCAGGCGCCGAGCGTGTAATAGACCAGCGGCGGGTTGCGGGTCAGCGAGATCCAGATCGCGATCGCGGCGATGACCCCAAGACGTCCCAACATGGCCAGCCGCGTGGAAGCGACCCGTTCGCGGGAGAAAATGGCCTCGGCATCCAATCCCCGGCGCATAACCGTGTCAGTCCTGTAGCGGGTATTGGACGATTGTCAGGACATTGCCGTCCGGATCGAAGAAATGGGCCAGCGCACCGCCCCAGGGCTGCAGTTCGGGCCGGCCGTCGAAGGGCACGCCCTTGCCTTCCATCTCGGCGACGGCGGCGCGGATATCGGGAACCGCAAAGGACAGGCCGGTGAAGCGGCCGACGAGGTCTTCTGCTTCCTCGCTGTCCGCCTCCAGAACCTCCAGCATCAGCTTCGCGGAACCGGTGTCGAAAATCGCGACGTTCTCGTCCGAGACTGCGGGCGTCATGCCCAATTTTCCCTGATAGAAATCCAGTGATTTCTTCAGGTTCACGGTAAAGAGGCGCACCGTGTCGATGGGTCCCAACATGTCAGCTTCCATTCCGTCGCAGGGTTTCGGCAGGCCTGTTCTGTTTGACACATGGGCGCTTCCTCCTCAACGTTCCAGCGAAACGGCAAATATCGGAAAGGGAGATGTCGATGCGGTCAGTCACGCTGGCGCAGGCGCGGATCATCATTGATCAGGCGCTGTCCGCCCCGAGATCCTCTCCCGATCGCCGGTTGGCGGTGGCGGTCTGCGACGCAGGAGGCCATCTTCTGGCCTTTGAACGCGAAGGCGGCGCACCGCCGCTGCTGGGCCATATCGCCCAGGCCAAGGCCCAGACCTGCATCGCCTACGGCAAGTCGACCGCCGATCTGATGGATATGGCCGAACAATGGCCGGTCTGGTTCGAAGGCATCAGCAGGGTTTCCATGGAACGGATGGGTTTGCCGCTGATCGCGACGCGGGGCGGCGTCTTCATCCGCGATACGGATGGGTCCGTCATGGGCGCGGTCGGCGTCGCGGGCGAGGCCGGTGAGTATGACGAGGCGAATGCCATCGCCGGAATCCGGTCCGCCGGCCTGGCGGCGGATGCGGACTGAGCCCAATCCTTTTTCAAGTTCTCAAGACATTCAGAGGGTCCAATGGCTGGCAGCGCCCGCGCGAACGACATCCGCATCGAACTTTTCAGCGATACCAAGACCAGACCTTCCGCCGCCATGTTGGCCGCGATGGCCGAAGCCGCGACGGGCGACGAACAGGCGATGGAGGATCCGACCACCCTGAGCCTGGAGGAGAGGGTTGCGGAGTTGCTGGGCAAGGAAGCTGCGGTCTTCCTGCCGTCGGGGACGATGTGCAATCAGATCGCATTGCAGATCCATTGCCGCCCCGGCGACGCGGTCATCGCGGACAAGACCGCGCATATCATCGGATTTGAAGGCGGCGGGGCCGGGGCGACCGCGGGCGTCAACATCATGCCGCTTCAGGGCGTTCGCGGCGTCTACACGGTCGAGCAGGCGGCAGAGGCAATCCCGCCGCGTTCCAATCGCTATGCCCCGCGCGTTACCCTGATCGAGGTGGAGCAGACCGCCAATCTGGGCGGCGGCACGGTCTGGCCGGTCGACCGGATCGATGCGTTGGGGGCGCTGGCGCGGGACAAGGATTGCGCCCTGCATATGGATGGCGCGCGGCTGATGAACGCCGTCGCGGCGCTGGGAGAGCCGGCGGCGCGGATCGTCCAAGCCACGGATAGCGTCTGGATCGATCTGTCCAAGGGGCTGGGCTGCCCCGTCGGCGCGGTCTTGGCAGGATCCAAGGATTTCATCGCTGAGGCCTGGCGGGTCAAACAGCGCATGGGGGGCGCGCTGCGCCAATCCGGCTATCTGGCAGCCGCTGGGCTCTATGCCCTGGATCACAATCTGGCACGATTGGTGGAGGATAATACCAATGCGAAACTGTTCGCGGACGGGATTGCGGGCCTGCCGGGGATAGAGCTCGACCCGGCCACGGTGCACAGCAATATCGTACTGTACCATATCGCCGACGATGCGGCGTTGGACGCCCCGGCCATTTCCGCCGCCTTGATGAAGAAGGGCATCCGGATCGGTGCTTTCGACAAGCGCACCATGCGCGCCGTGACCCATCTGGATGTCTCGCGGGTTCAGGTCGAAGAGGCGGTCGACGCCATGCAGGCGTTGTTGCAGGGCGCCGCCTGACCCCAGTTATTTCTGCCAGCGTACGGCCTGGTTGCGGCCGGACTTCTTGGCTTCGTACAGGGCCGTATCGGCCTTTCTGAGGGCGTCGTCGATACTGATTTCCTGGGTAGGGGACGGCGCCACGTAGACCCCGGCACTCATGGTGACCGAAATGTCTTGCCCGTCCACGGTGACGGGTAATTCAGCAAATCTGGAAACGAGGCGGCGGCACATGCTTTCCGCCGCCTCGGCGTCGCCAACCAGGACGGCGAAGGCGAATTCCTCGCCTCCCATCCGCCCGAAACTGTCCTCGGCGCGGAAGAAATTGCGGAAATACTGTGCGGTTTCCTTCAGCACAGCGTCGCCGGCATCGTGTCCGTACTGGTCGTTGATTTTCTTGAAGTGATCCAGGTCGATCATACCGATGGCGACCAGTTTTTCGTATCGGTCCGCCATCGCACATTGTTTCTTGAACTGATCCAGAAAGCAGCGCCGGTTGGGGATTCCGGTCAGATCATCGTACAGGGCAAGGCGTTGCAGCGTGTAGTTCGCATCGCGCAACTCCTTGGTCTTGTCCGACACCAGTTTTTCCAGGCTCTGCTTCAGGTGCCGAAGGTCTTCGTTGCGCTTGGAAAGCTGATCGGCGTAGTAGGTCTGATCCGTGACGTCGCGTTCGATCGCGGCGAAATGGGTCACCTTCCCGAATTGATTCCGCAGCGGAAAGATATCCATATCCAGCCAGTACGGTTTGCCTGATTTTGAGTAGTTCAGGATCGTCTCGCGGATCGGTTGGTGCGCCTGCAGGGCCTCGCGAATACGCTGGCGGCAAGCGGCGTCGGTGCCGTGCCCCTGCAGGATCCGAGGTGTTTCGCCGATCGCTTCGGCGGAGCTGAAGCCGGTCAGTTCTTCGAATGCGCGATTGACGAAGACGATCTGCGGCCCGAATGGCGCCTCAATGCCCTCCGCGTCCGTGACGATGACGACATCCCGCGTGTTTTCGATCACATCACGGTAGGAAAACAGATGCCGACGGGCGCTGATCTCGTTGAAGGTCACGACGACAAAGCCTTCGTCGCCGAATTCTTCGCCGACTTCGGGATAGGCGTTCACGAGAAACCAGTTCACTTCGCGGGTCGTGGGGCTGTACTGGCCGATCATCTCGTTGATCAGCGGCATGCCTGTATTCAGGACCTGCTTCACGGGATAGGCATCGATTGGAATTTTCTGCTGATACTCGTCGATGAAGTACCAACTCGGATCATAGGCGTCTCGGCCAATCACCTGGTTGTAGGACATGTCCAGCAGCTTCAACGCCGTCGGGTTGGCATAGACGATAGACGTGTCCAGCCGGTGAATGACCACGCCGATATGGGCGTGTTTCAGCAGGCTCTTCAGATTGATCCGGTCGATCTCTTCGCTGTCCGGCGTCAGGTCCAAAGCTATCCTCCCCGATAATCTTTGGCATATCCGGAAGTGGGATTTGTTTTGGTTCTACCGACTTCCAGAGCCATTAGACTAACAGCGACGCCTGCCTCTGCCCATAGGTTTAGGATTGAAGCGCTGTTTCCGTCTCACGCCCGCCGCCAGGGCAGAACGGTCAGATGGGGCCAGATCGACTTCCATCGTCGCGTCTTTTCGGCATAGACCGAAGGAATGTCCAACCGGTGGTTCGGGACGATCCGGCCCAGTAAAGCCTGCTCTACGCCGAAGGGGGCATAGATCAGCGGCTTGCCGTCGCGGCCGGTGGTCATGGCGACCGCGGTGGTTTTCGACGGGAAGCGCAGCACCGCGTGTTGTGCCTGCCGGACCGGCGGGTAAGCGATGCCGAACTTTTCCCGATACCAGATCGGCACCCGCGCCTGATTGCGGATTTCGATGCGGACCGGCAGGTCGGCGAACAGTGCGGCGGCACGCCGGATGACCGCGTCCTCCGCTTCCCAGGACGTGTCGGGATCGCGGTAGATCAGGTCGTAGTCGTCGATATCCGCCTGGGGCGCCCGCCCAGCCGATGCGTTCCAGACCGGTTGCACCAGACAGCCGGACGTCAGCCAGGTTGCCGGCGGCAGGTCGCCCAGCCGGTTCAGAATCTCGCGATTGTAGGGATTGGCGAGACAGTGGTTCAGAAAGGCGTCTTGGGTCATTCCGGGACCTTAACCGCCGGGGGCGGGCAGGGCCATGGCCCGCCCCCGGCGGCAGGGCCTATTGCCCGATACGCCCGGGCAGGCTGAGATCGCCGGACGCCACGTCGAACACATCGGTGACGCAGAGCAGCGGCGCATGGACATTCGCGTTCACCCGCAGCCCGCTGGTAACGCCGTCATAGGCAATGCCGGTCAGGTCCTGGCCCGGTGCGAAGGGAACCTTCACGTCGACCGATTCCCCGCTCAGAAGTGGCTGCCAGCCGGGACTGTCGATCAGGATCGGCAGGCCGGGCCATGTCTTGGGCAGGCTCGGCGTGGCCCCTTCCGGGATGTCCAGGACCTTCAGCGCGCCGGGCCCACAGGCCTCGTCCGGCCCCAGCACGACCCAATGGCTGTGCCACAGATCGCCGTCATTGGCCGTGTCGCCGTCGCCGTTTTCGTCGAACAGCGGCGTGTCGTCGAAATCCGGATGGGCGGTAACCGCCAGCGACAGAATGCCTGCGCCCTGGTCGAATCCGACCGCCGACGCGTCCAGGCCGGTCGGCCAGACATAGGCGAAGACCTCTGCCCCGGCCAATTGACCGGTCGCCGCGGGACGGCTATCGCCCGCCTTGCCGGAGACCGCCATATGGAAGGTCGCGACATTGCCCGCGACGGTGACCTTGGCGTGGACGATATCGAAATCGGCTTTCTCGGCAGCGTTCGGCGCGGCCTGGATTCCGCTGGTATGCTGGTCATGGGCGGCGGCCGGGCTGGACGCCGCAAGCAGCGCGGCGGCAAGGACCGGCGCGATTAGGGTGCGGACCAGCCCATGCTGGCCCGGGTAAGTCTTCCATGTCATGATCGGGAACTTCCTTTCTGTGCGAAGAGAGGTTGTGAAACGGACGCTCCGGTCGTTGCCGCGACCGGGGCGTCTTTTCGTCAGGCCGGGGGACCCGTATCGAACCGCCGCGCCGTGCGGCGGGCCTGATCGGGATCGGCCGCCTCGTGGTCGCCGCAGTCGAGGCGCAATTGCGGCTCCCCGAAAGCGGCGTTCACGAAGTCGCAGTGATGCGGCTTGGCCGCATCGTCATGATGATGGGGCCGGAAGAACCGGCAGGTGACGCAGAGCCGCTGCGGCGCGATGGCGCCCGCTTCCTGCAGGCCGCGTACAAGTTTCACCAGGATGCGGTTCAGGTCGCCCCGGTCACGCGGGTCCAGATCGGCCAGGATGTCGTCCAGGGCATTGGGCCGATCCGCGAGGTCGTCGACCGTTCTCTCTCCAGCCTGGGTCAGGGTCGCCAGCACCGCACGCCCGTCCGCCGGGTCCTTGACGCGCGCGACAGCGCCCTTCGCGACGAGGGCTGCCACGGCATCGCTGACCGTTGCCTGGGTTGCGCCGACCTGCGCCGCCAGGGCGGCGATCCGCAGCGGGCCGCGCCGGCGGATCAGGTGCAGGATCGCCATCTGTGTCGGCGTCAGGCCCAGCCGCTCACCGTCCTGCCAATCCTGCTGACGCAGGAAGGCCGCGATGCGGGACAGCCCGGAAAGGCTTTGCTCTGTAGCGTCGGTCTGGCTCATGATTTATATATAGGACTCCTAAATAAAATAGACAATCGGATTCTTAAACGCCTGGTTTCGCCCGCGAAAATATACTGCGGGCATCCTCTGGCGGGGCGGGAAGGGGATACCGATATCTCCTGGCGGCTTAACCAAGGAGTGCTCCGGCCATGTCCCCCCTTCCGTCCGCATCCCCTCGATCCGTATCCCTGTCGGTCCGGCTGTCCTGCCTGTCCGCCGCCCTGCTTGTCGCCGGCCTGATCGGCAGCGAGATTTTCGCCGTCCTCTCCGCCCTGTTCTGGGCCACCGTCGGATCGTTCGATCTGCCCAGCGTCGTCCTGACCGTCGCGCTCTGGCTGGCCGCCGGGATCAGCCTGGCATCGTTCTGGCGCCTGACGGTCTATGCCTATGGCGTGGAGCGCCGCCGCCTGGCCGACCCCGCGCCGCTCTGAACACGGGCGCCGCCAGGGTAGCAACCGGTCTGGACCTTCCGCACCGGCGCCCTAAATTCAGGTCCAGGAATTCCTAACCGGGAAGGAGAGACGGCATGAAACCTTTGTTCGCGGCCCTGACCGGATTTCTGATCCTGATCGGCATTGCGGCCACGGCATCGGCTCATCACGGCTGGCGCTGGACGACGGGCGGCAACATCGAACTGATCGGCATCATCCAGTCGGCCAAGCTGGGCAATCCGCATGGCGTTCTGACCGTCGACGCGGAGGGCGAGATCTGGACCGTCGAGGTCGGCCAGCCCTGGCGCAACGAACGCGCCGGCGTGCAGGATGGCGACCTGTCGGAAGGCGTCGAGATCCGCGTTGTCGGCGAGCCCGCGGCCGACGCGTCGCAGAAACTGCTGAAGGCGGAGAAGTTCTATATCGGCGACCGGGAATTCGTGCTCTATCCGGAACGGAACTGACCGCCGGCGATGGAAGCGCTGCTGACCGCCCTGGCGGAGACGCCGCCCGCCGCCTATCTGCGCGGCGCGCGCTGGGGCTACGCCGCCGTCAACGCGTCGCATATCCTGGGGATCGCGCTGCTGATCGGCGCGGTCGTGCAGATGAATCTGCGCTTGCTGGGCTGGCACGGAAAAGCACTGGACAGCGCCGCGCTGATCCGTGTTTTGCGGCCCTGCGCGATGGCGGGGCTGATCCTCGCCGTCCTGACCGGGCTGCTGCTGTTCAGCATCCAGCCCGCCGACTATCTGGCACTCTCCGTGTTTCAGGCGAAGCTCGCCCTCATCGCGCTCGGCACCGCCGCCGCGCTGTGGGGCAGCCGCCGGACCCCGCCCGCGCATCCCCGGGCCCATGCCCTGGTCTCGCTCGCCTGCTGGATCGCCGCCCTGATCTGCGGCCGGATGATCGCCTTCGCGGCGTGACGAGAAGCCTCCCGGCAACTGTCTCTCGGCAATCGTCCCCGGGCGTGCTCCTATGGCGCCCATCGATCATCCGACCCGGGGGAGACCGCCATGACCGACCTGACCATCCTGAACGGCCCGAATCTGAACCTGCTGGGGGAGCGGGAGCCGGAAATCTACGGCGCCACGACCCTGCCGCAGATCGAGGAAGCCTGCACCGGTTTCGCGAAGACGCTGGGCCTGTCCATGACCTTCCGTCAGTCGAACTATGAGGGGCAGCTGATCGAGTGGATCCACGAGGCCCGCAAGACCGGCCGCGCCATCATCATCAACCCGGCCGGCTTGTCCTTCCATTCCGTCCCGCTGCTGGACGCGCTGAAGACCTTCGACGGCCCGATCGTGGAGGTCCATATCTCCAACATCCACGCCCGCGACATCCATCACCGCCACTCCATCATCTCCACCGCCGCCACGTCGGTGATCTGCGGCCTGGGTCCTTATGGCTACCTGATGGCGATGCTGTCCGCGGCCCGCATGCTGGACGCCGTGCCGGACGGAATGCCCGCGCCGCTGCGGACGCTGCCGGTATAGGGGAAGAGAACCGCAGAGGACGCGAAGAAGACGCCAAGGACGCCGAGGGATCGGTGCCCCCGCTTCACGGCATCGTCGCCCCGGCGAAAGCCGGGGCCCAGGGAACAAGGCAGCACCGCGCCATTCTTCACTGCAATCTCCGCTTCGTTGCGCATTCCCCATTTCCGCCATCCCCTCTCACTTCCGTCATCCCCGCGAAGGCGGGGATCCAGGGAAACCGGCGGGATCGTGCCACAGGGCCCTGGATTCCCGTCTTCACGGGAATGACGCGCCAGGGGAAGTGCGCCCTTCAATCCCGCGTCACGGCGGTCAGGTTCATCAGCACCCGGAAGGCCGGTTTCGGCAGTTCATGGGCGGCGATCACCGTGCGGGCCGGGCGGCGCTCGCCCATGACGGAGATATAGGCCGCGTTCATCCGCTCGAAATCCGCCATGTCTTTCAGGAAGACATGGATATGCATCGCATGGTCCAGATCGGACCCTGCCGCGCGCAGCATGTGATCGAAGGAATTCAGGATCGCCACGGCCTGTGCCGCAACATCCGGCCCGGCCAATTGCCCGGTCTCCCGGTCAATTCCGCCGACCCCGCCGATCATGATCAGATTGCCCGCCTTCGCCACATGGCTATACGGCCCGATCAGAGGCGGCGACCCCTCCGGAACCATGGTCTCAACTGAAGGTGCCATCTCTTTCCCTATCCAGGATGGATGGCGCGGACGGGGAGAGGGAAGCGGCTGCGGGGCGGTGTGGCAAGGGGCTAAAGCTGATGACACCATTTCCAACACATTGCGAAACTCGTAGACCTTGGGCACCAATTACCCGACCGGCTTGTCTAGGATTGATATAGCCAAGGTGGCGAAATTCTGGGTGACCATGAAATGATCTGCATCGTTCACTGGAAAAGCCGTACTTAGTCACTGCGCCGGCGGAGGCGAATCTGCGCGGGGAAACAGCGAGACGATGATCCGAGTGTGACGTCCTGTCTCGTTCCCACAGTCGACTGGCTGAGGCTGTGTTGGAAGGTGTGCGGTGAAGTTCAACTTTCTTGCGACCAGTAGTGGTCAACGATCATCTCGCTATGCTCTAACTTTTTGATTGCTTATTTGAGTAATACTCCATGCCTTCGCGTAAGATTCTAAGAAATGTTGAGTTGCGGACACGAGCATCCGCCACAATAGTTTGCATTGTTATGACAAACAACGGTGTGGGTACTTTATCTCCGTATTCTGTTGGTGTCTTGAATTCCCTATAAAAAACCTTCCCTTTTGAGAATAAAGGAGAAAAATCTTGTTGTATTAAACTTTGCTCCATTTCTGTGTCAACATGCATGATGGCATAATACCACATCCTCTGTATGTTTGGGCAATGGGTTACTAATTCACGCGCTCGTTTCAAAAGCTGATTTATTGCGTACTGATTTTCCTTTTCATTATCTTGTTTCTTCTTCAATTCAATCACCACTACATCTACGGCGCGGCAATCATCTGGGTCGTCAGAAAAAATCATGGCTATGTCAGGCCTGCCGTCACTGCCGTCCTTTTCCGAATTTACTGAAATCGCGCTTATGACTTCCTGCATGCGCTTTTCACTCAGTATCGTTTGGAAGGACATAAATTTGTCATCCAGCAACCAGGCATTGTTGCGATAAATTTGTTCAACTACTTCTTTTCCAAAAAACTCCTTGTATCTTGGAACAATAATTTCATGAATTTTGTTCTCATTTTCGCTCTCAATATTCGCGGAAAGCTTCTCTATTATCTTTTCACGATACAAAACGTATTCGGTAAGAGACCGTGAGGACAGTTCTAGTGATTTTTCATATACATTCTCATCAATAGACTCGCTTTCCAGTATCCGCTTCTGATCTCTAAAAAATTTCTGTTGGGCGATGTAAATAGACTCGTCTTTGTCTATGAGACCTACGCTAGTTTTTTCGAAGTAGCCGAGTAGGTGTGGAAATTTTTCGTGAAACTTTGACTCTGTGATACTGTTTTTTTCTCGGATTTCAGGGATTTCAGAATCAAGAATGCTACCAACCTCTTTTCTTAGAACGGAAAATAGTGCATTATCCGAAGTTCCTTCGGGCAGAATTAATTTTTGCCGAGAATTATCGCTTTTCATATTAAAGAAAGAAGATTCAAATATGAAAATTGCGGAGTAATCTTCTGGTATACTGTTAAGATTGATAATATTTGATGGTATGGTTCGGCCATCTACGCTAAATGCAATTAGCCTGATGGGGCGTGTCCCGCTTTCAGAAATGTTATAACTAACTCGAACGCTATCCAATCCATCAATTGTTAAATCAATTATGTCTTTGTGTATAAGGTTCGGAAGGTCCGATTTCGTTATTGTCGCAGTGTCTGAAAAAAATTCCTGTTGTCTGTTTTCTTCTTTTGTTTCAACAGATAGGGTGATTTGAAAATCTTGGTCAGTATTCTTGAGCATTTGGAGCGTAGGAAACAGATGGTACAGAATTTCCGATTTTAGTGATTCGGACTTGACGTATTCGTAGCTGTAGATTTTATCTTTTAGATATCCATTGAATACGAGAGTCGTTCCATTCTTGGGCTCAGAAATTCCTTCGATACTCGATTCTCCATCAAAATCGGTAGAATATACAAAGTTACGTTTTAATTTATCAAAATAGCTCTCGACAAACACTGTGGAGAAATATTCTAGATATACGAGCCTTCCCAAACCTTTATGTTGGTTGTCTCTTGGTCTCAAAAGTTTTTTAAATCGCGAAAAATTCTCTTCAGTAAATCCAACTCCATCGTCGGATATGGTGATGCTTAGTGTATTTGATTTATCGTAGGCCTCTAAAGAAATTTGAACTTTTATGTTGCGCGCGCCAGCGTCGAATGAGTTTGTTATCGCTTCTAGGTATACCATTATAAGCGAAGAGTTTGGGAACAATAGCTTTATAGCATTGGTTGTTTCAATTTCCATGAATGTGTCGCTTCATATTGATTTAATTAAGCTAATTCTATCTCGATTTGGTTGACGGTGCTACCCCCGCATCCGCTCCGCTTTCGAGTCGAACAGGACCTCCTCGATCAACGTGGCCTGTTTCACCTCGCCCAGGATTTCGATTTCGAATTGGGCGCCGTCGGCGATCATTTCCTTCGGGATCATGCCGATGGCGACGCTTTTCTGGCTGTAGTGGGCGTAGCCGCCTGAGGTGACGAAGCCGACGACCTTGCCGTCCTTGTAGATCGGCTCGTCGGCGACGCAATCCGCCGCGTCGGGTCCGTCGCCGGTCTCAACGATGAAGGTCGCCAGGTGGCGGGCGGGGGGATTGTCCCGTTCCCGGACGGCGACGGCGTGGCCGATGAAATCGTTCTTCTTGAAGCTGATGAACCGGTCCAGACCGGTTTCGGCGCAGGTGAATTCCGGGCGGAATTCGCGCATCCAGGAGCCGAAGCTCTTTTCCAGGCGCAGGCTCATCATCGCGCGCATGCCGAAGGGTTTCAGGCCCAAATCCTCGCCCGCCGCCGACAGCGCCTCGTAGAGGGCGCATTGGTGGGCGGCGTCGACATAGATTTCGTAGCCCAGATCGCCGGTATAGGTGACGCGGTTGACCAGGGCCGGGATCGGGCCGATTTCGACTGGGGTGCAGCTGAGGAAGGGCATCGCCGCGTTCGACACGTCGGTGTCGGTGACGCGGGACAGCAATTCGCGGGCATTCGGCCCGGCGATCTGGAAGCCGATGCGCTGCAGCGAGACGTTTTGGAGCGTGACCGACCCATCCTGTGGCAGGTGGTGCAGGAACCAGCGCATGTGGAAGGCCTGCGCGGAATAGGAGGCGGTGAGCTGTACCTCCTCCTCGCCCAGGCGGGCCATGGTGAAATCGCCGATGATCTTGCCTTTCGGCGACAGCATCGGGGTCAGCGCGATCTTCCCGATCTTCGGCACGCGGTTCGCCATGATGCGGTTCAGCCAGTCGACGGCGCCGGGGCCGGAGACGAGATACTTGCCGAAATTGTGGATCTCGTTGATGCCCACGGCCTCGCGCACCGCGCGGCATTCGGCGGCGATGGCGTCGAACGCGTTGGAGCGGCGGAAGGTCGGCGTTTCGAACAGCGGTTCGCCTTCGGGCGCGAAATAGTTCACATGCTCCAGCCCATAGCCGGAGCCGAAGACCGCGCGCTGCGCCTTCCACAGCCCATAGGCCGGGGTCGTCTGCAGCGGCCGCCCGACCGGCAGTTCCTCGTTGGGATAGGAGATGGAGAAGCGGCGCTGATAGTTCTCCGTCACCTTCATGCGGGTATAGGGGCGGGTGCAGTAATCGCCGAAACGGGCGACATCCATGGCATAGACGTCGCGGCCCGGCTCGCCCTCGATCATCCATTCGGCAAGGGTCAGGCCGACGCCGCCGCCCTGGCTGAACCCGGCCATGACGGCGCAGGCGGACCAGTAATTGCGCAGGCCGGGGATCGGCCCGACCAGCGGGTTGCCGTCCGGGGCGAAGGTGAAGGGGCCGTTGATGATCGTCTTGATCCCGGCGCGCTCCAGCACCGGATAGCGCTTGAAGGCGGCGTCCAGCGGCTCGGCGATGCGTTCCAGATTGTCGTTCAGCAGCTCATGCCCGAAATCCCACGGCGTGCCGTCGACGGCCCAGGGGTCGCAATCCTGCTCATATATGCCGATGACAAGGCCGCGGCCTTCCTGGCGCAGATAGGTCTCGCCCGCCGGGTCCATGACATGGGGCAGTTCCTCGTCGCGCTCATAGACTTCGGGGATGTCGCCGGTCACCAGATACTGGTGCTCCATCGGGTGCAGCGGCAGCATGATGCCGGCCATCTCGCCGACCTCGCGCGCCCACAATCCGCCGGCATTGACGACATGCTCGGCATGGACGGTGCCCATCTCGGTCACCACGTCCCAGGTGCCGTCCGCGCGCGGATTGGTCTCGATCACCCGGTTGCGCAGGACGATCTCGGCCCCGGCCATCCGCGCGGCCTTGGCATAGGCATGGGTCGTGCCCGACGGGTCCAGATGCCCGTCCAGCGGGTCGTAGAGCGCGCCCAGCACGCCGTCGACATTGGTGATGGGCGACAGCTTCTTGATCTCTTCCGGCCCGACGATTTCCGTCTCCAGGCCCATGTAACGGTGCTTCGCGCGCTCCGCCTTCAGATAGTCCAGGCGGTCCGGCGTCGTCGCGATGGTCACGCCGCCGACATGGTGCAACCCGCAGGACTGGCCGGTGATCTTCTCCAACTCGCGATACAGCTTGATCGTATAGCCCTGCAGCGCCGCCATGTTGGTGTCGGCGTTCAGCGTGTGGAATCCGCCGGCCGCGTGCCAGGTCGACCCGGAGGTCAGCTCCGACCGCTCGATCAGCATGATGTCGGTCCAGCCCATCTTGGTCAGGTGATACAGAACCGAACACCCGACGACCCCGCCGCCGATCACCACCACACGCGCCTGATTTTTCATGCAGAAACCCTCTAAGCCATCGCCGCAGCGAACCCATCACGTCGGCGCGCACTCTGACTCGGTTTGAAGACCAGGGAAAGAGGGTTTTTGTGCAGACATAAAGCGATGCTTTTTGGGACATTCGCACGGGTGCATTGCGGCACAAGTGGTGTGCCTCAGGTGCGCTTGTTGCCGGTTCCGGACCGCGCCATCCTTGCCCGACATTTCAGGATCGGGGGGCGTGTCATGAAAATCCAATCCGCCACAATCTATCAGGTCGCCGGGGAAGGGCTGAAGCCTGTCCTTGTCACCCTGCGCGATGCCGATGGAACCGAGGGCGTCGGCGAGGCGGCCATCGCCTATGGCAGCGGCGGCAGCGGCGCGGCGGGGATGATCAAGGATCTGCTGACCCGCTTCGTGATCGGCAAGGACGTGCCCGGCATCAATGCGCTGACCGGGGAAATGTACGACCAGTCCTTTTGGCTGAAGAATCCGGGCGGCATTGCCGGGGCGGCGTTGAGTGCCATCGAAATGGCGTTGTGGGATATCCGGGGCAAGGCGTTGGGGGTACCGGTCTATGACCTGTTCGGCGGGCGGATGCGGGACGACCTGCCCTGTTATGCCAATGGTTGGTATTTCGGCGCGACCTCGGATGCGGAGATCGTGCGGATGGCCGAGGCGACCGTGGCCGACGGTTTCGACTGGCTGAAAATGTATCCCTTCGCGCGGGTACAGCCGAATGGGACCCTGCGTCACCCGGTCAATCGCGACGCGTCCGACCCGCAATCCTGGCGCCGTGCCGCCGATCTGGTCCGCGCCGTTCACGGCGTGCTGGGGCCGACCGGGCGGCTGTGCCTGGATTTCGGTGGCGGCATCGCGCTGGCCGACACGATCTATTTCCTAGACGCGGTTTCGGACCTGGATATCGAATTCATTGAGGAGGTCGGCGACCCGGGCGATTTCGGCGCGCTGGAACGGATCGCATCACAGACCCGCATTCCGGTCGCGACGGGGGAGCGGCAGTATCTGCGCATGGGCTTCCGGGATCTGCTGGAACGCCGCTGCGTCGACATCCTGCAGCCCGATATCGGGAATACCGGCGGTTTCGCGGAGGCGTATAAGATCGCCGCCATGGCCGATGCCTACAGCCTGAAGGTCCAGCCCCATGTCTGCGGCAGCACCGTTGCGGTCCGCATCGCCGCTCACCTCAGCGCCTGCATCCCGAATTTCTATGTCCAGGAACATTTCCCCTATTGGGACCGCGTGCCCGGCTATGTCGAGGTCGCGCGCAATCCGCTGCTGCACGACCCGTCGACCGGCCGCCTGCCGATCTCCAACGCGCCGGGCTTCGGCATTGATTTGGATAAGGCGGCGTTACGCGACCACGTGGCGTTCGAACTGGGCGGGTGAGGGCTTACATCTCCTCCCGCACCTGGGCATAGGCCATCATGGCGAAGACGCCGGTGCCGCCGATGATGTTGCCGGCCGCGGACAGGATCAAATAGCCTAATCCGTGGCCCAGGCCGATGTCGCCGTGCAACATCAGAAGGAAGGCCTCGACCGACCCGGCGATGACATGGGCGAAATCGCCGATGGCGATCAGATAGGTCATCGCGGCGATGACCAGGACCTTCGAATGTTCCGCGGTCGGCATCATCCAGACCATGGCGGCGATCAGGAAACCCGCCGGCATGGCCTGGAAGAAGACGTCGCCCAGGGGACGGTCCACGGCATGGCGCGACACTTCCATGAAGGGTTCTATCTGTTCCGGGCTGAACAGCGGCAAATGGCTGACCATCAAGGCGATCAGGAACGTGCCGACCAGGTTGAAGGCCAGAACGACCGACCACAGCCGCGCAATGCGGACCAGGTGGTTGCGGCTCGGTTCCTCCAGCAGCGGCAAGATCACGGTGATCGTATTTTCGGTGAACAGTTGGAACCGGCCCAGGACGACAATCAGGAAGCCGACCGTGTATCCCAGGTTTTCGACCAGGTAGAAATCCGCGCCTTCCGGGGCGTGCAGTTTGAAGAAGCCCTCGCAGAACAACGAAAAGCTGATGCACAGCCCCGCAACCAGGCCGGACGCGGCGAGTGATTGGAACGGTCGTTCCAATTCCTCCCGGCCTTCCTTGGCGATCAATTGATAGATCTTGGAGGAGGGCAGGCGCAGCTTGCCGCCTTCCTCCTTCCGGGCTTCCTGGTCTGTGGTCTTGCCGGGCAATTCCTGTCGTTCCCCTTGCGGTCTTTCGGATCACCGCATGAACGTCCGACCGGCCCGAAAGGTTCCCGTCGAAACAGGTCTCGCGCCAAATTCAGCGTTTCAGTCGCAATACACCGAGGCGTCGCGGAAAAAGGCGGCGGCCGGTTCTCCTGTCTGATCATTGTCGACGAAAAGCGCGACCGACCAGACGAAGGCGTCCGGCGGCACACCGAACGCGGCGCGGTAATCCGCCTGAAGGTCCCGGCGTTCCCGTCGCCAGAGGCCGATATCGGCCTCCCCCCGCGCGACGACGATGTTGCGCACGAAGTCGGGCAGGTAAGGGTTCGGAATGACGTCCCCCACCTGATGCCGCTCCGTGGTCCAGACATAACGCAGGGTCGGGACGGGCTTTGGATCCAGGGGCGATCCCGCATCCCCGAACAGGACGAACAGGGCCGCCGCGACATCGTCCGTCTCGCGGCGGGTCAGATCGGCGCTTGGCTGGACCGCACCGACGCTCCATTGCCATTCCAGAACCGGACAGGCGACCGGGTCGATATCGGTGTTCAGATAGATCGCGGATGCGCCCGCCTCGGGCCGCCCGGCAATGGCGAGCGCGTCATCCGGCCCCGGCTCCAGCCCCCAACGCCCTTCGCCGCGGATCGGCACCAGCGTCCAGGCATCGAACAGCGCAGTATCGGCGGCGAAGACGGGTTCCGCGTACAGGTCCTCGACCGAAAGGGCCAGTCCCGGCGCGGCCTCTCGGCGCGTCTCCGTCGGCCCCGCGCATCCCAGAATGCCGACCAGCGTCGCTAAAAGGGCAATCCGAGGTAGGAACATTTCCCTCACCGTCTCCAACGACACGACGTCGCAGGGCCGAGTGTAGGGTCGAACGCATCTGAAATCACGCGTCGAAGGAAGGGGCGGGTCAGGGAATCCACCGCATCAGCGTCCGCACCACCTTGCGGGTCTTCTCGCTGAACAGGCTGGGCGTGAAGTGGCTGCCGGCGGCGCGTTTGGTGACCTCGGACAGGGTCGGATAGGGGGCGATCAGGCTGGCGATCTGGCCCATCTTCTGTTTCTGCTGCACCGCCATGATCCAGGGCAGGATCAGTTCCCCCGCATGGCGGCCGACCAGGGTACAGCCCAAGGCGCGGCCCTTCCTGTCGGTGATGACCTTCACGAAGCCGTCCGTCGCGCGTTCGGCCTGGGCGCGGTCGTTCTCCGCGAAGCCCCAGCGCAGAATCTGGTAGTTGCCCTTGCCCAGCTTGGCCTCTGCATCCGCTTCGGTCAGGCCGACCTGGGCCAGTTCGGGGTCGGTATAGGTGACCCAGGGTACCGCGCTGTGATCGACCTTGGCCCAGACCATCTTGAACAATGCCTGGCGGATGACGATTCCGGCGTCATAGCCCGCCATATGGGTGAACTGATACCCACCGCGCACATCGCCGATGGCGAAGACACGACGGTTCGCGGTCTTCAGATGCGCATCGACCTTGATCGCGCCCCGGTCGGTCTCGATCCCGGCCTTCTCCAGGTCCAACCCGGCGGTGTTGGCGCGGCGGCCGACGGCGATCAGCAGATGGCTGCCCTCCACCGTCTCCGTCCGGCCTTCGCATTCGACGGTCGCGCGGATACCGGTCTCCGTCTTCTCGACGGATTTCAATTCGGTGCGGTCGTGGATGTCGATCCCTTCGCCGCGCAGCCGATCCAGAACCAGGGCCGCCGCCTCGGGATCGTCCTTGCCCAGCGCGCGGGCCATTTCGATGACCGTGACCTTCGCCCCGAGACGGCGATGGGCCAGCGCCATTTCCAAACCGATCGGCCCACCCCCGATCACGATCAGATGGCCGATCGGCGCGTCGTTGTCGAAGATGGTCTCGTTGGTGAAATAGGGCGTGTCCTTCAATCCGGGAACCGGCGGGATGAAGGGGGAGGACCCGGTCGCGACCACGATGTATTTGGCGCGGATCACCGTGTCGCCGACCTGTACCTCCCGCGGGCCGGTGAAGCGCGCGGCACCCTGTAAGACGGTCACGCCGAGCCCTTCGAACCGCTCAACGGAATCGTTCGGAGCGATGGCGGCGACGACGTCGCGAACGTGATCGCGCACTTTCGCCCAATCGATGGCGGGTTCGATGGCGGCGACACCAAAACGCCCTGAATCGCGTTGGGCCTGCGCGGCATGCCCGGCGGCCAACAGGGCCTTGGACGGGACGCAGCCGTAATTCAGGCAATCGCCGCCCATCAGTCCTTTTTCGATCAGGACCGTGCGCGCGCCCATCTGCGAGGCGCCCGCCGCGACGCTCAATCCGCCGGACCCCGCGCCGATGACGCAAATATCGGTATCGATCCGTTCCGGCATGGCCTTCTTTCTCTCCTGCTCCATTCAGGCATCCAACCCCGAACGCCGGGGGTGGGCAACATGTATGGAAAATGACGGGCGCATCGGGCGATTGCGAAACACGCCGCCTCACATGTCCGTTATGACGGACGCAAGCCCACCGTGTTTGTGTCGCAGATGTTACAGATTGGCTCTCGCGAGGCCGATAGGCTCTATTTCATAAATATTACGAATCATAACTGCAGGGGGGTGATAGGAGAAACGCGGGTCGCATTCTCCGATGAAAATATCATAAAGTTCTGCGCTATCGATCGCCGGTGAAAAGCAGGAATTCCTGCTCGTGCGGCGACATTTGTGTTGCGTTATATTTGCCCTGTCATCCGTTTGGAAATCTGGGTGATTTGAAAATTTGGCGAATCTTTGGCGTAATGCATCGTAAGTGAAGTGTTTGGGCCGTTCTGTCTGGAGGTTGGACGGAGCGGCGGCACGGCGCTGGGGACATACGGCAAAAGGGGGGAGAGGCAAATTCACCCACCGCCTGTCCTGGTGCCGACAAGCGGACCGCCGTCAACAACGAACGACGCGAAACAAGACTCCCCGGCGGTCGCGCGACAATCAAACTGCGGGAGACAACTTCTATGAACAGAATCCAGAGCGGGGCCGGTTATCGGATCGGTCCGGGTAGTCATATAATTTTGGGGGTGGGATCATGAGCGATTCACCGACGCAATCTCAGGGCGTGCCCAGTCCGGACGGGCATTCCCATGTGATCGAGACCGAGTACGAAATCGGTCAGGACAATATCGACGGTACCGTCGGGCCCCTGGGGTTCGATATTCACAACCCGGTCTTCATGGTGTCCGGTATCACCATCGTCGCGTTCGTGTTCTACACATTGGCGCTGCCGGAGCAGGCGGGAGAGGCCTTCTCCTGGCTGTTCAGCGCCGTGACCAAGAGCTTCGATTGGTTCTTCCTCGGCGCGGCGAATATCTTCGTGCTGTTCTGCCTGATGCTGATCGTGACGCCTCTGGGCAATGTCCGGCTGGGCGGCGCGGACGCGACGCCCGATTTCAGCTATCTCGGCTGGTTCGCGATGCTGTTCGCGGCGGGTATGGGCATCGGCCTGATGTTCTACGGCGTCTCCGAACCGATGGCGCATTTCTCCACCGCGATGGGCGGAACAACCGTCGAGAACGGTGTCCGCACCGACTGGGCCCCGCTCGGCGGCGCGGAAGGAAATCAGGCGGAGGCTGTGCGGCTCGGCATGGCGACGACGATCTTCCATTGGGCTTTGCATCCCTGGGCGATTTACGCGGTCGTCGCGCTGTCGCTGGCTCTGTTCAGCTATAACAAGGGCCTGCCGCTGTCGATCCGGTCGGCTTTCTATCCGATCTTCGGCGAACGCGTCTGGGGTTGGGTCGGCCATGTCATCGACACGCTTGCCGTGTTCGCGACCTTGTTCGGCTTGGCGACCTCGCTCGGCCTCGGCGCGACCCAGGCGAATGCCGGTCTGGAGGAATTGTTCGGCATACCCGCCAGCGGCACGATGGAGGTCGTGCTAATTTCGGGTATTACCGCCATCGCCCTGATCTCGGTCCTGCGCGGGCTTGAGGGCGGCGTGAAGGTCCTCTCCGAAATCAATATGGGGCTCGCCCTGCTGCTGTTGCTCTTCGTGTTGTTCGCGGGACCGACGATTGCGGTCCTGACAGGCTTCGCGTCGAATCTGGTCGCCTATGTCGAATACCTGCCGGCCCTGTCCAATCCGTTCGGGCGGGAGGATGTGAACTTCAGCCAGGGTTGGACGTCGTTCTATTGGGCCTGGTGGATTTCCTGGTCACCCTTCGTCGGCATGTTCATCGCGCGGGTCAGCCGCGGCCGGACCGTCCGGGAATTCGTGACCTGTGTCCTGCTCATCCCGTCCCTGGTCTGCGTCCTGTGGATGTCGGTCTTCGGTGGCGTGGCGATTCAGCAGGTCCTGGTCGAAGGCTATACCGCGGCCCAGGACGCGGCCCTCGAGCTGCAGCTGTTCAAGATGCTGGACCCGATGCCGATGGCGTCGATCACGTCCTTCATCGGGATCGTGCTGGTCATCGTCTTCTTCGTGACGTCGTCCGACAGCGGCTCGCTGGTGATCGATACGATCACGGCGGGCGGCAAGACCGACGGCCCCGTGCCGCAGCGCGTCTTCTGGTGCGTCTTCGAAGGTGCGGTGGCGATCGTCCTGCTGCTTTCGGCCGGCGGCCTGAAGTCGTTGCAGTCGATGGTGATCTCGACAGGCCTGCCGTTCACGGTGGTCTTGTTGGTGATGTGCTATGCGATCTATCGCGGACTGATGCAGGAACGAAGCCACTTGAAGAAGGCGGCGAAAGTCTGACGTCCGACTGAAATGCGTACCGAAGAAGCGCCCCGTGTCGAAAGATGCGGGGCGTTTCGCTTGTCCGGAAGGTCGCTTTGACTTGATTTTGTGCGGTGCAGCAATGTAGGGTCCGCGCCTTTCCTGCACAGGAAATGACTGCAAACCCGGCTCATCCGATGGGCCCGAGACCAGGACCCGCGATGACCGACCCTCTGCGAAACTTGAAACACGAATGGCTGGGCAATGTGCGCGCCGACCTTCTGGCCGGTCTCGTCGTCGCCCTGGCGCTGATACCCGAGGCGATCGCTTTCTCGATCATCGCGGGGGTCGATCCGAAGATCGGGCTCTACGCTTCCTTTTCGATCGCGGTTCTGACCTCCATCGTCGGCGGCCGTCCGGGCATGATTTCCGCGGCGACGGCGGCGACGGCGGTGGTGATGGTGACCCTGGTCCGGGATCACGGACTGCAATATCTGCTGGCCTGTACCGTCCTGACCGGCGTGATCCAGATCGCCGCCGGATGGCTGAAACTGGCGCGGGTCATGCGCTTCGTGTCGCGGTCTGTCATGACCGGCTTCGTCAACGCGCTCGCGATCCTGATCTTCCTGGCGCAATTGCCGGAACTGATCGACGTGCCGCCGATGACCTATGCGCTGGTCGCGCTGGGGCTGGCCATCATCTACCTGGTGCCGCGCTTCATCTCGGTCATTCCGTCACCGCTGATCTGCATCGTCATCATCACCGCCATCGTCTGGGGCTTCGGACTGGATCTGCGCACTGTCGGCGATATGGGCGAATTGCCGGATACCCTGCCGATCTTCCTGCTGCCGGATGTCCCGCTGACGCTGGAGACGCTGTGGATCATTCTGCCCTATTCCATTGCCGTCGCGGCGGTCGGGCTGCTGGAAAGCATGATGACGGCGCAGATCGTCGACGAATTGACCGACACGACCGGCAACAAGAACCGCGAATGCATCGGACAGGGTGTCGCCAACACGGTGACCGGTTTCCTGGGCGGCATGGCCGGTTGCGCCATGATCGGCCAGTCGATCATCAACGTGAAATCCGGCGGGCGCGGTCGCCTGTCCGGTTTCTTCGCGGGCTGCGGTCTGTTGTTCATGATCCTAGTCCTGGGCGATCTGGTCAGCGAAATTCCAATGGCCGCCCTGGTCGCGATCATGATCATGGTTTCGGTCGGAACCTTCAGCTGGTCGTCGATCAAGGCGCTGCGCACCAATCCGCGCTCTTCCTCCATCGTCATGCTCAGCACCGTCGCGCTGGTCGTCTACACTCACAACCTCGCCATCGGCGTTGCGTTCGGGGTCCTGCTGTCAGCCCTGTTCTTCGCCGCCAAGATCGCGCAATTGTTCCGGGTCACCAGCACGATCACGCCGGATGGGCGGACCCGGACCTATACCGTCGAAGGGCAAATCTTCTTCGCCAGCGCGGAACCCTTTGAGCGCGCCTTCGACTTTCGCGAGGCGCCCGATTCCGTCATCATCGACGTCAGCAAGGCGCATATCTGGGATATCTCCAGTGTCGCTGCCGTGGACATGGTGATCCTGAAGTTCCGCAGAGAAGGAACGCAGGTCGACCTCGTCGGCATGAACGAGGCGTCCGAGACGATCGTCGACAAATTGGGTGTCGCCGATCAGCCGGGCGCGATGGACAAGCTGATGGGGCATTGAGGGGGAAATGAGCTTGAAACTCGCGGCTTTCGTGGACGGGTCCGTTTATTCGGCCAGCGTCTGCGACCATGCGGCCTGGCTGGCCAATCTCAACGCGCCGTCTCGGATCATGGTGACCCATATGCTGGGCCGTCGGTCGCGCCAGAGCGTCCCGGCGGATCTCAGCGGCAATCTCAGCCTCGGCGCACGTACCGATCTCTTGACCAAGCTGTCCGCGGCCGATGAGGAATGGGCGCAGCTTGCGCTCGCGCGCGGCAGGGCGATCCTGGAGGATGTAGCGGCGCGCTTGGCGGAAAAGACGGAGGCCGCGGTCGAGACCCGGCTGCGTCACGACGATCTGGCAGACGCCGTCGCAGAACAGGATGCCGACGTGATCGTCGTCGGCAAGCGGGGCGAGGCGTCCGGCTATGCCCGGGAGCATCTGGGGTCCAACCTGGAACGCGTGCTGCGCGGGTCGGACAAGCCGGTCTTGGTGGCAAACTATGAATTCAGCCCTATCGAGCGCTGTCTGATTGCCTATGACGGCGGCACCAGCATCGCAAAGGCGGTGCGGTATCTGTCCGGCACGGATGCGTCAGCCTATGCCGGGATCGAATTCCACATCCTGAAGGCCGGTGAAGATACGCCCGATGTGCGCGCAGAGCTGGAAGGCGTCGCCGCCACGCTGAAACAGGCAGGGCTGACCGCGACCTGGGAAATCCGTGCGGGCGAACCGGAACAGGCCATTCCCGACGTGGCGGTGGAAAAGAAAAGCCAGATGCTGATCATGGGCGCTTACGGCCATAGCCGCATCCGCAACCTGATCATCGGTTCCACGACGACCAGCCTCGTCCGCTCCTGCCGCCTGCCGATCCTGATGTTCCGGTAGGGCGGGTCAGTCCAGCCCCAATTCTCGCATCCGGCGCTGGAAGGTCAGCAGATCCTGCCAGGCCTGTCGCTTGGCGGCGGGGGTGCGCAGCAGATAGGCCGGGTGGAAGGTGGCAAGCGCCGGAATCGTCTTGTCGCCGATCTTTACGTCGTACCACTGGCCCCGGCTGCGGGTGATGCCGGTCGTGGCGCCGGCGAGGCCGCGCACCGACTTGTCGCCGACCAGCAGCAGCAGTTTCGGATCGATCAGTTCGATATGCCGGTCGACGAAGGGGCGGCAGACCGCGAACTCTCCGTCATTGGGCTTCCGGTTGCCCGGCGGGCGCCAATAGACCGTGTTCGTGATGTAGAAGTTTTCCCGAGTAAGGCCGATGAAGGACAGCATGCGGTCCAGCAACTGGCCGGAAACGCCGACGAAGGGCTTGCCCTGTCTGTCCTCATCCGCGCCGGGGGCTTCGCCGATTACCATGATGT